>NZ_FNCX01000001.1:0-1134065 GCF_900099665.1 Pseudomonas sp. BS3767 | reverse complement strand
ACCACCTGATCCCATCCCGAACTCAGTAGTGAAACGATGTATCGCCGATGGTAGTGTGGGGTTTCCCCATGTGAGAGTAGGTCATCGTCAAGATTGAATTCCAAAAACCCTCATCGCTTACGCGTTGAGGGTTTTTGTTTGTCTGGTGCCTGCAAAAAACAGCGTGAGAACACGTCATTCAACATGTACTTCCGATCGACAGGCACAAAAAAACCACCGGCAAGGTGGTTTTTTATTTTCAGGGCAATCAATCCCCGCGGTATTCACATCCGCTGGTGCACGTCTCGTGAATACGGACGGCCGACAGTTCGGGCAGCAGAGGCTTCAACTCATTCCAGATCCATTTCGCGAGGTTTTCGCTGGTTGGATTCTCCAGGCCCGGGATGTCATTCAGGTAGTTATGATCAAGGCGTTCATACAGCGGTTTGAAAATCGCCTTGATTTCCGAAAAGTCCCGGATCCAGCCGGTATGCGGGTCAACCTTTCCGGCCAGATGAATGCCGACACGAAACGAATGGCCGTGCAGACGTCCACACTTGTGCCCCTCTGGAACGTGGGGGAGGCGGTGTGCTGACTCGAAGGTAAATTCTTTGAAGATTTCCACTGTGTATTGGCCCCGGAAAAATGGCGATCGCTGACGCGATAAATGCAATCTGCGAGTTTAACAGCAATGGCCTGAAACTCCATGCAAGGGTGAACCTGTCAGAGTGTTTGATGGCACTCGGCCAGATCTATTCAGTTTGAGTTAAGTTGTACCGGTTAAGGTGGGCGCCATAGAAGCACCGATCGTTATGGATACCCTCTATGAAAACGCTGACTACCCTGCTGGCGGCCCTCACATTGGTTTTGACGTCCTGTTTCATTCAGGCGTACGGCGTCGACCCGCAGGAAGTGCTGCGCCTCAGTGATGCAGGTACGCTTCATTCGGCTGAGACACTAGATGCCAAAGCGCTGAGCAAACACCCCGATGCCAGTATTATCGGCACGCAGTTCAAGAACATATACGGCAGGTACGTTTACAATGTCGAGCTGCGTGACAAACAGGGTATTGAGTGGGTCCTCGAAATAGACGCCGCCACGGGCCAGGTCTACAGGAATCATCAGGATAACTAATGAATGTCGACAAGCGTCTCTGTGTCATCCTTGGTTTGAGCCTGACCTGCTCTTTTGTGTATGCCAGAGATCTGAATCAGGATGAAGCGCTCAGTTTGCGTCAGCGCGGGGTCATCCTGCCTCTCGAACAGTTCATCGAGCGCGCGATGGGCCTTCATCCGGGCTCTCGTCTGCTCGAGGCCGAGCTAGAGGAAAAGAATAATGTGTACGTGTATGAGTTTGAATTGCTGACCCCTGAGGGCGTTGTCCGCGAGCTCAAGTTCGATGCGCGTGATAGCCGATTGCTGAAAGACGAGGAAGATGACTGATGCGCCTGCTACTGGTTGAAGACCATGTTCCCCTTGCCGATGAGCTGCTCGCTGCGCTGGGGCGTCAAGGCTACGCGGTCGACTGGCTGGCCGACGGGCGCGATGCGGTTCATCAAGGCGCAAGCGAGCCGTATGACCTGATCGTTCTGGATCTGGGGCTGCCTGGCATGCCAGGGCTTGAGGTTCTCCAGCAATGGCGCAGCAAAGGTCTGGCGACCCCCGTGTTGATTCTGACCGCGCGCGGCTCCTGGTCAGAGCGCATAGAAGGCTTGAAGGCAGGTGCCGATGATTACCTGACCAAGCCTTTTCATCCTGAAGAACTGCAATTGCGTATTCAGGCATTGCTGCGACGTTCGCACGGGCTGGCCAACCAGCCCACGCTGGAATCCGCCGGTCTTAATCTGGATGAAGGCCGTCAATGCGTCAGCCGGGACGGCGTGGATATCCAGCTCACCTCGGCAGAGTTTCGTCTGCTGCGTTATTTCATGTTGCACCCTGGACAGATTCTCTCGAAAAGCCATCTGTCAGAGCATTTGTACGATGGCGAAAACGAGCGTGATTCCAATGTCATCGAAGTCCATGTCAATCACCTGAGGCGCAAGTTGGGCCGCGCAGTCGTCGAGACACGCCGCGGTCAGGGCTATCTGTACGGCGGAGCCGGCGGTTGAAATCCATACAGCGACGTCTGAGTCTGGGGCTGATCGCCGTCATGGTCGTTGTCGGTCTGGTGATGGCGCAGACCAGTCTCTGGCTGTTCGAAGTGGGCCTGCAGCGCTACCTGGAGTCAGGTCTGCGCAACGAGAGTGAAAACCTGCTGGTAGCGCTGGTGCGAGGTCCTGCCGGGCTGCAACTGGATGACCATCGCCTGTCCGGTGCCTACCAGCGTCCACTGTCCGGCCATTACTTCCGGATGGACTTGCCGCAGGGGCACTGGCGCTCCCGTTCCCTGTGGGATTTCGAGTTGCCCCAGCCCGGGGTAGGTTTGCATGCCAATCTTGAGCTCGGCAAGACCGGGCAATCGCTGTTGATGCTGACCAGCGAATACCGCAAGTTCGGCAAAGAGGTTTCAATCACCGTCGCACAGGATTACACACCGGTCAGGGCGAGTTTTCGCCTCATGCAGCAGATCGGGCTGGGACTTGGGCTGGCCGCGCTGATCCTGGTGCTGGTATTGCAACGCATCACCGTGCGAAGAGCGCTTCGCCCGCTTGAAACCGTTCGCGAGCAGATTTTTCAGCTCCAGCAGGGCCAGCGTTCACAACTGGACAACCAGGTTCCCCTCGAACTCGAGCCGCTGGTGGCGCAGATCAACCACTTGCTTGCGCATACCGAGGACAGCCTGAAACGCTCACGTAACGCATTGGGTAATCTGGGACATGCCTTGAAGACACCGCTCGCGGTCTTGCTCAGCCTGGCCCTCAGCGGACAATTGGACGCCAACCCTGGATTGCGCAGGACCTTGCAGGAGCAGCTGGAAAATATCCGCCTGCGTCTGGAGCGCGAGCTCAATCGCGCACGTCTCTCCGGTGACGCTCTACCGGGAGCCCGCTTCGATTGTGACGCCGAACTGCCTGGGCTTTTCTCCACGCTGGGCATGATTCATGGTGCTCATCTCCAATTGATCAACGATGTCGAGGCGGGCATGTACCTGCCGTGGGATCGGGAGGACATTCTCGAGCTGCTCGGCAACCTGCTGGACAATGCCTGCAAATGGGCCGACAGCGAGGTGCGTCTGGACATTCTCAGTCAGGATCAGGGCTTCTGCCTGTTGGTGGATGACGATGGACCCGGTATTCCGGAGGCGCAACGCGCAGAAGTGTTCAGCCGTGGCGCTCGTCTTGACGAGCAGATTACCGGCCACGGGCTGGGGCTGGGTATC
The DNA here is from genome assembly GCF_900099665.1 of Pseudomonas sp. BS3767. Lineage (NCBI taxonomy): Bacteria > Pseudomonadati > Pseudomonadota > Gammaproteobacteria > Pseudomonadales > Pseudomonadaceae > Pseudomonas > Pseudomonas sp. BS3767. Next base: position 1,130,765 of record NZ_FNCX01000001.1, on the reverse strand, counting down.
GTGCGCGATATCGTCGAGGCATGGGGCGGTCAACTGCAACTGCAGGAGAGCCCGGCAGGTGGGCTTCGGGTACGCATCGACCTGCCCGAGCGGACTGCCCCCTAGGGCGTCAGCCAGTATCGTTCAGCGTCTTCATACAAAAGGCAGGACAGGTCTTAATGTCCATCGGAGAGTGCCGATAACCTGATTGGGCACCTCTGACTTATAAAAATAACCATAAGGCCAATCCTATGCGTCTCAGTCTGAAAGCCAAGGTTCTGTCGCTGGCAGTCCTGCCGGTTCTGATGTTTGCGCTGGTGATCAGCGCTACGACCGTATTCATGCTGCATCGGCAGGCCGAGCGAGAGGTCAGCGATACGCGAGAGCGCTTGCTCAACGAGGCCAAGGCAACGTTGCAAAACTACGTTGCTATCGCCATGACCGCCATCAAACCACTTTACGATGCCGCCGCGCCCGGCGACGACGCTGCGCGTGCCAACGCTATCAAGCTGCTTTCCTCGGTCAGTTACGGCAAGGATGGTTACATCTTTGGCTACGACTCTCAGGTGATCCGGATTTTCAGAAGCAACAGCCCTGACGGTGTGGGCAAAAGTTTTGCTGATGCCCGTGATGCGAACGGCGTCTATATCAATCGCGAGTTGGTGGCGGTCGGCAAGGCGGGCACCCACTATGTAATGTACTCGTCGGCCCTGCCTGGCAAGACTGAACCGGTCCCCAAGATCGGCTATACGGATTATCTGCCGAAATGGGATCTGGTCATCGGCTCTGCCGTCAATATCGATGGCATCGATGCTCAGGTTGCCGTGGTCAGGCAGGGTGTCGAGGCACGTTTGAAGGAGATGCTCTACAGCATTCTCGGCATTACCGTTCTGGTCCTGGTCATTATCGGCATCATCGGAATAGTGCTGACAGGCACTTTGCTGCGCCCGCTCGGCCTGATGAAAAACAGTCTGGATGACATCGCGGCAGGTGAAGGCGACCTGACTCGTCGGCTGGTGATTACCAGCAATAACGAGCTCGGTGATCTGGCAGGCTCGTTCAACAGGTTTGTCGACAAGATTCATGGCATGGTTCGTCAAATCAGTGAAATGACCGGGCAGCTCAATGGCCTGGTCGGCGAAGTCAGCTCGCAGGCACAGCGCTCGGAAACGGCCATGGACCGTCAGCGTCACGAAACCGATCAGGTGGCTACTGCAATCAATCAGATGTCGGCTGCTGCTCAAGAGGTTGCCAAGAGCGCGCAGGGTGCGTCCGTTGCTGCTCAGCAGACCGACGAGCAAGGGCGAGCCGCCAAGCGCGTGGTGGATGGCAGCATTCGGCAGATTCACGCGCTGGTCGATGACATCCGCAAAAGCGGCTCTTCACTGGACGTCTTGCAGAAGGATGTTTCTTCCATTGTCAGTGTGCTGGGCGTCATCCGCTCGATCGCCGAACAGACCAACCTGCTGGCACTCAATGCTGCCATCGAGGCCGCCAGGGCAGGGGAGGCAGGACGCGGTTTTGCCGTGGTCGCCGACGAAGTACGGGCACTGGCCAGCCGGACACAGCAGAGCACGCAGGAGATCCAGGGCATGATCGACCGCTTGCAGCAGGGCACTCAGGAGGCGGTGACAGCCATGCGCCGTTCCAGCGAAGCAGGCGACGGCACCTCGGCGCAGGCCAACGAAGCCGGTACATCGCTGGTGAGCATCGGCGAGCTGATCGCGACCATCAATTCGATGAACGCGCAGATCGCCAGTGCCGCAGAAGAGCAGACGGCGGTTGCCGAGGAAATCAATCGCAGCGTCCATCAGATCGCAGGTGCAGTCGAGAGTGTCGCCGATGAAACCCGGCAAAGCGCCCAGACATCACGCAGCCTGGCCGAACTCGGCGCACGCCTGGACGGTCTGGTCGGTCAGTTCAGGGTCTGATACCTATCCGGCAGGGGTGTAAACCCCTGTCACAGCCTGTACCTGGCATCGTCGTCATATTGCCGTCATGGAAGATGGCACTCGTGCGCTCGTGTGCTGACTAAGCTCTAGACCGGGCGCGATGCGCGGTCTAACGACATGGACAGGACATGAACGAAACCACGCTGCAATACAAAACCCTCATTCTGCTACTGGTACTGGTGACCATTGCCTTCATATGGATTCTGCTGCCGTTTTATGGCGCAGTGTTCTGGGCGGTCATCCTCGGGATCATCTTCGCGCCTGTGCAGCGCAAGTTGCAGATCAAGTTCAACTGGTCACGCAATCTTACCTCCCTGTGCACCCTGACGATCTGTCTGGTCATCGCGATTCTGCCGGTGATCGTGATCAGTGCCTTGCTGGTTCAGGAGGGCACCACGCTGTACAAGAATGTCGAGACCGGGCAACTGGATATTGCCGGCTATCTGGCCGAGTTCAAGGACCTGCTGCCGCACTCCATTCAGGCGCTGCTTGATCGTCTGGGCATGGGCGACCTGGAAGGGTTGCGCGACAAGATCGCCAAGGGTGCGATGCAGGGCAGTCAGTACCTGGCGACGCAGGCATTCAGCTTCGGGCAGGGCACATTCGACTTTGTCGTCAGCGTCTTCATCATGCTCTACCTGCTGTACTTTTTCCTGCGCGACGGACAGGAACTGGTGCGCAAGATCCGCACGGCCTTCCCGTTGGGCGAACAGCAGAAGCGTCGTCTGCAGCTCAAGTTCACCCGAGTGGTACGTGCCACGGTCAAAGGCAACGTGGTGGTCGCGGTGACGCAAGGTGCGCTGGGTGGCTTCATCTTCTGGGTGCTGGACATCCCGAGTGCGCTGCTGTGGGCGGTGATCATGGCGTTCCTGTCGCTGTTGCCTGCGGTAGGGGCCGGGATTGTCTGGGCGCCAGTGGCCATCTACTTCCTGCTCAGTGGCATGATCTGGCAAGGCGTGGTGCTGGGCTTGTTTGGCGTCTTCGTGATCGGTCTGGTGGATAACGTACTGCGCCCGATCCTGGTGGGTAAAGACACCAAAATGCCGGACTACCTTATCCTTATTTCCACGCTTGGCGGCATGTCGGTCTTTGGTCTGAACGGCTTTGTGATCGGACCTCTGGTGGCTGCGCTGTTCATCTCCAGTTGGGGATTGTTCAGCGGCTCCGGCTCCAAGAAACCCGTGAGACTGCCAGGCTGACATTGGCAGGTCGCGTGGTCGACACAGACCCGCGCATGCTCCCTGCCATTTATCAGGCAGGGAGCATGCGCGGTTTTTTTCATGAGAGCAGGTCTCATTCTGAGCTTTTTGCCGCGATCGCAGCCGAGTCCATGAAGGCGGCCAGATCGGTATTGAAGCGCGATGCTTCTTCCAGAAATGGCGCGTGGCCTGAGTTTTCGTACACCTTCGATTGAATTCGAGGATTGAGCTGCCGAGCGCGTGCGATGCTGGGCTGAAGGTTGACCAGTTCATCCTTGCCGCCATACAGCATCAATACCGGCACCTTTGCCTTGGGCAGGCCTTCGGCCACATCGACAGTCATTGCAGGCGTAGCACGGGTCATCGTCCACGATGCCATCGCAGCACTCGACACCAGCCGCTCGAAAGTCGGTGCGTCCGGTTGTGTGTGGAAGCACAGTCCGAGAAAGGTACGTACTGCATCAAGGTGGGTCTTCAGGTCCTCTGAACTCAGGCCGGCATATAGATGAGGGTGGGCTGTAATCAGGGCCGCGTTAAGCTCGATGACACCATCAACATACACAACGCCGCCGATCTTCGCGTCACCATAGGCGGCGAGGTAGTTGGACATGACCACGCCGCCCAATGACCAGCCGACCAATACCGGACGCTTGCTTGTGGTGGCTTCAAGTACCGCTGCCAGGTCGTCCGCATAGCGACGCCCGTTACGGTACGCCTCGACACTGTCGGGCTTGTCGGAAAGCCCGTGACCGCGCAGGTCATAGGTAATCATTCGGTAGCGCTGCAGTTGGGGACTCGCGATCTGCTTTTCCCAATTGAGGCGACTGCCCAGCAGACCGTGAATGAAAATCAGGGCCGGGCCGTTCGGATCGCCTGATTCCTGCACAGCGAGTTTGACGCCGTCAGGGGCTGTGACGGTGTAGTGTTTGTCTACTGCCAGGGCCAGTGATGATAGTCCGGTCAGCAGCGCAGCAAGCAAGGTATTGCGCAGCAGGTGAACGAAGCGAATGTGATTCATGAGGCTATTTCCACGCGGTAGAAGTGATGGGCGCACTGTAGGTCGATGACGCAGGACGGTCTATGACGTAAAATCCTGATAAATTGATTGATCGTCCTGAACTCGAAGTGGCCTCTCTCTATGCAAGCCCCGTCAAATGACCCCATCAGCGAGCTGCTGCTCGGTATGCGTCTTTTCGGCGTTCAATTCCGCAGGCTGGAAGTTGTGCCGCCTCTGGGTGTTGGCTTCACTAACGCAATCGGACGAGCGCAGTTTCATTTCGTCGGGCGTGGGCCGGTCTGGCTACGCAGCGCTGAGAGCGTTCTGTACAGGCTCGATACCGGCGACGCGGTTCTTATTCCGCGCGGTGGGCACCACGCTGTGTTGACGGCCGAAGACACGGCTGCAAGCGATGTACAGCTGTTTGACCCGTCTACCGGCATCAGCGATGGCGTTCACGATCGGTCTGATGCCGAGGAGGGCGGAGCGGTTGATCGGGCGATTATCTTCAGCTGTTGTATGGAGTTGGAACTGGGCGGCATGCAGCCGCTTGTTGCCGCCATGCCGGATGTCATGCAGGTCAGTACTCTGCTGGAAACGTGCCCCGAACTGCGGCCCATGCTCGCGGCAATGGAGCCTGAAGCCTTGATGCTACAGGCCGGGCACGCAGGCATTCTGGCACGTCTTGCTGAAGTCGTGGCCGCGCTGCTGGTGCGTGGCTGGGTCGCGGGTGGCTGTGGGAATGCCACAGGCTGGCTCGGTGCTTTGCAAGACCCTCGGCTGAGTCGCGCCATCGTCATGATGCACCAGCGTCCAGGTAGACGCTGGACGGTGGCCACGCTTGCCCATGAGGCCAGGCATTCCCGCTCTGTGTTCGCACAGCGCTTTCTCGAGGCAACGGGTATGCCGCCATTGCAGTACCTGACGGAGCTGAGAATGCGCCTGGCGTTTCACCGCCTGAGCCGCGAACACTGTTCTCTGGAGGCTGTTGCCAGTCAACTGGGCTACGGTTCATTGGCCGCCTTCAGCCGTGCATTCAAAAGAACGGTGGGCCTATCCCCAGGCGCTGTGCGTTCCGCGAAAAGCGTTGCCGGGTAGCCGTTCCAGCCGTTTTCGGAGATAAAAAAAAGCCCTGCTCAAGAGCAGGGCTTTGCGTTTGCGCAGGATCAGCCTGCTACGTGCAGACCGGCATTGACCACCAGATCGAGCAGCGGTTGCGGGTAAACACCCAGCACGAAGGTCAGGATCGCAACGGCCAGCAGCATCACACCACCTGTGCGCTGAGCCCAGTTGATGGCTGCGTCGTGGCGAGGAAGCTTGTTGTCGACCAGATACATGGTGACCATCACACGCAGGTAATAGAACACGCCGATGGCGCTGCCGATGACCAACGCCCCGATCAGCCACCACAGCTGCGATTCGACACCGGTGGCGATGATATAGAACTTGCCGATGAAACCAGCGGTAAGCGGGATACCTGCCAGCGACAGCATCATCAGGGTCATGACTGCCGTCAGGTAAGGGCGACGCCAGAACAGACCGCGGTATTCGAACATCGCGTCGGCATCACGTCCGCTGTAAGGCGAAGACATCATGGTGATCACGCCGAAGCTGCCTAGCGAGGTCAGGACGTAAGTTGCCAGATAGACACCAATCGCCTCGACCGCCATGCCTTTGCTGGCCACCAGCGCAATCATCAGGTAACCGAAGTGAGCGATGGAGGAGTAGCCCAGCAGACGCTTGAGGTTGGTCTGAGTCAGCGCAAGCAGGTTGCCGACCAGGATCGACGCTACGGCGATGACTGCCAGTACGTCATGCAGGACACCGCTGCTGGCTGCCGGTGAAATCTGGAACAGACGCACCAGTACCGCAAATACCGCCACCTTGCTGGCGGTTGCCAGGAAGGCCGCGACCGGCGCAGGGGCGCCTTCGTAAACGTCCGGGGTCCACAGGTGGAAAGGTACCAGTGACAACTTGAAGGCCAGGCCGACGACCATCATACCCAGACCCAGGCTGGCAATCGGGCTCGGCATACCGGTCGCTGCGATAGCCTTGCCGATACCGTCGAAGCTCAGCGAACCTGCCTCTGCGTACAGCAGCGCCATACCGAAGAGCAGGAACGCGGACCCTGCGGCCGACAGGACCATGTACTTGATGCCACCTTCCAGCGAGCGCTTGTTGAAGAAGGCATAAGCCACCAGCCCGTAGACCGGCACCGACAGCAGTTCCAGGCCGATGAACAGGCCCGCCAGATGCTGAGCGCTGACCAGAACCAGCCCACCGGCGGCTGCCAGCAGGATCAGCAGGTAAAGCTCTTCGCGATTGCCCGGATACCCGGCCTTGCCGTCACCCAGATAGGCGTGCGCCATGGTCACGCAAGCGAGGGTAGAGGCGAGGATGATCGCCATGTACAGGCAGGCAAAGTTGTCGATATGCAGCAGTGGCGTCACGACCAGAGGGGCAACTTTCAGTGCTGGATAGATCGACAGCAGGGCCAGGTTGAGGCCTGCTACCGAAAGCAGGAACGTTTGCGAGTGATTGCGGCGCCATGCGATCGCCAGCATCACCACGACAATGGTGAGGCTGGTGATCAGCAGTGGCGCAAGCGCAATAAAGTGTTGAATCGTCAGGTCCATAGCGCTCTTACCGGGCCGAAGCGAGTTGAGTGAAGGCAGTGCCTAGCCATTGCTGCACGCCGTGCATGGTCGCTGCCGAAGTGTCGAGGAACGGCTGCGGGAACACCCCGAGCACGACCAGCAACACGGCAAGGCCCAGCACCATGATCATTTCCCGTCCGTCCATGCCCTTCAGAACCTCGTCGGACTTCGACGGGCCGAAGTAGGCGCGGTGGATCATGATCAGCGAGTAGACAGAACCAAATACCAGACCGGAGGTGGCGATCGCCGTGATCCATGGTGAGCTGGCGAAGCTGCCCAGCAGAATCAGGAACTCGCCGACGAAGTTGCCAGTGCCCGGCAGACCCAGAGAGGCGGCGGCAAAGAACAGGCTGATGGCCGGGATGTAAGCAATGCGTGACCACAGGCCGCCCATCTCACGCATGTCGCGGGTGTGCAGGCGCTCGTACAGCTGACCACTGAGAATGAACAGTGCCGCAGCCGACAGACCGTGGGCGATCATCTGGATCAGTACGCCTTGCAGCGCCTGCTGGCTGCCCGAGTAGATACCGATCAGTACGAAGCCCATGTGCGAAACGCTGGAGAACGCGATCAGGCGCTTGATGTCAGTCTGGGCAAATGCCAGGAATGCGCCGTAGAAGATACCGACCAGCCCCAGCGTCATGGCAATCGGTGCGAACTCGGCCGATGCGTTGGGGAACAGTGGCAGGGCAAAGCGCAGCAGACCGTAAGCCGCCGTCTTCAGCAGGATACCCGCCAGGTCAACGGAGCCTGCAGTCGGTGCCTGGGCATGCGCATCCGGCAGCCAGGAGTGCAACGGCACCACCGGCAGCTTGACGGCGAAGGCAATGAAGAAGCCCAGCATCAGGATGTACTCGGTGCCCGGTGCCAGTTTGGTCTTCAGCAGGTCGGCGTAGGCAAAGGTGATCACGCCGGTCTGATTGAAGTGCACCAGCACCAGACCCAGGATCGCCACCAGCATGATCAGGCCGCTGGCCTGAGTGAAGATGAAGAACTTGGTGGCTGCGTAGATACGGGTTTTCTTCCCATCCGAAGAACTGTGACCCCAGAGCGCGATGAGGAAATACATCGGCACCAGCATCATTTCCCAGAAGAAGAAGAACATGAACAGGTCGATGGCCAGGAACACGCCCACGACACCGCCCAGGATCCACATCAGATTAAGGTGGAAGAAACCGACCTTGCGCTGGATTTCCTTCCACGAGCACAGCACCGACAGCACACCCAGAAGGCCGGTCAGCAGGATCATCAGCAGCGACAGGCCATCGAGTGCCAGATGCACGTCGATGCCGAAGCGGGTGATCCACGGGTGGTGGAATTCCAGGGTCCAGGTCGGATCGGCACCCGGCACCGGCGCGTAGCCGAAGTTGCCGGTAGCCCACAGCCAGAGGCCGAGAACCAGTTCCAGGGTCATTGTCAGCAACGCAATCCAGCGCGGCAGGGTAGAGCCGAAGCGCTCACCCAGCCAGCACAGCAGGCCGCCGATGAAGGGGATCAGGATTAGCCAGGACAGAATCATGACGGGCTCAATTCCTTTCGCAAATTCGCAAGGTTCATATCAGATCGCAACCAGAACGACGGCACCGAGTACCAGAACGGCACCCACGGCGATCGAGGCAGCATACCAACGCAACTGGCCGGTCTCGGTGCGGCTCATGGTGTCATGACCGCCTTTGACCAGACGTGGGATCAAGCCGATGGTGCGGTCGAACGGATCACTACGCAGTACATGACTGATTGCCAGATACGGCTTGACGAACAGCTTGTCGTAGATCCAGTCGAAGCCCCATGCCGCGAACCACCAGGCCGAGAGGAAACGGCCCGGAGCGCTGTTGGCGATAGCCGTCGCCAGGCGGCGCTTGCCGAGGAACAGCAATGCTGCCAGCAGGATACCGGCCAGCGCGATGGCGCCGGAGGCGATCTCCAGGCTGTGCTTGGCTTCGCCACCGGCATGGCCGACGCTCTGCGGCAGCACACCGGCCAGGGGCGGAGTGATCCACGCGCCGATGAACGTCGACAGTACGATCAGCACCGACAGTGGCAGCCAGTGAGCGATACCGTGACCTGCGTGTGCTTCGGTCTTGGCTTCACCGTGGAACGCGATGAAGATCAGACGGAAGGTGTACAGCGACGTCATGAACGCGCCCACCAGACCGGCATACAGCAAGCCGTTGTTACCGCTGGCAAATGCTTCCCAGAGAATTTCGTCCTTGGAGTAGAAGCCCGCCGTCAGCAGCGGCAAGGCGGAAAGAGCAGCGCCACCGACGATGAAGCTGGCGTAGGCCAATGGCAGTTTCTTCCACAGGCCGCCCATCTTGAAGATGTTCTGCTCGTGGTGGCAGGCAACGATCACCGCACCGGAAGCAAGGAACAGCAGCGCCTTGAAGAAGGCGTGGGTCATCAGGTGGAAGATCGCGCCTTCCCAGGCGCCAACGCCCAGTGCCAGGAACATGTAACCGATCTGGCTCATGGTCGAGTAGGCGAGGATACGCTTGATGTCGGTCTGCACCAGTGCGGCGAACCCCGCCAGAACCAGCGTGACGCCGCCGACAATGCCGACCAGATGCAGGATGTCAGGTGCCAGTGCGAACAGGCCATGAGTACGCGCAATCAGGTAGACGCCCGCCGTGACCATGGTCGCTGCGTGGATCAGCGCCGAAACAGGAGTAGGACCGGCCATCGCATCCGCCAGCCAGGTTTGCAGTGGCAGCTGTGCAGATTTACCGACCGCACCGCCCAACAGCATCAAGGTCGCCAGCACGATCCAGAAATCGCCGACCTTGAAGTGTTCCGGCGCCCGGACCAGCAGTTCCTGCACATTGAGCGTGCCCAATTGCTGGAACAGGATGAACAAGCCGATAGCCATGAACACGTCACCGATACGGGTGACGATGAACGCTTTGAGGGCTGCGTTGCCGTTGTTGCGGTTGCTGTAATAGAAACCGATCAACAGATAGCTGCACAGGCCCACGCCTTCCCAACCGAAGTAGATGAACAGCAGGTTGTCGCCCAGGATCAGGAACAGCATGCTGGCAATGAACAGGTTGGTGTAGGAGAAGAAGCGCGAGTAGCCCGCTTCACCGCGCATGTACCAGGACGCGAACAGGTGGATCAGGAAGCCGACACCAACCACGACGCCCAGCATCGTGACGGACAGCCCGTCCAGATACAGCGCGAAGTTGGGCTGGAAGCCATCGACGTCCATCCAGCGCCACAGCACCTGCGTGTAGTGACCGCCTTCAGGTGGTGCCACGTTGAACTGCCAGATGACCCAGGCCGTGACGATGGCTGAAAGGCCGATGGAGCCGACACCGATCAGCGCAGCGAGGTTTTCCGAGATGCGTCCACGGGAGAACGACAGCAGCAGAAAGCCGATGAGGGGGAATACGAAAGTCAGAAAGAGAAGGTTCATCCGCGCATCTCGCTGGCAGCATCGATATCGAGAGTGTGGAAGCGGCGATACAGTTGCATCAGGATCGCCAGGCCGATACTGGCCTCGGCTGCCGCAAGGCTGATCACCAGGATGAACATCACCTGCCCGTCCGGTTGCCCCCAACGGCTGCCGGCCACAACGAACGCCAGTGCAGCGGCGTTCATCATGATTTCCAGGCTCATCAACACGAAGAGAATGTTACGGCGCACCATCAGGCCGACCAGACCCAGGCAGAACAGGACCCCGGCGACCGCCAGACCGTGCTCAAGAGGGATAGCATTCATTGGCTTGGCTCCTTGGCCTCGTTGCGGCCCAGATGGAAGGCCGTGATGGCTGCTGCAAGCAACAGCATCGAGGCGAGTTCCACCACCAGCAGATAGGGCCCGAACAGGCTGATGCCGACTGCCTTGGCGTCGACCGTGGTGTGACCGACACCAGCGCCGGTCGGGTTGGCGAACAGCACATACAGCAACTCGGCCAGCAACAGCGCGCCGAGAATGACCGGGCCGATCCATATGCCGGGTTTGAGCCAGGCACGTTCCTGCTGAACCGAGGCCGGGCCGAGGTTCAGCATCATCACCACAAACACGAACAGGACCATGATTGCGCCCGCGTAGGCAATGACTTCCAGCACGCCGGCGAACGGAGCGCCGAGGCTGAAGAACGTCATTGCTACGGCGATCAGCGAGATGATCAGGTAGAGCAGGGCGTGCACCGGGTTCGTGTTGGTGATCACCCGTAGGGTGGACACAACAGCGATACCGGATGCGAAGTAGAAAGCGAATTCCATCTTTACTTCCTTAAGGCAGCAAGCTCTTGACGTTGATCGGCTCGGCTTCGTTCTGTGCGGAGCCCTTGGGCTTGCCGCCGATGGCCATACCGGCAACGCGATAGAAGTTGTAGTCAGGGTTCTTGCCGGGTCCGGAGATCAGCAGGTCTTCCTTCTCGTACACCAGATCCTGACGCTTGAAGTCGGCCATCTCGAAGTCCGGCGTGAGCTGGATCGCGGTTGTCGGGCAGGCTTCTTCGCACAGGCCGCAGAAGATGCAGCGCGAAAAGTTGATGCGGAAGAAGTCGGGGTACCAGCGTCCGTCCTCTGTTTCGGCCTTCTGCAGCGAAATGCAGCCGACGGGGCAGGCTACTGCACACAGGTTGCATGCCACGCAGCGCTCTTCACCATCGGGGTCGCGGGTCAGGACGATGCGGCCGCGATAGCGGGGCGGAAGATAAACCTGCTCTTCGGGGTATTGCAGGGTGTCGCGCTTGCGAAAGCCGTGGCCGAAGACCATGACCAGGCTGCGCAACTGGGTACCCGTACCCTTAACGATGTCACCAATATATTTGAACATGGGTCAAATCCTCACTGAACCGAGCCTGCCGGTGTGTTCAACAACACAATCGCAGCAGTCACCAGCAAATTGATCAGGGTCAGCGGCAAACAGAACTTCCAGCTGAAATCCATGACCTGGTCATAACGCGGGCGCGGGATGGAGGCGCGCAGCAGGATGAACAGCATGATGAAAAACGCGGTTTTCAAGGCGAACCAGAAGAATGCCAGCGATGGCAGAATGTCGAACGGGCCGTGCCAGCCACCGAAGAACAGCGTCACCAGCAGCGCCGAGATCAAGATGATCCCGATGTATTCGCCCACGAAGAACATGCCCCATTTCATGCCGGCATATTCAATGTGGTAGCCGTCAGCCAGTTCCTGCTCGGCTTCCGGTTGGTCGAACGGGTGGCGGTGAGTGACCGCGACGCCTGCGATGAAGAACGTACAGAAGCCGAAGAACTGCGGAATGATGAACCACAGGTTCTGCGCCTGATATTCAACGATGTCGCGCATGTTGAACGAGCCGACCTGAACCACGATGCCCATCAGCGCAAGGCCCATGAACACTTCGTAGGACACGGTTTGTGCCGAAGCACGCAGGCTGCCCAGCAGGGCGAACTTGTTGTTGCTCGACCAGCCGGCGAACAGCACCGCATACACGGACAGACCGGCCATGGCGAAGAAGAACAACAGACCGATGTTCAGATCCGCGACGCCCCAGGTCGGGGTGATCGGGATGACCGCAAAGGCGATCAGCAGGGCGCTCATGGCAACCACCGGCGCCAGGGTGAAGATCACCTTGTCGGCGAACGGTGGGGTCCAGTCTTCCTTGAAGAACATCTTCAGCATGTCGGCTGCGATCTGGAACATGCCGAACGGACCCACACGGTTCGGACCATAACGGTCCTGCCACCAGCCCAGCAGACGACGTTCGATGAAGCTCAGCAGGGCACCACAAACCACGACCGCCAGCAACACCACGATGGCCTTGACCACTGCAATGATTGCGTCGATCACATCAGGGGTAAACCAGGTCATTGCGCTGCCTCCTGCAGACCGTCAACGGATTTGCCGAAGAGTGCTGGCGGAATGCCAGGCAGTCCTGCCGGCAATGCGACAAGGCCCGCGCCCAGTTCTTCGCTGATGCGCAACGGCAAGGTCAGCGTTTCACCGCCGATGCTCAAGGAGAGCAGGGCACCGTCGTTGACGCCGAGACGATCGGCTTCGGACTTGGCCACTGCGACATAGGCCTGCGGGATGCGTTCCTGAACCGGCGCGGCCAGAGACGAGGTTTCGTCGCTGCCAAACAGGTGGAAGAACGGCACGACCTGCCAGGTGCCGCGCTCTGGAGAGAACGCACGTGGCACGTTGGAGAACCACGACAGACCATCGCCCTGGCTTTCGATCAGGCGAGTGCCCGGGTCGCCGGCACGCAAGTGACCGCCGACTTCGTCCTGAAACTTGTTCCAGGCCTGCGGCGAGTTCCAGCCCGGCGACCAGGCGAATGGCACCTGCTGACGAGGCTCGGCCGAGCCCGAGTAGCCTTCCATGGAGAAGGAGAACGCTGTGTCGATGTCTTGCGAGGTGCGCGGCTCATGCACGCTGATATTGGCTCGCATCGCGGTACGGCCGCTATAACGCAGCGGTTCGCGAGCCAGTTTCAGGCCCTTTATGCGGAACGACGCAGACGGCGCGGCGTTGACGATACCCGCCAGTTGCAGGGTGCTGCTGGCGCAGGCCTCGGTGACGTGGTCGAGTTGCGTCCAGTCAACCGGCTTGTTCAGCAAGGTGGCACGCAGGGCATGCAACCAGCGCCAGCCTTCGTGGACCAGAATGCTCGCATCCAGATAGGTCGGATCGAAGACCTGGAAGAAGCGTTGGGCACGGCCTTCCTGGCTGACCAGTGTGCCGTCGCCTTCAGCGAAGCTGGCAGCTGGCAGGATCAGGTGGGCGCGGTCGCTGGTCGGGGTTTTCTGATGGTCAGCGACGATCACGACCTTCGCAGCGCTCAGTGCGGCGTCGACAATCTTGGCGTCCACACGACGATACAAATCGTTTTCCAGCACCACGATGGCGTCGGCCTTGCCGGAGATCACCGCTTGCAGCGCGGCATCTACGGACTCGCCGCCGAACATCGCCAGGCCCATGCTGTTGGCTTCAGGCACGATCAGGCTGATGGAACCCTGCTTGTCGCGCAGCTTCAAGGCCTTGGCGATGTTGGCAGCAGCTTCGATCAGCGCTGTCGAACCCAGCGAACTGCCGGAAATGATCAGCGGTCGTTTGGCAGCCAGCAGCGCATCGGCAATGCGTTGCGCCAGTTCCAGCGCCTCGCGGTCCAGACCATCGACGGCAGGTGCGCTGGCGTCCAGGGCATGAGCCACGGCAAAACCGATACGCGCCAGATCATCGGGCGCTGCATGTACGCATTCTTCTGCAACATCGTCGAGACGGGTTTCGGCGAGGCTGGCGATGAACAGCGGATTGAGCTCGTGCTGACCGATGTTCTTCACGGCCGCGTCGAGCCACGGCTGGACTTTCATCGCCGCAGCCATGTCTTCAGCCTTGCCTTTGACGGCTTGGCGCAAGCCCAGGGCCATACGTGCCGCCGTCTGGGTCAGGTCCTCGCCGAGGACGAAGATGGCATCGTGATCTTCGATGTCGCGCAGGGTCGGGATCGGCAGCGGGCTGTCGTTCAGGACCTTGAGGATGAGTCTGATACGCTCCAGCTCACCGGCTTCGATACCGCTATAGAAATGCTCGGCCCCCACCAGCTCACGCAGCGCATAGTTGCTTTCGAGGCTGGCGCGAGGAGAGCCGATACCGACGATGTTACGGCCGCGCAGCAGGTCCGCCGCCTTGTCCAGCGCCTCGTCCAGGCTCAGTTTGACCTGGCCGTCGACAAGCAATGGTTGGCGCGGGCGATCCTTGCGATTGACGTAACCGTAGCCGAAACGCCCGCGGTCGCAGAGGAAGTACTGGTTGACCGAGCCATTGTAACGGTTTTCGATGCGGCGCAATTCACCGTAGCGTTCACCCGGGCTGATGTTGCAGCCGCTGGAGCAACCGTGGCAGATGCTTGGTGAGAACTGCATGTCCCACTTGCGGTTGTAGCGCTCGGAGTGGGTCTTGTCCGTGAACACACCGGTCGGGCAGACCTCGGTGAGGTTGCCGGAGAACTCGCTTTCCAGCGTGCCGTCTTCAACGCGACCGAAGTACACGTTGTCATGGGCACCGTAGACGCCCAGGTCGGTGCCGCCCGCGTAGTCTTTATAAAAGCGTACACAGCGGTAACAGGCGATGCAGCGGTTCATCTCGTGCGCGATGAAAGGCCCCAGCTCCTGATTCTGGTGGGTACGTTTGGTGAAGCGATAACGGCGCTCGTTGTGGCCGGTCATCACGGTCATGTCCTGCAGGTGGCAGTGACCGCCTTCCTCGCAGACCGGGCAGTCATGCGGGTGGTTGGTCATCAGCCATTCGACGACACTGGCCCGGAAGGCCTTGGACTCATCGTCTTCGATGGAAATCCAGGTGTTGTCGGTGGCTGGCGTCATGCAGGACATGACGATACGACCGCGTGTGTCGTTCTCGTCGGTGTACTGCTTGACCGCACACTGGCGACAGGCGCCAACGCTGCCAAGGGCAGGGTGCCAGCAGAAATAAGGGATATCGAGGCCCAGCGACAGACATGCCTGTAACAGGTTGTCTGCACCATCGACTTCGAGCGCTTTGCCGTCTACGTGAATAGTAGCCATGGTTCAAAGGTCTTCGTTGGCCCGTTGTCAGCGGGCGTGGCTAATGGAATCTCGGTAGTACCCGTATCGTTCAGCCCGGAGGACGTCAGCAGGTACGAGGACGGCAGCCCGAACAGCCGCCGACCGTTGTGTCTTGTTATGCGCCGACCACTGTCGGACTTTTGCCCGGAACGAGCGTGGCTGCGCTGGCTGGCGCTATACCGGCTTCGAACTCTGAGCGGAAATACTTGATCGCACTGCCCAAGGGTTCAACGGCGCCCGGTGCATGGGCACAGAAGGTCTTGCCAGGGCCGAGGAAATTGACTAGACCCAGCAGGGTTTCGATATCACCCGGCTGACCCTGACCGTTCTCGATGGCGCGAAGCATTTTCACGCTCCATGGCAAACCGTCGCGGCATGGCGTGCAGAAGCCACAGGACTCCTGAGCGAAAAACTCTTCCATGTTGCGCAGCAGCGAGACCATGTTGACCGAATCGTCGACCGCCATCGCCAGACCCGTACCCATCCGGGTGCCGACCTTGGCGATACCGCCTGCATACATCTGGGCGTCCAGATGCTCAGGCAGCAGGAACCCCGTACCGGCGCCTCCGGGTTGCCAGCACTTGAGCTTGAAGCCATCGCGCATGCCGCCGGCGTAGTCTTCGAACAGTTCGCGAGCCTGTACGCCGAAAGGCAGCTCCCACAAACCGGGGTTTTTGACCTTGCCGGAGAAGCCCATCAGCTTGGTGCCGTGGTCTTCACTGCCTTCGCGAGCCAGCGACTTGTACCAGTCGTTGCCGTTGTTGACGATGGCAGGCACATTGCACAGGGTCTCGACGTTGTTCACACAGGTCGGCTTGCCCCACACGCCTACTGCAGCGGGGAAGGGCGGCTTGGAGCGCGGGTTGGCGCGGCGGCCTTCCAGCGAGTTGATCAGTGCGGTTTCTTCACCGCAAATGTAGCGACCGGCACCGGTGTGCACGAACAGTTCGAAGTCGAACCCGGTGCCGAGAATGTTCTTGCCCAGCAAACCGGCGGCCTTGGCTTCCGCCACTGCGCGATTGAGGTGCTTGGCCGCAGTGACGTATTCGCCGCGCAGGAAGATATAGCCGCGATAGGCTTTCAGCGCACGGGCACTGATCAGCATGCCCTCGACCAGCAGATGGGGCAGTTGCTCCATCAGCATGCGGTCTTTCCAGGTGTTGGGCTCCATCTCGTCCGCGTTGCACAGCAGGTAGCGGATGTTCATGGATTCGTCTTTGGGCATCAGGCCCCATTTCACACCGGTGGGGAAGCCTGCGCCACCGCGGCCCTTGAGGCCGGAATCCTTGACCGACTGGACGATATCGTCAGGCGCCTGTTGCGTCAGCGCCTTGCGCGCTGCGGCATAGCCGTCCTTGGTCTGGTACTCGTCGAGCCAGACCGGTTCGCCGTCGTCGCGCAGACGCCAGGTCAGCGGATGGGTTTCTGCCGTGCGCGCAATGCGGTTGGCAGGGCCGAAGGAAGTGATGGTCATAGGTAACCCTCCAGCATCTTGGCAACGCCAGCAGGCTGTACATCGCCGAAAGTGTCGTCGTCGACCATCACGGCCGGCGCCTTGTCACAGTTGCCGAGGCAGCAGACCGGCAGCAGTGTGAAACGACCGTCGGCGGTGGTCTGACCCAGGCCGATGCCCAGTGAGTTCTTGATCTCGTCGACCACGTTTTCGTGGCCGCCGATGAAGCACACCATGCTGTTGCAGACGCGAATGATGTGACGCCCGACCGGCTGGCGAAAGATCTGGCTGTAGAAGGTGGCAACGCCTTCGACGTCGCTGGCGGGAATGCCCAGCAGGTCGCCGATCGCGTAAATCGCGCCGTCGGGCACCCAGCCACGTTCCTTCTGAACAATTTTCAGGGCTTCGATGGACGCCGCGCGCGGGTCCTCGTAGTGATGCATCTCATGCTCGATGGCCGAGCGCTCGGTTTCGCTCAGCGCGAAACGGTCTGTCTGGATTAGCGGGCTATTCATGCTTAGCGGTCCACGTCGGCCATAACGAAATCGATACTACCCAGGTACGCGATCAAGTCCGCGACCATGCTGCCTTTGATCACCGAAGGGATCTGCTGCAGGTGCGGGTAACTCGGGGTGCGGATCCGGGTACGGTAGCTCATGGTGCCGCCGTCGCTCGTCAGGTAATAGCTGTTGATACCCTTGGTCGCTTCGATCATCTGGAAGGACTCGTTGGCCGGCATGACCGGGCCCCACGAAACCTGCAGGAAGTGCGTGATCAGGGTTTCGATGTGCTGCAGGGTGCGCTCTTTCGGCGGCGGCGTGGTCAGCGGGTGATCCGCCTTGTACGGGCCTTCCGGCATGTTGCGCATGCACTGGTCGATGATCTTGATGCTCTGGCGCATCTCTTCGACGCGGACCATGCAGCGGTCATAGGCATCGCCATTGGCGGCCAGCGGCACTTCGAATTCGAAGTTCTCGTAGCCCGAGTAAGGGCGCGCCTTGCGCAGGTCGAAATCGCAACCGGTGGAGCGCAGGCCTGCACCGGTGACGCCCCATTCGAGGGCTTCCTTGGTGTTGTAGGCGGCGACGCCGACGGTACGACCCTTGAGAATGCTGTTCTGCAGGGCAGCCTTGGTGTATTCGTCCAGGCGCTTGGGCAGCCAGTCGACGAAGTCCTTGACCAGTTTTTCCCAGCCACGCGGCAGGTCGTGAGCGACCCCACCGATGCGGTACCAGGCAGGGTGCAGACGGAAGCCGGTAATCGCTTCGATCACGGTGTAGGCTTTCTGGCGGTCGGTGAACGTGAAAAACACCGGTGTCATGGCGCCTACGTCCTGAATGTAGGTACCCAGGAACAGCAGGTGACTGGTGATACGGAAGAACTCGGCCATCATGATGCGGATGACGTCGACTTTTTCCGGCACCTTGATGCCTGCCAGTTTCTCGACCGAGAGCACATAAGGCAGGTTGTTCATCACCCCGCCCAGGTAATCGATACGGTCAGTGTAGGGAATGAAGCTGTGCCAGGACTGGCGTTCGGCCATTTTCTCGGCACCACGGTGGTGGTAGCCGATGTCCGGAACGCAGTCGACGATCTCTTCGCCGTCCAGTTGCAGAATGATACGGAACGCGCCGTGAGCAGAAGGGTGGTTCGGCCCCAGGTTGAGGAACATGTAGTCCTCGTTGGCGCCAGAGCGTTTCATGCCCCAGTCTTCCGGACGGAAGCGTGCGGCTTCCTCTTCCAGTTGCTGTTTGGCGAGGGTCAGGCTGTACGGGTCGAATTCCGTTGCACGGGCAGGGAAGTCCTTGCGCAGCGGATGACCTTCCCAGGTCGGCGGCATCATGATGCGGCTCAGGTGCGGGTGGCCTGGGAAGTCGATGCCGAACATGTCCCACACTTCACGCTCGTACCAGTTGGCGTTCGGCCAGATGCTGGTAATCGTCGGTACGCTCAGGTCGCTTTCGGAAAGCGCTACCTTGATCATCACGTCGCTGTTTCGCTCGATCGACAGCAGGTGATAGAACACGGTGAAGTCTGCACCGGGCAGACCACGACGGTTTGTACGCAGACGCTCGTCCACGCCATGCAGGTCATAGAGCATGGAGTAGGGCTTGGGCACGTTGCGCAGGAACGTCAGAATTTCAAACAGTCGGGCGCGCTCGACCCACAGCACGGGCATGCCGGTGCGAGTCGGCTGGGCAGTGAAAGCCTCGGCACCAAAACGGTTGTTCAGTTCAACGACGACATCTTGGTCGTCAGCCTTGTAAGGCGGGATGTACAGAGCGTTGTCTGCAGTCATAGGTCTCAATCACTTCGGTCAACGTACAGAATCAACCCCGGTTCTTGTCTTTTTTATAAGAAGAACGGGCTGGATCAGACTTCGTCGGGGCTGCGCAGGTTGGTCACCTGAATACGCTGTTCGCGGCGCTGTTCCTTTTGCGATGGCATCTCGGCGCGATACACGCCTTGATCGCCAACGACCCAGGAAAGAGGGCGACGCTCCTTGCCGATGGATTCCTGCAACAGCATCAAGCCTTGCAGAAACGCTTCGGGGCGGGGCGGGCAGCCGGGCACGTAGACATCCACGGGAAGGAATTTGTCCACCCCCTGGACCACTGAGTAGATGTCGTACATGCCACCGGAGTTGGCACACGAACCCATGGAAATGACCCACTTGGGTTCGAGCATTTGCTCGTAGAGACGCTGGATGATCGGCGCCATCTTGATGAAGCAGGTACCGGCAATGACCATGAAATCCGCCTGTCGTGGCGACGCCCGGATCACTTCAGCGCCAAAGCGCGCGATGTCGTGGGGTGCCGTGAAGGCGGTGGTCATTTCCACATAGCAGCACGACAGGCCGAAGTTGTAGGGCCACAGGGAGTTTTTACGTCCCCAGTTGACCGCACCGTTCAGCACGTCTTCCAGCTTGCCCATGTAGATGTTTTTGTGGACTTGATCTTCTAACGGATCGGAAACGGTTTCCCGTTTGCCGATGGGGTACTGCTCGTTAGGAGCGTCCGGGTCGATCCTGGTGAGATTATATTGCATCGCCAAAGCCTCATTGTTTCAGCTTCGCTTGCCGATTACGGCGACCTTCAGGAGCCCAGTCAAGAGCACCAACCCGCCATAGGTAGACAAGACCTGCCAACAGAATTGCTATGAAAACGAGAGCTTCGACGAATCCGGTCCAGCCGCTTTCGCGGACGGACACAGACCAGGCAAAGAGAAAGAGGGCTTCAATGTCAAAGATCACGAAAAGCATCGCGACCAGATAGAATTTTGCGGAGAGACGCAGGCGCGCACTGCCGGTAGGCAGCATGCCGGATTCGAAAGGTTCGTTCTTGCTGCGGCCCCAGGCCTTGCTTCCGAGCAGGCTGGAGAGACCGAGCATGAAGGCGCAAAGGCCGACAACACCCAAAAGGAAAATGGCGAAGCCCCAGTTATGGGCAATCAGACCTGTCGATTCGGGCATGCTGTCAGTCCTTGTTAGAGAGCAAAGGTCTCTGTGCTTGATAAAGAGTCGAGGCAGTGACGAAATGTCGCAGTGCGGTCAACGGATTGATTTTATGTGCAAACAGTTGGCAAGTAAATTTTCTACATCAAATTTATTTACGGAATTAATTGCCCAAGGCCTTTCAGGGAGGCTGCAGGGCCTGCCGGGCGGGCATCAGCGGGGATTTCGTTAATTATGTTTCTTGACCGAGAAAAGCAGGAAAACGCAATTTGAATGATAATTAATATCATTTGAAGTGGTCTTGATAGTTCAGCGTTCGGTAGTCGGCGCATAGTGGGTAACGGTACTGATTATAAAGTACGCCTTTTGTAGCATTCGCCCGGCAACTGCATATTGTCCGAAATCAATACCGGCACCTTCTGACACAAAAGACAGACCGCCCTGACGGACGGCCTGTGTTTTCAACGCGTTGCGCGGTGTATCAGTGGAATTGCTCTTCTTCGGTCGAGCCGGTGAGTGCGGTTACCGACGATACGCCGCCCTGAATCACGGTCGTCATGTCGTCGAAATAGCCGGTACCCACTTCCTGCTGGTGAGCCACGAAGGTATAACCCTTGGCAGCGTCGGCGAATTCCTGTTCCTGCAGCTTCACGTAGGCGGTCATGTCGTTGCGGGCGTAGTCATGCGCCAGATTGAACATGCTGTGCCACATGTTGTGAATGCCTGCCAGGGTAATGAACTGGTGCTTGTACCCCATCGCCGACAGCTCGCGCTGAAATTTGGCAATGGTTGCGTCGTCGAGGTTTTTCTTCCAGTTGAAGGACGGCGAGCAGTTGTAGGACAGCAACTGATCCGGGTATTCCTTTTTGATCGCTTCGGCGAAGCGGCGTGCCTCGTCCAGATCCGGCCTGGCGGTTTCGCACCAGATCAGATCGGCATAAGGCGCGTACGCCAGACCGCGTGCGATGGCCTGATCGAGGCCGGCGCGAACCTTGTAGAACCCCTCATGAGTCCGTTCGCCGGTCACGAACGGCTTGTCATAGGGGTCGCAATCGGAAGTCAGCAGGTCGGCAGCGTTGGCATCAGTCCGGGCCAGAATGATGGTCGGTACACCGGCCACGTCGGCGGCCAGGCGTGCAGCGACCAGTTTCTGTATGGCTTCCTGAGTCGGGACCAGCACTTTGCCGCCCATGTGGCCACATTTCTTCACTGAAGCCAGTTGATCTTCGAAGTGCACCCCGGCGGCACCGGCCTCGATCATGCTTTTCATCAGCTCATAGGCATTGAGTACACCGCCGAATCCGGCTTCCGCGTCTGCCACGATCGGAGCGAAGTAGTCGATGTAGCCTTCGTCGCCCGGCGCCTTGCCGGCTTTCCACTGGATCTGGTCGGCACGGCGGAACGAGTTGTTGATGCGCTTGACCACGGTAGGCACCGAGTCAACCGGGTACAGCGACTGATCCGGGTACATGGACTCGGCAGAGTTGTTGTCGGCGGCGACCTGCCAGCCGGAAAGGTAGATGGCCTGAATGCCGGCCTTGACCTGCTGCACAGCCTGGCCACCGGTGAGGGCGCCCATGCAATTGACGAAATCCTTGTCCGGCCGAAAGGACGGTTTGGCACCCTGGGTCACCAGGTTCCACAGCTTGTGCGCGCCCAGCCGTGCAAAGGTGTGTTCGGGTTGAACCGAGCCGCGCAGGCGGACCACATCTGCAGCGGAATAAGTACGGGTCACGTTTTTCCAGCGCGGATTTTCAGCCCAGTCTTTCTCGAGAGCCGCTATTTGTTGTTCGCGTGTCAGTGCCATGGTGATAAACCTCTAGAAGTAGGTCTCGTTGGAAAGTCCTGCTCCGCCAAAACGCCTCGTTTATCGAAGGCACGGTAGATGGCTGCTCGCTGATCCGGGGTTTTGCCTGAAGCCGCATGTTATGAGTGGCGCGACGGGCGAACGAGGTGCTCGAGGGGAGAGCGGGCGTCCGGACATGAGGCTGTCAGGTGGACAGTCGGGCCTGCAGTGGCGTTGTGCATCACCGTCGGCCTTGCCGGGTTACCGTTTACGCTTCCGTCCCTCGGGACAACCTCGTTCCAGTCGCAACCTCGTCAAACTGCCTTGTGGGCGATGCGGACACGAATCGGCTCTGCGGGTGTGTGAGAGCGGCGACTCGAAGGCTTTTTGCAAAGCCTCTGATTAGCGGGAGCGAGGCAATCATGCCTCGCACTTTAGGGGGCGTCAAACGTTTTGTAGTGCTTTTTTTAAATCACTACATATTTGTGAAAAGTAGACCGGGCAGTCATCAAAAGGCCCGTAAGTATTGGGTTTTCAGCCCATGCAGGCTATTCGAGGGTTTCGACCTTTACACGCAAAATCATATCGTCACGACCCTGTGTGGAATAGCGTTGCGCCAGGCCACTTTGATCCGCGACGGATTCATTGCTGTTGCTCGCCAGTGTGATCCATTCTCCCAGCCGTCCGCTGACCTGGCTGTCAGTACTCTGAACCTTGATAGCGTCGGGTCGCTCCTGGCTCATGCGGTCATGATTGGTGCTGATACTCAGGTGAACCGTGTCGCCGGTTACGCTGGCCGTGACGTAAAAACCTTGGGTTACATTGCGGTACTCGGTGTCGCTTCGGGAATATCCGTAGGCGTCCGTGGATGAGGAGGTCAGCGGCACACTCTGGCCAACCTGTATGAGTGCAGGGGTGCCCTCGCTGGTCTGCACTTGTTGCACGCCGCCTTCACGGCTGGCGGTACCGTACTGAATAACCCGCGAGCCACTGCTGCTGCGGGTCGCGCTGTCGCTGGTGTCGACGCTGATCAGCAAGCGTTTCGGTGCCGTATCGAGCTGCGAGATCAAGGCGCGAAGTTCTTCGATCTTGCGTGACTCTGCATTCACGATCAGTTGATTGCCGTAGGCGCTGACGGTGCCTTCGTCACCCAGAAAGGATTTGGCGACCGGCAACAGATCGGCACTGGTGCGGTAGTTGAGCGGGACGACTTCGGTCGCCGCGAAGACCTGAGCGCTGAAGACGATCAGCATCGAGGTGAGCGCTGCATTGAGCAAGTTGCGTACTGACATGTTCATTCTCCGCGGTAAGCGCGTAAAGCATGATTGTGCCACTGTGTCGGCTGCAGGCAATCAAGCTGAATGGTCAGGCATAAAAATGCCCTGCGGCTTTTCGGTTCGACCTTGAGGGGGCGAGCGAAAAAGAGCAGGGCGATCATCATGTAGTGCCGCTGCAAGCGCCTACATAACTGCGTTGATCACGCTTCGCGGAGCATATCAACGTGTGGCAGGCCGGCTTCGAGAAACTCGTCGCTGATAACCGAAAAGCCGAAGCGCTGATAAAACTCGACGGCCTGCACCTGAGCGCTCAGCTTGAGCGGCTTGAGCCCACGCTGTTCGGCTTCATGGATCACTGCACCCAACAGAGCCTCGCCGACCTTCAGGCCACGCCAGTCTCTCAGGACTGACAGGCGACCGATCTCGCCATCGGGCAGCAGTCGGGCAGTGCCCACCGCATATTCACCCTCGTACGCAAGAAAATGCACGGCACCTGCGTCTTCGGCATCCCACTCCAGTTCCGGAGGCACCGATTGTTCGGCAATGAATACCGAATCGCGTATGCGCCGGATATCGGCGTTGTTCTTCTGCCATTGGGCGACAGTTACAGTGACTTTATTCATCGGCAAATCCCAGGCTTCCTTGTTTTACGAGTTCGCAAAGCAAATTGCGCCCCTCGTCATCGGCCAACCATTGGCCAAGGTTTTCGCTGTGCAATGCATCGGCGGCACAGATCAGTTTGAGCAGGTCACGCAGGCTGCCCGGCAGCAGGCGGCTCTGGCCACTGGCAAACAGTAGCAGATCGTCATCGACTTCAGACCACGCCAGCCGTGCGCTCGGGTTACGAATCAGCACCGCCCCCTGCTCAAGGCTGTCGAGCAGGTCCTGTTCGTCGAGCTCTGGGCCGGTCACCAGTTCCGGGTAGCGCGGTTCGGTCATGAACTGGCCGAACCAGGTCAGCAGCAGGCGTTCGTCACTCATGTGCTCGGCCAGCAGCGTTTTCAGGCGATCAAGCGCTTCATGCTGGATCTGATGAGGATCGCTGACCGGCTGGGCGTCAGCATCGGTGTAGCGCTCTTCGTCCGGTATGAACTGGCTGAGGAAGTCAGTGAAGTGAGTCAGGACTTCGGCGGCGCTTGGTGCACGGAAACCGACCGAGTAGGTCAGGCAGTCGTCGACGGCGACGCCGCAGTGCGCCAGGCGCGGCGGTAGATAAAGCATGTCGCCCGGTTCCAGCGTCCACTCTTCGGTCTTCTCGAATTCGGCAAGGATGCGCAGGTCGGCATGCTGCAGCAGCGGGCTTTCCGCATCGCACATCTGGCCGATCTGCCAGTGGCGTTTGCCATGCCCCTGAAGCAGGAACACATCATAGTTGTCGAAGTGCGGACCGACGCTGCCGCCAGGGGCTGCGTAGCTGATCATCACATCGTCAATCCGCCAGCTGGGCAGAAAGCGGAAGTTTTCCAGCAGCTCGCTGACTTCCGGAACGAATTGGTCCACGGCCTGGACCAGCAGCGTCCAGTCGCGCTCGGGCAGTTTGCTGAATTCGTCTTCAGCGAACGGGCCACGACGCAGCTCCCACGGGCGCTCGCCGTTTTCGATGACCAGGCGCGACTCCACTTCTTCTTCCAGGGCGAGGCCGGCAAGCTCGTCCGCGTCGATCGGGCTTTGAAAGTCCGGCAGAGCCTGGCGGATCAGCAGCGGTTTTTTCTGCCAGTAGTCACGTAGGAAAACGCGAGCAGTGATGCCGCCCAGAAGTTGTAGAGGAATATCAGGATTCATGTGTAAGCCCTTGAAATGAAAACGCCCGGCACAGCCGGGCGTGTGCAATTTTTTTGCGTGTCAGATGCGCTTGGCCTGAGCGGCTGCGTTACCGATGTAATTGGCAGGCGTGAGCTTCTTGAGCTCGGCCTTGGCTTCGGCAGGCATGTCCAGGCCATCGATGAAAGTCTGCAGCGCTTCAGGGCCGATGCCCTTGCCGCGTGTCAGCTCTTTCAGTTTTTCGTACGGGTTTTCGATGTTGTAACGACGCATGACGGTTTGAATCGGCTCTGCCAGAACTTCCCAGCAAGCGTCCAGATCGGCCGCAATGCGCTGCTCGTTCAGCTCCAGCTTGCTGATGCCCTTGAGGCTGGCTTCGTAGGCAATGACGCTATGGGCAAAGCCGACGCCCAGGTTGCGCAGTACGGTGGAGTCGGTCAGGTCTCGCTGCCAGCGGGACACAGGCAGCTTGCTCGCCAGATGCTGGAACAGTGCGTTGGCGATGCCCAGGTTGCCTTCGGAGTTTTCGAAGTCGATCGGGTTGACCTTGTGCGGCATGGTCGAGGAGCCGATTTCGCCAGCAATGGTGCGCTGCTTGAAATAGCCCAGCGAGATATAGCCCCAGATGTCGCGGTCGAAGTCGATCAGGATGGTGTTGAAGCGGGCAATGGCGTCGAACAGCTCGGCAATGTAGTCGTGCGGTTCGATCTGCGTGGTGTAGGGGTTGAAACCCAGGCCCAGCTCGTCTTCGATGAAGGCCCGCGCATTGGCTTCCCAGTCGATGTCTGCATAGGCAGAGAGGTGGGCATTGTAGTTGCCGACTGCGCCGTTGATTTTGCCGAGCAACGGGACTGCTGCGATCTGACTGATCTGGCGCTCGAGGCGGTAAACGACGTTTGCCAACTCCTTGCCCAGTGTGGTCGGGGAGGCGGGCTGGCCGTGGGTGCGGGACAGCATCGGCACGTCTGCAAAGCGAATCGCCAGCTCGCGGATGGCGTCGGCGATCTGGCGCATCAGTGGCAGCACTACGGTGTCGCGACCCTCGCGCAGCATCAGTGCGTGAGACAGGTTGTTGATGTCTTCACTGGTGCAGGCGAAGTGGATGAACTCGCTGACCTTTTCCAGCTCTGGCAATTTGGCAGCCTGCTCCTTGAGCAGATACTCCACAGCCTTCACATCATGATTGGTGGTGCGCTCGATTTCCTTGACGCGCTCGGCATGTTCCACGGAGAAGTCTTCAGCCAGGGCATCCAGGATGGCATTGGCTTGCGCGGAGAAGGCCGGGACTTCGGTGATTTGCGGGTGAGCCGCAAGACGCTGGAGCCAGCGAACTTCAACCATCACGCGGAAACGGATCAGGCCGTATTCGCTGAAAATAGGGCGCAAGGCCTGGGTTTTGCCGGCGTAGCGGCCATCAACAGGGGAAACCGCAGTGAGCGAAGAAAGCTGCATGGGATGCTCTCGGACAGTCGGGCGACGAAAAGGGCGCATATCATACATGAAAAGTCAGTCGGACCGGAGCCCGCCGACCAGCGTAGACAGCGTCGTGCCTGGGGTGGTGAAGGTCATTGGCGCGCGGCGGGTCAGCCGTGCAGCAATGGGTAGAGTTCTTTCAACAACTTGCGGCGGCTGAACACCAGTTGCCAGCGATGACCGCCAACTTGCCGCCACAGGCGGGCAGAGCGAATACCGGCCAGCAGAATGCCGCGAATCTTCGAGGCGTTGTTCGGCTGCTGCAGGTTACGCATGTCGCCTTGTACCTGAATGCGCTGGCGCAAGGTACTCAGGGTGTCCTGGTACAGCGCGCCGGTCGCGGCAATCACGTTCTCATGGGCGATGCCAAAATGCTCGACCTGGGACTGAATCACCGGAATGCGTTTGCCGATCACTTCAAGCAGGTCGTCGCGCTTGGCCAGCTGGCGCTCGAGGCCGAGCATCGACAGGGCGTAGCGCAACGGTTCGCGTTGCAAGGTTGCCGGGTCACGTTCCAGGGCGCTGGCCATGGCGCGATAGCCTTCGTGCAGGTTGAGATCGTCGCCGCCGTAAACGTCCAGCGTATCCTTGGGGTCGACCACCAGCAGGCTGCCGAGCATGCAGCTCAGGGCTGCTTCGCTGATCTGACCGGTCTTGGCGATCCGGTCGACCAGCACGGCGGCCTGGAATACACCGCCCAGAGCGATCAGTTGTTCCTGAGTCGGGCTCATCAACGCTTGTCCTTGCTGGTCCAGGGTTCGGCAATTTCGATCACGCCGCCGCCCAGACAGATTTCGCCGTCGTAGAACACCACGGACTGGCCGGGGGTGACGGCGCGCTGCGGGTCATCGAATGTGGCGCGGTAACCGTCAGCGGTCTTTTCCAGCGTGCACGGCTGGTCGCCTTGACGATAACGGACCTTCGCGGTGAGCTTGCGCGGGCTGCTCAGGTCGATCGGGTTGACCCAATAGATTTCCGAAGAAACCAGCGCACGGGAAAACAGCCAGGGGTGATCATTGCCCTGACCGACAATCAGTTCATTGTTGTCCAGGTCCTTGACCAGCACGTACCACGGATCATCACTGGCGTCCTTGAGGCCGCCGATGCCCAGGCCCTGGCGCTGGCCGATGGTGTGGTACATCAGGCCGCTGTGACGACCGATGACTTCACCCTCGGTGGTCTTGATTTCGCCGGGCTGGGCGGGCAGGTACTGGCGCAGAAAATCAGTGAAGCGGCGCTCGCCAATGAAGCAGATTCCGGTGGAATCCTTCTTCTTGGCAGTGGCCAGGCCGTGTTTTTCGGCAATGGCCCGGACTTCCGGTTTTTCCAGTTCGCCAACCGGGAACAGCGTCCGGGCGATCTGCTCGCCGCCAACGGCGTGCAGGAAGTAGCTCTGGTCCTTGTTCGGGTCCAGGCCCTTGAGCAGCTCGGTACGTCCATCGATATCACGGCGGCGCACGTAATGGCCTGTAGCGATAAGGTCAGCGCCCAGCATCAGTGCGTAGTCGAGAAACGCCTTGAACTTGATTTCGCGGTTACACAGGATGTCCGGGTTTGGGGTGCGCCCGGCCTTGTACTCTTCAAGGAAGTGCTCGAAGACGTTGTCCCAGTACTCGGCCGCGAAGTTGGCCGTGTGCAGCTTGATGCCGATCTTGTCGCACACGGCCTGGGCGTCCGCCAGGTCTTCGCGGGCGGTGCAGTATTCCGTTCCGTCGTCTTCTTCCCAGTTCTTCATGAACAAGCCTTCCACCTGATAACCCTGCTCCATGAGCAGTACGGCGGAAACGGAAGAGTCCACGCCGCCGGACATGCCGACTATGACGCGCTTCATTTCTGAGTTCGAGGGGGCTGGATCACGCATGGGGGTTCAACGGCTGACCTGTAAAAGGACGCGATTCTATCAGGCTGAGGGCGTCGAGTCTCACGCCTTGTCGCGCAGCAGGTCGAGACTGAAATGTTCGCCATCGAGGTAGTCGTCCAGACAACGCAATACCAGCTCGCTGCGCCAGCGCTCCTGTTGGGCCACTAGTTCATCGCGAGTCAGCCAGACTGCGCCGACGATGCCTTCATCGAGTTGATACTCCGGGTGGTGGCGCAGGCCCTTGGCGGCAAAGCAGATTCGCTGGTAGGTCACGCCATTGCTCGGCGCGGTGTACAGGTAGATGCCCACCACGCTGGTCAATTCGACGTCCCAGCCGGTTTCTTCCAGGGTTTCACGCACGGCGGCACGTTGCAGGCTTTCGTTCGGGTCCAGGTGTCCGGCGGGTTGGTTGAGTACGGCGCGTCCGCCTTTGATTTCCTCAACGAAAAGAAAGCGGCCTTGATCTTCGACGATGGTGGCGACGGTAACGTGGGCTTGCCAGGTCATGGTAATGGTCTCTTTGCAGGGGATTGGGTCAGCCGTAACAGCTTATTGGTGCTCGAACTGCAGGTCATGCCTCAGGGCGCTGACGCAGAAGTCCACAAAGGCTCGCACTTTGGATGAGCGACGACGGCCCTCCAGGTAAACGACGTGAACCGGTTCCGGCGTTATTTCGAACGTCTCCAGAACACACTTGAGCCTGCCTTCCTGCAGGTGATCGCGTATCTGATAGTACGGCACCTGGGTCAGCCCCCATCCTTGTAATGCCGCGCTGATCGCCGCCTGATAAGACGTCAGGCTGAGTCTCGAGGCGACATCGACCGAATAATTATTGTCATCGATCCGGAAAAGCCATTGAGGCGGGCGTTCGGCGGTGGTGGTTGAAACCGTCGAATGCTGTCGCAAATCGTCGGGATGCTGCGGAACTCCATGCTTTTCGAGATAGGCCGGGGATGCGCAAACCATGCGCCGCACGCTACCTGTCGGGATTGCGGTCAGAGACGAATCGGGCAGGGCACCGATCCTGACGGCCACGTCGACGCCCTCATCGAGCATGGACACTACTCGGTCGACCAGAATGGCACGGATGTCCACAGCCGGAAAACGCTCGAGAAAGCTCGTCATTACGGGCACGACATGCAGCGCGCCGAACATCTGGGGTGCGGTGATCGTCAGCAGGCCGCCTGGCACTGCATGCAAGCCGCCTGCCGCGCTTTCAGCCTCATCAAGGTCGGCAAGCAGTCGGCGGCAATCAGCGGCGAAGCGCTGGCCCGCCTCGGTGAGCCGCATGTTGCGAGTGGTGCGCACCACCAGCAGGATGCCCAGGCGGCTCTCCAGACTCGCGACAGCCCGGGTTACCGTGGCGGTCGACAGGCCAAAGTGGCGGGCTACCCCGGCAAAACTGGTTTGCTCGGCAAGTCCGGCAAAAAGCGTCATTTCCTGAATACGGTCCATAGGCAGCCTGCTTGCCACGAAAGATGCGAAATCGTATCAGCATTTCAGAAATTGAAAGGGTGAATTGATTTTTTCGGTAATTCTGCAGTCCAGTTGCAATGACTAGGATGGCGACTCATTCATCCAGCCCGGTCAGACTCTGCTATGAAAAATTCCGGTTCAGTCGACGCTGAAAATGCCGCATCCGGTGTCAGTCGGCGCAAGGTTTTACAGGCGTCAGCGTTAGGCGCTGCTTCTGCTCTCGGGGCGTCGTTGGTGAGCGCCGCTTCTGCAAGCAATAAACCTCTATCCAGGGAAAGTGCAATGAACATTGATGATGCCTTCCGCGTGACGTTTCACACTCAGCAGGTAGGGGACGTCAATGTGTTCTATCGCGAAATCGGAGCCAAGGACGCCCCTGTGCTGCTGTTGCTTCATGGTTTCCCGAGTGCCAGTCACATGTTTCGTGACCTGATGCCATTGTTGGCGAGTCAGTACCGCCTGATCGCTCCCGATCTGCCCGGATTCGGTAATACCAAAGCACCACCGCGCGGGCAGTTCGATTACACATTCGAAAACCTTTACAAGGTAATCGAGGGCTTCACCGAGGCGCTGGGCCTGAAGAAGTATGCGTTATACATATTCGACTATGGCGCACCGACAGGTTTGCGGCTCGCAGCGGCGAACCCGGAGAAGGTCACCGCAATCATCAGTCAGAACGGCAATGCCTACCTGGAGGGATTCAGCGATCAATGGGGCCCGTGGCAAGCCTATTGGCGCGAGCCTTCGGCAGCCAATCGCGAAGCCTGTCGCGCCTCGCTCTCACCGCAAGTCATCCGGGACTGGCAATACGGTACGGGAGCCGATCCTGAAAAGCTTTCTCCCGATGGCTGCAACCTCGACATTCTGTATATGGCGCGGCCGGGCGCAGAAGAGATCCAGCTTGATCTGATTCTCGACTACCGCAGTAACGTAGCGGCTTATCCCTCGTTTCAGGAGTACCTGCGCAAATATCAGCCACCCTTGCTGGCGGTCTGGGGCAAGCACGATCCTGCGTTCATACCTCCGGGCGCGCATGCTTTTCGCAAAGACGTTCCGGCGGCTGAAGTGCATCTGCTGGATGCAGGCCACTTTGCATTGGAAACGCACGCGCCGGAGGTCGCTGAATACATTCGCGACTTTCTTTCGCGCGCGCTGAAAAGCTGAAGTGGGTAATCATGTTCTTGAGCAGGGATCTCCCAGGCTTGCGAGATCACACCTGTAACTGAAATTTTTCATGGGTAAAAAAAATCCCCGGCAACAGGCCGGGGATTTTTTTGCGAGGCGGTGCATTTTTATGCACCGCCTCGGATTGCCTCTTACAGCGCGGCGATAGCCGCGTTGAGCGTGGCGCTCGGGCGCATGGCCTTGCTGGTGACTTCCGGGTTAGGGAAGTAGTAGCCGCCAATGTCTACCGGCTTGCCCTGAACCGCGTTCAGCTCGGCAACGATTTTTTCTTCGTTGTCGGTCAGGGTTTTCGCCAGAGGTGCGAACTGCGCCTTGAGGTCTGCATCGTCGTTCTGAGCCGCCAGTGCCTGAGCCCAGAACAGGGTCAGGTAGAAGTGGCTGCCGCGGTTATCGATACCGCCGACCTTGCGCGAAGGCGACTTGTTACGGTCCAGGAACTCGCCAGTGGCCTGGTCGAGGGTCTTGGACAGAACCAGTGCTTTCGGATTGTTGTAGGCATGGCCCAGATGCTCGAGGGACGCTGCCAGAGCCAGGAATTCACCCAGCGAATCCCAGCGCAGGAAGTTTTCCTCGACGAACTGTTGCACGTGCTTCGGAGCCGAACCACCTGCGCCGGTTTCGAACAGGCCGCCGCCGTTCATCAGCGGAACGATCGACAGCATCTTCGCGCTGGTGCCCAGTTCCATGATCGGGAACAGGTCGGTCAGGTAGTCGCGCAGTACGTTACCGGTGACCGAAATGGTGTCCTTGCCTGCGCGAGTGCGTTCCAGGGTCAGCTTCATCGCGTCGACAGGTGACAGGATCTGGATATCCAGGCCCGATGTGTCGTGGTCGCCCAGGTACTTGCGCACTTTTTCGATCATCACGCTGTCATGGGCGCGGGACGAATCCAGCCAGAAGATAGCCGGGGTATTGCTGGCGCGGGCACGATTGACGGCCAGTTTCACCCAGTCCTGAATCGGCGCGTCCTTGGCCTGGCACATGCGCCAGATATCGCCCGCTTCGACCTTCTGTTCCATCAGCAGGTTGCCCTGGCTGTCAGTTACACGAACAACGCCGTTGGTCTGAATGTGGAACGTCTTGTCGTGGGAGCCATACTCTTCGGCCTTCTGAGCCATCAGGCCGACGTTCGGTACGCTGCCCATGGTGGTCGGGTCGAATGCGCCATTTTTCTTGCAGTCTTCGATGACTGCCTGATAGATGGTGGCGTAGCAGCGATCCGGAATCACGGCCTTGGCATCGTGCAACTGACCGTCTGTGCCCCACATCTTGCCGGAGTCACGAATCATTGCCGGCATTGAGGCGTCGACGATGACGTCGCTTGGCACGTGCAGGTTGGTGATGCCCTTGTCGGAATTGACCATCGCCAGCTGTGGGCGAACGGCGTAGACCGCTTCGATATCAGCCTTGATTTCTGCCTGCTTGTCAGCGGGCAGGCTAGTGATGCGCTCGTACAGGTCGCCGATGCCGTTGTTCAGGCTGAAGCCGATCTGCTTGAGCGTATCAGCGTGCTTGGTCAGCGCATCCTTGTAGAACTCGTCGACGATCTGGCCGAACATGATCGGGTCGGAGATCTTCATCATGGTCGCTTTCAAGTGCACCGAAAACAGCACGCCCTGCTTGCGGGCGTCTTCGATTTCGGCAGCAATGAAGCTGCGCAGGGCCTTGGCGCTCATGACCGAGCAGTCGACGACTTCGCCAGCCTTGACGGCGGTTTTTTCCTTCAGGACGGTGGTGGTGCCGTCCTGAGCGACGAGTTCGATCTTGACGGTATTGTCGGCCGCGATCTCGGCGGCTTTTTCGCTGCCGTAGAAGTCGCCGTTGCTCATGTGTGCAACGTGAGCCTTGGAGTCAGCTGACCAGGCGCCCATCTTGTGCGGGTGCTTGCGCGCGTAGTTCTTGACCGACAGCGGGGCGCGGCGATCGGAGTTGCCTTCGCGCAGAACCGGGTTCACGGCGCTGCCCTTGGTCTTGTCGTAGCGTGCGCGGGTTTCTTTTTCCGCGTCAGTGGCAGGATTTTCAGGGTAGTCAGGGATGTTGTAGCCCTGATTCTGAAGCTCCTTGATGGTCGCCTTCAATTGCGGGACCGAGGCGCTGATGTTAGGCAGCTTGATGATATTGGCTTCTGGCGTGGTAGCCAGTTTGCCCAGCTCGGCGAGATGATCCGGCACTTTTTTGTCGGCAAGCAATTCCGGGAAGCTGGAAAGAACACGGCCCGCCAGAGAAATGTCGCGTGTTTCCACGTCGATATCGGAGGTCGCTGTGAACGCTTCGATAATAGGCAGCAGGGAGTAGGTGGCGAGGGCCGGAGCTTCGTCGGTGAAGGTGTAGATGATCTTCGAGCGGTTGGACATTCGTATTAACTCTCTTTTGCTGAGCATGCACAAAATCTCGATACGCGCATTCTAAGCGCGCTTGCCCACGGTTCGGCCATGAGCCAGGTCGAGGTTTATTCGCGGTGATGTTGGGTGCATCAGTCGAGCGTCAAGCTGTCGGGTCAGGTAGCAGCCCGACGCATAAGGAAGGCCGAGGGTCAGAATTCGGACGGGTCGGCCTTGATGACTCTGCGGTCACGGCGCGAGTATATCAAACCATTGGCACCAAGCATTAATGCTATGCGAGCTATCGAAAAATGAATATCCGCCGTTGGTCGAACGTGCGGTTTGCCAGACAGGCACTCGGAGTGGCTGGCGCATCGGCCCCAGCAGGCCTGAAGGTAGGGCGAATTCGATGGGAGAGGGGCGAACTTCCATTGTACGGGCTGGGCTGCGCAGGCCATATGAACGTCCTGGAGTCTGGGCATCCGCGGTGCAACAACCGCTAATTCGATACCCTGTGGAGCGCGACGGGTATAAAGCAGACCAACATAGCTGTCTCTTTATGTGTCCGGCAAAGCTCATTGCGTGCTTCTGGCAGTTC
This sequence comes from Pseudomonas sp. BS3767, assembly GCF_900099665.1. Taxonomy (NCBI): domain Bacteria; kingdom Pseudomonadati; phylum Pseudomonadota; class Gammaproteobacteria; order Pseudomonadales; family Pseudomonadaceae; genus Pseudomonas; species Pseudomonas sp. BS3767. The sequence continues at coordinate 1,096,800 of NZ_FNCX01000001.1, read as the reverse complement.
GGCTGCTCTGATGGCTGCCGTTATACATCAACTGACTTTTTCAACACGAGCATCAGGCGTCCGCGTGAGCGTGGTCCTGCTGAAGCAGCGGCTGCGTGTCCTTTGCCGGATCCAGCTTTTTCTCTTCCGAGCTGTTGATTTTTATTGCCTGCAGCCCTTTAGGGCCGTGGGCGACTTCAAATCTGACTTTCTGGCCAGCCTTGAGGGTTTTGTAACCTTCCATTTCGATAGCCGAGAAATGAACGAACAGGTCCTCGTCACTCTTGCCTTCAGCGTTTATGAACCCAAACCCTTTTGCATTGTTGAACCACTTGACTTTTCCTTCAATCATCACCATCTCCCTCTGCAAAGGACTCCGTCAGGAGTATCATCCACTTCAATCCGCTACCCACCCAAAAAATTTTGGTTGACTGTGCGGACCCTTTTTACCCAATGTGGGCTCTATTGGTTGTAACACCGTTTAGCTGATAGTCAAGGTCATGTGGCAGCCCATTTAAAAACCGTCCAGACTGCGACTAAATTGCTCAATCCGCCCTCAAACGAACATTTCTTTCCATGCATGCATTCAGCAAGATTCGACTAACATTCAATCAGGATGATCCGCAGTCGCACGAGGACGACTCGGCGGGCATTGCGGTGCAGGACGCCAAGCCGACCCTGCAGGCGCCACCGATGTACAAGGTGGTTTTATTCAACGATGACTACACCCCGATGGATTTCGTCGTAGAAGTGCTCGAGGTGTTTTTTAACCTGAATCGTGAGCTGGCTACCAAAGTCATGCTGGCCGTCCATACAGAGGGACGGGCAGTCTGCGGATTGTTTACCCGCGACATCGCCGAGACCAAGGCAATGCAGGTCAATCAATACGCCAGGGAGAGCCAGCATCCGCTACTCTGTGAGATCGAGAAGGACGGTTAAACGCCGACCACTTGGGTATGAGGTGAAGCTATGTTAAACCGTGAGCTCGAAGTCACCCTCAATCTTGCCTTCAAGGAGGCACGTTCGAAGCGTCATGAGTTCATGACGGTCGAGCATCTCCTGCTGGCTCTATTGGACAATGAGGCTGCAGCCACTGTACTGCGTGCCTGCGGCGCAAACCTCGATAAACTCAAGCATGATCTGCAGGAGTTCATCGACTCCACCACTCCGCTGATCCCCGTTCATGACGAGGACCGCGAGACACAACCGACGCTCGGGTTTCAGCGCGTGCTGCAACGGGCAGTCTTCCACGTGCAGAGCTCCGGCAAGCGCGAAGTGACCGGTGCCAACGTGCTGGTTGCGATTTTCAGTGAGCAGGAAAGCCAGGCCGTATTTCTGCTCAAGCAGCAGAGCGTGGCCCGGATTGATGTCGTCAACTATATCGCCCACGGTATCTCCAAGGTTCCAGGGCATGGCGAACACTCTTCTGAAGGTGAACAGGATATGCAGGATGACGAGGGCGGTGAAGCATCTTCCTCAGGCAATCCTCTGGATGCCTATGCCAGCAATCTGAACGAGTTGGCGCGTCAGGGGCGCATCGATCCACTGGTCGGCCGCGAAAGCGAAGTCGAGCGGGTGGCACAGATTCTGGCTCGTCGCCGCAAGAACAATCCTTTGCTGGTCGGTGAAGCGGGTGTCGGTAAAACGGCCATCGCCGAAGGTCTGGCCAAGCGCATCGTCGACAATCAGGTGCCTGACCTGCTTGCCAACAGCGTCGTCTACTCGCTCGATCTTGGCGCGTTGCTGGCCGGGACGAAATACCGCGGCGATTTCGAGAAGCGCTTCAAGGCGTTGCTCAATGAACTGCGCAAGCGTCCTCAGGCGATCCTGTTCATTGACGAGATCCATACGATCATCGGTGCTGGCGCAGCGTCCGGCGGGGTAATGGATGCTTCCAACCTGCTCAAGCCGCTGCTGTCTTCCGGCGAGATCCGTTGCATCGGTTCGACGACCTTTCAGGAATTTCGCGGGATTTTCGAGAAGGATCGTGCCTTGGCGCGTCGCTTCCAGAAAGTCGATGTGTCCGAGCCTTCGGTCGAGGACACCATCGGCATCCTGCGCGGCCTGAAAAGCCGTTTCGAGCAGCATCACAGCATCGAATACAGCGACGAAGCCCTGCGCGCCGCCGCCGAGCTCGCCTCGCGCTACATCAATGATCGTCATATGCCTGACAAGGCCATTGACGTGATCGATGAGGCGGGTGCCTATCAGCGTCTGCAGCCTGTCGAGCAGCGCGTCAAGCGCATCGATGTGCCTCAGGTCGAAGACATTGTCGCCAAGATCGCGCGCATTCCGCCAAAACACGTCAACAGCTCCGACAAGGAACTGCTGCGTAACCTGGAGCGTGATCTCAAGCTCACCGTCTTCGGGCAGGATGCGGCCATCGATTCGTTGTCGACTGCGATCAAGCTGTCCCGTGCAGGCCTCAAGTCGCCTGACAAGCCGGTCGGTTCTTTCCTGTTCGCCGGCCCTACGGGCGTCGGAAAGACCGAGGCGGCGCGTCAGTTGGCCAAGGCACTGGGCGTCGAGTTGATCCGTTTCGACATGTCCGAGTACATGGAGCGGCATACCGTTTCCCGTCTGATCGGTGCGCCTCCGGGTTACGTCGGTTTCGACCAGGGCGGTCTGCTGACCGAGGCCATTACCCGCCAGCCACATTGTGTGCTGTTGCTCGATGAAATCGAAAAGGCTCACCCGGAAGTCTTCAATCTGCTTCTGCAGGTGATGGACCACGGTACGCTGACCGACAACAACGGGCGCAAGGCGGACTTCCGCAATGTGATCGTGATCATGACCACCAACGCCGGGGCTGAGTCTGCTGCGCGCGCTTCGATCGGTTTCACGCATCAGGACCACTCGTCCGATGCGATGGAAGTGATCAAGAAGAGCTTCACGCCAGAGTTCCGCAACCGTCTGGATACCATCATTCAGTTCGGTCGCCTCAGCCACGAAGTCATCAAGAGCGTGGTCGACAAGTTCCTCACCGAGCTCCAGGCCCAGCTGGAAGACAAGCGCGTACTGCTCGAAGTGTCCGAGGCGGCGAGAAGCTGGCTGGCGCAGGGTGGTTACGATGCGGCAATGGGTGCCAGACCGATGGCTCGCCTGATTCAGGACAAGATCAAACGGCCTCTCGCCGAAGAGATCCTGTTCGGCGAACTGTCAGAGCATGGCGGCGTGGTTCACATCGATATCAAGGATGGCGAGATCACCTTCGATTTCGAAACCACGGCAGAAATGGCCTGATAGCCGACGCCTCGCCCCGCATCATTGACGGATGCGGGGCAGGTCGAGGACATCGATTGTAAAAAACAGGCATACAAAAACGCCCGGCTTATGCCGGGCGTTTTCGTTAATACCTGTTTAGCGAGCGCGGTAGGTGATGCGCCCTTTGCTCAGGTCGTAGGGCGTCAGCTCTACACGCACTTTGTCACCGGTCAGAATACGGATGTAATTCTTGCGCATCTTGCCGGAGATATGCGCGGTTACGACGTGCCCGTTTTCCAACTCCACGCGAAACATGGTGTTGGGCAGGGTGTCGACGACAGTGCCTTCCATTTCGAAGCTGTCTTCTTTCGACATGCAGTAAAGCCCTCGGTATACAAATGAGTGGCCCGGTGCAAGTGGCGCCAGGCAAAAGCGGCGTGCATTGTGCCCGAAAAAACCAGTTTAAGCCAAGGGGTTCAATACAGAGTGACCCATCTTTGATTGGTGAGCAGCTCGATGGGGCGATATTGAGTCTTGTAATTCATCTTTTTGCAGTTCTTGATCCAGTAGCCGAGGTACACCGCCTGCAGTTGCAGTCTGGCCGCTTCGGCGATCTGCCACAAAATGGCGTAACGGCCCAGACTGCGGCGTTCTTCATCGGGTTCGTAGAACGTATAGACCGCCGAAAGCCCGTTGGGCAGCAGGTCGGTGACGGCAACTGCCAGCAGACGTTGATCGACACGAAATTCGTAAAAGCGCGAGAAAGGCAGGTCGCGAACCAGAAATGTCGAAAATTGCTCCCGGCTCGGCGGGAACATGTCGCCGTCAGCGTGCCGTTGTTCAATATAACGCTGATAAAGATCGAAGTATTCCTGAGTGAAAACAGGTTTGGCGCTTTGCACCTGAATGTCGGCATTGCGTTTCAGAATACGTTTTTGCTGACGGTCGGGAACGAAGAGGCTTACCGGAATGCGTGCGGGTACACACGCGCTGCAGTTCTGGCAGTGCGGGCGATAAAGGTGATCACCGCTGCGGCGAAAACCCATGTCAGACAGGTCGGCATAGACCTGTACATCCATCGGCTGGCTGGGGTCCAGAAACAGGGTCGTCGCCTGCTCTTCGGGCAGGTAACTGCAGGTGTGCGGTTGAGTGGCATAAAACTTCAGCCTCGCCAGCTCTGTCATGGTCGTCGCCTAATGGTGAATCCTTACCCATGAGTGTATGCCAGCCTGTCAAACTCGCCTAGCTGACCAGTCAGCGTCGGTCGGCTGATCAAGATGGCGGGACAGGTAATCGGCGAAAGTCTGCCGAGGAATGGCGCGCGCGCCGAAGCTGTGCAGATGCTGAGTGGGCATCTGGCAGTCGATCAACACAAATCCCCATTCAGTCAAATGCTCTACAAGGGTGGCAAAGCCGACCTTGGAGGCGTTATCTGCCCGGCTGAACATCGATTCGCCGAAAAACAGCTGGCCCATTGCCAAGCCATAAAGCCCACCGACCAGCTCATCCTGATCCCAGACCTCGACGCTGTGCGCATGTCCACGGCGGTGCAGCTCGATATAGGCCTCCTGCATCGAGCCGGTTATCCAGGTTTCGTTGGCATAGCTGCGAGGGGCGGCGCAGGCCGTGATCACGCTGGCGAAGTCCTGATCGAAGGTCACCCGATAGCGCGACTGGCGCAGAACCTTGCCAAGACTTCGCGAGACGTGCAGTTCTTCGGGAAATAACACAGTGCGCGGATCGGGGGACCACCAGAGAATCGGCTGACCGTCCTGAAACCAGGGAAAGCAGCCGTGTCGATAGGCGCTGATCAGGCGATCGGCCGACAAGTCTCCGCCTGCGGCAAGCAAGCCGTTGGGTTCGCGGAGGGCTTTTTCCAGTGGCGGAAAATCGAGGCTGTTGCGGTTCAACCAGGTCAGCATGGCATCACAACTTTGCGGAAGGGGAGGGCGCACCTGTCTGTAAGTGCAACTCTGTGCGACAGGCGTGGTCACAAGCGGTTGTCATTATGGCGCGTACCTTGTGCATGCGGTAGGGCGCGAGTCTCGCAGCGGTCGTGTGGTCGTTCAAGTTGCGGGCCGTTGATAGAAACACGCCATAAGCCTTTGTCACAAAACGTAATGCATGCTCAAATTGAACATCATCAGTGAAGGTGAAAGCATGTTGTGTCTTGCGGAACCGTCTGAAGTGGAGATGGTGTGTTTTCGTACAGACTCAAGTGGCTGTAAAGCCGTACAATGCCTGTTTTGGGCGTTATCATTCAAGCGTCTGTCGACAGGCTTTCCCGCTGTCTGCACTCCCTGTCCATTCGGGAGCCGTCAGTGCCGTCCGACAGCCGTTTCTGGTCAATCAACGAGATGTTCGCGCTACCGCGCAGGAAATAAAGCGTTTTGAAGAAATCCACCCCCGCACCCAGCGCTGTCCCGCTTTGGCGGCAGCAATTGCACTACCGGCTCAAGGAAGGGGCCCTGATCGCCTTTGGCGCACTGTGCCTGTATCTGATGATGGCCTTGCTGACCTACGATCAGAGCGATCCCGGCTGGAGCCACACCAGCAGCAATGCGGCGCAGGTTCAGAATGCCGCAGGGCGTGCAGGTGCGTTCTGTGCCGATATTCTGTTCATGGTTCTGGGCTACTTCGCCTACATCTTCCCACTGTTGCTGGCGATCAAGGCCTGGCAGGTGTTTCGCCATCGCCATGAGCCTTGGCAATGGAGCGGCTGGCTGTTTTCCTGGCGTCTGATCGGGCTGGTGTTCCTGATCCTCGCGGGTGCTGCGCTGGCGCATATTCACTTCCATTTTTCGGCCGGTTTCCCCGGTTCGGCAGGCGGTGTGCTGGGCGAAGTGCTCGGCGATCTGGCCAAGAAAGCCCTGAATATTCAAGGCAGCACCTTGCTGTTCATTGCCCTGTTTCTGTTTGGCCTGACGGTGTTTACCGACCTGTCCTGGTTCAAGGTGATGGATGTCACCGGCAAGATCACCCTCGATCTGTTCGAACTGTTTCAAGGCGCTGCGAACCGCTGGTGGACCGCCCGTGCCGAGCGCAAGCAGATGGTTGCGCAGTTGCGTGAGGTGGACATGCGTGTCAACGATGTGGTGGCGCCTGTGGCGCCCGATCGTCGCGAGCAGGCCAAGGCCAGAGAGCGCCTGGTCGAGCGTGAAGCGTCGTTGAGCAAACACATGACCGAGCGCGAAAAGCACGTGCCTGCGGTCATCGCGCCAGCGCCTTCGAAGCCTGTAGAGCCCAGCAAGCGTGTCATGAAGGAAAAGCAGGCCCCGCTGTTCGTGGATAGCGCAGTGGAAGGCACGCTGCCGCCGATTTCCATCCTCGACCCGGCAGAGAAGAAGCAGCTCAACTATTCCCCGGAGTCTCTGGCGGCCGTCGGTCATTTGCTGGAAATCAAGCTCAAGGAATTCGGTGTGGAGGTGTCGGTAGACTCCATCCATCCCGGTCCGGTAATTACTCGCTACGAGATCCAGCCAGCTGCCGGCGTCAAGGTCAGCCGCATTTCCAACCTCGCCAAGGACCTTGCGCGCTCGCTCGCCGTGACCAGCGTTCGTGTGGTCGAGGTGATTCCGGGCAAGACCACCGTCGGTATCGAGATCCCTAACGAAGACCGCCAGATCGTGCGTTTCTCCGAGGTGTTGTCCACACCCGAATACGATAACGCCAAGTCGCCCGTCACCCTGGCGCTGGGCCACGATATCGGCGGCAAGCCGGTGATTACCGATCTGGCGAAGATGCCCCACCTGCTGGTGGCCGGTACGACCGGTTCCGGTAAATCGGTGGGTGTGAACGCCATGATCCTGTCGATCCTGTTCAAGTCCGGCCCGGAAGACGCCAAGCTGATCATGATCGACCCGAAAATGCTCGAGCTGTCCATCTACGAAGGTATTCCGCACCTGTTGTGTCCGGTGGTCACCGACATGAAGGACGCCGCCAACGCCTTGCGCTGGAGCGTTGCCGAGATGGAGCGCCGCTACAAGCTGATGGCGAAGATGGGCGTACGTAACCTGTCCGGCTTCAATCAGAAGGTCAAGGAAGCTCAGGATGCCGGCGAGCCGCTTGCCGATCCGCTTTACAAGCGCGAAAGCATTCATGACGAAGCGCCGCTGCTGAGCAAACTGCCGACCATCGTCGTGGTGGTGGACGAGTTCGCCGACATGATGATGATCGTCGGCAAGAAGGTCGAAGAGCTGATCGCGCGTATCGCCCAGAAGGCGCGTGCGGCGGGGATTCACCTGATCCTCGCGACCCAGCGTCCGTCGGTGGATGTGATCACCGGTCTGATCAAGGCCAACATTCCGACGCGTATGGCGTTCCAGGTGTCGAGCAAGATCGATTCGCGGACCATCATCGACCAAGGTGGCGCCGAACAACTGTTGGGCCACGGTGACATGCTGTACATGCCGCCGGGCACGAGCCTGCCGATCCGTGTGCATGGCGCGTTCGTTTCCGACGAAGAAGTGCATCGTGTGGTAGAAGCCTGGAAGCTGCGAGGTTCCCCGGACTACAACGACGATATTCTCGCTGGCGTCGAAGAGCCCGGCAGCGGCTTTGATGGCGGTGGCGGCGAAGGCAGTGAAGACAGCGAAAGCGACGCGCTTTACGATGAGGCCGTCAAGTTCGTGCTGGAAAGCCGTCGCGCCTCGATTTCTGCCGTACAGCGCAAGTTGAAGATCGGCTATAACCGCGCAGCGCGCATGATCGAAGCGATGGAAATGGCAGGGGTCGTGACCTCCATGAATACCAACGGTTCGCGCGAAGTCCTGGCCCCCGGGCCGGTGCGCGACTGATTTTTATCACCCCGTATTGCGGCGACGGCGTGCACGCCACGCTGTCGCATCATCATCGACTTCAAAGAGGAATCCAATGCGCCTTATCCGCATGCTGTTGGCCACCGCACTGACCTTCTCCATGATCCCCGCCCATGCCGACAGCAAAGACGTGGCGCGCCTGACTCAGTTGCTGGAGAAATCCCAGACCCTGACCGCTCGTTTCTCGCAACTGACGCTGGACGGTGGCGGTACTCAGTTGCAGGAAACCACCGGCGAAATGGCCCTGCAACGCCCAGGCCTGTTCAACTGGCATACCGATGCGCCACAGGAGCAGTTGATGGTCTCGGACGGCAAGAAAGTCTCGCTGTGGGACCCTGATCTGGAGCAGGTCACGATCAAGAAGCTCGACCAGCGCCTGACCCAGACTCCAGCCTTGCTGTTGTCCGGTGATGTGTCGAAGATCAGCGAAAGCTTCGATATCACCGCGAAAGAGGCGGGTGGCGTGATCGATTTCGTGCTCAAGCCCAAGACCAAGGACACGCTGTTCGACAGCCTGCGCCTGTCGTTTCGCAACGGTATCATCAACGACATGCAGTTGATCGATAGCGTGGGTCAGCGCACCAATATCCTGTTCACCGGGGTCAAGGCCAACGAGTCGATCGCAGCCAGCAAGTTTCAGTTTCAGATTCCCAAGGGCGCTGATGTCATTCAAGAATAAAAGGGCCGATTTCTGACCATGGATCTGTTCAGCCGCGAACCGATAGCTCAGCCTCTGGCTGCACGTTTGCGTGCTACCAACCTGGATGAATATGTCGGTCAGGAACATGTGCTTGCCCACGGCAAGCCTCTGCGTGAGGCGCTGGAGCAGGGCGCACTGCACTCGATGATTTTCTGGGGCCCGCCCGGCGTCGGTAAAACCACCCTGGCGAAGCTGCTGGCCAAAGTGTCGGACGCGCACTTCGAGACGGTTTCGGCAGTGCTCGCCGGGGTCAAGGAAATCCGCCAGGCCGTCGAAGTCGCCCGTCAACAGGCCGGACAGTACGGCAAGCGCACTATCCTGTTCGTCGACGAAGTGCACCGCTTCAACAAGTCACAGCAGGATGCCTTCCTGCCTTACGTCGAGGACGGCACGCTGATCTTTATCGGCGCGACCACCGAAAACCCGTCGTTCGAACTCAACAACGCCCTGTTGTCCCGGGCGCGTGTCTACGTGCTCAAAAGCCTGGACGAGGCGGCGCTGCGCAAGCTGGTCAACCGTGCCCTGACCGAAGAGCGCGGGCTGGGCAAGCGGCAGCTGACCCTGAGCGATGAGGGGTTTGCGATTCTGATGTCCGCCGCCGATGGCGACGGTCGGCGCATGCTCAATCTGCTGGAGAACGCCTCGGATCTGGCCGAAGACGGCAGCGAAATCGATGTCGGGCTGCTGCAGAGCCTGTTGGGTGACAGTCGACGCCGCTTCGACAAGGGCGGCGAGGCGTTCTACGACCAGATATCGGCGCTGCACAAGTCGATTCGCGGTTCCAATCCCGATGCGGCCCTGTACTGGTTTGCGCGGATGATCGACGGCGGCTGTGATCCGCTTTATCTGGCGCGCCGCGTGGTGCGCATGGCCAGTGAAGACATCGGTAATGCCGATCCTCGTGCGCTGCCGTTGTGCATGTCCGCCTGGGATGTACAGGAACGCCTCGGCAGTCCCGAGGGCGAACTGGCGGTCGCGCAGGCCATTGTCTATCTCGCCTGTGCGCCGAAAAGCAACGCGGTCTACATGGCGTTCAAGGCGGCCATGCGTGAAGCGGGCGAGCACGGTTCGCTGGAGGTTCCGCTGCACTTGCGCAATGCGCCTACCAAGCTGATGAAGCAGCTCGGTTACGGTGAAGAATATCGCTATGCCCATGACGAGCCCGATGCTTATGCGGCTGGCGAAGACTACTTTCCAGACGAGCTGGAGCCACGGCAGTATTACCAGCCTGTACCTCGCGGTCTGGAACTCAAGATCGGCGAAAAGCTCAGGCATCTGAACGCATTGGACGATGCCAGTCCTCGTAAGCGGAGAAAGTGATGATTCAGACTATTCTTGCGGTGTCGATTGCCGGGATCGCTGGTACATTATTGCGCTTTGCGACTGGCACCTGGGTCAGCGCCAACTGGCCACGTTATTTTTACGCGGCGACGCTGGCGGTCAACATCGTCGGGTGCCTGATCATCGGTGTACTGTACGGACTGTTCCTGCTGCGTCCGGAAGTGCCCATCGAAATTCGTGCCGGCTTGCTTGTCGGCTTTGTAGGCGGTCTGACGACCTTTTCATCCTTTTCACTGGATACGCTGCGCCTGCTGGAAAGCGGGCAGGTACCGCTGGCCCTCGGCTATGCCGGTATCAGCGTATTCGGCGGGCTGCTCGCAACCTGGGCTGGCCTGTCCCTGACCAGACTTTGATAGACGAGAGAACGATATGCTCGATTCCAAACTGTTACGTACTCAACTTCAGGACGTAGCGGATCGCCTGGCTTCCCGTGGTTTCACACTGGATGTGGCGCGCATTGAATCGCTGGAAGCCCAGCGCAAGGTAGTGCAGACCCGCACCGAACAGCTGCAGGCCGAGCGCAATGCACGTTCCAAATCCATTGGTCAGGCCAAGCAGCGCGGCGAAGATATTGCGCCGTTGATGGCTGATGTCGAGCGCATGGGCAACGAGCTGAGCGAAGGCAAGGTCGAGCTGGACGGCATTCAGGCCGAGCTGGATGCGCTGGTGCTGAGCATCCCGAACCTGCCTCACGAATCCGTGCCGGTCGGTGCCGACGAAGAGGGCAACGTCGAAGTGCGTCGCTGGGGTACGCCGACGCATTTCGATTTCGAGGTCAAGGATCACGTTGCGCTGGGCGAGAAGTTCGGCTGGCTGGATTTCGAGACTGCCGCCAAGCTGTCCGGCGCGCGCTTTGCGCTGCTGCGTGGCCCGATCGCGCGTCTGCACCGTGCCCTGGCACAGTTCATGATCAATCTGCACATCAACGAGCACGGCTACGAAGAGACCTACACGCCGTATCTGGTGCAGGCTCCAGCGTTGCAGGGCACAGGTCAGTTGCCCAAGTTCGAGGAAGACCTGTTCAAGATCTCCCGCGAAGGCGAAGCCGATCTGTACCTGATCCCGACTGCCGAAGTATCGCTGACCAATATCGTGTCGGGTGAAATTCTCGATGCCAAACAGCTGCCTCTCAAGTTTGTTGCCCACACCCCTTGCTTCCGTAGTGAAGCGGGCGCGTCCGGGCGTGATACCCGCGGCATGATTCGCCAGCACCAGTTCGACAAGGTCGAGATGGTCCAGATCGTTGCGCCTGACGACTCCATGGCCGCGCTCGAGTCGCTGACCGGCAACGCCGAACGCGTGCTGCAACTGCTTGAACTGCCTTATCGCACGCTGGCGCTGTGCACCGGCGATATGGGTTTCAGTGCGGTGAAGACCTACGATTTGGAAGTCTGGATTCCGAGCCAGGACAAATATCGCGAAATCTCTTCCTGCTCCAACTGCGGTGATTTCCAGGCGCGGCGCATGCAGGCTCGCTGGCGCAACCCGGAAACCGGCAAGCCGGAGCTGGTCCACACCCTCAACGGGTCGGGCCTGGCGGTAGGTCGCACACTGGTGGCAGTGCTGGAGAACTATCAGCAGGCGGACGGTTCGATTCGTGTGCCTGAGGTGCTCAAGCCGTACATGGGCGGCCTTGAGGTCATCGGTTAAATGGAATTTCTGCCGCTGTTCCATAACCTGCGTGGCAGCCGGGTGCTGGTGGTTGGCGGCGGTGAAATTGCCCTGCGCAAATCACGCCTGATTGCCGACGCCGGTGCAGTGCTGCGCGTGGTTGCGCCGGAAGTCGAGGCACAACTGAGCGAACTGGTTGTCCAGAGCGGCGGTGAGATGATCCTGCGCGGATACAGCGAATGCGACCTCGAAGGTTGCGTGCTGATCATTGCGGCGACGGACGATGAGCCGCTCAATGCTCAGGTGTCCCGCGATGCCCGCTTGCGTTGCGTTCCGGTCAACGTAGTCGACGCCCCGGCGTTGTGTACGGTGATCTTCCCGGCCATCGTCGACCGCTCGCCGCTGGTGATCGCCGTGTCCAGTGGCGGCGATGCGCCGGTGCTGGCCCGTTTGATTCGCGCCAAGCTGGAAACCTTGATTCCCTCCAGCTACGGGCAGCTCGCCGGACTGGCTGCGCGCTTTCGCAATCAGGTCAAAGGCCTGTTTCCGAATGTGCAGCAGCGCCGAGCGTTCTGGGAGGATGTTTTTCAGGGCGCCATTGCCGACCGCCAGCTGGCCGGGCAGGGTGCTGAAGCCGAACGTATGCTGATCGCCAAGATTGCCGGCGAGCCGCCTTCTGAGACCGGTGAGGTCTATCTGGTGGGTGCGGGTCCCGGTGATCCGGATTTGCTGACTTTTCGCGCCTTGCGCCTGATGCAGCAGGCGGATGTGGTGCTGTATGACCGCCTGGTCGCGCCAACGATTCTTGACCTGTGCCGTCGTGATGCCGAGCGTGTTTACGTTGGCAAACGCCGTGCGGAGCATGCCGTTCCGCAGGAGCAGATCAACCAGCAACTCGTGGCACTGGCAAAACAGGGCAAGCGAGTGGTGCGTCTGAAGGGCGGGGATCCGTTTATCTTCGGCCGTGGCGGCGAGGAAATCGAAGAGCTGGCGGCGCATGGCATTCCGTTTCAGGTGGTGCCTGGCATCACCGCTGCCAGCGGTTGCGCGGCGTATGCGGGTATACCGTTGACGCACCGTGATCATGCGCAATCGGTGCGCTTCATCACCGGGCACTTGAAAAACGGTACGACAGATCTGCCCTGGTCAGACCTGGTAGCGCCTGCGCAAACACTGGTGTTTTACATGGGGCTGATCGGTTTGCCGGTTATCTGTGAGCAATTGATCCGGCACGGTCGCTCTGCCGACACGCCTGCTGCGCTGGTTGAGCAGGGCACCACCGTCAATCAGCGTGTGTTCACGGGTACCTTGGCAAACTTGCCGCAACTGGTCGCCGAGCATGATGTTCATGCGCCGACGCTGGTGATCATTGGTGAGGTGGTCAAATTGCGTGAAAAGCTGGCGTGGTTCGAGGGCGCTCAGGCGACTCTCTGATGCCATTGGTGGGTAGCCCGTCCGGGCTATCCACCACTTCCGGCTACTTCAGTTGCTCCATACACCTTCACCGGAAAGTCGCTCACGATCGTGATCTGCCTGCAGATCGAGTGCTGGCCCCTTCGGTATGATGCCGGTCGGGTTGATGGTGCGATGGCTCCCGTAGTAATGCCCTTTGATGTGCTCGAAACTCACTGTTTCTGCGATTCCCGGCCACTGATACAGCTCGCGTAGCCAGTTGCTGAGATTGGGGTAGTCCGCGATGCGCCGCAGGTTGCATTTGAAGTGGCTGTAATACACCGAATCGAAGCGCACGATGGTGGTGAACAGGCGTATGTCGGCTTCAGTGAGGTGTTTGCCTGTCAGGTAGCGCTTTTCGCCGAGGAGGTTTTCCAGCACGTCCAGTTCAGCGAACACGTCGTCGAACGCCTCCTCATATGCTCCCTGCGAGGTGGCGAAACCAGCCCGGTACACGCCGTTGTTGACCTTCGGGTAGATCTGCTCGTTGAGTTCGTCAATGCTCGCGCGTAACGCTTGCGGGTAGAAATCCAGCGTATTGCCGGTCAGCTCGTCGAACGCGGAGTTGAGCATGCGGATGATTTCCGCAGATTCGTTGCTGACGATGCATTGCTGCTGCTTGTCCCACAGCACCGGAACGGTGACGCGGCCGGTGTATCGAGGGTCGTCGGCGGTGTAGCGCTGGTGAAGGAACCGCAGGTCATCCAGTGCATCGCCGCTGGAGCCTTTCTGCTGATCGAAGGTCCAGCCGTTTTCCAGCATCAGCCAACTGACCACCGAAACATCGATCAGGCTTTCCAGGCCCTTGAGCTTGCGCAAAATAAGCGTGCGGTGTGCCCACGGGCAAGCCAGAGACACGTACAGGTGATAGCGGCCCGCCTGCGCAGCAAACCCGCCTGCACCCGACGGTCCCGGCTGTCCATCGGGGGTGACCCAACTGCGTCGCTGAGCATTTTCGCGCTGAAATGCGCCATCTTTGCTGCTTTCGTACCACTGGTCTTGCCAGTGTCCTTCGACCAGAAGGCCCATGTCTGACTCCCATTTCCAGGTTATAGAGCTTGGAGGTCAGCGCAGGTGCATCGGTTCGACTGGATTATGGCCTTTCATTGTCGAAAGGCCGACGGGTCATAGATTCGTGTCGCGGCGATCCCAGAATACCTGCGCTTTGGCGAAGGCTTCGTCACGATCAGCGCCCAGGCCGCGCAAGGCGAGCGCCATGGTCGATATCAATGCCAATTGCGGGTAACTGTCTTCGATCTCTCCTCGCCACAAGGCCAGCAGTTGCTGCGGGTCGAGCGTCGCCGGTTTTACGTGGCGGCGCGGTGAGAGCGCTGGCCATTCTTCATCCCACGGCTGACCGCCGGTGGTGCCGTACAGGTGGCTGATGGTGTCAGGGTTGATCTCGATTTCGCCGCCATCACCTTTGACCACGATGGCGTTGTCACCGAGCAGGCTGCTGGCATCGCGATGCACGCTTTGATAGCCCGGGTGAAAAATGCTTTGCAGGCCGCAGCGCGCCTGCAGCGGATTAAGAATGCGTGCCAGCGAATGAATGGGCGAGCGTAGCCCCAGCGTGTTGCGCAGATCGATCATGCGTTGCAACTGCGGTGCCCAGTCGGCGAGCGGAATGAACGCCAGATGTTCTTGCTCAAGCGAGGTCTTGACCACTGACCAGTTGCGGCACAGCGGGATCTTCAGCTGGTCCAGCAACTGCTCGGTGTACAGACGCCCTGCGGTATGCGCGCCGCCGCCGTGCAGGAGAATCCTGACGCCGTTTTGCGCCAGGCATTTGGCTGCCAGCAGATACCAGGGCAGATGACGCTTTTTCCCGGCGTAGGTCGGCCAGTCGATGTCGACCTGCATGGCGGGAGCGTTGAGACGTTCACGCACCGCTTCGGTAAACCCCGCCAGCTCCTCGGGGCTTTCTTCCTTATGGCGCAGCAGCATCAGAAAAGCCCCGAGCTGGGTGTCCTCGACTTTTTCATCGAGCAGCATGCCCATGGCTTCCCGTGCTTCCTCGCGAGTCAGGTTGCGCGCGCCACGTTTGCCTTTGCCCAAAATGCGAACGAAGGTCGCAAAAGGATGTTCTTCAGGTGTTTCAGTGACAAGCGCAGCGTAATCATTCATATGCAATTGGTCGGTTTTGGCAGGCCCGCCAGCTTGGCGGCGAGTTTGGCGGGAGTGCCGTTGAACAGGCGGTTGAGGTGCATGCTGTTGCCTTTTTCCGCACCCAGCTTCAGCGCGGTGTATTTGATCAGCGGCCGCGTCGCGGGCGAAAGCTGGAACTCGGCGTAAAAGCCGCGCAGCAGTTCGAGGATTTCAAGGTGCTCTGCACTTAGCTCGATACCTTCCTCGGCGGACAGGGCGTGGGCGACGTCCAGCGACCAGTCGCTGAGGTCTTGCAGAAAACCATCCTTGTCCAGTTCGATGCTGCGCCCGTCAATGTTCAACTGTTTCATAACCAGGTATTGACCTTGTCGAAGCGCAACGACAGTTCCACGAACGCCGGGTAATCGATGCTGTTGACTCCGGCGGGGAGGGGTAGATTGCGTGCGCTAATGTCTTCGTCGAGGGCGAACAGTTGCGATGAGTCGACCAACGACTGAAGGGCTTTGAGCTGCGCACTGGATGGCATCAGCGCATAGGTGGCATCGCCACAGAGCAGTACGCCATCATCCTTGCCCAGCAAGCGCAGGCAACTGTCCAGCCGGGTGTCGGCAAACGGCGAGTGAGAGAGAACGTGCAAAGTAGCCATCAGATTGTGATCACCTCGTCGTACCGGTCAAAAAGCGCTGACAATTCCGCGCGCGTAGTCAATTGGCTCATCTCTTCGCTCAATACGCCAGGAGAGATGCCGCGCTCGGCCAGGCTCTGTCCGCAGACGTAAAGGTCTTCGACACCGAACATCGGCAGGGCTTTCAGGTTTGCGGTCAGGTCTTTCTGTTGCAGGGCGTCGGGCGACTGCTGTGGCGACAACTGAAAAACCCCGTCGTCCAGAAACAGCAGGCCTACCGACAGATCGAATGCCCCGCCCGCCAGTACGATATCCAGTGCTTCGCGGGCACCTGGACCGGACCACGGCGACTGACGGCTGACAACCAATAGTGATCTGGGCATCTCATGGCCCTCCGAAGCAGATCAGGCGATCAGCCGATTGCACGGCATCGTGCAACTGGCCCAGCCCGGACAATTCCCATGGCTCGCGCAGGTTTGCCGCCGGCCGCTGATAACGCTCGGCCTCTTGCGTGTCGAGCACACCGCGACGCAACGCGGCGGCAATGCACACCACGCCGTCCAGCTTGTGCTCGACGATGAAGTCACGCCACTGCAGTGCCATATCCTGCTCGTCCTGCGGCGTTACGACGTTGGCCGACGCGCTGTGTACGCCGTCTTGGTAAAAGAACAACCGGACAATTTCATGCCCGCCTGCCAGCACCGCCCTGGCGAACTGCAAGGCTCGCCGAGAGGAGGGCGCGTGGGCGGCGGAAAAAAGGGAGATGGCGAATTTCATGATCGGCTCTGCCAACAAAACATGCGCAATGATAAAGAATTCAAGGGCTGGCGTGTGAGTTTGGCGCGGGTTGACCTGCAAGTGCTAGGTCGGGGTACAACTGTTTGAGTTTCGATTGATGTTTGTCGGGCATCAATCGATGAAAACATAGCACTTATCGTTTCAAAGTGTGTCCGGCAGACTCCTTCCTCACAAGCGCTTACAACACTCTAATAAGATCGCTGGAGAACATTGATGCACGGCTCATCCTCATTACGAAAAGAATCCTCCCGGTCGAAGGCAGGCGCGGTATTTCGGGTTACCTCCGGTAATTTCCTCGAGCAATTCGACTTCTTCCTGTTCGGCTTCTACGCCACCCAGATCGCCTCCGCCTTTTTCCCGGCCAGCAGTGAGTTTGCTTCGCTGATGATGACCTTCGCGGTCTTTGGTGCGGGCTTCCTGATGCGTCCGTTGGGTGCCGTGATTCTGGGCGCTTACATCGATGACGTCGGCCGGCGCAAAGGCTTGATTGTGACGCTGTCGATCATGGCCAGCGGCACGCTGCTGATCGTTCTGGTGCCCGGTTACGCGAGCATCGGCCTGTGGGCGCCTGCCCTGGTATTGGTCGGCCGCTTGCTGCAGGGCTTCTCTGCCGGTGCCGAGTTGGGTGGCGTGTCAGTGTATCTGGCGGAGATGGCGACACCCGGCCGCAAGGGCTTCTATACCAGCTGGCAGTCAGGTAGCCAGCAGGTGGCAATCGTTGTTGCCGCTGCACTGGGTTACGGCTTGAACCAATGGATGGCACCTGCTGCTGTCGCTGACTGGGGCTGGAGAATTCCGTTCGCCATCGGCTGCCTGATCATCCCGTTCATTTTCCTGCTGCGCCGCAGCCTGCAGGAAACCGAAGAGTTCGCCACACGTGCTCACCGGCCGACCATGCGACAGGTGTTCGCGACGCTGCTGCAAAACTGGCGCGTGGTGATTGCCGGAATGCTGATGGTGGCGATGACCACTACCACGTTTTACCTGATCACCATCTATGCACCGACATTCGGCAAAACCGTACTCAATCTGAGTACCTCCGATGCGCTGCTGGTGACATTGCTGGTCGGTGTCTCCAATTTTATCTGGCTGCCGGTCGGCGGCATGTTGAGCGACCGTTTCGGGCGCAAGCCACTGTTGGTCGCGATGACGCTGCTGACCATCATCAGTGCCTACCCGGCGCTGTCTTTCCTGGCCCTGGCACCGAGCTTCGGTCATATGCTGGAAGTGCTGTTGTGGTTCTCGTTCCTCTACGGGTTGTATAACGGCGCGATGATTCCAGCGTTGACGGAAATCATGCCGGTAGAGGTGCGTGTTGCCGGTTTTTCTCTGGCCTACAGCCTGGCGACGGCGGTTTTCGGTGGTTTCACTCCGGCGATCTCGACCTGGTTGATCCACCTCACCGGCGACAAGGCTGCACCTGCTTACTGGATGACGTTCGCTGCAGCCTGTGCGCTGGGTGCCACACTGGTGCTCTACCGGCACATCTCGACCCGCCCGCAACTGGCTGTTTAATCAAGGAAAATCACTATGAAATCGTTATACAAAACTCAATTGGCCGCGCTGTTTCTCGGCTGTATCGCGGTCAGTGCGGCGGCGCAGGCTGAACAGCTCAAGGTTATGACCTCCGGGGGCTTTACGGCTGCTTACAAACTGTTGGGACCGCAATACGCGGCGTCTTCCGGGGACTCGCTGGACACCATTCTCGGCCCATCGATGGGCAAGGCGCCCGAGGCCATTCCGAATCGTCTGGCCCGTGGCGAACACGCCGATGTGGTGATCATGGTCGGCTATGCGCTGGATGATCTGATCAAGCAAGGCAAGGTAGACCCGGCATCGCGGGTCGAGCTGGCTGACTCGCGTATCGGAATGGTGGTGAAGGAGGGTGCGGCCAAGCCTGCGATTGGCACCGACAGTGAGCTCAAGGCGACCTTGCTCAAGGCCAAGTCGGTGGCTTACTCCGACAGCGCCAGTGGCGTATACATCGAAAAAGAGCTTTTCAAAAAGCTCGGTATCGAGAAGGAACTCGCGCCGAAGGGCAAGATGATCGAGCGCATCCCGGTTGCTTCGGTGGTTGCCAAGGGCGACTACGAAGTGGGCTTTCAACAGGTTGCCGAGCTGCTGCCGATTCCCGGCGTGACGTTCGTGGCGAAGATCCCGGAAGACGTTCAGTCGGTCACCCGTTATGCCGCGGGCATCCCGGTCAATGCCGAGCACCCGAAAGAGGCGAAGGCCTTGCTGGATTACCTGGCCTCCCCGAAAGTCCAGGCCACGGTGCAGTCTACCGGGCTGGATTCAGTTCCCCGCTGAGCGTGACGGCATTTTCCTGACCAGCTGTTCCAGCTCGAGGGCTGCCGGTGTCAAGGTCCTGCCACGACGCTTGAGCAGCCCCACATTGCGCATCACCTCGGGCGCAACCAATGGCACGCTCACCAGAAACGGGTGAGCGGTCATCGGCATGGCAATCGACGGCACCGCAGCCACGCCAAGCCCGGCCTCCACCAGGCCGATCATGGTCGTGACATGGCGGGTTTCGCAGATGCTTTCCTTATGCGGGCGCGACGGTGCCAGCGCCTGATCCAGCACCAGACGATTACCTGAAGTGATGTCCAGGGCGATGTAATCGTGGCGGTACATCTCCTCCCAACTGACGCTTTCGCACATTGCCAGCGGGTGATCCCGTCTGCAGGCCATCACGTAGCGTTCCTGCAGCAGCAGTTCGAAATCCACTTCCGGCGCCAGATTGCCGCTGAAACTCACCCCGAAATCGGCTTCGCCCAAGGCAACCGCACTGTTGACCTCATTGGCGCTGGCGTCCATGACCCGAATTCTGATTTTCGGAAACAGCTGGTGGAAGGCGCTGATCACCTGAGGCATGAAGTAATAGGCGGCTGAAGGCACGCAGGCAATCGTCACGCTGCCCATTCGCGTGGAGCCGACGCCGTCGATGGTCATCAATGCGCTGTCCAGATCGTCCAGAATGCGCTCGACCTGAGGCAGAAATGCGCGGCCAACCGTGGTCAGGCTGACCCTGCGGGTGGTCCGCTCGAACAGCTTCACATTCAGCGCAGATTCGAGCTTTTCTATCCGCCGACTGAGCGCAGGCTGGGTGATCTGTACGGTTTCAGCGGCCTTGCGGAAGCTGCCATTCTCGACCACGGCACGAAATGCCTGGAGGTCGTTGAGGTCGAAATTGATGGGCATTGCGTAACCAGGATGATTGATTCGGTCTGGACATCAATATATCAGGTTGCGCACGTCAGCTCGCAAGGCGGGGAGGCGGGAGGGTTTCGTTGGCACCAGAAACGACAAAGCCCTGAATAATCAGGGCTTTGCGCTGCCAAATATGGCGGAGGCATAGAGATTCGAACTCTAGGACCTGTTACAGTCGGCAGTTTTCAAGACTGCTGCCTTAAACCACTCGGCCATACCTCCACTTCGTTGCGGGCGCCATAATACCGGAATGAAACAAGCTGTCAAACTCTGTGACTAGCCAGTTGCAGCGCCTCTGTTATGATCTTTGCAACTCAACATTTCAACAGCAAGGAGTTTCGCCATGCGCGAACAGGATTACAGCCTTAAAACCGGCATGCAGGCCGACCAGCTCGAGGTTAGTCGTGTCCTGCGCAATACTTACGGTCTTCTCGCCCTGACACTGGCTTTCAGTGGTGTCATGGCATTCGTCGCTCAGCAGATGCGCGTCGGCTACCCGAACATTTTTGTGGTGCTGATCGGCTTCTACGGTCTGTTCTTCCTGACCAACAAGCTGCGTGATTCGGTCTGGGGCCTGGTGTCGACCTTCGCCCTGACAGGTTTCATGGGCTTCCTGCTGGGCCCGATCCTCAACCGTTACCTGGGCATGGCCGGTGGTGCTGAAGTGGTCAGCTCCGCCTTTGCGATGACGGCTCTGGTATTCGGCGGCCTGTCAGCCTACGTACTGATTACCCGCAAGGACATGAGTTTCCTGGGTGGTTTCATCACCGCAGGTTTCTTCGTTCTGCTGGGTGCGGTAGTGGCCGGCATGTTCTTCCAGATCAGCGGTCTGCAGCTGGCTATCAGCGCGGGCTTCGTACTGTTCTCGTCGGTGTGCATTCTGTTCCAGACCAGCGCGATCATTCAGGGTGGTGAGCGTAACTACATCATGGCGACGGTCAGCCTGTATGTATCGATCTACAACCTGTTCATCAGCCTGCTGCAGATCTTCGGCATCATGAGCCGCGACGACTGATCAACAAGGCCTGACTACTCAGGCCGCTCTGCTTGAAAAAAGCCCCGACTCGTCGGGTCTTTTTGCGTTTCTGAGGTACGCAAAAGTGTCAGCCTTGGCCAATGATAATGCTGGCGAAAGTGCCGTTCCCTGCAATTGGCTGGCGAGGGTAACGACCCCATGGCATTCGTGCTCCGTCAGCACCGTAAAATCCTGACCTATCAGTCATATTTATCAACCTTGTTACAGTCTACTCAGGCGTTTATCGGCTATCTCGTCATCACAAAAAATAATATCAGGCGATTCCCCAATGGCTGTAGGTGCTTGCCCATTTGGGGCCACTTGACATCATCGAACAGCGCTGGACACAAGATTTCAAGATGTGTCAGTTTTGTTACGCAACGCGATTTTACGCTTCGCAAAGCGAGTGACTGGACTCTCTCGCTACAGGGGAGAGTCCTGTCGTACCTAACCTGTCACACAGCAAACAAGGAAGTGTCATGACGAAAGTCAAAGAAAATGCTGCAATCCAACTTTCCGCTGCTACCAGCACCTCTTTCGACCAGATCAATGCGTTCGCGCACCAGTATGACCGTGGCGGCAACCTCACGATCAATGGCAAGCCCTCGTATTCGGTCGATCAGGCCGCTGATTATATTCTTCGCGACAACGCCGCCTGGACGGATCGCGATGGCAACGGCACCATCAACCTCACTTACACGTTCCTGACGGCCAAGCCTGCCGGGTTCGACAATTCGCTGGGGACTTTCAGTGCGTTCAACGCGCAGCAGAAAGCACAGGCGGTATTGTCGATGCAATCCTGGGCAGACGTCGCCAAGGTCAGCTTTACCCAGGCGGCTTCCGGCGGCGACGGGCATATGACCTTCGGTAACTACAGCAACGGCAGCGCGGGCGGGGCAGCCTTTGCCTACCTGCCCAGCGGCAACAGCCGCACTGACGGCCAGTCCTGGTACCTTGTCGATAACAGCTACAAGGTCAACACCACCCCGGACAATGGCAACTACGGCCGTCAGACCCTCACTCATGAAATCGGCCATACCCTGGGCCTTTCTCACCCGGGTGACTACAACGCGGGCGAGGGCAATCCGAGCTACAAGGACGCCACTTACGCAGAAGACACCCGTGGCTACAGCGTCATGAGTTACTGGAGTGAGTCCAACACTGACCAGAACTTCGTCAAGGGCGGCGCTCCGTCGTACTCTTCGGCACCGTTGCTGGATGACATCACTGCCGTTCAGCAGCTCTATGGCGCGAACATGAGCACCCGTGCCGGTGATACGGTCTATGGGTTCAACTCCACTGCCGGGCGCGATTTCTACAGCGCCACGTCCGCCTCTTCCAAGGTGGTGTTCTCGGTATGGGATGGCGGGGGCAAGGATACCCTCGACTTCTCCGGCTTCACCCAGAACCAGAAGATCAACCTCAATGCCGCGTCGTTCTCGGATGTCGGTGGCATGGTGGGCAACGTTTCGATCGCCAAGGGTGTGGTGGTTGAAAACGCGGTGGGCGGTTCGGGCAATGACCTGTTGATCGGCAATGCTGCCGCCAACGACCTCAAGGGTGGTGCCGGCAACGACATCATCTACGGTGGTGGCGGCGCCGACAGCCTGACCGGTGGTGCGGGTGCCGACATCTTCGTGTTTGGCGCCAGCTCCGACTCCAACCGTGCGGGCCAGGATACGATTCGTGATTTCGTCAGCGGTCAGGACAAGATCGACGTATCGGCCATCTCCACGCTGAGCGCGCTGCAGTTCGTCAACGCATTCAGCGGCCACGCTGGCGAGGCGATCCTCAACTATAACCAGAGCAGCAATCTGGGCAGTCTGGCGATCGACTTCACCGGACAGGGCTTGGGGGACTTCCTCGTGGGGACCGTTGGTCAAGCGTTGGCTACTGATATCGTGGTTTAATCTGTAACAATCATGGACGACCCTGCGGTCGTCCATGATCTGGAAAGTACCCCGTCATGAAGATCAAACACGTTTTTCGAATCGTGCCGGCCGCCTTTGCGTTGCTGGCGGGTATTTCTGGAGCAAGCATGGCCATGAGTTTGAAACTGCCCGATCCTGCTGAACTCAGCGGCAAATGGCGACTTTCTCTTCAGGGAAAGACGAACGAAGTCTGTGAATTGCACCTCAATATCGATGTACCAAAACTGACGGGCGATCTCGCCTGCGCAGTGAAGTGGTTGCACGAAGCACCCACTGGCTGGTTCCCGACTCCGGATGGCCTGGCGTTCACCGACAAGGAAGGCAATCGCCTGATTCACCTCAATAACATGGGGGAGCAGATCTATCAGGCGAGTCTGCCCGACGGTGAGGTGCTGGTCCTTGGACGGCTCGCCGATTAAGCGTTTCATGGATATGCGCGAGTTGTTTGTCAAAACCCAGGGATGTCACTCCGTCACAGGCAAGACCATCAAGGAACAACCATGAGTGCGTTGCCCCAAAGCGCCCGGCCGCCGCTTTATAAAGCGCTGGCTGACTACAAGAGCGCGTTGATTGGTGTCGGTTGCTTTACCGCCCTGATCAACGTGCTGATGCTCGCCCCATCGATTTACATGCTGCAAGTCTATGACCGCGTACTGACGTCGCAGAACCAGACCACCCTGGCCATGCTGACGCTGATGGTAGTCGGGTTCTTTGCGTTTATCGGCTTGCTGGAGATGATCCGCAGCTTTGTGGTGATCCGCATCGGCAGCGAGCTGGAAAAGCGTTTCAATCTGCGCGTCTATCAGGCCGCGTTCGAGAGCAATCTGCACGCCGGGCAGCGTCAGGCCGGACAGGCGCTGGGTGACCTGACCTTCATCCGCCAGTTTCTCACCGGGCCGGCGTTGTTCGCGTTTTTCGACGCCCCGTGGTTCCCCATCTACCTGGCGGTGATCTTCCTTTTCGACCCCTGGCTTGGCGTGCTCGCCAGCGTGGGCACGGTGTTGCTGGTCGGACTGGCCTGCCTCAACGAATGGCTGACCCGCAAACCGCTGGCCGAAGCCAGCGGTTACTCGCAGCAGTCCGCACAATTGGCGACCCGACACCTGCAACAGGCCGAGGCGATCCAGGCGATGGGCATGCTCGAAGTGTTACGGCGCCGTTGGTTCCATGTGCATGGGCGCTTTCTGGCCCTGCAAAACCGGGCCAGTGACACTGGCGCGGTGATCAGTTCGATTAGCAAGGCCCTGCGTCTGTGTCTGCAGTCGCTGGTGCTGGGCTTGGGCGCATTGCTGGTGATAAACGGAGACATGACCGCCGGCATGATGATCGCCGGTTCGATCCTCATGGGGCGGGTCCTCAGCCCCATCGATCAATTGATCGCCGTCTGGAAACAATGGAGTTCTGCACGCCTGGCTTACGGGCGCCTCGACCAGTTGCTCAAGACCTACGCCGAGCCCGCGCCGCGCATGCCACTGCCGGCACCGCGCGGTCAGATCAGCGCGGAACAGGTCAGTGCTGCGCCTCCCGGCAAAACGTCGCCGACCATTCAGCAAGTGAGCTTCCAGTTGCAGGCCGGTGAAGTGCTCGGCGTGCTGGGCGCATCCGGCTCCGGCAAATCGACCTTGGCACGCGTGTTGGTCGGTGTCTGGCCAGTGCTGGGCGGAACGGTACGTCTTGATGGTGCTGACATGCATCGCTGGGACCGAGAGGCGCTGGGCCCCTATATCGGTTATCTGCCGCAGGACATCGAGCTGTTCGGCGGCAGCGTGGCAGAAAACATCGCGCGTTTTCGCGAGGGTGATGCGAGCGCTGTGGTTGCTGCCGCGCAACTGGCGGGCGTACACGAATTGATTCTGCGCCTGCCGCAGGGCTATGACACGCGGCTGGGCGATGATGGCGCTGGCTTGTCCGGAGGTCAGAAACAGCGCGTCGCGCTGGCCCGTGCATTGTATGGCGATCCACGACTGGTGGTGCTCGATGAGCCCAATTCCAATCTGGATGCCGCGGGTGAAGCGGCGCTGACTCAGGCGATTGCTGAACTCAAGACCCGCGGCTGCACCGTTGTGCTCGTCACCCACCGCACACAGTCTCTGAACCAGACCGATCGTCTGCTGGTGCTGAGCGAAGGTCGCATGCAGGCATTCGGCGCCACGGCTCAGGTGTTGCAGGCCTTGTCCGGGCAGACCTCACCCGCGCAAGCACCGCAAGCACACCCCCAATCGCAATCTCGCCCGGCACCTGCCGGGCTTTCCATGAGCCGTCAGTACGGCACGCAGAACAGGCAGTCCGACGTATGAACAGCCCTATCGACAGTCATTACGCCGTGCCGGGCAAGGAGCGCGGCGTGCAGTTCTTCGTTCGCGCGGGCTGGATTCTCATGCTGGCAGGGGCGGGCAGCTTCTTTTTGTGGGCCAGTCTCGCTCCTCTGGATCAGGGTATTGCCGTGCAGGGGACGGTAGTTGTTTCTGGCAAGCGCAAGGCCGTGCAGTCGCTGGATGGCGGTGTGGTCAGCAAAATTCTGGTCAGTGAAGGCCAATTGGTGAAAGAGGGCGAGCCGCTGTTTCGCCTCGATCAGACTCAGGTCGAAGCCGACGTGCAATCGCTGCGAGCCCAGTATCGAATGGCCTGGGCCAGCCTGGCGCGCTGGCAAAGCGAGCGCGACAACCTTGACGAGGTGCGCTTTCCTGCAGAACTGATTGCCGCCGGGCAGGGGCAAGATCCCGACCCACGGCTGGCGCTGGTGCTTGAAGGGCAGCGGCAGTTGTTCAGCAGCCGACGCCAGGCCCTGGCGCGCGAGCAATCCGGCTTGCAGGCGAGTATCGAGGGTGCCGGACTGCAGCTCGCCGGCATGCGCCGTGCCCGCTCGGACTTGCTGGCTCAGGCTGATTCGCTACGCAAGCAACTGAGTAACCTGGAGCCGCTGGCGCAGAACGGGTTCATTCCCGGCAATCGCTTGCTGGAGTTCCAGCGTCAGCTTTCTCAGGTGCAACAGAGCCTGGCGCAAAACGCAGGCGAAACCGGACGTATAGAGCAAGGTATCGTCGAGTCGCGCCTGCGCCTTCAGCAGCAGCGCGAGGAGTACCAGAAAGAGGTGCGCAGCCAATGGGCCGATGCCCAGGTCAAGGCGCTTACCCTTGAGCAGCAACTGGCCTCGGCCGGTTTCAGTCTGCAACACAGCGCAATCCTTGCGCCGGCTGATGGCATCGCCGTCAATCTGGGCGTGCACACCGAAGGTGCTGTGGTGCGTGCCGGTGAAACCCTGCTGGAAATCGTCCCGCAGGGTACACGTCTGGAAGTCGAAGGGCGGCTGCCGGTGCAACTGATCGACAAGGTCGCCAGCCATCTGCCGGTCGACATCCTCTTTACTGCATTCAATCAAAGCCGCACTCCACGGGTTTCCGGCGAAGTGAGCCTGATTTCCGCCGACCAGATGCAGGATGAAAAAACCGGCCAGCCGTATTACGTGCTGCGCACCTCGGTGGGCGACGCGGCGCTGGAAAAACTCAACGGGCTGGTGATCAAACCCGGTATGCCCGCTGAAATGTTCGTGCGCACGGGTGAACGCTCTCTGCTCAATTATCTGTTCAAACCTTTGCTGGACCGTGCCGGCTCCGCGTTGACGGAGGAATAGGATGTCTCGTCATCCCCTGAAAGCCGCTTTGCTGACGGCCATCCTGCTGGGCACTGCTTCATTGAGTCATGCGATGGGCCCGTTTCAGGTCTATGAGCTGGCGCTTCGCAACGACCCGACTTATCTGGGCGCACTCAAGGAGCGCGACGCAGGCCTGGAAAACCGGGTGATCGGTCGTGCCGGCTTGTTGCCTCGCGTGTCATACAGCTACAACAAGGGGCGCAACGATTCCAAGGCGAACCTCAAAGGCAGCGCTCAAGACACCACTGACCATCGCCACTACAACAGTTTTGGTTCGAGCCTGACGGTTCAGCAGCCATTGATCGATTACGAGGCGTACGCCAATTACCGCAAGGGGCTGGCCCAGGCGCTGTTTGCCGACGAGACCTTTCGCAGCAAGAGCCAGGAATTACTGGTGCGGGTGTTGACCCTCTACACCCAGGCACTCTTCGCCCAGGACCAGATCAATATCGCGCGTGCCAAGCAGCAGGCGTTCGAACGCCAGTTCGCGCAGAACCGACAGATGTTCGAGCAGGGAGAGGGCACGCGCACCGATATTCTCGAAGCCGAATCGCGCAACGAACTGGCGATTGCCGAGCAGATCGAAGCCAGCGATGAGCAGGACGCGGCCTTGCGCGAGCTTGCCGCGTTGCTGGGCGAGCCGAGTATCGATGTTACGCAACTGGACCCGTTGAGGGACAGCTTTCAGGCGTTGGTCCTGGCGCCGTCCAGCTTTACCGAGTGGCATGCGCTGGCGATGGCCAACAGCCCGATTCTGGCTTCGCAGCGTCAGTCCCTGGAAGTGGCGCGATACGAGGTGGAGCGCAATCGCGCGGGGCATCTGCCGACGGTGAATGCTTACGCAAGTATCCGTCAGAATGAATCGGACAGCGGCAACACCTACAATCAGCGTTACGACACCAACACGATAGGCATCGAGCTCAGTCTTCCGCTGTACGCCGGAGGTGGCACCAGTGCCTCGGTGCGCCAGGCCAACAGCAAGCGCGAGCAGGCTGAATACGAGCTGGAGGGCAAGACCCGCGAAACCCTGATCGAGCTGCGTCGCCAGTTCAACGCCTGTGCGTCAGGTGTGGGCAAGTTGCGCGCCTACCAGAAGGCGCTGATCTCGGCGCAGGCACTGGTCGAGTCGACCCGCCAGAGCATTCTGGGTGGCGAGCGCATCAGCCTGGATGCCCTCAACGCCGAGCAGCAGCTCTACAGTACCCGTCGCGATCTGGCAAAAGCCCGTTACGACTATTTGATGGCTTGGATCAAACTGCATTACTACGCGGGCACCTTGCGCGACACCGATCTGGCGCGCATCGACGAGGCGTTCGTGGTGGCGCGCTGATCAAGCCTGCCTGGCGAAGCGTTGTAATGAAAAGGCCGAGAGATCCATATCGCTCTCGCCATCAATACAGCGCTGCGCCAGCGCCAGTCCGAGCCCGGCCGAATGCTTGAAGCCGTGGCCGGAACAGGCCGAGACCACCGTCACATTTTTCAGGTGCGGATGTTCATCGATGATGAAGTGGCAGTCCGGCGTGACCGTGTAAGCGCACACCGAAGACTTGACCACCTTTGGCGTCAGTCCCGCTATCCTGCCCTGCACCTGGGTGCGGAACATTTCCTGTTCTTCCCGCGCGGAAATGGTGCGGTCGAGCTGGTCCGCCGCTGACGTCTCGCTGTATTGCTCGGTGGCGACCTTCATGCTGTTTTCACCGGGCAGCGGCGGGAAGCCGTAATTGACATCGGCGTCGCCCGGCCCGTGACTCAGGATGAAGCTTGGCGACCGCGCAGCAAAGGCAGCCTCGTGCTGCAACTCGAACCAGAACAGCTTTTGCCGGCACACCCGCAGCAGGTCGCTGAACGGTGCGCCGAGCAGCCCGGATGACCACATGCCCGCGCTGACCACGACCTTGTCGGCGATGATCGAGCCCTTGTCGGTGGTGATTCGTACCTGATCGCCATGCGCCTGTAAGTGCGTGACCGTTTCATGGGTCAGCAAACGCGCGCCATGTTGCCTTGCCAGCTTGAGCTGTACGGCGATGCAGCGCTCGGGCCGAACGAATCCGCCTTCGGGTTCGAAATAGCCGATAGCGCTGTCCAGTACAGGAGCGAACTGAGGGAAGCGCTCGCGAATCGCTGCGGCCGCCAGTATCTCGTGCTTCACCCCATAAGTACGGGCCAGCGCGATGGTCTGATGGGTGAAGTCGTTGACGTCCTCGGGATCGTAGGCCGGGCTTGAGGTCATCACCAGCACACCGCATTGCTCGAACAGCGATTCGCCGCTCAATGCTTCAAGTTCGCGCCAGATGCGCTGCGAGCTGCGTACCAAGGGCAGGTATTGCGGACCTTCACCGGCCGACAGCCGCGTGATGCGTGTATCGCCGTGACTGGAGCCTTGTGTGTGCGGAGGGTCGTAGCGGTCGATGCCAATCACATCGACTCCGGCCTTTGCCAGCTGATAGGCAGTGGCTGCACCCATGGCACCCAGGCCGAGTACGGCCACTTTACAACGCTGTTGCATAGGGGAGCCTCGATAAATGGTCTATCTCACTATGGACAGCCTGTCGAATCAACCGCCAAACGTGCATAAGGTTATGTCAGGCGACCTCGTGGGCCATTACAGATGCCATCACACCGGGATTGCAGGCACCCGTCAAAAATTTACGCTTGCACTGCTCAGGGTTTTTAAGGTCCGAAATCGATGAAAAGTTGTCCACGGAAATCGTGGGTATGTCTGTGGGTAACTTTTTGAAACCCTTGTTACACGTGGCTTACAGCTGTGTGGTTATTTTATGAACAGCCCATGTTTTGCACTTCTATGGTGCTGTCGTCCGGGTACAAAACCGGTCCGCTGTAAGCGAATTCGGGCACAAAAAAGAAATATTTTCCAAAAAAAAGCGCGACCCTGATCAGGTCGCGCTGCTTTGCTGCGGGTTCAACCGACGGCTATCAAGCGACAGGCTGATCGCTCCATTCGCCATTGACCAGACGACGCAGGCCCAGCGGGTTGGCGTTCTGCAACGCGGGTGGCAACTGGCTGTCCGCCAGGTTCTGATAGCAGACCGGGCGCAGGAAACGGTCGATGGCGAGGGTGCCCACCGAAGTACCGCGCGCGTCCGAAGTTGCCGGATACGGACCGCCGTGAACCATGGCTTCACAGACCTCGACACCGGTCGGGTAGCCGTTGAACAGAATGCGCCCGACTTTCTCTTCGAGAATCGGTTGCAGCCAGCTGTACTGGCTCAAGTCCGCAGGCTCGCCGATCACCGTCGCAGTCAGCTGACCACGCAAGGCTTGCAGCGCGTCCTTCAACTGCGCATCGTCAGCGACTTCGATCAGCAGCGTGGTCGGGCCGAAGACTTCCTCTTGCAATAACTGATCGCCGTCCAGCAGCAGGCTGACGTCAGCCTTGAACAACTGCGCCTGAGCCTGCTTGCCTTCCTGAGGCTTGCCGGCCAGATGTGTCACGCCAGGATGCGCCAGAAGATGTTCCACACCCTTGCTATAGCTGCGCAGGCCACCCGCGTTGAGCATGGTCTGCGGAGCCTGACTGCCCATCTGTTCGGTCAGTTGCTCGATGAATGTCGAGAACGCCGGAGAACGCAAGCCGATGACCACGCCGGGATTGGTGCAGAACTGGCCGGCACCCATGACCACCGAGCCGGCAAGCTCCTTGGCCACGGTTTCACCACGTGCCTGCAAGGCGCCTGGCAGCAGCACGACCGGGTTGATACTGGACATTTCGGCAAACACCGGAATGGGTTGTGGACGCTCGGCGGCCATTTTGCACAGGGCGTTACCGCCGTTCAGCGAGCCGGTGAAACCGACCGCCTGGATGGCCGGGTGCTTGACCAGACCTTCGCCGACGCCGTTGCCGAAGATCATGTTGAACACGCCTTTCGGCATCTGCGTACGCTCGGCAGCGCGAATGATGGCGCTGGCCACCAGATCGGCAGTCGCCATGTGACCGCTGTGCGCCTTGAACACCACCGGGCAACCGGCGGCCAGTGCCGCTGCGGTATCACCGCCCGCAGTGGAAAACGCCAGCGGGAAGTTGCTCGCCCCGAACACGGCAACCGGGCCCACGCCGATGCGGTACTGGCGCAGGTCGACGCGTGGCAGCGGCTTGCGATCCGGCAGCGCCAGGTCGATACGGGCACCGACGAAATCACCGCGACGCAGAACCTTGGAAAACAGACGCATCTGGCCACTGGTGCGACCGCGCTCACCCTGAATGCGCGCCTGGGGCAGGGCGGTTTCCTGGCAGACGATGGCGACGAAGTCATCGCCCAGGCCGTCAAGCTCATCAGCAATGGCGTCGAGGAAGTCGGCGCGACGGGCCGGGCTCAGTTGACGATATTCCGGGAATGCAGCCTTGGCAGCCAGTGCCGCGGCGTCGATTTCGCCGTCGGTGGCCTGATGAAAGCTGTAAGGCAGCTCTTCACCGGTGGTGGCATCCAGGCTTTTTTGCAGGCTCTGGCCCAAAGCGCTGCGGCCGCCAGCGATGAAGTTCTGGCCGAGAATGTTAGGCATCGGTATCTCCTGTTGTTTTGAGGTTGGAGGTCGGCAGGGAAGGTATCCGGACCGGCGCTCCTTATGGGTTGCCGAGTTGCTTTACAGATTGTCAGTGATGGGGCGTCTAAAAGCAGGCCAGCCATCATTTTTTCAGTTATCAGTGGGCAGTCATCGTACAACCTGATTCGCTGCCTGTGCAACTGTCGACCTTATTTGCCAGGCCGAGTGCCTTTACCTTTTACAGTGCATGAGCGCAGTCAGGTCCTATCGTGGCGCGCGTTCATGACCTTTTAAGGTCTTGCAATGCATCCAGCACCTGACGCAGGGCCTTGCTGACCGGTTTGTCCTGGCGCAAGGCAATTCCCAATGTGCGACTCAGCGCTGTGGCCAGGGGCAGCATTTGCAAGCCGCGGCGATGGTGCAGCGCAGCAACGGCCATCCGCGGCACGATGCTGTAGCCCAGGCCTGCAGCGACCATTTCCTTGATCGCTTCGATGCTGCCCAGTTCCATGACCGGTTTTACCCGAATCCCTGCGTGCAGGAACCATTCATCGATCAGCAGGCGCGTGCTGCTGCCTGCTTCGAATACGACCAGTGGCTGTGCGCTGAGGCGCTCCGGGGTCATGTGTGCCGGCATCGGTCGCTGGCTGCTGGCGAAAATCGCCACGAACTCATCTTCGAGCAGCGGTGTGATGTGCAGGCTGCGGCCGGAGGCGGGCAGGGTGACCAGTGCCAGGTCCAGAAGGTTTTCTTCGACCGCCTTGAGGATGCCGTCGGTGTTGCCGGTGCTGACGCGCACATCCAGTTCGGGGAAGCGCCGACGCAGCGCCTGCAACATGGGCGGCAGCAGATGGATGCAGGCTGTTGCGCCGGTGCCGATGGCGACTTTCCCGGCAATGCCGCTGGCATGGCTGGACAGCGCCTGCAGGGCGTCTTCGACCACGGCATCGATGCGCGCGATATGCTCCAGCAGTACATTGCCTGCGGAGGTGGGTTTGAGGCGTTTGCCAACCCTTTCTATCAGTTGCAGCTTCAGTTGATCTTCCAGTTGTCGCACGTGCAGGCTGACCGCTGGCTGGGTCAGGTGCAAACGCTCTGCCGCCGCGGAAAAACTGCCATGGGCGATGACCAGCGAAAATGTGTGCAGGTGATTGAGGTTCAGCCGACGCATGACAAAGTATTTCTTATACTGTGGATGACAAATCATAGCTTTTTTAATGCTGTGACGGGCTGCATCATTACGGCCTTCACACACATTCGTACAGAGCCTGGACATGACTTCAACCCTTGACCTGCGTGACGCCCGCGACGATGACATGCCCGCCGTGCAGGCGATTTACGCTGACCATGTGCTGCACGGGATTTCCAGCTTCGAGCTGGAGCCGCCCGATCTGGCCGAATTGCTGCAGCGTCGTCGCATGGTCCTCGCCAAAGGCTTGCCGTATCTGGTCGCCGAGCGCGCCGGAGAAATTGTCGGCTATGGCTATGTCACGCCGTATCGACCTCGCCCAGGCTACCGCTTTACCGTGGAGGATTCGGTGTACGTGCGCGACGGACTCGGCGGTCAGGGGATCGGCCAGGCGCTGTTGAGCGCCCTGGTGCAGCACTGTGAAGCGGGCGGCTGGCGGCAGATGATTGCGGTTATCGGCAATAGCCAGAATATCGCTTCGTTGCGCCTGCATGAGCGTCTTGGCTTTCGCCGGGTCGGCGTGTTCGAATCGGTCGGTTTCAAGCATGGCCGCTGGGTAGACACGGTACTGATGCAGCGCATGCTGGGCGAGGGCTGGGCCAGTGTTCCAGTGGAGCGCACCTGACCCTGCCATGGCTCTGCTGTACAAAATTAAATTGTCGAACAATCTGGCTCAATAGCGTTGCCAGCGCTTGCCTGAATCGTTAGGGTACGCGGCTGTTCAAGAAGGAGCCTGATATGACTCGGCATGACCCCACGGAAAAGGGCACGGCAGTCACTCGACAGCGACGCGCGCCAAAGGGCGAGAAGCGCCGGGAAGAACTGCTCGATGCGGCCCTGCAAGTGTTTTCCCTTGAAGGCTACACCGGCGCTTCAGTGGCCAAGGTGGCAGCCATCGTCGGTATTTCCGTCGCCGGACTGCTGCACCATTTTCCGAGCAAGATCTCGCTGCTGATGGGCGTGCTGGAGCGACGCGATGAGGTCAACGGCCGAATTGCTGCTGAAGTCCGCACCGATAACACCCTGACCGGTCTGCTCGGCGGCTTGCGCGCGATCAACCGCTCCAACGCTACGGCGCCCGGCGTGGTACGTGCGTTTTCGATCCTCAATGCGGAAAGTCTGCTGGAAAACCAGCCTGCCTTTGAATGGTTCCAGACGCGCTACGAGCGCATTCACGCGCACTTGCTGGGACAGTTTTCGGCCTTGGTGGAACGCGGGGAGGTACGTGCGGATGTGGATCTGGACAAGATCATCCGGCAGATTCTGGCGATGATGGATGGTTTGCAGATTCAGTGGTTACGCTTTCCCGATCAGGTGGACCTGGTCGAGTGTTTCGATACCTACATTGCGCAGGTCGATGCAGCGGTAAGGGCTCGTCCCTGAGCCTTTATTTGTCCGTTTACCCTTCAGTCAGCTAATGCTTACTCGACGGTCTGCTTGAATACACCGCCGGTCTTGACCGGTGGTTTCTCGACCAGAACCGAGTTCAGAGCGGAGCGTGGCAGCGGGTTGCTGGTGGTGGTCGACAGTTCCTGACGGAACGAGTTGACCAGCTTGGCGTTCAGGCGGATGTCCTGCGACGACGAACCGAGCGAGATGTTGAAGGTGTCGGCATCGACCACCCACTGCTTGCTCTTCTCGTCAAAGTAGGCCAGCGAGCGGTCATTCAACTCGATGGTCACACGCTTGCTTTCACCCGGCTTGAGGAACACCTTCTTGTAGCCTTTGAGTTCCTTGATAGGACGCTCGACTTTCGGGTTCTGCTGGCCAACGTACAGCTGAGCGACTTCCGAACCACCGACCTTGCCAGTGTTGCTCAGGTCGAAGGACACCTTGATCGGCGTATTGCCGACCGCGACACCTGGCGTGACCTTGATGTTGCTGTAGCCGAACGTGGTGTACGACAGACCGTAGCCGAACGGGTAGAGCGGCTTGATGCCTTTCTTCTCGTATCCGCGATAACCCAGCAGCAGGTCATCCTTGTAATCCATTTCGGTCAGAGTGTTCTGATTGTCGAATTTCGGGAAGGAAGCGTAAGCCGGGTTGTCTTCGATGTTGCGTTCGATACTGATCGGCAACTTGCCCGACGGGTTGACCTTGCCGAACAGGATCTCGGCCAGGGCCTGACCACCGTTCTGACCTGGGTAGAAAGCGTGCAGCGCTGCTGGAACCTGTTCGATCCAGTCGCTCATCTTCAGACCCGTACCGCCATACATGGTCACCACGGTATTGGGGTTGACCTTGGCGATGTTCTGGATCAGCTCGTTCTGGAACTCAGGCAGATCGAAGCTGTGGTCGAAACCTTCACCTTCGTATTCGTTGCTGTTACCCACGGCAACCACGACGGCGTCATAACCGGACAGGTCCTGAGGAGCGTTCAGCGAAGCGGAGCTCAACTGCACACCTACCAGGCCGCCCATGGTCGACAGGTAGCCGGCACGACGCGAGTACTCGAGCTTCACGTCGTAAGACTGGCCTGCTTCCAGATTGATCTTGGCGAACTCTGGAATGGTTGGCGGAATGCTGTTGCCCGGAAGCGGCTTGCCGTCACCGTTGTCGATGATTTTCTTGCCGTTGACCCACAGACGCACGGCGCCGTCGGCACGCACCTTGAACACCTGCTCGCCGCTCTGGGTTGGGGTGACCTTGCCGGTGTAGCGAATCGACGTCGACGATGTATCGCCGTTCAGTTCGCCAGCGGTCGAACCTTTGCTGGTGTACGGATCGGACGTCGACGTGTTGCTTTCGAACGGCAGGTTCTTGTCGTTGGCCCAGTCCAGGTCAACATGCTTCTCGGTGCGGGTGACCGCTGCATCACCAGACCAGTTGGTGTTGCTGAAGTACTCGACCTTCATGCCCTGAACTTCATTGCCCGTTGCGTCGGTAGTGGTCCAGGCACTGGTGCTTGGGTCCAGCGACAGGCCTTCGATGAAGTCGACCTTGGCGTTAGGCGCGATTTGTTGCAGGCCGCTCAATTCGCTGACGTAATGGCTGGCCATAACGTTGGCGCTGCCGAAACCGGTCGGTGGCGAGTACTTGGCCAGGGTGCCGACTACGGCGATTTTCTTGACTTTCTGCTTGTCCAGCGGCAGCAGATTGTCCTGGTTTTTCAGCAGGACGATACCTTCACGCGCAGCGTTCAGAGCAACCTTGTTGCTGGTCGAGCTGTTCATGTTGTGCGTGGTCAGCGGCGTCTTGCTGTCGAACTTGTACAGGTAGATCTGCTTGAGGATGCGGCGGACCTTGTCGTCGATGGTCGCAGCGCTCAGGTCGCCGGCGTCCAGATGTGGCTTCAGCACGGAGCTGTTCATCTGGTAGCCCATCATGTCCAGATCGGTACCGGCGCGGGCAGCGTTGAAACCGTGAACGACAGCGTTGTAGTCGCTCTGTACGAAGCCTTTGAAGCCCCATTCCTTCTTCAGGATCTGGGCGATCAGGTGGTCGCTTTCGCAGGCGAAATCACCGTTCACCTTCTGGAAGGCACACATCATCATCGCCACATTGCCGTTTTTCGACGACGATTCGAACGCAGGCAGCGACATTTCGCGCAGAACGCGCTCTGGCATTGTCTGGTTCAGATTGAAGCGGTTGCTTTCCTGATCGTTGGCCGCGTAGTGCTTGGCGTTGGCCCATACACCACGAGACTGGATACCGTTGATGACGCCTGGTGCCAGGCTGGCGCCGAGGAACGGGTCTTCACCGGAGAGGTATTCGAACGCACGGCCGCCGTACGGCATGCGATACAAATTGACGCCGGGACCAGTGATGAACTGGTAGCCGCCGACGGCAGTGTCATAACCCAGCGCGCGGCCGAGGTCGATGGCACGACGTGGGTTGAAGGTGGCGGCCAGGTTAGGACCGGACGGGTAAACAACACCCTGATCGTTGCCTTCGCTGGTGTAGCGCACGCCGACACCGCCGTCAGCGCCGTGGATCTGCGGAATGCCGTAGTTGGTCAGCGGCTTGACGTCCCAGCCGCCGGTGCCGCCGATGTAGGCCAGCTTTTCTTCCATGGTCATTTTGGCCAGGGTTTTCTGTGCGGCTTTTTCGGCGCGATCTTCACGCCCTTGTTGCACGGTAGGGTCAGCGGCGTGCACCTGGGATACTGCCAATGCCAGCAAGGCCAGCGCCGAGTGCGCGCCTATCATCTTTCGCTTGTTCATATTGCTCTCCAACTGCGTTTCAAATAACTGTCTGCCTGCGCACGTGCGCAGGATCATTGCGTTCTTATTTACCGCTTTCCGCCAACTTTTTCTTTCGGCAACAGTTTCCCGCCGTCGCGTTTATTCCCTGTTGTCAGGGCGCGAGTTAGGACTCCTTAGTTGCCGTATTAGTTTTGTTTGGCGTTTCTTTTTTTACTTGTGGTGCGCCACTAAAGTGACATCACGTAGTGGCGTTTTGAATCTACAAAACGGTACAATTAAGTCTAAAACAAGGCATAAATGTCAAATAAAAGCGTATTTTTCTTCGATTTCGTATTTTTTCTTTACAAATGAGGAACTCTTGTTAAACCTACTGGTCGATGGGTTTAAGATTTTTCAGGACGAAGAAAGACAGCTCGCAAGTTGCGACGTTTGCTGTGCGCTAGTTCTTGCCCGGTTTCTACAACTGCCCCGCTTTTTTTGCGGGGCTCTTTTTGTTTTTCGAGGAGTTAATACGATGAAGTTTTCCATGATGAGTGCCGGTGTGGTGTTGGGTCTTGCCCTGAGTGGTGCGGTCTTTGCTGACGACGCGACAGACGCAGACGCGACTTCCGGTGCCAGCGACGAGACCGTGATGACCCAGACCCAGGACGCCAAGGCAGCGCAGAAGGCGCAAAACCAGAAGACCGAAACGACAAAAGGTGGTCGCCCGCAGAACGCAACCACTCAAAAGCAGTCAAACTGATCGTTTGAAGCCTTTGAGCGCAGCACTCTCCAGTCGGAGAGTGCTGTAATATGTCCCTCCGAAGTAGCAAAATGCCCTCATTCATGCCGTCAGCTCCCGTCGATGTTTCCAGTCTGCTCATTCCGGATGCCCAGCAGGTTTGTGCCTGGCTGATAGAAAATGCTGGTCTGAAAACGGCCGATCTGGAGCGCGCGCAACGTTTGCAGCAGGAGTCGGAAGGCACTGAGTTGCTCGGGCTGCTGACGCGTCTGGGCCTGGTTTCCGAATTCGAACTGGCCCGCGCATGGGCGGCATTGCTGCAGGCGCCGTTGTTGCTCGCCGATGCCGTGCCGCCACTGTTGGATCCTCTGCCGCCGCTGACCGAACGCTTCATGCGCCACTATCAAGTCGTGCCAGTCGGCTGGAGCGATCAAGGCCTGCAAGTGCTCAGTGCCAACCCCGGCACGCTGTACCCGTTTCAGGCCATCGCCTATGCCTGCGAGGTGCCCGTGCGACTTTCCATCGGCCCGCGCAACGAAGTCGAGACCCTCATCGAACGCTACTACGGTCAGGGCCGCTCGGCGATGGGCACCTTGATCGAAAACCTGGATGAAGAGGGCGGCTCGCTGGAAGACATTGAGCACCTCAAGGACCTGGCTTCCGAAGCGCCGGTCATTCGTCTGGTCAATCTGATCCTGCAACGCGCGGTCGAACAACGTGCGTCCGACATCCATATCGAGCCCTTCGAGAGCCAGTTGAAGGTGCGCTATCGCATCGACGGTGTCTTGCACGAAGCCGAAGCACCGCCGTCCAGTTCTTCGGCCGCGGTGATTTCCCGAGTGAAGATCATGGCGCGGCTGGACATCGCCGAGCGTCGTCTGCCGCAGGATGGCCGGATCATGCTGCGCATCCAGGGCAAGGAGCTGGACCTGCGGGTATCGACAGTGCCCACCAGCTTTGGCGAATCGGTGGTCATGCGTCTGCTGGACCGGCAGACCATCAACTTCGATTTCCCGAGCCTGGGTTTCGATGGCGAACGGCTGGACGAATTTCTCGACGTGCTGGAGCGTCCGCACGGCATTCTGCTGGTCACCGGGCCGACCGGTTCTGGCAA
The DNA here is from genome assembly GCF_900099665.1 of Pseudomonas sp. BS3767. Lineage (NCBI taxonomy): Bacteria > Pseudomonadati > Pseudomonadota > Gammaproteobacteria > Pseudomonadales > Pseudomonadaceae > Pseudomonas > Pseudomonas sp. BS3767. The sequence goes on along the minus strand of NZ_FNCX01000001.1, from coordinate 1,058,684 downwards.
GACCACCACGCTGTACACCGCGCTGTCACGGCTCAATACGGCCGAGCGCAAGATCATCACCGTTGAGGATCCGGTCGAGTATCAGCTCGAAGGTATCAACCAGATTCAGGTCAAGCCATCCATCGGGCTGGATTTCGCCGGAGCGCTGCGCTCTATCGTGCGTCAGGACCCGGATGTCATCATGATCGGTGAGATGCGCGACCTGGAAACCTGCCGTATTGCCATCCAGTCCTCATTGACCGGTCACCTGGTGCTCTCGACCCTGCACACCAACAGCGCGGCGGCGAGTATTACCCGCTTGCTGGACATGGGCGTTGAAAGCTACCTGATCGCGTCCACGGTCAACGGGATTCTGGCTCAGCGCCTGGTCCGTCGCCTCGATCCTGCAACCCGGGAAGCCTTTGATGCGCCACCGGAGTTGATCGCCGAACACGGGCTGGAGCGCTTCACTGACGAGCGCCCCATCCGTCTGTATCGCCCGCGTGCCGATGCGCCCGGCGGTGGCTATCGCGGGCGCAGTGCAATCACTGAACTGCTGGTGATGAACGAAGAACTGCGCAGTCTTTTGATGCGTCATGCCGACGCTTCGACGCTGGAAGAGGCTGCCCGACGTGGCGGCTTGCGCACATTGCATGAAGAAGGTCTGCGTCAGGCCGTGGCCGGGGTGACTTCGCTGGAAGAAGTGCTGCGCGTCACCCGCGGTGAAGGCACATGAGTCTGTTCAAGTACCGAGCGCTGGATGCTCAGGGCGCGCCGCAGAATGGCACTCTGGAAGCCCGCGATCAGGATGCCGCCATTGCCGCGTTGCAGAAGCGTGGCCTGATGGTCTTGCAGGTCGATGCCGCCGGTATGGGCGGTTTGCGCCGTGCGCTGGGCAGCGGCTTGCTCAATGGCGCGGCGCTGGTCAGCTTCACCCAGCAGCTCGCAACGCTGCTCGGCGCGGGGCAGCCGTTGGAACGATCGCTTGGAATTCTGCTCAAACAGCCTGGACAACCGCAGACCAAGGCGTTGATCGAGCGCATTCGCGAACAGGTCAAGGCTGGCAAGCCGCTGTCCGTGGCGCTCGAGGAAGAGGGTAGCCAGTTTTCGCCCCTCTATATAAGCATGGTTCGCGCCGGTGAAGCCGGTGGCGCACTGGAAAGCACGCTGCGCCAGTTGAGCGATTACCTGGAGCGTAGCCAGTTGCTGCGTGGCGAAGTGATCAACGCGCTGATCTATCCGGCCTTTCTGGTGGTAAGCGTATTGGGTTCTCTGGCCCTGTTGCTGGCCTATGTCGTGCCGCAATTCGTACCGATCTTCAAGGATCTGGGCGTGCCGATTCCATTGATCACCGAGGTCATTCTCAACCTCGGACAGTTTTTGAGCGACTACGGGCTGGCTGTGCTGGCGGGCCTGATCGCATTGATCTGGGGCATGGCCATTCGCATGCGCGACCCGCAGCGTCGCGAGCGCCGTGACCGCCGATTGCTGGGCATTCGGGTGATCGGTCCTTTGTTGCAACGCATCGAGGCAGCACGCCTGACTCGAACCCTCGGTACGCTTTTGACCAATGGCGTGGCGTTGTTGCAGGCGCTGGTGATCGCTCGCCAGGTCTGCACCAATCGTGCCCTGCAAGCGCAGGTCGAGCAGGCGGCCGAATCGGTCAAGGGTGGCGGCACGCTGGCCAGCGCGTTTGGCGCGCAGCCGTTGTTGCCGGATCTGGCGCTGCAAATGATCGAGGTCGGCGAACAGGCAGGCGAACTGGACACCATGCTGATGAAGGTCGCCGATGTGTTCGACGTCGAGGCCAAGCGCGGTATCGACCGCATGCTGGCCGCGCTCGTACCGGCGCTGACGGTGGTGATGGCGGGCATGGTCGCGGTGATCATGCTGGCCATCATGCTGCCGCTGATGAGTCTGACCAGCAATATCTGAATTCATGAAAGAGGAAACCATTCCGATGACTTTTAGCCGTACACGTTTCAAACCCGCACGTCGACAGGGCGGTTTCACGTTGCTGGAAATGCTCGCCGTTATCGTATTGCTGGGCATCGTTGCGACCATCGTCGTACGTCAGGTGGGCGGCAACGTCGACAAGGGCAAATACGGCGCAGGCAAGGCTCAGTTGGCCAGCCTGGGCATGAAGATCGAAAGCTACGCGCTGGACGTTGGTTCGCCGCCCAAAACCTTGCAGCAATTGACTGAGAAACCGGGCAATGCGTCGAACTGGAACGGCCCTTATGCCAAGCCTTCGGACCTCAAGGACCCGTTCGGTCATGCATTCGGCTACCGCTTCCCGGGCCAGCACGGCAGCTTCGACCTGATCTTCTACGGCCAGGACGGTCAGCCGGGCGGCGAAGGCTACAGCGCCGACCTGGGCAACTGGGAGTAAAGCTCGGCATGAGAACGCCTGTCGCAAGCCGGGGTTTTACCCTCATGGAAATGCTGGTGGTGCTGGTGTTGATGAGCATCGCTGTCGGTCTGGTGGGTTTCGGTCTGCAACAGGGTTTGAGTACCGCCAGTGAACGGCGCGCGGTCGGTGACATGGTCGAAGCGCTGCGGGCAACCAGAGTGCGTGCAATTGTGACCGGTCAGCCGGCGCGCACCGAGTTCAACCTGCGCAAGGCGACCTTCAAGGCGCCGGGCAAGCGCGAGATGCACTGGCCGGAAAACCTGCGCGTGACCATGCAGACTGCGTCCGATCTTGGCTCCGCTGTGGAGTTCTATCCGGACGGCGGCTCCAGCGGTGGCAACGTGGTGGTCGCTGACGGCGACCGGCGCTGGCGTATTGATATTGGCTGGCTGACCGGCAGCGTCCAGGTCCGGACGCTTTAATGAAAACATCGCAGTCGGGGTTCACCCTGCTGGAAATGCTTGCTGCACTGACCGTCATGGCGGTGTGCAGCGGTGTTCTGCTGGTGGCGTTCGGGCAAAGCGCGCGCTCCTTGCAGCAGGTGTCGCGCAGTGATCGGCTGAGCCATGCGGCACGCACGATAATGGATCAGGAAAGCGCCGGTCCGCTGGAAAACGGTACGCGAAAGGGCGAACTCGCAGGCATCGACTGGACACTGGATATCCGTCAGTTGCCGGGTGCCAATGGTCAGGCGAGGATGTTTCGCCTCGACCTGATGCTCAGTGAACATCAGCGCAAGGCGCAGTTCAGCACGTTTAAATTACGCGGCGCTGTCAGCGGTGCGGGGTCATGATGCGTACCCAGCGTGGCTTCACGCTGCTGGAAGTGCTGCTGGTGATAAGCCTGCTCGGCGTGTTGCTGGTACTGGTTGCCGGGGCGTTGCTGGGCGCCAATCGTGCCGTGCTCAAGGCTGAGCGCTACACCGTTAACCTGGACGAGATCCGCGCCGCGCAAGCGTTTCTGCGTAGCTCGATCGCTCAGGCGCTGCCGTTGGACACGTCTGGTGAAGATGACGTCAACAGCGGTTTTTTTGAAGGCTCGGCGCAGCAGTTGCGGTTTGTCGCAACGCTGCCGGGCGAGCTAGGCGGCGGTATCCAGGTTCACAGTCTGGAGCTCAAGGGGCCGCAAGACCATCGGTCTTTGCAAGTGTCGTTCGCTCAGGTTCTGTCCAGTGCGAATGGCATTGCCCTCAAACCCTGGGGTGAGCCTCAGGTATTGCTGCAAAACGTCGAGTCGTTGACGTTCAGTTATCGCGGGCTGACGCCCAAGGGCAAGCCGACCGGCTGGATGGCCGAATGGCCCTGGCCGAATCGCTTGCCGGGCGCGGTGCGCATCGATATGCAGACCCATGGCGCGGTGAAATGGGTCTCTGAAGTGGTGGCCTTGCGTCTGGACCTGTCCGGCGGGGCGGGCGGCGAATGAATGTGACCGGCCAATCGCAGCGCGGTGTTGCGCTGCTGGTGGTGCTCTGGGTGCTGGCACTGCTGAGCCTGTTGCTCGGCGGGCTGGCCGGGTGGGTGCAATTGGAGAGCCGGCAGTCGCTCTGGTTACGGCAAAATACCCAAGCGCTGATGGCTGCCGAAGCTGGCATGAATATGGCTGTACAGGGCTTGCTCGATCCTGAACAGCGCAAACGCTGGATTGCCGACGGGCGTGTGGTCTCGTTACGGATGGATGACACGCAACTGTTGGTGAGCATCAGAAGCGAGCGCGGCAAGCTGGACCTCAACAGCGCACCGGTTGCTGATATATCGCGTCTGCTGCAGGCCTGTGGCGCGGCTAAGAATCAGGCCAGCGGTATCGCCCAGGTGCTGGAGTCGCAGCGCAATGGCGGTCAGTCACCGTTGCGGGTGGTAGAGGAAGTTCGCCAACTGCCGGGCATGAGCCAGGCGCTGTATGCCCGGTTGTTGCCGGAAATAACATTATGGAGCGGTCTGGATCGGCCCGACCCGGCATTCGCTTCGGCGTTGCTGCGCCGGGCCTTGAACCTGCCGAACCAGAGCGCGGTCGGGGCCGATCCCGGTGAGGTACTGGCCATCGACACGCGCGCAGAACGACCGGGCGGTGTGACCGCCCTGTTACAGACCACTGTTTTATTGAGCCCATCGGAGGGAGGCGCACAGCCCTACAGGGTGTTGCGTTGGCAAGAATGAATTCATCAGTTTCTGCACGTCTGGCGCCTGTTTATGCGTTACGCGAACAGGTCGCCCGGCAGTGGCGTGGCAGTCCGGCGCAACACGCCTGGCAGTGGTGGGTGACGGAGCTTCGCGCCTGCCTGCCGCCGCGTGTGCGTCGATGGCTGGGCCGCGAGACCGTGGAGCAGACGCTTGTCTGGCCGTTGGTCGAGCCGCTGCCCGATGCATCGCCTCAGGTGCGGCGGGTGTTGCTGCTGCCGCCGTCGGCTGTGCTGTTGCAGACCTTGCAGCTTCCTGCGGCTGCGGCACGCAATCTGTCGACTGTGGTCGGCTACGAGCTTGACCGTTTCACGCCATTTGACGCTGGGCAGTTGTACTTCGTGGCCCGTCAGGACAGTCGCAGCGCCAGCTTTGTGCAGGTCACGCTGGTGGCAATACTGCGCGAGCGGCTGGACGCGATACTCCGTGAGTGCGCCGAGCGTGGGTTGCGTCCCGATGCTGTCGATGTGGGCACTGATGTGGGCGCTGACAACCTGACTACAGGGCAGCGCATGGGTGTCGATCTGCTGCCGATGCCGTTGCGCCCGCAACAGTCGCGCTCCGGCCATCGCTTGCAGCGCGGGCTGATCTGGCTATGTGCCGGCCTGCTGCTGAGCGCCATGTTACTGTGGCTGAACGACCGCCAGAGCCTGCTCGATGACATGCAGGCCAGCGTCAAGGCGCAGAAGGCTCAGGTTGGCGAGGTACAACAACTGCGCCAGCAATTGACCAACACTCTGGGCGCTGCCAACTACCTGTTGCGCCGCAAGGCTGCTCAACCGCCGCTTTCGGCGCTGCTCAGCGAGCTGACCGCCTGCTTGCCTTCGGACACCTGGATCGAGCACCTGGAAATCAGCGACAGTGCCGAGGTGGCCTTTTCAGGGCAGAGCGCCAAGGCCAGTGCGCTGATCGGCCGCGTCAAGGACTGCCGAAGTCTGGATAATGCGCAGTTTCAGGGGGTGATCCAGCCCGACACCAAAACCGGCAAGGATCAGTATTCCCTGCGCGCGCATTTGCACCAGAACCAGCAGCAGGAGAACGCCGATGCGCCGTCCACTGACAAGCCGTGAGCGGCGGGGCGCTGCCCTGATGATTCTGGCTCTGGTGTTGTGCCTGGCTTACTGGTTGCTGATAGACAGCTGGTTCGCCGGTCCACTGCGTGACATCAACGAACAGACCGACCAGCTGCGCGAACAGCAGCAGCGCTACGCTGGCCTTCTGCAGCAGGGCGGCTCGTTGCGCGAGCAACTGGAGCAGGCGCGTCGTGATCCGGCCAGCAGCACCAGCCTCCTGCCGGGCGAAGATCCCAGTGCCGTGGCCGCTGATCTGATGCAACGCATTGCCGACCTGATCAGCAGCCAGGCCAGCACCGGCGGTGGCTGCGAGTTGACCCAGCGCATGCCGATCACCCCGGAGCAGGACAGCGCCGAGCCGTATCGGCAGGTCAAGGTCAGCCTGACCCTGAACTGCGCCATCGAACCATTGACTGCGATCCTGCATGCGCTGGAGTATCAGCGCCCGTTTTTGTTTATTGATGAGATGAGTATGCGTCGCGACGCCAACGCTCCGGCCAGCGGTGCTGCCGGCAAACTGGTGGTGCACCTGCTGGTGCGTGGCTACCTGCAACCGGCCAGTGCCGAGGGCGAGCAATGATCGGTTCACTGCGTCCGCTGGAGTGGGCACTGCTGGCTTTCGCCGCAGTCCTGGCAGCCTTGATCGCATTGGTTGTCAGCGGCGCCGCGCACTCACCGGACTGGCTGCCCGAGCAGGCACCGCGCGACCCGGTCGATCAGAGGGCGCAGGTCCACAGCGCGCCTTCGGCGACACTCGACAGCCTCGCCAATACCTGGAAAACCCCGCTGTTCAGTCCTGATCGCAGCCCTGACGTGGCCGTTCGCAAAGCCGATGCGCAGGCCACCAATCTGGCTGGCCTGACCCTGACCGGGGTAATCATGGACGGCTCGTTGCGCGTGGCATTGCTCAAGCAGGCCAGCGGTCCGGCATTGAAAGTCCGTCAGGGCGATCGCTTGCCCAACGGCTGGACGCTGGACCGTCTGGAGCCCACCCAGGCCACGTTCAAACTTGATGACCGCTCGCAAGTCCTGCGCCTGCCCGCGCTGCGTCTGCCGCCGCCGTCGAATACACCGCCGATTACCTTAACCAACGATTCCACCCTGTGATGGGTACCTTTTCTGGAGTTCCTGCCATCGCTACCTTGCGCACACCCTTGCTTTGCCTGGCCACCGCCGTCGCCCTTGGCGGCTGCGCGTCACAGTCAGACACACTCGATCCCGACAATGGCATGCTGCAGGAAGCGCTCCAGGGAACCGGTTCACAACGCCCGCCGGTAGACCCGCGCAGCGAAAGACCGCCCGTCGAGCCACCTTCCCAGCAGGCGACCAGCTCGCCGCAGCGGCAGATCATCAAAGGCAACCAGCGTTTCATCCGGCAGCCCGCCGCAGCTCCGGCAGCGCGTCAGGCCGAGACCGGTGACATCGTCTTCAACTTCACCAACCAGCCGATTCAGGCGGTGATCAACAGCATCATGGGCGATCTGCTGCACGAGAACTACAGCATTGCCCAAGGTGTTAAAGGCGATGTGAGCTTCTCGACGTCCAAGCCGGTCAACAAACAGCAGGCGCTGTCGATTCTCGAGACACTGCTGTCCTGGACCGACAACGCGATGATCAAGCAGGGCAACCGCTATGTGATTCTGCCGTCCAATCAGGCGGTGGCGGGCAAGCTGGTCCCGGAAATGCGCGTCGCGCAACCTTCGGCAGGCATGTCGGCGCGGCTGTTTCCGCTGCGCTACATCTCGGCGACGGAAATGCAGAAGCTGCTCAAGCCGTTCGCCCGGGAAAACGCCTTCCTGCTGGTCGATCCGGCGCGCAACGTACTCAGCCTGGCGGGTACGCCGGAAGAGCTGGCCAACTATCAGGACACCATCGACACCTTCGATGTGGACTGGCTCAAAGGCATGTCGGTCGGTGTTTTCGGCCTGCAACGCGCCTCGGTCGGCGAGCTGATGCCCGAGCTGCAGAAAATGTTCGGCCCGGAAAGCGGCATGCCGCTGGCGGGCATGGTGCGTTTCCTGCCGATCGAGCGGACCAACTCGGTGGTGGCGATTTCCTCGCAGCCTGAATACCTGCACGAGGTCGGCGAGTGGATTCACACCATCGATGAAGGTGGTGGCAACGAGCCGCAGATGTACGTGTATGACGTGCGCAACATGAAGGCCACTGATCTGGCCAGATACCTGCGGCAGATCTACGGTACGGGTGCCATCAAGGAAGACGCTGCGGCCAAGGTTGCACCGGGCCTGCGCACCACCACCTTGTCATCGCTCAACTCCAGTGGCGGCAGCGGTGTCGGCGGCATGAGCAGCTCCAACGGCCTGGGCAGCACTGGCAGCGGCCTGAGCAATGGCGGAGGTTTTGGCAACAGTCAGGGCATGAACAACAGCCAGACCAATAGCGACAGCGAATCGGAAGGCGACGATCAGAGCGGCGGCGATTCGGATTCGGCCAGTCAGGACGGCAGCGGGTCTGGCGGCAACAACAAGTCTCTGGACGCCAGCACGCGCATCACTGCGCAGAAGAGCAGCAACCAGTTGCTGGTGCGCACCCGTCCGGCGCAGTGGAAGGAGATCGAGTCGGCCATCAAACGCCTCGATAATCCGCCGCTGCAAGTGCAGATCGAAACGCGCATTCTGGAAGTTCAGCTCACGGGCGAGCTGGACATGGGTGTGCAGTGGTACCTGGGGCGTCTGGCGGGCAACTCGGGTACGACCGGCAACGTGACCAACACTTCAGGCAGTCAGGGGGCGATTGGTACTGGCGGGGCTGCGCTGGCCTCCACTGACGCGTTCTTCTATTCCTTCGTCAGCAACAACCTGCAAGTCGCCTTGCGGGCGCTGGAAACCAATGGCCGCACCCAGGTTCTGTCGGCACCTTCGCTGGTGGTGATGAACAACCAGCAGGCGCAGATTCAGGTCGGCGACAACATCCCGATCAGCCAGACCTCGATCAACACCAACACCTCCACCGACACCACATTGAGCAGCGTCGAATATGTGCAGACCGGTGTGATTCTCGATGTCGTGCCACGTATCAATCCGGGCGGCCTGGTGTACATGGACATTCAGCAGCAGGTCAGCAGTGCCGACACCAATGCCAACAACAACGATGCCAACGGCAATCCGCGTATTTCCACCCGTTCGGTGGCCACGCAAGTGGCCGCGCAGAGTGGTCAGACCGTGCTGCTGGGCGGTTTGATCAAGCAGGATAACGCCGAGTCGGTCAGCGCCGTACCTTATCTGGGACGCATCCCGGGTTTGAGATGGCTGTTCGGCAACACCAGCAAGTCCAAGGACCGTACCGAACTGATCGTGCTGATCACGCCGCGAGTCATCACCAGCAGCAGCCAGGCACGTCAGGTGACGGATGATTACCGTCAGCAGATGCAGTTGATCAAGCCGGAAGTTTCGCGGACCAGCATGCAGAACTGACGCTGTGCTGGCTTCCGCCACCACGCCCACTCACGACGCTGCCCGTTGGCAGCGTCAAACAGAGGTCATGAACATGCTGAAATTCTTCGCTGCCTTGCTGTTCGCCTTTACCGCAATGGCACAGGCGCAGGACACCTTGCACACCGATCTGCCACTGGATTACCTGGCGCAGACCAATGTCGACAAGCCCGACCAGCCGCTGGTGATTTTCATCCACGGTTACGGCAGCAATGCGGCCGACCTGTTCGGGCTCAAGGAAGAGCTTCCGGCCGACTACAACTACGTGTCGGTACAGGCGCCGATGGAGTTGCGCGCTGACAGCTACAAATGGTTCACCCAGAAGCCCGGCGTCGCGGATTACGACGGTGTGACTGAAGACTTGAAAAGCAGCGGTACCCGGTTGGCTGCGTTCATCGGCAAAGCCACTGAGAAGTTTCATACCCAGCCAGGCAAGGTCTTCCTGATCGGTTTCAGCCAGGGCGCCATGATGAGTTACGAAGTCGCGCTGCGACAGCCAAAACTGGTCGGCGGTTTTGCAGCATTGAGCGGGCGGCTGCTGCCGGTCGTGAAGTCCGAGGTCAAAGCCTCCGACGACCTCAAGGCTCTGAGCGTATTCATCGGCCACGGCACGCAGGATCGCCAGGTGGCCTATGCCAGCGCACCGCAAGCCGAAGCGACGTTGAAATCGCTCGGCCTGACGCCGCAGTTGCATGCCTATGACGGCATGGGGCACAGCATCAACGAGGCTGAAGTGATGGATCTGGCGGCTTGGTTGAAACAGTCAAACCGTTAAGGATCATTAGCCGTTAGCTTGCTTCGAGCGGTCCCTTAGAAACGCCAGCAGCGCAATCAGCGGCAGCGCCGTGCCTGCGATCAGCACCCAGCTCCAGCCGCCATGATCAAACAACGGACTGGCCACCGCTGAGCCAATCGCGCCGCCGATGAAAATGCTGGTCATGTACAGCGCGTTAAGCCGGCTGCGGCTGGCGGCATCCAGCGCGTAGACCGTGCGCTGACCCAGGACCATGCTGGTCTGTACGCAGAAATCCAGCACTACGCCCGTTATGGCCAGGCCAATCACGCTGTAGGCAGGGTGGACCAGGCCTGGAAGAAAGCTGAGTGCGCCGAACAGCAGTGCGCCCAGTGAGGCGATGCGGGTGTAGCCGGCGTCTGCCAGACGGCCGCTGATGGGCGCCGCAATGGCACCGATCGCGCCGATCAGGGCAAAGATCGCGATCTGGGTTTGCGACAGCCCGTGATTGCGCGACAACTCCAGCGGGACGGCGGTCCAGAACAGGCTGAAGGTCGCGAACATGCACGCTTGATAAAAGGCACGCTGGCGCAGCACCGGCTGGGTACGAAGAAGAGTCCATAGCGAGAACAGCAATTGTCCGTAGGTCGCACGATGATCCGGAAGGCGTTTTGGCATGGTGGTCGCCAGTACCACGCTGATGCCGATCATCACCACGGCCGCCGAGCCGAACACCGCCCGCCAGCCGAAATGGTCAGCCACCAAACTGGCAATCGGCCGCGCCAACAGAATCCCCAACAGCAGTCCGCCCATGATCCCGCCAACGACCCGCCCACGCGACTCCTCCGGAGCCAGATGCGCCGCCAGCGGAATGAGCATCTGCACCGACACCGAACTGAAGCCCACCAGCAGCGAAACCAGCAAAAACACATTCGGCTGCTCGGCGAAAGCGGCACCCAGCAGGCTGAGAATCGCGACGACAGTCGTTACCAGCATCAGCCTGCGGTTCTCCAGCAAATCACCCAGCGGCACCAGAAAAAACAGCCCCAGTGCGTAACCGATCTGCGTCAACGAAACGATCAGACTGGCCGCCGTGCTCGACAGCCCGATGTCCGGGGCAATCAGCTCGATGATCGGCTGGGCGTAGTAGATGTTGGCGACAATTGCGCCGCAGCAGAAGGCAAACAGCATGACCATGGCCGGTGTCATGGTCACAGCGTTATGCGCGGATTGGGACGAGTGGGGCATGAAAATCTCGCTTGAGCAGGGACTGTCAAACACTGGAAACGTGTCTGTCAGACGGTTTTTGATCGATGCAGCGCAGGCTAACGGTTTTGTCGGCGATTAAGTAGGTGCGGCGAGTTGATACAGGATATTTCCGGGAATGATGATCGGCGAAGCACTGCGATGTGTCGGTATAGTCACGCACGCTCGCGGACTATTGACCTTCGCTTGCCACGGATGAATACTCTTTTCAAAAATTCATATAGATGACTGGATGAATAAAATAATGAACAAGCTTTCCAGCGACGAACGTCTACCACTTTACCAACGCCTGCGCGACAGCCTGGCGGAGCAGATTGCCAATAATCGCTGGCGTCCGGGTGAGGCGATTCCTACCGAAGCGGCGTTGTCTGCAGAGTATGGCCTGTCCACCGGTACGGTACGCAAGGCCATTGATCTGCTGGTCAGCGACAACATTCTGGAGCGCCAGCAGGGGCGTGGCACGTTCATTCGTCGTGCGCAGTTTCAGTCTTCGCTGTTTCGTTTTTTCCGTTTTCAAACCGAAGCGGGTGAACGCCGGGTGCCGGAAAGCCGGATTTTGTCCGTCGAGCCTGTGGACGCGCCTTCGTCGGTCGCTCAGGCGCTGGGGATGGGCGCAGGTGCGCCGGTGATTCGTATGGTCCGCTTGCGGTTGCTGGATGGCCAGCCGGTGCTGGCCGAGGAGATCTGGCTGCCACGTGCGCGGTTTCAGGCATTGCTGGAGCTTGACCTCGATACGCAGGGGCCATTGCTTTATCCGATCTACGAAGACGTCTGCGGTCAGGTGGTCGCCTGTGCGCAAGAAAGCCTGACGGCCGAGACGGTCAACGACGTATACGGCCGGTTGCTGCAGATTCCGGTCGGCAGTGCGGTGGTGGTCATCGAACGCCTGGCGCGCAACTACGCCGGTGAGCCTCTGGAATGGCGCCGCTCGCGAGGGCACGCCAGTCATTTCCGCTACAGCGTGGAAATTCGCTGACAGCGCTGCAGTCTGCCCGAGCCGTTCAACGTCTTTAAGGATAAAAGCCATGTTCAACTGGTATCGCGACGTCACCCCCAAAGAACGCAAGACTTTCTGGGCCTGTTTTGGCGGCTGGTCGCTGGACGCGCTGGAAGTGCAGATGTTCGGTCTGGCCATTCCGGCCCTGATTGCTGCGTTTGCCCTGACCAAGGGCGATGCAGGGCTGATCAGCGCGGTAACACTGGTGACGTCAGCGTTGGGAGGTTGGGTGGGCGGGACGCTGTCCGACCGCTATGGCCGGGTGCGCACGCTGCAGTGGATGATCCTGTGGTTTTCGTTCTTTACCTTTTTGTCTGCGTTCGTGACCGGTTTCAACCAGTTGCTGATCGTCAAGGCACTGCAGGGCTTTGGCATCGGTGGTGAGTGGGCGGCAGGCGCGGTGCTGATGGCCGAGACCATCCAGTCCCGCTACCGCGGCAAGGTCATGGCCACCGTGCAAAGTGCGTGGGCCGTAGGCTGGGGCCTGGCGGTGGTGCTGTTCACCCTGATTTATTCGTTTGTACCGGACGATATTGCCTGGCGGGTGATGTTCTTTGTCGGCCTGCTGCCGGCCCTGATGATCATCTGGGTGCGGCGCAACGTCGAAGAACCGGACAGCTTTCAGCGCATGCAGAAAAGCGCAGCGCCGAAGGGCAATTTCTTCAAGTCGATGTCCGGGATTTTTCGCCCCGAGCTGCTGCGCGTTACCTTGCTCGGCGGTTTGTTGGGGCTTGGTGCGCATGGCGGTTATCACGCGGTCATGACCTGGTTGCCGACCTTTCTCAAAACCGAGCGCAACCTCTCTGTGCTCAGTTCCGGCGGCTATCTGGCGGTCATTATCGTTGCGTTCTGGTGCGGTTGCGTGTGCAGCGGTCTGTTGATCGACCGGATTGGTCGACGCAAGAACATCATACTGTTCGCCTTGTGCTGCGTAGTCACCGTGCAGTGCTACCTGATGCTGCTGTTGAGCAACACGCAGATGCTGTTTCTCGGCTTTCCGCTGGGTTTCTTCGCCGCAGGCATTCCGGCCAGCCTCGGTTCGTTTTTCAACGAGCTGTACCCGGCAGAGGTGCGGGGTGCCGGGGTGGGCTTCTGCTACAACTTCGGGCGCGTGCTGTCGGCGGTGTTTCCGTTTCTGGTGGGGCATATGAGCCAGTCAATGTCGCTCGGCAGCGCCATCGGAATCGACGCTGGCATTGCTTACGGCGTGGCAATGATCGCCGCTTTCTGTCTGCCGGAAACCCGTGGGCGCAACCTTGAGGCCATGCCGCCGATTGCCGAGCCACTGGACAAGGACGCAGCGCAGCAGGCTTGAAAATCCTTTCATTCGCGGTGTTGCGGCGCCGCATTGACTTTTTGTAGACGATCCCATGACTGATTCCTGTACCACGCCCATACTGGGCATCGATGCCCACGCGCATGTCTTCAGCAAGGATTTGAGCCTGGCGTCAGGACGACGTTACAGCCCGGACTATGACGCAACGGTGCACGCCTATCTGGCCAACCTGAGCGAACACGGCCTGAGCCACGGCGTATTGGTCCAGCCCAGTTTTCTGGGCACTGACAACCGGTTTCTGCTCGACGCCCTGGCGCAGGCTCCTGACCGGTTGCGCGGCGTGGCGGTGGTCGACACGGACATCAGTCGCGGTGCGTTACAGCGTATGGCCGGGCTGGGCATTGTCGGCATTCGCCTGAACCTGATCGGCAAGCCGCTGCCAGACTTCGCCGCGCCGGAATGGAAGACGCTGTTCAAGCACATCTGGACGCTCGGCTGGCATGTCGAACTGCACCGCGAGGTCGCTGACCTGCCGGCGCTGATCCGGCAGTTGCTGCCGTTTGGCTGCAAGCTGGTGATTGATCATTTCGGGCGGCCCGATGCGCGTCTTGGCGTTGACGATCCGGCGTTCCAGGCCTTGCTGGAATTGGGCCTGAGCGGGCAGCTGTGGATGAAGATTTCGGCAATCTATCGTTTGGGCGGCAGTGTCGAGCAGAACGCGACGTTTGCTCGCGCTGCATGGCCTTTGCTGCTGCAAAGCTTTGGGCCGCGCCGACTGGTATGGGGCAGCGACTGGCCGCACACCCAGCATGAGCACGCGGTCAGCTACACCGGTGTGGTCGAGCAGTTCCGCGCGCTCGAATGCCCTGACCCGCTCAAGCGCATTATGTTGGTCGAGGCCCCGCAGGCACTGTTCGATTTCCTGCCGGTGGAAATCTGACCTGCTAAACGACAGGTGGCCTGATCCGATAGCTGACCATATACAGCGCCGGGAGGAAAAACAGGGTCAGCAGGGTGGCGATGGCGATGCCGCCGATCATGGCGATGGCCATCGGCCCCCAGAACACTTCTCGGGCAATCGGGATCATGCCCAGGCTCGCGGCCGCTGCGGTCAGCATAATCGGTCGGCAGCGATGTTCGGTGGCCTTGACCACCGATGTCCAGGCGCTTTCCCCTGCGGCGATGAATTCATCGATCTGCGTGACCAGAATCACCGAGTTGCGGATGATGATGCCGATCAGCGCCAGCACGCCCAGAATTGCCACGAACCCCAGCGGATAGCCGGAAATCAACAAGGCTGCGACCACGCCGATCAGGCCCAGCGGCACCACGCTGACCACCAGCAGCAGTTTTTTCACGCTGTGCAACTGGATCATCAAAAAGCTGACCACCAACAGCAGCATCAACGGTACGACCTTCAGGATCGGACCCTGTGAGCGCGCGCTGGCCTCGACTGCGCCGCCGGTGGCGACCGAGTAACGCAACGGCAGGCCGGCGCTGAAGGCATCGACGTCGGGCTTCAATTGCCTGACCAGCGCTGCCGGCTGCAGCTTGCCGAGCACGTTGGCCTTCAGGGTGATGGTCGGCAGCCTGTCACGGCGCCAGACCAGCGGCTGTTCCTGCTCGTAACTGAGCGTGGCGAACGCCAGCAGCGGCACGCTCGCACCGCCAGGTATCGGGATCTGCAGGTTGGCGAGGGTCTGCACCGAGCTGCGTTCGTCGCTGTCTGCACGTCCGACCAGGTCGATCAGATAGGTGCTGTCACGCACCTGAGTGATGGTGGTGCCACTGACCAGACTGTTGAGGATTTGCGCCACGTCTTCAGAAGACAGGCCGAACTGGCGTACCTTGTCCTGCGCGATGTCGATCTTCAGCACCTTGCCCGGCTCGTTCCAGTCATAGATGACCTGACCGATATGCGGGTTGGCATCGAGAATCGCCGCCAGCGCCATGGCCTGGCTGCGAACCTGTTCGATGTCCGGTCCGCTGACCCGGTATTGCACCGGCCAGCCCACCGGCGGCCCCATGTTCAGTGGCTGAACGTAGCCACCCACGCCGACGTAATCGTCACGAAAGCGCTGACGCAAGCGTTCGATCAGCCGGTCACGCGCTTCGCCACCCTGGCTGACGATCACCAGCTGCCCGTAGAACGGATTGCTCAATTGTTGATCCAGTGGCAGGTAAAAACGCACCGCGCCCTTGCCCACGTAAGAGCTCCAGCGCAGCACATCGGCATCCCCTTTGAGCGCTGCTTCAAAGCGGTCCATGGTCTGGCGGGTACCTTCGATGGAGCCGTTTTGCGGCATGTAGATATCCACGAGGATTTCCGGTCGGTCGGAGTCCGGGAAGAACTGGTTCTGCAGCAACCTGCCTGCAAACAGCGACCCGATGAACATCAGCAACGTGATGCCGATCACCCACCCGCGGTGCTCGAGTGCCTTGACCAGCAGGCGGCTGAAACCACGCATCCAGCGTCCCGGCGCGGCATGTTGCGCCGAGGCTTTGAGGATGTGCACGCCAATCAGGGGCGCGAACAGTACCGCCACCAGCCAGGACAGCAGCAACGCCACGGCAATGACGGCAAACATGGTGAACACGTATTCGCCTGCCGAGCTGGAGTTAAGGCCGATGGGCACGAAACCGGCGACCGTGACCAATGTGCCGGTCAGCATCGGGAACGCGGTCGAGGTGTAAGCGAAGGTAGCGGCCTGCGGTAATGAATCGCCGCTTTCAAGGCGGGTGACCATCATCTCGACGGTGATCATCGCGTCATCCACCAACAGCCCCAGAGCGATGATCAATGCGCCCAGCGAGATACGTTGCATGGTGATGCCGCTGTACTCCATGAACACGAAGACCAGCGCCAGCACCAGCGGGATCGAACAGGCCACTACCAGACCGGCACGAATGCCGAGGCTGATGAAGCTGACGACCAGCACAATCAGGATCGCTTCAAAGAGTGCATGGGTGAAGCCGCCGATGGCTTTTTCGACCACATCGGCCTGGCTGGAGACCAGGTGTACGTCGATGCCCAGCGGCAATTCAGTGGTCAGATCGTCGATGCGCTGCTGCAACTGGGTGCCGAATGCCTGGATGTTGCCACCTTGCTTCATGGCCACCGCAAGGCCAATGGCTGGCTGGCCATTGAAGCGGAACAGTGAGGAGGGCGGATCGGCATAACGGCGCTCGATAGTCGCCAGATCGCTGAGGCGAAAGAACCGGTCGCCGAAGCGCAGATTGACGGCCTCGAGGTCCTGTTCATTGCTGAACTGCCCGCTGGCCCGCACGGCAATGCGTTCAGGACCGGCCTCCATCACGCCAGCAGGCGTAACCGAGTTTTGCGCTTGCAGGCTTTGCAGCACCTGGCGTTGATCGATGCCCAGCGC
This sequence comes from Pseudomonas sp. BS3767, assembly GCF_900099665.1. NCBI lineage: Bacteria > Pseudomonadati > Pseudomonadota > Gammaproteobacteria > Pseudomonadales > Pseudomonadaceae > Pseudomonas > Pseudomonas sp. BS3767. The sequence continues at coordinate 1,041,935 of NZ_FNCX01000001.1, read as the reverse complement.
CGCGAGCTTGCGGATCGAAAAATTCAGATAAATGACTTCGCGCTGGGCGCCGAGCAACTCGATCTTGCCCAGGTTGGGTACGCTGCGGATGTCGGCGCGCACTTGCTCGACGTAATCACGCAGTTGGCGGAAAGACAGGCCATCGGCGGTGAACGCGTAGATGCTGCCGAACACGTCGCCAAATTCGTCGTTGAACGCAGGGCCCTGAATGCCGCTGGGCAGCTCACTGCGCACATCGCTGATTTTCTTGCGCACCTGATACCACGCCGCAGGGATGTCGGCGCTTCGGGTTTCACTCTTGAGGAAGACGAAAAGCGTCGATTCGCCAGCCAGCGTGTAGCTTTTCACGTAATCCAGCGCGTCGATTTCTTCGAGCTTCTTTTCCAGCCGATCAGTCACCTGCTGCAGGGTATCGGGCAGCGTCGCGCCCGGCCAGCGCGCCTGTATGACCATAGTCTTGATGGCGAATGAAGGGTCTTCCTCGCGCCCCAGATTCAGGAATGACCAGCTGCCCATCAGCAATGAAACGAACATCATGTACCAGACCAGCGTGCGATGCCTGAGCCCCCAGGCCGACAGATTGAAGCGCTCCTTCACAAACTGACCTCTCGCTGCAGGCGGATCTTTTGTCCGGACTGCATGCCGTTGACGCCGGCAGTCACTACCTTTTCGCCCTCGTGCAGCTCGCCGCTGACCCTTACCGTCGAGCCCGATCTCGCCAATACCTGCACCGCTCGCGGGATCAGTGTCGATGTCGTTGGGTCGATCACCCACACCTGAGAGGAGCCGTTACGCTGCAGCACTGCGCTGCCGGGCAGCTCATGAAACGCCGGCGCGTCGCCACTGATCTCTATCGTGACGGTCGAGCCCAGGCGAAAGCTGTCCGGAGGGTTCTGCAAGGCCAGGCGGACGCGCTGAGTGCGGGTCTCGGCATTGATTTGCGGTGCAAGCTGGCGGACGTTCGCGGCCACTGAAAGCTGATCGTTCAGTTGCGAAACCACTCTGATGCGGTGGCGTTCATCCAGCGAACCGAGTGGCAAGTCGACGACCGCTTCACGGCTGTCGGGGCGCGCAAGGCTGACGACTGCCTGACCGGTCGCCATGACCTGGCCGACCTCCGCTTGCCATCCAGTAATCAGGCCATCGAACTCGGCTGACAAGCGGGTGTAGGACACATCATCACGGGCTTGCTGCACCGCCACGCGGGCCTGATTGCACAACGCTTCCTGAGTGCTCAGGTCGTTGTCCAACTGATCCATTCGCGCCCGCGAGCCGATACCGCGCTCATAGAGCTGCTGGTAGCGCGTCAACTCGTCGCGCGCCTGTTGCCAGGCGGACTGGGCCTTGCCGAGTTCCGCCTGGCGGGCGTGTAAACGGTGTTGCTGGTCCCCGGGTTCCAGTGTGGCGAGCAGATCGCCCTTGCGCACTTGATCGCCGATCTCCGCGTGCCGGGTTGCCAGTCGGCCAGCGACGCGAAACCCCAACGCCACTTCATACTGCGGCTGGATGACGCCAGCAAAGCGGCCATAAGAGGCGCTGCGCTGGTCGACTATTTCGGTGAACAGTACCGGGCGTTCGACAACCTCGCGAAGCGGTTTTTCGCGGCAGCCCGGCAGTGCCACAATCAGAATGCAGATCAGCCAGCAGCGGGATCTCGTTCGTGGTTCTGCGCACGAGGTGCTCATTGCGCAGCTCCCGACGAGGCCAACGAGACGAGGTTTTCGACCGGTGCTCGCTCTGCGACCTCGACCCGTTGCCCCGGGTAGAGAAACTGCAGCCCTCGGGAAACTATTCGATCACCTTCGGACAACCCCTCTGAAACGATGACCTGACCCTGCTCGTAACGCAGCACTTTCACAGGCGTCAGCCTGACCCTGGCCTCAGCGTCCACCCGCCAGACTGCCGGTTGTCCTTGTGTGCGGCTCAAGACGGACCAAGGCAGGGCGAACACTATTTGCGACTGCGTCTGCAAGCGAGCGCTGACCACGGAGCCCAGCGCAAGCGGTGCAGCAGCTCCCTGCAGTGCAACGCGCACCCGCAACGTGCCGTTCGCGGCGGAGACGATGGGGGTGATTTCCCTGATGATGCCGGTCAGCTGAATCTCTGGCTGGCCGAGGGGGCTGACAATCACTGCAGCACCGGTCTGATCGGCGCGCAGCAGGGACTCGTACGCGGAAAATACCGCTTCGCGCTCGCCATCGTGAGCGACGCTGAAAATCGTAGTGGCGGCCTGAACCACCTGACCTTCTTCGGCATAGCGCGCCGTCACGACGCCATCGGCTGCGGCGAACAGCTCGGTGTACCCGACCTGTTCACGCGCGTTCGCCTGCTGCGCCTGCAGTGCGACGAGATCCGCCCGCGCACTGTCGAGGCCAGAGCGGGCCTTCTGGTATTCACTGAGGTTGGTATAGCCCTTGGGCAGCAGCACTTGTTGACGCTGGTAGTTTTGTTCGGCGAGGTACAGTCGCGACTGTCGCACGGCCACTTCGGCACTGGCTGACGCCAGCTCGGTCTTTTGCTCGCGCGCGTCGAGCCTGGCAAGAACCTGTCCGACCCGCACTCGATCCCCGACATCCGCATATCGCTTGATCAGCTTGCCGGAGACGCGAAACGATTGCTCAGTCACCTTGCGGGCCTGGATATCGCCCGTCAGCGTCACACTGCTGGCGACGTTCAGTAGGGCAACCGGTTGCGCGACGACTCGCACCAGCGCCTTTTCTGCGGGTTTTCCTGCAGAGCAAGCGCTGAGCGAGAGTAGCGAGATGAACCCCAGCACCACGCCGGGCTGAGTGTACAGAGAGTGCAACGGCCGGATATTTCCGGAAACACGGCAGCACGAACGCAGGAGCGTTGCAAAGGGAAAAGTCATCAACGAATAGCACTGCCCGATCAAAGAAGCCAACATCATCCATGAGTCACAGCGTCAGGCCGGAAAAGCGCAAGGGCTTCCCGGGCTCAGGCGAGCGAGCTTCAGGCCATCGCGGTGACGCTGGGCCAAACCTTCTGGGTAGCTTCAGTGCCCAGAAATGTCAGTGCGGTTCTTTGCGAGTGGTGCCACGCCGCCTTGCTTTCCAGGTCCAGAAAGTGCCCGGTGTCCGGAACGACATTGAAACTGCTTTTGGCGATGTAGTTGGAAAACATCCGCGCATCGTCAACGGTGGTGTATTCATCTTTTTCACCGTTGATGAACAGCACCGGAATGTTGATCGAGGAAAAACGCTCGACGTAGTTACTGGCGCTTAGTTGGCGAATCTGGCTGATGTGAAAGTCGATCTGGCGATATTCGTGCTCGGCAAGGCTGATCAGGTGCTTGTAGTTATAAAGTTTGAACAGGCGCGGCAGGTACTTGCCCACGGTGTCGTTGAGCAGTGAGCCGATCTTGCGCTTTTCGCGTGCGGCGAGGTAGATCTGGGCGTTGTCGATATAGTCGAGCATGGCCTCGTTGAGCACCGGCGAAAACGAACTGATGATGGCCTTTTCCACGGAAGGAGGGCATTCGGAGAGGGCCAGCAGGGCCGATACACCGCCCCAGGAGACTGACAGCAGGTGGTTTACCTGATAGAGATCAATCAGTTGCAGGAGAATGTTTACTTCATCTTCCTTGCTGACAATCATGTCGTCCGGGTTGTGCGCTCGGGATTGCCCCGAAAATGGCAGGTCGAACAGCACCAGATTGTAGTGCGGTTGCAAGTATTTGACCGTCTGCCCGAAAGAGCCAGTAGTCGACAGTGCGCCGTTGACCAGCAGAATGGTCTTGGCGTCGCTGCCTTTCCAGTAAGTCTCGGCGTACACCTTGTACTTACCGATGGTTAGAATCTTCGATTGTGCGCCCATAACAGCCTCCCAGCTAAAATTTGATCCAGCAATTAGTACAGTGTTCTCTGCTTCGGCAGCCATGCCAAAGCCTCGCCTGGTAAGTGGCGAAATCCGGTGAGTTATTATTAGGGGTGCAGCGAAAACGTTACCGCAGGAACTGTGCTTGCCCTGACATAGATAACGCAGTGCCAGCATTGCGACAAGTCACTGACGTCATAAAAATGTCTAGCTGTTCACATTGCACCTTGGCGTTTGGCCATCATCTTTTGACCAATAGACGGATTTAATCGGGGAAAAACGCCATATCGAACCTGAAAAGCGTATTTATTGGGGTGAACTTGCTGGTGCTGAAACGGTCAAGCTGGATACGGATTTGTAACATTCAGTTACATTTTTGCGCTTGGCATAACGCGCCAGATTAATATCGAAATCGCTGAAACCCTCGAGCCAGACGCTTTAATCTCGTCAAAAAGCAGGCACGATCGTGCAATCAAGGGTTTGGGAAGTGCGTGAATCTCAGGCCAGCGTATTCACTGTGCGGCATTCCAGCAGCAAGCTTGCGCCGCCATATTCGCTGGTGCCTATTTGCAGGGTAAAACCATGCAGATTGACGATGGCGGCCACTACCGAGAGACCAAGGCCAAAACCGCTTTGCTCGGTGCCGGCTTCGCTGCGATAGAAGCGCTGGAAGACAGCGGCGCGCTCGGCGACAGGGATGCCAGGCCCGGAATCCTGTACTTCGATGCACGGCGTGGTGCCGCCTGGGGCAGGGTAGGCGCTGACTTTGACGATTCCGCCGCCAGGGGTGAACTTGATTGCGTTGCCCAGCAGGTTGGTCAGTGCTTCGAACAGCAGGGCGCGGTCGCCTACCAGCGTGGGTAACGTTTCATGCAGGTCGAGTATCAGGGTGATCTGGTCTTCCTCAGCCAGCGGCAGGTAGAAATCATGCAGCTCCTGCAGCAGCGGGCGCAGTTCCAGTTCAACGAATGCCGAGCGCCGCTGGCGGTCTTCCAGCTCGGAAATGCGCAGCAGCCCGCGGAAACGTGCCATCAGTGTGTCAGCTTCGCTGATGACCTGGGCAATCTGCGTGGCGTGGGTCGAATCGTGGGCTGACTGCTGTTGAATACGGTAAAGCTGCGCACGCAAGCGGGTCAGCGGTGTGCGCAGGTCATGGGCGATGTTGTCGCAGACGCCCTTGACCTCGTTCATGAGCTTTTCGATCCGGTCGAGCATGGCGTTGACGATTACCGCCAGCATGTCCAGTTCATCGCGCCTGTTGGAGACCGGCAGACGGCCGGCCATGTCGCCGGCGATGATCGATTCGGCGCTGGCCTGGATCGCACGGATGCGTCGCAACGGTCGACGGCGCAGCAGATGCCAGCCGGCAACACCGGGAATGATGGTCAGCGAGATGCCCCACAGCAACGCATGCAGGATCAGCGTGCTCACCGCAAACAGCGAACCGTTCTCGCGAACCAGCACCAGCCAGCGGCCGTCCGACGTGCGATTGACGATCGCATCGCAACTGCCTTGCGGCATGCCTGGATCATCCGATTCGATGCAATCGTTCAGTACATGAATCTGGCCGTCGATAGGCAGGTTTTTCGGGACGCTGGTGATAGGCCCGGCAACCGGGCGGAAGTTTTCGTCGAATAGACCGTAGGCATCCACCGAGCGGGTATCGAAGGTCATGCTGGTGGCCAGAGCGTCCACCAGGCCCTGGCCTTCGAAGCGTGAAAACAGTTGCTGGCGATGGGTAAGCGACTGGCGGGCGAGGGTGTCCAGATAGGACGTCACCTCCCAATACAGGACGCCAAGCAGAATCACACTCCAGGCTACGAACAGCGAGCTGTACAGCGCCAGTAATCGACTTGTGGATGATCGCCAGCCGTCAGACGGGTTCGGCAATGACATAGCCGGATCCTCGCACGGTCTGAATGAGCTGTGCGGTACCGGGTTGGTCGATCTTCTTGCGCAGACGGCCGATGTGTACGTCGATCAGGTTGGTGCCCGGATCGAAGTGGTAGCCCCAGACTTCCTGAAAAATCATCATTCGCGTGATGATCTGTCCGCTGTTGCGCATCAGGAACTCAAGTAGCTTGAATTCGGTGGGCAGCAGCGTCAGCGGTTCGCCGCCGCGACATGCTTCCCGGGTGATCAGGTTCAGTTCCAGGTCGGCAACCTGCAAGACCGTCTTGGCGGCACTGACCGGGTTGCTGCGTCGCAACAACACCTCGACGCGTGCGGCCATCTCATCCGACGCAAAGGGTTTTGGCAGATAGTCGTCCCCTCCGGCACGTAGGCCGCGGACGCGCTCGTCAACGTCAGAGAGTGCGCTGATCATCAGGATCGGCGTGGAAATGCCCTGGGCACGCAAGTGGGTGACGATGGTCAGACCATCCATCTCCGGCAACATGCGGTCCAGGGTAATAAGGTCATAATCGCCACTCACTGCACGCGCCAGACCATCACGGCCATTGTCGACCCAGTCCACTTCCAGCCCGTGGCTGCTGAGTTCGGTCACGATTTCCTTTGCAGTGATGGCATCGTCTTCGATTGCCAGAATTCGGGTCATGGTCCCTGCCTGAATAGGTGCGTTCAAAGAGTCATTCTGCCTTTAAAATCCGCCGCGTTTCCTGAAAGAAAGTTTAATGATAGGGATCATATTTCTCGCTTTGCCGTGGAATCCTCTTCCTTGAGCTTCTGCGCTTTCTCCAGGCGACGTTTTTCTTCCTTGTTTTTGCGATCGCGCTCCATTTTCTCGGTGGTGTCTTTTTCACTGCGGATCTGCGCATGGCTGATCAACGCGAAAATAAAACTGCCACCGATAATGTTGCCCGCCAGCGTGGGGCCTGCGAACGCAAACCAGAAATCCTTCCAGCCCAGCTCACCCGCGAATACAAGATAGGATACTTCAGCCGAACCCACCACGATGTGCGTAAAGTCGCCGAGCGCCATCAGGTAAGTGATAAGCACGATGATCGCTATCTTGGCGTTTTCCATCGACGCGATCATCCAGACCATGGTCGCAATCATCCAGCCCGACACAATGCCCTTGGAAAACATCTGGCCCAGGTCGTTTTCCATGACCTTGTGGCCAATTTCCAGAAACGCCTTGTCGGTGCTGGTATCGAAAATCGGCAGGTTGAGCATGACGTAGGCCACCGTCAGCGTGCCGACCAGATTGCCGGCCAGAACCACACCCCACAGGCGCAGCAGCCGCCAGATGTTGGCCAGGTTCAGCTTGCTCATGACCGGCAGTACAGCCGTGATGGTGTTTTCCGTGAACAGTTGCTGGCGCGCCAGGATTACCGCCAGAAACCCTGCCGAATAGCCGAGGCTGCTGATCACATGACTACCGGGGAGGCCTTCGAGGCGCGAGTTCAACAAACCCATCGCCATCAGCGACAGGCCCATGGTCAGCCCCGCAGCCAGTGCCGACCACCACAGCGCGGCTACGCTGCGCTCCAGTTCGTGGTCGCCCTGCATGCGAATGGTTTCGTGCAACACTGCCGCGCGGGGCGGCTGATTCTCATCGATCTCGCGCTCTTCCTCGGCGGAAAGGCCGGGGGTCTTGCCATCTACTTCGTGATCCATACAACGTCCTCAGCGCCAGTGATGAAATGGCCCGACCGGGGCAATGTCGGGCCGATGGTTCAGACAGGCGCCGCGCGCTGTCGTTCGCCAGCGGCGGGGCGTATCGAGAAATGTTTGAGCCAGTCGGCAGAATGTGTCGGTCTAGCCCAGCAGATCGGCGCTCTGCACGCGTTCTATACCCATGCCGAGCATGGTCTTCCAGGCCTGCTCCAGCGAGCCGTTCATGTCGATGGCGCGACAGGCATCTTCGACCACAAAAGTATTGAAACCGGCACTCCGTGCGTCCTGCGCCGACCAGGCGACACAGAAGTCCAGCGCCAGACCGACCACGAACAGCGTATCGATACCGCGCTCTGTCAGGTACCCGGCCAGCCCTGTACGGGTCGTGCGGTCTGCCTCCAGAAATGCCGAGTAACTGTCGATGTGCTCATTGCAGCCCTTACGCAGGACCAGTTGCGCGTGAGGCAGATCGAGGTCGGCATGCAACTGAGCACCGTGGCTGCCTTGTACGCAATGATCCGGCCACAGCGTCTGAGGACCGTAGGGCAGGGTAATGCTCTCGAACGGCAGGCGCTGCGCATGGCTGGAAGCAAAGGAAATGTGCCCGGCAGGGTGCCAGTCCTGCGTGATGACCACTTGGGAAAAGCGCGCACCCAGGCGATTGATCAGCGGCAGCAGCGCATCGCCGTCAGCCACAGCCAGTTGCCCGCCGGGCATGAAGTCGTATTGCATGTCGATCACCAGCAAGGCGCAACGAGGATCGGCAGGCTTGTGGGAAAGGGGCATCGTGGGTTCTCTGGTAAGGAGCAATGAGCGCAGTTTGCCTGTTTATCGCCACATTGGCTAAGCGTCATGTCTGGCCTGTGCAAGAGTATTTTTTGGGAATTTGTATCAGGCGTTAATACGAATCTGTACTATTCGCAAAAAATCCTGCCGGGTCCCAAGAGGCCTGGTTTCTTGCCAAGGGCTGCACGTCGATGCGTCGTACTCTCGTTTCACTTTGCGTTATCCAGGCGATCTCTCAAGCGGCCTGGGCCGATCAGGTGGCTGGCGTCCAGCCTGCCATGGAGTTGCAGAACATCGATATCCAGGGCGCCGCCAATGCCGAAACGGCACAAGGACCGGTCGATGGTTATCGGGCCACACGGTCTGCCAGTGCAACGCGTACCGATACCTCGCTGCACGAAACCCCGCAATCGGTCAGCGTCGTGACCCGTGAAGCCGTCGAGGACATCGGTTCCACACGTTTGCAGGATGCTCTCGACTACGCGGGTGGCGTCGGGCGAGCCAACAACTTCGGCGGCCAGGGGCTGACCACCTTTACGGTGCGCGGCTTCACCACCGGCGAGTTCTATCGCAACGGCTTCCCGATCAATCGTGGTTATCCGAACATGCCGGACGCCAACACCATCGAGCGCCTTGAGGTGCTGCGCGGTCCGGCCACCACGCTCTATGGCCGTGGCGATCCGGGCGGCACCTTCAATGTGGTTTCCAAGCAGCCGTTGGCCGAGCCCTCCGTCACGCTGGGCGGTCAGCTCAATGATCAGGGCATGAAGCGCGGAACGCTGGATGCCTCGGGACCCGTGGATGACGAAGGGCGTTTTGCCTACCGCCTGAATGTCGTGGGCGAGGGCGGCGATACGTTCCGTGACCACGTCGAGACCGAGCGCTATGGCGTGGCGCCGGTATTGAGCTGGCAGGTCAACGACGTTACGCGGATCACCTTCGAAGGCGACTTCATGCGCAATAACGCGCCACTGGATCGTGGTCTGACTCGCTATGCCAACCAGACGGGCACGGCTTCTCGCGACACGTTCTTCGGCGAGAAGAGTGTGGGCAAGCTGCATAACGACAACAACATGGCACAACTGCGCTTCGAGCATGACCTCAACCCGGACTGGACGCTGGGCGGCGGTGTGCAGATCCTTGACGGCTCCCTGCAAGGCGATGCCATCGAGGCCAACGGGCTGGCGGCGGACGGCCGCACCCTGGGGCGCAACTTCAACTATCGCAAGCTGGAATGGACCGATCGCGATGTGCAACTGAACCTGACCGGGCATTTTTCTGCGGGCGGTTTCGAGCACACGCTGCTGACCGGTGTCGAGTACGAAGATTATGACTACAAGTCGATCATTCAACGCTCCAGCGGTGCAGTCAGTGCCTACCCGATCGACATCTTCAATCCGGTCTACGGCCAGGCTCGTCCGGCACTGACCCGAACGACAACCCACGACAAGGAAAACCTCAAGACCTGGGCTGCCTTCGTGCAGGACCAGGTGGCCCTGACCGAGCGCCTGAAGCTGCTGGGCGGTGTGCGTCTGGAGCGTTTCGAACATGATTATGATTCTTTTCTGCCCGGCACCAGCAGTTGGACTGCCAGCGATAACGCGGTCACACCGCGCCTCGGCCTGAGCTACGACCTGACCGACGACCTTGCCGTCTACGCCACGACTGCTCGCTCGTTCAAGCCCAACAGCGGTGCCAGCCGACTGGGTGGGGGGTTCAAGCCGGAGGAGGGCAAATCCTATGAGATCGGAACCAAGTGGGAGGGGCTGGACGGGCAGTTGAGTGTCGACACGGCCGTCTACCAGATCGAAAAGCGTAACGTGCTGACCACCGACCCGGTCGATTCAACGTTCAGTGTGGCGGCGGGCGAGGTGCGCAGTCGCGGCCTGGACCTTAACGTGGTCGGCAACCTGACGCCGGAGTGGCGGGTAATGGGCAGTTACGCCTACGTGGACGCCGAAGTCACCAAGGACAACACGCTACGGTCCGGTACACGGCTGATGAACATTCCCGAGCAAACCTTCAGCCTGCTCAACGTCTACGAGTTTCAGGAAGGCGCCCTGCGTGGCCTGGGCCTGGGCGGCGGCGGTCGCTATGTCGACCAGCGCGCCGGACGTACAGCCAACACTTCTTTCTCGATGGACAGCTATACGGTGTTTGACCTGCTGGCCTATTACAAGGTCAACCCGCACGTGAAACTCAATCTGGACCTGAAGAATCTGTTTAACACCGACTATGAGGAAGGCTCGTTCGGCAACGTCTATGCCTATCCGGGGGCACCACGGACGGTGCAGGTGGGGATTGCCTATACGTTGTGATGCCATGTGCCGATATCGGGTTCTGATAGCGCAAGCCTGATCCTTTCAGGGGCAGGTTCAGCAGCGTGTGTCATGGGCACTGGCCCTTGTGCACACGCAGCCGTGCATCATCAGTACTGATCAGCCGTTGAAAAGCCGGCACGGTGGCGAAGTTTGCCCCCCTGGAACTGTTCCTTGCCGGGTAAAATGTCCGCTCCGGCTGCTTTGAGAGCGCTCATATTATCCCGCAGGGCATTAGTGGCGGCGTCCTTTTGCTGGAAGGTATTGGCTGCTGTCAGGTTGGCATTACCCACTTCGCCAATCTGGAATTTGTAGCCAGCCTCTTTCATTGCCTTGATCTGGTTGGCGAGTCGCGAAGAGGCTTCGCTTTCCCTGGCATACACATGAAAACTGCCAATCAGTGCAGGGTTGTCGTCGCCATTGGCAGCCTTTAATTGAACCGCAAACTTGACCAGGCCGCTTTGCGGACCTGCGGTCAGGCCACCCCCCCAATTGCTGTCCTCGACAACAATACTTCCTTTATAACCGGCATCGCGCGCCGATTTAATTAACGTGGTCTGCATGTCAGCCCATTCCTGACTTGCGCTTTTACCGCCCTGATGGAAGGTATCCAGCACAAAGCCTGTGCGACTGCCAAACCTTTTGACAATGGTACTGATGTCGGCCGAGGCCTGCTTCAATTTGTCTCCCGTCAGCACGTTTCCGCTACCCTGGTTTGCATTGTCGCGGAACGTGAACTGAACCTTTACACCCTGTTTGCCCCCTTCATTGAGCAACGCCCTGAGCTTGTCCAACTGCCTGCTATCCTGAATCTGGTCGTGCGTCATCTGAAAGCGCAAGGTTCCGCCTCCAATCGCTTTCAGGTCCTGAATCATCTTCGTGGCTGCGGCAGGTGTGGCGATATCATCAGGATTGACGTTGGCTCCCCCGCGCAAGACGGGCTCGGCAGTTTTGACCGGCTCTGAAGCGGAAATCTTGTCTTTGTCTTTGACTTTGTTATCTGGCTCGGCAGGGGCCGTATTGTCTTTGACAGTGGCGACGTCATTGAGCACGGCCTTGGTATCATCCTGACTGACACGCGTTTTTTGACTAGTAAGTAACGCCGTATCCGACGGGGATGCTTCGCTCGCCAGTGCTTGAGCATTTCGCTTGAACAGTGCTCTGGTATAGACCGGAGAGGTTTCCGCTGCTTCAGCGGAGTGCCTGTCGGAGGGCGTGTAAGTATCGAGTTTCGCCTGCGCATCCGAAGTTGTGTCAGTCGCGCCAGCGCTCGCCGGCTGTACGGTCCTGTCGGCCATGACAGGTTTCTCGTTAGCGGCCATGAGACTGTCATATAGCCTGGCTGAGCGGATATTCATCGGGTGTCTCAGTGATCGGTGCGAAAAGTGATTGCGCCTGGTGAAACAGGAGAATAAATCTCAAGGCAAGCGATAACGGATGGAATGACAGTATTCATATAAATACGTCGGAAACTTGATGGAGCGATTGAGCGACTGTTTCTATTTTTCTGTTGTTTATTGATACTCGGGCTCAGGGTGCAATTATATTCCGGGCATTGTCCATCGGAAGAGCAGGTTCGCCTAGATATAATTTTCAATGTTGGCAAAAACCGGAGGATTAATCCTGTGCTGACCTTTTTTGTCCGAAGCGCTAATCGTTACTGATATGCAAGCGGGGGCCTGCGGCGGGCCCCGTGACCACTCTTTACAGAGGCTGAAATCCGACGCCAGACGCAGCCTGGCATCCATAGGTTACAGCCTGATGTTGCAGGACTCGTCAGCCAAACACCCGAATCGGCGATCCCGCATGCCACGCCTGAATGTCTTCGATCATCTGCCCGTAGAAGGTCCGGTAGTTATTTTCGGTGACATAACCGATGTGCGGAGTTGCCAGCACGTTGTCCAGCGTGCGGAACGGGTGGTCGGCCGGCAGTGGTTCGATGTCGAAGACGTCCAGCGCTGCACCGGCGATTCTGCGCTGTTGCAGTGTGTCGATCAGCGCGGCCTGATCGATGATCGGGCCGCGTGACGAGTTGATCAGATAAGCCTCGGGCTTCATCCAGCTCAGCGCCTCTGCGTCGACCAGACCGCGGCTGCGATCGCTGAGCACCAGGTGCACCGACAGCACATCGGCCTGCTCGAACAGTTGCTGTTTGCTGACATGGGTGACGCCTGACTCGGCAGCCGCCTCTGGCGTCAGGTTCTGGCTCCAGGCAATGACCTTCATGCCGAATGCCTGTCCGTAGCGGGCGATCCACTTACCGATACTGCCCAGGCCGAGAATGCCCAGGGTTTTGCCATGCAGGTCGCTGCCCAGTCCGACCTGCCAATTGCCGGCACGCAACGAGTTGGCCTCGGCTACCAGGTTGCGGGTGATGCCCATGATCAGCGCCCAGGTCAGCTCCGGTGCCGCATGCTTATAGCTTTCGGTTCCGCACACGACAATGCCCTGACGCTTCGCCGCGGCGGTATCGATCGCCGCATTGCGCATTCCGCCGGTGACCAGCAGTTTCAGCGTCGGCAGTTGGCTGAGCAACGTCGCATCGAACAGGGTTCGCTCGCGCATCACGCAAATGATGTCGAAGCCTTGCAGGCGCTGCGCCATGGTCGATGTATCGGCAGGGTAGTCATGCAGAAAGCTGACCGTGCCCACTGAGTCGAGTACGGACCAGTCCACGACATCGCTGGCGACGTTTTGCCAGTCATCGAGTACCGCTATTTTCAATAGGGTCATTGTCTGAAGGCCTCTTGATGGGATTGTTTTTCAAGGCAAACGCTAGTTGAACAGGCTGGCGGCGATGTTGATCGAAAAACCCAGAATCGCGGTGTTGAACACAAAACAGATCAACGACTGGCCGAGCACGACCTTGCGCATTTCGCGCGTCGCTACGCCAACGTCGGAGGTTTGCACCGCGACGCTGAGGGTGAACGAGAAGTACAGGAAGTCCCAGTAATCGGGGTTCTTTTCACCGCCCACAAATGCCAGTGCGGGTTCTTTGCCTTTCCAGGTGTAGAACATGCGTGCGTAATGCAGGCTGAAGATCACGCCGATCATCAGCCAGGAGCCGATGACCGTCAGGCCGGTGAAGGCGTGGTGAAGCATCTTGGCGTCGTTGGAAAGGCCTTTGCTGTTGGCGATTTCAAAAATGATTGCGGCCAGGCTGGCCAGCGCCGCGACGCAGACTGTAACCAGAATGACGCCCGCGTTTTCGTCTTCCCTCATCGCAACTCGCCGAACATCGTCAGCGTCGCTGCGCAGCGTGCGGATGAAAATCATGATCAGATAAAGCCATACCCCCGTGTCCCAGCCAGTCAGCAGGCTCTGGGTCAGTGTCGAGTGAGGTATGAGCCAGGACCAGGCGATGCCTGCGGTCAGGCCGACCAGAGCGGCAAGGGTGAGGCGAGGGCGAGTGCGGGCGAGATGGCGCATGCGGTCTAATCGTTACTGGACATTACCAGACAGTAGCATGCCGCTTCGGCAAGCCAAATTCGATTAAAAAAACGGCGCGCAAGGGGATTGCGCGCCGTGTGCCAGCCAGAGAGTGAACAGGCGGCGAGTCAACTGCGAGTGTCAGACCGATTCAACGCACCAGGCAAGGCTGCTTGTTATTGAATTTCCAGTCCGGGATCAGAAACTGCATGGCCACGGCGTCGTTACGCGCGCCCAGGCCCATGCCTTTATAGAGTTCGTGAGCCTTGGCCAACTGGTCCATGTCCAGCTCGACACCGAGCCCCGGTTTCTTCGGGACCTCGACCTTGCCACCGACGATTTGCAGTGGCGCCTTGGTCAGACGCTGGCCGTCCTGCCAGATCCAGTGCGTATCGATTGCGGTGATAGTGCCCGGTGCTGCAGCGGCGACGTGGGTGAACATCGCCAGGGAAATATCGAAATGGTTGTTGGAGTGCGAGCCCCAGGTCAGGCCCCACTCGTTGCACATCTGCGCCACGCGTACCGAGCCCTGCATGGTCCAGAAGTGCGGGTCGGCCAGTGGGATATCCACTGACTGCAACTGAATGGCGTGGCCCATTTCCCGCCAGTCGGTAGCGATCATGTTGGTAGCTGTCTTGAGGCCGGTAGCACGGCGGAACTCGGCCATCACTTCACGCCCGGAATAACCGTTTTCCGCGCCACACGGGTCTTCGGCGTAGGCCAGCACATGATGCTGATCGCGGCACAGGCGGATCGCTTCCTTGAGCGACCAGGCACCGTTCGGGTCCAGCGTAATGCGCGCCTCGGGGAAGCGTTCGGCGAGTGCGGTCACCGCTTCGATTTCCTGGTCGCCGCTCAGCACGCCGCCCTTGAGCTTGAAGTCCTGAAAGCCGTAACGCTGATGCGCGGCCTCGGCCAGGCGTACTACGGCCTCCGGTGTCAGTGCTTCTTCATGGCGGATGCGGAACCAGTCATTATCGGCCTCGGGTTCGCTGCGGTAGGCCAGATCGGTTTTGCGCTGGTCGCCGACATAAAACAGGTAACCAAGCATTTCGACCTGATCGCGTTGCTGACCTTCGCCCAGCAATGCGGCAACCGGTACTTCCAGATGCTGGCCGAGCAGGTCGAGGAGCGCCGCTTCCAGTGCGGTGACCGCATGAATGGCAATGCGCAGGTCGAATGTCTGCAAGCCGCGGCCACCGGCGTCCCGATCGGCAAACGCCTTGCGTGCCTTGTTGAGGATCTTCTGGTAGGTGCCGATGCTGCTGCCGACGACCAGCGATCGCGCGTCTTCCAGCGTCTGGCGAATCAGCTCGCCGCCAGGTACTTCGCCCACGCCGACATGCCCGGCATTGTCCTTGAGAATGACCACGTTGCGAGTGAAGTAGGGGCCATGTGCGCCACTCAGATTGAGCAGCATGTCGTCATGGCCCGCCACGGGCACGACCTGCATCTCGGTAATGACGGGGGTCTTGCTGGTGATATTGGATTGCTGAATATTCATGACGGGTCCTTTAAACGTAAGGCCTTGAAAATATGACCGATGAAAAAGTGGCTGCGCATGTGTGTCAGTGGGTCGCCGGCGTCTGAATGGCGGCGACCGGTGTCGCGCCAGGCTTGGGGGTGTTGCGCGCGGCGAAAACAATGATCGCGGCGATGATCGACGTGGCTGTCAGGCCATACAGCCCGCCCTGGATCGAGCCGGTGTGTTCTTCCAGCAGGCCGAAGGTGGTCGGTGCTACGAAGCCGCCGAGGTTGCCTACCGAATTGATCAGCGCGATGACCGCTGCGGCGATCCGTGCGTCCAGATAGGCCTGTGGGATCGGCCAGAACAGCGAAGAAGCCGACTTGAAACCCAGCGCTGCAAAGCAGATGGCAACGAAAGCGAAGATCGGGCTGCCGGTGGTCGACATGAACATCCCGGCAGCGGCAATCAGCAGGGCAATGGCTACCCAGGCCTGCTGGCGTTTCCATTTGGCGGACAGCGTGGCGAACACGTACATGCCGATGATCGACAGCAGCCACGGAATGGAGTTGAACATGCCGACTTCGAAGTCAGTCAGGCTGCCCATTTTGCGGATGATGCTCGGCAGCCAGAACGTCGCTGCGTAAATCGTCAGCTGGATGAAGAAGTAGATCAGGCAGAACAGAATGATCTGACCGTCCTTGAGCAGCTTGCCGATGGAGGCCTTGACCGGCGTCGCGGCTTCGCGGGCAGCTTGTTCGGCATCGATGGCGTTGACCAGCGCATCCTGTTCTTCGCGGGTCAGCCACTTGGCATCGTGCGGTTTGGAGTCCAGCCAGAACCAGACGAAGAAGCACAGACCGACCGAGAACATGCCTTCGATGAAATACATCCACTGCCAGCCTTTAAGGCCGAAACCGGTGATTTGCAGCAGCAGGCCGGACAACGGGCCCGAGATCAGCGAGGCAATGGCCGAGCCGCTGAGGAAGATGGCAATCGCCTTGCCACGCTCGACGCCAGGCAGCCAGCGGGTGAAGTAGTAGATCACGCCTGGAAAGAAGCCGGCCTCGGCCACACCGAGCAGAAAGCGCAGGATGTAGAAGTGGGTTTCGTTCTGGATGAAGGCCATGCAGGCGGCGACGATGCCCCAGGTGAGCATGATTCGCGTCAGCCAGATACGCGCCCCGACTTTCTGCAGCAGGATGTTGGAAGGGACTTCGAAGAGGGCGTAGCCGATGAAGAACAGTCCGGCACCCAGGCCGTAGGCTGCTGCGCCGATGCCCAGGTCATGCTCCATGTGCGAACGCACGAAGCCGATGTTGACCCGGTCGATGTAGTTGACGATGAACATGATGACGAAAAGCGGCAGGACGTGACGTTTGACCTTCGATACGGCTGAATTAAGAGCCGAACCTGTGCCGTCGGCCATCCTGGAATTGGATGTGCTCACAGTTGAATCTCCCACTCGTTGTTTTTATGCGGGTATGTGCGAAGTGTGTCCTTCGCATTGTCGGTCATCATACAAGTAAATGGTGGTTGTGCAATCCCCTTGCGGTGACGATCTGCAAGATTATTAAACTCTGATCGGCTGCCGATGTGCAGGTGTGCGGGGGCTGTATGATGGTGTTAATTTAAAGTTTATGACCAGTAAATACTGGGGTTTTAGATCGTGCGTATCCGTTGATGCCTGTTCGGGACCTTGAACTTAGTGGCTGATGGTAGGCGGTTTGGATGGACACAGGAACTTTGACAGTCGGGAATGACTTGTAATACAAGTAAGACAACTGTGCAGGGCGATTAAATCCGGCTTTCAAACGCCCTCAGCCCGGCATTTGCGCTGCCACGGCCGTGATACGGCAGCTTAACCAGACAAGTCAGGATTCACTCACCATGCAAGAGCCCGCCGGTACTGCGCCCAAACGCCGTCAGCACAGCCTGGCCACTGATCTGGTCACCGAACTGAGCCAGCGCATCCTGCTCGGCAAGATCGCACCGGGTCAGAAGCTGCCGTCCGAGAACCAGATCGTCCGTGAGCACGGCGTCAGCCGCACGGTGGTGCGTGAAGCGATTTCCAAATTGCAGGCGTCCGGGTTGGTGGTGACCCATCACGGCATCGGCACGTTCGTGCTCGAGCGCAGTGACCAGACGGGACTGCGCCTCAAAGTCGAAACGGTATCCAGAGTGCGCGATATCATCGAACTGCGTATCGGCCTGGAAACCCAGGCCGTGGCGCTGGCGGCTGTACGCCGCACCGATGAGCAACTGGCGGCCATGCGTCAGGCGCTGGACGACTATCAGGACCTGCTGGCCAACGACGACAGCTGCGTCGAGGCTGACAAACGCTTTCACATGCTGATCGCCGAAGCCACTGGCAATCCGTATTTTCTGGAGATCATGCAACACCTGGGCAGCGCGATCATTCCGCGCAGCCGCATCGCATCGAGCGAGCGCGCAGGCAACAACCTCGCGCATCAGGGCTATCTGGCCAACCTCGAACACGAAGCACTGCTCAGCGCCATTCGCCGCAAGGACCCGGATGCAGCACGTGCGGCGATGTGGACACACCTGAGCAACAGCCGTGAGCGGCTGGTCCCGCTGGAGTAGGCGCGAACGTGTTTGCTCCCACAAGAGCTCTCCATGCTCGAGCGTACGGCAAAAATGCAGGAGCGAACGTGTTCGCTAAAGGGCCCGTACAGTCGCAGAAGATTCGGCGTTCAAAACACCGCCTTCGCGAACAAGCGAAGCGTCGCCCGGTTCGCTCCTATACAAGCCTGGCGCCCCCGGTATCGACGATACAAGGGAGGCAGTTGCGTACTACGGTGTTGCGTTCAGCACGCCGAGCATCACTTGGGTCTGCCACTCGAAATACGGGTTGAACGTCAGGCGCGCATGGATCTTGCCCGATTCGGTGTAACCCCAGTCCGAATACCATACCGGCTCGCCTGCCATGCACTTGGCGGTGTCCGGCGTGCTCTGGCCGTTCCAGCAGATACGCTGGCTGCCGGATACGCCGTAAAGCGGATTATCCGCTGAAAAAAGCAGGCCCATGTGTGAAAAGCGGCTGATGCGGTATTCCGGCAGGTAGTCCTTGCGCACCTCGACGCGCGGCGTATTGGCCGCGCGGGCGGGCAGGTCGCCGTACCAGATCAGGCGACTGGCGGGATTGCTGAAGCGCTGGCTGAAATTATCCAGCACGTAATCAGTGTCGAGTACTGAGTCGTGCTCGGCGATGGCGATGAATACCGGCTTGTCATAGCGACGCTGATGCAGGCGGTCCTGGGCCAGCGCGCTGCTGCGATAGAACTGGGCAAAACCATTGGTGGGCATGTTCATGTAGCGAACCGGCGTCTGCATTGGGCGCAGGCCTTGGTTCGGCGCGGCGAGCCAGGGGCGTGCCCAGCCGATCCACGGGGTCAGCCAGGCATAGCCGCTGTTGGAGCGAAATGCCGGCGAGAACAAGAGCAGCCCGGCGATTTCGTCATGCCCATAGGCGTAATCAAGAACCAGATTGGCACCGGTCGAAAAGCCTCCCAGATAGACCTTCGGCACTTCACAAGCGAGCAGTTGCGCCTGTTCGCGCACCACGCGCTGCCACTGTTCGAGGCGCACGTCGAGCATGTCTTCGGGCTTGGTGCCGTGCCCCGGCAATAAAACGGTTCGGACCATATAACCCTGAGCGGCAAGCATCTGTGCAACGTCATGAAACGACCACGCCGAATCCCCCAGGCCATGCACCAGCAGCACGCCGCCCTTGGGTGTCCCGCTCGGGGTCCACTGGCGTGGCGCGTTCCAGTCCAGCTCGGCCTGGTGGTCGGCGGTCTGAAAGTTGCGCTGGTTGCGAATCAGCTCGAGGGTCTGCTGACGGTAGTCTTCAAAGCGTTGTTTCGGCTCATCGCTTTCCGCCATTGACGTGCAGGCTTGCAGGGTCAAGAGCGACAGCAGGCTGGCGAGTCGGAATTTGATCAAAAGGGGGCCTGTGCGCACATATATGAGGGTTCAAAAGGTCGACGCAGGCACTCTGCCATGTACGTCGCGCCCGTGACTACTTTCAGGCACACTCGGGCGTTCTATAACTTCAACAAAATGTATCCATATGCCCAAGCATTGCAAGCCTCGCCACGCGTCCGGAGTTGTTCATGTTCGCCCTTGATCGAGCGCTGGCCCAGGACATCGTCGACCGGGCCATGGCCATCCTGCCGTACAACGTCAATGTCATGGATTACCTGGGCATCATCATCGGCAGCGGTGATGCCGAGCGATTGTGTACCCGTCATGAAGGCGCGCAGCGAGTGCTGGCCAACCGGCAGGTGGTGGAAATCGATTCTCTGGCAGCGTCACAGCTCGGGGGTGTCAAGCCGGGTGTCAACCTGCCGCTGATGCTCGATCATCAACTGGTAGGCGTGCTCGGCATCACCGGCGAGCCGGACGAAGTGCGGGTGTATGGCGAACTGGTCAAGATGACTGCCGAGATGCTCATGGAACAGCGCCGCCAGCAGGCTGACCTTCAATGGCGGGCGCAGCGCAGCGAAGACCTGCTGGCTCGCCTGCTGTTGCCGGATTGTCCCGACAGCCTGGTGGATGAAGCGCGACAGCTGGGTTTGCAGCCGCACATGGCGCGTCAGGTGGTACTGCTCCAGTTTGCCGAGCAGGGGCTGGCTGCCAGCCAGGTTGCCAAATGGATCGGCACGCGCTACGCCGACAGCTGGTGCGTGCTGCGTGAGCCCACCTTGCTGTACTGGTGCCGCGCCACGGGCAAGGAGCGTGACGATGCGCTGCTGCTCAAGCAGTTCGATGAACACCACTGGCCAGTGCTGCGTATGGCCACTGTGGCGCAATCGGCGGATCTGCCCACCCTGCGCCAGGCCTGCGCGGCAGCGCGGGATCTGCTCGACTACGCCAGCCAGGCAAGGCCGGCACAACGCCTGCTGCGTCTTGAAGCCTATCGGCTGCCGGTGCTGTTCTGGCGTTATCGTCATGACTGGCTGGCCGAGAACGTCGCCGAGCCGATGGAGCGTCTGCACACGCATGCACAACTGCTCGACACCTTATGCAAATGGTTCGAGTACAGCGGCGAAAGCCAGGCGTGCGCTGAAGCGCTGGGTATCCATCGCAACAGCCTGCGCTACCGGCTGGAGAAGATTGGCGAGCTGACGGGTTGCGATCCTTACAAAACCGATGACCTGCTGCGCCTGTACCTGGGGGCGCAGATGATCACCCGTCACACCTGAAGCCGGGTTTTGTTCAAACGCCCGATGACGACCGCAGATCATTGTGCGAACGGCAGGCGGAGAACACGGTTTTGAGTGAGAGCATGCGAGATACCGGATCTGGAGAACAACAATGAAAATCGTCATCGCCCCCGACTCGTTCAAGGACAGCCTCAGCGCCCAGGCAGTTGCCGACGCGATCGCCAGTGGTCTGGCCGAGGTCTGGCCGCACGCCGAACTGATCAAATGCCCGATGGCAGATGGCGGGGAGGGCACCATCGAGGCGCTGCTGGCTGCCTGCAATGGTGAACTGATGAGTGCCAGCGTCAGCGGTCCGCTTGGCGCCCTGGTCAATGCTCAGTGGGGCTGGCTGGCGGAGAGCAGGACCGCAATCATCGAAATGGCCATGGCCAGTGGCTTGCAACTGCTGACACTGGCACAACGCGACGCCTGTGTGACCAGCACGGAAGGCACCGGTCAGCTGATCTCGGCGGCGCTGGATGCAGGAGCCCGTCGGGTGATCCTGGCCATCGGCGGCAGCGCAACCAATGACGGCGGCAGTGGCATGCTTTCAGCCTTGGGCGCGCGCTTTCTGGATGCCGACGACCAGACTCTGGCGCCGGGTGGGCTTGCGCTTGCCGATTTGGCACGTATCGATCTGAGCGGCTTCGATCCACGCTTGTCTGACGTGTGCGTCGAGATCGCCGCCGACGTCGATAATCCACTCTGCGGGCCGAATGGCGCCTCTTCTATCTTCGGCCCGCAAAAAGGCGCATCGCCTGAGCAGGTCATGGCGCTGGACGCTGCGCTCGGCTGTTTTGCCGACCATACGGCTCAGGTCCTCGGCCAGGACTTGCGCGACAGTCCTGGCAGCGGTGCGGCCGGAGGCATGGGCTTTGCCGCCAAGGCCTACCTGAAGGCCTCGTTTCGTGCCGGCGTGGAAGTGGTGGCCGACCTGACCGGGCTGGAACACGCGTTGATCGGTGCCGATCTGGTCATCACCGGCGAAGGCCGTTTCGACGCGCAAACCCTGCGCGGCAAGACGCCGCTTGGCGTTGCGCGAGTCGCCCGGCGTCGGCAAGTGCCGGTGATTGTGCTGGCGGGAACCCTGGGCGAAGGCTACGAGCAGCTGTATGCGCAAGGCATCGGCGCCGCCTTTGCTCTGGTCAGCGGACCGATGAGCCTTGAGCAGGCCTGCCGCGATACCCGCCGCCTGTTGCACGAGCGTGCGCGTGACGTGGCGCGTCTCTGGCAGATGGCTTCGGGCAGTTGATGATCGCGCTGTGATCAACGGCAGCAGCCTGGCAATCGGCTGTTATTTTGACTAAGCCTGCGAATGTTCACTGGACGTGCTAAAGAATTGCCTGATCAGGGCGATATGCTATCGGTTGTCTGACAACTTCGAGTCGGACACCGTCCTCCAAAAAAATATAAAGAGCTCTGGTCATGAATCTACGCAAACTCACTATCGCTCGTCGTGCCGGTCTGGGTTTTACTCTCATTTCCCTGTTGGTGGCATTGCTGGGGTGGTTTGCGCTGGCACAGATGTCGACCATTCGCCAGAGTGAGGTGGCGGTGGAGACCAACTGGCTGCCCAGCATGCGAGTGGTCAACGATATCCGCGAGATCATGCTGCGCATTCGGACCATTTCCCTGCGCATGGCGCTGGACACCGATCCTGCGAGCATTCCGACCTACCGTGGTCAGCTGGACGTACGTCTGGGCGATCTGGACAAGAAGCTGGCCATTCTCAAGACCTTTGTCGACACCCCGGAAGAGAAGTCGCTGACCGACCAGTTCATGGTGACCATGGGCCAATACCGCAGTGCGCTGGACCGCTCATTTGTACTGGCTGGCCAGGGCGATAGCGTCGGACTGAACAAGCTGCTGCTGGTCGACATGAAGCAGATCGTCGACGGTTCCGGCAAGCAACTCGGTGATCTGGCCGACTTTTATGTCACCAGGGTCGATGCGGAAGGCAAGTCCGCCGAAGCCCAGTACGGTAAGTCGCGCGACATCGTCATTATCTTCGTGGTGATTGCCGCGCTGTGCACCATCGGCCTGGCACTCTGGCTGACCCGCAGCATCGTCGGTCCTCTGCAGCGCGCGGTCACCGCCGCCGAGCAGGTTGCCAACGGCGACCTGACCCATACCATCGAGGTCGATGGCGAAGACGAAGTCACCCGGCTGTTGCGTGCCCTGGCGACGATGCAGATCAATCTGCGTGAAGCGATGCGCCACATCGGCAGTTCGGCCACGCAACTGGCATCGGCCGCCACCGAGCTCAACTCGGTCACCGAAGACAGCTACCGCGGGCTGAACCAACAGAATGCGGAGATCGATCAGGCCGCCACGGCGATCAACGAAATGACCTCGGCAGTAGAAGAAGTTGCGCGTAATGCCGTGTCCACATCGGACGCCTCAAGCCAGTCCAGCACCTCGGCGCTGGCGGGCCAGACGCGGGTGATCGAGACGGTGCAGTCGATCCAGACGCTGACCGACAACGTGCAGGCCACCTCGACGCTGGTGCAAAACCTTGCCAATCAGTCGCAGGACATTGGCAAAGTGCTGGACGTGATCCGCTCGATTGCCGAGCAGACCAACCTGTTGGCACTCAACGCCGCCATCGAGGCGGCACGGGCAGGCGAGTCGGGCCGCGGTTTCGCGGTGGTGGCGGACGAAGTCCGGGCATTGGCGCATCGCACCCAGCAGTCGACCCTGGAAATCGATTCGATGGTCAGCGCCATGCGCAGCGGTTCGGCGCAGGCACTCGACTCGATGAACACCAGCCGTGACCGGGCCGACTCGACGTTGGCACTGGCCAAGGGCGCGGGTGAGTCCTTGAGCGAAATCACCTCGTCGATCAACCAGATCTCCGAGCGCAATCTGGTGATTGCCAGCGCGGCTGAAGAGCAGGCGCAAGTGTCGCGTGAAGTTGATCGAAACATCGTCAACATTCGCGATCTGTCCATGCAGTCGACTCAGGGCGCCAACCAGATCAGTGCGTCGAGCCATGAATTGTCGCGTCTGGCCGCTGACCTGAATCAGGTGGTCTCACGCTTCAAGGTGTAAAACCCTACATTGATACAGGTTGTGTCCGCTTGCCGACGATCGACCGGACGCGCATTATGCCCTCGGTCGAAATGACCTCCGGTACAGTCTGGGCACAACCTTATCGAAGGGGGCGGCATCGCTTCATGAATAACAATAATCAAACCTTCAGCAGTTGGCTGCGCTCGCCAGCCCATCACCAGTGGCTGGCCCTGGAAGGCAATCGTCTGTTGACCTTCGCCAAGGCCTCCAGACTGGACAACGGCTTTGGCAGTCTTGATGACTACGGTCGGCTGATGGTCGGTGCCACCGCAGGAACCATGAACACTGCGCGCATGACCCACTGTTTTGCCATGGCCCATGCGCAGGGCATTCCCGGTTGTGCTGCGCTGGTCGATCACGGTATCGCCGCGTTGCAAGGCCCGTTGCACGATGCCGAACATGGCGGCTGGTTCAGCGCCGCGCTCGAAGACGGCGGCAAGACCGACAAACAGGCTTATCTGCATGCGTTCGTTGCCCTGGCGGCCAGTTCCGCCGTGGTGGCGGGGCGGCCTGGGGCGCAGGCATTGCTGTCCGACGTCATCCAGATCATCCAGACGCATTTCTGGAGCGAGCAGGAAGGGGCCATGCGTGAGTCGTTCGCGCGGGACTGGAGCAATGAAGAGACCTACCGCGGTGCCAACAGCAACATGCACAGCACCGAAGCTTTCCTCGCGCTCGCTGATGTGACCGGCGACGCGCAGTGGCTCGACCGGGCGCTGAGCATCGTCGAGCGGGTTATCCACGAGCATGCCGGTGGCAACAATTTTCAGGTCGTCGAGCATTTCACCCAGGACTGGCAGCCGCTGGCCGATTACAACCGGGAAAATCCGGCGGACGGTTTCCGGCCCTTCGGCACCACGCCGGGGCATGCTTTCGAGTGGGCTCGGCTGGTGTTGCATCTGGAGGCTGCACGCCGTCAGGCCGGACGCGCCAACCCTGAATGGTTGCTGGACGACGCCCGCCAACTGTTTGCCAATGCCTGCCGGTACGGTTGGGATGTCGACGGTGCCCCGGGCATCGTTTACACCCTCGACTGGCAGAACCAGCCGGTAGTCCGTCATCGTCTGCACTGGACTCACTGCGAAGCGGCCGCTGCTGCTGCGGCATTGCTGCAACGTACCGGCGAGCAGCAGTATGAAGACTGGTATCGCTGTTTCTGGGAGTTCAACGAGACACTGTTCATCGATCACGAACATGGCAGTTGGCGCCATGAGCTGAACGAGCGCAACGAGCCCAGCGCAGACATATGGCCCGGCAAGCCGGACCTTTATCACGCCTATCAGGCCACGTTATTGCCGGTGTTGCCGCTGGCACCTAGCCTGGCCAGCGCCCTGGCGGGGCTGGAATGAACGGCTAGCGTCTGTTGAGCTTGAGATCGGAAGTCAAAGCGCAGGGATGCGTTTGTCGGTCAGGCGGATGATCTGCCTGGCCAGGAAGCTTCCGGTCAGGATCACGCCGAACAGGCGCAAGGTCTGCATCGCCAGCACGAAGCCGACGTCGGCATGCGTATCGATGGCAATAATGGCCATGGTGTCCAGGCCGCCCGGGCTGGTCGCCAGGTATACCGAGAGATAATCCTTGCCCATCATCACCGCAATCAGCCAGGCCGACACAGCACAGAGCACGATCAACAGCAGTGAGGCCAGAATCATCATCGGCAGTCGTCTCCAGACGTATTGCACCGTTGGCCGGTCGAAACGCAGGCCGACGTAGCAGCCGATGGCACCGTAAGCGATGGGCAGCAACCAGGCTGGAACGCTGATCTGCATCACGCCACTCAGTTGCAGCGCGCCGCCGAGCATCAGCGGCACCAGCAGGGCACCTGCCGGGAGACGCGAGCCGAGTGCCACGCCTGCGGCAATCACTGCAAGGCTCAGCGCCAGATCGACAAGGTCAAGGCTGGGCAAGACAGCCGCACCGCTGTGCAGGGGCGCAGCGGAATCCGGGGTGCCGATGAAATGGCTGACCAGCGCGCCGATGGTGACCACGCAGACCACGCGCACATATTGCATGGTGGCGACAATGCGTGAGTCGGCACCGTAATCTTCGGACATCGCGACCATCGCCGAGGCCGCGCCCGGTGACGTGCCCCAGGCTGCCGTGTTGCTCGGAATGCCGGCAAAGCGCACCAGCACCAGTCCAACTGCCGCGCTCAGCACCACCGTGAGGATGGTCGCCAGGAGCATGACATGCCATGAATGAAGGGCGGTGAGCAGCACACTGACCGACATGGCATGCGCGATCAGCACGCCGACCGTGCCCTGACCGAGTTGAAAGGCCCGCTTGGGCATGCGGATGCTGGCACCTGATACGCCAAAGCCTATGGCGACCAGCATCGGCCCGAGGAACATCGCAGCAGGCATATCGAACAGTTTGAGCAGTTGCCCGGCAATGCCGGCCATCAGGATCAGACCCGCCCATTGAGTCAGCGGGGAAAGGGAGGAAAGCGAAAAGCGTGAAGCGTTTGACAAGGACGTTCTCCTTGATTGGGGTGAATCACATGCACACAGTATCGACTTCCCAACCCATCAAGTCTATTTTCTAATAATCATGAATTGATAACTTTGGTTGATAGATATGGACCTGCGCGATCTCACCTATTTCGAAACCATTGCCGAGCTGGGGCATCTCGGACGTGCTGCGGAGAAGCTAAATCGCAGCCAGCCAGCGCTGACCAAGAGCATTCAGCGCCTCGAGGAGTCATTCGGAACGCGACTGTTTCAACGTGACGGCCGAAGGATCAAGCTGACGCCCGTGGGCGAGTTGCTGCAGGCGCGCGGCAAGGAGTTGCAGCAAAGCATTGCCCAGACCCAGCGCGAGGTGCGGGATTTCGCCAGTGGCATGGTGGGCAACATTCGGGTCGGCTGCGCCGCGACGATGGCGGAATATTTGATGCCGAAACTGACGTCCGCCTTGTTGGAGCGCACCCCGGACGTCACCTTGAAACTGGTGATAGGTCAGGATGACCTGCTGCGCGAATCATTGCGCTCCGGTCAACTGGACATGATCATTTGCGCGCTGGCGCCCGACAGTGAAGACGTCACCAGCTTTGCCATACTCAGGGACGAAGCCGTGGTGGTCGCCAGCAAAAATCATCCGATCTTCAAGCCGTCGTTGAAAATGAGTGACCTGTGCGCGTATCGCTGGGTACTGCCGCCTGTGAGTGTTTCATCGCGCAAATGGCTGGACGCAACCTTCGCTGCTCATGGCCTGCCGCTGCCGACGGTGCAGATCGAAGCGAACTCGATCTCGCTGTTGCCGGGGCTGATTGCCCGCAGCAACCTGTTGAGCTTCATTGCCCGCGAGTCGCTGGAGTTCGGCAAGACCATGCAGCACCTGCGTGAAGTGCCGCTGGAGCAAACCACCCTCAAACGCACCATTGGTGTGACGTTGCGCAAGGGCGGTTACCTGTCACCCGCAGCAGAAGGCATGTTGCAGATGCTGCGCGATAACGGCGGGGACTTTCTGGGGTGGAGCTGACCGCCCCGGTCAGCCGCTTGTGGGCAGGGCCTGAAAGCCACTCAGGTACTTTGCCAGCGCCTCTGCACCCAGCTCCACGGTTGAGCTGGTGCCCGCCCAGCTGCAGGCGAGCATCAGGTTGCGCGGCAGGTCGAAGTCTTCAACCGTAAACCCATTGGCGTCGAGACCGTTTTCATCGTGGGGAACCAGTTCGCGCAGCGACGCCACCGGTTCAAAGTACGCCCACACTGGCTTGTTCAGTGCGACCGCCATACCGACTTCGAAGGCCGTGCCCGAATCCGGCTCCAGGCCACGGAACACGTTGAGGTTGACCAGCATCGCTGAGCAGCGGTGGATCATCGCGACATTCATCGAGTAAATCTGCTGTGCGGTTTCATGCGCTGTTCGTCCGTGCGTGACCTCATTGTCAAACGGGTACAGACCCTCAAGTCCGTGTGCGGCGCACAGAGCCTTCAGATAGCGTCCATGTTCCACGGCATCGGTCCTGAACACGTCGAAGCCTGCGAGATAAACCAGTGGCGCGTGCATATTCGTCTCTCGGCTGCAGATGTTGTCGCGCCGATTCTAAGGCCGACCGTCTGCCCGCGATACATGCCATTGATCGGTCGAACACGATCAGCAGGCGTTTGCACTGGAATCTGTACGGATAACCAGTATCCTTGTTCAGTCTGCTCATTTGTCATGTGAACGCTGGCCTTGAATACTTCGCCCCTCGACAATCCGTTTTACTACCTGGAAAACTTCCGTCAGGTCCTTGACTGGATTGCCCGGCGCTACGATGACCTGCTCGACGCAACCGAGCGCCGCTTCATCAGCGAGTTTGCCGAGCTGCCGGTCCCCGCCCAGGGGTTGCTGGTGCGCATGGTGATGCGCAAGGGTGTGTTGTTTCGGGCCAGCAAACTCGGTTATGTCGAGATTGGCGACCCTCACGACGCCGTATTGCCGCTGCTGGCGCGGGAGTGGGTCGACACCGCTCCGCCACTGGGCCTGAGCGAGTTGTTCCAGCTGCTGCGTCGGGATGAGTTGAGCCACTGCTTCAAGGATCACGCGGTCAAGGGCCCAGAGCGCAAGCAGGATTGGTTCGAGCGCCTGCAGCCCATGTACCCGTCGCCGCAGTCCCTCGAACAATGGCATCCGACGTTGCCCGACGCCGTGTTCGGCCTGAAGATCATGCCGCTGTGTGATCGCCTGCGCTTGCTGTACTTCGGCAATCTGTACCAGGAATGGTCTGAATTCGTGCTGGCTGACCTGGGTATCTACCGCTACGAAAAAGTCGAGTTTTCGCTGGAGTCGCGCGGCATCAACGAGCGTGCGGATATCGATGTGTGCCTGCAATTGCATGCCTGTCGTGAAGCGCTGGAAACCTGCCTGGAACTGCATGCGCTGGCCGAGCGGGTCATTGCCATCGAATGCGGCAACCCGTGGTTGCTCATGCGTCGTGGCAAACTGCTGTTTCGTATCGGGCAACAGGCCGAGCGCATGCAGGACTGGCCTCTGGCGATGGCGGTGTATCGTCAGTCGAGTTACCCCGGCGCGCGTTCAAGGCAGATCCGCGTGCTGGAGCGCAACGCCGAGTACGCAGCGGCGCTGGCGCTGGCGGAGCAGGCCCGTCTCGCTCCGGAAAGTGATGCCGAGGTCCAGCACCTGTCACGCGTGTTGCCACGCCTGCAACGCAAGCTCGGCCTGACTGCCGCGCGCAAGCGCACGGTGCGGGCCATTGCGCGGCTGGACGTGCAGGTCACGCCAGTGTCGGGCATGAGTGTCGAGCGTTTGATACGCCTGCACCTCGAAGAAGAGCAGGGCGGGGAGGTGCATTACGTCGAGAATGCGCTGATCAATTCACTGTTCGGGCTGCTGTGCTGGCGAGCCATTTTCGCCCCGTTGCCGGGTGCATTCTTTCATCCGTTTCACAGTGCGCCGAGTGACCTGTACAGCCCTGACTTTTATCAGCGCAGAGCATCGTTGTTCGATACCTGTCTGATGCAACTGGAGTCTGATGAATACCTGACGAC
Organism: Pseudomonas sp. BS3767; assembly: GCF_900099665.1. Taxonomy (NCBI): domain Bacteria; kingdom Pseudomonadati; phylum Pseudomonadota; class Gammaproteobacteria; order Pseudomonadales; family Pseudomonadaceae; genus Pseudomonas; species Pseudomonas sp. BS3767. Next base: position 1,012,732 of record NZ_FNCX01000001.1, on the reverse strand, counting down.
CATTCGTGAGCATTTTGAGAGCAAATACGGTCTGCAATCACCCTTTGTATTCTGGGGAGCACTGACGCCGGAGCTTCTGGAACAGGCGCTTCATTGCCTGCCGGCAGAGCACTTGCTTCGCTGGTTTCGTCGTCTGTTGCAGGACATAAAAGCCAACCGGACCGGGATGCCCGACCTGATCCAGTTTTTTCCGGAGCAGCGTCGTTATCGAATGATCGAGGTCAAGGGGCCGGGTGACCGCCTCCAGGACAACCAGCTGCGCTGGCTGGACTTCTGTGCCGAGCATGGCATGCCGGTGGAGGTGTGTTACGTGCAATGGGCGACTGACGACAGTGCCTGCGTCAGTAGCGACCTGTCAGGTCATCAAGGGGCCTTGTGCCCGTCCTGAGTGTCCTGATGATCCGCATCATGGGGCTGTTTCGAATCATGAGGCTTGTCGTCCACGCTGCCGTTCTTTCCCGGTAAGGGGTCCATGCCTTTGGTGCCGGGGCTTGTGCCTGGCGCGCCGGGGCTGGTGCCGTCGACGTTCTTTTCCATTCCGGTGCCCGGGACTTTCGGACCGTCGCTGACCGGGTTGGTCGGTCCGGTCGAACCTGCAAGCGCACTGGTCGCCGACAGGGCCAAAAATGTCGCCAGGCTTATCGCCCCCAATCTATTCCTGATCATGGTGCAAACTCCGTGAGTACTTTGATCGAAACAGTACGTTGACTGAAACTGTACCGCGAGAAGGGTAGACCCGCGGGCAGGGCATGGTCCTACCCGCGTAAGACGCCTGATTACTGAGTCTTGGTCTTTTCAGTGGTGGTGCTCTTGTCGTGCGTACCGTGTGTCGTCTTGTTGTCATGCTTCATCGAACGCTCGGCTGCCGCCTCCTTGCTTTCAGCTTGCGCGCCTGGAGTCTCGGACGAGGTGCGGTCCATTGGCTGGGTATTGGTGCCCGGCAGTTTGGTCGCATTCTTGTTGATCGGGGTTTCAGGGGTGGTGGTCGACTCGGCAAAGGCGGCACCCGAAGCTACAGCCATCAGGCCAGCAAGAGTCAGGGCAGTCAGTTTGGTCTTGATCATGATGATTACTCCGTTGTTTTAAAGTACTCACGTTGGTCATTGGCCAGTGGCCATAGGTGCCGTCGAACCCGACGAACGGTAGATATGTTCGATGCATCAATGCTTACGCCGTTGCTATCCGCCGTGAGAGTCATCACGCGCTCTTTTCGGTCATTCACGCCCCCCCTTAACGCCGTCGACAGCGAAGTTTTAAGTTGATTTAGCTATAACGTGACCGCTCGGTCATTTACAAAGATTCTTAAAATCACACTTTCTTACATTTTTATAACGAAGCGGGCATTCCGCTACCTGATGAGTGGTGGCAGAAGGCTATTTGGGTTTGCGCGTCGAAAATGTCCCGTAAACATTGGGTTTGGAAGGGATTTTCGTAGCTGGCGACGTAGGAAATTACTTACAAAAAAGTTCCCCTAACGACACGATTCGTTGGATTGTCATTAAACAGCAACATTTGAGGTTTTAAATCCGCCTCGGGCCTTCTTAAGTGGACCACCACACAATCTCCTGGACTGAGGTATTACCGTGATTCTGCTGACTAAAAAACGCTTGTCGCTTCTGATCGCATCGCTGTGCCTTAGCGGTGTGGCTCACGCGACTGATGTAACAGGCGCTGGTTCGAGTTTCGTCTACCCGGTTATTTCGGCGTGGTCCCAGGACTACAGCAAGAGCAAGGATAACCGTATCAACTATCAGTCCATCGGTTCGGGTGGTGGTATCGCCCAGATCAAGGCTGCGACCGTTGACTTCGGTGCATCCGACGCCCCGATGTCTGCAGAAGATCTGCAGGCCGGCGGCCTGGGTCAGTTCCCAAGCGTGATCGGCGGTATCGTGCCGATCGTCAACGTCGAAGGCGTCGAAAGCGGCGAGCTGAAGCTGGACGGTCCAACCATCGCCAAGATCTTCATGGGCGACATCAAGAAGTGGAACGACCCGGCAATCACGGCGCTGAACTCGGGCGTCAAACTGCCTGATACCGCAATCACCGTCGTTCACCGTTCGGACGGTTCGGGCACCACGTACAACTTCACCAACTATCTGAGCAAAGTCAGCCCGGAGTGGAACGAGAAGCTGAAGTTCGGTTCGACCGTGCAATGGCCAGCAGGCGTGGGCGGCAAGGGTAACGAAGGTGTTTCGGCCTACGTGAAGCAGATCAAGGGTTCGATCGGCTACGTCGAGTACTCCTACGCAACCACCAACAAGCTGTCCTACACCCAGTTGAAAAACGCTGCCGGCAAATTCATCAAGCCTGACGCCAAGGCATTTGCTGCCGCCGCCGACACTGCCGACTGGGCAAGCGCCAAAGACTTCAACCTGATCATGACCAACGCGCCGGGTGAGGCTGCATGGCCGATCACCGCGACCACCTGGATCATCATGTACAAGAAAGCCAAGAACGAAGAGAAAAGCACGGCTGCTTTCGACTTCTTCAAGTGGTCCCTGGAAAACGGCCAGAAGCAGGCCGAGAAACTGGAATATGTAGCGTTGCCGAAATCGCTGGTTGATCGCGTGGAAAGCTACTGGAAAACGGAATTCACCAAGTAAGTGATTCAACCCGTACCACCCCTGTCATCAGCCGCGATATCGGCTCGGTGACAGGGGCTTTTCCTTGCGAGTGGCCTCAACATGACTGAAAACACCCAATACCTGTCCGCTAACGTCTCCGCTGGTGAGTCCGAGGGCGAGAAGCGCGCCAAACGGGATCATCGTCATGACCTGTGGTTCAAGCGTTCATTGCAGGCTGCAGCGATGCTGGTGCTTGCTTTGCTGGGTTGTATTGCCTTGTCGACCCTGTGGGGCGGCAGTCTGGCATTCCAGACTTTCGGGTTTGGCTTTCTGACCAGTACCGAGTGGGACGTGAACGCCGGCAAGTTTGGCGCTCTGGTTCCGATCTACGGCACCCTGGTGACCTCTTTTCTGGCTTTGCTGATCGCCGTACCGGTGAGTTTCGGCATTGCAATCTTTCTTACCGAAGTGGCGCCGCCCTGGTTGCGCATGCCGATCGCCTCGGCCATCGAGCTGCTGGCCGGTATCCCTTCGATCATCTACGGCATGTGGGGGCTGTTCGTCTTCGGCCCGTTCATGGCTGAACACCTGTCGCCGTGGATCACCGAAAACCTTGGCGCACTGCCGCTGATCGGTCCGATGTTCCAAGGGCCGCCGTTGGGTATCGGCATGCTGACCGCCGGTATCGTACTGGCGATCATGATCACGCCGTTCATTACCTCGGTGATGCAGGAAGTCTTCCGCACCGTGCCCGTGGCCCTCAAAGAGTCGGCCTATGCACTGGGCGGTACAACCTGGGAAGTGGTCTGGGATATCGTGCTGCCGTACACCCGTTCGGCCGTGGTCGGCGGTGTGTTTCTGGGGCTGGGGCGCGCGCTCGGCGAAACCATGGCGGTAACCTTCGTACTGGGCAACGCGCATCAGTTCTCGGCTTCGCTGATGATGCCGAGCAGTTCGATCGCTTCGGTGATCGCCAACGAGTTCAACGAGGCTTACACCGACTTGCACCGTTCGGCACTGATCGCCCTTGGCTTCCTGTTGTTCGTCGTCACCTTCATCGTGCTGGCCCTTGCACGCCTGATGCTGTCGCGCCTTTCGCGTAAGGAGGGGTTATGAGTAAGGATGTGACCGGCAGCGAGCACCTGTATCGGGTTCGCAGCATCAAGAACAAGATTGCGATGGTGCTCAGCTGTGGTGCCACTGCCTTCGGCCTGCTGTGGCTGGTGTGGATTCTGCTGACCACTATCATCAAGGGCATCGACGCGCTCAACCTGCAACTGTTCACCGGCATGACTCCGCCGCCTGGTACCGAAGGTGGACTGGCCAACGCGTTCTACGGCAGTGTGCTGATGTCCGGCATCGGCCTGCTGATCGGTACGCCGATCGGCCTGATGGCCGGCATCTGGCTGGCCGAGTTTGCCCGCTACACCAAACTGGGCAACGCCGTGCGCTTCATCAACGACATCCTGCTGTCGGCACCTTCGATTGTGCTCGGTCTGTTCGTCTACACCGTCGTGGTACTGCCACTCAACGCGGTGACAGGCCATCAGGTGGGCTTTTCAGCGATTGCCGGTGCGCTGGCGCTGGCATTGCTGGTGATCCCTGTGGTGGTGCGTACCACTGACGAGATGATGCAACTGCAACCCTCGACCATGCGTGAAGCTGCGCTGGCGCTGGGTGTGCCGCAATGGAAGCTGACCCTGCAAATCGTCCTTCGCGCGGCCAAGGCTGGTGTGGTAACCGGCGTATTGCTCGCATTGGCACGCATCACCGGCGAAACCGCGCCGCTGCTGTTCACCGCTTTCGGCAACCAGTTCTGGAGCAGCGATCTGCTCAAACCAATCGCCAGTGTTCCGGTGGTGGTTTTCCAGTACGCCATGAGCCCGTTCGATGACTGGCACTCCCTGGCATGGGCCGGTGCGCTGGTCATGACGTTGTTCGTACTGATACTGAGTCTGCTGTCTCGCTTAATTCTTCTGCGCAATAGGGCGTCCTGATGAACAACCTTTCCCTGGCCAACGAAAAAACCAAGATCCAAGTGCGCGGTCTGGAGTTTTTCTACAACAACCAGAAGTCGTTGAAGTCCATCGACATGACCATCCCCGAGAAGCGCATCACGGCGATCATCGGCCCGTCGGGTTGCGGTAAATCGACCCTGCTGCGCGTCTTCAACCGCATCTACGCGATGTACCCGAAGCAGGAGGCGCGTGGTGAAGTGCTGCTCAATGGCGAAAACATCCTGGCCCCAGGTTATTCGATGAACCGCCTGCGCAGTCATGTGGGCATGGTGTTCCAGAAGCCGGTGCCGTTCCCGATGTCGATCTACGACAACATTTCCTACGCCATCAAACACCACGAAAAACTGTCGCGTCGGGAAATGGAAGATCGCGTCGAGCAGGCCCTGCGTGGCGCGGCCTTGTGGGACGAGGTCAAGGACAAGCTCAAGCAGAGCGCGACCGGTCTGTCCGGTGGTCAGCAGCAGCGTCTGTGCATCGCCCGCACCATCGCGCTGCGTCCTCAGGTATTGCTGCTTGACGAGCCGACCTCCGCGCTCGATCCGATCTCGACTGGTCGTATCGAACAGCTGATCACCGAGCTTAAAGAGCAGTTCACCGTGATCATCGTGACTCACAACATGCAGCAGGCGGCGCGTTGCTCCGACTACACCGCCTTCATGTTCATGGGTGAACTGATCGAGCACGGCGACACCGATACCATCTTCACCAAGCCCTCCAAGACCCAGACCGAAGATTACATCACTGGTCGTTTCGGCTGATCATCCGGCCAGGGCGGGCGCTTCCTGGCGCTCGCCCATGAACTCCTCGATCCTGCTGCGTAGCCAACGCTCGGCAGGGTCGCTGTCCATCACACTCAGCCACGTCATCGACAGGTCCAGCCCCGGTGTGGGGAAGGGCAGTGGCTCGTCATACAGCAAGCCCAATGCGCTCATGGCCTTTGCCGCATAGTCGGACAGCCCCGAAATCATGTCGGTGCCGGCCATCAATGCGGGCAGGGTGGCGAACTGCGGCACCGACAACACCACCTGACGCTTGCGCCCCAGCGCGGTCAGCCACTCATCGGCGAAACTGCTGACACTCGCGACGTGCGACACCACAACATGTGGGCGCGAGCAGTATTCGTCCAGGCTCATGGGGCTGGCAGGCTTGTCGGCGCGCACCAGCCTCGGCTGCACGTTACGCAGCGTCTTGCGCTTGGCATTGGCGGGCAGTTCACGGGTCAGGCAGACGCCAACGGTGATATCGCCGGACATCAGCACCTCGGAAATATTCAGGTAGTCGACGTGCTTGACCACGATCACCACGCCGGGCGCTTCCTGGCGGATGGCCTTGAGCATCGCCGGCAGCAGGCCGAATTCGACGTCATCGGTCAGGCCGATGCGAAAGGTCATCTTGCTGACCGACGGGTCGAAGTCGGTGGTCAGGCTGAGCGCTGTGGACATGGCGTCCAGCGCAGGCGTCAGGTGCTTGAGAATCTCGTGAGCGCGCGCGGTGGGTTCCATGCGATGGCCGACGCGGATGAACAGTGGATCATTGAGCAGACTGCGCAGGCGATTCAAGGCAGCGCTTATCGTAGGTTGGCCGAGAAACAGTTTTTCGGCTGCGCGGGTGACGTTACGCTCCTGCATCAATGTTTCGAATACCACCATCAGGTTGATGTCGGCCTTGCGCAGTTCATTTCGATTCATTGCTGTTCCTTGGCATCAGACCTGGACGGCCAAGTCTAGGCAGTCCACGCAGAAGGCGTCCAGCATTTTGCCTCTGCATGATGAAACGTCTGCTTACGGTTCTTCGGGCAGGAAAAGGGCGAATCTGTAAGGGGAAACAGGGTCTACTGGCAGGCATGCGGTTTAACGTAAAAACCGCCTTGGATTCCCGATCCCTAGCTACAGGAGGTGCCCCTTATGCGGGCTGCAAAGATTGCCGGTATGTTGATGTCGCTGACGCTGTCAGGCGCAGCACTGGCTGAAACGCCCGGTTATGGCCAGCAACTGGAAGGTTTTACTTACCCTCACGCGCTGCATAAATTCAGTTTCCAGTCCCAGGGCCAGACGCTGGAAATGGGTTACATGGACGTCGCGCCGAGCGGCAAGGCCAATGGCCGCACAGCGGTGCTGCTGCATGGCAAGAATTTTTGCGCTGCGACCTGGGAAGACACCATCAAGGGGCTGAGCGCTGCGGGCTATCGCGTTGTCGCACCGGATCAGATCGGTTTCTGCACCTCGACCAAGCCGGAGCACTACCAGTACAGCTTCCAGCAGTTGTCGATGAATACCCATGCGCTGCTGGAAAAACTGGGTATCGACAAGGTGTCGGTAGTCGGTCACTCCACGGGCGGCATGCTGGCCACGCGTTATGCGTTGATGTACCCGAAGCAGACCGAGAAGCTGGTGATGGTCAACCCTATCGGTCTGGAAGACTGGAAAGCACTCGGCGTGCCGTACCGCAGCGTCGATCAATGGTATGAACGAGAGCTGAAGACCACCGCCGAAGGTATTCGCGCTTACGAGCAGAAGACCTACTACGATGGCCGCTGGAAGCCGGAATATGACAAGTGGGTTGACATGCTGGCCGGTCTGAACAAAGGGCCGGGGCACAAGATCGTGGCCTGGAACTCGGCGTTGATCTACGACATGATTTTCACCCAGCCGGTGTTCTACGAGTTTCCCAGGTTGCAGGTGCCGACGGTGCTGATGATTGGCGATGCCGATACCACTGCCATCGGCAGCGACATCGCGCCGCCTGAGGTCAAGGCAAAGATCGGCAATTACAAGGTACTGGGCAAGCAGGTGACGCAGATGATTCCAGGCGCCAGGCTGGTGGAGTTCAAGGGCAAGGGCCATGCCCCGCAGATGGAGGATCCGCAGGGTTTCAACAAGGCACTGGTCTCCGAGCTTCAATAAGCTGCACGTCATGCCATGCAGCAACCTGGTCCGACAGCCACCAGGTTGCCTGCGACCGGCACTGCCGATTAAACGGCAATTTCTACCAGATCACCCTTGAGCCTCACCGGCCAGACGTCCAGCCGCTGTTCCGGGTATTCGATGCAACTGCCGTCGTGCAGGCGAAAGTGCTGCTTGTACAGCGGCGAGGCGATGACCAGCTCGCCCGCGATCTGCCCGATCAGACCACGCCCGATCACGTTGGCCCCGGATTTGGGATCGCGGTTGTCGATGGCAAAGAGCTGCTCGCCCTGTGCGGTTTCGGGCAGGTAGAACAGCGCGACCTGCGCGCCGTCCAGCCACGCCACGACGCCTGAATTGGCAACCAGGTCCGCGCGTCCGCACAGGGGCTGCCAGTGTAACTGCGCTGCCGCGGGCGCATTGTTGCCGGCGATTATTGTCTGAGACGCGTTCATCACACCACCTCCTTGAACAACGGGATAAGGGCCAGCTCTTCGGGTTTTGCCGGCCGGCGCTGGGCGCGTTCCTTGACGAACTGCACGTCGGGGTCAGCACGCCCGTCGTTGACGAAGGTGCGGAAGCGCTTGAGCTTTTCCGGGTCCTTGAGGGCGTTGGCCCATTCGCATTCGTAGCGGTCGACCACCAGTTGCATCTGCGACTCCAGCTCTGTGGCCAGGCCCAGGCTGTCGTCGATGATGACCGCCTTGAGATAGTCGAGTCCGCCTTCCAGCGATTCACGCCAGACCGAGGTACGCTGCAGCTTGTCGGCAGTGCGGATGTAGAGCATCAGGAAACGGTCGATGTAACGAATCAGGGTTTCATCATCCAGATCGGTGGCGAACAGCTCGGCGTGACGCGGACGCATGCCGCCGTTGCCGCACAGGTAAAGGTTCCAGCCGTTTTCGGTGGCAATCACGCCGACGTCCTTGCTCTGCGCTTCGGCGCATTCGCGGGTGCAGCCGGATACCGCAAACTTGAGTTTGTGCGGCGAGCGCAGGCCCTTGTAACGGTCCTCGATGCGCAGCGCCATGGCGACACTGTCCTGCACGCCGTAGCGGCACCAGGTGCTGCCGACGCAGGATTTAACCGTACGGGTCGACTTGCCGTAGGCATGGCCGGTCTCGAAGCCTGCCTCGATCAGCTCGCTCCAGATATCCGGCAACTCGTGCAGTTGCGCGCCGAACAGGTCGATGCGCTGGCCGCCGGTGATCTTGGTGTACAAGTCGTATTTTTTCGCCACCGCGCCAATCGCTATCAGGCCGTCAGGGGTAATCTCGCCACCCGGAATACGTGGCACCACCGAGTAGGTGCCGTTTTTCTGCATGTTGGCCATGAACGTATCGTTGGTGTCCTGCAGAGGCACCAGCGAAGGCTCGGTGATGGGGCGGTTCCAGCACGACGCCAGGATCGAACCGACTGCGGGCTTGCAGATGTCGCAGCCATGCGCGCCTTTGCCATGGCGAGTCAGCAGCTCGTCAAAGGTTTCGATGCCTTCGACGCGGACCATCGAGTACAACTCCTGGCGGGTATGAGCGAAGTGTTCACACAGGCTTTTATCGACCGCCACGCCGCGGGCCACCAGTTCATGCTCGAAAACCTGTTTGAGCAGTGCGGTGCAACCGCCGCAGCCGGTGGCGGCCTTGGTGCAGGACTTGATTGCGGCCAGATCGGTGCACCCATTGTCGATGGCCGAGCACACGGCGCCTTTGCTGACGTTATGGCAGGAGCAGATGGTCGCTGTGGCGGGCAGGGCATCGGCGCCCAGCGTCGGCGCGCCTTCACCACGCGGCAGAATCAGGCTCGATGGATCGGCGGGCAGCGGGATGCCGTTCTGCGCATACTGCAGCAGCGTGTCGTAATAGCTGTTATCGCCGACCAGCACAGCGCCGAGTACCTGCTTGCCATCGGCCGACACCACCAGGCGACGGTAGCTGGCGGTGGCTTCATCAATGAAGCGATAACTGACGGCCCCGGCCAGCGCACCATGCGCATCACCGATGGAGCCGACATCCACACCCAGCAACTTGAGCTTGGTGGACATGTCGGCGCCGAAGAACGCGTCGGTATCCTGTTCGCACAACTGTGCTGCCACACCGCGGGCCATTTGATAGCCGGGCGCGACCAGGCCGAACACGCTGCCGTTCCAGGCTGCGCATTCGCCGATGGCATAGATATCAGCGTCGCTGGTGCGGCAGTGCTCGTCGATTGCGATGCCACCGCGTGGGCCGAGCGCCAGCTCACACTGACGGGCCAGGGCGTCTTGCGGACGAATACCTGCGGAGAACACGATCAGGTCGGTCTCGAGAAACTCGTCGTTGGCGAAGTTCATCCGATAGCGATACTGCTTGCCGTCGCTGATCGACTGCGTGGCGCGGGACAAATGCACGCCGACGCCCAGCGCTTCGATACGCGCCTTCAATGCAGCGCCACCGAGGTCGTCCAGTTGCACCGGCATGAGACGCGGCGCGAACTCGACGACATGGGCTTCCAGCCCCAGGGATTTAAGCGCATTGGCCGCTTCGAGTCCGAGCAGACCGCCGCCGACCACTACGCCTCGGCGGGCCTTCGACGCGGCATAGCGAATGCTGTCCAGATCCTCGAGTGTGCGATAGACCAGCCGGGAATTGCCCCGCGCGCCTTCGATAGGCGGTACGAACGGGTAGGAGCCCGTGGCCAGGATCAGTTTGTCGTAACCGAAGCAGCCTTCGGCGGTGATGATTTCGTGACGATCACGATCGATTTCCAGCACCGGTACGCCGAGGTGCAACGTCAGGCCGGGTTGTTCGTAGACAGACATCTCGCTCATGGCCAGCGATTCGGCGTCGCGGCCTGTGAAGTATTCGGACAGGTGCACGCGGTCATAGGCGCGCTGTGTTTCCTCGCCAAAGACGTGGATGCGATAGCGTTCGAGTGCGCCGCCTGCGATCAACTGCTCGACGCAATGATGCCCGACCATGCCATTACCGACGACGATCAGGGTTTTTACATCGTTGAGGGGGAAGACTGTGGTGTTCATAGCGAGTCCCGGCCGAGGCCAATCAGGTTTTTCAAAGCAAAAAAAAAGCGCCCGGAACCGTTCGGTTCCAGGCGCCTTTGCCTGTTGTCTTATTGGGTATTCGGGGGTGCCATCGAGCCACGTTGCCGGAAGCACCCGAGTAGCCCTCTGGTCTCTGCGAGACTGGCGATCCACGTCGATCAACCGGGGCGGCCCGACCACATTCATGGTGGGGTTGTTGAGGATTATGCAGAGGTTGTGCCAGCTTGCGTCGGCAGCGCTCCAAGCCCGAACTGGCAATGCACGCAAGGCTGCGCAGTGTTTACGACGGCGTCCGGCGCATGATTTTTCCTGCATTGCATTGGTGCGCATCGAAGGGTTTGCGCTGTAAAGCTGTGCGCCGTACGCGGAGCGTGGTTACGATAACGGCGTGCCTGCGGTCTGTCATTGATTCTGCCCGCAGGGCGCAGGAGCGACCGCGGCGATCCTCATTGTTCGCGAAGACGGTGGGTAAGACGACGCATTTCCTCAGACTGTACCGGCCCTTTCGCGAACAAGTTCGCTCCCACGGCCTTCGGCCAGAATCAAAAGCGGACTTGCGTACAACGCGGAGCGCTCCGCGTGGGAATGCCTGTCGTGACGCTCTGCGTCACAATTCTGCGCCGCACCGCTTGTTCTATAGTTAAGCAGTGCGTTCAAAAGCCCAAGTCTGGCGTAACATTTGTATCTCCCTGCAATTCCCCCAATAAGTCCGTGCTCATGAACATCACTATTACTGAGGTACACCCCTCCGAGATCCCGCACACCGTCGATTTCGTCATGCGTGCGCGTGCCGGAATCTTTCCCTTGCTCGACACTGTCACCGTTCCGCCCGATCTGGCCGGTTTCGAGCAGGTGTATCTGGCCGGGGAGGACGGCAAGTTTCTGATCGCCCGCAGTGAAGGGCAGATCATCGCGGCTGTGGGCTACCTGCCGTTTGATCATCGTTTCCCGCAGCTCGATTATCGCGGGCGCAGAACCGTTGAGATCGTGCGCCTGTTCGTCAGCGACGGGCTGGCCAGCCGTTTATGTCAGGCGCTCTGGGCGCATGCCGAGGCAGGTGGCATAGAGGTTTTGTACCTGCATACCCATCCGTTTCTGCCCGGCGCGATCCGTTTCTGGGAGAAACAAGGCTTTGCCGTGACCGATGTGGAGAGCGATCCGGTGTGGAACACGACCCATATGGAGCGCGTTCTTTAAGAGGGCTTTGTCAGAAGACGGGAGGGGGCTGGCAGGGCGCCAACCCCTTGCATCGATCAGTGCGGAGAACGCTGACGCGCAGTCTTGAGCAGGTCTTCCGGTGTGATATGGCCGACCACCGATTTGGCCGCCGCGCTGCCGGGGAGCGGCAAGTCGAGAATGTGACCTTTCATCTTGCCGATCACGTGCATTTCGCAAGGCTTGCAATCGAACTTGAGGGTCAACACTTCATCACCGTGCACCAGTTGCATCGGCGCGACCTTGGTGCGCACGCCCGTCACACCTTTGGCCTGTTTCGGGCACAGGTTGAACGAGAAGCGCAGGCAATGCTTGGTGATCATCACGGGCACTTCGCCGGTCTCTTCGTGGGCCTCGTAGGCCGCGTCGATCAGCTGTACGCCATGGCGATGATAGAAGTCGCGAGCCTTCTGGTTGTAGACGTTGGCCAGAAAAGACAGGTGCGACTCCGGGTACACCGGTGGCGGGGTCGTCTCCGCCTTGCGGCCACCGCGCGGATGAGCCTTGATTCGCGCTTCGGTCAGTGCCTCGATGGCGTCGCGGCGCAGGGTCTTGAGCTGCGAGTTGGGTACGAAGAACGCCTGTGGCGCGTCAAGGCTGACGTCCTGGGCATGATAGATCGTAGTGCCCAGTTGAGTGAGCAGGTCACGCAACTGATCCAGCGCCTGTTCGGGCTTGTTGGCCGCGCCAAACGGTCCATCGAGACCGACCGTGACGCTCACGCCTTCTTCGCTGGTGGCTTCCAGACTCAAGTGATCTTCGCGCAGCGTAACCTGCCACTGAACGCCGATACGACGTTCGGCCGAGGTCTTGAGCAGCGCCTGTTGCCAGTTGTGGTCCAGGTTGCGGTTCAGCGGATGATTGGGGCGTACGCGCGACAGCGCTGCGGGCATCTCGTTGGGCTCTACGCGATAGCGCCAGCGCTTCTGGCCGTCCTCTTCGAACTCGCCCTTGAGCTCGGCGATGTTGGCACGGAAGCCCACCACTTCACGCTTGATCTGCACATTGAGGCCGTCGCCGTTGGACAGCTGCTCGTGGGTCACGGCGATCAGGTCGCGCTTGCCGAGCTTTTCAACGGTGCCCACCGCCAGACCGGTGAAGGTCGGCGTGTCGAACGCGCCGATGTCGATCTTGCGGTCGCTGACGAAATAATCGGTGCTGCCGCGATGAAAGGTCTTTTCCGGGTCCGGCACGAAAAAGTGCGCGGTACGGCCGCTGGAAGCGGGTGCGAGGTCCGTGCGGTCTTCGAGAATCTCGTCCAGACGCTGGCGATAATAGGCCGTGATGTTTTTCACGTAGCCCGCATCCTTGTAGCGCCCTTCGATCTTGAACGAGCGCACGCCGGCGTCCACCAAAGCACGCAGGTTGGCGCTCTGATTGTTGTCTTTCATCGACAACAGATGCTTTTCGAAGGCCACAACGCGACCCTGATCATCCTTGAGGGTGTACGGCAGGCGGCAGGCCTGCGAGCAGTCGCCACGGTTGGCGCTGCGGCCGTTTTGCGCGTGGGAAATATTGCACTGCCCGGAGAACGCCACGCACAGGGCGCCGTGGATGAAGAATTCGATGGCCGCATCGGTTTCATCGGCGATTGCGCGGATTTCCTGCAGATTCAGTTCCCGGGCCAGCACCAGCTGCGAGAAACCGGCCTGATCGAGAAACTTCGCCCGGCTCAGGGTGCGAATATCGGTTTGCGTGCTGGCGTGCAGTTCGATGGGCGGAATGTCCATCTCCATCACCCCGAGGTCCTGCACGATCAACGCGTCCACGCCGGCGTCGTAGAGCTGGTGAATCAGCTTGCGCGCGGGCTCCAGCTCGTCGTCATGGAGGATGGTGTTGATGGTGGTAAAGATCCGCGCGTGGTAGCGGTGCGCGAATTTGACCAGCTCGGCAATGTCGCTTACCTCGTTGCAGGCGTTGTGCCGCGCACCAAAGCTCGGCCCGCCGATATACACCGCATCGGCACCATGCAGGATGGCTTCACGGGCGATGGTCACATCCCGTGCAGGGCTGAGCAATTCCAGGTGGTGCTTGGGTAACGACATGGCAACGGGATCCGGCTGCGGGCAAAGCGCGCATTGTAGTGCCACAGACCGCGCGGTGCACCTGTTGCAGATGGCAGCAGGTGCCGGACTGACCATCGGCGTGGTTTCAGCGCGAGCGCAGGCGCAGAATCTTCGCCCCGTCACTGGGGTCGGTCAGCCAGTGCGCCACCACGCCGAAGGTGCTCAGCAAGCGTTCCGGAGTCAGTACCTCAAGCGGCGCACCCAGCGCGACCAGCCGACCCTTTTCCATGACCGCCACACGGTCGCAGTCCAGCGCCTGATTCAGATCGTGCAGGGCAATCACGGTGGTCACCGGCAAGGCCCTGACCAGGCCGAGGATGGTCAGTTGATGCTGGATGTCCAGATGATTGGTCGGTTCGTCCAGCAGAAGGATCTGCGGCCGTTGCGCCAGCGCCCTGGCGATGTGAACACGTTGCCGCTCGCCACCGGACAAGGTGTGCCAGGCGCGTTTTTTCAGGTGCAGCATGTCCACATCCTGCAGCGCCTGGCGAACGATTGCATCGTCCTCGGCGCTCCACGGCTCGAGTGCCGACAGCCAGGGCGTGCGGCCCAGTTCGACGGCATCCAGCACGGTCACGGCGTCGCTGGTTTCAGCCTGCTGCTCGACCACCGCCAGCAGGCGCGCCACGTCCCTGCGGCTCAATGACTCAAGTGCTCGCCCGCCCAGGCTGACCGAGCCGCTGACCGGCTTCTGAATACCGGCCAGTAGCTTGAGCAGGGTGGATTTGCCCGAGCCGTTGGGACCGACCACGGCCAGGGTTTCACCTGCGGCAATGCTCAGGTCGACATCGCGCAGCAGCGCTGCGCCACGTACCGAATAACCCAGACCGGAACAACCGAGCACCGGTGCACTGAGCGGATGAGGTAAGGCGTTCATCGCGTGCTGTTGCCCCGGATAAGAATCAAAGCGAAGACCGGTGCGCCGATCAGTGCGGTAATCACCCCGATCGGCAGCGCCTGCCCCTTGATCAGGGTGCGCGAAAGGATATCGGCAGCGATCAGAAACAGTGCGCCGCTCAAGGCGCTCAACGGCACCAGCCGGGCGTGCCGGACACCGACCAGCATCCGCACCGCGTGCGGGATCACCAGCCCGACGAAGCCGATGGAGCCGACAATCGAGACCATCACCGCGGTGACCAGCGCAGCGCTGGCGATCAGGATGATCTGCACGCGCCGTACCGCGATCCCCAGCGATGCCGCCGAGTCGCTGCCGAAGGTGAACGCGTCCAGCGCTCGCCGGTGCCAGAGGCACACCAGCAGGCCTGCCAGCACCGTCGGCACAGCCAGCCAGACCGAGTGCCAGCGCACGCCGCTGAGGTTACCCAGCAGCCAGAACATGATGCCGCGTGCCTGCTCGGAGCTTGCCGATTTGGTGATCAGAAACGAGGTCAGGGCATTGAACAGTTGCGAACCGGCGATCCCGGCCAGAATGATCTGCCCGGCTGCCGTCGTGCCGCGTGAGGAATGCGCCAGCAGGGCGACCAGCGAAAACGCCGCCACGGCCCCGACAAAGGCGCCTGCCGACATCGAGATCGCACCTGCACCAAAGCCCAGAATGGCGACCAGTACCGCGCCGGTCGAAGCCCCTGCGGAAATCCCCAGCAGATACGGGTCTGCCAGCGGGTTGCGCAATAACGATTGCAACACCACACCACAGATCGCCAGCCCGGCCCCGCAGGCCGCCGCGACAATAGCGCGGGTCAGCCGGTAGTTCCAGACGATGCCTTCGTCTATAGGGTCGAGTACATAGCCAGCGCCCCAGAGTTTGTTGGCCAGCACCTGGAAAACCACGTTCAGGCTGATCGAGGTTTCGCCGATCGCGGCCCCGATCATGATCGCCAGCACCAGCACTGCCGAGACCCAGAGCACATGAACCAACGCTATCGGCAATCTCATTTGGCAGCGTTGAAACGGTTGGCGGCATCAGCCAGTTCCTCGAAACCGGTAAACAGACGCAGGCCCGCCTGCATGCCCTCGGCGTCGATGATCACGATCCGGTCATGCTTGACCGCGTCCATGTTGCGGGTCACCGGGTCGGTCTTGAGGAATTCGATTTTTTTCAGGTAATCGTCGGCCGGGAAGCGGCGGCGATCCATGCGTGCGATGACCAGAATGCTCGGGTTGGCCTTGGCGATGGTTTCCCAGCCCACAGTCGGCCATTCCTCGTCGGACTGAACGATATTGCGCATGCCCAGGCTGTTGAGCATGAAGTCCGGAATGCCTTTGCGGCCGGCCACGAAAGGGTCGCTGGCAAGGTCGGAGCTGGAGAACCAGAACAGCGCCGAGACGTCATTGGCCTTGTTCTGCCGGACGTTGGCGATCGCTGCGCTCAGGCGGGCCTTGAGGTCGGCAACCAGCGCGTCGCCGCGATCCCGTACATCGAAAATCTGCGCCAGTTGCTCGATGCTCTTGTAGATGGTGTCGATGCGGAACGGCTCCAGGCGTGTGCCATCGGCACCGACCAGATTGTCCTTGCCTTCGCAGTCGGACGGCAGGATGTAAGTGGGTATCTTCAGGTCATGGAACTGCTCGCGGGTGCCGACCACGCCCTGTTTGCCGACCATCCACTCCAGTTGCACGGCCACCAGTTCCGGTCGCTTGCCAATCACTGCCTCGAAACTGGGCTCGTTGTCGGCCAGGCGCTCGACCTTGTCGTTCTGCGCCTTGAAGCGTGGCAATACATTGTTGAACCACAGGGAAGTGCCGACCAGTCTGTCGCCCAGGCCCAGTTCGTAAAGCATTTCGGTGCCGGCCTGGCCAATGGTGACGGCCTTGGTCGGCGCATGCTGGAAGGTCAGGGTCGCGCCACAGTTTTCAAGGGTCAGCGGGTACTGAGTGGGGGCGGCGAGGGCCAGGGTGGACAGCGTCAGGCTGGCAGCGAGTGCGGCGAGGCGGGGCAGCGACATGAAATGCGGTCTCCGTTGGAGCAGGTGCCAGGGCGCAATGCACATCAGGAAACACATCCCCGGATGATCACCGGGCACGACAGGAAATGCCGACGCGTGCGGATGTCCTTCCCGGACACCCCGCCGGTTAGTGGATTGAAGCGGGTCGGCAGGTCTCCTGACTGACACGTCAGCGCCAGGCTCCGGCCTTCCCGGATCACGATCCAGTGGCAGTCATGGAGCAGGCTCGGTGCCTACAGTTGCGGGGGCAGTTTCGTTTTTCGCCTGGTGAGAAAGGCGTGCGAATTCCCTGTTAGTTCCTCTCGGAAACCGACGCGCGGCATGGTAAACGATAAGCGTTTTAGTGGCTAATCCTTTGCGCACAGCTGCTGCAGCACACGGTCTGTGAGTCCAAAACCGTCCCGATGGGCACGGAACTTTCGGGAAAAACGCTTAAATTATCTTCATGTTCACGTCCGTAAAACCGCAAAGGCCCATTCCAGAGCGTTCGCGTGAAAAACATGGCGCTGGGCCACAACACGTTTTTCACATCTTCTTCACCGCATCGGGACGATGCTGAACCTATCTTGCCTGCATGGGAGCGGCACAGACCTCGGGCACTCCCTGGGTCAACGCCACACATAGGTTCATGGCAGGAGTGGTCCCTTGACCGACACGATAATCAACAAGAATGTACTTCCCCGTTCGGGCATCAGTCAGCGCTACAAATTGCATCGGCACATCGTATCGATGTCCGTTGCCGTCGTGCTGACGGCTATCTGTGCATGGTTCTACTCGGCGTTCTCAGGCGTGCATGTGGTGGACCTGGGGGTCGGCAGCAACCTGAGCGTTTCCGGCCTTCGCGAGCACTGGCGGCAAGGCAATGTGGTGGTGATGATTCGCCACGCCGAACGCTGTGACCGCTCGAGCAACCCGTGCATGAGCGACGCCGACGGCATTACCTCCAACGGCCGCGACGCCGCTCTGGCGGTGGGCGCCGGGTTGCAGAAAATGGGCATGGACCACGCGCGCATGATCGCCAGCCCCAAGACCCGCACGCAACAGACTGCGCAACTGTTGGCCGGGCACGCGGTGGCTGGCCAGGACTGGATCAACGACTGTGACAGCGGCTTCATGAAAGCGGTGCAGGCCCACAAGGTCAGCGGCGAGAACATGGTGCTGGTGACCCACAGTGGCTGCATCGATCAGTTCGAGCGCAAGGTCGGCGTACCTGGCGGCGAGCGCTCCAGTGAGTACGCCCAGGCGTTTTTCGTACAAATAGACGGCAGCCATCCGCCGAAAATCCTCGGCTCCCTGAATGCCGGGCAATGGGCAAACCTCAACAGCGAGCAATTCAATTGACGACATCTTCCAGCGCCAGGCTGCGGTTCTACGGCATCAACCTGGGTGTACCGGTGTTTTTCGCGTTACTGGTCTTCGTCACCTTCGACCTGACCACGATCGACCGGCAACTGAGTGACCTGTTTTTCGATTCGACGGCCGGGGTGTTTCCCATCGGCCAGAGCCATCTGTTCGAGAACATCACACACAGATGGGCGCGGATCCTTCCGAACTGGACCGGAGAGCTGGCGATCATTGGTGCGATGCTGTCCTTTGTCTGGCCGTTGCTGGAAAAATATGATGATTCGCGCCTCGCGAGGCGGCTGACGGGCTCTCGGTTGGGCACCTTCCTGCGCTTTGCACGCAGGCACCGGCTGGACTTCTTTTTCGTCATCGTTGCCTTTGCGCTGAGCACCGCCATGATCCATTACCTGAAAAGCCATACCAGCGTTTACTGTCCTGTCGAGACTACCTTGTACGGTGGCAGTCAGGCGCACATCGAGTGGTTCAGGAACTTCAACCTGCTGCACGAGGCCGGCGCCGGGCGATGCTGGCCGGGCGGTCACGCGTCAAGCGCGTTCAGTCTGCTGGCCCTATACTTCGTGGCTCGTCGCTATTGCTGGCGGCATTCGAATACTCTGCTGGCGACCATTCTGCTGCTCGGGATGATTTACGGCACCACGCGGGTGCTGCAAGGCTGGCACTTCATGTCGCACACCTTCTGGGCAGGTATTGTGGTGTGGCTGAGCACGTTGCTGGTTGCCTTGTGCTTCTATGGCCGATCGAGGTTGCAACAGCCGATTCGCCAGGCGTTGGCCGTCAACAAACCTGATGCATTCGTCACTCGACCTGCAGACGCACTGGCAACAGGTTCCCGGTCGGCCGGGTAGAACAACAACAAGGCGCGGCAATGAACATTCTGGTTATTGAAGACCATCGTGATATCCACGATAACCTGCTGGAATTCTTCGAGCTCAGGGGGCATGCGGTAGAAGGGGCGCTGGACGGCCTGAGCGGGCTGCATCTGGCCGCGTCGAAACGCTTCGATGCGATCATTCTCGACATCATGCTGCCCGGCATCGACGGCAACCAGATCTGCCACAGCCTGCGCCAGTATTCGAAGTCGGAAGTCGCGATTGTGATGCTCAGCGCGCGCGATGAACTGGATGATCGGCTCACCGGTTTCAAGGTGGGGGCCGACGACTACATCACCAAGCCGTTTGCAATGTCCGAAGTGCTCGCCAGGGTAGAAGCGATCGTCAGCCGACGGCAGCGCCAGGACAACCGGATGATGGTGGTTGCCGACCTGCAGTTCGATCTCGACACCCTGGAGGTCACCCGCAAAGGCGTGCCTTTGAAGCTCAACCCGACCAACATGAAGCTATTGGAACTGCTGATGCGCAAAAGCCCGCATATCGTCAAGCGGGCCGAGCTGGAAGAGGCGCTTTGGGGCCGTGATGCCCCGAACAGCAGCAGTTTGCGCAGCAACATCCATGTGCTCAGGCGGGTACTGGATGGCGGGCACGACACGCCGTTGCTGCACACGGCCCATGGCCTGGGTTACAAGCTGTGCGCGCAGCGCTGAGGCGGACTCATTCGAAGTTGAACAGGCGCTGGATCAGGGTCGGTGTGCTGCCGGTCCAGCGTTTGAATGAACGGCGGAAATTGGCCGGGTCGTTGAAGTTCAGGTAGTCCGCCACAGCTTCGTTGCTCATCCCCTTGATCTGATACAGGTACAACGCGACGTGCTTGCGCGCCAGGTCGTGCTGCGCCTGAAAGTGCGTGCCGTGCTTGTGCAACTTGCGCTTCAGCGTGGCCGGGCTCATGGCGAAAGCGTGAGCGACCTGTTCCAGGCTGGTGGCCTGTCGCACATGTTCACGCAGGTGCTGGTGCAAGCGGTCCAGCAGGCTGAACGACATGCCCAGCGCGGCGAGTTGCCCGTCGGCTTCCTGCTGCGCGACCTGCACGGCAATGGGCGATGCGCCAGGCCAGGCATGGGTAAGGTAATACCTGGGCAGGCGCATCATGTTCAGCGGGCGGCCAAATGCCGTGTTTTCGCCCAGATGAACCCAGTACTGCTCGATGTAGCGTGGCTCTTCGTGACAGAAACTGCATTCCCACGGCAAACGCTCGCCGCTCAGCGACTGACTCATCGCCACCAGTGCGGTCATGCCGGCTTCGAGCAGGAAGCGTTGCTGTTCACCTGCACCACAACTGTCCAGCCAGTAGAGATAGGCGAACTGTTCGTCCAGCTCCAGACGCGGTATCAGCAGCGGGCTGAGCAGCGCCTGTTGGCGGATCAGTATCTCCAGCGCCTGATGCAGGTTTTGCGCATGACGCAGCGCGTGACTGGCCGCGCCGTAGTGGCCGGGAAACAGCCGCTGGCCGAACAGGAAGCTGGTGTCGTCGGCTTCCATCTGACGTTGCGCGTTACCGATCAGGACGAAAAACTGTTGCGGGCTCAGGCGCGTCTTGCCCGCAACGATGTCCTCGTAAAACAGCCCGGTGCCTTTGAGCAGGCGATGGCTGTCAATGCCGCGCGACAAGGCCAGATCAATCAGCGTTGCCGGCTGGTAGTGGCCGGGGATGAAGCGGCTGTCGATTTCATACCAGTCACTTTTAAGCGTCATGGCAGGCGCTCAGGCAGTGCAGGTCAGAGGGCGTCGGGCGCGAGCCAGCGACAGATTGAGGCGACGCAGCAGGTTGTCCGGCGTTTCATTGAGTGCCATGACGACCGCCACGCTGGCCGACAGGTGAATGCGTTCGCCCTGTTGGCGGGTCTTGTGCGCCAGACTGGCGACCGCCTGCTGCAACTCCAGCGCCAGCAGCTTTGCCTGGCTTTCTCCGGTGTTGGGCAACAACACCACGAAACGGTCGCCAGCCAGACGGCAGAGCAGGTCCTGACGGCGCAGATTGAGCACCAGCAAGTGGCTGAGCGCCGACAGCACCTCATCGCCTTCGGCATGCCCGAAGGCATTGTTGATCGCGCTAAAACCATCCACGTCCAGCGCCAGCAGCGACAGCGGCTGCTGTTGGCAGACACTCTGTTCCAGGCTGACCACCAGTTGGCGCTTCAGGTAGTCGGCGCTGCCCAGCGGGGTGAGTTTGTCGTACAACCGGTGCTCCCGGAAGCCGCGCTCGCGTTTTTCCATTTGTGCGCTGATTGCCAGTTGTTCGCGATGCCAGTGGTAGATGCCCAGGGTCAACAGAATCAGGCCGACCGGCATCGGGCCGGATTCCAGCCAGTGATCCCATTCGATCGCGGCGGGCAGGCGGATGAATTCGTCGAGCGCGTCGATCCACCACGAGAAGAACACGCAACTCAGGCCGATCGACAGGTAATTGGTCACCCGGCCGGCCGGTCTGCTCTTGAACACCAGAAACAGCCAGACCAGCGACAGCAGGGCTGAGCCACCTTCACCGACGATGTCCAGCCACTGCCATTCGCTGACATGTTTGAGCGTGCCGAATGCCAGAAACGCCAGCAGGCCGAGATTGGAGGCGACCATCAGCACGGCGAGTTTCCAGCGATGAGGTTGGATGATCCTGAACATGAACAGACGGCTCCCGAAGTGCTGATTATCGGCCAGCAGAACAGATGCACATGACACTTCGGTGACGGGTAACGCGGACCGCGAAAGGTCGAATCAGCTCACGTGTGTTGTAGGTTTTTGCTTCGCATCTGACGTGTAAGCCACCTCTGATCAGCGCCAGGACTCAGCCGTCACTTACGTCGCACTCTGCGTCGTCAGTGTCATTGCTGCGTTGGCAGCGGTTGCGGGTAACGCATGAGGTTGTGTCGTATCAGAGTTGCCTGCCTGTCGGCGTTTGATTCTGGCCAGCGGCCGTGGGAGCGAGCTTGCTCGCGATCTGTCGGGAACCGACAGTAGAGTCGGTACATACAATGCGCCAGACACACCGAGCATCAGTACGGCCTACAGCTTCAGCCCCGCCTGAAAGTCAAATCAGCTCATTTACCTGCCCGATTCCCCTCAAACCCGCTGTTTTCAGCCCCTGGGCCCGTTACCTGTCACAGAACCGTCACTGCACGGCTCTAGCTTGCGCCTCCAGTTGCCGGGCCATTTGCCTGGTCTGTCGGGTTTATGGGGGAGGACTTACATGCACAGGCGTCGCAGCAGGGCCCAACTGGTCGGTTTCACACTCAGCGCGCTGGCGTTTGCCATCGGCAGCGAACGTTTGCAGGCCGCCGAAGCCGATACCACCGAGCACGTGCAAGTGGTCGGCCAGGCCGCGAGCATCGACAACGCGCTCAAGGAGCAACGCAGCTCCGACAGCATCAAGAGCGTGGTGCATGCCGACGGTGTTGCGCAGTTACCGGACCAGAACGTCGCCGAAGCGGTGCAGCGCCTGCCGGGCGTCAGCGTCGAGCGCGATCAGGGCGAGGGGCGCTTTGTCACCGTTCGTGGCCTGGCCCCCGACCTGAACAGCGTGACCATCAACGGCACCATGGTGCCTGCCCCGGAAAGTGATCGACGCGCCGTGGCGCTGGATGTCCTGCCCGCCGAACTGGTGCAGTCCCTGTCAGTGATCAAGACCCTGACCCCGGACATGGACGCCAATTCGCTGGGTGGCACCATCGATGTCGAGAGCCTCTCGGCCTTCGACCACAAGGGCCTGTTCTACACCGGCAGCAGCGAGGCCAGCTACGACAAGAACACGCGTCAGACCAGTCCCAAGTTTTCCGGCGCGGCGAGCAATCGTTTCAGCCTCGGCGACGGCATCGACAACTTCGGCGTGGCAGCAGCGCTGAGCTGGCAGAAGCGTGACTTCGGCTCCGACAACGTCGAAACCGGCGGTGACTGGGATGGCGCGCGGCTGCAATCATTCGAACAGCGCGACTACGACATCAGTCGCGAGCGCGCCGGTGGCGGCCTGAACTTCGATTACCGGCCCGATGACGTCAGCAAGTATTACCTGCGCACCCTGTACAGCCGCTTCAAGGACGACGAAGTCCGCACCACCAACGGTTTCGAGTTTGCCGATGCGCAAAGCGCAGGGCAGACGGGCGATGCCGAAGGCACGCGCAAGCTCAAGGCGCGTACTGAAACCCAGGAAATCCAGTCCTACGTGTTCGGTGGCGAGCGCATGGTCGGCCTGTGGACCCTCAGCGGCCAGGCCGGTTACAGCGAATCCAGCGAGGACAGCCCTGGCCATATCGCAGGCGCCACGTTCGTCGGCAACGATGACTTTGCCGACACCGGTTTCTACGACCGCGACAAGCCGCGGCCGATTGTCGGCTCCTCGTTCTACGACAACTCGAACTTCACCCTGGACAAGGTCGACTGGGAAAAGCAGTACACCAAGGACACCGAGAAAAACCTGCGTCTTGACCTGGCCCGTGATTACGATTTCAAGGGCTATGCCTCGCAGTTCAAGTTTGGTGGCAAGGTCAGCCGTCGCGACAAGAGCAATGACCTGGAAGTCTGGAAATACGAGGATTTCGATGACCTGGGCTTCAGCGACCAGCAACTCAACCTGACGCAGTTCCAGAAAGGCAACATCGACTACCGGCTGGGCAACTTCGGCAGCGGCATCAGCCCCGGTGCGATCAAGGGGCTGATCGGTGGCCTCAACGCTGCTGACGCCTACGACGAGGCCGAAAGCCGCGCCAATGACTTCAAGATCAACGAAGACATCAACGCCGGTTACTTCATGAATACCCTGGATGTCGACAAGTGGCGCTTCATCGCCGGCCTGCGCTACGAAGGCACGGAAATGGACGCCAAGGGCACTGGTGTGCGTGATGGCGCGTTCGAGTCCAGTACCACCAGCCGTCGCTATCATCACTGGCTGCCGGGCCTGCATGCCCGTTATCAGATCGACAAGAGTACCCAACTGCGTGCTGCATGGACCAAAACCGTGGTACGTCCCACGTTCGGACAACTGGCACCGGGTTTTGTGATCGATGATGACGAAGCGTCTTTCGGTAACCCGAATCTCAAGCCGCTGGAGTCAAGCAACCTGGACCTGGGCATCGAACACTTCATGGGCCGCGCAGGCACGGTGTCGGCGTTCGTGTTCTACAAGGACATCCAGAATTTCGTCTACAACACCGACCTGGCCGGCACCGGGCAGTGGGCGAACTTCTCCGAGGCCAACACCTTTGCCAATGGCGACAAGGCCAAGCTGTATGGCCTGGAGCTGGCCTACTCGCAGAAGCTCGACTGGCTGCCTGCGCCATGGAACGGTCTGCTGCTGGGCGCCAATGCCACGTTGAGCCGCTCGGATGCCAGCATCAACGGTTTCGACCAGAGCACCGGCAGCAATCGCAAACGCGATATCGACCTGCCCAGCCAGTCGAAAACCGTCGGTAACGTCATGCTCGGCTGGGAGAACGACAAGCTCAGTCTGCGTCTGTCCGCCAACTACAAGTCGGCCTACCTCTACGAGCTGGCGGCGATCGGCGACAAGGACCATGACCAGTATGTGGACGCGCAGACCTTCGTTGATTTCAGCGCGCGCTATTCACTGACGAAGAACCTCAAGGTCAGCTTCGAGGCGCAGAACCTTACCGATCAGCCGTACTTCGTCTACAGCGGCCATCGTGCCTACAACGGCCAGTACGAAGAGTACGGCCCGACTTACAAGGTCGGCCTGACCTTCACCCATTTCTGATCGATCTGAAGCGCTCATTCAAAGGATTCAACCGTTCATGATGATTTCGCTATTACCCAAGCCAGTGTGCCTGGCGCTCTTGCTTTGCCTGACGGCCGGGGCTGCGCAGGCCTCGTCGCCGATGGATCTGAACCTGACGCGCTGGGCTGAAAACGCCTCGTTCAAGGCTCAGTCTGTCGCCTTCTTGCCGGACAGTGACGGCAGTCGGCGTCTGGCCACGAGCATCAAGGCCGGCCTGTTGCTGCTGGATGAGCAGGGCCGCGAACTGGCAAGCATGCCCGGTTCATTTCAAGGGCTCGACAGCCGCTCAACGGGCGAGAGCGTCTTGCTCGCGACGCTGGACAACGCACGTCAACAGGCACTGCTGACCCAGCTGGACCCGGCGAAGATGCACTGGTCGAAGCCGGTCTACCTACCGGCACGCGACTATTCAGTGGCCGGCCTGTGTCTGTATCGCGATGACGCCAGCAACCTGTTTGTATTTTTGGTGGGCGAAGAGGGCAAGGGCGAGCAATGGCTGATTGGTGCGAACAACCGGCTCAATGGCGAGCCGCGCCTGGTGCGCAATCTGCCGCTGCCTCCCAACGCCGAGTTTTGTCAGGTCGACGATGCCGCGCACAGGTTGTTCGTCAATGAAGCGAACATCGGCTGGTGGGCTTACCCGGCGCATCCCGAGGCCGATGTCGCCCGGCAGCCGGTGGCGCTGCGCGAGCCGTTTGGCGAGCTGAAACAGGCCGCTGGGGCAATGGCTGTTGTGCCTGGCGGTCTGCTGGCGCTGGACCCGAAGGGCAAGTCGTTGCATCTCTATCAGCAGCAGGATGATCAACAGCAGGCAGCCTGGGTGCCGGTGGCCGATCTGTCATTGATGAACCTGAAGAAGCCCGAAGGTCTCTCGGTGCATGAGAACAAGGGTGGTTTGCAGGTGCTGGTCAACGACAAGGACGGTGAGCGTCTGTATCAGGGGGCGCTGAACTGGACGCCCAAACCGGTCGCGGTTGCTGCGCCGCTGCCGAGTGTCATGCCGGCCATCCAGAGCCAGTCGGTCGGGCGTCAGGGTGACGCCGCCGACGACCCGGCGATCTGGGTCAACTCGAAAAATCCGGCACTCAGCCGGGTGCTGGGTACCAACAAGAAGCAGGGTCTGCTGGCTTACGACCTGAGCGGCAAGCAGTTACAGGAGCTGCCGGTCGGGCGTTTGAACAATGTCGATGTGCGCCCCGGTTTCATGCTGGGCAACAAGAACGTCGACCTGGCCGTGGCGAGTAATCGCGATCGCAACAGCCTGAGCCTGTTCAGCATCGACCGCGCCAGCGGCACGCTTCACGAGGCGGGGGAAATCGCCACGCCATTGGCGGAAATCTACGGCGTCTGCCTGTTCAAGCCTGCCAGTGGCGAGCTGTATGCCTTCGCCAACGGCAAGGACGGCAGCTTTCTCCAATACCGGCTCAGCGCCCCGGACGGCAAGGCCAAAGGCGAGCTGGTACGCCGCTTCAAGGTCGACACCCAACCGGAAGGCTGCGTGGCCGATGACCAGCGTCAGCGCCTGTTTCTCGGTGAAGAAGACGTAGGTGTCTGGGAAGTCGATGCGCGGGCGGATCAGCCTGCAACGCTGTCCAGCGTGATCAAGGTGGGTGAAGTGGTGCACGCCGATGTCGAGGGGCTGGCGCTGTACCAGAGCGATGGCCATGACTATCTGCTGATTTCCAGTCAGGGCAACGACAGCTATGTGGTGGTGGATGCCGAGCCGCCTTATGCACTGCGCGGCGCCTTTCGGGTCGGCCTGAACGCGAAGGCGGGGATTGACGGCACCTCGGAAACCGACGGCATCGAAGTGACCGCCATGAACCTCGGCGGCCCCTGGAGCAAAGGCATGCTGGTGGTTCAGGACGGGCGCAAGCGCATGCCCGAGCAGGCGCAGAACTTCAAGTTCATGCCGTGGGCGGAGGTCATGAAGACCTTGAAGCTGCCGTAAGTCGTTTGTCATCAAGCGGTGCTAATCATTCGTTCCATTACAGAGGACTACCCCGATGCACGCCACTCTCGAACACATGACCATCTGGGGCCTGATCAGCGATGCCAGCCTGCTGGTCAAGGCCGTGATGCTGATTTTGCTGCTCGCCTCGCTGGTCAGCTGGTACCTGATCATTCAGCGCAGTCTTGTCCTGCGTCATTACGAGCGCTCACTGGATGCCTTCCAGCAACGCTTTCGCAGTGCCGCCGACGTGGCACCGCTGCAGGCGCAGGCATCCTCTGCGCAGCGTGATGCGACTGGGATCGAGGACGTATTTCAGGCGGGTTACGCCGAATACATGCAGCTCAAGCAGCGGCCGGGTATCGAGCCTGATGTGGTGCTCTCCGGCGTCGAGCGCTCGCTGCAGGTCGCCATCAGCGAGCAAGAGCTGCAATTGGAAAAAGGCCTGCAGTTTCTCGCCACGGTAGGCTCGGTCAGCCCGTATATCGGCCTGTTTGGCACGGTGTGGGGGATCATGAATTCCTTCATCGGCCTGTCGCAGGTGCAGCAGGCCACACTATCGACGGTCGCGCCGGGTATTGCCGAAGCGCTGATCGCCACCGCCATCGGGCTGTTCGCGGCCATTCCGGCGGTGATCGCCTACAACCGCTTTGCCGCCCGTGGCCAGACCCTCACGGCACGCTACTACAGCTTCGGCAACGAACTGCAGGTGCGCCTGAATCGCACTCTGCAAGGCCTGACACGCAACATGGCCGCTGCTGCCTGAGGACTTGTCATGCTGGTCAAACCGCAACGCAAACATGGCCCGAAGGCCGAAATGAATGTCGTGCCTTACATCGACGTAATGCTGGTGCTGCTGGTGATTTTCATGGTGACGGCGCCGATGCTCACCCAGGGCGTGAAAATCGAGTTACCCAAAGTGGCCAGCGAAGCGCTCGTCACCGACACCCGGCAGCGCATCGTGACGTTGTCCGTCAAGGCGCAGGGCGGCTACTACTGGAACCTGGGCGATACCGTCGACACTCAGGCGCAGACCGATCAGGCCGCGAGCCTGGAAGACATGCAGGCGCGCATTGCCCAACTGGTGGCCGAGCGCAACGACATGCAAGTGTTCATCCGTGCGGATGACAAAGCCGATTACGGTCGTGTGGTTGCTGCCATGGCGGCCCTGCAACGCAGTGGCGTGACGCAACTGGGGCTGGTGACCGAGGCGCCGCAATGAACACCCTGACCCTCGACTATCAGCCGCCGCGCCGCGAATGGGGGAACCGGCCCTGGCTGCGCCGCAATGGCCTCGCGGCGGCGGTCGCGCTGGCGTTGCATGGCGCTTTGCTGAGCGGTCTGATGCTCGGCTGGAACGCCTGGGAAAAACCGCCCGAACCGGTCAGAACCCTGACCACCCAATTACTGATTCTGCCGCCAACGCCCGCGCCTGAGCCGGTTCCAGTGGCAGCGGCACCGGTAAGCGAACCCGTGCAGATGCCGCCACCCCCTGCACCGGCATCGTTGCCGGTCAGCAAACCGCTCGAAGCTGCGAAACCGCAGACAGAGCCGCAACGTCAACCCGACCAGGCTGCAGTGGCCCGCAAGCGCGTCGAAGAGCAAAAGCGCGAGCGCGAGCAACTGCAGAATGCCCAACGCCTGCGCGAGGCCGAGCAGCGCAGGCAGCAGGAACAGCAATTGGCCGAACAGCAACGTCAGCAAATCGAGCAGCAGCGTCAGGCTGAGCAGGCACGCCAGTCCGCCGAGCGTGCCCGCCAGGCGCAGCACTCATCACAGCAGCAGACTGCCGCTGCCGACAGCAGCCAGTACCAGCCGCTGAGCAAGGAGGCCCCGGACTATCCCGAACGGGCGCTGGACAAAGGCATCGAGGGTGATTGCACGGTGGTCTACGACGTGTCACCGCAAGGCACAGTGGTCAACCCGCAAGTGCAGGGTGCCTGCCATCCATTGTTCATCCGTCCGTCACTGGCCGCAGCGCAAACCTTTCGTTATCAGCCACGGGTTGTCGAGGGCAGGGCGGTGACCGTGCCCGGGGTGAAGAATACCTTCCACTACCGGATCAAATAGACAGCGGGCCTGACGCAAGCTGCGGCAGGCCCGCAGAGGTTTTAACTGACCTTGAAGCGCCGTACCAGCGCAATCAGGCGAGTGTTGGACTCGGAAAGGGCAGCGGTGCTGCGTTCGTTGCTGGAGCCGCCTTCGACCAGCTCTTCGACGATGTGGCGAACGGCAATGATGTTACGGCTGATTTCCTCGGACACCGCGCTTTGCTCCTCGGCCGCTGTGGCGATTTGCGTGCTCAGGTCGTTGATCTGCAGAACCGAGCGAGTCATGTCGTCCAGGCCGCTTGTTACGGCAGTGGTTTTGCCCGCCGTGGTCTGGCAGCTCTGACGGGTTTTTTCCATCGCGGCTACTGCGGCGCTGACGCCTTGTTGCAGGCTGCCGAGCATTTCGTTGATCTCCGACGTGCTGGCCTGGGTACGAGCGGCGAGGGCGCGCACCTCGTCGGCCACGACCGCGAAGCCACGACCCTGTTCGCCGGCGCGCGCTGCTTCAATGGCGGCGTTAAGCGCGAGCAGGTTGGTCTGCCCTGCGATTTCGCCAATCACCGCCAGCACCGCGTTGATGCGCTTGGCGTCCTGCTCCATCGACTGCACTTTGCTGGTGGCCGAATCGACCTCGCTGATCAGTGCATTTACGCTGTCAGAAGAGTCTGCAACGACGGTTTTCGATACCTGCGCGTTCTCGTTGGCCGACTGCGTGAAGCTTGCGGTCTGCGCCGCGCTGCGGGCCACTTCGTCCGCGGTGGAGGACATCTCGGTGATCGCAGTAACGGCCTGATCGGTTTCGTTGGCGTGACGGATCAGAATGGCATTGGTAACGCCCGCCTGACTGCGAAGTTGTTCGATACCGCTGGCAATCTCGCTGGTGGAACTGCTGACGTCGAGCATCATGCGTTGCAGGTAGGCAATGAAGTTGTTGACCGACTCACCCACCTGATCTACTTCATCGTGCCCTTTGACAGCAATGCGCCGGGTGAGATCGGCATCACCGGCCGACAGCGTGTCGATGTTGGTTTTGAGCACGCCCAGACGGTTCATCAGCGTGCGCAACGCAACGATCATCAGCACCAGCAGCACCAGAACCATCGGGATCTGCAGCCAGGCCAAGGTCTTGAGGACGGTTTCGCTCTGGCTTTTCAGCAGGTCGGTGTTTTGCGAAACGGCCAGCAACCAGGGCGTTCCAGCAACCGGCATCAGAAACAGCGTTGATTCTTCGCCATCGCTGTTCTGGTAGGTCAGACGCGAGGTGCCAGAACCTTTGACGGCGAGTGCCGACTTGATTCCATTAATGAACGGCGATTGCGCCGCCAGTTCGGAGACATTGCGCAGCACGATCTTGTCGCTGCTGCCCGGCACGTTGGACAGAATCTTGCCATCGGCCTCGATGATCATGATCCGGCCATGGACTTCCTGCTCTTTGGCTTCAACCAGCTTGTTGAAGAAGCCCAGCGTCACGTCGATGGTCGACACGCCCCACGGCTGGCCGTCCTTGGTGATGGCCATGGCGCAGTTGGTGCGCGGTTCCGGGCTGGCGGCATCCTGATAGGCGGGCGCCCAGGCGCATTGGCCAGCAGGGGAGTTCAAGCCGCCTTTGTGCCAGCCCTGTTCGAAATAGTTGAGCGACTCAGGCGAGTTCCAATGGGTGTTGACGATCAACTTGCCCGACGCATCGCGATGGTAAAAGGTGCTGTGCTTGGCACGACCGGGCGTGCGCACGTTCGGCAAAGGCCAGATCCCGCCGCCGAATACCTTGGCTTCGCCGTACTGGTTGACCATGAACGGCAGCAGGCGGTCGATATCGTCACTGGACAGCTGCGGCACCAGCTCGGTGATCACCCGCGCCTGCGCCTGTACGCGGGCCAACTCGGTCTTGATCTCATTGCTGATGTCTGCCGCCTTTGCGGTCAGCATGTTTTCATCGTTGGCGGTAAGCCTGGGGGACACGAACTGACCGATGCCATAAACCGTCAGAACAATGACCAGCGCCATGAATCCTACGAAGGTTGCGGTGTAGCGAGCTTGTACTGTCTTGAGCGAGGCCATTTTTTTGTTATACCTGATCCGTAGGAAAGGAATTACCTGACTCAGATGTCGACCGGGATAGATGTTTCTTGATGTGACAGAAGTGCCAACTTCAGTACGATCAGCTGCGTCCCGTGTCGCGTAAGGCGCTAGAGGTACTCTCCCGTGGGTGCATCAGGAACAACCGATATCGCGTAAGCCGCACGCAGAAAATTTTTCAGCCCCTCGCTTGACTTCCTTTTCCTAATCAGTAACATAGCGCTCATTCCGCGATAGCTCAGTTGGTAGAGCAAGTGACTGTTAATCACTGGGTCCCTGGTTCGAGTCCAGGTCGTGGAGCCAGACAAGGTTTCAGAGAAGACTTTAAAAATCTTTGAAACACCGAAAACCCGCCTTCTGGCGGGTTTTTTCGTTTTGGCGCCGAGCGCTGGCAACGCGACAATTCATGGACTTGGCTGAGAAAACACCTTGAGTAGTTTTTAAATCGCCTCCAGTACCAGAAATGAATCTTACGTCTGCACCGAACGCGTCGTTGATCCGCTCGCATCGGAGGACTGCGCTTTAGACCTGCGCTTGTAATCCGCAGGCGTCATCCCGGTAAGTTGAATGAAAGCCCGTCGGAACGAGGTATCCTCGTTGTAGCCGCACTTGAGTGCCACTTGTTTAATGCTGGCTCCCGGTGTCTGGAGGAGGACGCAAGCCGTTTCTATCCTCACTCGGGTAATGAGCTCTTTAGGCGACTCATTGGTTAATTTCTTGAATCGTCGATGCATTGTCCGCTCGCTCAGATTCAACATTTTGGCGAGCTCTTCAGCCGTCAGCCCGGGTCTGGCATGGCGAATGATTTGCTCGGTTTCCAGAAGCAGCGGATCAGCACTATTTATAAAACCGCGGGGTGCATAAACCAGTTGAGGCAGTGGCAAGCTGTCGGTCACAGAAATATCTGCGGTCAACCTGGCGACATCGGCACCGGCCAGGCACCTGATCACGTAGAGGGCTAGATCAATCCAGGACAACGGCCCTCCAGTGGTAATGATGCCGTCTTGCTGCTCCACCGCAGCGCCCCACACGGGCTGAGCCTTTGGAAATCGTTTTTTGAAAGCGTGATGCAGCCACCAGGTAGTGGTGCAACGTCTGTTGTCGAGCAGCCCAGCCTCTCCCAGAACAAACGTACCCGCGCACGCCCCACAGACCAGTACGCCTTGTTGGTGGTTCACTTTGAGCCAATCCGCCGCGCGTTTGAGGGAGTCGGACGTGGGCGGCAATTTATCCGGGCCCAAGGCCATGCCGGTAACGAGGACTGCATCAAAAGACCCCGCGGTGTAAAAGTCTGCATCAACGGGAATCAGTCTGCCCTGAGGATCGCGCAGCGCCTTGCCATCCGAACTGACGATGATCGTCTCAAATTCAACATCGATCTTGGCCCTCATTTCCGAAGCCAACCCGGGCGGTGGTGATTTCAGCGCCTGATTGGTCATCCAGAACAAATCAGCCAGCCCAGTGATGGCGGACATCAAGCTACCTTCCACAGCAACAATCGCAATGCGCATGGCAAATCCTGCTTTGGCAATCAAGTTGGCGAGTTTTGCATGAAGTGTGGCCTATTTGTTATCTAACAGTTCCAGTTGGGCCTGCTTAAGCTGTGCACAGTCATTTGCAACGGCGCTCCGACATGAAACTGCCGCTCCACACGAACTCCATGCGTCAAGAAGAGAAACGTCCCAGTCAACTGAGCTGGCTGAGCCGGCTTGGCCTGGCCTTGGGTTTATCGCTGTTGTTCTCCAGTGGCCCGGCCATGGCTGCGTTGCCTAACGGCACTGTGCGCAACATCGTGCTGGTACATGGCGCATTTGCCGATGGCTCGAACTGGTCGTCGGTGATTAAGCAACTGACCGCCATGGGCTATTACGTCACCGCAGTGCAGAACCCGATGACCTCATTGCAAGATGACGTTTTGGCAACGCAGCGCGTGCTTCGCCGACAAAAAGGCGACGTGCTCCTGGTAGGGCACTCATGGGCTGGCACCGTGATAACACAGGCCGGTAACGCCTCCAATGTGAAGGGCCTGGTCTATCTCTCCGCTCTGGTGCCCGACAGCGGTGAATCAGCAGCGGGCCTCCTGCAGCGACTGAATGCACCTATGACTGGCCTGACACCCGATGAGGAGGGTTGGCTTTGGCTGGACGATCCCGCGCAGTTTCATCTCGTCATGGCGGCGGACTTGCCGATGAAAAAAGCGCAGTTGCTTGCATCAGTCCAACAGCCTATCGCAGCAGCCTGTTTCGCGGAGAAGATCCAGCACGCGGCGTGGCACGACAAGCCAAGCTGGTACTTGCAAACAACGGATGACAAGGCGCTTTTACCGTCGGTACAGCGGGCTATCGCGAAACAGATTGGAGCGCAGACCTTATCAATTCGATCCAGCCATCTGTCACTAGTTTCTCATCCCGATACGGTAGCCAAGTTCATTGATCACGCCGCCAGAGAAGCCGGACGATGAAAAGTGTTCACGGCTTTTTTGACAACAACCATTACTTATCTCAAGGGCCTCAAGCATGAAAATACTGCATATTGACTCAAGCATAATGGGCAGCAACTCCATAACCCGTGCACTTTCCTCGACCCTTGTTGCACACATTCAAGGCAGCCACCGCGAGGCTCATGTGAAGTACCGAGACCTGGTCGATGATGAGTTGAAGCATCTCACGGGTCCTATTGCAGCAGGGTTCCGGCAAACCGGGATCAATGATTTTCCGGAGGCCATTCTGCAGGAGCATCAACTGTCAGAAATCCTGGTTATGGAGTTCCTGGCGAGCGATGTGCTGGTTATCGGTGCTCCTATGTACAATTTCAGCGTATCGAGCCAGCTAAAGGCCTGGCTGGACAGGATCGCTCAGGTCGGACGAACTTTTAAATACACAGAACATGGCCCTGTAGGTTTGTCCGGCGGCAAACGCGTCATCGTGGTCTCGGCTCGTGGGGGATTCTACGCGGACGGACCACTGCAAAAAATGGACTTCCAGGAAAGCTATCTCAGGGCATTTTTTGGTTTTCTGGGAATTAGCGATGTCCACTTCATCCGCGCTGAGGGCGTTTCCAGAGGCCAACCAGTACGAGATCAGGGCGTTGAAAAAGCAACCGCTGCAATGTCCGCTGTCATTGCAGGGTTGTCAGTCCCTGCTCAATAACTCACCCAGTCTGGAGGCTTGATTTTATGCTATTTGCTATCAAACTTACTTACCTTCGTCCTGCTGAGGAAGTCAACGCTCATCTGGACGCCCACAAAGCGTGGCTGGTCAACTATATACAGTCCGGAACTGTACTGTTTGCCGGCCCTCTCGCCGATGGGAACGGGGGCTTCATCCTTGCGCACGGTGAACACATCGCGGACATTCAACGAATGGTCGCCGAAGATCCGTTCGATGTTCACCGGTTGGCGACTTTCGATATCCTGAGTTGTAATCCTGCAGTGCGCTCTGCCGATTTCGCAGCCCATTGGGCCAGCGGAGCCAAGTACATAGACCGTGTTTAGCGCGTTGTTTTTCGCATAAGCGTTTGTGATTTTTGGGTGCCTATACTTCTATTCAAGTCCAGCTCGTGGAGCCAGACAGTATTTCAACGCTGCCGGGCAATGCCATTGAACAAGAAAAAACCCGCCTTTATGGCGGGTTTTTCGTTCTTGATGACCGTCAGCCAGCCCGGGCCGCCCGCCTGGGAGTGAGTGAACAGAATGCCGGGGCCGATCTTGTCGAATATTGCCGATACCCCGTCAGAGATGACGTTCATATCGAATGGCCCGGTGTTTGGCGTCATGGCCCTGAAAAACTGCTCGCGTGTGCCGGGATCACGAGCAACCTGCACGCCATTGAAGTACTCGGGCCACAGGCCGATGCGAAACTGGTTGAACCAGAGTTGCTCGTCCGGTGTGGGTTTGAGTGTTGCCTCGACCATGCTGCGACCGGCGTCGCCGCGGCGCGGCTGATCGATCAGGTAGACGCCGAACCGGCGCCGCAGAAATATATTCTGAAAACCCTCACGGCCATCAGCGGTAGTTTCCCAGGTCCTGGAGAACTGACCTGCGCCGTGCCACATGACGATTGGCAGTTTTCGTGCGTTGACCGGCACTTGATAAAACACATAGGCATGGTCCCCGTGGTAAGTCTGGCCATCGGGCTGCATGGGTTTGCGCGGGTTGAACGTGCCCGGTGCAGTGATCATCTCGCCACCGGCGGTAAAGCTGCCTTGTTTCTGGATCGTCAGCGGCGCGCTGTTATTGCCCGGTTCGCTGGAACTCACCGCACAGGCTGCCAGCATGCCCGCCATAGCAAGCGCCAGAAGGTTTCTTGCCATGTTCATGATCAGTCCTTTGACGTTTCGAGTGCTTGTGTCAGCGCCTCGCGTGCGCGTCTGGCGATGGTTCCATCTGCCTGTTCGGCAAGTATGTTGGTCACTTCGCGCAACTGTGCAGCGCTTAAACCCACCCTCATGCTTGCCAGCATATGGGAACGCAACTGCGGCTCGGCACCCGGCGTTGCTGCCAGGGCGCCGACGGTGGCCAGCTCGCGGCTTTGCCAGTCGAGGTTGTCGCGCTCGAAGATGTCGCCGAACAGATGGGTTTGCAGGAACTGATTGATGACAGGGGCGAAGTCGAATAAAGGCCCTTTGACGGCGCCACCGGAAATGCGTGTCTGATTGGCTACTCCTGCCTCACGCAACGCCTCGCCTGTGGGGATCGCCCGGCCGGGTTCGTTTCCGGTTGCGTCCTGAATACCGCGCTGTTTGCGTGCCTCAACCGTTTTCATCAGTTCGCCCAACGCATTGAGGCTGCGTGGAAACCCGGCATAGGCGTAGAGCTGAACCAGAATCTCCTTGGCCTCACTGATGGTTAGGCCCGCGTCGAGCCCCTGATTCAGCGCCGAGTCAAGCTTTGGCATATCGCTGGTCGCCATGAACGCGGCGATCAATGGAATGGCTTGCTGCTTGCCAGACAGCGTGCCAGCCGGTGGCGTCGTTTTTGTCATGGCGGGCGCTGTCGCACGCTCCTGAGCGACAGCGGCCGTTACATTTCCCAACCCGAGGCACGCTGCCAGTAAAGCAGCCAGTGGGCGGGCTCTGCGATGAAGTACTGAGCCGAAAAGCGACGGTGTCATTGGCGCATGCCCTCGTATTCTGCGTCGGAGACCTTTTCGGCCCATGTAACAGCTTTACCTTCCAAAGCTTCTGCCAGCGCGATATGCGTGATGCCGTTGGTGGCCGTCGCTCCGTGCCAGTGGCGTACCGACGGTGGGATCCAGACGACGTCCCCGGGACGTATTTCCTGACGATGCCCACTTTCTTTTTGCACATAGCCGACACCGGCAACCACGATGAGCGTTTGCCCGAGCGGATGGGTGTGCCAGGCGGTGCGTGCGCCAGGTTCGAAGGTCACGGTGCCACCGCCAATGCGGGCTGGACTGTCTGCCTTGAAAAGGCTGTCAACACGCACTGCGCCGGTAAAGTTTTCGGCGCTGCCTTGAATGGAAGGCTGCGTGCCTCCACGGGTAATGCGGATGTCCGCGGACTGCTCGGCATGCGCCACTCCGGTGACCAACGAGAAGACAACAGGCAGGGCAATCAGGGTTTTCATCGGAATAGTTCCTGACAGGGAAGGGACGCTGCTGCGCATTGGCAGCAGCCTTGATCAATGTGCGGTCACAGACCGGTCATCTTCAGCGCCGCTTCGGGCAGGCGATCACCGAGCAGAGCGATGCGGTCTGTCTGCTCGTGAATCATGTGCAGGTCCTCCGCAGTCAGTTCCAGTTCGACGGCCCCGAGGTTTTCATCAAGACGGTGTTGTTTCGTAGTGCCGGGTATCGGGACGATCCAGGGCTTTTGGGCCAACAGCCAGGCCAGCGCCACTTGCGCAGGCGTAGCGTTCTTGCGCTGGGCAACCGCCTTGACGACGTCGACCAGCGCCATGTTGGCCTTGCGTGCGTCCTGGGAAAAGCGCGGTACGACGCTGCGAAAGTCCGAGGCATCGAACTGCGTGTGCTCGTCGATCTTTCCGGTCAGGAACCCCGCACCCAGTGGGCTGAATGGCACGAAACCGATCCCTAGTGCTTCAAGCCCAGGCAGAAGGTCCTGCTCGGGACCACGCCAGAACAGCGAGTATTCGCTCTGCACAGCTGTCACCGGCTGCACCGCATGGGCGCGGCGAACGGTATCGATACTCGCCTCGGACAGGCCAAAATGCTTGACCTTGCCCTCGGCAATCAGGTCTTTGACGGTGCCTGCGACATCTTCGATGGGGACGGCGGGGTCGACGCGGTGCTGGTAGAAAAGATCAATGCGGTCAGTGCGCAGACGCTTCAACGCCGCTTCGGCGACGGCGCGAATATGCTCAGGGCGACTGTTCGTGCCCGCGCCTCTGGCACCGCTGATCAGGTCGATATCGAAGCCGAATTTGGTGGCGACGACCACGTGATCACGAATCGGCTGCAAGGCTTCGCCCAGTAGCTCTTCGTTGCTGAACGGGCCGTAGGCTTCCGCGGTATCAAAGAAGTTGACCCCACGCTCGTGCGCGCTGCGGATCAGGCTGATCATGGCCTGCCGGTCGGCGGCCGGGCCATAGGCCGAGGTCATGCTCATACAGCCAAGCCCCAGCGCCGATACCTGAAGAGAACTGTTGCCTAAATTACGTTTTTGCATTGTGTGCCTCCCGTGGAACGAACCAGCAAAGCTCGCGGGCGAAAAAACATGGATGGGCTGTTCTCATTGACGATTTCACTGCAGCAACATCGGTCGAGAGGAAGTTATGCGAGGGAAGGCTGAGGTACTAGACGGGTAAATCGGCAAGGGTATATGAGGAAGACTAATTAATCGGCTGCTGAACGAGTTTCGAGCAGATTTCCGCGCCCATGCGCAGCATGGGCGCGATAGTCATCAGGACGTGTGTGTACAAACGTGAGCGATGAGCACGACGGCGGTAATCAATGCTCAATACGGCGAAATAGTCCCCAGCAAACCCACCGCAATCGCCAATAACAAAAAACCTATCAATGAAAGTCCGAGCTTGCCCATGAGCGTCTCCTGCTGATCGATCTGTCTGTAACGAGTCGCAGGCGCCACTCTTGGCGGTTGGCCTGCGCGTTTCAATGCGCTGCCATTATCGTGCTCGGACAGATTCTGGTACAGATTCAGAAACAGCTTAAAAATACGGATCAGTTGTCTTTGTGCAAGGCATGAAAACGCTCAGAACGACGCGATGATACGGCCCAGCATTGCCATGGCCTGCTCGCTGCGTTCGTCCCAGGGAGTGCCGTAGTTCAGGCGCGCGCAATTCTTGAAGCGCCGTGACGCGGAAAAGATCGGGCCGGGTGCCAGGCTGATGCCCTGCGCGAGTGCGAGTTGAAAGAGCTGCAGCGAATCAACCTGCTCGGGGAATTCGAACCACAGAAAGTAGCCGCCGACGGGGCGGGTGACGCGTGTCGCCGCCGGGAAATAGCGGGCGGCTGCAGCGAGCATCGCGCCTTGTTGCAGTTCGAGGGTGTCGCGCAGCTTACGCAGATGGCGGTCATAGCCGCCGTGCTTGAGGTAGTCGGCGAGCGCGGCCTGAGCGGGGACCGAAGGGGAGAGGGTGGTCATGAGCTTGAGGCGGTCAATCTGCTCGGTGTAACGCCCGCCTGCCACCCAGCCGACCCGATAGCCGGGCGCGAGGGTCTTGGAAAACGAGCTGCAGTGCATCACCAGTCCGCTGCGATCCAGGCTTTTGACCGGGTGAGGCGCCTTGGCGCCGTAATACAGTTCGGCGTACACATCGTCCTCGATCAACGGGATTTGATGCTGTTCCAGCAGGTCGTAGAGCCTGATCCTGTTTTCCTGAGTCATGCTCGCGCCCAATGGGTTCTGAAAGCTGCTCATGAACCAGCAAGCCTTGATCGGCAGGCGTGTCAGGCTGTCCTGTAGCGAATCGAGGTCCACCCCGTCACGCGGATGCACGGGGATTTCGACGGCTTTCAGCTTCAGACGCTCCAGCACTTGAAGGCAGGCATAGAACGCCGGAGCTTCGATGGCGACCAGGTCGCCGGGCTCGGTGACGCACTGCAGGCACAGGTTCAGGGCTTCCATGGCGCCATTGGTGATGACCAGTTCGTCAGCGGGCAAGCGCACGCCACTGATCATGTAGCGCAGGGCGATCTGTCGGCGCAGCTCGGGGTTTCCGGTGGTCATGTCGCTGACGATGCCCGCAGGCGTCAGCGCACGCACAGCTGAAGCCATCGACTTTGCCAGGCTCGCCAACGGATACAGGTGCGGGCTGGGAAACGCCGAGCCAAATGGCACGGTGTCCGGGTCCTTGAGCGAGCCGAGCACTGAAAAGATCAGGTCGCTGACACCCAGTTCGGTGCCTTCGCTGGCGTGTCTGATCAGTTCAGGTTCGGTCAGTGCATTGGCGGCATGCTCGCGTACGTAATACCCGGAGCGTGCGCGGGCCTGAATCAGTCCCTTGTCTTCCAGCAGGTAATAGGCCTTGAAGACCGTCGCCGGGCTGACGGACCAGGTGCGACTCGCGACGCGTACGGACGGGACTTTTTCCCCGGCGGGCAGGACGCCGCTGCGAATCATTTCCGAGATGTCGGCGGCGAATTTTTCGTAACGTTTCATAAGCGGCATCGAATGAACAAGGCTGCATCATGAGCGAAACCGGCCATAACGAACAGAGACACAACAACTGTAAAAAACAGAATCAGATGGCTTGTTCACGTGTTTCAGGGTGTTGCGTCATCCGTCACTCAGGTCGTTCGGGGAGATGACTTGCGCTTGAATCACTCAAACGGATAGGTCTATGATGCCAGCGCCTTACGACCCATCGAAGGAAATAGACGTGTCCCGTTCCAACTGGCTGCCTACGCCGCCTTAGCGCTACGCCCCCCCTCGCAACACTTGACTGCCTTCTTGCTGCAGTCGCCCGTTGCTGCGCCCGTTTTTTGGTCGCCGCCACTCCCACTCTGACTACTTAATCGAAAACCGATGCTCCTGCTCGTCCGGCAATCGCTGCCGTGCGTCTTGCTGCGTCTGTCACAGGTATTTCCATGCTCGAAAAAATCAAAGCTACGTGGTTTTCCAACGTTCGTGCCGATGTATTGGCCGGGCTTGTCGTTGCATTGGCCCTGATTCCAGAGGCCATCGCGTTCTCCATCATCACCGGGGTAGACCCGAAAGTCGGGCTTTACGCGTCGTTCTGTATCTGCGTGGTCATCGCGTTTGTGGGCGGGCGCCCGGCGATGATTTCTGCGGCTACAGGTGCGATGGCCTTGCTGATGGTGAATCTGGTCAAAGAGCACGGGCTTCAGTATTTGCTGGCCGCCACCTTGCTCTGCGGCGTATTGCAGATCATCGCCGGCTATCTGCGCCTGGGTGAGTTGATGCGCTTCGTTTCACGCTCGGTGGTTACCGGGTTCGTGAATGCACTGGCGATTCTGATTTTCATGGCCCAGTTGCCGGAATTGACCCATGTGACCTGGCCGGTTTACGCCATGACCGCAGCGGGCCTGGCAATCATCTACCTGTTCCCGCGCGTGCCGGTGCTGGGCAAGTTGCTGCCTTCGCCGCTGGTGTGCATTCTGGTGCTCACCGCAATTTCTATTTACATGGGGCTTGATGTACGAACCGTGGGTGACATGGGCGCAATGCCCGACAGTCTGCCGACCTTCATGTGGCCGGACGTCGCGCTCAATCTCGACACACTGCTGATCATTCTGCCGTATTCCGCCGCGCTGGCCGTGGTGGGCCTGCTGGAGTCGATGATGACCGCGACCATCGTCGATGACCTGACTGATACCACCAGTGACCGAAACCGTGAGTGCAAGGGGCAGGGCATTGCCAATATCGCCACGGGTCTGATCGGCGGCATGGCTGGCTGCGCCATGATCGGCCAGTCGATGATCAACGTGAAGTCTGGCGGCAGAACACGTCTTTCAACCCTCAGCGCAGGTTTACTGCTGTTGATCATGATGCTGTTTCTGGGCGAATGGCTGGCGCGTATTCCGATGGCGGCGCTGGTGGCGGTGATGATCATGGTATCGATCAGTACCTTCAGTTGGGGATCGATCCGCAACCTCAAGGAATACCCGCTCTCGACCAACATCGTGATGGTGGTCACCGTGGTGGTGGTCGTGGCGACCCATAACCTTGCCTATGGTGTGCTGGTCGGTTCTCTG
This sequence comes from Pseudomonas sp. BS3767, assembly GCF_900099665.1. Taxonomy (NCBI): domain Bacteria; kingdom Pseudomonadati; phylum Pseudomonadota; class Gammaproteobacteria; order Pseudomonadales; family Pseudomonadaceae; genus Pseudomonas; species Pseudomonas sp. BS3767. Next base: position 971,811 of record NZ_FNCX01000001.1, on the reverse strand, counting down.
CTTGCCTCGATGTTCTTTGCCAGCAAGATCGCTCACTTCCTCGATGTCACGTCGCATCGTGATCCCTTCCACAGCCATCGCACCTACTACGTGACCGGCCAGGTATTCTTCGCCTCCGCTGACCGTTTCATGGCTTCATTCGACTTGCGTGAAAGCCTCGAGACACTGGTCATCGATCTGCGCGAGGCGCATTTCTGGGACATCACCGCTGTGGCCGCATTGGACAAGGTGGTTTTGAAACTGAGAAAGGCGGGCATCAGCGTCGACGTTATCGGTATGAACCGGGCCACCGCTACGCTGGTGGACCGCTTTGGTGTGCATGACAAGCCGGACGGCATCGATTCGTTGATGGGGCACTGATCTGCGGGGCCGGGCAGGCAGGCTCAGCCCGGAATCTCCAGGCGGATGACGGATCCTCCGCCTGGCCTGTTGCGGACCTCGATAGTGCCGTCGTGCTCGAGACAAATCGCTCTGGCGATGGACAGGCCAAGGCCGCTGCCTCCCGAATAGCGCGCCCGCGAACGTTCGGCACGCCAGAAGCGGTCGAACACCTGTTCGAGGTTCTCCGAGTCAAAGCCGGGGCCGCGGTCCGAGACGGTCAGTTCCATGCGCCCTGCGCTGGCTTTGCCGACAATCAGCAGCTCACCACCCATCGCCGAATAGCGCAGCGCGTTATCGACGAGAATATTCACGACCTGGCCGATCCGGTCACGGTCGGCGTTGACGGTCAATTTCCGCGGGATGTCGATCGTCACGGCGACACCTGCCTCATCGAGCGGCGTGGCAAACCAGCCCAGACGTTCGACCACCAGTTTCTCAAGGGAAAACTCCGTCTTGTCCAGGGTCAACTGACCCGCGCTGGCGAGCGAGAGCAGGTGCAGATCGCTCACCAGTTTGTTCAACTGGCCGAGCTGGCGGTGGACCATTTCCAGTTGTGCCAGGTCACGCGGGAACACTTCGTCGATCATGCCTTGTATGCGTCCCATGGCGGCATTCAGTGGCGTGCGCAGCTCATGGGCAATCATGGCACTGGACTCGCTGACTTCCAGTTCGTAACGGCCGAGCTGAGTGGTCATGGTATTGAAGTCGCTGACCAGCGCCTGCAATTCGTCCGGGTCGTTGGCGCTCATCGGCAGGCGCGTCTTGAAGTCACCCTGGGCGACCTGACGTGCGCCTCTGGCAATCGAGGAGAACTGGCTGGAAAGCGGACGGGAAAACAGAAAGCCGAAGAATATGATGATCGGTATCGCGATCGACACCAGCGCTGCCAGCACCCACCATTCCTTGTTGGCAATGCCCGGCAGCAGGTTTTCGATCGGGTAATACTCGAAGAACAGTTCGCGCAGCTTGACCATGTCCAGGGTGGGCTCTGCCTGCAGCCGCAGGAACTCCATGCGCACGTCGGCCGGCATTGCCTGCAGGGTGAGCCAGTCAGAGACTGTGACGTGTAGCCACATGCAGAACGCGATGACGATGACCGCACCGACGGCGAGCATGCTCATGCGCATGCCGACCCAGTGCCACAACGGTTTTTGTCTGTGCCTGAAAAAATCTCGCATGAAGATCACCTGAACCGATAGCCGACCGAACGGACGGTGACCAGCACATTTTCCACGCCATGGATCTCCAGTTTGCGCCGAAGGTTATGCACATGCGCATCGACAACCCTGGCCAGCGCCTCGCTGTCGGGAAGGCAGATTTCCAGCAGTTCTTCGCGAGTGAAGGCCTTGGACGGCGTTTTCAGCAGCGTTGAAAGGATCTTGAACTCGGTAGGTGTCAGGTCGAGTACGGTCTCTGCGCCATCCTGACCTTCAATGATCGCGGTGACCGCATCCAGCTCCACCAGCAGGTTCTGGTAGCGCAAATGACGCTCGTTGTTGCCGTTCTGCTGGGAGCGCCGCAGAACCGCATGCACGCGGGCCACCACTTCTCGCGGGTTGTAGGGCTTGACCACGTAATCGTCGGCCCCATAGCGCAAGGCGCCGAGTTTTTCCGGTTCGTCGCCCATGGCGGTGACCATGATCACCGGCGTGTCGCTGCAGCGCCGGACGGCCGACAGCACGTCGGTACCACTGACAAGCGGCAGCATGACGTCCAGCAGAATCAGGTCGGGTTTCCACTGACGGTGCATATCGATACCGCGCTGACCGTTTTCGGCCAGCCCGACGTTGAAACCGTCACGACGCAGGTAAGCCTCGAGAATGCTGGCACTGTCGGCGTCGTCTTCAACGATAAGAATGCGTTTTCCTGACACGAGCGCACCTCTTGATCAAATCTTGATAATTCACGAACGGTTTGTTGAAAGTCGACGTTCAGGATGCTGTCCAGAGCCCACTGTCGCGGACAGATCCTATGCCGATGAGTACACCGCTGTCCAAGCGTATCCGCAACCGCCGCTGGCGTTGCCTGGCCATGCTGGCGAGCCTGACTCTTTCGGGCTGCTCGTTGATACCGGCCTATCAGCGTCCGGCGTTGCCGGTCCCGGTCGATCAGGCGTCCGCTGTGGTCCCGGCCTCGAATACCTCCAGCGCCGTCGTGCTCAGTGCCGACGAAGAAGCGCTGGCTGGCGAGTTGTCGCCAAAAGACGAACTGCGCCGGTTGCTGCAATCGGCCCTCGCGTTCAATCGCGATTTTCGTGTGGCGGTGCTGCGTGTGGAGGAGGCCAGGGCAATGCGCGGCATTACCCGCGCCGATCGCTTTCCGACCCTCGCTGCAGGTGTCGAGCGCGATCGTCAGCACTTCGATAATGCGGCCGCCGACGAGCGTTATGGCCAGGACATTTCCATCGCGTCGGTGGGCGTCTCTGACTTTGAACTGGATTTCTTCGGGCGCGTGCGCAGCCTGTCAGAGGCGGCGCGGCACGATTATCTGGCCAGCACCTACGGCCAGCAGGCGGCACGCAGTGCGTTGATTGCGGAAGTCGCCCGCGCCTGGCTGGCCGAGCGTCTGGCCGCTGCCGTGCAACAGGATGCGCAGGCGGTTCACGAGGCCCGGCTGATGCTGATCAAGACGGCCGAAGAGCAGCAGCGTCAAGGTGCGCTTTCGCTGGATGATCTGATGGCACAGCGCCTCGACACCCTGAGCGCGCAACAGCAGGTACAGGATGCGGCCAGCGATCACGCCAACGCGTCGCAGGCCTTGTTGTTACTCACCGGCTATTCGACGGTATTGCCCGTCAGCACGCCAGACACCCCTGCGCTCACCACCGCGCTGGTCGAGACGCCGTCCTGGCTGTCGAATCTGCCGTCTCAGCGTCTGCTGGAACGCTTTGACATCCGTCAGCGCGAAGAAGCCCTCAAGGCCAGCAATGCCAACATTGGTGCTGCCCGTGCGGCGTTCTTTCCGTCCATAAAACTCAGTACCGGCGTGGGCTTGCAGAGCGACAGCCTGCGCACCTTGTTCAGCAACGGCAGCGGGGCCTGGCTGTTTACGCCGCAGTTGAATCTGCCGCTGTTCGACGGCGGGCGTAATCAGGCCAACCTGGACCTTGCCAAGGTGCGTCAGCAGATCGCGGTGGCCGAGTATGAAAAGGCTGTGCAGAACGCATTCCGTGAAATGTCCGCTGTGCTGACCCGCCGTCAGCAGGCCCTGAACCATGTCCGCAACGAGGTCGAGCGGGTTGCGCTGGTCCAGGAAAAAGTGCGGCGCCTGTCCTTTGAACTCAATGCGGGCGCCGTCGAGCGCACTGCATTGCTGGTTTCCACTCTCCGTATTGCTGAAGCCGACGCAGCCGCTCGCCAGTCCCTCGATGCGCTGCAGCAAAACCGCATCGATCTGTTTCGAGTGCTGCACGGAGCAGAACCGACAACCCCACCCCAATCCTGAATGACACCGGAGTATCCCCATGAGCCCTGCAATCTCTCGTACTCACCTGCGGTCTGCGCTGCTTAAACCTGTGCTGACCGTGTTGATCACCTCTGCGGCCATGACCCTGGCAGGTCAGGCCTGCGCCCAGGACAGCACTGCCGAAGGCCAGTCGATGCTGGGTGACCGGTTCAACGTCAATTTCGGGCTCGGCATGGCCGTGCTGCCGCGCTACATGGGGGCCGATGAATACCGCAGTCAGGTGGTGCCCATGCTGACGGTCCAGCGCGGTATCTTCTTCGCCGACACCACGCGCGGTCTGGGGCTGCAATGGCAGTCGGATTCCGGGTTCGGTGCCAGCGCTGCACTCAATTACGATTTCGGTCGTACCGAGAAAAACAGTACGAATCGGCCTGGTTCCAACGAGCTGAGAGGGATGGGCACTGTCAAGGGCGCGACCGTTGGCGACTTCATGGTTTCCCAGCAACTCATGCCGTGGCTGTCCGTCAGTGCCGAGGCCGAACTGCGGGTGGCTGGTGAAAAACGTGGCAATCGTTACCGGTTGGGTTTCGAGGGCATCGCCTACCACAGTCAGACCGATACGGTGACCCTCGACATCGATGCGCACGCTGGTGACGGCCGTTACAACCAGACCTATTTCGGCGTGAGCCCGATCCAGAGTCAGCGCACCGGCTTCTCCAGTTTCAGCGCAGACAGCGGCATTTACGCCTACTCGGCGGCGCTCGCCTGGCAGCATACCTTCGACGCCCACTGGTCAACCGTCGCAAGCGTCGGGGTAACGCATTACACCGACCAGACCCGCGGCAGTCCGCTGGTCGAGACCGATGCCGAAGGCAGTGGCCTGATTGCCTTGAATTACGCTTTCTGAAGAGTTGAAGCCTGCCATGCGATTGAATCCTGATGCGTTTCCGGCCCTACGGCGGTGTGTGTCGCGCGCTTGCGGCGTCGTGCTGATCACTCTGATGATCAGTGGCTGCGGTGATAAACAGACGGCCAGCGTTCCGCCTGTCCGGGCTGTCAAGGTTGAGACGGTCCGGGCAGGAGAGGGCGCTGCGTTGCGCTTCATTGGCACCGTTCGGCAGCAGGATCGCGCCAGTCTGGCGTTTGAATCGGCAGGCACCCTGACAGAACTGCGGGCCGACATTGGTGATAGCGTCAAGCCGGGCCAGGTGCTCGCCCGCCTTGATCCGCAGCCTGCGCAATTGCGTCTGCAGGAGGCGCAGGCCGCTTTGCGGCTGGCTCGGGCTCAGGCGCTGGAGCGCCAGCGTAACTACCAGCGTCAGCAAAACCTGCTCGCAGCGGGCAGTGTCGCCCAGAGCGTGGTCGAGTCGGCCCACTCGTCCAGTGAACAAGCCAGCGCCGAGCTGATGCGCACGCAGGCCGAGCTGGACCTGGCCCGTCGCGAACTGGATCGCACCCGCTTGATCGCACCCTTTGCCGGGCGCGTGGTGGCCCGTCATGCACAACCGCAGAGCGTGTTGCCCGCCGGGCAGGTGCTGCTGGATATAGAGTCCGCCGCAGAGCAACAAGTGGTGGCGGCTGTTCCGTTGGCACTTGCCGAGTCGCTTGAGCCGGGCGACCTCGCCAGGGCCTCCAGCAGCGCAGACGGTACGGTAGGGTTTGATCTCGCCCTGGAAGGCATTTCGCCCCGCGCTGATGACGGGCTGGTCAGAACGGCTGTGTTCCGAGTGCTGCGGCCTGCCGGCAGGCTGCCCAGTGGCGTCACGCTGCTTGTGCAAATGCATCCCGCTGCCGACGCACAGTCGCTGTCGGTTCCAGTGCAAGCGTTAAGGATGGGTGCCAACAGCCACCTTGCTGAAGTCTTCGTTTACCAGGCGGGAGGAACAGTCGCCGTACGCTCCGTGACGCTGGGTATGGTCAGAGAAGGTCGGGCACTGGTCGTCAGCGGGCTGGTCGCAGGTGAGCAGGTGGTCACTGCCGGCACCGCTTTTCTGCAGGACGGTCAGCCCGTCACGCTGTTTCATTCAGACACTCGCCTGACCGGTGACGCGCAATGAACCTTACCTCCCGCGCCATGGGCGCAAGCCGCCTGACCCTGTTCGCTGCCTTGCTGATTTTGCTGGCCGGTGTTGTCACGTTTTTGAGCTTTCCTTCTCAGGAAGAACCTTCGGTGACCGTTCGCGACGCATTGGTCAGCGTGTCTCTGGAAGGGCTGTCCGCAGAGCGCACCGAGGAACTGCTCGCCAGGCCGCTCGAAGAGCGTATCCGTGAACTGGCCGAGATCAAGAACGTGCTCACCACGGTCCAGCCTGGCCGAGTGATCGTGCAGGTTACGGCGTATGACAACGTCAAGGATCTCGGGCTGCTGTGGCAACGGCTCCGGGCGAAGGTGAGTGAAACGAGCGGTGGTTTTCCGTCCGGCACCCAAGGGCCTTTTGTCGATGATGATTTCGGTCGCGTCGCCGTGGCTTCGATCGCGCTGACCGCGCCGGGCTTCACCATGGGCGAGATGCGCGGCCCGATCAAGCGCTTGCGTAATCAGCTTTATGAGCTCAAGGGCGTCGATCAGGTCCAGCTGTATGGGCTGCAGGATGAACGCATTTACCTCGACTTCAATCACCAGACGCTGGCCGCCGCCGGACTTTCTCCGCAACAGCTGCTTCAGCAACTGCAGGCCCGCAACCTGATCGCGACGGGAGGCAACCCGGTCATCGGGCAGCAGAGCACTACGCTTTCGATCAGTGGCGAGGTGCTTTCGCCGGAGCAGCTTCGGCAGTTCCCGGTGCAGTTGCCCAGTGGTCAGAAGGTCGCGTTGCAGAACCTGAGCAGGGTATCGGTGAGCCCTGTCGACCCGCCGGAAACCGAAGCGATCTATCAGGGAAAGAATGCTGTGGTACTGGCCGTTTCGATGCAGCCAGGCCTCAATGTGCAAACCTTCGGTGATGCCTTGCGCAAGCGACTCGCTGAGCTGGAGCAGCAACTTCCGACGGGTTTTACCTTGCACGTGGTGACCTTCCAGTCCAGCGTGGTCGAGCACGAGATGAGCAAGATGTATCACGTCATGGCCGAGACGGTGGTGATCGTGATGTGCGTGGTCATGCTATTTCTGGGCTGGCGCACCGGGCTGGTGGTCGGGGTGATTGTGCCCTTGACCATCCTCAGTACGCTGCTGGTCATGCGCGCACTGGGGATCGAGCTGCAGACGGTGTCGATTGCCGCGATCATCCTGGCGCTGGGCTTGCTGGTGGACAACGGCATTGTCATCGCCGAAGACATTGAGCGACGCCTGCATGCGGGGGAGGATCGACAGCGCGCCTGTGAGGAGGCCGGGCGCACCTTGATGATCCCTCTGCTGACTTCTTCACTGGTCATCGTCCTGGCGTTTTCGCCTTTCTTTCTGGGGCAGACCAGTACCAACGAATACCTGCGTTCGCTGGCGGTTGTGCTCGCCACGACGCTGATCAGCTCCTGGCTGCTCAGCATCACGGTGACGCCTCTGTTGTGCTTTTACTTCGCCAGGGTGCCGGCCGGCAAAGCGTCGGCGGATGATGCCGATGAGTATGCATCGCTGTTCTACCGTGGCTATCGCAAGGTCATCGAGCGTTTGCTGAATCACTCGCTGCTCTTCATCGCCTGCATGATGGGTTTGCTGGCGTTGGCGGTCGTGGTGCTGACCCGGGTGCCGTACGATTTTCTGCCGAAGTCGGACCGTATGCAGTTCCAGATTCCGCTGGTGCTCGAGCCCGGCAGCAGCTCGCGAGACACGTCTCGAGCGGTGCGTGATATCAGCCAGTGGCTGAGCAGCGATCAGGATGTGGAACACAGCATTGGTTATGTCGCCAGTGGCGGGCCGCGGATCGTGCTGGGCCTCAATCCCCCGTTGCCCGCGCCGAATATCGCGTATTTCACTGTCAGCGTGCGTGAAGGTGCCGACCTCGATGCGGTGATCGAGCGCACACGGCAGTTTATCCTCGCGCAGCACCCCGAAATCGAAGCGCAGCCCAAACGATTCTCGATGGGCACCACCGAGGCGGGGATTGCAGTCTACCGGGTCATCGGTCCTGATGAGGAAGTGTTGCGCGGTATTGCCCGACAGATCGAGCAGGCGTTGTCGGCGTTGACCGGAACCCTGGACGTGCACGATGACTGGCGGACCCGATTGCTGCGTTACGACGTTGTCGTCGATCCGTACAAAGCCCTGCAGGCCGGTGTTGCCACTCAGGACGTCGCCCAGGCCCTGCAACTGAGAAACAGCGGGCTGTCCGTGTCGTCGCTGCAGGATGGCGATACTGCTGTCGCTATTGTGGCACGCGAGCAGAGCACCCTGAGCAAACCGGGCAATGATCTGGACAGCACATTGATTTATCCGGCTTCCGGGGGCGCGCCGTTGATGTTGTCGGCCATTGCCACTGTCGAGCCCAGGGCCGAGGCATCGACTATTCAGCGGCGTAATCTGCAACGCGCAATCACGGTGGTGGGGCACAATCCGTCAATGACGGCGACCTCGATCGTCGAACAGTTGGCACCGCAGATAGCTGCAATCAGCCTGCCGGCGGGTTACCACATCGAACCGGGTGGCGAAATTGAAGACTCGGCCGAAGCCAATCAGGCGCTGTTGCAGTACATGCCGCATGCACTGGTCGCGATGCTGCTGTTGTTCGTCTGGCAGTTCAATTCGTTCCGCAAGCTGCTGATCGTCATCTCCAGCGTGCCCTTCGTGCTGATCGGCGTGGCGCTGGCGTTGGTGCTCACCGGCTATCCGTTCGGCTTCATGGCCACCTTCGGGCTGCTGTCGCTGGCCGGCATCATCGTCAACAACGCCGTGCTGCTGCTCGAGCGTATCGAGGCTGAGCGCGAGCAAGGCCTGGCGGTGCGTGACGCAGTGGTCCATGCCGCGATCAAGCGCTTGCGGCCGATCGTGATGACCAAACTGACCTGCATCATCGGGCTGGTGCCGCTGATGCTGTTTGCCGGCCCGCTCTGGGAGGGCATGGCGATCACCATCATGGGTGGCCTTGCGTTGGGTACGCTGGTGACACTGGGCCTGATTCCGATCCTCTACGCGCTGCTGTTCGACCGCTTCGAGCGCTGGCGCAAGGCGAGCTGAGCCATGACGGCCGGTGCGTGTGTAGGGTATGGTCCTGAGAAAACCTCGATGATCGAACACAAGGACGAAACACATGCGCTCATTTACCCGCTCGCCACTGGCCGCCCATCTCGCCCTGGCGCTTGCGTTGACAGCTCTTGCACCGGCGGCCATGGCCGAACCGCACAAGGCCATCCAGGCCGATGCCGAGCAATACAAGGACGAAGCCTTGAAGCTGCTGGAGCGTCTGGTGAACATCGACTCGGGTTCCGGGTATGTACCGGGCCTGACCAAGGTCAGCGACATCGCGATCGAAGAACTGAAAAAGCTCGGTGCCACCATCGAGCTCGTTCCAAATACGCCAGAGGCCAGCAACCACGTCATCGCCACCCTGAAAGGCACCGGCAAGGCGAAGATTCTGCTGATGGCGCACATGGACACCGTGTTCAAGGAAGGCTCCGCGGCCGAGCGTCCGTTTCACATCAAGGACGGGCGTGCCTATGGCCCAGGGGTGATGGATGACAAGGGCGGCATCGTTGCAGCTATCTATGCACTGAAGGTGCTGCACAACTTGAAATTCACCGACTACGCGCAAATCACGGTGTTGCTCGACGCCAGCGAGGAGACCGGCTCAGGCGTTGCTACCGAGCTGATCAAGAAAACCGCGAAGGAGCATGACGTCACCCTCAACCTCGAGCCGGGTCGTCCGGCCGACGGTCTGGTGGTGTGGCGCAAAGGCTCGGCAACCGCGCTGGTCGAAGTCAAGGGCAAGGCCTCGCATGCAGGCGTTGCGCCTGAGCTGGGACGTAACGCCGCGACCGAAGTTGCCCATCAGATCCTGCAACTCGGCAAGCTGGGTGACGAGGAGAAGAAAACCACCGTCAACTTCACCGTGCTCAAGGCGGGGGATCGCACCAACGTGATTCCCGATCAGGCCAGCGCCAAGGCCGATGTGCGCGCTGCCGTACCGGAAGAGTTCGACCGCGTCGAGCAGGACCTGGCCAGGGTGTCGGCCAACAAGCTGGTGCCCGATACCGAGGTCAAGACCAGTCTGGTCCGTGGCCTGCCACCGATGCCGCAGACCGCGCAGTCCGATGCATTGGTCGCGATGGCGCAAGGCATCTACGGCGAACTGGGTCGCACCCTGACCATCGAGGGCAGCGGCGGGGCGGCAGATTCAAGCCTGTCTGCCAGCGTGGGTACACCAACGCTGGACGGCTTCGGGATTGTCGGCGGCAATATCCATACGCCCGAAGAGTATGCCGAAGTGGGCAGCGTGGCGCCGCGGATCTACTTGCTGTCGCGAATGATCATGAAGTTGTCCGGGCAACAGTGATTCGATAGGCCTCCCGTGCGTGGCGCGGGAGGCTGTAGAGTCGATGACTCGCTTTTAAACAAATGCAGGGCTGCACACCTCGCGATACTGCATACAGCGGGAGACGGCACTGATTCTGGCATAGCGGTTCATTGTCGAGTGTTGGCCGACAACTAGTTGTTATTGCTCATCCCCGTTTTGCTCATGCGCCACACCACAGGGTTTGATCGAAACCTGCTGCCTCTGTTTTACACCCTGTCCATGCAAAAAAGGACCGTCGGCGCCGCTCCAGAGCCCTGGAAGGTCAGCATGCTTGCGCCTGTTTCCTTAGACCATAGTCATTTTACTAGTGTATCTGCGGCCTTGGCACGAGCCGGTTTTCGCGTGCTAGCCGATCAGCATTTCTGCATATATTTAATTATGACCTTAATACTATGTCGAAAAGATACGCTGTCCCCTATCAATACTAAGCACATGCCCCTTGGGCGCTGGCTAAAGGTCAGTGTTGTAAAAATCAACTTCAAAAAAGTTCAACAAATCGGATACAAGGTCGATACAAATATTTGACGCCGCTATGATGGCGTTCTAGTATTGCCCACCTTTTTGATATCAATATGCTACCGCAAGGACGCGCCGTGTATCCTCATGCCCTAAAACTGGCTTTGCTGCTACTGCTCGCCCTCGCGCCAGCTACCTTGCTTGCAGCCACTGCTCCCGCCAGTTTGCCAGGTGACCAGGATCTTATTCGTGACCGTCAGGATCGCCTGCTCGAAGAGCAGCGCCGCCGTCTTGAAGAACTCAAGGACCTGCCGGGCAAACAAGCCGCACCCGCTGCCCCGAGTTCTCCGGCCGATACACGTTGTTTTACCATCAATCGTATTGAGCTCAAGGGCGCCGACTCGCTGTCGGCCGCCGAGCGCGATGCGCTGACCAAGCCCTATATCGGCAAGTGCCTTGGTGTCGCGCAGCTCAATGAGCTGCTTAAAGTCATCACCGATCACTACCTCGAAAAAGGCCTGGTGACGACTCGCGCCTACCTGCCGCAACAGGACCTGTCGACAGGCGACCTGCAAGTGCTGGTCATCGAAGGCAAGCTGGAGCATCTGCGTGGCGATGCCGCCAGCGGCCTGTCGGCGCGTGAGCTGGCCATGACGTTTCCCGGTAAAGAAGGCCAGATGGTCAACCTGCGCGAAATCGAGCAGATGGTCGATCAGCTCAATCGCCTGCCATCCAATCAGGCGCAGATGGAACTGACCCCCGGCCAAGTCGTCGGCGGCAGTGACGTAGTGGTCAAGAACACTCCGCAAAAACCATGGCGGGCCAACCTGTCGCGTACCAACGAAGGTCAGCGCAGCACCGGCGAGCAGCAATGGAACGCTGGCCTTGAGTGGGATAATCCGTCGGGGCTGGCCGACCAGTTCAGCCTGCGCGGCGGCCACGATGCGATCAGCGATCGGCAGAAAGCCTCCCGCAACGCCTCGCTTGCCTACAGCCTGCCGTGGGGCTGGTGGACGTTCAGCTACCTGTACAACACCAGTGAATATCGTTCGGTGGCGCAGGCCTCGAACGTCAACTTCAAGCAGGACGGCGATAGCCAGAACCACCAGTTCAAGGCCGAGCGGGTCGTGTATCGCGACGCGCTGAGCAAGACCTCGCTCAATACCGGTCTGTCCTACCTGCGCACCAACAATTATGTCGAAGACAGCAAGCTGGCGGTCAGCAGCAATCGCATCACCGAGGCGCAGTTCGGTATCAACCATGGGCGGCGGGTTGGCTCGGCGTTCGTCAACATCGATCTGGGCATGCAGCAAGGCATCGGTGCACTGGACGCGCAGGGCAACCACGATCCTCGCCCGGGTGAGGCTGATGCACGGTATCGCAAATACACCGGCACCCTCAGCTACCTGCACCCCTTTCAACTGTGGGGCGAAAACCTGAGCTTCACCAGCTTGGCCACCGGGCAGCGCAGTGAGGATGTGCTGTTCAGCTCGCAACGCACCAGCCTGGGCGGATCAGCATCGGTGCGCGGTTACAAGGATGAGTTCCTGTCTGGCGACAGCGGTGGTTACTGGCGTAACGAGTTGCGCCTGACTCGCCCGGTCACCCTGGACTGGCTGCGCCCGGTGTTCGCCGAGTATGGCGCGGCTGCCGGTTACGACCAGGGTGTTATCCGCAACGATCGTTACAACGGCAGTCAGCATGGGCGCTTGTCCAGTAACTCGTTCGAGCTGTTTACGCGTGGCCAGCACGTTGCTGCCTCAGTGACGTTCGCTCACTCCCTGGAACGTCCCGATGTGATCGAGCGCGAAGCGCCGATCTATTTCCGTATGGACTTTTTCCTCTAATCACACCGTATTCAACCTACCTGTTCCGAGGTCATTTACATGGACGTTCACCAACTGGCTCTGCTTGCTCGTCAGCCTTCTGCTGTGCTGGTCGAGCGCCGGTCTTTCTGGGGAATGCCCAAGCGCGGCCTCGCGCTGATTCTCGCCAATGCGATGTTCTGGCAGCCGCTGCTGGTTCAAGCCGAAGGCATCGTGGTCAGCGGCACGAATACCAGCCTGAATCAGGCCGGCAATGGCGTGCCTATCGTCAATATTGCCGCGCCCAATGCCAGCGGCCTGTCACACAACCAGTATCAGCAGTTCAACGTCGACAGCCAGGGCGTCATCCTCAACAACTCCACCAACCAGACCCAGAGCACTCAACTGGGCGGCATCATCGTCGGCAACTCCAACCTGCGCGGCACGGCGGCCACCACCATTCTCAACGAAGTGGTGGGCGCCAACGCCAGTCAGCTTAGAGGCTATACGGAAGTGGCCGGGCAGGCGGCACGTGTCATCGTCGCCAACCCCTACGGCATCAGTTGCAACGGCTGCGGTTTCATCAATACCCCGCAGGTCACGCTGACCACCGGCAAACCGGTGCTGGATGCCAACGGGCAGTTGCAGCGTTTCAATGTGCAGGGCGGCAGCATATCCATCGACGGTGTGGGGCTGAACGCAGACAACGTCGACCAGTTCGACATCATCACCCGTAGCGCGAAGATCAATGCCGAGATACACGCCAAGCGCCTCAACATCATTGCCGGTCGCAACGATGTCGACGCACAGACGCTGAACCCCACCGCCTTGCCTGACGACGGCAGCGCCAAACCGGAACTGGCCGTCGACAGCTCGGCGCTGGGCGGCATGTATGCCGGTGCTATCCGTCTGGTGGGCACCGAGGCGGGTGTCGGCGTCAGGCTGGCTGGCGATCTGGCGGCCAGTGGCGGAGATATCCAGCTTGATGCCAACGGCCACTTGAGCATGATGCAGACCGCTGCCAGCGGTGCTGTGGCGGTCAAGGCCAACAGTGCCGAGGTCAACGGGCCGGTTTATGCTGGGTCGTCACTGGGCATGACCACGGCAGGTGATCTCATCACCCGGCAGAACGTCGCCGCACGCGATGCACTGACACTTTCCGCAGGCGGTCAGATCAATAACACCGCGGTGATCGAGGCGGGAGTCAATGCAGACAACAGCCGCAACACATCGGGCGATGTGACGCTGTCTGCCAACGGGCTGAACAACAGCGGCAGCATCACCGCCAGCCGCGCCCTGCAAGCCAGCATCAGCCAGACCCTGAACAATCAGGGGGCCACACTGAACGGTCAGTCGAGCACACGCATCGTAGCTACTGCCATCGACAATCGTCAGTCAGGCCGAATTTTGAGCCAGGGCGGCACTGTCGACATCAACGCTTCTCAGGTACTCAACAGCCAGAGCGGGCTGATCAGCAGCAATGGTACTATGACGATCACTGCGAGTTCGCTGGACAACAGCCAGCAAGGCAAGCTGTTCAGCAGCAGCGCTTTGTCCGCCCGTATTTCCGGGCCGTTGCTCAACCAGTTGGGGCTTATCAGCGCCAATGGCGATCTGCTGCTCAACGCGGCAAGCGTAGACAACCGCAGCGCGGAAATCTCCAGTCTCGGCAGTCTGACCTCGACCGTCAGCCAGTTCGACAACCGCGAAAAAGGCCGTCTGCTGGCCAACGGCGCGCTGCAGCTGACCTATGACCACCTGAACAACCAGAACGGCTCGGTCGCCGGACAGCAAGGCGTACAGCTGAATCTGGGGCAACTGACCAACACCGGCAACGGCAGTGTCTACGGCAAAAGCAACCTGAATGTGGCCGTCAACGGCGCTTTGGGCAACGATCAGGGCGTGCTGCGCAGCGACGGCACGCTGGCCGTGCGCACGGCCTCTTTGAGTAACAATAGCGGCAGCGTGACCAGTGCCGGCACGGCTACCGTCAGCACAACGGGCGCAGTCGCCAACCGTGGCGGACAGATTCTGAGCGATGCGGGCCTGACGCTTTCCAGCGGCAGTTTGGATAACAGTCAGAGTGGTCGCATTGCCGGCAATGGCGTGGTGCTCACCACTGGCGCTTTTGACAACCATCAGGACGGCCGCGTCACCAGTACCGGCGCGTTTCAACTGAACGCCGGGCTGGTCAACAACAGCGACGCCGGTCGCATCGCCAGCGCCATGGCGCTGACTGCCGTGGTTACCGGCCTTGATCAGACCAACGACGGCCGGCTGTACAGCAACAGCGATGTCAGCCTGGACCTGAGCAATGGCCTGTTGACCAACCAGGGTGGCCAGATCACTGCGCCTGGTCAGTTGCTGCTGAAAAACCTCACGGCGGTCAATAATCAGAGCGGCAAGATTTCCAGCGCCAACAGCTTCACGCTGGCAGCCACTTCTCTGGACAACACCGACGGTTCGATACTCAGCGATAAAGCGCTCGTTTTGCGCATCAATCAGTTGCTGACCAACCTTCGCGGTCTGGTCTCTGCGACCGGTCTTGATCTGACAGCGGGCTCACTGAACAGCCGCAATGGCGAAATATCCAGCCTTGGCAGTCTGACGGCCAACGTTGGCCAGTTCGATAACCGTGAAAAAGGCCGCCTGCTGGCCAGTGGCGCGCTGCTGTTGACTGCGGACGGCTTGAACAACCTGAACGGGATCGTTTCCGGTCAGCAGGGCGTGCAACTGAACCTGGGGCAATTGAACAATACCGCTGGGGGCAGCGTTTACGCTAAGGATGCGCTGAACCTGACGCTGGGCGGTGTGTTGCAAAACGATCAGGGCGTATTGCGCAGTGATGGCGCAATGGACCTCAAAGCAGCCGGTCTGGCCAACACCAACGGCAGTGTGAGCAGTGCCGGCACAGGTGCGCTCAATTTCAACGGTGCGGTGGTCAATCAGGGTGGGCAGATAGTCAGCGATGCACAACTGACACTCACCAGTGGCAGCCTCGATAACAGCCGGAGCGGTCGTATTTCCGGTAAAGGTCTGGTGCTCGGTACTGGAGTCTTCGACAACCATCAGGACGGCCGCCTGACCAGTACCGGCGCACTCCAGCTCAATGCCGGGCTGGTCGACAACAGTGATGCCGGTCGTATTGCCAGCGCCATGGCTCTGACTGCCGTGGTTACGGGCCTCAATCAGACCAATGACGGGCGCTTGTACAGCAACAGCGATGTCCGCCTGGACATGAGCAATGGCCTGCTGAACAACCAGAGCGGGCAAATAACCGCTCCTGGTCAACTGCTGCTGAGAAATCTGAACGTCGTCAATAACCAGAGCGGCAAGATCTCCAGCGCCAACGATTTCACGCTGGCAGCGACTTCGTTGGACAACACTGACGGCTCGCTGGTCAGCGACAAAGCGTTGATCGTGCGTATCGCTCAGCTGCTGACCAACCTGCGCGGGCAGATCTCCGCCAACGGCGTCACCCTGAGCGCCGCAGCGTTGGATAACCGCAACGCCGAACTGTCCAGTCTGGGCAGCCTGACGGCAACCATAGGCCAGTTCGATAATCGCGAAAAAGGTCGCCTGCTGGCCAATGGCGCGCTGCTATTGACCGCGGGCGGCTTGAATAACCTGAACGGGATCGTTTCCGGGCAGCAGGGCGTGCAACTGAACCTGGGCCAACTGAACAATACCGGTGGGGGCAGCGTTTTTGCCAAAAGCAGTCTTGGCCTGACCGTCAGCGGGGCACTGAAGAATGATCAGGGTGTGCTGCGCAGCGACGGTTCACTGACCGGGAGTGCAGCCTCGCTGGCCAACAGCGCGGGCAGCGTCAGCAGCGCCGGTGTTGCGTCGATCATTATCAATGACGGCGTTGTCAACCGGGGCGGGCAGATACTCAGCGACGCGCAACTGACACTCACCAGCGCCAGCCTCGATAACAGCCAGAGCGGGCGCATTGCCGGTAAAGGTCTGGTTCTCAGTACCGGAGCCTTCGACAACCATCAGGACGGCCGCCTGACCAGTACCGGTGCACTTCAGTTGAATGCCGGGCTGGTCAACAACAGCGACGCCGGGCGCATCGCCAGCGCCATGGCCCTGACTGCCGTGGTCACCGGCCTTGATCAGACCAACGACGGCCGGCTGTACAGCAACAGCGATGTCAGCCTGGACCTGAGCAATGGCCTGTTGACCAACCAAGGTGGCCTGATCAATGCGCCTGGCCAGTTGCTGCTGAAAAACCTGAACGTGGTCAACAACCAAGGCGGTGAAATCTCCAGTGCCAACGGTTTCACGCTGGCGGCCACTTCGTTGGACAACACCGAGGGTTCGCTGCTCAGCGACAAAGCGCTGATCGTGCGTGTCGATCAGTTGCTGACCAACCTGCGCGGCAAGATTTCCGCCAATGGCCTCAATCTGAGTGCTGCAACGCTGGACAACCGCAGCGCGGAAATTTCTAGTCTGAGCACCCTGACTGCCAACATCGGCCAGTTCGACAACAGCGCGAAAGGGCGCCTGCTGGCCAACGGCACAATGCTGCTGACAGCCGATAACCTGAATAACCAGAACGGCGTGGTTTCCGGACAGCAGGGCGTCCAGTTGAATCTGGGGCAACTGACCAACTCCGGCGGCAGCGTTTATGCAAAAAACACGCTCGGTCTGACGCTCACCGGTGCATCGAATAACGATCAGGGCGTACTGCGCAGTGACGGCACGCTGGACCTGAAAGCAGCTTCTCTGGCCAACACCGGCGGTCGAGTCACCAGCGCCGGTGCTGCCACATTGAAAGTCGATGCTGCCGTCGTCAACCAGGGCGGGCAGATCATCAGTGATGCAGGTCTGACGCTTTCCAGCGGCAGCCTGGATAACAGCCAGAGTGGTCGCATTGCGGGCAATGGCGTGGTGCTTACCACTGGCGCTTTCGACAACCATCAGGACGGCCGCCTGACCAGTACCGGCGCACTCCAGCTGAATGCCGGGCTGGTCAACAACAGTGACGCCGGTCGTATTGCCAGCGCCATGGCCCTGACCGCAGTGGTCACCGGCCTGAACCAGACCAACGATGGCCGGTTGTACGGCAACGGTGATGTCAGCCTGGACCTGAGCAACGGCCTGCTGACTAACCAAGGCGGCCTGATCAACGCGCCGGGCCAGTTACTGCTGAAAAACCTGAGCGTGGTCAACAACCAGAGCGGTGAAATCTCCAGTGCCAATGGCTTCACGCTGGCCGCGACCACGCTGGATAACACCAAAGGTTCGGTGATCAGCGACAAAGCCTTGATCGTGCGTGTCGCCCAGTTGCTGACCAACCTGCGTGGCCTGATTTCCGCCACCGGTGTCGAGCTGAGTGCCGCGACGCTGGACAACCGCAACGCGGAGCTCTCCAGCCTTGGAGAGCTGACCGCAACCGTTGGCCAGTTCGATAACAGTGGCAAGGGCCGTTTACTGGCCAATGGTGCGTTGCTGCTCAACGCCGACAGCCTGAACAACCAGAGCGCAGGTGCCGTTTCCGGCCAGCAGAGTGTGCAGTTGAACGTCGGGCAACTGATCAACACGGGCGGTGGCAGCGTCTACGCCAAAAACAGTCTGGGTCTGAAAGACACGGGCGTCCTCAGCAACGATCAAGGGACATTGCGCAGCGATGGCACGCTGGTGTTGAGCGCCACTTCTCTGGGCAATACTACCGGTAGTATCACCAGCTCCGGCAACTCGTCCCTGACGGTCGATGGTGCCGTGGTGAACCGTGGCGGGCAGATTCTAAGTGATGCAACCCTGACGCTGACCAGCGCCAGCCTGGACAACAGCCAGAACGGTCGTATCGCCGGCAAGGGCGTGAAGCTCGTCACCGGTGCTTTTGACAACCAGCAAGGCGGCCGCCTGACCAGTACCGGAACCCTTCGGCTCGATGCCGGGTTGGTCAATAACAGTGACGCCGGTCGTATCGCCAGCGCCATGGCCCTGACTGCCGTGATCACCGGCCTGAACCAGACCAACGATGGCCGTCTGTACAGCAACAGCGATATCAGCCTCGATTTAAGCAAAGGCATGCTGAACAACGACGGCGGTCTGATTACCGCACCGGGCCAGTTGCTGCTGAAAAATCTCAATGCAGTCAGCAACCGCAGCGGTGAAATTTCCAGCGCCAACGGCTTCACCCTGGCCGCGACGTCGCTGGACAACACCGCTGGCTCGGTGCTCAGCGACAAAGCGCTGATCGTGCGTGTCGACCAGTTGCTGACCAACCTGCGCGGTCTGGTGTCTGGCAACGGTATCGATCTGGCGGCCAATGAGCTGAATAACAACAGCGGCAGCCTGAGCAGCGATGCCGACCTGTTGGTAAACGTCACTGGCCAGCTGTCGAGCCGCAGCGGCGAGCTGACCAGCGCCGGTAACACGACCCTGAATGCGCTGAGCCTCGATAACGCCGCTGGCCAGGTGATGGCTGACCGGTTCCTGAAACTGGTGATCACTGAAACCATCGACAATCAGGCCGGAACGCTTGGCGCAGGGCAGGGTATCGACATCGGTGCTGCGAGTCTGGACAACCGCCAGTCCGGTGCACTGGTCACAGATGGCCAACTGACTCTGAAACTGACCGGCGCACTGGACAATCGCGCGGGTGGCAGCCTGCAAGCCAAAGGCTTGATGGACCTGTCGAGCAAGACGCTGGATAACCGTGGCGGCCGTATTGCCGCGCAGAACCTGCTGATCGTGCATAGCGACAGCGTCGATAACCGTGGCGGTGCGATTCGTGCCGAGAAAGGCCTGCAGCTGTTCGTCGATGCCCTCGACAATAGTCAGACCGGCCTGAGCACCACGCAAAAAGGCCTGATCAACAGCAATGCCGGTCTTGAACTGGTCGGCACGCGTCTGGACAACCAGAACGGTCTGCTCAACGCCGCTGGCCTGATGGAGTTGCAGGTCGACAGCGTTGTCAACGGCAACGGTCGTATCGCCAGCCAGGCAGACATGGTCGCCAATATCGGCAGTCTGACCCAGCAGGGCGGCGAGCTGGTTGCGCAGGGCAATCTGACCCTGACCGGCAAAGCCCTCGACAACCGGTCGGGCGGCCTGGTGGGCTCTACAAAAGCGCTGAAAATCGATGTTGCCGACATCGACAACAAGGCCGGTGAACTGTCCAGCCAGATCGGTGTGGACATCATTGGTCAGACGCTCGACAACAGTGACGGCGGCAAGGTCCTCGCCGGTACGGCGCTGGGGCTGAAAGTGGCGCGTGTGATCAACCTCAACAAAGGCCTATTGTTCGGTAACACCCTGCGTCTCGACGGTGCGCGGCTGGATAACGCAAGCGGTACGCTGGCCAGCCAGAAGGACATGAACATTGATGTGTCCGGTGCGCTGGACAACAGCGCTGGTCTGCTCAGCAGTGAAGCGGCGTTGACGATCAATGCCGCCTCGCTGCAAAACGCAGCAGGCAGCCTGTCCAGTGCCGATGCCTTGAGCGTCACCACCACCGGCGCTCTGGAGAACCAGGCGGGCTCCGTTACTACCGACGCCACGCTGACACTGACCAGCGCCAGCCTGAACAACAGTCAGGCGGGCAAACTGGCTGGCAAGGGTGCCACGCAGGTCACCACCGGCACCTTCGACAACAGCCAGGGCGGTCGCCTGACCAGCAGCGATACCCTGCAGTTGACTGCAGGCAAGGTCATTAACCAGAGCGCCGGACGTATTGCCAGTGCGCTGGCATTGACTGCCAGCGTCACCAGCCTCGATCAGCAGGGTGGTGAGCTGTTCAGCAACACCTCGCTGAGCCTCGACCTGAACAACGGCCAGTTGAATAATCAGGGCGGTTTGATCAACGCCCCCGGCGTGTTGCTGCTGAAGAATCTCAACGGCGTGGCCAACCAGAACGGCGAAATCTCCAGCGCAAAGGACTTTACCCTGAACGCCAACAGTCTCGATAACAGTGGCGGCAAACTGCTCAGCAGTCAGGCCCTGACGCTGATCGTGAACAAGGCCCTGAGCAACATCAAAGGTACGATTTCCGCCGCCGCGTTGAACACTCGCAGCGACAGCCTGGACAACACCGAAGGCTTGATCAGCAGCCGCGCAGCTCTGGACCTGATGGTCAATACCGCCCTGACCAACGTCAAGGGCACGCTCATTGGTGACGGCGATGTGAGTTTGACCGCCGCAACAGCCGATAACCAGTTCGGGCAACTGGCGAGCAAGCAAAACCTCGACGCGCGGATTGCCAATCTTCAACAACAGAACGGCCAGATGCTTGCCCAAGGCACATTGACCTTGCGTGGCGACGCGCTGGACAACCGTCAGAACGGTTTCATCGGCGCAACCCAAGCCCTCGGTATCAATGTCACCAGCATCGATAACCGTGGCGGTGAACTGTCCAGTCAGGATGAGATAACCCTGACCGGCCAGCAACTGAACAACAGCGACAGCGGTCAGGTGTTGGCGCAGAAAGCCTTGAATCTGAACGTTGCGCAGATCACCAACCGAACCAACGGTCTGCTCTCCAGCCAAGGCGGCTTGACGCTGGTCGGTAGCACCCTGGACAACACCGGTGGTGCGCTCAGTGCCCTCAAAGCCTTGGGTATCGACCTGTCTGCAGCATTCGATAACACTCAAGGCCTGATCAGCAACGAAGATGTCCTGACGGTAAAGACCAGCAGTCTGACCAATACCGCAGGCAGCATTTCCAGCGCTGGAAAACTGACCCTCGACAGCACCGGGGCAATCAGCAACCAGGGCGGCAAGCTTTTGACCGACGGCGCACTGGACCTGAAAAGTGCCAGTCTTGATAACAGCCAGAAAGGCAACATCAGCGGCAAAGGCCTGCTGACCCTGAAGACCGGGGATTTTGACAACAGCCATAACGGTCGCGTCAGCAGTAGCAATCGCCTGGACCTGACGACCGCGCAACTGACCAACAGCGATGGCGGCAGCATCGGCAGCAGCCAGGCACTGACCGCGAGTGTCAGCCGCCTGAGTCAGCAGGGTGGCAAGCTGTTCAGCAATACGTCCCTGAGCCTGGACCTGAACAACGGCCAGCTGGACAACCAGGGCGGTTTGATCAACGCGCCGGGCGCACTGCTGCTGAAAAACGTCAACGAGGTTCTAAACCAGAACGGCGAAATATCCAGCGCTCAGGCGTTCACCGTCAACGCTCAACAACTCGATAACAGCGGCGGCAAACTGCTCAGCAACCAATTGCTGACCCTGCGCATCGCCCGTGCGCTGACCAACGTCAAAGGCATGATCGCCGCAGCCGGTGTCGACACCACCGCCAATACCCTCGATAACACGGGCGGCACGCTGACCAGCCGCAACAACCTGGACCTGACTGTTACCGGCCTGCTCACCAACCGTGACAAAGGCCTGATCAACGCTGCTCAGGCGCTCAAGGTGGGCACCGCCAGCTTCGATAACCAGAACGGCCAGGTGCTGGGCGGCACCAGCCTGATCCTCAACGCCACATCGATCAACAACACCGCCAAAGGCCTGATCAACAGCACCGGCACCCTGAACCTGACGGCGGGCAGCCTGGATGCCGGCAACGGCGGCGAAGTGTCGGCTACTCGCGACATGACCCTGGTCCTCAATGCACTGTCGCTCAATGGCGGACGCGTGATGGGCGACGCCGGGTTGTCCATCGACATGCAAGGCAACGACCTCAACAACTTCGGCGGTTTGATCACGGCAGACGGTTCACTGGCCCTTAACCGCATTCGCGACCTGAATAACCAGTCTGGCGAGGTCTCCAGCGCACAGAGTTTCAGGTTCGATGGCCGCACCCTCGATAACAGCAGCGGCAAACTGATCAGCAGCAACGTGCTGACAGTCAACGCGACCAACCTGCTCAACCAGAACGGTCTGATATCCGGCTGGCAGGGCCTGAACGTCTCTGGCAACCGCCTCGATAACCGTACCAACGGCACCTTGTCCAGCCGCAACGGCAACCTTGTTACAACCCTGACCGGTGAATTGCTCAACGGCGGCAACGGTGCGTTGGTCAGCCAGAACACACTGAGCGTTACCGCTGACAGTCTCGACAACAGCGGCGGCATCCTCTCCAGCGGAACCGGCCAGACCCTGACCGTCGCGGGCCTGCTGAACAACAGCCAGAACGGCCTGATTGACAGTGGTGCAGGGCTGACCATCAAAGCCAATGCCCTGAACAACGCGGCCGGTAACCTGGCGGCCCAACAGGGTTTCAGCTTCGAAGGCAGCAGCCTCGACAACAGCGCCGGTAACCTGAGCAGCAAGGCCGATATGACACTCGACCTGCTGGGCAGCCTGACCAACACCAGCGGCAAGCTGGCCAGCGGCGGTAACCTGCTGTTGCGGCGCAGCGCGGCGATCAACAACCAGGCCGGGCAACTGATCAGCCAGAGCCTGATGACCCTCAACACATCCGGGCAACTGGATAACCGCAACCGCGGCACCGTTGCTGCCAACAACACACTGACAGTCGTCGCGGGTGGCAGTGTCCTCAACGATGCTGATGGCTTGATCTATAGCCAGAACGCCGATGCGCATTTGAATGCAGCGAGCCTCTCCAACGTTCGTGGCGCGGTCCAGAGCGTCGGCGCACTGGTTGTCGATGTCGCTGATACCGTCGACAACCAGAACGGCCGGATCATCGCCCAGGGCGGCGACCTGAACCTGACCGGTGCCAACCTCTACAGTCAGGGCGGAGTGCTGTCCAGCCTGCAAGGTCTGTTCACCGCGAACGTGAGCGGCGTGCTGAAAAATGGCTATGACGCCAATCGCCATGGCGGTGTCATCCAGGCGCAACGCCTCAACCTGACCGCGCTGGGCGGCTTCGACAACTACGGCGGGCGAGTCTCCGCACGCAGCGGCGAAGCGCTGATCACTACCCCCGGCTTCGACAACCGCAACGGCGGCCTGTACGCCAAAGGCCTGGTGCGGGTCAACGGTGGCAACTTCGACAACAGCGGCGACAACGACGGCCAGATCGCTGGCGGCCAGGTCGAGCTGAACCTGAGCGGCGCACTGAACAACCGCTTCGGCATCATCGAAAGTGACAGCACTCTGGCCGTGACCGCTGCCAGTCTGGACAACCAGACCGGACAACTGCGTGCGCTGGGCGGTGGCGGCGCCACAAACTTCCAGATCGGCAACCTGTTCGACAACCGCAACGGCACCCTGGAAAGCGCCAACAGCGACCTGACTCTCAACGCTGGCAACTTCCTCAATGGTGGCGGTTCGCTGCTGCATACGGGTAATGGCACGTTTGATATTTCTACGGCCAACGTCACCAATGCTGGCGGCAGCGTCGTTACCCGTGGTGGTTTGACACTGAGTGCCGATAGCTGGACCAACAGCAACGTTATTCAGGCCGGGCGTCTGACGGTGAATGTCGGCACCTTGAATCAGACTGCGGGCGGGCAATTGCTGGCGTCGAATTCGTTTAGTGGGAGTGGCGGTAACTGGACGAATGATGGGTTGATTGCGAGTGATGGTGGTTTGAGCCTGAATATCGGCGGTACCTACTCCGGCAATGGCCGGGTTAGCAGTCTAGGCGCAATGACTGTCGGAGCCGCACAGTTAAACCTTAGCACTGCAGCGTCGATTGCCGGCGGCAGTACAACGGGTGTCAATGTGGGCGGCCAATTGACGAACTATGGTCGTCTGACGTCAAGCGCTGATCTGATCATCAATACAGGCAGTCTCGCAAATTATGGCACTTTGGGCGCAGCTCAAAACCTGACCTTGAGCACTGCTGCGTTGACCAACAGCCAAGGGCTGATCTTCAGTGGTGCTGATATGCAGGTAAATACCGCGGCCCTGACCAATATGATGGGGGATTTCTACAGTTTCAGTAATCTCACCATTGGCGGCTATGGCACTACGCGCGCGGACCAAGTCTCGAACATTTCAGGTTCCATGGAGAGCGGTAGTAAATTCATAATTAGCGCAACTTCGTTTGAAAATCGAACGGTAGGTTCGGAGGGTATAAAGAACTTTGCAGTAGGCCGGACACTAGTCTCAGGTTTTATAGCCGTGCAGTGTCTAGACTGCAGCGGTGACCACTATTCAGTCAATTACGTTGCTCGGGAGAAATTCGACGCTGGGCAGGATAGCGATACCAGTGCGTCTGCATTGTTGACCGCTGGCAGCGATTTCACTTTTACCGGCAGCAGTTTCCTAAACAGCAAAAGTACCGTGAGCGCTCGGGGCAACATTTCGATCCAGGCGGACAATGTCAATAATATTGGTGCGATGAGCGGGATAGTTGAACGTACTCGTACGTATTACCAAGGTGGTGCTACGGACGGTACTGTTAAACGATTTTTGCCGACGGTTGACGAATACAACCAGCGGAACAACCCTGATTTTCCGAACGTTTATTACGTCAACGCAAATGGAGATTTGAAGCTCGGTGTTCCGTACTCCGCTATTTACACAGAAAGGGCCGGCAAAGGTGAGCGCACGGACTATAAATACATCGGTGTAAAAGATCTTGAGAGCGGCGAGATCGTAGGAAGCTATCGCTATCCACTAACCCTTGCTGGCTATGCGTGGGGCGTAACTCCTGCCTCACAATACGATCCGAAGAACCTCATGCAATTACCCTCAGCCTTGAGCGGACTGACGCTGGTCAGCGACGTCGAAGTCGCCAAAGACGGCAGCGGTAACGGCGGACGCAGTGCAGTCATTCAAGCGGGCGGAAACGTTTCCATCACTGCCAAACAGGACCTGCAAAATAGTGTCATCCACCAGGACTATGCAGGCAGCGCAGGCACCAGCAAGGTTCAGGACACGCGTACCTCCGGCACTGGTGCCACAGTTATCAGGATCAATGCCCAGCTCCCCCCAGACCTGGCCCAACAACAAGTCAACCCGTTAAGCCTGCCAGGCTTCAGCCTGCCCACCGGCCAGAACGGACTGTTCCGTCTGAGCGGCCAGACCGGCACCGCAGCCGCTGTCGCCCAACCCGTCGGCCTGCCACAAAGCTGGACCATGGGCGGCGCGGCCGTATCCGTCGCGCAACGCGAGTATACTGTTTCCGATGCGCAGGCAAGCACCATCCAGATCGGCTCGGTAGGCCAGATATCCAATGCCACCCGCCAGCTTGCTTCGGTGATACGACAAGGTGCTGGTGTGAGCGCCAACGCATCCTCCTTTGACGCCAGCGCACCAGGTGCCGCGCCCATAGGCGGATTTGTACTACCCGGTCATACCTCTGATTCCGTAGGTGTCACCAGTGTCGACAGCGTTACAGGCATTGCAACTGGCAATCAGGGTAGCGGCGCTTTTCTGCCTGTTCAGAACGCTGGCTCTACATCTGGCATTCCGCTCATCACTGCCGTTTCTTCCGGCAGCTCGGCTGCTCAGAATGCCGGAATGGTGCAAGGCGCTCAGGTCAACAAGGCCGGTCAGGTTGTAAATGGGACTCAGGGTAACCCGCTCAGTGCGGTCAATCAGGCTCCAACAGGTGCCCAGTCAGGCGCGACTGCCGCCGTTACCCAGGTTGTCGTAAATACTCAAGGTGGTCCGGTTATTGCCGCTGTTCGCGACCCTGTTGCTGCTCAGGGCAGCCCTGTCACTGCCGTTGTTCCGAGCACGGTGGTTACGCAGAATAGCCCCGTGAGCGTCTCCAGTACTCAGCCCGCCATAGTGGCGCAAGCCAGTGCAATCACGCCGCTCGTGTCTGCCGCAGCACAAACCGTTACCCGAGTGCAGGGCCTGCCCAGCAGTTCGTTTGTTTCCAAACCGCAAAAATACCTGATCGAAACCAACCCGGTCCTCACCGAACTCAAGCAGTTCATGAGCTCGGACTACCTGTTGGCCGGTCTGGGCTACGACCCGGAAGTCAGCGCCAAGCGCTTGGGCGACGGCTTGTATGAACAACGCCTCGTTCAGCAAGCAGTCGTGGCTCGCACCGGTCAGGCGTTCATCGACGGGCAAACCTCCAACGAGGCCCAGTTCAAGTACCTGATGAACAACGCCATCGCCAGCAAACAGCAGCTGAACCTGGCTGTCGGCGTATCGCTGAGTTCACAACAGGTCGCAGCGCTGACCCACGACATCGTCTGGCTCGAACAGCATGAAGTGAATGGCGAGAAAGTGCTGGTGCCGGTGTTGTATCTGGCACAGGCCGACAATCGCCTTGGTCCGACCGGGGCATTGATTGCGGGTAACGACGTCTCACTGATCGCCGGCCAGAACCTCGACAACGTCGGTACCTTGCACGCCGCCAACAACCTCTCGGCAGTCGCAGGCAACAACCTGATCAACACCGGCCTGATAGAAGCCGGCAACCGGCTCGATCTGCTCGCGGGTAATGATCTGATCAACACCGCTGGCGGCATCATCAAAGGTCGCGATGTTTCACTGACCGCGATCAACGGCGACGTGATCAACGAACGCAGCATCACCTCGATGGACAACAGTGTGCTCGGTCAGCGCCACAACGAGTTCGCCGACAGTGCCGCGCGCATCGAAGCCGCCAACGACATGAGCATTTCGGCAGGCCGCGACGTCATCAACAAAGGCAGCGTGCTGGAAAGCGGTCGTGACATGACCATCCAGGCCGGACGCGATGTCACCATCGCCCCGACCGAAGTCACCAACAGCCTGTTCTCCGACAGCAAACACAACAGCAGCGACATCACCCAACTGGGCTCCACCGCCAGTTCCGGACGCGACCTGACCGTTCAGGCCGGACGCGACATCTCCGTCATCGCCAGCCAGATCGACGCCAAACGCGACATCGCCATGGCCGCGACCGAAAACCTCACCATCAGCTCTGCGGCGGACGAAGAACACTCCCTGTCCAAAAGCAAAAAACTGACCCGCCAGGAAGACCACGTCAGCCAGGTTGCCGCCGATCTTGACGCGGGAGGCAGCGTTGCCTTGCAGGCTGGCCAGAATCTCTCCGTGATCTCCAGCCGTATTACTGCGGGTAAAGAGGCGTACCTGGTTGCCGGTGAAAACCTCGACATCTTGGCTGCGCAGGACAGTGATTATTCGCTGTATGACAAAAAGAAGAAGGGGAGTTTTGGGGCGAAGAAAACCAAGCGTGACGAAATCACTGATGTGAAAAACATCGGCAGTGAAATTACCACGGGTGGTGATTTGCTGCTGTCGAGTGGGGGAGATCAGAAGTACCAAGCTGCGAAGCTGGAGAGTGGCAAGGACCTGACGATTGAAAGTGGTGGTGCGGTTACGTTTGAGGGCGTGAAGGATCTGAAGCAGGAGAGTCACGAGAAGAGCAAAAGTGACCTTGCCTGGAATTCGAGTAAAGGTAAGGGCAACACCGACGAAACCTTGCGCCAGAGCGAGCTGGTGGCCAAAGGCGAGGTAGCGATCCGGGCTGTCGAAGGCTTGAAAATTGATCTCAAGCAGATCGACCAGAAGTCAGTAAGCGAGACCATCGATAGCATGGTGCAAGCCGATCCAAGCCTTGCTTGGTTGAAGGACGCGGAGACTCGTGGGGATGTCGACTGGCGTAAGGTCCAAGAGGTACACGAAAGCTTTAAATACAGCCATTCGGGTCTGGGCGCGGGCGCTGTGTTGGCCATTATGATCATCGTGACTGCTTTAACAGCGGGCGCAGCGAGTGCTGCATTGGGTTCAGCGGCCGGGGCCACAGCAGGCTCTGGTACCGCGATGGCCGCAGCTGGCACTTCCGCCGCCGGAGCGGCAACTGCTGCTGGGTGGGGCAATGTCGCGCTGACTGCCGTGGTGACCTCCGCCGCCAGCGGTGCTGCAGTCAGTACGATTAACAATAAGGGCAATCTAGGTGCCGTCGTCAAAGATATGACCTCTAGTGATGCCCTCAAAGGATATGCCATTTCTGGCGTCACGGCGGGCCTGACTGCGGGCTATTTCGATGATTGGACTGGCACCACGACGGACCCTTTGACTGGCAAAGTCACTACCAACCTTAGTACCTGGAAAGGGATTGGTCAGTTCGCGGCAAACCAAGGCTTACAGAACGGCACGTCAACTGCACTGAGCAAGATCATGGGCCAAGGCGGTGATTTGGGTGATGCGCTGCAAAGCACATTGTTCAATACCTTGGCGGCGGCTAGCTTCCATGCTGTTGGGGATTACGTTCCAGCTGCCGACGGCAGTCTGCAGAAGACCGTGGTCCACGCCATGGTCGGCGGGTTATTGGCCCAAGTCAGTGGAGGTGACTTCAAAACCGGTGCTTTAGCAGCGGGTGCTAACGAGGCCTTGGTGGCAGATCTCAATAAGCTCGTGAAAGCCGATCCGAATCTACTGAGCATGAGCTCGAAGTTGGTGGGTTTACTCGCCGCATCCACGCAGAGCGGAGCCGATGGTGAGAGCCTGAAAACAGCTTCATGGGTGGCGGAGAATGCTACCCAGTACAATTTCGGTGATCACCTGCCACCAGGTTTGGCCGCCTATGGGCAAGCGGCGACTACCCAAATGGAGTACATGCAAAACCAGGGAGCCTCACCTGAGCAGATGGCTGAGGCCGGAAGGGCGCTCGCGCGAGGTGAAGGATTTGAGGGTGTTCAGCCTGCGACCGAGTTCGTAAAGGCGTGGGGCGAGTTCATGGCCGGAGAGCTGTCTGGCTTTGGATTAGCGGCTATACTAGGTAAGGCCGGTTCATTGCTTTCAATCGGTGCAAAAGGCGCAGGTGCCGCTGAAGTGCCGGCTACTTCTGCAATTGCGCGTGTTGGGCTGAGAGACGATCTGGCCGACCAAGCAGGGATTCCGCGAAATATTGCTGAATCGCCGTCGAGCATGTGGGGTAAATCGATTGATGATATCAAGCAGTCGCTAACGCTTGATGGTGCAAGCGTTACGCCGAAAGCACCATTGGCTGGCACTTCAGGTAGAGCACAGGTCTTTAACGTTGAAGGACACCCGACAATAAAAGAGGTAGAGTTTCATCCGGGCGGTGGAACCCACGGTGATAGCCCGTACTATAAACTTGTTGGTACTGAGAAGATTGGCAATAAAGATATAGAAATACGGGTAATCGATCCGTCGCCTGATTTTAGTCCGGGCACTATTACGCGTTATCAACAATACTATGATACCCAAGGAAATCGTCTGAAATATGAGGGCGGTGAGTGGAAGGGGTGGAAGTGATCTATGAAAAATTTATTCCCTGATTTGTACTCTGACCTTGTTCCAGGTATGTCAGCAGCAGGATTTTCTTTAGGTGAATCGTTTTTCAATATTAGCGAAAAAATTGGGGTGGCTGAGTGGTACGGTCCGGAAGTACCTGTGCGTGACATTCTCCTTCAGAATAAATCTTGGGTCGGAATTAAGAGAAAGATTGGTTTTGGTGATGAGCTTTTATTTTCATATCGATTTATGAATGAGGTGGTCTCGCTGTACTTTGAAAATAGCGGAAGGCTTTATAGAATTGCTGTAGGTGAAGGGTATCGTGGAAAATTTAGTAGTGTCGGTGTGGGGGATGATCTTCGAAGCTTAGAGAGGGGGTTTGATGTCTTGTTTAATGATGCGGATGATGATTTTCTTCTAAGAAAAGACGGAAAAATATTGTCAGGTGTTAGTTTTGTTACGGACTACAGAGCCTCCTTAGAAGATGCGCCAGAACAAGTTATCAAGTTTATATCAATACATGACTGGTCCCTTCGATAAAAACAGTGGGCAGACCACGTTTTTTTATAAACCCATCAAAATAAATGTGTGTAAAAGCGACAGGCAAAGCTGCTACTCAGATCCTAGGCCGAGTACAGTCGCTATGGGGCCTGGTTGGACGATGATGAGTTTTTTGCCAGAAGCTACTTGTGTAGTTGAGCCTAGAGGGAAAATATATGTTAACGCGAATACTGCAAATCCTTAACGTAAATTGCGTAGTCAGACGGAATTGGACGCCTTAGGGTTGAGGGTTGTACAGAATAATGACGCTTTAGATTCGCGATTTTCCGGCCAGACATTTGTGTAGTCAGATGGAGTGGCAACGGTTAAAGTTTTTTTTGGCAGAGTCTTAATCAGCAGATATTTTGCTTTGGCTGATATCCGGCGCATTCTAGCGCCGGTATGTTCAGTTGCTTTTTCACCCTATAGCCATCAATAATGGCTACATGGATACTGCGACCTGTCGTTATTGCAGATGCCATCGCCGATGCCACTTGAATCAGCGCGCTGAGCTAAATCGAAAACGGGGGGTGGCAGCGACTGCCGCAGGCACCAAAGTTGTTAATACCCCGACGGTTGTAGATCCGCTGATTACTTAGGCCAGTCAGGTCAGCGCCGCCACTCAAACAGTCGCTCAAGCCAGCTCGATTACGCCGGTCGTTTCTGCCGCAGCGCAAACGGTGACCAGAGTAGAAGGGTTGCCAAGTAGCTCGTCCGTTTCCAAACCGCAAAAATACCTGATCGAAACCAACCCGGTCCTCACCGAACTCAAGCAATTCATAAGTTCGGATTACCTGCTCGCAGGCCTGGGCTACGACCCCGAAGTCAGTGCCAAGCGCCTGGGCGATGGCTTGTATGAGCAACGCCTCGTCCAGCAAGCAGTCGTGGCCCGCACCGGTCAGGCGTTCATCGATGGACAAACCTCCAACGAGGCCCAGTTCAAGTACCTGATGAACAACGCAATCGCCAGCAAGCAGCAGCTGAATCTGGCGGTCGGCGTATCGCTGAACTCACAACAAGTCGCAGCGCTGACCCACGACATCGTCTGGCTCGAAGAGCATGAAGTGAATGGCGAAAAAGTGCTGGTGCCGGTGCTGTATATGGCTCAGGCCGACAATCGCCTTGGCCCGACCGGTGCATTGATTGCCGGTAACGACGTCTCGCTGATCGCGGGGCAAAACCTCGACAACGTCGGCACCTTGCGAGCGGCCAATAACCTGTCGGCTGCTGCTGGAAATGATCTGGTCAACAGCGGCCTGATAGAAGCTGGTAACCGTCTGGACCTGCTGGCGGGTAACGACCTGGTCAACAAGTCCGGGGGCATTATCGCCGGACGTGATGTGACACTGACCGCCCTGCGCGGCGATGTCATCAACGAACGCACGGTGACCAGCCATCAGAGCGCTGCGGATGATGCGACTTGGCGTCAGGACTTTGCTGACAGCGCGGCACGCATCGAAGCGGCCAACGACATGTCCTTGCAAGCGGGTCGTGACGTGAAAAACACCGGCAGCGTATTGCAGGCTGGTCGTGATTTGAGCATCTCTGCGGGCCGTGACGTCGCTATCGACTCGGCCCAGACCGAGAACGGCCAGACACGCGGTGCGAACTCCAGTAATTCCAGCATTACGCAACTGGGCTCCACGGTCAGCGCCGGACGCGACCTGACGGCCCATGCCGGCCGCGACATCAACGTGATCGCCAGCAGCATCGACGCCAAGCGCGACATCGCGATGGCCGCGACGGAAAACCTGACCCTGTCCTCGGCGGCTGATGAACAGCATTCGTACGGCAAGAGTAAGAAAGTGACCGAGCAGGAAGATCATGTCAGCCAGGTGTCTGCGGACCTGAAAGCGGGCGGCAGTGTGGCTTTGCAGGCAGGGCAGAATCTCGACATCATCGCCAGCCGCATCAATGCGGGCAGCAACGTTGCTCTTGATGCTGCGCAAGATTTGACCATTGCATCAGCTCAGGACGAAAGCTCGTACTTCTATGCCAAAAAGAGCAAGGGGTCGTTCGGACGCAGTAGTAGCAAGCAGCAGGAAAGCTACGACAGCAGCAACGTGGCGTCGGTAATCAATGCAGGGCAAGACCTCACCATCAATACCACCAAGGCTGCTGACGGCAGCGTCAGCATCAACGGTGGGCATGACGTCAGTATCATTGGCAGCCGTCTTTCGGCAGGCAATGACCTGATTCTCGGCGCCACTAACGATGTGACCGTACTCTCGGGTGTCGATGAGCTGGGTGCTTACAGCCAGAAAAGTAAATCCGGCTCTTTTGGCGTGTCCAAAAGTGGAAAAAGCGAGCTGAAGACCAGCTCTACCCAAGTCGCCAGTGAACTGAATGCCGGCAACGATGTGGTAGTGGCTTCAGGCAAGGACATCACACTGCGTGCCAGCAACATCGGCGCAGGCAATGATGTGGACCTCCGAGCCGGGCTGTTGGATAAAACCGGCGACATCAATCTGCTCTCTGCCAACGACGAAGCCTCCAGCCACAGCAACGAGTACAAGAAGAAAACCGGTCTTTCAGTGTCTGGCGGATTCCTGTCCATCTCATCGGCTAAAGAAGCTGGTGGCCAAGCGCAGAGCAGCACCAGTGTAGGCAGCCAGATCAATGCTGCAGGAAATGTAAGTCTGCAGACCGAGCGCGACATCAATGTTATCGGCAGCAGCGTCAACGCAGGTGCAAACGTCAGTCTGAATGCGGGTCAGGACGTCAACATTCTGGCCGCACAGAGCACCAACTCCAATCAGGACTGGGAGAAGAAAAGGCAGTCGGGCATTGGCGTGTCTTCCAACGCCAATGGCGTGACGTTCTTCGCAGGCGTTGATCGCACCAAGGAAAACAACCGCCTTGAGCAACAGAGCGCTGCCGCCAGCCAGGTCCGCGCGGGTGAAGACCTCACGGTCAACGCCAAGCGCGACATCAATCAGGTAGGTTCTGACCTTCAGGCGCTCAATGACATCAATCTGACTGCCGGGCGCAACATCAAGATTGATGCCGCACGTGAATCCAGGACAGTTGAACAACAACGTGAAAACTCACGCAATGGCCTGAGTGCGAGCATTGATCACAACTATGGCAGCACCAAGGACGCCATCAGCGGCGCAGGCAAGGGGGAGGACGCCACGAGCAAGGGATCGAGCACGCTCAAGGCAGTAGACAGCACCTCGCAGTTCCTGTCTGGCCCGACGGGCGATGGAAAGTTCGGTAACAGCAAGCAGGGCACCAGCCAGCAAGTGGTCGAAACGACCAACCGCGCCTCGACGCTGGACGCAGGCAACAACCTGAACATCTCCGCGAGCAACGACGTTCAGATCAGCGGCGGCCAATTGCAGGCTGGCCGCGACATAAATATCAAAGGCCGGGATGTCACGCTTGATGCCGCCAAAGGCAGCTACAGCCAGGAAACCAGCGAGCAGAAAAGCTGGAGTGGTATCCACGGCAGCAGCAGTGGCGGGTTCAAACTTGGCGTGGGCGGCAGCAGCGGCACCGCCAAAGGTGATCAGAGTCAGGAGGCCTCGACCGTTACTACGTTGCAGGCAGGTCGTGACGTCAACCTCAAGGCCAGCAATGACCTAAATCTGATCGGCACGCAGGCCCAAGCAGAGCGAAACATCAGTCTGAATGCCGGCAACACCCTCAATATCAAGGCAGCACAGAACGACAGCTCCACCGAAAACACCCGTAAAAATGCCGGCGGGGAGGCTGGTATCGCCATCGGTCCGGGAGGTATCGGTGTTTACGCCAGCGTCAACATCGGCAAAGGCGACTTGGAGCGCGAAGGCAAACAGCAGCAGGAAGCGTACCTGTACGCCGGTAATCAGCTCGGTTTCACCAGCGGGCAGGACACCAACATTGCCGGTGCGACGCTGCGCGGCAACGATGTCGTCGGACGCGTAGGTCGCGACCTGAACGTCACATCCCTGCCGGACACCGGGAAAGTCGAAGGCAAGGAATTCGACCTCAGCGCAACTGTCGTGGCTGGCTTTGGCGGCAGCGTCAGTGGCTCGGTCGGTTACGGCCAGACCAACGGCTCCAAGAACTGGATCGAGGAACAGACCAGCATCACGGCCAAAGACAAGGTCGACATCCGCACCGAGAACCACACCCAACTCGACGGCGCACTGATCGCCTCCGACAGCGGCAATCTCAAGCTGGATACCAACACGCTGGGTTACAGCGACATCGCGGGCAAGGACAAGGAACACGGTTACTACCTGAACGTTGGTGGCTCGTACGGTACCAGCGGCAGTACCACGCAGGACTCGACTCAGGTAGGCAAAGGCGATGACCAGAAAAACGGTTGGAGCGTCGAGGGCTGGAACTACAATAAGGATCGTGAACAGATCGTCCGGGGCACCGTGGGTGCAGGCGATGTGGTGGTGCGCAGTGATACGGCGGGTAAGGACTCAACAGCGGGCTTGAATCGTGATGTCGACAAGGCATACGAGATCACGCGTGATGATGAACATCGGACTGATTTGTATGTGACGAAGAGTTCGTTGGAGGCGGTCGCGGATCCTTCTGGGACTGTAAATGCCTGGAAAACTGCTATACAGAGTTATCCCGGCAAAACTGTGGACTTGTTAAATGCTGCGAGCACTCTCCTGGCTGGGACAGTGTCTTCCGCTGAGCAGGTTTGGAAAAATATCCAGGCGCAGAGTGTTTCTATAAACGACGTACCAGACTCCGTAAGGGAGCAGTTCGGAGACGAGTTGGCGCTTAACCTGACCAAAGCTTTTGTGCAAAACGGCAGGAACGTTGAGGATATTAACAAGCTGTCACAGGACGATATTGCAGTCATACAAAGTTTTAGCAGCCGTTTTTCTGAATTTAATGTTCAGCAGGCCGCTTGCAACGCTGCCGGCGGGTGCAGTGATGGCTTTAACGCTGATGCAGATCCTATTCATTACAAAGATAAGGATGGCGTTAATAAGATGGTATGGCTGCAAGATGCAAATTCTGATACTCCAGGAGGGAAATTGCTGGAGCAGGCCGAGCGTCTTCAGCGTTATCTAGATAAATTGCCTGTCGAGCAAGCCGAACTTCTTGGGTTGGGCGTTCAAACGGTAATGGGTCCTGCAAAAATGGCACTGGGAATGGCCGGCAGTATCGTTCTGAATAAACTGTTTGGTGACAAGATTGCTGCTGCCAAAGACGCGATGGCTAAAACAGTGGCAAGCGATTTGAGTGGGAAGGATCGAGACGATCTAGTAAGCAGTGATAATAAGCTCAAGGAACTTTATGACGTTGATGCGAATGCTCAGAAAGGAGATGTTTACGTACGCGGTGCGACCACGCTGATTAATATTGCATTGGGCACTGCTGTTGCGTCTACGGGTGTCGCAGGCGCCGCAATAATCAAAGGCGTGGGAACGGGATCAAGCGTTGCTGCAAGCAGGCCAATTGATCCTGTGAAAGTGACCATTGATGCAAACTGGAACAAGGCATCCAGGCCAATCAAAACTCCCGACGCAGCACCGCAGGCAGTGGCAGGGGCAACGAAGGCCTCAGATCAGACAGCACTTCCTTCGTACTACCGCGAGGACAGCTCGGCCGGTGCCTCTTTCAATAAAACGGGTGGATTACCAGAAGGCTACCGTCGCGTGGTTAACACCCGCACCGGGAACGTCGAGGTTGTTGGTCCTGATGGCTCGCTCTATTTTGAGGTGGCGGGGGGGGGACTCAAGCCCAAGGCAGGGGGTAATCTTGCTGCTTTGGTGAAGGCTGAGCGGGACATTGATGGTGCAAAAGGCGTTCCCTCTATTGCTGATTCCGGCGCAAGCAGCGCGGCTAATGCTGCTAGACTCAAAATGCAAATGGTTGCTGAGCAGGCCGCCGGAGCAAGGGCTCCTACACAGATCACTAGCTATTCAAATCACGCATTAGAACAATTTGCAGGAAGGGATGGTGGTATTGGTGTAAGCGAGTCTGCACTCAGTGGCGCTTGGTCTAGCCCTCTAAAAATTGAATATGTCCCTTCAAAGTACGGTCCAACTTTTAGGTATACGGAACGGATGCAGTCATCGTGGTCAATACTGAAGGTAAAATCGTGACAGGTTGGGGGAAATCGGCTTCGGGGACCGGGAAATGAGCTGCCTCCTAACAAGCGCCCAATTGCAGCTCTTATTTTCCTTATGCTTTATGGCGGGTCAGTACCAACTCGCACTGGCTGAGAAATTACCTAATGGTTCATTATCATTAAGTGAGGTAGACGATCTTTGCGAGTTGATTTCTAATGAGTTTTTGCTGAACGGTATAGAGGAGAGCTTCGAGCCGAATAGTTATGGCCTTGAGCTAGAACTGCTTCTAGATGCGGTCAATAGAGGTCGTGGTCAAGGCCGTTAGAGTTCTGTGATTTTTTTGGCTCCTCTGTTTGTACAAAAGAAACTGCTAATACCGCATTGAAGCTTGGCGAAACCCAAACTATTAATGATGTAAGCATGGCTAGTGTCGGGAGATGGATGTCTCCTGATGAACTGGCACAGATGCAAAGTAGTAACAAAATTGTTCAGGGAGGCGGCGGGCAAACCTTTATCTGAACTAACGGTGCCGCTGATTTTAAGGGGGTGCGTCTAAAGGTTTCGTCTATGTCGAGTTTGATATTCCAAGTGGTGGATTGTTGCAGGGTGGTAAGGAAGGTTGGTATAAAATGATTGGTCTGGACGCAAGTAAACCCCAGTAGTATTTTCTTAATAAACAGGGTGGGGAACATCTCCCTGAGGTAAAAAATATTACTGTGCTAGATAGTAAGTGAGAGGGGTTATGGATGCTTTTCAGTTTAATAAAGAAGTTAAGTCTCTATTGAAAGGCTACGCCGTAGAGTATTCAACATTCGCCAGTGGGGATTTTGGTAACCTTGAGCGGATAGGGCTGGAAGGCTTTAACAAGCTGGCGACCGTAGAATTTTGGTCTGAAGGCTGGATAGGTATTGATATATATGACCGTGCTTGTGATGAGCAGGTCATGAATATTTTGCTTTCTCCAGAGGAAAAAGATCTTGTCCCTAAAGGATTTGAAAAGCTTCTGGATATATTAAATCGAAATAGTTAATAAGTATCTTCGGAAACTCAGGGTGCTTATTTATCTGTAGATCCCAGCCTCGATTTGACACCGGCCCTGCGCCGGTGTTGTTTTATCTGCTTACTGCAAAACCTCCCTTCCTTTGCTGCGCGCTTTAGTCGTGGCCTGAGCGATCAGGGCATCAAGCATCTGCGCAACGAATTTCTGTATCTGGCACAGGCCGACAATCGCCTTGGCCCGACCGGGGCATTGATTGCGGGTAACGACGTCTCACTGATCGCAGGCCAGAACCTCGACAACGTCGGTACCTTGCACGCCGCCAACAACCTCTCGGCAGTCGCAGGCAACAACCTGATCATCACCGGCCTGATAGAAGCCGGCAACCGGCTCGATCTGCTCGCGGGTAATGATCTGATCAACACCGCTGGCGGCATCATCAAAGGTCGCGATGTTTCACTGACCGCGATCAACGGCGACGTGATCAACGAACGCAGCATCACCTCGATGGACAACAGTGTGCTCGGTCAGCGCCACAACGAGTTCGCCGACAGTGCCGCGCGCATCGAAGCCGCCAACGACATGAGCATTTCGGCAGGCCGCGACGTCATCAACAAAGGCAGCGTGCTGCAAAGCGGTCGTGACATGAGCATCCAGGCCGGACGCGACGTCACCATCGCCCCGACCGAAGTCACCAACAGCCTGTTCTCGGACAGCAAACACAACAGCAGCGACATCACCCAACTGGGCTCCACCGCCAGTTCAGGGCGCGACCTGACCGTTCAGGCCGGACGCGACATCTCCGTCATCGCCAGCCAGATCGACGCCAAACGCGACATCGCCATGGCCGCGACCGAAAACCTCACCATCAGCTCTGCGGCGGACGAAGAACACTCCCTGTCGAAAAGCAAAAAACTGACCCGCCAGGAAGACCACGTCAGCCAGGTTGCCGCCGATCTTGACGCGGGAGGCAGCGTTGCCTTGCAGGCTGGCCAGAACCTCGCCGTGATCTCCAGCCGTATTACAGCGGGTAAAGAGGCGTACCTGGTTGCCGGTGAAAACCTCGACATCTTGGCTGCGCAGGACAGTGATTATTCGCTGTATGACAAAAAGAAGAAGGGGAGTTTTGGGGCGAAAAACTTCAAGCGCGATGAAGTGACCGACACGCGCAATATCAGCAGTGAAATCACTACAGGCGGTAACCTGACGTTGGCAAGTGGCGGCGACCAGCGTTATCAGGTTGCCAAACTGAACAGTGGCAACGACCTGTTGATCAACAGTGGCGGCGCAATCGATTTCGAGGGCGTGAAAGACCTCCACGACGAAAGCCACACCAAGAACAAAAGCAGTGCAGCGTGGTTCTCGACAAAAGGCAAAGGGGCAACCGACGAGACCTTTCGCCAGAGCGAACTGGTGGCCAAAGGCGAAGTTGCCATTCAGGCCGTTAACGGTCTGCGCATTGATGTGAAACAGGTCAATCAGCAAAGCGTAAGCCAGAGCATCGACGCAATGGTCAAGGCTGATCCGCAACTGGCCTGGATCAAGGATGCCGAGAAACGAGGTGACATCGACTGGCGTCAGGTCAAGGAAATCCACGAAAGCTTCAAGTACGACAACTCGGGCCTTGGGCCTGCTGCGCAGATTGTTGTCGCCATCCTGATGGCGGCGGTGATGGGCCCAGCAGGCTTTGGTTTAAGCGCTGGTATTGGCGGCGCTGTAGCAACCAGCGTTGCGACGACGGCGGTGACGAGCACGATCAACAACAAGGGTAATCTTGGCGCCGTGTTCAAAGACGTGACGTCTTCCAACGCCATCAAGGGATACGCCATGGCGGGCGTCATGGCAGGTTTCGTACCGACCATCAATCCGAAAAATCTGGGCTTGGACCTTGCGAGTGTTCAGACCGTTGCGACTAAGGTGATCACCGAATCTGTGATCAAGACCGCGATCATGGGCGGGAGTTTCAAGGATAACCTTGGCTCTTCCATCGTCAGTACGGGAATCGCTACGGGTGGCGCCATTGCCGCAGGCAAGATCGGTGATTTCACTCTGTTCGATGAGGGCAAACTCACCAAAGTCGGCATGCATGCCGTGCTTGGCGGGTTGATGTCCGAGGCCATGGGCGGCGATTTCCGAACGGGTGCCTTGGCCGCTGGCGCGAATGAAATGGTTGTCGATTATCTGGCGGAGAGGATGCTGCCAAGTGATTTAGACAAAAACTCCCAAGCGTATCAAGCAGGTGTCAGCAAGCTGATGACTGCCTCGCAGTTGATCGGTGCTCTCACTGCTGCCGCAACGGGCGGGGACGCATCGGCAGCAGCGGCGGTGACGGCTAACAGTACGCAGTACAACTACCTTGCCCATAACCAGTTGAAAGAGGCAGCCGAAAAGTTAAGGAAATGTGCCCCTGCCGAGTGCGATTCGATTGTGGCCGCTTACAAAAAAGTGAGCGAGGATCAAACGATTGAAGCGATCATCAATTGCAGGTTCGACGTTTCCCTGTGTAAACCGTCCTCAAGGGATGTTGCTAACACGGTAGCCGATCTTTCGAGTGTCTACGATGCTTTGGGTGATGGTTCTAAGTACGCCAAGGACTCGCTGCAGATCCTGATCAATGAGAACCTGGAATTTCAGGAGACCTTGGCAGTTGCGACGACCGGTGCTAGCGCGCAGGCCGTGGCAGAAACACTCCAGGCCAAGCTCAAGCTCACGCCCGAAGAAACTGTTGAGTTGGCGGAGGCCATTGGGGGAGGATTAGCAGCCGCTGCTGGTGGGGTGGTCGCATTCCGCAGGGTGCTTGCGAAAGCGTCAACCCGGCTTGAAAGAGATGGTGGTTCATCTGTAAATAAACCTGTTGTAGATCGCACCGTTGATACTCTTCAGGATGCTGGCAAGCAGGAGTCATCAACGGCGGGGATGAACGCAGGTGCTGCTAGGCGATTGGATTATGAGGGAGCGCCCTATCACGGTAAAGTTGACAATGCGGTAAAAAGCCGGGCCCCAGTCAATGGTCAAGATGCTTTGGATACTTCAATTCAAGTCAAAATTACTTCTCCTCGTCGGGTTGGGATCGATTATGATTCTGGTGAGTTTGTTGTTTTTGATAAAACATTGGATACGACTTATAACGGACATGTTCGTTCTTGGGGGGACTTGCACGCAGATATGCAACGGGCTTTGCAGCAGGCAGGCATGGTCGATTGGAAAGGTAAGATTTTAATTGGCGGAGATAGGTGATGAATTATAAAAACTCTCCTGTTTATGACAGAAGCACTGTTGAAAAAGCTTTGGATTCAAAGGAAATAAAATCTGTTTGTGAGGCATTGTTGTCAATTGCTTTTTATGATCCAGACTGGGAGTGGGCGCAGAGAAAGTTTTTGGATGGGCTTGAAAGTAGCAATCCTGATATTAGGGGGTTGTCGGCAACTTGCCTAGGGCATGTCGCTAGAATTCATCAGAAACTAGATAAAGTTAGGGTGATTACGGCCTTTCGTGATCATTTAAATGATAGCGCGATTTCAGGGCAGATAGAGGATGCACTGAGTGATATTGATATGTTTGTAAAGTAATTTTTTGACTCTTGATTGGCTCTGCAGAGTGAATGATATAGTTAGCGCGTCAAGTGAAATGGCGTGTCGTTTAGCCTTTGAGCTTATATAGGACTGCTGGCGTGATATGAAAATATGAGTAAATGGCGGTTGCAGGAACCGAGTACAACATGGTCGTTGAGTTGACCCGACCGGTGCATTGATTGCCGGTAACGATGTCTCGCTGATCGCCGGCCAAAACCTCGACAACGTTGGCACCTTGCGTGCGGCCAATAACCTGTCAGCGGTTGCCGGTAACAATCTGGTCAACGCCGGTCTGATAGAAGCCGGCAACCGGCTCGATCTGCTCGCGGGCAATGAGCCTATGGCAATGGGCGCGGTAGGTGCATCCACAGGGGCAGCAGTCACGGCAGGTACTATGGGTGCCAACACGGCAGCGTTCCTCTCTGCAGGCGCGGGCGCTGTTGCAGCGGGTGCCGCTACCAACGCAACGGTCAGCGTTATTAATAACCGCGGAAACCTCGGGGCGGTAGTCAAGGACGTAACGTCTGCGGATGCTCTTAAAGGGTATGCCATTTCAGGAGTGACGGCGGGTCTGACGGCTGCGTATTTTAATGATTTTACGGGTACTCATAGTGATCCGAACACCGGCAAGATCGTTGGAGCCAAGCTCTCGACTTGGGAAGGCGTGGGTCAGTTTGCTGGTAATCAGGTTCTGCAGAACGGGACGTCTACGTTACTGAGTAATGCTCTTGGCAAGGGCGGCAGCGGCAGTGATGCACTCAAGACTGCGTTGTTCAATACCTTGGCTGCGGCGAGTTTCAATGCAGTGGGTGACTATACCTACGGCAAATTTGCGGAGGGTATGCCTCCCAAGTCACGCAATGGTGGGAGGACTGCTGTCAAAGGCTACAGGCGGAGATTTCAGGACTGGTGCGTTAGCTGCAGGTGCCAATGAAGCCTTGGTTGTGTCTTTGGAGAGTTTGGTCCAGAACGATAAAACTCTGCTTCCTATGGCTTCACAAATTGTTGGCGTTTTGGCAGCAGCTTCATCTGACGATGCCAACGCGGGCTCAATTGAAAAAGCTGCTTGGATTACTAAAAATGCCACGATGTATAATCGGCAGTCCCATGAAGATGAAGAAATGGCTAAGCGTGACGAGGTGAAGAAAGGAGGGTTCACTAAGGAGAATTTGGACAAAGCATCGTGTTATGTAATTAAGTGCTGGGCACAGTATGATCGGGCTAGTCCGGAATATCGAGATAGTATGATAAAAGAGTCTGACGTTGCAGGGCTTGGTAATGAGCTTATGTGGGTTGATGCCCAGCAGGAGAAGGGACTGTTCAACTATAGCTATATCGATGCCGCTAAAGATCTAGCGACTCGCGATGTTATTCCTTTGGGTACTGAAACGGGGTCTATTGTAACTGGTGGGATTAGTGTGGCCTCAGGGTATACTTTATGTGGAAGCGGAGTAGGTTGCGTCTTCGGTGCTCCGATGGTTGCATTTGGCGCTGGTAATGTCGTAGAAGGCGGTACGGGTATTTACAACCACTTTTATGGTGGAGGTGAAGGGTATAATCCTGTAAAAGAGGCATTCTCCCTTCTTCCTGGTAATCTGGGGGGCGTTGTCTACAGTAGCGCCGATTTTGCTCTTTCGCTGGGTGCTGGGCTAGTGAAGGTTCCTTTAAAAATGGGCTTGGCTGATGGTCTGAATAGGCCTAAGTCGATGTTTGGAGTTATGGTGAGTGGCGTGGATAATAACTTCTTTTTACCAGCTATAGGGGCTACTCCTTATGGCACTGCGATGGGTATGTATTTCTATAGTCTCGCAGGAAAAGGAAATAGCATCTATAAAGAGGTTTCTGATGAAAAGAAATAAGTATTTCTATTTTTTGTTTATGTCTTTTGCCTTGCTAAGCATGGTTTTAGGTGTGAGTATATTTTTTGCAATTATAATATCCGCTCTTTTCTCGGTTTTATTTAAGGCCGACTCGGCTTGGGTGTATTATGTGGTTGGTGGGCCTCTGGCTATTCTGTTCGCGACTTTTTGGACTATTAAGCGCTGGGCTTTTGTGAAGGCTTTTGTGACGGAATGAATTATCTCCGAAAGGAATATTTGCCGTTCCTCGTCACAAGGGTAGGACATAGCTCGGTGACGGAAAACCGCAGACAGTTGAACAATTTTGATCGTCTTTTAGCGGAGAGGTTGCAAGGAAAGCTGCTGCTAGCGTTGACTAAGTCCAGCCAAGTGTGAGCATTGCCAATGGTTGTATTGAAATGCCCACGCGAAGAAGTGGATGCTCTTGCTAAAGAGTCGGTTGAGTGCATCACAAGTTCTGACCCACTGGCATGCCGTAGAAGGGTGCAAGATGAATATAAGGCCTTGAACGATGGCAAAACCGGTGCGGGGCTGCAAGGTTGCAACGCGCCTAGG
Organism: Pseudomonas sp. BS3767; assembly: GCF_900099665.1. NCBI lineage: Bacteria > Pseudomonadati > Pseudomonadota > Gammaproteobacteria > Pseudomonadales > Pseudomonadaceae > Pseudomonas > Pseudomonas sp. BS3767. Next base: position 928,714 of record NZ_FNCX01000001.1, on the reverse strand, counting down.
GAGGGCGCGTGTAATAATCAATACACGCCTGTCAAAAGTGGCTTTGCTCAGCTCGATTCGGTTGCGTTAAACGCCGAAGAGAAAGATGTTCTAGCTCATTTTCAGGACTTTAATCATGACGATGAGCGAGTGGCTGACCATGCGTGGTTGCAGTCATTTTGAAATGGGAGGTGGCTGTTTTTCTTGTTAACCGTATTAGTTTGTCCGTATTTCAAGAATTTTCATGATTTTTATAGGGTGTTTCGTCAGGCGCAAGCAGACTTGGAAATAACTCTTCTTGACCAAAATGTATTAGATCGCCCTCCGTAAGGCTTTGATCAATAGTTTTGGTTGGCGTTCTTATCCATTCTGAAATGATTCTGCCTTACCTCTGTTTAAGAGATGTCACCCTAGCAACCCCCCCCCCCACTCCGGACACCCCCGTCCCAAATCATCCGACCCCCACTCCGCAATACCCACCCCCTAATAACCTAAACTACCCAGCGGCACCCGCTCGCTGTCCGGGCCTGAGGAAGTTGTCAGCCTTATCCTTATCGTTCTACGCACCTGCCAATACTCGGTTTAAAACATAACAAAACTACCTGTTCGCACGAACCGCATAAGGATAAGGCTTGGATGACAATAACTCCAGTGGATGGATCGGCTTCCTTTGATGTTAACAACCTGTTCAGAAAACCCAGGATCTGTTTTGACTGGGAGGACCTGCGTTACTTCGTGATGTTTTCCACGGTCAGTTCCCTGAGTGGCGCTGCAAGGATGCTGGGTGTGGAGCACGCCACGGTGTCGCGGCGTATCGCTTCGCTGGAAAGGTCTCTGAATGTAAAGCTTGTCGACCGTCGCAAGCGTTTGTATGAACTGACTGATGAGGGACGGCGTGTGGCGGCGATCGGGCGACAGATCGAGGCGCAGACCCAAGCCGTTGGCCGTCTCGCGGTTGCGGCTCAGGTGGTGCAGGGTGTGGAGGTGACCATCAGCGCGCCGCCGTCGGTGGCGGTCGAGAAGCTGGTACCGCGGTTGGGGGCGTTTCGGGCGATGCATCCCGGAATTGTGTTGCGCTTGTTGGGCGATCACCAGTATTCGTCGTTGTCCAGTTGCCAGTCTGACCTGTGCATACGGTTTTCCAAACCTGTTGAAAGCGGCATTGTCGCGCGGCGGATTGGCACGGCTTCCTTTTCATTTTATTGCGCACGTTTTTATCTGGAGCAACGTCCTCCGGAGCATTATGAGTTTATTGCTTATGACAATGAACTGATGAGTGACAATCAGAATGGTTGGCTGAGGGATATCGTCGGTGATCGACCCTTTGTGCTGGAGGCCAAAACGGTGGAGTTGCAAATTCGTGCTGCCGAAACCGGTGTGGGTATCGCGTTACTGCCCAGTTTTGCCGTAGAGGGTAATGATCGTCTGTGCCAGGTGGAATTGTCGGCTCCGCTGGAAGTCGATGTCTGGCTCGGTGTGCATGAAGACTTGCGCGCGGTGGCTTCCATCCAGGCTGCCATGAATTATGTGGAAAGCTGTTATCGCTAGCCAGGCCTGAGTTCGCGCTGGCCATGTTGACGGTAAACAGTCTTGTTGTGAAAAAATTCCCATCCCCTCATCAAATATCGACAGTTTACAAGTTCGGCTGTTTTGACGAGGATCAATACCGAGTGGAGCAGTTCATGACTCGAAACTCCGAGACGTTAAGGTGTCGGCTCGGCAAGGTTTGTTAGATGGCGCGCTGTTGGATAATTATAAAAACTCAAGCAGTGGCAAGATCATCTCAAGCACCCTGATGACACCCTAAGGACAGCAGGAGATTCTCATGGCCGACGTAAAAATTCTCGACGTTACATTGCGTGATGGTGGTTATCGGAACAACTTCAACTTCACAGAAGATCAGGCGCAGATAGTGGTCGCTGGTTTGGCCAGTGCGGGTGTCGACCTCTGCGAAATTGGTTATTGCAAAGGATCCTTCGCCCCGAAAGGCGAGCACGGTCTGACCAGTGATGTAGGCGCAGGCTTCATTGAAAAGATTGCGCAGGCGGCCAACGGCCGTATCGAACTGGCCGTCATGGTTCACCCCAGAAACATCACCACGGATGACTTCGCCATGCTCAAGGAGCAGGGCGTTTCGATGATCCGCGTCTGTTTGAGGCGCGATCAACTGGATGAGGGGCTTGTGACCTTGTCGCTGGCTCGCGATCACGGCTTCAGTGTCAGCGCCAATGTGACGCATGTGACTTCGCAGACGCCAGGCAGTGTGCTTGATACGGCGGTACGCGCGGAGGGGGCTGGCGCGGATATCGTTTGCTGTGCGGATTCCAATGGCCATATGTTGCCAGCCGATGTAGATCGACTGTTCAGTCGTCTCTCAAGTCGACTATTGGTGCCGCTGGGCTTTCACGCCCATAACAATATGTCGTTGGCGCTGGCGAATGCAGTGGCGGCTATAGAAGCCGGCGCTGAATACATCGACACGTCCATATGTGGCATGGGCAAGGGAGCCGGCAATCTTCACCTGAGTATGCTGGTTGCCTACCTGGAGCGTACCAGCGTCAGTCATGGCTATGACCTGGTGAAGGTGATGGAACTGTCGGAAGCCACGGCCCGTGCGGTACCGCACAACAATATGCCCAGCCCGCTGATGGATATCATTCTGGGCACTTACAACTTCCCCTATGACAGCAGTCAACGCGTACGGGACACCCTCGAGCGCTTTCAGCTGACTTCCGAGTATCGAGCGATCGAGGTCATGCATCAGCAGGACAAGGTGGCGCGTCTTGCGCCCCGAGCTGTGTTACCGACTATTGCCACCGGCTTGCCGAACAGCGTAAAGGGAGTCGCACTATGACCACTCAACCGCTCCGAAAGCGCATCTGTGTATTGCCCGGTGACGGGATCGGCATTGAAGTCATGGCGGCGGCACTGCCGGTGATTGCGGCGTTGAACCTGCCATTCGATCTGATTGCGGCTGACATCGGTTGGGAATGCTGGAGGGCCGAGGGGGAAACCGTTCCGGCCCGTACTTGGGAGATCATGGCCAGTTGCGACGCGACATTGCTTGGCGCAATCACCAGCAAGCCTCTGGCAGAGGCCGAAGCAGAGTTGCCACTGGCGCTTCAGGGCCAGAACCGCCGCTATGTCAGTCCGGTCATTCAGCTCAGGCAGAATCTCGACCTGTACGCCAATGTCCGCCCGGTCAATGACATGACTGGCGAAAACAGATTTCGCTTTGTGGTGATCAGGGAAAACACCGAAGGGCTTTATGCGGGGCTGGACTTCGGTTGTATCCCGGATGCACTGGTGCCGCTGCTCGAAGAGCGAGAAGCCCTCGGCGCGGCGTGGCAGCGAGAAGGGCAGGATGATGCGACGGTGACGTTGCGCCTGCAGACGCGAAGTGGCCTGACGCGTATTTTCGAATACGCCTTCGAGTACGCCCGCAAGAATCATTTCACGCGGGTCACGTTTGTCGACAAACCCATGGTCCTGCGGCACAGCAGCGCCTTTGCACGGGGCATCTTCGAAGCAACAGCTCTGCGTTATCCGGACGTGACCGGGGTCATCGAAAACGTCGATGCGGTTGCCCTGTGGATGGTGCAACGTCCCGAGCGCTTCGGGGTGATCGTTGCCGAGAACATGTTCGGCGATATTCTTTCCGATCTCGGCGCCGGAGTCATGGGAGGCCTGGGGTTTGCGCCCAGTGGCAACTTCGGCAATTCAGGTGCCTATTTCGAACCGGTACACGGCAGCGCGCCTGCTCACGCGGGTTTGAACAAGGCCAACCCCGGCGCGATGTTCATGGCCATCGCGCTGATGCTGGAGCATTTGGGGTTCCCGGACGAGTCGGCGTGTATCAGCCAGGCCGTCAGCCTGGTTTCTCGCACATCCACACGCACGTATGACCTTGGCGGTTCCCATACCACGGCTCAAGTGGGCGAAGCGATCGTTCAGCAGTGCATCGAGTTGCAGTCCCGCACGTTCGGGTATGGCAACGAACAGGTTGCAGCACAGGGAGAATGTCATGTCAGCGCACTTTGAAGCTGTACCCATTGCGCAAGCCGTGCTGGAGGCATGTGAACATCTCGACACGGCGTCCTTGTCTGACGCGCTGGACAGCCTGGGGATCGACGGCGGGCTTTCGGGGATTGCCTCGCAAGTACCTGGCACTCGTTGCGTGGGCATCGCGTTTACCGTGCAGTACGAGCCGGTCGATGCATCTGCGGTCTTCAAGGGTGCTGCCAACTATATCGATCATGTACCGGCCGGTGCGGTGATTGTTTCCTCAAACAACGGACGCCAGGACTGCACGGTATGGGGCGACATCATGACCCACTTCGCGCTGACAAACGGTATCAAGGGCACCGTGATCGATGGCGTGGCACGCGATATCGATACGGTCATCGAGTGCCGTTACCCATTGTTCAGTCGTGGACGTTTCATGCAGTCGGCAAAGAACCGCGCTCAACTCCAGGCTGTACAAGTGCCTCTGCTCATCAATGGCGTGACGGTCCGGCCCGGCGACCTTCTGGTGTGTGATGGCAGCGGCTGTGTTGTGATTCCCCAGCAACTGGCTGTCGAGGTCGTACGCCGTGCCCAGGCGGTCGAGCAGACAGAGCGCCGCATCATCGAAGCCATATCGGCTGGCTGGACGCTGGAAAAAGCCCGCAGCACCTATCGCTACGACCAGCCCTGGCTGACTGACGCTGAAAAAATCAGCGTCGCGATGCCTTCGCAGGCGTGAACCGAGCTGCCTTCCCACTTGAATGGAAATGATGATGAAAATGGAATTGTTCGACGCTCAATCCGTCACCGATGACAACGCGGTTTATCTGATCAATGTCGTACAGGTAAACGAGGGGGCTCAGGATCTGGCCATTCAGATTCTTGAAGAGACGGTCAGTTACGTGGCGCGCACTTACAGTGCCTTCAAATGGAGCCGGCTGATGAAAAGCATCGACGGCAAGACCGTTATCAATCAGGCGCAATGGAGCGATCGCAGCCAGTTCGAGTCGCTGTTTACCGACGCAGAGTTTCTGTCGCGCTACTCCCGGTTGAAAGAAACCGGCACCTGGGAATATCACCTGTACAACGTGGCCGAGTACATCACCCCTGAAATTGCCTTACAGAAGGCCGGCTAAGCCACGACCGGCAGAAGAGGGCGGCGCACAGGCCGCCTTCGTCTGATATTCACTCGGATTTGCACAGGGATTATGCGATGACCACGATCAATACAGCACTGACCTCTCTTCTGGGCATTGACCACCCGCTGATTCTGGCGCCCATGGGCGGCGCTTCCGGTGGGCGTCTGGCGGCTGCGGTTTCCCGTGCCGGTGGCCTCGGCCTGGTGGGTGCCAGTTACGGCGACCCGCAATGGATGGCACGTGAACTGGAGATGATGCGAGAGGTGCAGCAGCCTTGGGGCGTCGGGCTGGTCATGTTTACCGTGGCCAAACAGTTCGAATTGCTTCATCTGGCGCTGGAGTATTGTCCGGCGGTGGTTGCCCTGTCGTTTGGTGATGTACGTCCTTTCGTCCGGCCCATTCAACAGGCCAGCGCCAAAGTCATCGTTCAGGTGCATGACGTCGATCAGGCGCTTGAAGCGCTGGACGCCGGTGCCGATGCGCTGATCGTGCAAGGTGCCGAGGCGGGTGGTCACAGTTTGCGCCGCGCTTCATTGCCGCTGTTTCCGGCGGTCCGCGACGCGGTGGGTGAGCATGTCGTGCTGATCGGTGCCGGTGGGATCGCCGATGGGCGTGGCATGGCTGCTGCGCTGGCGCTGGGCATGGACGGCGTGATGATGGGCACGCGCTTTCTGGCTTCGCAGGAGGCACTGCCTTCCGAACGGGTAAAACAGCGACTGCTGCAGGCGGTCGCGAGCGATACGGTGCGAACCCGGATCTTCGATCAGGTACGCGGCATCGACTGGCCCGAGGGCTACAGCGGACGTGTGATCGGCAATGACTTTTCCGCTAGCTGGGTGGGTGAGGAGCAGGCTTTCGCTGCCTCAGCCGGTCAACTGCGCCTGGACTATGAAGCCGCGCTGGCGGCCGACGATGTCAGTATCCGGGCCATCTGGGCAGGCGAAGTCGCGGACCTGATCAAGGAGGTGCTGCCCGCACAACTGATTGTCGAGTCGACTTTGCGCGGGTATGCCGCCAGTGTCGAACGCCTTCGCACGACCCGCTGAGCCTTCACGATGGAGCAACGACCGGACCCGCTCGACAAGGCGGGTCTTGTCATTTTTGCAGGAGCAAAAGCCATGAGTCATTGCATCACCTGCCAGACCTTCGGTATCGGGCAATCAAGCGTATTCATTCTTTCACCGGTGATGCCGGTCTGGGACGAGGGCGGGTTTGCCCAACCGCTGATCGAGTATTTCACCGCGGGCGGTTTTCAGGTCACGGTGTTTGATTCCCTGTCGCTGGCCGTCGTGCCGCGTGAGGGTTTTGGCGCATTTGCCGAGCGCTGGGCCAGCGCACTCGAGCCTTGGGGGATACCAGATGTACTCGTCGGCGTGGCCTTGGGTGGTGCGTTGGTACAGGCGTTGGCAGGCACTTCATCAATGCGGTCGACGCCTGCATTGTTGCTGCTTTCTTCTCCGGCCAAAGCCGATGCGTTGCTGGATTCCAGGCTGGGACGTATGGCGGATCTGGCAGAACAAGGGCATGTCGAGCAAGCCAAACGCCTGCTGGACGATCTGGTGTTGCCTGAAGGCCAGAAACACGAGCACCCGTCCGGCAGCGAGAATGACGCAACGCTTTCAACCCAGGGTCAGCGTCTGACCTTGGGGTTCCGGCTACTGAGCGGTCTGGATGTCAGTGAGTGCCTGCTCGATTTCAAAGGGCGTGTGCTGAGCGTGTTTGGCGGGAAGTCGCAACTGGTTGGGGCGCGTCATGTGCTGCATACCAAATGCCACAGACAACGCTCACTGTGTGTGCCGGATGGCGGGATGCGCCCGCTGGTGGATGATCTGGACCGGGTGCTGGAGAGCATCGATACATTTCTGATCGCCAGAGCGGAGTGTGTGCAATGAGTCGGATCGAGGAGCCAGGCTTCATTGATGTGCATTACCACGCCAATCCTGACGCGTTCATTCGCCGTCATGGCGCGATAGAGGCGGGCAGACGCTACGCTGCGGTGCAGGGCCGGGTCGTATTGAAAAATCACCTGGGGTGTACGGCGGCCCAGGCATGGGAAGCACGCAATCAGGGTTTTCCGGTCAGCGGTTCTGTGGTTCTGAACGAGATTGCCGGCGGCATCGACTACCGTGTAGTCGAGCGCAGTCTCTGTTTGCGCGGCGATGAACCTGGACGTTTCATTGTTCACTTGCCAACCGTCACAGGCAGAACGCATACCAGCACGCTGGCCCGCAACCTGAGCCATCCGCTGTTGCGGGACAAGCCCATCAAGCCTGCCAGAGTGACATCGGAGAACGGCCGCCTGACGCCACAGGCGCAGGATATTCTGAAAATGGCACGTGACTATCCGCTGGTGATCTCGACCGGGCATGCTGATGCCAATGAAGTCAGGACGTTGATCGACGAAGCGCTGCGGATCGGCGTGCCGAGGTTGATGCTCAACCAGCCTGCCAATCCGTTGACCGGTCTAGACGCGGCCGAGCTTGCGCTGATCGGCAAAGAGCCATCGGTCTACATCGAGCAGACCGCACTGACGTACCTGCTGGGCTATCAGGACCGGCAGGATTTCAGCGATGTGTTGAGTCATGTCGGCAATGTGGTCTACAGCTCGGACCTGGGGCAGACCAGTCAGATCGATGTCCACGAGTGGCTGTCGTTGAGCGGGCAGTGGTTCGATGCGTTCGGCTTGAGCGGCGAGCGCCGCACCGAGGTGACGCTGTTGAATCCGCAACGCATGTTGGCCCTTTAAACTGTTCGGATAAGGCCGCCCTGGCTAGCACTGCCAGGGCGGCCTGGCCATCAGGCTACTGCTGCGGACACCTTCGAAGCAATCGCCTCCACAACTCTGGATTCACGCAGGCCCGCGTCTTCCATCAGCGGCAGTGTTTCTCTCACGAAGTCCTTTATACCCTCGTGGTAATCGAGCCACGTCAGGGCAATGCCGTCGATCCCCCAGTCAGAATACTTCCTGAACAGCTCCACGATCTTCTCGGGTGTGCCCACCAGGGGCACCCCGGCGAATCCGGCCTTGAAGTGGAAACGGAAACGCACGGCGTCTTCGGGGGTGAAAATGCCGGTCTGGATACCCAGCTCGCCGGTGATGATGTCGCAGCCCTCATCGTCACCCAACTGGTTGGCGTAATAGTCCAGGTAAGCGTCTGCTTGCTCCTGCGTGTCTTTCTGCACCACGTAGCCATAACACCATATCTTTATGTCACGACCGAACTTCTGTTTCGCCAGGTCCTTGTAGGATGCAATCTGCTCTCGCACCGCTTGTTCACCGTCCAGATGTTTGACGATCAGGAATGCGGCATCGCAATGTTCTGCGCAGAACAGTTTGCCGCGCGGCGAGCCTCCTGCGTTGATCAGGTAGGGCTTATTCAGGGGTTGTGGCTGCGAGATTGCGCCGCAGATGTTGAAATACTCGCCTTTGAAGTCGAACGGGGTCTGCTGTTCCCAGGCATTTTTTGCAATGTGCAGCCACTCTTCTGCGTAGTCGTAGCGTTTGTCGTGCTCCATCATGTGACCGCTGAACATGCGCATTTCCGCGCCATACCAGCCGCAAAGGATATTCAGCCCGAAGCGCCCGCCGCTGATGTGGTCGATGGTCACCGCCTGTTTGGCCGCGAACAGCGGGTGTACGGTGGGCAGGTGCGAGGTGGTGAAGACCGCGATCTGACTGGTCAGGGCTGCAATCCCGGCAGCCCAGGTATAGGTCTCGAAACAGACACCGCCCGTATTGTTGGTACCGCCGAAACCTTTCCAGCGGCCTACCGGTATGAAGGCTTCAAACCCCGCATCGTCGGCAATCCGTGCGATTTCCAGGTTGCCAGCCCAATCGTCTCCGCGCAGGCGTTCAGGCGCATTGGTGACGGTGCAGCCACCCTCGGTATTGGTGGAGAAAACACCCAGCTGTATCTTGTTCGGGCTGCTGCGCATCGGGTTGGTTTTTATCGGATAGGATTTTTCAGCGCGCATCGTGACCTCCCAGGTCGGTAGTTGAATCGTTCGTCCTTGCTACATCCTGAACCTGCGGTGGCCGTGCCGATGAAGTATTCGGTCAGGCATGATCACCCCGGCGGGTCGGGAAGTACGGCAGCACACACTCTTCCAGCTCTTGCAACACTTCTGTGGCCGGACGCCTCAGGGGCTTGAGGTTCAGCGCCACATGCGAAACCCCCTGTTCCCGCTGACGCTGCCACAGGGCGATGAGGGCGTTGCGCCCGGTACTGATTCCGCGTCCGACTTTCATCGGCGCGTCCTTGTTCTCGTCGAGGTCGAAGAACGTCGCATAGCCGTAGGGCTTGAAGTGTTTTTGCTCATTGGCACTGCGCCAATGATTGATCACTTCAGGCAAGGTGTCGAAGCCGCTCTGATGCCATATCCAGCCATCCATGTGATTGGCCAGCCATTTGATGTCCTGCTGACAGCGGCCGATGGCAAGCATAGGCAGCCGCCCGAAAACCGGTTTCGGCAGTAGATCCAGCGTGCCATTGAGTTGCCCGTAATGGCGCGATCTGAACACTGGAAAAGACTGCTCGGTCACCGCGTGCAGCAGTTCGACGCCGTCTCTGAAGCGTTCCGCGCGGGTGTCGAAATGCTCGCCGAACGCAGGATATTCGCCGGGCCTGTCCCCCGTCGACACACCCAGCAGGAAGCGTCCCTCGAGCAACACGTCCACGCTGCACGCCTGTTTGGCGACCATCAGCGGATTACGCAGCGTCAATATGATGCCTGCCGTGCCGATGCAGATTTGCCGGGTGACGGCAGACAGCAGCGCGGCGTAGACAAAAGGATCGAACACCTGACCGGCGTCGCCGAACCCCGGGTCGAGAAGCGGTACGTCACGCAGCCACAGCGCGGCGAAACCGGCCTTGTCGGCCTGAATGGCCAAGGCCAGATGGTCTTTCATGGTCGGTGCTGCGGAGTCGGGGTAGCCCTCCAGAGGCGCGATCAGCCCGAACGTGAGGTGACCTGGCGCGAACACCTTTGCAAAGGCTGGATGCCGCTTTGCGCCTGATATTTCATAGGGACTCACTTGATTTCGCCCGCCAGTTCAAGCGTGTCGGAGGCCACTATGGGCGGTTCTTCATGAGCGCGGACGCGACCAAGCAGCGCAAAGACCGCCACGGCCGTCAGCACGGTGGCGGCGCTGAGAATGAACAGCAGATTGCGGAACGCGGTGGCGTACTGTTGGTGCAGCAGTTCTGCCTGGCCGGGCAGAAGACCGATCGCATTCTGCAGGTCGCCCAATGCGGCGCGGTTGGCAGCGTTTGTCACCACATCAGGCGCGACACCCGTCAGGGCATCGAACAGGCCCCACTGAATGAACGTGGCGAGCAGTGCGCCTGCGATCGCAATGGCTATGCCGTCGGCAGAAACGCGTACGGCATTGAAGATGCCGGTAGCCATACCGGCGCGTTCCTTTTCAACCACACTGATCGCCATGCCATCCATCAGCCCCCAGGGCAGACCGATGCCGATGCCGATCAAGGCCATCGGCAGCAAGGCGGTTTTGATTGCTCCGCTGTCCAGCGCCAGCGCGAGCCACAGCAGACCGACAGCCACCAGCAGCAAACCGATACCGGACAGTAGCCCGGAGGTGAAACGACGTGCCAGTTGTGCGGCAAGCATCGGTACGATCAGCAGGGGCGCGGCCAGTGCGGTCATCATCTGTCCGGTTTCCAGCGCGCTGAGACCGTCGATACCAATGAAGCGCGCTGGCAACATGATGATCAGCACGACAAAGAAAAATGCCGGACTGGCTGCAAGAATCTGCACGCCGAGAAAGCGCGCGCTATTGAACAGTGACAGGTCCAGCATGGGACGGGCAACGCGCCGCTCCACGGCGATGAATATCCAGAACAGCAGCAGTGAGCCAATGATGCCACCCATCACCAGTGGATCGCTCCAGCCCTCTTCAGGGGCGAGCAGGATTGCGTAAGTGAACAGGGCCAATGCTGCGGTAAAACTGATTGCGCCCGGCCAGTCCATACCCGTGGCGTCGGGATCCTTTGATTCGGTGGCGCTGAACAGCACTAGCAGGAACCCCGCGACGCCGATGAGTGCAGTCGCATGAAATGACCATTTCCAGCCTGCCGAATCCACCAGCGAACCGGCTGCGAGTGGGCCGAAGGCCAGACCTATGCCGAAGGTGGTGCCCAGCAGGCTGAAGACTCGGGTGCGCTCGGCGCCATGAAAGGTCTGGGCAAGCGACGACATCGCCCCGGCGAACGCTGCCGCGCCGCCCAGGCCTTGAACCAGTCTGAGCAGGTCGATCTGGACCACGGAGGAAGCTGCCGGAATGGCGAAGGTGGAGAGCACGAATATCGCCAGCCCGATCAGCCAGACGCGTTTTCTGCCGTAGATATCCGTCAGGCTCCCGGCGGCCATCATGGCGCTGCCATAGGTCAGGATGTAGGCGTTGATGACCCAGGTCAGCTCGACCGCTGATCCGCCCAGCGCCTGGTTTATCGAAGGCAGAACCACGGCAGGGCCGGTGAAGCATAACGGGATCAGAATGCCGGTCAGGCAAGCCGCGAGCAGTTGCCCCCATCGTCCCGCAGTGGGTTGTGTTTGGACCCGATGTGCTGTGGTCATGTGCAATGTCCCTGTGAAGCGTGCCCGGGTTTTGCTGTGATGCACGCGTTTTATCCAAGAGCGATTGCCCTGCCGGGAGATTAGGGGTTGCGCCCGCAAACAAAAACAGGCTTATGTTCCGAACGTATAGGACAGGGTTGTCCTGAATAGGAGTGGGTATTGGAATCGCTCGGAAGCATTGCCGTGTTCGTTCTGGTTGCCGAAACACGGAGTTTTACCCAGGCCGGAAAACGCCTGGGCATCTCTTCGTCGGGTATCGGCAAGAGCATTGGCCGTATGGAGGAGAGCCTCGGTGTACGGCTTTTTCATCGCAGTACGCGCAGTATCGCCCTGACGCTGGAAGGCTCGATATTCCTGGAGCGTTGCCGACGCATTCTGTCGGAGCTGGAAGCGGCGGAAATGGAGTTGATCAATGCCAGGGATCTGCCCAGGGGCAGGTTGCGGATCAGTCTGCCGTTGGTCAGCGGACTGGTCATGCCGGTGATCATCGACTTCATGCGCACCTACCCCGATATCGAACTGGATATCGATTTCTCGGACCGGATGGTCGATATCATCGAGGAGGGCTTCGATGTCGTGTTACGCACCGGAGATCCCGTCGACTCGGGCCTGATGTCGAAGCGGATGGGCAGCTTCCAATTGCGCATTGTCGGCGCTCCGGACTATTTTGCCCGGCATGGTATACCCCGGCATCCTGGCGACCTGAGTCAGCACGCCTGCCTGTTGCACAAGTTTCCCTCCTCGGGAAAGTTCGAACACTGGCCGCTGTGTCGTGAGCCAGGCGTCGATGATCTCGAGTTACCTCAGGCCATGGTGTGTAACACCACCGAGATTCTGGTGGACGTTGCGCGGGCCGGGTTGGGCATTGCCTGTCTGCCGGACTTCATGATTTCATCGGCCGTCCGCGACGGCGAGCTGATACCTGTCCTGGCTGATTACACGGTGCATACCGGAACGTTCAGATTGCTCTGGCCGTCCAGCAAGCATCTTTCGCTGCGCCTGCGAGTCTTCATTGATTTCATGCACGCCCATTTGTTTGCTCCTCCATCAGTATGACTGTACGGAGCGAGCCTGCAGCACCTGGCAAGGAGCACTGGCATGTACACGCTTTTCGGCACGGAACGTTCGGGTTCAGCGGCTATCGAGATAGCGCTTCAGCGCTGCTCGGTACCTTTTACAGTGTGCAACGCCTGTGGATGGGAGGAGGGGCCAGGCAAGGAGGCGTTGAGGCGGGTCAACCCGTTGATGCAAGTTCCCACGTTGGTGCTCGCCGATGATTCGGTACTCACTGAAAGTGCTGCGATCCTGATCCATCTGGGCCTGGAGTACCCAGGTTCCGGGCTTCTGCCTGGCGATTCCGCGCAGCGTGCTCAAGCGCTTCGCGCGCTGGTTTACATGGCAGCCAACTGCTATGCCGCCATCGGGATCATTGATTACCCGCAGCGCTGGCTGACGAGTGCCGACGATGGGCTGGAGAGGCTGCTCGAAGCGGGCGCCCGGAGGCGGTTGCATCAAAACTGGGAGACGTTTGCCGACCTGTTTGCTGATGCCGGGGTTTGGCGTTGCGATTCACCCGGCGCAGTGGAGATTCTGGCCTCTGTCGTGACGCGATGGAGTGGCGCCCGGGAGCACCTGCATAACGCCCGACCGGATTTTCATGCGCTGTTGTTACGGGTTGACGCTGAGCCGTTGGTCAACGCGGTCATAAGACGCCATTGGCCATGAAACACCCGACGTTAATGATGAAGCAGGTTATAAAATTAAAAGGGCCGAACATTGAATGTTCGGCCCTTTTTAATTCAAGGCGTGCCTGAAGTAACCACGCCTCGCTGGCGATGAGCCGTTGTTAATGTTCGGTTATATGGGCTGGCGCGTTGGTTGCACTGATCGGCCCCAGTATTCTCAAATAGAGATGCACCGTAGTACCGCTTCCCGGTGCTGTTTCGACGCGTGCGCCTCCGCCGGCATTTACCGCGAACTCCTGCACCTGAACAAGGCCGAGCCCGGCACCCGGGTCGGCACTTCTGGTTGTGAAGAACGGTTCGAAGATCTGCTCCTTGAGCTCGGCTGTCATGCCAGGCCCGTTATCGTTCACGCTGAGTACCAGATAATCGCCTTCCGGGAATTGCGGGTCTTCCTTGATGGACTCCAGCCGGGTCGAGATATGCACCTTGCCGGGGCCTGAAATTGCATCACGCGCATTGCTCAGCAGATTCAATAAGGTGGTATGCAATTGCGCTTCTGCGCACAACACGCCCCAGCCTCGGGCGGACAGGTCGAATGAAAGGTCCAGCGTGTCGCCTGCCGAACGCAACAGAAGGTCACGCGCGGCATCGATCCGTTCGCTGACATCGATACAGATCAGTTCGGGACCGTCATGACGAACGCTGTTGAGCAGGCGAGTCACCAGTTGGCGACCGTGATCCACTGCTCGCAGTCCGGTATCGCTGAGCGTCTCGACGTCGGTAGGGCGGCGTGAGCGCATGCGGATCAGTTGCAGGCTGGCACTCAGTGCCTGGAGCAGGTTGTTGAAGTCATGAGCGATGCTTGCCGTGAGCATGCCCAGCGAAGACACCCGTTGCGACTGGCGCAAATTGCGCTCCAGAGCCAGGCTTTGGCTCTGTGCGCTTTCGAGCCCCAGCGCCAGTTCGGCGGCGTGCTGGTCACGTTGCTCCGAGACCAGGCGGTATTGCATCAGGGCTGCGGTTTGCCGTGCCAGTGCCAGCAGGGCACGACGTTGCTGTTCGCTCAGTACGCGCGGCCAGATGTCGATCACGCAGACGGTGCCCAGCGCATGACCGGCCTCGGTACGAATCGGCGCACCTGCATAAAAACGGATGTAGGGAGGCCCGAGCACCAGCGGACTCTCTCTGAAGCGAGGGTCAGTGGTTGCGTCTTCCACCACCAGCACATCGGAAGGCTGCAGGATGGCGTGGGCGCAGAATGCCAGGTCGCGATGCGTCTCCTGCACGTCCAGGCCGATGCAGGCCTTGAACCACTGGCGTTCTCGGTCAACCAGCGAAACCAGCGCGATGGGCGCGTCGCACAATGTGGTGGCGAGCAGCACAATGTCGTCGAAGTCTTGCTCGGGAGCACTGTCCAGTATCTTGAGATGCTCAAGAGACAGGACTCGTTCTTCCTCGCTGGCGGGGAGTGGCGCAGGGTGGTGGGTCATGGGGCGCACCGCGATCGGATGAAATTGGGTCTTATGATGCCTATGATCCATAGAGTGCAGCAAGGTATACGCCGCATAAATCAGCTCGGCGTGCGCAGGTTTGAACGATGTCCCCTTTATTCAGCCTCCCCCCTCGACACGCAGTGAAGCAATCCTGCGCAATCGAAGGGCGTTCCGATCGTGTTCGAATACCCTCGAAACAGTCACTTCTTACTGTCTTGGCTGGTGCCCCGAACCCTATATGGCGACGCGCCATTAAATGGCACTTGTAATAGAAGTTAAAGTTCACTCGTCATAAGAAGTTGGCAGGTATTGAGAGTAATGAACCGGCCGTTCTGAACGCTATTTTTGTAACTTATTATGTCCATATTATGTGTGCTGTGTAATAAACTGCTGTTCGGTTTTTGCGCTGGCAAAGATCGTTGGCCTATCACTAACGTCTGTATTCTTCAGGAGCAACGCCGATGCCCGGCCCAAATGAATCAAGTCCTGCCGAACTCTTGCCCGAGGGGGCTGCCGACGACCGAGTTACCAGTCTGCTATGGGGGCCATTCTGGCTCGGGGATTCGTCCGGCACCCATCTGACATACAGTTTTCATAAGGCCGACTCTGTCTATGCCACTGACTACAGTCGCTCTCAGGAACCCGGCGACGCCTATTCGTTGACCGACGCCCAGGCGGCAGCCGCAAAAAGCGCACTGGATGCCTGGAGCGCGGTGGCTGATATCAAGTTCACCGAGGTTCAGGACACCCCCGATAATGTCGGAGACATTCGCTTCGGCGGCTTCAAGGGCCTGCAAGGCACCGAGTTTGGCCAGGCTTACGCGCCGGGCACGCTGGGCCGCTCCGGCGATGTCTGGATCGGACCGAACGTCAACGCGGCCGATCCAGCCAAGGGCACGGACGATTACCTCACGTTCATGCATGAAACCGGTCATGCACTGGGCTTGAAGCATTCGTTCGAAGGCTCGCAGTACAACGATGTCCTGCTCGATGCCAAGTTCGAAGATGCGCGTTACACCATCATGAGCTACACCAACAATTACAGCTTCAAGCCCACCACGCCGATGCTGCTCGATGTCGCGGCCATGCAGTTTATATACGGTGCCAACACCCACTATCACACTGGCGACGACGTCTATAAGTGGGCGCCCGGGCAATCGGTATTCGAGACCATCTGGGACGCTGGCGGCAAAGACACCATCGATGCCAGCAATCAGGAAGCTTCGGTGAAAATCAACCTCAACGAGGGTGAGTTCAGCACTATCGGCAAGGCGTTTCTCGATTACAACGCGAACCCTGACGCACCCACGCTGATGAATTCCGGATTGGCGATTGCCTACGGTGCGCACATCGAAAACGCCATAGGTTCTGCCTTCAATGACACGTTGATCGGCAACGATCTGGATAACGTGCTCAATGGCCGCGGTGGTCTGGATACCATGATCGGCGGACTGGGCAACGATACCTACGTCATCGATCAGGTCGGCGAACTGGACCTTGTTCAGGAAAAGGCCGATCAAGGCGTCGATACGCTGAAGATCACTTACGACAATACCTCGCCCATTGCACAGGTGATCAACCTCAATGCCGGGACGCTGGCGAACTTCGAGAATGTGCATCTCAAAGGCGAGGGTGCATTCACCGTGCTGGGCAATGACCGCAACAACACCCTGACCGGTAATGATGCGGACAACGTTCTGTTCGGCGGTGCCGGCAATGACAAACTGGTGGGCGGTCAGGGCGCCGATATCATGACTGGTGGTAGCGGTGCTGACCGTTTCGTGTTCAACGATCTGTCGGAAATGGGCAAAGGCCACAACAGCGACGTGATCACCGACTTCAATAGCCAGCAAGGCGACAAACTGAGCTTCCTGAAAATGGATGCCAACGTGGACACCAAGGCCCTCGATGCTTTCAGCTTCATCGGCAGCGGCGAGTTCACTGGCGCTGGCCAGCTGCGTTTCGCTGATCATGTGCTGTCCGGCAACGTCAACGCTGACCTGCATGCGGACTTTGAAATCCAGCTGGTTGGCGTCACCGAGTTCCATGCCCACGATCTGGCGGTCTGATCGCTGACCTGAAAGACCGATCACAATGACAGGACTGCGCCGCTGACAGGCGCAGTCCTTTCCCGCCGACTTTCCCCTTCTTTTCTGGTTTTAATCGCGCACCGCAATTGTGCGATGCGGCGTTTTGCGCGTTTTTTGGCACCGCGACTGTGCTGTTACAAAATTTAAAACCACAAATTCAATATATCCAACAAAACCCACTTGACTCATAAGGGCCTGCTGAATGTAATGCCCCGACAGCCGTTGGTGCCGTGCATTGCGCATAAGTGTCTGAGAGGTATCCGCTTTGATTGAGTCCAAGCCATCTTCCATGCCTAACGTGATTGAAGCTGCCACGCGTGTCCGCGAAGGGGGGCTGACGCCGATACACTTGACCGAGTTGTGCGTTTCAGCGATTGAAACCCACAATTCCACACTGAATGCATTTGGTGATGTGTATGCCGAGGCGGCGCTTGAACAGGCCGCAAGCATGACCGCCGAACTGCAGCGCGGTGAGGTGCGCGGGCCGCTGCACGGCGTACCCTTTGGCATCAAGGATCTCTTTTCCACCGCAGGGCTGCGCACCACCCGGGGGTCGTTGACCGCTCTGGACTCGGTGCCGGCCCAGGACGCGCCGATCATTCGTCGCCTGAAGAACGCTGGCGCGATCATTCTTGGCAAGACAGCGACCACCGAGTTCGGCTGGACGGGCGCCAGTACGTCGCGGGTGTTCGGCAACGGGCGCAACCCGTGGGACCCGAACCTCACCAGCGGCGGCTCCAGCTCCGGTTCGGCAATTGCCGTGGCGGCGCGAATGGTGCCAGCCGCACTGGGCTCCGACGGCGGCGGCTCGGTACGTATTCCGGGCTCGTTCTGTGGCGCATTTGCCCTCAAGGGCACGCTGGGCCGTATTCCCACCTGGCCCTGGTCGGCCACCGAGATGCTCAGTCATGCCGGACCGATCACCCGCACCGTGCGCGACAGCGCATTGCTGTTCGACATTCTGTCGGGCCCCGATCCACTGGATCATCAGGCGCTGCCAGCTCCCGACGAGTCCTTTCTGGCCCGTTGCGACCAGCCGCTGAAACCCTTGCGCATCGGTTTCTGCCCGACGCTGTTCGACACGCCGGTCGATGCGCAAGTCGCTGCAGCGGTTGATGCCGCCGTGGGCAATATCGCCAGGTCGCTGCCCGTCACAGTCAGCATACTCAAACCGGATTGGCATGACCCGCTGGCGACCTTCGAAACCCTGTGGGTCGCCGGGCGCGGTATTGCCTATGGCAAGGCGCTTGCGCAGAAACTGGACCAGCTCGATCCCGGCTTTGCCGATCTGATCAAGCGGTCTGCCCAGTACAGCCTGAGTGATTATTTGCAGGCTCTTCAACAGCGTGCGGCGTTCGCCAATCAGGTGCACGCGCTGTTTGAAGATTACGATCTGCTGCTCATGCCCACGCTGCCGATCCTGCCGTTTGCCGCAGACGATGTCGCCCCCGTGGGCTATGCCGGGCAGGACGGCGCTGTGCCGTGGGCGCGCTGGACGCCGTTCACTTACCCTTTCAACATCACCGGCAACCCGGCCGCCAACCTGCCTTGTGGCTGGAGTTCCGAGGGGTTGCCGATCGGCCTGCAAGTCGTAGGTCCACGCTTTGCCGATGCCCAGGTGCTGCAGTTCTGTGCCGCTGTAGAAGCCATTGCGCCCTGGGATCAGCACCTGCCACCGGTTTCGGGGCAATAGACATGTCGCTCTCGCACACGGATCAGGGGGCCAACGGCCCGGACACTGGAGTCATCACTTTGCAACGGAATGTCACCCCCATGCTCAATCAGCCGCGTCTGGACGAAATCATGCGCCTGCTCGCTCAACAGCAGCGGGTCAAGGCGTCGGACCTTGCACAATTGCTGTTTGTCTCCGAAGAGACCATCCGCCGCGACTTCAAGCATCTGGAGGAAGAGGGCAGGTTAAGGCGCATTCACGGTGGCGCTATTCTGCCCAGGTCCAGCGAAGAATTGCCGTTGCAGGAGCGCAGCAGGCTCAAGCCTCGCGCCAAGGCGGGCATCGCCGTGCGTGCTGCGCAGCTGGTCAGCGAAGGCATGGCCATCTTCCTCGACACCGGCACCTCGACGCTGGCGCTGGCCCAGCAACTGACCCGGTTCAGTCAGTTGAAGATCATCACCAATTCGCTGGACATCGCCCAGTTGATATCGCACCAGAGCGACAATCAGGTTCTGGTTGCGCCCGGTGATGTGCGGCGCACCGACAACGCCTTGATCGGTCCCCATACGCTGGAATTCGCTCGGCAGTTTCACTACGACATTGCCTTCATGGGCATCGGCGGCATTGACCTGGACTTTGGCCTGATGGATTACCAGGAGCCAGAAGCCATGTTGCGCAGAACGCTGGTCAGGCATTGCACGCGCAGCGTTGTGCTGGCTGACGATGGCAAGTTCGGTCATCGCACCTTTATCAACACCCTGCCATTTGCCGCGATCACGACCCTGGTCACTAATCGCGCGCTATCCGACGAGTTTGCGACACGCCTGGAGAAAGATCATGTCGACACCCTCTATTCCTGAACTGATCGAGCCGGGCGCAGCTGATCTGGCAGCGTTCGAAGCATTGTTTCGGCAAAGCTCGGCGATCGGTGCCACACCCGCCGGTGGTTTGCATCGGCTGGCGGCTTCGGTCGAAGACGGTCAGGTACGCGACCTGTTTCGCGACTGGCTCGACGCGCACGGCTTCGAAGTCCGTATCGATGCGGTGGGCAACCTGTTTGGCCTCATGACCTTTGATCCTGACGCGCCTTATCTGCTCTGCGGTTCGCACCTGGACAGCCAGCCGAGTGCCGGGCGTTTCGATGGCGTATACGGCGTGCTTGCCGGCGCCGTGGCGGTGTCCAGTCTGACGCGGCAATTGCTTGAGCGTGGCGAAGTCCCACGCTGTAATCTGGCGGTCGTCAACTGGACCAACGAGGAGGGCGCGCGCTTTCAGCCGAGCCTGATCGGCAGTGGCGTGTTCACCGGTGCCTTGAAGCTGGACGACGCCTGGGAAAGCCGCGATGGTGACGGCATCCGTCTCAAGGACGCCCTGCAGGCCATCGGGTATCTGGGCAACGATCAGGTTGATGTGAACATTGCCGGGTATGTCGAGATTCATGTCGAGCAGGGTGCTGGCCTGGAAAGCAGCCAGACGGCTATCGGCGTAGTGCGCGAGACCTGGGCCGCGCTGAAACGGCGAGTGCGTTTCGATGGCGAGCAGAATCACACCGGCCCCACGCCCATGGCCGCGCGCCGGGATGCGTTGCTGGCTGCTGCACACACCATCACTGCGGTGCATGACGAAGCCTTGCAGCACGGCGTGCAGATGCACAGTTCGGTAGGACGTATCGAGGTCTACCCCAATTCGCCCAACGTCGTGCCTTCGCGGGTGTCGCTGCTCATCGAGTACCGCTCCCGCGACGTCGATCTGCTGAGCGCTGCCTCGGAACGCCTGGATGCAACGCTGCACGCGATCGCCGACAAGACCATGACCGCGTTTGAAGTGGAAAGCAGCGTCTTGCGCTCGCCTGCCAGGCTGCATGACGGGTTCGCTGCACTGGCGCATGGCGTAGGCGCCGAGCTGGGTTTGTCGACCACCGACAGCATGACCGTCGCCGGTCACGATGCGATCAGTCTGAACCGGCGCTATCCCGTGTGCCTGCTGTTCATCCCCAGCAGCAATGGCGTTTCTCATAATGAGGCCGAGTACACCAGCGATCAGGACATGCACAACGGTTTGCGCATGCTGACCGGTCTGTTGCATCGGGCTTGCACCTCATCCGCGTCATTTAACTGAGGGGCTGAGCATGTCATATGCCGACGACCTGACCACACGCCTGCGCAGCGCACTGGCACCTTGCGGGTTCGCTGAGGACGCCGAGATCGAGAACGTGACGCAGGGCGTGGCCTCGCCTTCGAGATTGTCGACCGAGTGGGCAGGCTTTCGGGTCAGTAGCGCGCAGGGCGGTTGCTACGTCAAGGTTCTGCATGCCGACATGGCGCAACTGATCGATTTCGACACGGTAGCCCAGGCCAGCGAATGTGCCGGCCGCAGTACGGCGGCACCGCGTCTGCTTGGCGCAGACCAGGCCAATGGCGTGCTGATCTTCGAGGACCTGGGTTCGAACTGGCGAGCTGCGCGGCTCGACGATCTGCTCGCACCCGGTCGGCTTGCAGCGCTATGGGCACTCAAACGGCAGGTGCATGCCGGACCTGTGCCTGATGCCGTGCGCTCGCCGATGGCGGATATCGAGCGTCTTCGCACCTTGTGCGGGCGCGATAACGTTGCGCTGCCTGCCGAGCATCAATGGATCGACCGCTGCGTCGACATGGCCTGCCAGGCGCTGCAGAGCCACGCCGTGCAAGCAGTTCCGCTGCACGGTGACGGAGTGTCCAGCAACGTCATGGTGTCCAGCGAAGGCCAGTTGCGTCTGGTGGATTTTGACTACGGTGGCTGCATGGACCCGTGGTACGACGTGGCGATTACCCTCAATGAGCTTTATTCGTTCGAGCGTCAGTGGCGCGAGGGGATCAGCGCGTGGGCCGGACAATGCCTGGAAATCGACTACGCCGTGTGCCGTCTGTATGCGCTGATCAACGACTGGTACTGGACATTGTGGGGGCTTTGGGCCGGTACCACGTCCTCGCGGCCACTGGAGTTTTCCAAGGTCGGGCAATGGACGCTGTTGCGCTGCCGACAGTGCGTTCAGGACCCGCGGCTGGAAGGCTGGATGCGTCAGGTTCAGGAGGGTAGAGCATGAAAACGTTAGGGCAGTCGGTCAGTACCCAGGAACGACAACTGGAAGCCGCCGTGCGCAGCATCGACAGCTGGCAAGGCCGCCGCGTTGACTACGAGCCTGTCAGTGGCGGCATTTCCAATACCAACTGGCGGGTCGAGGTCGAGGGCGCCGACACGGCTTATTTCTTCAAGGTGCCAGGCGTCGGTACAGAGATGTTCATCGACCGTCACACCGCCCACGAGGCCAGTGTGAAGGCTGCGCAAACCGGGTATGGCGCGCCGGTTTTCGCTTTCCTCGAAGCCTTCGGTGTCGAGGTGTTCGAGTTCATGGAGGGCTGGCGGGCGTCGTCCAACCATGACTTCCTGCAACGCGACATACGCCACAGTGCCTTGCGCGGGCTCAAGGCGTTCAACGATCAGCCGCTGCTGCAACAGACCAAGACCGTATTCGACATGATAACCGAGCACCAGAGCCAGGTGGCCGAGCTCAAGGGTATCAAGCCTCAGGATGACGACTGGCTGTGTCTGCAATATCAGCGCGCAAAGGCTGCGCTGCAGGCTTCCGGGATCGACTTGGCGCCGTGCATGAACGACACGCTGGCAGGCAACTTCATGCTCAATGCGGATCGCCAGATTCGCCTGGTGGATTTCGAGTACGCCTCCAACAACGACCGCCATTACGAATTGGCGCTGTGGTTCGGCGAGATGTTTTTCAGCGACGACATGGAGCTGGCGCTGATTGAGGACTACTTCGGCCAGGTCAGCGCGCAAACCGTCGCGCGGATCAAGCTCAACAAGGCCTTGGCCGACATCAAATGGTCGACCTGGGCGATGGTGCAGCACGCGGTGTCGCAACTGGACTTCGACTTTTACAAGTACGGCACCTGGAAGCACATGCGAGCGCGCAGCATCATCAATGATTCGCAATGGGAAACCTGGCTGCGGCAGGTCTGAGTCGATCTCGTCCTGTGAGCCTTCGAATACGTAAAACAAGTACTTCAATAATAAAAAAGTAGCGGGTAACCGCGTGTTTCTTTCACTGCTTGAGTTTTATCCGATCACTTATCCATAGCCAGATCCTGAAATTCAAGGAGCACTCCATGAGTAACGTTCCGTCCCTTTCTACCCCCGGCCGCCTGAAGAATCTGGTGTTTGGCCTGTACTTCTTCGCGCTGTTGATGATGGCGCTGTTTCCGCCGTTTTACCTCAAAGTCAGCGGCAGCAGCGTGCTGGTGCTCGGCATTCCGCTGCCGATCTTCTACTGGATTCTGATCGCGGTGCTCATGGGGCTGGGCCTGTGGATGCTCTACGTGGTCGAGTCGCTGCTGGGTGAAATTCCACAAGAGGGGGACGGGCAATGATCAGTACGACTACGGTTTCGGATCTTTACATCACCTTCGGCCTCATCGGTGTATTTCTGGCGGGCATGATTGCGGTGCTGTACGCGACGAACCGCAAGAGCGAGAGCTTTTCCGATTACGCCGTGGGTGGCCGCTCTTACGGGCCGTGGTTCATCGCCATGTGCTACACCAACTCCTGGTGGCCGGGCGCAACGTTCACAGCGTTTTTCGCCTTGTCGGTCGGTGGCGCGCTGGGCTTTTACGGCATGGTCTACGCCACGCTGGGCGTGACGGCGATGTACCTGATGGCCAACCGTGCCTGGACCTGGGGCAAGCGCTTCAACCTGACCACCCAACCGGATTTGCTGGGGATGCGCTTCAACAGTCCCGTGGTCAAACGCATTGCGTCGATCATCGGCATCATCTCGGTATTCCCCTGGGTGGTGATGGGGATTCAGGCCCTGGCGACGCTTTTTCAGTTCGCCAGCTTCGGCCGCTGGGGCGTGACCACCTGCCTGTTGGTCGGGGTGGTGGTGATCCTGATTCGTCAGTACTGGACGGTGAGCATGGGCATGCGCGGCCTGATCATGACCGACATGTATCAAGGTTTGATCGCCTACGTACTGTGCGCTGCGCTGTGCATCTTTCTGCTGTTCGGTGCGCAGGCGTCGTTCAGCAACCTGTCGCAGTTGCCCGCCAGCATGCTGGTGATTCCTGGCGGAGCAGGCAGTACCTATGGGCCGATGTACATGTTCAGCCTGATCTTTACCGGCGTGATCGGCTCGATGTGCTGGCCGATGAGTTTTCAGCGTATCTACACCGCCAGCGGCGTGCGCTCGGTGAAGAAGGGCACGCTGCTGACCATCCTGCTGGTAGGCGGCTTTTACGGGATTCTTATGCTCTTCGCCGCGGCGATCAGCCAGGACCCGAACGTTGCCGCTCATCCGCAACACGGCTGGTTCCTGTCCCTGTTCGACATCGGCGGGCCATGGCTGCTCGGCGTGGCAATCATGATCGTACTGGCAGCCAGTATCGGCCATGTCGACGGCTGCGTGCAGGTGTGTGGTACGCAGTTTGCCAATGACCTGGCGACCTGGAGCAAGCCGCGCAGTGATCGCGAGAAGACCATTCTCGCCAAGGTCGGCATGGTGGTGTTCATTGCAGCGGCCTCATTGCTGGCCTACCTGACCTTCGACTATGCCCGCCTGCAATTGCTGGCGCAGATTTCCTATCAGGGCATCATCCAGTTGGCCGTGCCGCTGTTTTTCGGCGTGTTCAGTCGTCATGGAAACAAGCAGGGCGCGATTGCCGGCATGCTGGTGGGGATCGTGATCGCCATCGTGCTGACCACGATCTACCCGGATGACATTCCGGCACTGGGCTCGTTGACCAGTGGCATCGTCGGTCTGATTTTCAATGCGGGCATCTTCGTTGCCTGTGCCGTTGCCATCAAACCGAGTGCGGATGAAGTCAGACGCGTCGATGAGTTGTTCGCCATGGCGGCGCCAGCTCGGCGTGGCGTGGGTCCGGTTGTGGCGATGAGCTGACGCTGCCTGTGGCTCAGCGCGCATTGATAAAGTCGATGAAAGCCCTCAGCGGCGAGGGCAGGTAGCGGCGCCCCGGGTAGTACAGATACGGCCCGGTAAAGCGCTGCCACCAAGGCTCGAACAGGAGGTTGTTTAATCAGAGCCTGCCTTCCTCGCGCAACAGTGCGCCAATGCGTTCTATCTCCAGCTCGCCCTGAATCAGCGCGGCTTTGCTGGTGTGTACCGAGTAGTAGCCTGTGACCAGGTCGTGCGGGTGCTTGACTGCCGATCCCAGCACGAAGTGGGCGTCACCCTTGGCGACGATGTCGATGGGGCGATCCGATTCCTCGAAAATCACCAGCTCACCCGCGCCGATCGGGCCGCCTGCGTCCAGCTGTCCGGTGTGGACTGCCAGCCAGCCCACGCTATGGCCAGCGGGTGGTGTATAGCGCCAGTGCTCGCCATCCTTGAGCTGTACTGCCAGATAATTCATGCCTTCCGGTGCCGGCAGGCTGCTTTTTGCGCTGCCATAGCGTCCCAGAAGCACGTTTGCCGGGCCTTGTTGCGCAACCTGCGCTGCCGACAGGTATGCGCTTTGTGCCGGGCCATTTTCCTGCGCGGCGGGCAGTGCGACCCATAGCTGAAAGCCCCTGACTGCCGAACCGCTGATTGGCTGAGCGTCATGCCAGGCGCCATTGCCGGCGCTCATCCATTCCACACCGCCGCTGGGCAGTACTCCGGATTTGCCGGTGGTGTCTTCATAGGTGAGCTCGCCTTCGATCATGTAGGTCAGCGTCGCGATACCCGAATGCGGGTGCATGCCGAATCCTGTTTTCCCCGGCTCGGACGTGAAGCCGATTCGATCCAGAAACACGAAAGGCTTCAACAATTGACCCAGATCGCCCGGGCTCACCAGTCGGGTGATCGGCCCTCGGGTTTTGCCGGTAGTGCGATGGGTAATGGCGCGTGGCCGAATACTGGCGATGCTGTTCATGGCGTTCTCCTCTGGGCCTTGATGCCTGAGCGCCAAGAATAAGCGTCAATGGATTGCTTGATTAGCCGGTATAGTTGGCTTGGACTGATCCATAAATTGAAGGAATCCAGGCGTGGTGTTCGATCTCAATGACGTTGCCCTGTTTGTGCAGGTGGTGCGCAGCGGCAGTTTTGCCCAGGCAGCAAGGCACTTGGGCATGCCTTCCAATACGATCAGCCGCAGGGTTCAGCAACTGGAAATGCAGCTGGACACTCGCCTGTTGCAGCGATCAACGCGTAAGCTGGTGCTCACTCAGGCTGGAGAGGATTTCTACGGCCGTTGCGTCGGTGCGGTCGACGGAGTGATGGAGGCCGCAGAACAGCTTGCTTCAGGGCGTGATGAGCCGGGTGGTCTGGTACGTATCGCAGCGATGGCTGATTTCTTCGACTTTTTCTCGATGGACTGGGTGGCCGGTTTTCTTGCCCGCTACCCGCGCGTTCAACTGGAGTTCGTGCTCAGTGATGATCACGCTGACCTGATCGCTGACCGGCTGGACATCGCCTTTCGGGGCGGCCCCTTGCAGGACTCGGGATACGTTGGGCGGCAATTGATCGATGAAAGCCATGACACGATGGTCGCCAGTCCGACTTATATTGCCGCTTACGGCATGCCTGATTCCCTGCAGAGTCTGCACAGCCATTATTGTGTCAGCGCAGCGCATCGCGGTGGCGTCACAGCCTGGCGGTTGCTCGGGCCGGACGCGAAGATGCATGAGGTGCACATTGCCAGCCGGTTCAATGCCAACACCGCGCAGGCGTTGCGCAAGGCGACCCTTGCCGGGCTCGGTATCGCGTTGTTGCCAGCGACGCTGATCCGCTCGGATCTGCGGGATGGCCGACTGGTGCCGGTACTGGCGCAGTACCAGCGCACCAGCCATGGTTTGCATGTGCTTTACCCCAGTCGGCAACATCTGCCGCCAGCGGTGTCGGCATTTATTGCGTTGGTGATGGAGAAACTAAGGGACAAGGCGTTTGCGGCGCAATGAGCAGCCTTGGCGGCACGCGATACTTGCGCGTTACTTGATTCGTGACGTCATATAGATCAGCCGAACGGTGGCGACGGTGATCGCTTCGGCGTCGTTCTTGATGTTTTCCAGCTGATTGCTGTCCACATTGCCAACGCCTGGATTCGATTCGATCAGGCGGGTGAACAGGTAAAGGTTCTGGGTCACGTCGTGCAGGTTGCCGTGCAAGCGTTCGACGACGCGGTTGAGCGGGGCGCAGCTGGGGCTGTCCGACGTTATGACAGTGGGGACGTTATGCGTAGCGCTGAGGCCGGTGACCACATAGGCCACATCAACGCCGGCATTCGAAATGCTGGACAGATAATCCGCACGGGGAGAGCGGACGCCGTTCTCGTAATTGCCCTGAGCGTTGGTTTCCACGCCACCTATCGCGCCCAGTGCGCTTTGCGAAAGCTTGAGGCGCAAACGTTCCTTTTTCAGCCGTGGTCCGATCCCTGTCATCCGTTTGTCCTCTATAAACTGTGCATCGCTACAGCCAGGGTTAACAAGCGTTTCCGGCATTGACTGATCAGACATCCCGGCAAAGGCGAGAGGTTGCGTGTTCGGTCCGATCAGGTACTAACGTGCCAGACAGGCGGCAGAGTGTACGTAGGAATCAGTCAGGGTGATACATTTTTGTACGGAATTGAACGCTTCTGAGCTGCGACGTCCAGGCGGCTGGCAGAAGGGTTTCAGGCCGATTGCAGCGAAATCGGGAGGCCTTGTGCGCAGGCCTCCCGAGAGGTTTACAGGCAGCGAGAACCAGGCTGTGCGGTCCAGCGCGCTGCCGTGGTGGCGATCTTGTCCGCCAGTTGGGCAACCGCTTTCTGGTGAGCAATGATGAGATTTTCCATGCCTTCACCGGCCTGCTCGCGGATCACGCTGCTGCAGGTCAGGCTCTGCCGTTTGCTGCCCGCCGTGGCACCGGCGTCGCGAAGGCCGAGTGTCCACACCACATCAATGAGTGCGTAGTTGCCGGGCATCGACTCGAAGCGCCTGACGTCCGTACGGATCGACAGCGTTGGCTGATCGCTGTTCTTTGGCAAACCGGCCATGTCGCGGCTGCCGAAACGGCGCTCCAGCTGCGGGGTCAGCGCGTCATGAAACTCGTCGCCCAGCGGTGATCCCCAGCGTTCAGTGTCCAGAATGGCCAGGCTGCCGTTACCCTGACGAACCACCAGCGGCGGCTGGTCGACCTGCACCGGCATGATGACCGGCAGCATCTCGAACTGGAACGGCATGGGTTTGCTGGTGGCAGCGCTCGTCGCGCCCATTGGCGCGATCAGCGTGTAGTAGTGGGTCTGTGTCGATGTGCAGGCACCCAGGCCCAGTGCTGCGGCAAGTACCACCAGTTTCAGGCGCAAGGTCATTGTTTTGGCTCCGGATCAATGGCTCGGGACGAGGACGGGGCGTTGAACGAGCGTGGGGCAGCATCGCCCGTACGGCCGCGAATCAACGACTCAGGGTGGCGGCTGAGGAAGTCGGTCAGGACCCGCACCGAACGCGCGGTACGTTGCACTTCATCCATGGCCTGGCCCAGTTGCTGACGCGCCGGTGAATCTTCGGCGAACGAGTCGTTGGCAGTGCCCAGGGTTTTCTCGGCCTGCTGCAAGGTGCCACGCATCTGCGGCAACACGCTGCTGTTGACCTGCTTGAGGGTTTTCTGCAACTCGCTGAGGGTGCCGTTGAGGTTGCCGGCCAGTTGGTCGATCGGCAAGTTGCTGAGCTTCTCGACGAATGCCTGCAGTTGCTCCTGCAGCTTGTCGAAGCTGCCCGGCACGGTAGGGATCTCCAGCGGTCGGGCCTTGGCGTTGAACGCGACCTTCGGCGCCTTCGGATCGAACTCCATGGCGATGTACAACTGGCCGGTCAGCAGGTTGCCGTTACGCACCTGAGCACGCAGACCATTGGCCACGAAGGCGCCCAATACCCGGGCAGACTGTTCTTCTTCATCACCCGAGCCGCCGAGTTCCTTGAGCTTGGACTCGGCCGCCCCCAGGCGCTTGGGGTAAATCACCGCGCCAACGATGCCGGGGAAGGTCTTGGTGGCCGGATCATAATCCAGGTCGACCGATACCACCTTGCCGATATTGACCCCGAGGAAGTCTACCGCGGCATTGACCGTAAGACCGCGCAGCGATTGATTGAAGCGCATGCGGATGTAGCGTGGCTCGCCATCGGGAGGTGCCATCGCCGTGGTCTGGTCATCGAATATCTTGAATTCTGCGTTCTCGTCCGCCGGCTTCGAGTCCGGGCTCCAGTTGGGCTCGCGAAAGGCGATGCCCCCGGAAATGATCGAGGTCAGGGACTGTGTATTGACCTTGACCCCTGATGCGCCGACGGTGATGTCCACACCGCTGGCGTTCCAGAAGCGTGTGTCAGTGGTGATGTACTGATCGTTCGGTGCGTTGATGAAAATCTGGATATCGACGCCGCGGCCGTCCTTGGACAGATCGTAAGCCACCACCTGACCGACCTGAATGCGTCGGAAGTAGATCGGTGAACCGATGTCCAGCGAGCCCAGATCGTCAGTGTGCAGGGTGAAGCGCTTGCCTTTTTCGCCAAAGGTCACTGGAGGCGGGGTTTCCAGGCCGGTGAAGCTGGTCTTGGTTTCCTCTGCGCTGCCGGCGTCGGCGCCGATGAATGCACCCGAAAGCAGTGTGTCTACACCCGAAACACCGTGTGCGCCGATGCGTGGGCGCACCACCCAGAACTGGCTGTCGACCCGTGTGAACGGAGTAGCACTGGTGTTCAGCTCGATGTTGGCCAGCACATGCGTGCGGTCTTCACTGAGGCTGATATCCGTGACCATGCCGATGACCACGTTCTTGTATTTGACCTGGGTCTTGTTGGCTTCCAGGCCTTCGGCTGTCAGGAAGCTGACAGTGATTCTGGGGCCGATGTTCATCCAGTCATGGAAGGCCATGGATATGCCAATGATCGCAGCAACGATCGGCACCAGCCAGATCAGCGAGACACGCAGGCGCCGACGTTTGACTTCAGGGCGTGGCACTGAAGCAGGCGGGGGGAGGGTACTGTCAGACATCTTCAACCTCTGCGTCCCAGATAAGCCGGGGATCGAAACTCATGGCGGCGAACATCGTCATCACCACTACCAAGCCAAAAAACAGAATACCGAGTCGCGGCTCGATGGTGCTGAGCTCACGAAACTGAACAAGAGACGCTACAAGGGCTACAACCAGCACATCGAGCATCGACCAGTAACCGATCAATTCGATGAAACGGTACAGACGCGCGCGCTCGCGCATTGCCCAGGTGCTGCGACGCTGGCAGGTGATCAGCAGCATGCCGAGCACCAGAAACTTGATGCACGGCACCAGAACACTGGCGACGAAGATCAGGATGGCGATGTCCCAGGAGCCGCTTTCGAAAAACTCGATGACGCCGCTCATGATCGTGCTTTCGCTGCGGTTGCCCAGCAGGTTGGTGTACATCACCGGCAGTACGTTGGCCGGGATATAGAAAATCAGCGCGGCAATCAGATACGCCCAGGTGCGGCTGATGCTGTTGGGCTTGCGCCTGTGCACCGGCGAATCACAGCGCGGACAGCGCGTAGCGTCCTCCTGGCAGGCATAGCCGCAGGTGTGGCACAGGCAGAGCTTGTGTTCATGGGCGAAGGGGATGCCGTTCATTGCGGCTGCACTCCCAGTTCATCCCACAACCGGCGGATATCCTTGTTGGCGATCAGCAGGATCAGCACCATCAGCATTGCCATGGCCCAGAGGCCGACGCCGGGGTGTACGTCAAGCATCCCGGACAGTTTGATGATCGCCACCAGAATGCCGAGCATGCACACTTCGAGCATGCTCCATGGGCGCAAATGCTCAAGCGCACGCATACAGGTTCTGAAGCCGGGCGCAACGATGCCCTTGTGTGCATGTACCAGCACCCAGAACAGCAGGACGATTTGCAGCAGCGGCGCAAAAATGATCGACAGCCCGGCCACCAGCGCAATGATCGTGATTCGTCCTTGAGCAAGGGCTTCAACCGACTGCCAGAGCGTGACCTCGTTGGACAGGCCCTTCATGTTGATGCTGATGACCGGGAACAGATTGGCGAACAGGAAAAGCATGGCTGCGGCGATGGTCAACGCCAATAGCTGTTCTATGGTCACCCGATGGCCACGACCGAGCAGCGCTTCGCAGCGAAGGCAGAATGCCGCCTCGCCGGGTTGCAGAGGGTGAGCTTCGTAGAGCGAGTCGCAATGCTCGCAGATGATCAGGCCGGAAGAGTGTTCGATAGGATGCACAGTGCTCATCGACGCCATTGATGCAGAGGTAAGGAGGTAAGAACGCGCAGCACGAAAAGATACCTCGTTAATGGCAGTGTGAAGCGTTTTTTTTTGTACGGTCAGCGCTAGCGGGCTGGTACAAATCATTGACCGTCAGGGTGTCGGGTGGTTCACATGTCACTGCGCCATTATTCCATGCGCGGAGAATAGTGGCGAATCCGGCAGCAGCGATGCCCTCCATCTGTCGACGAAAGGGCATCGCTGCTGCCAGAGTCCTTTGGCAAACGCCTGTCTCAGAGCTTGCCGGGTTTGACGCGCTGCTTGAGAAAGCCGAGCAACTGGCGGGCGGATGCAGGCACGTTGTGTTCGTCGAACGTCAGGCAAATTGCCCTGGCGTCATCCTCGATGGTGATTTCGTACTGATTCAGGTCCCGCGCTTCGTCATTAAAAGCACTGCTGGACTGGTTCAGGCCGCTGTCGCTCACCAGCCGCTGCAACTGCTCGGCTTCGGGCTGCTCAAGGGTCGCTGTATCGACTTCACAGCGTTTGACTGCACCTGCAAAACCGCCGGATTGCACTAGACAGACCTTCATTTCAAGCACCTTTTTGATGGTTATGCCTTGGCTATACCTTGACGCCGACCTCTTTCCAGGCCGCTTGTACGGCTTTTTTGGCTTTGGGGCCGAAGCGCGGGTCGGAGGCGATTTTTATGCTGGCCTTGGCACAATCGACGAATTGACTGTCCGACGCCAGCTTCAGCATCGTTTCATACCAGATTCTGCCCGCCACTTCCCAGGCATTTCCGCCCAGCGCCTTGGCCACCAGTACGAATGCCCGGTTGGGAATGCCCGAGTTGATGTGTACACCGCCGCGATCCTTGGCCCCGGTGTACAGGTCGGCCATCGTCGCAGGTTGCGGATCATCACCCAGATCCGGATCGTTGGAATACGCCGTGCCGGGTTTTTCCATATCGCGAATGCCTCGTCGCGTCGGGGCAGGCACCAGTAGCTCCTTGCCCACTACCCAGTCCGACTCGGCGGCGCTGGTGCCTTGTTTCCACTGGCGCACCAGCATGCCGAATACGTCGGCAAAGTGCTCGTTCAAGGCCCCGGATTGCCCGCGGTAGTCAAGGTTCGAGGTGAAGCTCTGCACGCCGTGGGTCAGCTCATGACCGATCACTTCAAGGCTGCCGGTAAAGCGCTTGAAGACCAGGTCATCTCCATCGCCGTAAGCCATCTGGCTGCCATTCCAATAGGCATTGCTCAGCGGTACATGATCACCGTTGAAATCCACCTCGGCGACGTGCACCGTCGAGACCAGCGACATGCCACTGTCGTCCAGTGAGTTGCGTTCGAACAGTTGCGCATAGAAGTCATAGACGTCACCTGAGCCATCGTAGGCTTCATCCGTCGCCTTGTCGCCCGTGGCTGCCTGGCCTTCCTTGCGCACCACGACGCCGGGGAGATTGTCAGTGCCCTTGGCATCATGAATCACGCGGTGCTTTCGTCCGTCAGGCGATTTGATCGCGTGCATGGAGGGCATGGTTCGGGCGGTCAGGCGGGAGGCGAGGAACGCCGAACTGCTCGTCAGGTTGGCAATGGCCCGGGCGCTGACCAGGGTCTTGGGGGACTGCGCCATACGTTCGAGCATGTAAGGCGGAATGAAGCAATGCAGGGGATTTCGGTCGTCGCACATGATGAACTCCTGTACTAATGCACCGATGGCGGCAAGCCACCGATCAACATGGTCGCACTCGTGTGACACCTCCCGTGGCGTTTATATGCAACGAAATATCCGATTACATGATCAGTGGTTACCGCCAAACCTGACTGAAGTGGCAATAGCCCCGTATTGCGGGTACTTCAAGTCATTCCAGGGCCCATGCGACACCTCGACACAGGCGATCAACGGGCCGCGCGGCAATGTTAGACTCGCGCCACTTCAGACGAGGAGCAGACCTACGTGCGCAAGACGGTAATGATGATAGCGGTACTGGCTCTGGCCGGATGCGAAGGCGGCGGGCCCGCCAGGGATAAAGTCCAGGGGGCGGCAGCGACCGCTCCGGTCTCTACGCCACAGTGGTTCATTCAGATGAACTCGCGGGAGGCGGTCAGCGATTCCAGCGCCTGGTTACTCGAGCGCAGTTATGCCCCGATCATCGTGGACGTGGACGGCAAACAGCAGGTATTGATAGGGCCTTATGAAAGCCAGGCCAAGGCCGAGGAGGAGCGCGTGGCGTTACAGGCTAAGGTGACCAAGTCGCACCGTTTTGCCGAGCCTTCGGTGGTACAGCACACCCGATAGGGCGTTCGCCGGGTTTAGATCTGCTTCATCACACTTCAGTGCATCGGCATCGCGGGTCAGCAACTGGCCCGCGATGCCGTTCATCAGTCGATCAACGACGACCCAGCAGCAGGCCAACTACCAGGCCAAAGCCCGCAGAAATAGCCACGGTCTGCCATGGGTGACCACCGATGTAGGTTTCGGTTGCTTCGACAACCGGCTTGGTGCGCTCGCGGACGCTGGCCATCGAGTCCAGTGCCTGCTTGAGTTTGACACTCAACTGCGCGCGCAATGTCTCTGCTTCTTCACCCACCAGAGCAGCACTTTCCTTGAGCAGTTTGTCGGATTCTTCGATCAGTGCCTGCAGGTCACTGAATGCCTGATCCTTGATTTGATCGGCAGCTTGTTGAGCAGGGGTCTTACGAGCCATGGGTGTATTCCTTTCAAGTGGTGGCAACAGTGTTCAATGGAGTCTCGCGTATCCTTAAAAGTTGCAATTGCTTGAATGACCCGACGCAAGACTCTGCAAGCAATGCCCCTTACGGGTGTAAGATGCAGCCGTTTTTAGCCGTAGGTGACTGTGATGAGTTTCAATCTGGCCAATCGGCCGCTCCCTGAGCGTACCGCTCTCGAAGACGAAAAATCCCGTCTGTTCGAACTGTGGCAGAGCAATCTGGGCAAGGCCAAGGGCGAGGCGGCGCGCTTGATGGGCGAGCGCGCCAAGCGCAAGGGCAAGTGGTCTGAATGGGTTCGGTCCGAGCTGGACACCATGAGTCCGCCGGAATACGCCAACATGGTTCGCAGTGAAGTGAATCGTCTGATGGCGGCGAGCAGGTAGCAGCACAACCCGACAGCGCCCGACAATCCGCGCCGATCATTCTTCACGCTTCAGCGTGAGGGTGTCCTGGTGAGGGGGTCTTGCCTTCCTGATCCGTCAGGCCTTTTGAGAACGTTGATGGCCCAAGCCAGTGCAAGATTTACCCAAGGCAGCGTAGCGCGTCATATCGTCGTCACCGCCAGTGCCAGCGCCTTGAGCCTGTTCGCCGTCTTTCTGGTCGACATTCTCACGCTGGTCTACGTATCGATGCTGCATGACCCCGTGCTTCTGGCGGCTGTCGGCATTGCCAAGGTCCTGATGTTTTTCAACGGCGCGCTGGCAACCGGCCTGATTATCGCCGGGGCCTCGGTGCTTGCCGCACGCATCGGCCATCGGGCAGCCAGATCGATCCCCAGGCTCACCGCCAGCCTGATGCTCATGGTGATCATGGTCAGCGGTCTGGCCGCCGCCGCGCAATTGACGTTTATCGTGCCGATCATGCGATGGCTGGGTGCCGAGTCGGCCACTTACGAGGCAGCGCGCAGTTTTATCTGGCTGACCCTGCCTTTTACCGCGTTGCAGGCGGTGATGCAGATGTCGGCGCAAATGCTCAGAACCATTGGTGACAACCGTAGGGCCATGGGCGTCGTGCTGTCCGCTGCCGCCACGCTGGTAGTGGCGGACCCGTTTTTCATCTTTGGGCTCGGCCTGGGGCTCGACGGTGCTGGTATCGCGTTTGCCGTGTCTGCAGCAGTTTCCGCGTCCATCGGTCTGTATTGGGTGCGCAGCCGAATAGGCATGGTGTTCACGCGTCATCTGAAACTGTTGCGCCTGCACGCGCGGCATACCTTCAGGCTGGCGCTCCCGGCGATGGCGGCAAATCTGGCGACGCCAGTCGGTTTGGCTTATCTTGTCGCCTCGCTTTCGGCATTCGGCACCTCGGCTCTGGCCGCGATGACCGTGCTGGATCGAGTCATACAGTTTTCGTACTGCGCTTTTTTTGCCTTGCCTGGCGCGCTGGCTCCGGTGCTGGGTCAGAACATTGGTGCGGGCCGCGATGATCGCGTGCGTTCCGCGGTCACTTTTACCCGGCGACTGGTGGTCTGCTACGGGCTGGCCGTGTGGCTGGTGCTGGTGCTTTGTGGAGGCATGATTGCCGACCTCTACCAACTGGGGGACGAAGCCCGCGCCGTGTTCATGGCCTTTTGTTTGTGGGGCGGCGGTCTCTGGGTTCTGATTGGTCTGGATTTTGTCGCCATCGCGGTATTCATCACCATGAACAGGTCGTGGTGGGTCGCGGTGTTTGCCTGGCTCAGGGCAACGGCGGGTACAGTGCCGTTCGTCTTCGCCGGGACCCACTGGTTCGGCAGCAGCGGCGCCTTGCCCGGCATGTTTACCGGCAATGCGCTCATCGCGCTGATCTCCATCACCACGGCGTCGCTGACGGCGAAACGGTTTTTTACCAGCAGGGCCCCGGTCATGAGCATTGGGGCACATTGAATCAAGGCGTTATCAGGTTTTTATGGTCATCGAAGAATCAGGGAATGAATCCGCAGAAACGGCTCCACCCAAGCGTCGCCGCGCACCCAAGGGAGACATGCGCCGAAAGGCCTTGCTGGACGCCGCTACTGTTGTTTTTGCCAGAGACGGCTATTCGAGTGCGTCGATGCGCGAGGTTGCACTGCTTGCCGGTATCACCACGGTCGGATTGCTTCACCATTTCCCCAACAAGGAAGCATTACTCGCGGCCTTGCTGGAGCGCAGGGACCAGCGGGTCACTTCGCGCTTTCAGGATCTGGTCACCGAGCCGACGCTCGAAGGGTTTCTGAAGTTTCTCAAGCTGAGCATGAGTTTCAGCATCGAGAATGCCGAGGAGTGTCAGGCAGCGTTGCTGATGAATACCGAGAGCCTGTCGAAGGCGCACCCGGCCTGGGCCTGGCACCTTGAACGATTCCAACTGACCCACGAACACGCACGCGGGCATTTGCAGGGGTTGATAGAGGCGGGGGAAGTGCGCAGCGATATCAATGTCAAAGCCCTGGCCCAGGAGATCTTCTCGGTCATGGACGGCTTGCAGATTCAGTGGCTGCGAAGCCCTCAGGACGTGGATGTCATGGCGGTTTTCGATATCTACGTGCAGCGATTGGGAAGGGATATCAAGGCTCATCCATGAGCCTTGAAGGGGTACATCAGTAGGTCTGTGCCGCGCTGACCTGGACTGCCTTGCGCAGTGGCAATGGCAGCGGGTTGCTGTCACGCGTGGTCAGTTTTTCCGGGTACAGGGTGATCAGCGTCCTGTTGAGTGTGAGGTTCTCCGAATCCGCACCGACGAGGATCTTGAACTTCCCGGCATCGACGTCCCAGCTTGCAGTCTTGTCGACGTAGTAAGCCAGGGAGCGCGAGTCTATCGGTACGCTGACGGTCTTGCTCTCGCCCGGCTGCAGGTACACCTTGGTGAAGCCCTTGAGCTCTTTCTCCGGACGGTCCACAGCAGGTTTGACCGGCTGCACATACAACTGCGCCACCTCGAAGCCTGCCTTGTCGCCGGTGTTGGTCACCGTGAATTTTACGTCGATCGTCGAGCCTGGCGTCAGCACGTTGGTCGACAGTTTCAGGTCGCTGTAGCTGAACGTGGTGTAGGACAGGCCATAACCGAACGGATAAAGCGGCTTGGCGTGTTTCTTGTCATACCCGCGATAACCCATGTACAGGCCTTCGCTGTAGGTCATCTCGGTCAGCGGGTTGCTGCCGCGATAGGCCGCCGGATCCGGATAGGAGGCATAGCTCGGGTTATCCTCGATCTTTTTGTCGATCGTGACCGGCAACTTGCCCGACGGGTTGACCTTGCCGTAGAGAATCTCGGCCAGTGCCTGACCGCCTTGCTGACCCGGGAACCACGCTTGCAGCGTGGCGCCGACCTTGTTCGCCCATGGCTGCATGTTGGCCACGCCACCGCCGTGCATGACGACGATGGTGTTGGGGTTGGCCTTGGCGACGAAGCTGATCAGTTCAGCCTGTTGGTCCGGCAGATCGAAGCCATGGTCGGAACCTTCACCTTCGTTTTCAGACGTAGTCCCGGTCGCAACCACGACCGCATCGTATTTCGACAGGTCCTTTGGCGGACGCAACGCAGCCCAGCTCATCTGCACGCCTGTCAGGCCGCCCAGTACCGGAATGAAATTACCCTGCACGCGCTGGTATTCCAGTTTCACGGTGTAGGTCTTGCCGGCCGACAATGCTGCAGTTTTCCCCGACGTTGTCAGCGCATTCACCACATCGCCCGAGTAAGGCACACCGTCGCTCTGCACGATGAGCTCATCGTTGACCCAGAGTTTGTATGGGCCGTCCGCACGCACCTTGAACGCCTGGGCGCCCGAGATGGTGGGCTTGATGGTGGTGGTGAAACGTGCCGAGAAGGCGCCGGGTGTCGGGCTGAAGCCAGACACCGCAGTGCTGCCTGTGTTGGTCACGTTGCTGCCGGTGGTCCAGTTCAGGTTCACGCCGGGTTCGACACGCGTCAGCACCGGGTCACCGGAAAAGCTCGTGTTGGAGAAGTATTCGGCTTTTACCCCGGCGTTGCTGATCCCGTTATCGCCGGTTGCTGGCTGATACCACACCGAGCTCGCCGGATTCAGGCTCATCTCTGACAGATACGTGACATCGCTGCTGCTGGATGCCAGTTGCTGCAAACCGCTCAGCTCGGTCACGTAGCTGTTGGGCGGGGAATTGGCGGTGCCGAAAGGCGACGCCGGTACGTCGTGCGCCCAGTTGCCGATCACGGCGATTTTTGCCGAACGGTCCAGCGGCAGCAGTGGTTTGCCGGCAGCGGTGTTCTCGTTGCGCAGCAACACGATGGATTCGCGCGCGGTATTCAGCGCGGCACGCATGCCGTATTCCGGATGCTCGAGAGTCTTGGCGGTGTTGAGGTTGTTCTGGAGGTCGTAGCTGACGATGCCGCGCAGGTTGCGTTTGACCTTGTCGTCGATCACGTTCTGGGTCAGTTGCCCGCTCCACAGGTAGGGCAGGAGTTTGGCTTCGGTAAACTGCAGGCCGGAGGGCATGTCGATGTCCGTACCAGCCCATGCGCCCTTGAAGGCATCATGAATGGCGTTGAAGTCACTGATGACCATGCCCTGATAGCCCCATTCGCCCTTGAGCACTTCGGTGATCAGGTGATGGTTTTCACAGGCGTAGTCGCCGTTGACCTTGTTGAAGCCACACATGATCGAGGCGACATTGGCGTTCTTCACCATCGACTCGAAGCCTGGCAGGTACAGTTCGCGCAGGGTGCGCTCATCGACCTTGACGTCGACCGCCTGACGATTGGCTTCCTGTTCGTTGGCCAGGTAGTGCTTGCCGCTGGCCTGGATACCCTGAGCCTGGATGCCGTTGACGATAGCGGGTGCCAGCACGGCGCCGAGGAACGGGTCTTCACCGCTGACGTATTCTGCCGAGCGGCCGTTGTAGGGTGTCCGGTACAGGTTCACGCCTGGCGAGAGCATCTGCTGACCGCCGGAAATGCGCGTTTCATAAGCGATGGCCAGACCGAACTCCTTGGCCCGGTTGATGCTCCAGGTCGCTGCCAGCGCAGACTGCGAAGGGTATTGCGCGCCGAACGTGGCGTTGTTGACGTGTACCCCCATGGACGAGTCATACGCCACGGTGCCCTTGATGCCCCACTTGAGCAGGGACGGGATCATGTGGCCGTCGTCGACGCGGGTGAAGTTGATCTTTTCCGACTGGTTCATGTTGTCGAGAATCGAGCTGACGCGCGCTTCGACTTCGTTGCCGGTCGCCGGGGTCACGGCGGCGAGTGCCAGGTTGGCCTGCATGACGCTGAACGTCAGCAGACTCAGGCCCAGGGTCTGTTTGAAAGCTGACAAGGCAAGTGTCCTTCCGGTCGATGTGATCGGTTGATTGAGGTTGTTCATGGTCGTTGTGCCTGGGCAGGGGCGTCGTCGGTGTCCACCGGCGTTTCGAGCAGGGACGACGAACTCTGTTGTTGAGCCGGTTTGATCTTGTCGGCGCCTGATAACTGGTCGCGCTTGGCTTCCACCTGCGTCCGGATCTGTTGATCGGACCCGGTGGCAGGTGTGCTGGAAGTTGAGTCCGCGGCGAAAGTTAAGGCACTTTGCGCGCACAGAAGTACTGCACTGAAAACAGACAGCATTGATCTAGTCATCGATTGAATCTCGATTGATGGTTTGCAGGATAAAAACGGACGGCTGTTGCAATCGCCTATTGCTCGGCTGAACACTCAGTCCAGCGAGAGCGAAAAAAGTTCACCGGTCGCTAAAGTATGAGTAATGAAGATTTTAATAAATGATGTCATGTGGCTATCATCTGATTTTTCCAGATGAAGGCAGAGAATTTAAGCGCGTTTTAAAGCATAAATTAGATAAAATGGCTATTTTTCAGCTATAAAAATCCAAAATAACGGAGAAAAATAGGGGTTTATTGTTTTTTGATAAACCTAATTGTCGTTAGGTTTAGAGGGCTGGTAAGCTTTGCATCCTCGCGGTTCGTGCGCGCTTTAAAAAGCCTGGTACGAGAGATAAAAGTATTGGGATGCGCCAGTTATTTAATTAACGTGTAAAGGAATTGTTCAGGGCTTACCGTGCGCGACTGATAATCGGCGTCATTAATTTTATTCGTGGCCATTTAAAAAAATGGACGTGCAAGTGTGCATTGTCGGTTGACCGAAGCTGTGTGTCGACGCAGAAAAACGACAGGCATATTCAGTCGGTCGCGCGTCAGGTTTCATTAAGTTAAAGGCAACAGTGGTGAGTGACGAAAAACAACGGCTGGACCTTGCAGTGCTGCACATCGTCAGTCGCCTGTGCTTCAGCAAACCGCAAAAACTGACATTCGGTCAGATCTACAGGGAGCTGGTGCGCGCGTATTCAAGCGCTCCGGCAATCCACGTCTGTGTGGCAACCGTCGACACGCTGGTCGGGGAAGGGCTGCTGATCTCGACAAGAGTCCTGGAGCCCGATCAATCATTTCCCTATACCCAGCACATCATCAGCGGTCTGACCGAGATCGGCGCGGCCTCGCTGAGAGGCTGCAAAGACGCGTTGGCCGAGCAGCGGGAGGTTACTCGCTGTGTGGCAGCGAGAGGTAATACTGGCCCAGTTCGGTCAGCTTGCCCTCAG
Source organism: Pseudomonas sp. BS3767 (assembly GCF_900099665.1). Classification (NCBI taxonomy): domain Bacteria; kingdom Pseudomonadati; phylum Pseudomonadota; class Gammaproteobacteria; order Pseudomonadales; family Pseudomonadaceae; genus Pseudomonas; species Pseudomonas sp. BS3767. The sequence continues at coordinate 888,585 of NZ_FNCX01000001.1, read as the reverse complement.
CGTCCAGCAAGCTGGAAAAGTGCGGGTCAGGGTTCATCCGGCCCGTGAACCAGGCGTATCTGAACACGTCCTGGCGCTGCTCGAGAGTGGCGACCATTTCCGCCATCTGCTGCTTCTGCTTGTCGACTGAATCAATCTGCGCACCGTCATCCAGGGTGTGCCAATTGGCGAACTCGGTGACCCAGAAGGGTTTTCCGTACTTCGACAGCCGATCGAGCATTCCCGGCAAGCCATAGTCGTACCAGTGAAAAGCCAGGTAATCGATGCGCGGGTCCCGATTCTGATTCATCGATCGATAGGCTGTGTAAAAGGCATCGAGCCACACCACCGGGTCGCCGTAGCCCGGCATGGTTCCCCAGTTCATCGCTGGCCCCACCAGTTTTACGCCGGTCTGGGCGGCGATCTGTTCCAGCCTCGGCCAGAAGCTGGCTGCCGCTTCGGGCGTCATGTTGGCCTGGTCGAGCAGATTCGGCTCATTGATCACCAGCAAATAGCGGATGGCTGAATGAGCCAGCAGGTATTGCTTCAACTGCCCGTCGTCAACGTTGCCGTTCCATACCATCGGGATGAAATCCACGCCGTACATCGACGCATAATCGTACGACGCCAGACGGTCATGGGGTCTGGGGCTCCAGTTGTACCACCAGCTCACGCCCGAAGATAACGCACTCAGGTCGGCGGGCAGGGCGATGTCGTAGGCAATGCCGCGCTTGGCGCTTTTTTCTGCAGCCCATGTCGGTGCCATGCACAGGCTGAGCATCAGCGTCACAAGGGCCAGAAAGGTCGGGAAAAAACGTGCTGACGGGTTCTGTGGAGTCATTGGCAAATCTTCCTTGAGGGTGGGGAGGCGCAGGGCATGCGCTGCAGTCAGCGAGCAGAAAGCATGCCACCTGTATCGTCCCGTTTACCCTGCCAGAACCCGGACAGGCATTGCCACCCATAATCACTTGTTACCAGGGATCTCCCTCGGCCTGGCGCAAATCCAGCGTGCCGCTGTCACTGAAGCGCATCGTGCCGAACAGGCCGCCAGCCAGTTTGCCGCGAAGCGTATAGGGCAGATTGTCCAGACGCTGGCTCTGACTGAGCCCCAGTGCCTGGCGCAAGGCAGCGAATGCCGACACGCTGACCGGCACCACCAGGACCGCCTCGGAGAAGCGTCCTACAGTGCCTTTCTGGTTGCTGACCCCGGAGGCCAATAGTCTGTCGTTCACGTCGAGGTCCAGCGCGACGCCGTTGTAGTTGATCTCGGTTTCGTTTGGGTTCTGCACCCGCAACGTGACCGCCATGCGCAGTTCCAGACCCTGGCCGGGGATGGGTTCGATACCCACGACGCTGATCGTCAGCGGGTCTCGATGGGGAATCAGCGCACAGGCGCTCAAGCCGAGGATAAGCAGCCCGGAGAGCAGGGCGCGGATCAGGCGTAGCGACATTCGTGTGCTCCAGCGTCAGGTTCAGTGATCTTCAGACCTCGCCAGTGGTGAGAGATTCGTCGCGTCGGGCACGATGCCGGGATAGCGGCTAATCTGCCTGCCTCAACCATTGCGTCTGCACGGCAGCAGGTTGATGATTCCCGCGTACCTATAGAAAACCGTACCTATAAAAACAAGACTGGAGATAGCCATGTCCATCGAAAGGACACCCCCTCATCAAGACCCCGTGGTCATTGTCAGTGCCCTGCGCACGCCCATGGGTGGTTTTCAGGGCGACCTGCAGAGCCTCAGCGCCACCGCGCTGGGATCTATCGCCATCCGTGCCGCTGTAGAACGCGCAGGCATCGAGCCTGCAGACGTGGAGCACGTGCTGTTTGGTTGTGTATTGCCGGCAGGCCTCGGCCAGGCACCCGCTCGACAGGCGGCGCTGGGTGCCGGGCTGAGCCATGCGACGCTGTGCAGCACGGTCAACAAAATGTGCGGTTCCGGCATGCAGGCCGCAATCATGGCCCATGACCTGTTGCTGGCAGACAGTACTGCGGTGGTGGTGGCTGGCGGCATGGAGAGCATGTCCAATGCGCCTTACCTGTTGGACCGCGCGCGCAGCGGTTATCGCATGGGGCATGGCAAAGTGCTCGATCACATGTTTCTCGACGGCCTTGAGGATGCCTATGAGCCAGGTCGGCTGATGGGCACCTTCGCTGAGGACTGCGCGCGGCTCAACGGTTTCACTCGCGAGGCGCAGGATGCCTTTGCGCTGGCGTCACTGGCTCGCGCGCAACAGGCCATTGCCGGAGGTCATTTCGACGCCGAGATCGTGCCGGTGCAGGTCACCGTAGGCAAAGAGTCGAAGCAAATCACCCACGACGATCAGCCGCCCAAGGCGCGTCCGGACAAGGTTCCCACGCTCAAACCCGCGTTTCGCGAGGGCGGCACGGTCACCGCAGCCAACTCCAGCTCTATCTCCGATGGCGCGGCAGCGCTGCTGTTGATGCGCCAGTCCGAGGCTAGGCGGCGTGGCCTGCGGCCTCTGGCGGTGTTTCATGCGCACGCGGCGTTTGCCGACCAGCCGGGCCTGTTTCCAACGGCGCCGATAGGGGCCATTCAGCGCCTTTTGGGTAAGACAGGCTGGAGCCTGGATGACGTGGATCTGTTCGAGATCAATGAGGCGTTCGCCGTCGTGCCGCTGGTGGCGATGCGCGAGCTGGGGCTTGAGCACGAAAAGGTCAACGTCAATGGCGGTGCCTGCGCGCTGGGCCATCCGATCGGTGCCTCGGGTGCGCGGATCATCGTGACGCTGCTGGCGGCGTTGCAGCGTCGACAGCTCAAGCGCGGCATTGCGGCGATCTGCATCGGCGGCGGCGAGGCTACTGCAATCGCTGTCGAGATTTTGAATTAGCCTTATTAATCAATAACTTGATATAAGAATTGAATGTTGATTCTATAAAAAATATTAATTGACTAATTAAATAAAAAGGATATTTATCAATGCTTTACGAGACTATTCTCATAGAGGTTATAGATAGCGTAGGTCTGATCAAGCTGAACCGGCCCCAAGCGTTGAACGCCCTGAATGCGCGCCTGATCAACGAATTGAACCATGCCCTCGACCAGTTCGAGGCGGACAGCGCCATCGGCTGCATCGTACTGACCGGCTCGGAAAAAGCTTTCGCCGCCGGTGCGGACATCAAGGAAATGGTCGACCTGTCCTACCCGCAGATCTATCTCGATGACCTGTTTCGTGAAAGCGACCGGGTCGCCGCGCGACGCAAACCCGTGGTGGCTGCGGTGGCCGGTTTTGCCTTGGGGGGCGGCTGTGAGCTGGCATTGATGTGCGATTTCATTCTGGCTGCCGAAAACGCCAGGTTCGGACAGCCCGAGATCAATCTCGGCGTGTTGCCCGGCATGGGCGGTACGCAGCGACTGACACGCGCGGTCGGCAAGGCCAAGGCGATGGAAATGTGCCTGACCGGCCGATTGATCGATGCTCAAGAGGCCGAGCGCGCCGGTCTGGTGGCCCGCGTGCTGCCGCTCGATCAGTTGCTGCCGGAGGCGCTGGCAGTGGCAGCGGTGATCGCCAGTAAATCCCTGCCAGTGGCGATGATGGTCAAGGAGAGCGTCAATCGCGCATTCGAGGTCAGCCTGGCCGAAGGTATTCGCTTCGAGCGCCGGGTTTTTCACGCCGCCTTCGCCAGCCAGGATCAGAAAGAGGGCATGCGCGCCTTTATCGACAAACGCCAGCCCGACTTCAAGGACTGCTGATCTTCATGGCCCACGATCAGGATACGTTGCGCGTCGACCTGCAGCGCCGCGGTTTGCCCGCGTACCAGCAATCCGTCGTGGGCATTGACGTGCAAGTGCCGACCGCCCGCCACTCGAATACAGCCAGCCGGCTGTGCGGTCATCCCGTCCAGCTCATGACCCGGTGACAGTACAGCGCAAATCACAGGCCGTTCGGGATGATTGTCGAGGTAGCGCACCAACACACGTGCGCCCGGCGGTAGCCGATGAACCTCCGCGCAAGCGACCTCGGCCAACGGCCAGTGTTGTGCGGGTTCGTCTTCCAGATCCTGAACGTGCCAGTCGAGGCGGATTGAGCGATATCCGGGTGGGTCCGGCTGCATGCCGTTGCGCTGTAATGTGGCGAAATGCTCACCGGTGACCGCAGGTCGAGGGTGGCTGATCGAGGGGCGAAACGGCGTCGCCCAGGGTATTACCCTGAAACTGTTGCAGTAGCCGTTGCCTTGCAGCTGTTCAGCCTCGGCTGACGAACGTTGCGCTTCCACGAGGATGCGCAGGATTGCCAGCGCATCATGAGCGGCGACACCCTTCAGCACCTGTAACTGCCTGCCTGCGTGAGCGACTTCGGTCACTAGCCATTGGTCGTTGAGCAATGGCTCCGGGTGATCGAGCACCTGAATGACTTCACCACACTGTAAGGCGGTGTCGGTGCTTTGGCCTCTGACATCGCGCCGCTCGCAACGCAGGCGCTCCAGCCTGCGACTGCCACGCTGCCGACTCAGTGCCTCCTGGTGACTGATTGCTCCACGAACGCCTGGCGGTTGAAAGGCTTGATTGGCCGCTATCGTCAGAGGATGTTCATCGTGCAGCGATGAGGGTGCATGCGCAGGTCGCGGGTGCTCGGCGACTTGCTTTGAAACGTGCGCAAACGCCAGTCGCTCGGCCAGGTGCAACAGCGTATCTCGCAACGCGCCTGACGCTTGCGGGCGTTTGAAGCGCACCGGCAATGGCTGCGCCGGAAAGCTGGCTGGGTCGTCCGAGAACACCAGCCGGTGGCCGCTCCGTCGATGCTCGAAACGGAAATGCATGCCTTCTTCCTCACACAGGCGCTGCAACAGGTGCAGATCGCTTTCGTCGTACTGGGTGTGCAACGGTTTGGCAGGATAAAGGCCGTTCATGTGCTCGAAGCGGTAAGCGTTTGCTCCGATGCCGTGCGCTTCAAGCAATCGCATGATCAGTTGAGGGATCGCAAGGTCCTGATAGGTGCGGCGATGTCGATGCTGCGCCAGTTGTTGCAGATCAGGCATCAGGATCAGATGGTAAAGGCTCATTCGAGCCCCCCTGTGGAGCCGGGCCGCATGCTCGATACGGCCATGCCTGCCGCCGCCGGATTCGCCGAAGCTTAAAAACGCTTCGCGTTGCAGCAGGCTGTGTACATCCCACTGCGGGTCGCTGCCGATCATCCAGATGTCGAAGCGATACGTTTCGTTGAGGGCTTCATGGCCGGCGAAGCTGATGATATGCAGATCCGGCTGGCAGTCGGTGATCGCCAGCATGAAGGGCACTTGCAGGTCCTTGCGCATCCGCGGGGCTCTCTAGCTTCAAAAACGGGGCCGCGAAGGTTACGGAATACGGGGTTACAAAAGCATTGCTGCAAGGTTTTTCGGAAAGAGCCTACAAGCGTTGATGGAAAGACGATGAGTGCCGTTGGCCGGATTGATAGTCATCTTGGCCAGTTCGTCAGGCCAATCTGCCTGTCGGGGGTTTCATCTGCCGTGATCGCGTATAAAATGCGCCGCGCCGGACAGGGTATTTGCCGGTGACCCTTTTTCAGCGCCTTGCCTGCGCCGCGTTCTGTGAGTCATGCAGACGCAGGCGGCGAGGCGCCTAGCGAATCAAGAGAGCAGACATGGGCGCACAGTGGAAGGTCAAGCATAAAGAAGCGGCAGCCAATGCCAAGGGACGTACGTTTGGCAAGCTGTCCAAGGAAATCATGATCGCGGCTCGTGCTGGTGCAGACCCGGACATGAACTCGCGTCTGCGGCTGGTGGTCGAGCAGGCCAAAAAGGCCTCGATGCCGCGCGAGACTCTGGAACGCGCCATCAAGAAAGGCGCCGGCCTGCTGGGCGAAAGCGTCAACTTCGAGCGTCTGACCTACGAAGGTTTTGCGCCACACCGCGTGCCGGTGATCGTCGAGTGCCTGACCGATAACATCAACCGGACGGTCTCGGAAATTCGCGTGCTGTTCCGCAAGGGCCAGCTGGGTGCTGCGGGTTCGGTTTCGTGGGACTTTTTGTATCAGGGCATGATCGAGGCTGTTCCTGCAGCAGCGGATGCCGACCCGGAGCTGGCGGCAATCGAGGCCGGTGCCCAGGATTTCGAGCCAGGTGAAGAAGGCGCGACGCTGTTCCTCACCGAGTCCACCGACATGGACACAGTCTGCAAGGCGCTTCCGGAATTCGGTTTCACCGTCCAGTCCGCGCAACTGGGCTACCGCCCGAAAAGCACCGTGGACGGCCTGACCGATGAGCAGATGGCCGAAGTCGAAGCGTTTCTCGAAGCCATCGACAACCATGATGACGTGCAGAACGTTTACGTGGGTTTGGCAGGCTGATCACTGCGCAATGGAGCGCTTTACGCGCTCCATGTTTTTATCTGTAGAAGAATCTCTGCCAGCGACGGTCGTTGCTGGCAATCAGGCTGCACGCAGCTTGCCTGCAGCGCCGTTAGACCCGCCATGACGTCCTGATCCTGCGGATCTGCCTCGCAACGTTCCAGCAGTTCCCCCAGCAAGATACCGAATGCCCGCGTTTCGATGCGCTCCAGCGCCTCTCCCAACCCGGCTGACGGGTGAAAGGACGCCGCACCGAAGTCGCTCAGCAGGCAATTGCCATCCTCCTGCACAAGAATGTTGTGGCCATACAGGTCACCATGCGTGATCCCGCGGGCGTGCAGGTGCACGGTAACCGATGCAATGCCTTCAGCGAGGCGCAGCAGCACGGGCAGGGAAAAGCGCGTGTCACTGGCGTAGACATCGCGGCTACAGGATTCCAGGCTCGGCGGGCCGGCAAGATTGCCGAAATCGGGGGCTATCAGCGCCATGACCAGGCCGCGCTGATGCTCGGGATGCCCGCTGATCTGTCCAAGCACCTCGATCAGCTGTGCGTGGCGGCCTGCGGCGATGCAGGCCGCCATTTCATTGAGCGGCGATCCATCGCTGGTGACCGCGCCCTTGTACAGCTTGACCGCTGCCATGTGCTCAGCGCCGGCGTCGTGCCAGACCGCCTGCTGAATGATACCCGACGCACCTTCGCCCAAGCGTTGATGGAGGCTGAGGTGTTGCCAGGGGATTTCACGAATCGGCGCGGTGGGGCGTTCAGCGCACAGCGGGTTGTCGGCGAAGGCGAGCCATGCCAGGGCAGGCAGGCTCAGCAGCCAGTCCGGCAGCTCGGTCAGACGATTGGCCGCAATGCGGATCAGCTCCAGCTTGTGACACTGCGCGAGGGTCGCGGGCAGGGTGCGCAAGCGGTTGCCGGCGAGCATCAGCTTTTGCAGGTCCGGGCGGCGGCCCAGTTCGTCGGGCAGCGACTCGATGCGGTTGTCGGTGAGGATCAGCCAGCGCAGGCGCGGCGGCAGTGCTGCGGCGCTGACCTGTTCTATGCGATTGGCCTTGAGGCCGACAATCTGCAACTGTTGGCATTGGCCAATGCTTTCCGGCAGGTGCGTAAAGGCGTTATCTGACGCGAACAGCACGCGCAGGCGGGTCAGGCGACACAGGTCGTCAGGCAGTGAGGTCAGCCTGTTGCCACTGAGATTCAAGACTTCCAGCGTGTCGGCCAGGTCAAAGATTTCAACCGGGAATTCGCTCAGGTCACAGGAGAGGTCAAGCCGTTGGGTGCCTGCCAGCTTGCCGGCGCGTAGATCTGCGAGGGTGTGCATGAATAGGTTCGGTCATTGATGTCGGACGAGGCGCGCATGATAACGGGAGTTGCGCCCGCTGACTCCCTGCAAAGCGGCTCAGCTCAGGCAGCGGTCGACCCATTGACGCACGCGTTCGGGCGTCGGCGCCGATTCGGCATACAGAATCCGGTAAATCATCGGCGCGATGACGGCATCGATCATGTCGTCGGCACTGGGGGAAACCTCGCCGCGAGCGATGGCGCGATCGATCATGACCTGCAACTGCTCGCGAACCATTGCCGCACACTTGCCGACACAGCCGGAGGTACTGGCGGCGACATCGCGCATCAATGCCCGGCCAGGTGCCGAGGACATTTCGTCCAGATACATTTCACTCCAGGTCAGCAGGTCCTGATGCAGACTGCCCTGATCGATCGGTACGTCAGGGCGCAGACGCTCCAGGGCAGCGTCCGCCAGCAACGTGGTCAGATCACCCCAGCGGCGATAAATGGTCGACGGCGTAACGCCTGCGCGGGTCGCGATCATCGGCACGCTGAGTGCCGACCGATCGTGCTCCTGCAACAAATCGCGGACGGCGCGGTGGATGGATTCCTGCACACGGGCACTGCGGCCTCCGGTGCGAACTGCTTCTTTAATAGCCATACGGCGGACCTTAACACAAAGTATTTGCTTTAAGCGCTATCACGTCGCACACTCCGCAAAAGCTAATTTATGGCTTTAACAGGTTGCATTGGCGGAGAGCGTATCCATGTCCCTTTCTTCACACGATTCGACGTCGCCAGACGTGAAGTCTGACGGTCGGGCACGAAACCATCTCGGGTTTCTGGCGTTTACCACGTTATGCTTTTTTGCCGCGTCCAGCACGCCCACGCCGCTTTATCACCTTTATCAGGAAGCATGGGGATTCTCGGCGGGCGTGCTTACCCTGATTTTTGCAGTCTATGCATTCAGCCTGCTGGCTGCCTTGTTGATGGGCGGGTCGCTGTCTGACTATTTGGGGCGGCGCCCGGTGATTTTCGGCGCCTTGCTGCTGCAAAGCGTCTCGATGCTGCTGTTCATTCTGGCCAGTGACGTCAGCTGGCTGGTGGCTGCGCGCCTGCTGCAGGGTTTTGCAACAGGTCTGGCTGCCAGCGCACTGGGCGCAGCCTTGCTGGACAATGATTCGGTCAAGGGGCCGTTGATCAACAGCATTTCGCCGATGCTCGGCATGGCCGTTGGCGCTCTGGGGACGGCACTGCTGGCGCAGTTCGCGCCGTTGCCGTTGATGCTCGGTTACTGCTTGCTGCTGGCCGCCTTTCTGAGTCAGGCCCTGTACCTGGGACGCGTCGAAGAAACCGTCAGTCCTCAGCCCGGTGTCTGGCAATCCCTCAAGCCCTCGCTGCATGTACCGCAGCAGGCACGGCGCATGCTGTGGCTGGTTCTGCCGGTGGACATCGCCGCGTGGGCGCTGGGTGGCTTCTTTCTGTCGTTGAGCCCGTCCTTGCTGGTAGCGGCGACCGGCTCCACCTCACCGCTCAATGGCGGCCTGGCGGTTGCGGCGCTGACCCTCAGCGGCGCGGCGGCGATTCTGACGTTGCGTCAGCGCGAGCCGGTACTCGGCTTGTGGGTAGGTGCGAGCTTTCTTCCGCTGGGTGTCGCGGTGATCCTGCTTTCGATCAACCTGGGTTTGCTGTGGCTGTTTTTCGTCGGCGCAGTGGTCGCAGGTGTGGGTTTCGGGTCGAGCTTTCTGGGCGCGCTGCGCATGCTCATGCCCTTGGCGCATGCCCACGAGCGGGGCGGGCTGATGTCGGCTTTTCTGGTGCTCAGCTACCTGGCCTTCTGCATACCGGCACTGGTCGCCGGCTTCTTTGCCCACTCGGCGGGGCTGGTGATGACCAGCAATGTCTACGGGGCAGTGGTGATCACGCTGGCGCTGATCGCGCTGGCCAGTCTGATCGTACGGCGTGCCGCCAGCGCAAACAAAAATGCCCACGCATAGGTGGGCATTTCGGTTTGCCTGAAGGCAGGAGAGCCCTTAACGCAGCTCTTTTACCATCTCGGACAACACGGTCAGTATATCCCCGGCCAGTTGCGCGGAGCGCTTGCCTGACCAGCCGGTGACCGGGTCTGGCGCGTTGTCGTGATCCTTGAACGGCATTTCCAGGGTCAGTGACAGGCACTTGTAGCGTTCGCCCACAGCATTGGCGGCCAGGTTCATGTTGGCCTGACCGGGCGCGCTGCGTGGGTAGCCATGAGTCGTCTGGAAGTTGTCGCTGACCTCGCACAGGCGGCTGCGAAAGCGCTCTTCAAGCTGGCGTTGCTGTGCGCTATACCCCGGATTACCTTCGCAGGCGGCAGTGAATACGTAGGGGATTTCCTCGTCGCCGTGCACGTCGAGGAACATGTCCACGCCGTACTTTTCCATCTGCTGCCTGATGAAAGACACTTCCGGACTCAGCGCTTCGGTACTGTCCTGCCAGGCACGATTAAGGTCCTTGCCGTTGGCGTTGGTGCGCAAGTGGCCATGAAAGGCACCGTCCGGGTTGACGTTCGGTACCAGGTAAAGATCCGCTTCTGCCAGCAATTGCTGCAGCGCGGCGTCATCCTTTTGCTGGAGGCGTTCGATTACGCCCTCCATGAACCATTCGGCCATGTGTTCGCCAGGGTGCTGCTGAGCAATCATCCAGATCCTGCGTTTGCCTTCGGCACCGTCGCCTTTGCGCAGCAGTTGAATATCCCGACCCTCGACGCTTTTGCCGACAGCCAGCAACTGCGCACCGGCTTTTTCCTGCGCCTGTTCGATCAGCCACTCATGGCGTTCGCGGCTGTAGGGTTCGAAGTACGCAAACCAGACTTGCGGCTGGTCCGGGGCCAGGCTGAAATTCAGCGCCTTGCCGTCGAAATCCGACGCTACCCGAAACCAGTTCTCATGGTCGTAGGACGCCACGGCGTTGTAGCCGGTCCAGGCACTGTTGAACGTGGACTCGCTGGCATTGGTCAGGCTGAAGCCATAGGTCTGGCCGACGTTCAGGCCTTCTGCCTTGAAATGAAACCACTGGAAATGCGCGCTTTGCGTGTCGGGCCGAATCGCCAGCCTGATATGCGCCGGGTCGCTTGCGTCGAGAACCTGAATGTTGCCGCTGTCGAAATCTGAACCAATAGTGAGAGTCAAGATAGGTGCCTGCTTGCGTAGATGCCTTTTCAGGCCACTACTGTACACCGATCAACATCGCGCCCTGCGACGTAAACTTCACTGCAACGGTCATCTGCGCCTCAGGATATGGCTTCGGCAGTGACCATCAGGCTGCAGATGAAGGCGGTCAGCAGGCACCAGATCAGATACACACTGCGCTTGCGCCGATGCCAGCCGGATGCGCCGAGCAGCGAGGCGGGCGCCTGCAACTGACGCCACAGTCGCTCGCTGTTCTGGAAGGCCGAAAGGTGCGCGGCGTCGGCGTCCAGCCAGTGGCGAAATTCGATGCGTTCGCTGGCGGTTGCCGCTGGGCTCTGCAGGTGCACATACCAGCGACTGGCCTGATTCTGAATGGCAGCCTGAATGGCAGCGCTTGGGGTGTCTGCCGCGCCAGGTACGTGGGCCTTGCCCAGCGCACGAAGCATCGCACGCTCTACCCGGGCGATATCGACGTTCATGAAGCGCGCGATGTCGGCATAGGCCAGTCCGTCGAGTCGGCTGAGCAGAAATATCTGCCGGGTCCGGCGCGAGAGCTTGCCCAGTCGGTGACCGAGTTCAATGGCCTGCAGCGTGGGTTGCGGCTCGGGCACGCGGACAGGGAGGTGCAGTAGAGACGAGAGCTGATTACTCATGATGTATAGCTCGCTGATCGTCCATGGGAGTCTTCCTTGTGATGTCGGGTAGCGTCCGTGACAAGAATAGACTAGTGAATACGAGAATCATTCTCAAGTGAAAAGTCGCAGCAATTACTTTTTATCTGCCGCATTGTGGCGTTTTTGCCATAAAAGCATGGCCTTGATCGAGTGGCCTTTGCTATGATCCGCGTCATTGCAACACACCGCGCAACACCCAGACTTCATTAGCCTGAAGCAGCGAAACCATAAAGAAAGAACCAAAAAAAGACCCGGCAAAAAGCCGGGTCAAAAACCGTGATTAGCCTGATGAGGAGATAATCAGGAAGCCGACCTAAGACTTCCCGGTTATCCAGCGAGTCTCGCGACCCGCTGATGCAATAATAATCATTATCATTTGCAAGTCAAATGTTTTTATTGCCCTCATTGATACCGATAATCCGCCAGCGCTCGCTCGGCGGATTTTCTTTTCTGGCTTCTCCCCGATATCGCCTAGTCCAGCGGCAGCTCCGTGGTGCGCTTCACCGTGCTCATGGCAATGTTTGAATGGGCTTCGTGGACGTGGGGCAATTGCAGCAAATGATCGCGCAGAAAGCGCTCGTAGCTGGCGATGTCCTGAGCGACCACCTTGAGCATGAAATCCATCCCCCCGGCCATCGTGTAGCACTCCAGCACCTCGGGGTGGCCGATGATCGCCTCCTCGAACTCCGCCAGATAGCGACGGCCATGGCCTGACAGCTTGACCTCGACGAACACCGTCATGCTCAGTCCCAGCTTCTGGGTGCTGAGCAGGGCGACCGTGCGTTCGATCACCCCGTCTTCCTGAAGGCGGTGAATGCGTCTCCAGCAGGGCGATTGCGACAGCTCGACGCGTTCGGCGATTTCCGCTGCCGACAGGCTGGCGTCATGTTGCAGCAGACGAAGAATCCTGCGATCGATAGGGCTCAATTTTGGCTGCATGAATTGACCTTGTTTTTTGTTCTGGCCGAAAAAAGCATGCTGAATATCAGCAGATTTGCGCGCATTTAGAAAGAAAAAGCCTCTTTGCTGCTGGCAGTCTAGTTGCAAGGCTGCCGGGCAGGACCGTCCCGGTGCAAATGACCTGACTTATAAGAACAAGAGAGGTATGCGCATGTCCCTGGCTGATATTCGTCTGGATGATAAATACCGGCTTGCCACCGGCAATCTGTACCTGACCGGCACACAGGCCCTGACCCGCCTGCCGATGCTGCAAAAGCAGCGCGATGAGGCGCAGGGCCTGAACACTGCCGGGTTCATCTCTGGCTACCGCGGTTCGCCGCTGGGTAATCTGGACAAGAGCCTTTGGGACGCCAAGGACTACCTGCAACAAAACGCCATCCATTTTCAGCCGGGCATCAACGAAGAACTGGCCGCCACGGCGGTCTGGGGCAGTCAACAGGTCAACCTGTTCCCGCATGGCAAGTACGATGGCGTGTTCGCCCTCTGGTACGGCAAGGGGCCGGGCGTAGATCGTTGCGGTGATGTGTTCAAGCACGGCAACTCGGCCGGTGTTGCGGCCAATGGCGGCGTGCTGATCCTGGCGGGCGACGACCACGGCTGCAAATCATCGACCATCGCTCACCAGAGTGAGCATGCGTTCATCGCCTCGATGATCCCCGTGCTCAACCCCAGTAATGTCCAGGAGATTCTCGACTACGGCATCATTGGCTGGGAGCTGTCGCGCTACAGCGGTTGCTGGGTGGCGATGAAGACCATTGCCGAGAACGTCGACTCTTCCGCGGTGGTCGAGGTCGATCCATTGCGGATCAAAACCCGTATCCCTGAAGACTTCGACATACCCGAAGGCGGTTTGCACATCCGCTGGCCGGACCCGCCGCTGGCTCAGGAGGCTCGACTCAATACCTACAAGATCTACGCCGCCAGGGCCTTCGCCCGCGCCAACCAGTTGAACAAGGTGGTGATCGATTCTGCGCAACCCCGGCTGGGGATCATCACCACCGGCAAGTCCTATCTGGACGTGCGGCAGGCCCTCGAAGAGCTGGGTATCGATCAGGAGCTGTGCGAGAAGGTCGGGATTCGCGTGCTCAAGGTCGGCATGAGCTGGCCGCTGGAACCGGTGTCGGTGCACGATTTTGCCGAAGGGCTGGACGAAATTCTGGTGGTCGAGGAAAAACGCAGTGTCATTGAAGACCAGCTCACCGGTCAGCTCTACAACTGGCCTGTTGAACGGCGGCCAGTGGTGGTCGGCGAGTTCGATGAGCAGGGCCGTTCACTGCTGCCGAACCTCAGTGAGCTGACCCCGGCGATGATTGCCAGGGTGATCGCCAAACGCCTCGCGCCGTTCTACAGCAGCCCGCAGATCGACGCGCGCCTGCAGTTTCTCAGCGACAAGGAGCAAGCGTTGCAGGCGCCGCTGTTCACCACCCAGCGCACCCCGCATTTCTGCTCCGGCTGCCCGCATAACACCTCGACACGGGTTCCGGAGGGCAGTCGCGCCCTGGCCGGCATCGGCTGCCATTACATGACCATCTGGATGGATCGCGAAACCGATACGTTCACCCAGATGGGCGGCGAGGGCGTGACCTGGATCGGTCAGGCACCGTTCACCGAAACTCCGCACGTTTTCCAGAACCTGGGCGACGGTACCTATTTTCACTCGGGGCACCTGGCGCTGCGTGCGGCAGTGGCCTCCAAGGTCAACATTACTTACAAGATTCTCTACAACGATGCGGTGGCCATGACCGGTGGCCAGCCGATCGACGGCGTGCTGCGCGTCGATCAACTGAGCCGTCAGGTGTTCAACGAAGGCGTGCTGCGCATCGCGCTGGTTTCCGACGAGCCGGACAAGTACCCGAGTCGTGAGGACTTCGCGCCGATTACCACCTTTCATCATCGGCGCGACCTGGACAGCGTGCAGCGCGAGTTACGCGAGTTCAAAGGCGTGTCGGTCATCATCTACGACCAGACCTGCGCCACCGAAAAGCGCCGCCGTCGCAAACGCGGCACCATGCCTGACCTGGAAAAGCGCGCGTTGATCAACCCGGCGGTGTGCGAAGGCTGCGGCGACTGTGGGGTGAAATCCGGATGCCTGTCGGTGCTGCCCAAGGAAACGGCACAGGGGCGCAAGCGCGAAATCGATCAGAGCGCCTGCAATAAGGATTTCAGTTGCGTCGAGGGTTTCTGCCCAAGCTTCGTTACGGTGCATGGCGGCAAACTGCGCAAACCTGTGTTGCCCAAGCAGGTCGAGGCGTTCGCGCGTCTGCCAGAACCGGCACTGCCGTCGCTCGACAGGCCGTTCAATATTCTCCTGCCGGGTGTCGGCGGCACAGGGGTGACCACCGTCGGCGCGATGCTGGGCTATGCCGCGAATCTGGAAGGCAAGGGCTGCAGCGTGCTTGATCAGGCCGGTCTGGCACAGAAATTCGGTCCGGTGGTCAGCCATATCCGCATTGCCGCGCGCCAGGAGGATCTGTTCGCCGTGCGTATCGCCGCCGGTGAAGCGCACCTGCTGCTCGGCTGTGACTTGCTGGTGGCTGCCGGCCCGGATGCGATCGCCAAGCTCGACAGCAAGATTTCCCATGCGGTGGTCAACAGCCAGCAAACACCGACCGCCGAGTTCACGCGCAATCCGGATGCCGTGTTCCCGGCCGAGGCCATGAAGCAGACCATCATCGAGGCGGTCGGCGCGGCGAAGACCCACTTTGTCGAAGCCACCTCGCTGGCCACCCGATTGATGGGCGACAGCATCGCCAGCAACCTGTTCATGCTCGGCTATGCGTTCCAGCTGGGCCTGATTCCATTGACCTCGGCGGCCATCGAGAAGGCCATCGAACTCAACGGCGTTGCGGTCAACCTGAATCAGCAGGCGTTTCTCTGGGGCCGTCGTACCGCGCATGATCCCGCCGCCGTGGAGGCCTTCGTCAATCCGCAAGACAAGGTCAGCGAGCCGCAACCGATGGACCTTGATCAGCGTATCCAGAGCAACGTCGATGCCTTGAAGCAGTATCAGAACGCGGCTTACGCCAAGCGCTATCTGGCGTTGGTGCAACGCGTACGCGACAGCGAATCGCGGGCGTTCCCCGGTCAGCAGCCGACGCTGACCGAGGCTGTGGCGTTCAATTACTTCAAATTGCTGGCGTACAAGGACGAATACGAAGTGGCGCGGCTGTACAGCAACGGCGAGTTTGCCCGCCAGTTGCAGGCGCAGTTCGAAGGTGACTATCGACTGGAGTTTCATCTGGCACCGTCGTGGCTGGCCAAGCGCGACCCGCACACGGGCCTGCCACGCAAACGCAGCTTTGGCCCGTGGATGCTGCGCGCTTTCGATGTGCTGGCGGCGTTCAAATTTCTCCGTGGTACGGCGCTCGATCCGTTTGGTCGCAGTCTTGAGCGTCAGCAGGAGAGGGCGCTGATTGATCGCTATGTCAGCGATGTCGAACTGATCCTGCAGCACCTTCAGGCGCACAATCGCCACACCGCCTTGAGTCTGGCACGCCTGCCGGAACGCATTCGCGGCTATGGCTACATCAAGGAAAGCGCCATGAAAGCAGCTGCCGTGCAGGCCGATATTCTGCGCAAGAGCCTGGAAAGCGGCGAAGTGGCCGCGCCGAAGCTGTATGAGGCGGCTGCCTGAGGAGGGCAATACCAATCAGCGTGCCAGCTCAGCGTTGGCACGCTTTTCATTACGCAATGCGATCGTCGTGCCGCGTAGAGGTACTGACTACACCGGCCTGAACAGGTGGGCATGCCCGGCGCGGTACAGCGAGGACTCGCTGAAGGTGTCATCGGCAAGCACACGTCCGACCAGAATCAGCGCTGTACGGCGAAAGCCCTTGGCCTGTACCTTTTCCTGAATATCCGCCAGCGTGCCAACGGCCCAGTCCTGATCCGGCCAGCTGGCGCGGTGCACCACGGCAATCGGGCAGTCGGCGCCGTAATGTGGCACGAGTTCTTCGACGATCCGCTGCAGGTTGTTCACCCCCAGATGAATCGCCATCGTTGCCCGATGGCTGGCCAGACTGGCCAGTTCCTCGCCGCTGGGCATTGAGGTCTTGTCGGCATAGCGGGTCAGAATCACGCTTTGCGAAACGTCCGGCAGGGTCAGCTCGACGCCCAGCAATGCAGCGCAGGCAGCGGTCGCGGTCACCCCCGGAATGATTTCGAACGGAATGCCCAGTTCGCGCAGATGGCGGATCTGCTCACCGATAGCGCCATACAGGCTCGGGTCTCCGGAGTGCACGCGTGCGACATCCTGGCCCTGTGCGTGTGCGCGCTTGATCAGCTCGATGATCTGCTCCAGATGCAGCTCGGCGCTGTTGGTCACCTGCACGGCCTGATGACCTTCCAGCACAGCGAGGGGGACCAGCGAGCCTGCGTAGATAATGACCGGGCAGTTGCGAATCAGGCGTTGTCCCTTGACGGTGATCAGCTCCGGATCGCCAGGGCCTGCGCCGATGAAATAGACAGTCAATGAATTCTCCGGGGTGAATGAGCGCGGGGAGATTATCCGCTGTGCGCAGGGCTGATTGCCAAGGCAAATGTGGCCTGCGCGCTTTTCTGTCGTTCTATCAGCAGCGTGGCCGTACCGTCTCCCAGTTGCGCCGCCAGTGCCAGGGCCGAGCCTTCGGCGACGCCATGACAGCCAGTGCTCTGGAAGACCTGCGCAGAGCGGTGCGTCAGGTGCAGTTCCCACGCTACCAGTTGCGCGGCGTTGAAGCATACCAGTGGCACTGCCAGTTGCCCGGCCAGCTCAAGCAGACCGGGCTCGGTTTGTTTCAGGTCGATGGACGCCAGCGCGGTCACCCGGGCAATGTCCAGCTCAAGTGCCTGCAGGCTTTGCTCAAGCAGATCGCGCAACAGCGCAGCCGAGCAGCCGCGCCGACAGCCCAGCCCGGCGACCAGAGGTGCGCCGGGTTGAAGGGTAACTGGATCAGGCCTGATGCAGGTCGACATGGTCGGCGTGCACATCGTTTTTGCGGAACAGCCAGGCACTGATCAATCCCAGAGCGACCCAGAACAGCGCGTTGGTCAGCAGCGAGGCCATCATGAACTGCGATTCCAGAGCCTCGGGAGCCAGGCTTTCATGGACCAGCGGCTGTGGCGCGCCAAGCACATGCGGGACCAGCAGAATCGCCACACCCAGTGCTTTGAGCAGCCAGTTCTGGCCGAACACCAGCAAGGCCAGCCCGACGGCAGTCGACGCAGCAGCGCCGAGCCACCATAGCTGACGCTGACTCAACTCGGCGGCGGCCGTGCCTGGCAGTTCGGGTGGCAGGCCAAGGGTCGGGGCCAGCACGAACACGGCAAAACCGGCCAGCCCCCACCATGCGCCTTGCACGGTGCGACCCGGTGCCCGCAGGGTGTAAAGCCCGGCAAGCATCAGCGCAAAGCCCACCGCGACCACCAGGTTGCCGCCGGTGGTGGACAGCACACGCTGCCAACCGTTTTCGGGCTCCCAGGCCGCTTCTTCATGGGCATGGCTGTGTTCGGCCAACGCGCCGTCCGTGTGCTGATGCAGTTGCTCGGCAGGCGCGTTTTCGTAGGTCTCGGCCTGCTGGATCAGCGGCACCACCCACAGGCTTTGCAGCAGGGTCAGCAGCAGGGCGGCGAGCAGGCCGGTGAAACCTGCGGTGTAGGCGATTCGCTTGAACATTGTGTGGCCCTCAATGGCAAGGAAAGGCAGCGCTGTGACGGGTGTCGTGTGCCGCGTTGTGCACGGCCGCGATGTGCGAGAAACCGGCGAAGTACACCAGGCAGGCGCCGAGAAGCGCAGCGCTGATGGCGGCTGTCAGGCGTTGAGTGCGTGTGGAGCTGGGCGCGGCGGCGTGGCTGCTGATGGTCGACATGGCGTTCCCTCTTGTTGGTAATCGGCAAGTGGGCCACGCGCAAAAGAGCCTGCCGGCAGATGCCGGAGGTTTCAACTGCGCCCGCCCACCGCGGGTTTGTCATTGCAAGCATATCGGGCCGGTCTCCGGGCTCGCGAGGGGCCAGGACGTCAGTGCGTCAAAGCCTGCAAAGTCACCTTCCCATGCCAGCGGCACAGTGGATCAGACCTACTCTCGCTTACCGTTGCGGGGGCAGCACCGGACTTGCTCGACAACGCGAGCGCACCGGTTTCCCGTTTCACCCCGTGAGGGGCACCCGAAACAAGGCGCACAGGAGAGCATGGGCGGCAGGGCAGCGTCAATCTGAACGATTGACCTGTCTGCAGTCACTGCGTAGCCTTGCTGACTCGAGGTTCTCCCCGGGTAAAACATCACCCAGTGGAGCTAAGACGGGAATGCGGTACAAGCCGCAGCTGCCCCCGCAACTGTAAACGGTCATGTTCATTGCACAGCCACTGCTGCGGCGGGAAGGCGCGATGAATGCGTGTCGGCGTTTCTCACTGCCTGCCGCACGCCGCCGTGAGCCAGGAGACCTGCCTCGAACGGGCCGCACATGCTGCGGCCCTGGAGAATTCTCACTACAACCGGGCGGGGTGATCCGGTGGCGATCCGATCTGCGTGTCCTGCATGCGGTTCTCGTCCTGTTTGCCCGCCGCATTGCCAAAGGGCACCTGATGAAAACACTGGCCAAGCTTCCCGTCACCATCGTCACCGGCTTCCTCGGCTCGGGCAAGACCACCCTGTTGCGGCACATGCTCGACAACGCCGAAGGGCGGCGCATTGCGGTCATCGTCAATGAGTTCGGCGAGCTGGGCATCGACGGAGAAATCCTCAAGCAGTGCACGATCGGCTGCACCGAAGAAGAAGCCAACGGCCGGGTGTACGAACTGGCCAACGGCTGCCTGTGCTGCACCGTGCAGGAAGAGTTCTTCCCGGTCATGCGCGAACTGGTCGCGCGCCGTGGTGATCTGGACCATATCCTGATCGAAACCTCGGGGCTGGCGCTGCCCAAGCCGCTGGTCCAGGCTTTTCAATGGCCGGAAATCCGCAACGCCTGCACGGTCGATGCGGTGATTACGGTGGTCGACAGCCCGGCGGTACTGGCTGGTACTTTCGCTGCCTTCCCCGATCAGGTCGATGCGCAGCGCAAACTTGATCCCAACCTGGACCACGAGTCGCCTCTGCACGAACTGTTTGCCGATCAACTGGCCAGCGCTGATCTGGTGATCCTCAACAAGGCCGACATGATCGACGCCGAAGGTCTGGCGACGGTGCGTGCCGAAGTTGCCGAAGAGTTGCCGCCTGCCGTCAAGGTGATCGAAGCCAGCAGTGGTCGCCTGCCGATCAGCGTGTTGCTGGGTGTCGGTGCCGAGTCGGAACTGCATATCGATGCGCGCAAGACCCACCATGATCACCACGACGATGACGATCATGATGACCACGATCACGACGCGTTCGATTCGATATCCCTGAAACTGCCGCAAGCTGACGAGAAAGTCCTGCTCGATGCACTGAATCAGTTGGTGGTGCAGCACGGCATTCTTCGTGTGAAGGGCTTCGCGGCCATTCCCGGCAAGCCGATGCGCCTGCTGATTCAAGGTGTCGGAACGCGTTTCGACAAGCACTTCGACCGCGCCTGGCGTGCCGATGAAGAGCGTGCCACACACTTGGTGCTGATTGGTCAGGAGCTGGATGCCGCAGCCCTGCAAGCGCAACTCAACGCTGCGATTGCTGGCTGACCCATGCATTTACTGAGAACCCAGCCCGGCGGTTTCGTACCTGACGACAATATTGCCGATCTGGGCCAGACCCCGGCCGAGCTGGTGATTCTCTGCAGCGGCGACTCCAGCCTGGCGCTGCTGGCCGAAGCTGCCCGGCAGCTCCCCGAAGACTACCCCAGCCTGCGTCTGGCCAACCCGATGCAGGTCCAGAATCACGCCTCTGTCGACCTGTACGTCGATGAAGTGCTGCGTCACGCAAAGGTCATCCTGATTTCTCTGCACGGCGGTATTGGCTACTGGCGCTACGGCGTCGAGCGGCTGATGGAGCTCGCGGCACGCGGCGTTCAGGTCATTCTGGTGCCGGGTGATGACCGCCCTGATCCAGAGCTGAGTGATTTGAGCACCGTGCCTGCCGTAGAACGCGACCGACTCTGGCAGTTTTTGCGTCAGGGCGGCCTGCAAAACGCGCTGCAACTGTACAACTGCATGGCCAGTCGCTGGCTGGACCGCGATTATTCCTGGGTCGAGCCCGCGCCGTTGCCGCGCACGGCGATCTACCATCCGCGTTTGGCAAGCGCGCAGCTTGCCGATTGGCAGGCAGACTGGCTTGCCGAGCAGCCGGTGGTAGCGCTGCTGTTCTATCGCTCGCACCTGCAGGCCGCCAATACCGGTTTCATCGATGAGTTCTGTGTGCGCTTGCAGGCGCAAGGCATCAACCCGCTGCCCATAGCCGTGGCCAGCCTCAAGGAGCCCGGCTGTTTCACTCAGGTGGAGGACTGGCTGGATGAGGCTGAAACCGAGCTGATCCTCAATACCACCGGTTTTGCCCAGTCGAGTCCGGAAGCGCCGCATCTGCGGCCGTTTCGGCGCAACGTGCCGGTCATTCAGGCCATCTGCGCGCAGGACAACGAGCCTGCCTGGCAGGCCAGCGAACAGGGCCTTGGCGCTCGTGATCTGGCGATGCACATTGCCTTGCCGGAGCTGGACGGACGGATCATCAGCCGGCCGATCAGCTTCAAGGACCTGGCCTGGCGCAGTGAGCGCAGCCAGTCGGACGTGGTCTGCTACCGCGCCCAGCCGGACCGGATGGATTTCGTCGCGCAACTGGCGCGGCGCTGGATCGAGCTTGCGCGCCTGCCCAATGGCGAAAAGCGCGTGGCGCTGATCCTCGCCAACTACCCGACTCGCGACGGGCGGATCGGCAATGGTGTGGGGCTCGATACGCCTGCTGCGGCGCTGAATATCCTGCGCGCCATGCAGGCAGAGGGCTATCCGCTGGCGCCGTTGCCGGACACTGGCACTGAACTGATCCAGCAACTGCTGGGCGGCGTGACCAATGATCTGGACAGTATCGACCAACGCCCGTGTCACCAGAGCATGGCGCTGGAGGAGTACCTGGCGGCGTTCAACGAACTGCCGCAGGAAAATCGCGACGCGGTGAACGCCCGTTGGGGCACGCCGGACACCGATCCGATGTTTCGCAGCGGCCGGATGATGATCGCCGGGCTGCGCTTTGGCCTCACCTTCATCGGCATTCAACCGGCGCGGGGTTATCAGGTCGACCCGAGCGCGGTGTATCACGACCCGGATCTGGTTCCACCCCATGGCTATCTGGCGTTCTACTTCTGGCTACGCAAGGCCTACGGCGCGCATGCGGTGGTGCATGTCGGCAAGCACGGCAACCTCGAATGGCTGCCCGGCAAGGGTGTGGGGTTGTCGCGAACCTGCTGGCCGGACGCGGTGCTGGGCGCCATGCCGAACATCTATCCGTTCATCGTCAACGATCCGGGCGAGGGCGCACAGGCCAAGCGGCGCACTCAGGCGGTCATCATCGATCACTTGATGCCGCCGCTGACCCGCGCGGAGACCTACGGCCCGTTACGCAATCTGGAACTGCTCGCCGACGAATTCTACGAAGCGCAATTGCTCGATCCGCGCCGCGCGCGCGAGCTGCAGCGTGACATTCTCGAGCTGGTCCGTGAAACCCATATCGACCGCGAACTGGCGCTTGGCGAGAACCTCGACAGCGATGCCGACGCGGCGCTCTGGCTGCCACGGCTGGACACTTACCTGTGTGACCTGAAGGAATCGCAGATTCGCGATGGTCTGCATATCTTCGGTCAATCGCCGCAAGGTCGTCTGCGCATCGATACCTTGCTGGCCCTGCTGCGTATTCCGCGTGGTGACGGGCGTGGCGCGCAGTCCAGTCTGTTGCGTGCGTTGAGCAAGGCGTTCGAGCTGGACTTCGACCCGCTGAACTGCGAATTGGCCGAACCCTGGACCGGCCCGCGTCCCGCTGCATTGCAGGCCCTGAGCAGCGATCCCTGGCGCAGTGCCGGCGATGCTCGCGAGCGGCTGGAGCTTTACGCCGCCATCCTTATCGAACGCGTCATCCAGGGCGAAGCGTTGACTGACTTGCCTGCACACGATGATCTGGCCCAGATCCTGGACAGCCTGCGTGACGTCGTCGCGCCGCGTCTGGATGCCTGCGGCCCCGGCGAAATGCAGGGCATGCTTGATGCCCTGAGTGGTCGTTTCGTGCCGGCAGGTCCCAGCGGCGCGCCGAGCCGGGGGCGTCTGGATGTGCTGCCCACCGGCCGCAACTTTTTTACCGTGGATGTGCGCAACCTGCCGACCACCACGGCCTGGCGAATCGGCTTCCAGTCCGCCAATCTGCTGCTGGAACGACACCTCCAGGACCATGGCGACCACCTGCGCCAGTTGGGCCTCTCGGTGTGGGGCACGGCGACCATGCGTACCGGCGGTGACGACATCGCCCAGGCCATGGCGCTGATGGGCGTGCGTCCGGTGTGGGCGACGGGCAGTCAGCGGGTCGATGACTTCGAGATTCTGCCGATCAGCCTGCTCGACCGCCCACGAGTGGACGTGACACTGCGGGTCTCCGGCTTCTTCCGTGACGCGTTCGCCAACCTCATCAAGCTGTTCGACGCTGCGGTGCAGGCCGTCGCGGCGCTTGACGAGCCCGACGACCTGAACCCGCTGGCGGCCAGGGTCCGTGAAGAACGGCAGGGCTTCATCGCAGAAGGTCTGAATGAAGACGAAGCGGCGCGTCAGGCTGGCTGGCGGATATTTGGTGCCAAACCCGGTGCCTATGGCGCTGGCGTGCAGGGTGCTATCGATGGCCGCCTGTGGCAGAGCCGCGATGACCTTGCCGAGGTTTACCTGAACTGGGGCGGTTACGCCTATGGCGCTGCCGATGAAGGTACGCCCGCACGCCAGCGCTTTGCCCAGCGGCTTTCTCAGGTGCAGGCGGTGCTGCAGAATCAGGACAATCGCGAACACGATCTGCTCGACTCAAACGACTACTACCAGTTTCAGGGCGGCATGCTCGCCGCTTCGGAAAGCCTCAGCGGGCAGAAGACCGCCAGTTACCACGGCGATCACAGCCAGCCCGACCTGCCGAAAATCCGTACCCTCAAGGAAGAGCTGAACCGGGTGATACGTTCGCGCGCAGCGAATCCGAAATGGATCGAAGGGGCCAAGCGCCATGGTTACAAGGGGGCGTTCGAGATGGCCGCGACCGTGGATTTCCTGTTCGCGTTCGATGCGACCACCGAGCTGATCGATGATCACCAGTACGCGCTGCTCGCCGACGCCTATCTGCTGGACCCGGCGACTCGCGATTTCATCGCTCAGCACAATCCTGATGCCTTGCGCGACATGACCGAGCGCATGCTCGAAGCCCAGCAGCGCGGCCTCTGGCAGGAGCCTGGCGAGTATCAGCAGGCGCTGGAAGACCTGCTCCTGGACATAGAAGAGAACTGATGACCGTGTCTGATTCAACGATGAGTGAAACTCCGCATTTTCCGCTGGCCGCTGTGGTCGGTGCTGATGACCTGAAACTGGCGTTATGCCTGACTGCCATCGACCCGCGCATCGGCGGCGTGTTGATCGAAGGGCCGCGGGGCATGGCCAAATCGACGCTGGCCCGCGGGCTGGCCGATGTGCTGGCCAGCGGTCAGTTCGTCACCTTGCCGCTGGGTGCTACCGAAGAGCGTCTGGTCGGCACGCTGGACCTTGACGCCGCACTGAGCGAGGGTCGCGCGCGCTTCTCTCCGGGCGTGCTGGCCAAGGCCGACGGCGGCGTGCTGTATGTCGATGAGGTCAACCTGCTTGCCGACCATCTGGTCGACCTGCTGCTGGACGTCGCGGCCAGCGGCGTCAACCTGGTCGAGCGCGACGGTATCTCCCATCGTCATGCTGCGCGTTTCGTGCTGATCGGTACCATGAACCCCGAAGAAGGTGAATTGCGCCCGCAGTTGCTGGACCGCTTTGGCCTCAATGTGGCGCTGAGCGGTCATACACTGCCTGCCGAGCGCAGCCAGATCATCCGTCGCCGTCTGGATTTCGACACCGATCCGCAGGGCTTCTGCCAGCAGTGGCAAGCGCAGCAGGATGCCTTGAAGCTGCGCTGTGAACAGGCCCGTCAGCTATTGTCGAGCATCGAACTGGATGACCAGTCGCTGGCAATGATCACCGAGCGTTGCTTTGCCGCAGGTGTCGACGGCATGCGTGCCGATCTGGTCTGGCTGCGGGCTGCGCGTGCTCATGCGGCGTGGCGGGGTGCCGGGCACATTGAAGAGCAGGACATCGAAGCGGTTGCCGAATTTGCCTTGCGTCACCGGCGTCGCGAGCCCTCACCGCCACCGCAGAATTCCGAGGCGCCGCCACCGCCTCCGGGCTCGTCCAGCAAACAGGCCGAGCCTGACGGCGGGCAGGGCAGCTGGGGTGAGTTGCCCGCCCAGGCCGTCACGACCGGCTCACGCCGCGAAGTGCCGAGCTGGCCAAAAAAGCCCTAGGCATCCGTCCCCGCGCCATACAGGGGGCGGATGCCATTCCCCGTCCCGGTCGACTGGCCTGCGGCAGGCAGGGCGCTGTGCGTGTCGGTGCTGATGGCCCGGTGCAATGGCTACCGACCTTTCTGCGCGGTCAGCCGAAGAGCCACAAGGATTTGGTTCGCCAGCCGCGCAGCAGCCGGCCCAGCGAGTTATTGCTGGTGATTGTCGATGCTTCGGCGTCTACCCGCCGCCATCAGGCGTTGAGTCAGGCCAAGGGCCTGCTGTCGCAGATGTTCGACGATGCCTATCGACGCCGCGCGCGGCTGGCCTTACTGACCGCCAGCGGCACTGCGCCACGCTGGCAACATCAGGGGCTGAAGGCCTCATCGGCGTTGACACCCTGGCTGGATGCACTGGGGGCTGGCGGTGGTACGCCGTTGCCGGAAGCGCTGCGACAGGCAGCTGAATGGCTGGGGCAACGGCAAAAACGCTATCCGGCCGAACAGCAGCGGGTTCTGGTGCTGACCGATGGCCGGATCAAGTCGTTACCGGCACTCCCTGCGTTCGACTGCGCCAGCTTGCTGATCGATATCGAGAAAGGCCCGATCCGCCTGGGAAGGGCGCGGGAACTGGCATCGAGTCTGGGGGCTGAGTACCGGCACATCGATGAGTTGAAGCGGGTCTGAGGGTGGGGAACCCCTCAGGCCAGGCTCTCTTGCCGATGCTCTGCGGGGGTGGCGCGCGCAGAGCATGGCACTGAAAACACACCTCTGTGGGCGCGGCAAGGGCGGCGATCCCACGGGGTTTTCCATTACGCCAAGCGGGGAGCCCGCTCAGTCAGCCATCAAGCCGGCATGGTCCACGGCTCAAGGTCGTAGCCTTCGTTGCTGATTTCTGCACGGGCCTGTTCCAGCGCGCTGGCCAGTTGGCGCTTGTCGGAATAGGTGCTGCTCGGGATCTGCTTGCGACCGATACGGTTGCTGGTGCGGTCGATCACCGTCAGGCTCAGTTCGCCGTTACCGTCCTGTGGTGCCCAGGCAACACACTGGAAGGGTTCAAAAGCGTGTCCAGCGATCAGAAGTGCATCGTTGAAGCGCAGTGGGGCGTTCATGGTCGTTTCCTCAAGTGCCCATATCAATTCAGTCTCGGCGGCGGGCTGACCGTCCGGCTGGTTACTTGTGTTGATGAACGACAAGGGGGCATGAGTCACACCGTTCATTGAAAATATTTGCGAATTATTTTTGATGGGGCGCGTGGAAGGCTGCCTGTTGCCGCAAGAACCGGGCAGGTAGCGCACTAATGACAGCAGGTTATGAGCGTTAGACCCAAACGGTACAACGCTGCGCCAAATATTTGCTAGGGTGATGAGTGGGCTCGCCAACAGACTGTTTATAAAAAGCTTTTCAAATCTTCCATACGCCGGGCGCCAAGGAAACCTCATGCATGGATCGGCCCCAACACGACGTCTGTTAATGCTCGACGGCGGTGACGACTGTCATCCATTGATCCCCGTTCTGGTCGAGGCCGGATGGGCGGTGCAGGAAAGCCCATCGGATTCGGCAATCATTGCTGATTGTGATGTAGGCCTGATTCACCTGACCCCCGATCATTTTGAACACTTGCCCAGGCTCGAGGCGCTGTTCATTGACAGCCCGGTGCGCTGGATTGCAGTGCTGGCAGCCAGTGATTTGCGCCGCGAGAAAATCGGTGATTTCGTCTGCCGCTGGTTTTTCGACTTTCATACGCTGCCTTTCGACGCGGATCGGCTGCATGCCTCGCTGGACAGAGCGTTTACGGCCGGGCGGCCGCAATTGCAGGGCTCGCCTTCGCAATTCAGCGTGGAACCCGAGTGGCTCGGCGACAGTCGGCCTGTCCGTGAATTGCGCAGGCTGCTGAGCAAACTGGCGCCCACCGATTCGCCGGTATTGATCAGGGGCGAACGGGGCACGGGCAAGGAACTGATCGCGCGCAGCCTGCATGTTCAGTCCTTGCGACGCGACAAACCCTTTATCGTGGTCGATTGCGCAGCATCTGACGGGCAGTCGATCCACGCCGTGCTGTTCGGTCATGAGGACGGCGGGTTTGACGATGCTCAGGAACGTAGGGGCGGGTTGCTTGAAGCCGCAGACGGCGGCACGCTGTTGCTCGACGAGGTCGGTGAGCTGCCGCTGGATACCCAGGCGAGCCTGCTGCGCTTTCTCGAAGACCGGCAGATCGAGCGCGCGGACGGTAGCGAACCGATTGCAGTGGATGTGCGGGTGCTGGCCGCGACCCGCGAGGATCTTGAAACGGCGGTGCGCAAAAAGCGCTTTCGCGAGGACCTGTATTACCAGCTCAATGTGCTGCAGGTCGGGGTAGCGCCATTGCGCGAGCGTCATGGCGATCTGGCGTTGCTGGCCAACCATTTCGCCCATTTGTACAGTCAGGAAACCGGCAGGCGGGCGCGCAGTTTCAGTCAGGATGCTTTGGTTGCGCTGGGCAAGCACGATTGGCCGGGCAATGTGCGCGAGCTGGCCGGTCGCGTTCGGCGCGGGCTGGTGCTGGCCGAAGGCAGGCAGATAGAAGCGGCAAATCTCGGCCTGCTGGGTGAGGAGGACAGTGTTGGCAGCATGGGGACGCTGGAGGATTATAAGTCGCGGGCCGAGCGTCAGGCGTTGTGTGACGTGTTGACGCGCCACAGTGACAATTTGAGTGTGGCGGCCAGAGTGCTGGGTATTTCGCGGCCGACGTTTTACCGGCTGTTACACAAGCACCAGATCCGCTGAATCGCCCAGCAACTGCGAGACAGCGGTCAGCGCCTGTACGCGGCGCTGCTCCCAGTTACCGCCCACTACCCGGTAAGCTTGCCGGTGGTGTTCCAGCCATTCCCGGCTGGCGTCGAAAAAGGCCTGGCGTTCACCCAATTGCGGCTGGCAGCGCTGGCCGTCGCTGATCCAGTCAACGCCTTCAGGCGACAGCAGCAGATGCAGGTCATAGGTACGCCTCAGCAGTTGCTGTTCGATCCACGCAGGGCAGTCGCCGAACAGCGTGCGGCTCCAGAGCATGTTGCTCAACAGGTGCGTGTCGAGTATCAGCAAGTCTGGCTCGGCGCCGCGCGCGGCGTCCTCCCAGGCCAGTTGGCCCTGGGCGATGGCCGGAATATCGGCGTAAACGGTATCGCGGCCCTGCTGATCGATGAACTGCCGGACATATTCGCCGACCAGCAGGCCGCCGAACCTGTGTTGTATTTCCGCCGACAGCCAGCTCTTGCCGCTCGACTCGGGGCCGGTGAGAACCAGAACTTTCATCGCGCCAGCGCCAGATCGTTGCGCCACTCGCGCCAGCCCTGTACCGCCAGCAGGGTGAACAAGCCATACAGCGCAGCCGTCAGGTACAACTCTTTGTAGATGAACAAGCCGACGAAAATCACATCGAGCAGGATCCACAGCGGCCAGCACTGAACGCGTTTTTGCGCCATCCAGACCTGCGCCACCAGACTGAACCCGGTCAGCGCGGCGTCCAGCCAGGGCTGTGCCGCATCGGTGAAATGCGCCATGCCTGCCCCCAGTGCGACGCTGACAAGTGCGCCGACCGCCAGCCCCTTGAGCACCGAACGGTTCTGCAAGGTGGTCACGGCTTTGACCGGCAGGCCGTCACCGTGCCGCGTCCATTGCAGCCAGCCATAGACCTGCAGGCCTGCGTAGATGACCTGCAGGAGCATGTCCGAATACAGCTTTACGTCGAAGAATATCCAGATGTAGATCACCACCATGACCAGGCCGATTGGCCAGCACCAGGGATTCTGCTTCACTGTCAGCCAGACCGCGATAACGCCGATGGCGGCAGCGAAGAGTTCAAGCCCGGACATGGCGGCTCCTTGGTGAGGGTAGTGAGGGGCGTGGCCGGCGATTGTATGCGCTTCTGCGCGCTGCGTGCAGCTTGTGTTGCGCCAGACCTTACGTCAGCAGGCTTTGTGCGTGCAGGTCTGCTAGCATTCCGCGCCTTGCATTTGCGCGAGTTTCTTCAAGCTTCGTTCAGGCATGTGGCGGCATAGTGGCAAGCATTTTTTACACGACAACATTAAACAGCGAGCCTGCGGCATCGCTTCATGGGGGAATGATGGATCTTTGGACCGCTGCTCAGGCGTTGATATTGGGTGTTGTAGAAGGGCTGACGGAGTTCCTGCCGATCTCCAGTACCGGGCACCAGATCATCGTCGCCGACCTGATCGATTTTGGCGGCGAACGTGCCATGGCCTTCAACATCATCATTCAGTTGGGGGCGATTCTGGCGGTGGTCTGGGAGTTTCGGCGCAAGATCCTCGACGTGGTCGTGGGGTTGCCGAAACAGCAACAGGCGCAGCGTTTCACCCTCAACCTGCTGATCGCCTTCATGCCGGCCGTGGTGCTGGGCGTGATTTTCGCCGATACCATCCACCACTACCTGTTCAATGCTATTACCGTGGCCACGGCACTGGTCGTTGGCGGGGTGATCATGCTTTGGGCCGAGCGCCGCGAACACACCGTGCGCACCGAAACCGTCGATGACATGAGCTGGAGCGATGCGCTCAAGGTAGGCTTGGTACAGTGCCTGGCGATGATTCCCGGCACCTCGCGTTCGGGTTCGACGATCATTGGTGGCCTGCTGTTCGGCCTGTCCCGCAAGGCGGCGACAGAATTCTCGTTCTTCCTGGCCATGCCGACGATGGTCGGTGCCGCAGTGTATTCGGGCTACAAGTACCGTGACATGTTTCGCCCTGACGACTTCGCGGTGTTTGCCATCGGCTTCATCACCTCGTTCATCTTCGCGATGATCGCAGTGCGCGGTTTGCTCAAGTTCATCGCCACTCACAGTTATGCGGTGTTCGCCTGGTATCGCATCGCCTTCGGCCTGCTGATCCTGGCGACCTGGCAGTTTGGCTGGATCGACTGGGCATCCGCCAAGGCATGACGGCGAGCCGCGGGTCGTCACGGCCAGCCAGCCTTGGCAGGCCGCCGGTCCGGCAATTGCGCTTGAAGATTCTGGTGCTGTTGCTGCTGTGTGCGTTGCCAGTCTACGGCTCGGCATCGCTATGGCTGAGGCA
The DNA here is from genome assembly GCF_900099665.1 of Pseudomonas sp. BS3767. Taxonomy (NCBI): domain Bacteria; kingdom Pseudomonadati; phylum Pseudomonadota; class Gammaproteobacteria; order Pseudomonadales; family Pseudomonadaceae; genus Pseudomonas; species Pseudomonas sp. BS3767. Next base: position 858,741 of record NZ_FNCX01000001.1, on the reverse strand, counting down.
GGTCACGCCGATCCCGGCGCTGGTCCTGATCGTCATGAGCCTGCTGGCGTTCGTGCTTTACCGGCATGACAAGCGACAGGCCGGCAGTGCTGGCCAGCGCACCCCGGAGAACGTCCTGCATGGTGTCGAGCTGCTCGGCGGCTGGCCCGGCGCGCTGCTCGCGCAACAGGTGTTCCGGCACAAGACCCGCAAGGTGTCTTTTCAGGTCGTATTCTGGCTGATCGTGCTGGTGCATCAGGCGTTGTGGATTGACTGGCTGTTTTTGGGCAAGCGGCTTGTGCAGCTGTTGCCGTTATAGCATCAGGCCGATCTGTTGCCGTTTCGGCAGCCTGCCGACCACCAACTGGTGCGAGCGGGTCAGCAGGTCGCGCAACTCATCGGCGCTCAGCGTCTGCAGGTCTGCCACGCTGATCCAGTGCGCACGCGCCAGGTAGGGCGCAGGTCGTATGCCGGGGCGATCCACGTAACCCAGAAACAACTCTGGGTGGACCTTGAACGCTAGGTCCTCGCCGACCAGATCCATGACCGCGAACATTTTCTTTTCGGCGACGGAAAAAACCCGTACGCCGCCCCACTTGTAGTCTTCACGCGCGCCCGGCAGGTCGAGGCAGAATCTGGCGATGTCTTCCTTGTGCAGGGTCTTTTGCGGGCTCTTTGGCATGGATGCTCCCTGGGGGCGGACGGCGCACGGTAAGCTGTTCGATAGCCGCACGGATATTCGATCAGCGGATTGTATGCTGCTGCGACACTCATTAGTGTGCAGCTTTGCCTTTATCCGGAGTTTCGAATGTCTGCCGTGCAACTTGCTGATGGTCAACTGAACTACCTGCTCGAAGGCCCGGCGGGCGCGCCGGTGCTGGTCTTGTCCAATTCCCTGGGCACTGATCTGCACATGTGGGATAACCAGGTGTCTGCATTCACCCGTCACTTTCAGGTATTGCGTTACGACACCCGCGGTCATGGCAAATCGCTGGTCAGCGAGGGCAGTTACAGCATCGAGCAAAACGCTCGCGATGTGTTGGCGCTGCTTGACGCGCTGGACATCGACAAGGCTTTTTTCTGCGGCCTGTCCATGGGCGGGCTGATCGGCCAATGGCTGGCAATCAATGCGCCGCAGCGCCTGCACAAGGTCGTGCTGTGCAATACGGCCGCCAAAATCGGCAATCCCGATGTCTGGAACCCTCGCATCGAAACCGTTCTGCGTGACGGCCAGTCAGCCATGATCGCGTTGCGCGATGCCTCGATTGCGCGCTGGTTCACGCCTTCCTTCGCGGTCGCCGAACCTGCTGCGGTCGACACGGTTGTCGGCATGCTGGCACGCACCTCTCCACAGGGTTACGCGGCCAATTGCGCGGCCGTGCGCGATGCGGATTTCCGTGAACAGATCGCTTCCATCGAGCTGCCGGTGCTGGTGGTCTGTGGCACGGAGGATGCTGTAACGACCCCGGCGGACGGGCGTTTCATGGTCGAACGGATTCAGGGCTCGCAGACCATCGAGCTGCACGCGGCCCACCTGTCCAGTGTCGAGGCGGGTGAGGCATTCACTGTGCCGGTACTGGCATTTCTGACTGCCGAATAGCCGGGCGCGGTCCTAAGTCCCGGTCTTGAGACACGGGGCACGGCGTTGCATACTCCCGGCTCTGAAAACGAGGTGGCCGGGTGTTTGATCTCAACGATCTGTTTTATTTCGTCCAGGTGGTCGAGTGCCTGGGCTTTGCGCCGGCAAGCCGCAAGCTGGGGATCCCCAAGTCCAAACTCAGCCGGCGCATTGCCGGGCTTGAGGAGCGCCTGGGTGTTCGGCTGATTCACCGCTCGACCCGCACCTTCGCGGTGACCGAAAGCGGGCGTGACTATTACGCGCATTGCGTGGCCATGCTGGTCGAGGCCGAGGCTGCCGAAGAGGCCATCCTGCGCTCCAAATCCGAACCGCAGGGCAGGGTGGTGATCAGTTGTCCTCCGGCGTTGGCAGCGATGGGCTTCAACGAGACCATCGCCCGCTTCGCGGCCGAGCACCCCAAGGTTCAGATCCAGGTCGAAAGTACCAACCGACGCGTCGACCCGCTGACCGAGAACATCGACATTGCGCTGCGTGTGCGTTTTCCACCACTGGAGGACGACGGCCTGGTGGTCAAGAAGCTCGGGCACAGCGCTCAGCGTCTGGTGGCACGCGCGGACCTGGCGGCCAGGCTGTCGGCAACGCCTTCTCTAGAGGCGCTGTCGACACTGCCCAGCCTCGATATGCCCTCTTCGAATCACGAGCATCGCTGGTTGCTGGAGACGCAGCCCGGCCACTATGCCGAAATTCGCCACACGCCGCGGCTCATCAGCTCGGACCTGGACATGATGCTGCAGGCCGCCTTGCAGGGAGTCGGCGTGGCACAGCTTCCCGAGCTGATTGTCAGGGAAGCTTTGCAGGACGGACGCCTGGTAGAGCTGTTCAGCGAGCATCGACCCAAGTGCGGCATCGTGCATGCTGTGTTCGCCTCGCGCCGTGGCCTGCTTCCCGCCGTCAGGGGCCTGCTGGATGCGTTCGAGACCTCGTTCAAAGAACTGAGCCTCAGTCCGGACTCACTCTATTGTTCTCTTAATAGAACGAACAGTCGCATTCAAGACCACTAATCATCTATTGCGATCAAGGATAGGATGCTCGCCACTTCATCGCTCAGTGGCGATTTTCTTAAGGGAGCTACGTTATGAAACTATTGCACCTCGACTCCAGCATCCTCGGCGATCACTCCGCTTCGCGTCAGCTGACCCATGAGGTTGTCCAGGCCTACCTGAATGCGCACGCCGACAGCCAGGTCACCTATCGCGATCTTGCCAGTGACGCGCTTGGGCATTTCTCTGCTGCCAGCCTCGCTGCGGCGGGCACGCCGGTAGAAGTCCGTGACGCCGCCCAGCAGCAGGAAGTGGCAGGCAACGAAGCCACTTTGCAGCAGTTTCTCGATTCGGACGTGCTGGTCATCGGCGCACCCATGTACAACTTCACCATTCCGACCCAGCTGAAAGCCTGGTTTGACCGGATTCTGATCGCGGGTCGCACGTTCCGTTATTCCGAAGCCGGCCCTGAAGGCCTGTGTGGCGGCAAGAAAGTCATTATCGTTTCCACCTCGGGCGGTCTGCACGCCGGACAACCCACTGGCACCGGTCACGAAGAGCTGCTCAAGACGCTGTTCGCCTTCATCGGCATCACCGACCTGCAATTCGTCCGCGCCCACGGCCTGGCGTATGGCGAAGAGCCGCGTGCCAGCGCCATGAGTGCTGCCCAGCACTACATTCAGAACGAGCTGTTCGCGGCCTGATCAAAAGCCGTCTTCACGAAACTCTACAACCTGCGCGGGGTTTTCCTGCCGGGTTGTGGAGTTTTTTTGTTTCTGATGCATGGCGATGGGCTGCGCTGAACGGCGCGTTAACGGGATACAACCTTGACAGCTTTCTTACAGGTAACGGGGTTCTTACGGGACTAGACTGGGTTTGTACGAAAAGTCGGCGAGCGAAGGTCAGGCAAGGCAAAAACAGGCGAGGAACGGCCGGGGTCGCGTTCAACTCTACGTGTTGTAAATGAGCATTCAGATTGGACTCGCATCCGAGCCTGTTTTTAACGCAGCATCACCGAGCGCAGCCACTTTACGTACAGAGCCTAGGGTTTTCGAGCATCGCCTTGTCAGGCTGGCGGGAGTATTCGCCCTCGAGAAAAAACAACGGGCAGTTTATGGCCCGGCTTGTGCACTATTTCTGTTTTCAACACTCATATCTGGGTGGGAACGGCGCGCTGGAGCATGATGCTCGACACAAGCGCTTGATGGATTGTCCGGGCGAAGTTCCGGATTTGCAAAGGTTGGGCCTTGCCATGGTACGTCTTTGTGCAGTGATGCTGGTTTTCCTGCTCGATAGCCTTGTTTCGGTGCACGCTCAGGCGGATGAAGCCTGGAGCGCGGGGTACCACCAGTTGAGTTTCCCTGATCCGCTGGATTCCCAGCCGGTGCAGGCCATCGCGTTTTACCCGTCCACCGCCGCCGAGCAAGTGAGTACCCTTCACGGCTATCGTGTCGAAGCCGGTGAAGAGGCGCCTATCGCAATGGGCCGCTTCCCCCTGTTGTTGCTGTCACACGGCAACACAGGCACTCCGCTTGCGCTGCATGACCTGGCCACTTCGCTGGCGCGCCAGGGGTTTGTGGTGGTTGCCGTGGTTCATCCTGGCGACAATGATCGCGATCACAGCCGTCTTGGCAGCCTGAGCAACCTGTACGGCCGCCCGCTGCAGATTTCCGAAGCGATCAGCACGGCCTTGCTTGACCCCTTGCTGGCCCCCTATCTCAATGCCCGGCAAGTGGGCGTGATCGGTTATTCGGCCGGTGGCGAAACCGCGCTGATTCTTGCTGGCGCGCAACCTGATCTGCAGCGTCTGCGTCAGTACTGCGCCGAGCGCCCGACAGACCGCGATGCGTGCAAGACGCAGGGCGAGCTTGTCGCAGACCGTGATGACCTTCACGCTCAGGCTGATCCACGGGTTGGCGCGCTGATGTTAATGGCCCCGCTGAGCCTGATGTTCGGCCGCCACACGCTGGGTGATGTGCACGTGCCGGTGCTGATGTACGCGGGGGATGACGATCAGTTGCTGGCGATCGACCGAAACGCAGAAGCACTGGCGCGCAAGCTGCCGCAGCCGCCCGACTACAAGTTGCTGGCCGGGGCAGGGCATTTTGTCTTCATGGCACCGTGCAGTGACGAGCAACGCGCGACTGCTCCGTTGCTGTGCAATGACCCTGATGGCGTGGACCGCGAGGATATCCATCGTAACCTGAGTGCCGAAGCGGTGCGTTTCTTCAGCGCCGCGCTCAATTCGGCCGACGATGACCGTTCAGGCATGCAGACAGCGCATCACCAGTAAGCACGCCCTTCAGGCGTTCAGCGAACTCAGAAAATCACCGAACCCGCCCCTGGCTTTCGAGTCGAGGCGGGTGCTGGTGGTGACCCTGGGGCGGCAGCTCCAGGCGATCCGTGCTCCGATCAATTCCAGTTGCCGGACCAGATGCACGTCTTCATGGCAGGTCAGGGCCGGAAATCCACCGGCGCTGATATAGGCAATCGAGCTGACACCCAGATTGGCACCATGAATGTGTCGGTGACCGTCACGGTGCTGGTAATGCTGCAGATAAGCAGCCTGCGCAGCAGCCGAGATGTCCTTGCTCCAGTCGCCGGGCGTCACCGTTCCGCACACTGCGTCGGCATCCAGCGCCAGCTGTTCGGCAAGCCAGTCACTGGCCACGGTACTGTCGCCATCGGTACACGCCAGCCAGCGTGCGCCTCGGTCGAGGAGAAACGCCGCGCCCTGTGCGCGTGCCTGCCCCACGTTGCGCGCCGAGACTTCAAGAATCATCACACCATGGGCTCGTGCGATCTCCGCCGAGCGGTCAGTGCAGCTGTCGAGCACCACCAGCACTTCCACGCATTCGCCCTTGAGGTCGGGGTGGGCAGCCGCCTGCTTTATCGTTTCGAGACACAAGTCGAGTAACTGCTCTTCATTGTGCACCGGGATCAGAATGCCGATCATCGGAGAATTCCTGTTCTGCTACGGAGGTTCCATCACGACTCCACAGGTCCAGCAGGAAATCCTGTTCGTGATGACTGAAAAGTCGGTGCATGGACAATCGTGCAGCAAGGACGTCGTGGACCGCCTGGGCGTTCAGCGGGCAGCCTTCGATATCGGGCCGCCAATGACAGGCGAGCAACTGGCCGTCCGGTGACAGGGCCGCCAGTGCGCGGTCGATCAGGCCGTGCAGGTCGTCGGCGTCCAGGTAATAACCCATCTCGCTGAAGACGATCAGGTCGAATTCGCCTTGCGGCCATTGCTGTGGCAAACGCGCCTGTAACACTCTGGCATGGGGCAAGTCGGCCAGACGCTTGCGTGCCAGGTCCACAGCCAGGTTAGAGGTGTCGCAGCACACCAGCGCGTCGCAGCGCCCGGCAAGATCGGCACTGAGTTCGCCATTGGCGCAGCCGGGTTCGAATATCGAGCGGTAGCGCTCGCGGGGCAGGGCGGCCAGGGTCAGTGCGCGCTTGCGCCGTTCGTACCAGCGTTGCTTGAATGCCCACGGGTCATCGTTGTTGAGAAACAGCTCATTGAAATAACTGTCCTCGACGCTCATGTGAACACCACTTCAAAGGGGCGCAGCAGTCTTTCCAACACTGCAGCCGGCAAAACCGGCGAAAGACCGATTGCCGGATCACCCTGCAGCTGGCTGGTGAACGCTTGGGCGGCGTTGCGTTTGTGGGCCAGGGTCACCGGATCGAGCAGCAGCTTGCGCGCTCTGTCCCATGGCAGACGTTCATCTTCGGGGTCGGCCCAGTGCCAGGCCCAGACCGGTACTTCGTAAAACTGTGCTCCGGTCGTCGCGCAGGCTTTTGCACTGGCTCTGCCGACCGCTTCATGGTCGCTGTGGCCATCTTCTGCCCAGGTGGCGAACACCACGTCCGCAGGGCCCAGATGCTGTTCGAGAAAGGCCACCAGCCGTTCCTCCGACTCGGCCACGGCGCCATCCTGAAAGCCGCAACGCAACCACTCGAGGCCCTCGGCAGGTATACCGAGGCGATTCAAGGCTTCGGCACTTTCCTCGGGCCGGGCTCTGGACAGACGATCGACAGGCCACAGCGTGGAGCCTGGATGGCTGGCTGTACCATCGGTGACCGAGATCAGTAACAGGCTGCGCTCCAGTTGTGCCAGTTGGCTCATCAGTCCGCCACAGGCCAGTACTTCATCATCCGGATGCGGGGCGATGATCACGGCTCGGCAATTGGTCGGCACCAGCAAGTCGGCAGTGATCGCTGGCAAGCCGTTCAGCCTGACCGAAGCATTCCAGGCAGCAAGGGATGTCCCCTGGCCGGACTCGTCATCACTCACTACGAACCCTTCGCTCATGCTCTATACGCTCTCATAGTGACCACGTCCGTGCAGCGGGCAACGCCTTGCCGACTGATTGGCCCAATGCTGCCAGGTCCTGTTCGGCGTGGCTCTGACGCAGGAAAACCGGCAGGTCGGTGATCAACCGGGCAAAGTGCGGATCTTTGCAATAAGGCCCGGCGCCGACGGCCCGGCCCACATGCTGGATGACCAGATCGGCAGCTTGTTCGACATAGGCGCGGCAACGTCTGGCAAGCATCTCTGCATCGTCGGCCGGCGCTTGATCCAGGTGCGCGGCAGCTGCGCGCAGCACCTCGATTGCGGCATGCAGCGCCACGTCCGCAGCGCCAAGGTGCGCGAGGGCGTGCGGCTCCTCGCGCTTGCCGACATGGGCCAGCAGGCGCTGCGCGATGGCGCGGGATGCGCCGTACCAGCAGGCCGCAATGCCGATGCCGCCCTGCCAGAAGCCAGCTCTGTCGAGATAGCCACCCGGCGCACCGATCGCTTGACCGACGGCATTGTCGAAAACCACATCGATGCTGCCGGTAGCACCCATGCCCACTGCGCGCCAGCCGTCGCCGGTCATGTGTACGCCGGGCTGGTCAAGGCGCACTGCAATCAGTTGCTGCCGATGCTCGGCGTCCCATGCCGTTATCAATGCATGGCTCAACGCCGAAGCGCCCGAGCACCATGCCTTGCGGCCGTGCAGGCGAAGTGCATCGCCAGCGCCGCTGATATTCACCCGTGCCTGTGGCGGCTCTGCCGCCCACATGCCCCAGGTGCTGAATTGTTCGGGGGGCGGGGCACCCAGTTCCGCCATGATCGCCAAGGCGTCCGTGTGCCCCTCGTACAACTTGCACAACCCCAGGTCGTGGCCTGCAACGCAGGCCAGCGCCCGCCAGCGCTCAAGTGTCTGACCGCGGGCAGGCAGGGGAAGCTGATCCAGACCTTCGTTGACCAATGCCTGCAAGCACTCGCCCAGCGCACGCGTATCGGCATAACCGTGCTTGCGCCAGTCGAGAAACTCACTCAAGGCATCGATCATTGCTGGTCTTCACGCTTCAGTTCGAACAGCAACAGCGAACGCGGCGTCACGGTGTATTCCGAACCGAACGCAAAGTGCTCCTTATTGCGTGCATCATCCTGATTGGTGTCGATCAGGCACTCGTAATGGGTACCTTCAGGCACTTCCGGCAGGGTGAAGTTGACACCGTCATGATGCGCGTTGACCACCAGCAACAGCGTCGCGTCGGCACCCGCGCGACGGATACCGGTTTCCTGTGCACGACCATCCATCAGCATGCCCAGGCACCGGCCATTGGCATCGTGCCACTGCTCGACGCTCATCTCGTTGCCATCCGGAGCGAGCCAAGTCACATCCTTGACGCCGATTTCCTCGTTGTAGTCGCCTACCAGAAAGCGGCTGCGACGCAGGATCGGGTAGGTCTGACGCAGCTTGATCACGCGGGTGACGAACTTGAGCAGCGCTTCGCCATCTTCGTCCAGATCCCAGTTGATCCAGCCAATCTCGCTGTCCTGGCAGTAGGCATTGTTGTTGCCGTGCTGGGTACGCGCGAATTCATCGCCCGCAACGATCATCGGCGTGCCTTGTGCCAGCAGCAGGGTGGCGAAGAAGTTGCGCATCTGACGCAGACGCAGGCTGTTGATTTCCGCATCTTCGGTCGGACCTTCGACGCCATGGTTCCAGGACAGGTTGTTGTTGCTGCCGTCCTGGTTGTTTTCGTCGTTGGCTTCGTTGTGCTTGTCGTTGTATGACACCAGGTCATGCAGCGTGAAACCATCGTGCGCGGTGATGAAGTTCACGGACGCCTGCGGACGACGGCCACGCTGATTGAACATGTTGCCGGAGGCGGTCATGCGCGCAGCGAAATCTGCCAGTTGGCCTTCGTCACCTTTCCAGAAGGCACGAACGGTGTCGCGGAACTTGTCGTTCCATTCCATCCAGCCTGGCGGGAAACCGCCCACCTGGTAACCGCCCGGACCGCAATCCCAAGGCTCGGCGACCAGTTTGACCTGACGCAGCACCGGGTCCTGACGACAGGCGACCAGGAAGCTGTGGCGCTCGTCGAAACCGTCGTGGTAGCGGCCCAGAATGGTCGCCAGGTCGAAGCGGAAACCGTCGACGTGCATTTCCGAAGCCCAGTAACGCAGGGAGTCGGTGACCATTTGCAATACGCAAGGGTGGCTCAGGTCGAGGGTGTTGCCGGTGCCCGAGTCGTTGATGTAATAGCGCTTGTCGTCAGGCATCAGCCGGTAGTACGAGGCGTTGTCGATACCGCGCATCGACAGGGTAGGACCCATCTCGTTGCCTTCTGCGGTGTGGTTGTAGACCACATCGAGGATGACCTCGAGGCCCGCGTGATGCAGGTGCGCAACCATCTCCTTGAACTCGGCAATCTTGCCGCTCGCCAGATAACGCGGGTCCGGGGCGAAAAACGCGATGCTGTTGTATCCCCAGTAGTTGGTCATGCCTTTCTGCAGCAAATGCTGATCGTTGACGAAGGCATGGATCGGCAGCAGCTCGACGGAGGTCACACCCAGCTTGCGAATGTGCTCGACGACCGGCGCTGATCCCAGACCGGCAAACGTGCCGCGCAGCTCTTCGGCCACCTCAGGGTGACGCATGGTGATGCCGCGTACGTGGGTTTCGTAGAAAATCGTCTTGTCCCAAGGCGTACCAACGCGCTGATCACGGCCCCAGGTGTAGGCCTCGTCGATCACTTTGCTTTTCGGTACGAAAGGGGCGCTGTCGCGTTCGTCGAAGCTCAGGTCGCCGTCAGGATGGCCGATGGTGTAACCGAACAGCGCTTCCGACCACTTCAGTTCGCCGACCAGTTGTTTGGCGTACGGGTCGATCAGCAGCTTGTTATGGTTGAAACGATGACCATTCTTCGGATCGTACGGACCGTACACGCGGTAACCGTAGATCAGGCCCGGGTGCGCGTCCGGCAGGTAGCCGTGGTAAATCTCGTCGGTGTATTCCGGAAGTTCGATGCGTTCCAGTTCGATTTCGCCGGTGGAGTCGAACAGGCACAGTTCTACCTTGGTGGCGTTGGCCGAGAACAGGGCGAAGTTGACGCCCAGGCCATCCCAGCTTGCACCGAGAGGAAAGGGAAGTCCTTCACGAATGCGAGACGGGGTACTGCCAGGGTTGTCTAGCGGGGCCGAATTATCTTCTGCCGGTGTAGTGGACTTCGTATTCATGATGACTTCCTGACGTCGAATGATTTTCTGAGCGGCCAAGACCGCTATCGAAGCCGCAGGCTCCGATACTGACGATAATCTAAGGGGGTGTAGCAGGCCTCATCTCTGGTCAGAGCGAGACCTGCAATAACTGACCGGTGCGCGGCCAGAAGAGTTTCAAGAATTCGACGGCTTGCGCGGCTTCTTCGGAGCAGGCTTGGCAGGAGCCTCTTTGGCAGGGGCGTCGGTTGCAGCGGCTGCAGCGGGCTTGGCCTTGGGTGCAGGTTTGGCGGCCGCCTTGGGAGCAGGCTTGGGCTTGGCTTCACCGGCAGGCTTTGACGCAGGCGCCGATTTCGCTGCGGGCTTGGCTGCGCCTTTAGCCGGGGCCTTGGCGCTGTCTACCTCAGGCAGCTTGGGCTTGGTCGATTTGCGTACGCTGGACTTGTTCGGCGCCAGCGCTTCGGCTTCGGCCAGCTTGCGCGCCATTTCCCAGTGACGCTCGTCGTGACCGGAGGGTTTGCCCTCCGATTCCCAGATTTGGTAAGCAAAGTCGCGAATTCTTTTTTCGTCGGCACTCATCTTGAGACTCCCAGCTATTACATAGTTTGAATAAGCAGATTGACGGAAAATCTTTCAAGCGCTGCACTGAGCGGTACTTCCCGATCACTCGTCACGACAACGTCAGAAAAGAGTCCCTTCCAGTCAGAACCGGAGTCGGCAAACGGCAATATGATCCGCGTGTCGCCCCAATTGGCAGCATTAATCAATGGAGTTTGCGCAGTACCCAATAGTTCACTGCATGTGCGTGGTACTACGATGATAGCGCGCACTCCTTGCGTCTCCCGGGCAAAGGCCATCACCTGCTCGGCGTGACTGCCCTTTATTTCCAGAGGTTGATAACTGCCCTCGCTGAACAATACCGGATGTTCGGCGCGCAGGCTCAAGACCTTCGCGATCAGAGCCTGCTTGATGCGTCCGTCCTTCCAGTCAGTCAGCAGCTCGGCAACGCTTGCGTCTTCGGCCAGGGCCTGTTTCCGTGCAGCGTAGTCAACCGGGCGACGGTTGTCCGGGTCCACCAGGCTGAAATCCCAGAACTCGGTGCCCTGATACAAATCGGGAACACCGGGTACGCTCAAGCGTAGCAAGGTTTGCGCCAGGCTGTTGAGCGCGCCTGCGGTGGCAATACGGTTGGCCGTCGCACTGAGGGATTGGCGCAACGCCAAGGCTTCCGGTGCCAGCAGCAAACGCTCCAGAAATTCGCGGCAAGCGGTTTCGTAGGGCTGATTCGGTGCACTCCAGCTACTTTGCAGCTTGGCTTCGCGCAGGGCTTTCTCTTGCCACTGGACCATGCGTTTCGCGTATTCCTGGTGAGCTTCTTCACCCTCCAGGCTCAGCGGCCAGCTGCCCAGCAAGGCCTGGTAAAGCATCAGCTCGTCGCCGGCACTGATGGTCGGCTCGTCACCCTTGAGCGGCATTGCCAGCTGTCTCCAGCGCTCAACCTGTTCGGCGTACCACGGGGCGCACTCACTCAGGACCGCAAGACGTGTACGCGTATCTTCACCGCGCTTGTGATCGTGTGTTGCAGTGGTCAGCAGGTTGTCCGGAAACTTCTCCAGACGCTGCAGGCAGACCTGATGGAAGTCATCTACCGGCGCACTGAAGTGCTGCGGATGAAAACCCACATCGTTGCGCGAGAGCAGCACGGCAGAGCGGTAGAACGACGTGTCTTCGACTGACTTGGCGGCAACCGGGGAGGTCAGTTGCTGGAAGCGTACGCAGGCATTCTTGTAAAGCTTGCGCAGCGGGCCGCGTGGCAGTTTTCGCCACGGTTCGCCACCGAGCCAGCGTGCCAGGTAATCCAGCACTGGCCAGTCGCCTTCGTTCAGCGTCGCACGCGCGCCTTCCATTGCCTGCTGGAAATACTTGTCGTCCTGCGCCGAACGGCCGCATACCGAGATGTAGGTACGATAAATCGGGAAATTGACGATCAGCGCGAGCAGGGCACGGCGAATTGCACCCAGGGTCAGGTCGCGACTCATCAGGTCGCTGCGAGCAACCTGCAACAACGATTGGGCAACGTTCTCGAAATCGCCCGCCAGTGTGCCGTGCAGGACCAGATCCCGGGCCACCAGCACTTCCTGATCGAAGTCGGCGGTACGCTCGGTCAGGCGGCTCCACAGCTCACCCAGAGGCTCTTCGCCCTTGGGGTCGTGTTGCAGCAATGACACCTGATTCATGAACTCGTAACCCGTCGTGCCGTCAACGCTCCAGTCTTCACGCAGCGGCTCGTCGGGGCCGAGAATTTTCTCGACGAAGATCGGCAGATGATCGATCTGTGCATGCTCGGGACGCAGCTTGAGCAAGCTCTTAACCCGGCGGTGCAGCTTGCGACCGTAGCCGCGCGGGTCCGCCAGACCATCGATGTGGTCGATACGCAGCCCGTCGACCAGGCCGTCGGCAATCAGCTGGAATATTTTTCCGTGGGTCGCCTCGAACACCTGTGGCCGCTCGACACGCAGGCCGCCCAGCTCGTTGATGTCGAAGAAACGCCGCCAGTTGATGTCATCGCCAGCGGTGCGCCAGCTGGCCAGACGGTAGTGCTGACGCTCCAGCAACCGGTGCAGGCGCTGGAAGCCTTCCGGCTTGCTCGAATCGAAATGCGCGAGAATCTGCTCAATACCCTTGAGTACCTGCGGGTCCTTGGCCAGTTCGGCCAACTCGGTCCTGGCCTGGCGCGCGCGCTCATAAGCTTGCGGGAACTGCGCCAGAGCGGTGAAACGCTGGGCCATTTCCTTGAGTTGCGGGTGATCCACGGCCTGCAACAATGAGTCGTAGGTCAGTGGGCAGATCGGAAAGTGATGCTGATAGTGCTCGATGTAAAACGAGCCATGCTCGGCATCGAAGCGCAGCGGAATTTCACCGGCCTGCAATACCGTGCCGTAATCACTGCTCAGGAATGGCAGCAACAGCTGGCCTTCCAGCAGCGGGTCCGGCGAATTCCATTGGATGTCGAAGAACTCTGCATACGGGCTGCGACGGCCCCATTCAAGCAGGTCCAGCCACCATGGGTTGTCGGCACCGCCGACCGCCATATGGTTGGACACGATGTCGAGAATCAGCCCCATGCCGTGCTCGCGAAGGGTCTCGACCAGGCGCAGCAGGGCAGGCTCGCCGCCCAGTTCCGGGTTGATGACCGTGGGATCAACGACATCGTAGCCGTGCATCGAGCCGGCACGGGCTTTGAGCAGCGGTGACGCGTAGACGTGGCTGATACCCAGGCTGGCGAAGTAGGGCACCAGTGGCACAGCGTCGTTGAGAGTAAAATCCTTGTGGAATTGCAGGCGCTGGGTGGCGCGCAAAGGCTGTAATGGACGGGTCATTGATCACGCTCCGTAGCCTGCAGCCGGGATCGGGAAAGCAATTCCAGTCGTCGAGCAGCATTCGGGTTATCAAGCAGAGAGGCCGCATCGCCGGGAAGACGTCTGCGCCAGTTGGGGTGGCTGTCAATGGTGCCGGGCAGGTTGGCCTGCTCTTCGACACCCAGGGCGTCTTCTATCGGCAGCAAGACCAATGGCGCACGTGTATGGCCAAGGTAGCTGATGCTCGCGTCGATGATCTGGGCCGGGTCTTCAGTACCGGAGGGCATACTGTCGATGTTCTGGCTCAAGGCACGCCGCAGGCTTTCATATTCCCGCGTGCGCTCTTCGCGCCACTGCGATTCATGCTGATCGTCAATGTGACCGAGGCGCGCGTTCCACTCGATATCCAGCTCGCTGAGCCAGCCTGCGAGGGTAGGCAGGTCGTGGGTACTGGTGGTCGCCAGCGCTTGATCCGACCAGTCGAGAATCGGCTTGAACTGACCGTTGTTTTGTTCGAACAGCAGTACGCGCATGCCAAGAATCGCCCTGGCACTGAGTTTTTCGCTCAGGCCTTCAGGCACCGTACCAAGGTCTTCACCCAGCACGATCGCCTTGTGCCGCCAGGATTCCAGGCTCAGCAGGCGAAGCATGTCGTCTAGCGGGAAATTAAGGTACGCGCCTTCGCTGGGAGGCGCCCCCTGCGGGATGACCCACAGGCGCTGCAAGCCCATGACATGGTCGATACGCAAGCCGCCGGCATGGGCGAAGTTGGCCCGCAGCATCTCGATGAACGCACGAAAACCGTTGCGCTTGAGGCCGTCCGGTGAAAACGCGGAAATCCCCCAGCTTTGGCCAGCACGGTTGAGAATGTCGGGTGGTGCGCCGACGGTCAGGGCTGACAGCAGCTCGTCCTGGCGGCTCCAGGCCTGGCTTCCGGCGCCATCGGCACCCACGGCCAGATCGGCAATCAGGCCGACGCGCATGCCGCTGCTGCGTGCTGCCACCTGCGCGCGCTCCAGACCACGGGCTATGAGCCATTGGGCGAACGCATGAAAGCTGATTTGCTCGCTATGGTTTTTGGCAAACTCTGCGACGGCTTCACCGCGAGGGTCTTTGAACTGTTCCGGCCATTCATGCCAGTTGTTACCGATGTTCAGTGTTTCGGATTCGGCACACAGCGCTTCGAAGCGGCAGTGATTTTCCAGCGCTTCACCACCGCTGTGGCGGAAGCTGTTGAAGTCTTCGTGCAGTGGGTGATCACCCGCACTGAAGCCCTCATAAAGCGCGTGAAGCGCTTTCCATTTGGCATTGGCCGCAGCTGGCCAGTCGATCAGCGTCTGTGTTTCAAGACGCTTCATCTCGTCGCCGACACGCGCGTCTTCGATTGCCTGACGCCACGCACTTTCACCGAGAATCGCACCCGGCGACGCATACAGGCTGTTGAGAAACAGCCTGCTGGAAGGTGAATAAGGGCTGTAACGGTGAGGGTCGTTGGCGAACATGGCGTGGATCGGGCTGATGCCCAACGCGTCGGCACCTCGTTCCCCGGCAGAGCGCAAGACCTTCTCCAGTGCCTCGGTGTCACCAAAACCGCCATCACCTTCACGGCGCAAGCTGTAGAGCTGAGCGGTCAGTCCCCAGCCGTGCGGCTTCGAGGTGTCGGTCGCCATTGCCATGCTGAAGCAGGTTTTCGGTGCGACCGCGATGGTCAGGTGCTGGCCGGCAATTTCCAGCTGTTGGTAGCCGGGCGGGGCAAGTGCCGGAAGCTCTGCACTGGAGGTCAGTCTGGCATCCAGTGAAGAGCCGTCTTCGAGGTGAAGCGTAAACGGCGTTTGTGGAGCAAACCATTGCGACAGGTCCAGGTTGCTTTCTACATCGACCGTCAGCAGCGGCGGGGCAGTGGTGCCGTGACTGGCCTTTTGCAGGCGCAGCAGGCTGGCATCGATAGCCTCGCCGTTTTCAGCCGGATAGCCCAGCGCCTCCAATACCTTGCGCAGCACATCAGGGCTGACGGTCTGCGGTCGAGCGTTGGCATCGACCCAGTGAACCGACAATCCTGCCTCGGTTGCAAGCCTCTCCAATTGCTCATTGTTCATCCTGTTCCTCCAGAACATCGCTTGCTTTCAGGCTGACAATGGCCGTGTAAGCATTGAGGATGCCGCGTGGGGAAAGTTCGGACGATTTTTCGGCACTGGAGAATATCTCGCGGGCACCCGTTTGCGGCGGTGCGTCGACCGCGTGCTCACTGAGATTGAGATCAATGCGCAGTTCGCTGCCATCACCCAGCGTCCAGCGCGCACTGACCGCCTTGTCACCAAGAATATCGGTCTTCAGGAAGCGTGCACCCTGCAGGCGCGGCATGATTTCCTTGTGCCGCAAGGCCAGCAACTGCGTGTAGAACTCCAGCCAGCTGCGATGATCAAGGCCTATGTCGGTGTCGAGATCGACCGCGGAAAACGCCGGGCGCGACGCTTCGAACGTCTTGATGTCATTGGGATCAGGGATGTGCTCGCGCTTTTCCGGGTCGGCAAACGCGGCGAAATCAGCGAACTCCTTGCGACGTCCTTCACGTACCGCATCGGCCAGTTCGCCGTGGTGGCTGGTGAAGAACAGAAACGGCTCGCTGGCCGCCCATTCATCGCCCATGAACATCAACGGGATCATCGGTGAAAGCAGCAACAGGGCGGTGGCGGCCTTCAATGCAGCAGGCGCGCAGAGCTGCGGGAGGCGTTCACCGAGTGCGCGGTTGCCGATCTGATCGTGGTTCTGCAGAAACAGCACAAAGGCCGACGGCGGCAGATGCGCGCTGGGCTCGCCTCGCGTGTGCCCATGACGCGTCGGTTCGCCTTGGTAGACAAACCCCTCGCTGAGCAGGCGCGCAAGCTTCTGCGTCGGCTCTTTGGCAAAGTCGGAATAGTAGGCGTCGGTTTCACCGGTCAACAGCACGTGGAGGGTGTTGTGACCGTCGTCGTCCCATTGTGCATCGAAGCCTTTTTCCAGAAGACTGGCCTGGTTGAACTCGTTCTCAAGGTTCAGCCACACGTGCCTGCCCGGTTCAATGCGCCCGCGAACCCGCTCAGCAAACTCCGGCAGGAAGGTCTTGTCGCGAATGGCGTGCACCGCGTCCATGCGCAGGCCGTCGAAGCGATACTCGAGCAGCCACATCAGGGCGTTATCGACGAAAAAGTCGCGCACCTGCGGGCGCCTGAAGTCGATCGCATCGCCCCATGGGGTGTGCAGGTCGCTGCGGAAAAACTCCTTGGCGTAACTGCCCAGGTAGTTGCCGTCCGGGCCGAAGTGGTTGTACACCACGTCCAGAATCACCATCAGGCCAAGACCGTGAGCGGTGTCGATCAGTTGCTTGAGCTGTTCAGGCGTGCCGTAGGAGGATTGCGGAGCATAATGAAGAACGCCGTCGTAGCCCCAGTTGCGATCACCGGGGAACTGCGCAAGCGGCATCAGTTCGATCGCAGTAACACCCAGTTTGGCGAGTCGCGGCAGGTGCTTTTCCACGCCAGCGTAGCCGCCCATGGCGCCCACGTGCAGTTCATAGATCACCGCTTCATGCCATGGACGTCCGTTCCATGCAGTGTTTTGCCATGAATAAGCGTCAGGGTCGACTACAAGGCTTTCAGAGTGAACGTCATCGAGCTGTGCGCGGGAGGCGGGGTCAGGAACGTCCAGTTCGTGGTCGATCCTGAAGCGGTAGCGAGTACCCGCCTTGCAGCGGGCCTCAAGGACGAACCAGCCGTCGGACTGAGGCAGCATGGCCAATGACTGGCCATCCTGCAGTTCGACATTTACGAAGGAGGCATCCGGTGCCCAGAGGGCAAACCGGGTGTGTTCAGGGTCCAACAAAACGGCGCCGTGGCGCCAGTTATCGTCTGTACGCAGGGGCATCCATTAAATCCTTAACCTAGTAGTTGCTGGAAATACTCACGTTTTTCTTCAACAGATCGCGATAGAGATCTGCGTAGGGCTCTACCGCCTGATGCCAGTTGAAGGGAGCCGCCATTGCACGGCAGCGCATGGCGTTGAGCAGTTCGGGATGAGCAAAGACCTGAAAAGTACGATCCAGGGCCTTGGTGTAGCTTTCGACTGTCGATTCGTTGAAGAGGAAACCAGTGACACCGTCTTCAATCGTATCGGCCAGGCCACCGGTATTGCGTGCGACAGGCAGAGAGCCGAAGCGTTGCGCATACATCTGGCTCAGCCCGCAAGGCTCATAGCGGGACGGCATCAGCAGGAAATCGCTGCCAGCGAACATGCGTCGCGCGTCGGTTTCGTTGAAGCCTATGCGCACGCCGATACGCCCGGGGAAGCGTGCCGCCAGTTCACGCATGGCCTCTTCTTCCTCGGGTTCACCGCGGCCGATGATTGCGATCTGCCCGCCATTGTTGACGATGTGTTCGGCGACGCCGATCGTCAGGTCCAGACCTTTCTGATACACAAGGCGTGATACCACTGCGTACAGCGGCCCGGTCGAGGCGTCCAGTTCGAACAACTCACGAACGTAGTCAGCGTTGATTTCCTTGCGCATCCATTCATTGGGCGCAAAGTGGCAGATCAGGTGTTCGTCGGTGGCCGCATCCCAACTTTCGTCGATACCGTTGGGGATACCGCTGAGCTGACCCTTGTTGGCCTTGCTTTGCAGGAAGCCTTCCAGGCCGCAACCAAACTCCGGAGTAGTGATTTCCCGAGCGTAGGTGGCGCTGACGGTCGTGATGTGGCTGGCAAAGGCCATTCCAGCCTTGATGAAAGACAGCTGGCCGTAAAACTCCATGCCTTCAGGGGTAATGGCGGAGTCCGGAATGCCCAGCTCACGGCTCGACGTCGTACTCACGGTCCCTTGATAGGCGAGGTTGTGAATAGTGAAGATGCTTGGCGTGGACTGCCCGCGCCAGCGCATGTAAGCAGGCGCCAGGCCGGCTGGCCAGTCGTGGGCATGAACCAGCTCGGGGCACCACTGGCTCTTGACTTCGCCAGCGGCGAACTCGGCAGCTGCCAGGCCCAGACGGGCGAAGCGAATATGGTTATCGGACCAGTCACGGCCGGTGCTGTCGGCATAAGGGGTGCCTTCGCGCTCGTAAAGCTCCGGGCAGATCAGCACGTAGATCACCAGGCCATCTTTCATGTCCATGCGACCCACCTTGCAAGGCGGCAGCGCTGCATGCCCGCCCAGCTGGCTGATGATATGGATCGGATTACCGCTGTTGATGACCTGCGGATAACCTGGAATCAGCACTCGCACGTCGTGCAGGTGGCGCATGGCTCGCGGCAGTGCGGCAGACACATCGCCCAGGCCACCGGTTTTCACCAGATCGGCCAGCTCGGAGGTCACGAACAACACTTTGCGTCTGTTGACTTGAGACATGGTCGGCTGAGGCTGAACAGTCGACGTTGGCATTTGCAGCACAGGAACGCTCTTGGTAGAGAACACCGGCAGATGAGTCAGCTCGCCGACAGGCTGGTTAAAACTCTCTCCCTTCTGGGTTTTCACAGCGGCGCTAATCATCAATTTTCCCCTTAAAACAGTCTTGGTGCATCACTTGATTTTTATTGGCCATTTCCTATGGCCGGGTACACATACGTGCACTACGCAAGATCGATACCCGTTTGGACCATGCATAGTGACAAAGCGGTGTGATGTCGCCATTACCGGATGTCAGCCAATAGCATAGATGCTCTAATCAGCTGACCCGGCCGTTTTGGAGAAGTTTCGACTTTTTTATTTGCGAATGTCTGGAACAGGCTTCGACGCCGCACGTGATGGCACGCTGCAGGTAGCAGCCGGGCGGTCGCTGCGCTTTTTTACCGCTGTTTTCGGCGTCCGTAGGGCTCATTACCGGTCGTCGGATCGTTGGACAATCCCGTCCAGGCGTTTGGTTTTCATCACTAAATCCCGATGCTGTCAGGCCGTAATGAGCAGCAACGGTGCGTAGCGCCTTTTCCGGGTGCGTGTGGCGGTCAATCTGCGGGCACGACGAGAAAATCCTTACATCTGCGCCGGAACATTTTGAAGCAGGGCAGGATAGAATCGGGCCGCAAGCCCCGGCCTTGACGTTGGCCTGAGGCGTTTACCCTATGACTGATTTCACTGAATCACTCTGATTGAATTGACGAGGATGGAAATGGAAGCCCCCGAGGTACTGGTACTGCAAGCGAGTTACACCAATCCTGTGCACGCGGATGCAATCGGGTTCGTATTGAATGAGTATTCAATGGATGCCTTGGGGACGGGGCGGCCTCTGTCGAACGACACCCGCCAGCAATTGGCAATCGAACTCGCGAAGCGTCCGTATGCGTTCAGTGTGCTGGCATTTATCTCGGGAGAGCCGGTGGGGCTGGTCAACTGCTTCGAGGGGTTTTCAACCTTTGCCTGTCGTCCGTTGGTCAATATTCATGACGTCGCGGTGATCTCGCAATATCGAGGCCTCGGTATCAGCCAGAAAATGCTGCTCAAGGTCGAGGAGATTGCACGCCAGCGTGGCTGCTGCAAGCTGACGCTGGAGGTACTGGAAGGCAACGAGATTGCGCAGGGGGCCTACAGAAAGCTTGGTTTTGACAACTATCAGTTGAGCCCTGAAATGGGGCGCGCGATGTTCTGGCAAAAAACGCTATAGAGAGCCGATTCGCCAGGGTTCTTTTCTTGATGGCGCTGGTGCAGACGTGCGCTAACCGGAGAGTGGAACTGGTTGCAGGGATCGACAGGAGGGCAGGTCAGGTGGGCAAGCCGAGTTATCGGGCTTGCCCTGAGGCGTTTTGAAGGATGATACAGTTACGGTCAGGCCTGAAGCATCTTGACGGGGGCGGATAACTGCGATTGCTGCAGCATCAAGCTCAAATGAGCCACTTTTTTCTGCAACTGCTCGCGCTCTTCTTTTAATGTGCGCAGTTCGTCACGACGGATAGTGACATACAGGGTTTGTGGTGCAAGTGCTGGTAGTACAGTGCCCATTGCTCACCTCGCAAATGGCGGATTCAACCTCAGAGAGGCCCGTGGCAATGACTTTCAATCCCTGACCGCCGCTGCTTACCCTCTCTATCGGCACCGATTTTGATTTCTTTTGCATGATTTTGGAACTTTTTTATTTTTAATTGTCGCGAATGTCTCTTAATCGCGACAAAATGCACCACAGGAGGGCGCTCGCGTCTTCATCTTCTCGCAAGGGAACCGACGTTCCGCCTCGCTTGACTAATCAGCATGCTCGTAACCTGTCGATGCGCTGGACGGCAAGCGAGGCACCTTTTTACGATTTAAGGAGCACCTTCATGCAACTTGGGATTATTGGACTGGGCCGCATGGGCGGCAACATTGCACGCCGTCTGATGCTGAATGGTCACACGACTGTGGTGTACGACCGTGATGAAGCATCGCGCAACGCCCTGGCCAATGACGGTTCGACTGCGGTCGCAGATCTGAAGGAACTGGTCAGCACGCTCGCCAAGCCCCGTGCTGTCTGGGTAATGCTCCCGGCAGGTGCGCCCACCGAAGACACCATTCAGACCCTCAGCGAGTTGCTTGACGCCGATGACGTGATCATCGACGGCGGTAATACTTTCTACAAGGACGATATCCGGCGCGCTCAGGAGCTCACTGAAAAGGGCCTGCATTACGTCGACGTCGGTACGTCAGGTGGCGTCTGGGGGCTTGAGCGTGGCTACTGCATGATGATCGGAGGCGAGGCCGCCGTTGTCGAGCGCCTCGATCCGCTGTTCGCGACACTGGCTCCGGGCCTTGGCTCGATCGAGCGCACTCGTGACCGCAAATCGACCGACGACCGCGCCGAACGTGGCTATATCCACTCCGGCCCTGCGGGTTCCGGGCATTTCGTGAAGATGATCCACAACGGCATCGAGTACGGAATGATGCAGGCCTTCGCCGAAGGCTTCGATCTTCTCAAACAGAAAAATTCCGAACACCTGCCGCCTGAACAGCGTTTCGACCTCAACACGGCCGACATTGCCGAAGTCTGGCGTCGTGGCAGTGTGGTGTCGTCCTGGCTGCTGGACCTGACTGCCGATGCCCTGGCTACCGACCCGCACCTGGATGCTTTCTCCGGTTCGGTTGCCGACAGCGGCGAAGGTCGCTGGACCATCGAGGCGGCCATCGAGCAGGCGGTTCCGGTTCCTGTACTGTCCAGCGCCCTGTTTGCGCGTTTCCGTTCTCGCCAGACAAGTTCGTACGCGGACAAGATGCTGTCCGCCATGCGCTTTGGATTCGGTGGCCACAAGGAACCCAAGTAATGGGCCTGTCGCGTGGCAGTGCCGAGCAAAAAACCGAGGTAGCCCCACCCACGACCCTGTTTCTGTTCGGTGCGCATGGAGACCTTGTCAAGCGCCTGTTGATGCCGGCGCTTTACAACCTGTCACGCGACGGTCTGGTGGATGAAGGGCTGCATATCGTCGGCGTCGATCACAATGCGATCAGCGATGCCGACTTTGCGAAAAAGCTCGAGAACTTTATTCGGGATGAAGCCGCCGGCAAGGTTGCTGGCGGTGGCAAGGATCCCCTCGACCCGGCGCTGTGGAGCAAGCTGGCCGAGCGCATCAGTTATGTGCAGGGTGACTTCCTCGACGATTCCACTTATCAGGACATCGCCAGCAAGATCGAGAGCACTGGCACCGCGAATGCGGTGTTCTATCTGGCCACTGCGCCGCGGTTTTTCAGTGAGGTTGCCCAGCGGCTGGGTTCGTCAGGTTTGCTGCAGGAAACCGAAAACGGGTTTCGTCGCGTCGTGATCGAAAAGCCCTTCGGCTCCGATCTGGCCAGTGCGGTTGAGCTCAATGGCTGCCTGCTCAAGGTCATGAGCGAGAAGCAGATTTACCGGATCGACCATTACCTGGGCAAGGAGACGGTGCAGAACATTCTGGTCAGCCGTTTCTCCAATGGCCTGTTCGAGTCGTTCTGGAACAATCACTACATCGACCATGTCCAGATCACGGCTGCGGAAACCGTAGGCGTCGAAACCCGCGGCAGCTTTTACGAACACACCGGTGCCTTGCGCGACATGGTGCCCAACCACCTGTTCCAGCTGCTGGCGATGGTTGCGATGGAGCCGCCTGCCGCTTTCGGTGCCGATGCCGTTCGCGGCGAGAAGGCCAAGGTGGTCGGTGCAATCCGGCCCTGGAGCCAGGAGGAAGCCCTGGCCAATTCGGTGCGTGGCCAGTATGCGAAGGGCGTGATGGGCGACAAGCAGGTCGTCGGTTATCGCCAGGAAGATCGCGTGGAGCCGGACAGCAACACCGAGACCTACGTTGCGCTCAAGGTCATGGTCGACAACTGGCGCTGGGTGGGCGTGCCTTTCTACCTGCGCACCGGAAAGCGCATGAGCGCTCGCAGCACTGAGATCGCCATCTGCTTCAAGCCTGCTCCGTACGCGCAGTTCCGCGATACCGAAGTCGACCGGCTCAAGCCCAACTACTTGCGGATCCAGATCCAGCCCAACGAAGGCATGTGGTTCGACCTGTTTGCCAAGCGTCCTGGCCCGGAACTGAAGATGGAAGATATCGCGCTGGGCTTCGCCTACAAGGATTTCTTCGAGATGCAGCCCTCCACCGGGTACGAAACCCTCATTTATGACTGCCTGACCGGTGATCAGACGCTCTTCCAGCGGGCCGACAACATCGAGAACGGCTGGCGTGCAGTGCAGCCGTTCCTCGACGCCTGGGCCGCGCAGCCGCAAGTGCAGCTTTACGAAGCTGGCAAGGATGGTCCGCAAGCGGGCGAAGAGTTGCTGAGTCGTGATGGTCGGGAATGGAGAGAATTGAATGTCTGAACTGCCCGTACAGTTCCTGTTGTCCGACATCGACGGCACGTTACTGCGCCGTGATCACAGCCTTAGCCAAGCCAATATCGACGCCATCAAGCGCCTGCGTGATGCGGGCGTTCACTTCACGCTGGCCAGCAGTCGCCCGCCCAGGGCCATGCGCCAGGTGATCGAAGCGCTGGGTGTGGATTTGCCCACCGTGGCATTCAATGGCGGCACCATCACTCATCCCGATGGCAGCCTGTTGGTGGCTCATCGCATTGACCCGCGCGCCGTTCGCATCTGTCTGGAGTTGTTTGCCGGGCAGAACGTTGCCATCTGGGTATTTGCCGATGATCAGTGGCTGCTGCTCGATCCCGACGCCGATTACGTCGATCATGAGCTCGATGCGCTGGGCTATGACTATGTTCAGGTCGAGAGTTTCGAGCCGTATCTGGATCGCGTCGACAAGATCGTCGCGGCCAGCGGTGATTTCGAGTTGCTCAAGACCCTTGAGGCGCAGCTCAATCCGCAGATCGAAGGACTCGCGCTGGCGGCCCGCTCGCAAAAATACTACCTGGATGTCACCGCGCTGGAGGCCAACAAGGGTTCCGCTCTGGTCGCGCTGGCGGACTATCTGGGCGTCGACCTGTCGCGTACGGCGGCCATAGGCGACGGCGGTAACGACGTGGCGATGTTCCACAAGGCAGGCTTGTCGATTGCCATGGGGCAGGGCGAGCAGACAGTCAAGGGACAGGCTGATCATGTTACTGATAGTAATGAGCAGGACGGAGTGGCCAACGCCATCGAGCGTTACATCCTGAACGCCTGATCAGCTGTTTACCCACGTTAACGAATCATCATCACGACGGGCATTTCTGGATGGCTGCACTGATCGAAGACTACGCATTGCTGGGCAACTGCGAGACGGCGGCGCTGGTCGCCCGTGATGGTTCGCTGGACTGGTTGTGTTTCCCCCGCTTCGACTCGACGGCCTGTTTTGCCGCTCTATTGGGGAGTGATGAACATGGCCGCTGGAAGATCGCGCCGACCGCCGAGGTTATCGCCGTCGAGCGCCGTTACCGCGACGGCACGCTGATTCTCGAAACCGTTTTCGAAACCCGTGACGGTCGCGCCATGCTGATCGATTTCATGCCCATGAAGACCTCCGGCCACGTGGTGCGCATGGTGGTCGGGCTGTCCGGTCGGGTCGAGTTCGCTGTAGACCTCGCCATCCGTTTCGATTACGGCAGCAGTGTGCCCTGGGTCGAGCGAAAGGATGCTCATACGCTGACGGCAGTGGCCGGACCGGAAATGCTGGTTTTGCGCAGTCCTGTGGCACTGCATCCTCAGGATCATCACACCGCCAGCCGTTTTCACGTCGATGAAGGCGAGCGCAAGGTCTTCACGCTGGCCTATCAGGCATCCTTTGCACCCTTGCTCGAGCAGATCGATGCCGACCAGGCTCTGGAAAGCACCGCTGCCTACTGGCGCGAGTTTTCTGATCGCTGCCCTGACGTCGGGCCGTGGACGGCTCAGGTAAAGCGCTCGCTGATTACGCTGAAAGCCATGACCTACGCGCCCACCGGCGGCATCGTTGCCGCCGTGACCACCTCACTGCCCGAACAGTTGGGTGGCGAGCGCAATTGGGATTACCGCTATTGCTGGCTGCGCGACGCCACCATGACCCTTCTGGCATTCATGAATCTGGGTTATTTCGAGGAAGCTCAGGCCTGGCGGGACTGGCTGTTGCGCTCGGTTGCCGGTAACCCGGAACAGATCCAGATCATGTACGGCGTAGGCGGCGAGCGGCGTTTGCAGGAGTATGAGCTGCCCTGGCTGGGTGGCTATGAGAACTCACTGCCGGTGCGCGTCGGCAATGGTGCGGCGACGCAGGTTCAGCTGGACGTCTACGGCGAAGTGGCCGACGCCATGATCCAGGCGCTGCGCGGCGGTATGGCGCAGCACCCGCGCAGCGTGGCGATTTCCAAGGTGGTCATGCCGTATCTGGAGAAAATCTGGCACCTGCCGGATGCGGGCATCTGGGAGATACGTTCCGAGCCGCGGCACTTCACGCACTCGAAAGTCATGGCCTGGGTGGCCTTTGACCGTAACGCCACGCAGATCGCCCAGGCTGCCGAGAGCGATGAGGATCGTGCGCTGGCAGTGCACTACCGGAAAGTGGCGGACGAAATCCATGCCGATGTCTGTCGCCACGGTTTCGATGCCGAGCTTGGCAGCTTCGTACAGACCTATGGCTCGACAGAAGTGGATGCCAGTCTGCTGCAGATTGTGCTGACCGGTTTTCTTGCGCCTGAAGACCCGCGAGTTATCGGTACTGTCGCGCAGATCGAGCGTACGCTGATGCAGGATGGTCTGCTGCTGCGCTATGACAACGAGCGCAGTGTCGATGGCGTTGCCGGTCGGGAAGGGACGTTTCTGGTCTGTTCGTTCTGGCTGGCCGATGCCTACGTCTTGCTGGGCCGGGCTGATGATGCCGCGCGGCTGTTCGAACGGTTGGTGGGTCTGTGCAATGACGTTGGTCTGCTGGCCGAACAGTACGATCCGAAGGGCGGGCGCATGCTGGGCAATTTCCCGCAGGCGTTCAGCCACATCGGCATCATCAATACAGCACTTAACCTGCACCGGGCGGTATGCCCGGCGCTGGCCCGGACGTCCGGCGTGCTCGAAGAGGCCTGATCAGCTGTCGCGGCCGGCCTTGCGAAAGGTCAGGTTGATCCGTTGCTCACCCAATTGCGGATGTTCTGCCTGCTTGATGGGCAGAATGCCGTGAAAGCGCAATCTGTCCTCGCCGCCCCAGACCACCACGTCGCCATGAAACAGGGAAATGCGTTGAGTCTTGTCGCTGCGCAGCAGGCCGCCGAACTGAAAGATGGCCGGTATGCCCAGTGATACCGACACCACTGGCCAGCGATGGTCGTGTTCGTTTCGGTCCTGATGCAGGGACATCCTGGCGCCCGGGATATAGCGGTTGATCAGACAGGCGTCAGGCACGAACCCGGCATAGCCGGCTGCGAGTGCGGCGTCCTGCGCCAGGTGCATGAAGGCGTCCGGCATCGCCGGCCAGGCCTGTCCTGTTTGCGGGTCGGTTGCCGTGTATCGATAACCATGACGGTCGGTTATCCAGCCCAGTTGTCCGCAACTGCTCAGCGCTGCAGACATGCTCAGACCGCTGGGGGTCTGCATGTGCCGGAACGGCGAAAGGCCCAGCGTTTCCTCAAGGGCGGCCAACAGTTGCGGCATGTCGGTCAGCGCAAAGCCTCTGAACAGCCACGACCCAGGCCCGATCCGCTCATCGCTGCGAGGCTGGGCCGTCTGGTCTGCGAACAGGTCCAGCGTGGCGGGAGTGTCACCTTTGCGTTGCATGGTCGGATCGAGCTCCGGTGAGTATCAGAGAGCCTTGCTGACCTTGACGTCGGTAATAAGGTCGTCGCTCTCGCCGTGCATTTTCTTCAAGGCGGCTTCGGCTTCCTCGGTGGACGCCGATTGCAATTGGGCGAATTCGAAGCGGCGTTCGCCATTGAGCTTATAGCTGACAGCGAATTTGGTCGTACGCGGGGCTGGATTGTTCACGGTGACTCCTTGCATCATCCCAGGCGAGAGGTCGAGCGCCGGACGATCTTGATCTTGTGAGTGAAAGGCAGTTTGCGTCCGGCGTTGGTGTCTGCCTTGCGGCCTGCAGTATCGATGGTGATGTTCCAGAAACCGGTGCTTGGCGCGGCGATCTTGGCCGGAAATCTGTCGAACGCGCCGCCATGATAGGTGTGCCGACCACCATTTTTAAAGCTGCGAAAATTCGCATCGTTCATCAGGCGAATATTGCAGGTCTGAGAGCACTCGATGACGACAAGGTCGTCCTCGTTGAGATGCTCACGCTGGTGTACGAATTTCATGACGGGCTCCGAAATGGGGGTTTTTCTGAAAAATCAAAACGATAGCATGCGACGCCCGCAATTTGACGTCGGTGAGCATTAATTTGCCGTGTTTCCGGGAAAAAATGCCTCAGCCGGGATTTAATTGCGCTGGGGCTTGTCGTAGGACCTTTATTTGGAGGCTTTGTATGAAACTGGCTGCTGTAGTAGTCCTGGCCCTGGCAATGACTGGCTGTGCCACAGTGAACGACATTGAGCATACACCCCCCACCATGAACGTGATGTCGGGCAAAAATCCTCAGGAATACGCCGATTGCTTCGCTGGCAAGATCAGCAGCAGTCGCAAGCCGCCTCTGATCGAGCCTCGGCATGACGGCCTGCGGGTCATCGTCGCGCAGAAACTCAGCAAGTCACCCGCGGCAGTAGTGGATATCGAAAGCCGCTCGGGCGGTAGTACGATCAAGGTCTACGAACGACTTTCCAACGTGCCCATTCGTTTCAGGGATGTGCAGAACGCTGCCGAAGCGTGCATTTCAGGCTGATCAGTCAGGCCGGGTCAGCTGGCCCTGTCCGCGGTGGACAGGGCGGCAGACCTGATTACTTGCAGACCACCAGCACGCTGCGGCTTTTGTAGTTGCCAACGTCCACGCCCAGCGTCTTGTCGCTTTCGGCAGGTTGCGGGGTGCCATCTGTGCCGACAATTTCATAACCTGTGCCTGCACAGGACGCATCCGCCTTTTCGTAGCAGCTTGCCCAGGACATCGCCTCGCCGGAGCAGTCGATGCTCAAGCCCTGTTTGCCGTTTTTCAGGTAGGTATTGGAGGCGGTTGCGCAGCCGGTGAGGCCCAGCACAGCAATAATGCACAAAATTCTGATCATGTTTTTCGCTTCGAGATAAGGCCAGGGAATTAACAAATGCGAGCGTTGGACTGATAACGGGTGCCATCGTTCCGCCATGTTTTGCATCATAAACTGCCTGCCTCCCACTTGTCGTCGCTTGCCGTTGGCGAAGCCGGGCGTAAAGTCCGCAGTCGTCGAGAAACGGTGTTGAGGTCCGGCCGTGCAGGCCTTGAGGGCAGTTTGACGGTGCCTTGAGCTGATTTTATGTAAAGGCAATATCCAGAAAGTGCGGAACTATCTGTACGAGTATTCCTCTATCATGGCATCGGACGGCCAAAGGCGGGGCATTGTAAGGTGCCTGCCTCATCATTAGACTGCGCCGTTAACACCAACAGCCCTTACCAAGGACTTTTATGATCAAGAAATGCTTGTTCCCAGCAGCCGGTTACGGTACTCGCTTCCTGCCAGCGACCAAGGCCATGCCCAAGGAAATGCTGCCGGTGGTCAACAAGCCACTGATCCAATACGGTGTTGAGGAAGCCCTCGCTGCAGGCCTGACCGAAATTTCCATCGTGACCGGTCGTGGCAAGCGCGCTCTTGAAGACCACTTCGACATCAGCTATGAGCTTGAGCACCAGATCAAGGGCACTGACAAGGAAAAGTACCTCGTTGGTATTCGCAAGCTGATCGACGAGTGTAGCTTCTCGTACACCCGTCAGACCGAAATGAAAGGTTTGGGCCATGCCATCCTGAGCGGTCGCCCACTGATCGGCAACGAAGCTTTCGCCGTGGTTCTCGCGGACGACCTGTGCGTCAACCCTGAGGGTGACGGCGTGCTGGCGCAGATGGTCAAACTGCACAAGCATTATGGCTGCTCGATCATCGCCATTCAGGAAGTCGATCCGCAGGAAACCAACAAGTACGGCGTGATCGCGGGTGAAGAGATCAAGCCGGGCCTGTTCCGCGTGACCAACATGGTTGAAAAGCCTAAGCCTGAAGATGCGCCGTCCAACCTGGCGATCATCGGCCGCTACATCCTGACTCCGGACATTTTCGAGAAAATCGAACAGACCGAGCCGGGCAAGGGTGGTGAGATTCAGATCACCGACGCCTTGATGAAGCAGGCTGCCGAAGGCAACGTACTCGCTTACAAGTTCAAGGGTGAGCGTTTTGACTGCGGTGGTGCGGAAGGCTACATCCAGGCGACCAACTTCTGCTTCGAGCATTTCTACAAAACCGGCAAAGCGCATTGATTTCTGATTGATGACGCCCGGGACAAAGCCACCTTCGGGTGGCTTTGTCATTTCTGACTGGCCGCCAAGCGGCTATGCTGTGCCTCTGCCAAGGAGATATCGATGGCCTTTGATTTTGATCTGTTTGTAATTGGCGCCGGCTCGGGCGGCGTCAGGGCGGCGCGTTTCGCTGCCGGTTTCGGCGCAAAGGTCGCTGTGGCCGAGAGCCGCTATCTGGGCGGAACCTGCGTCAACGTAGGATGCGTACCCAAAAAGCTATTGGTGTACGGGGCGCATTTTTCCGAGGATTTCGACCATGCAAAGGGCTTCGGCTGGTCGCTGGGTGAGGCCCAGTTCGATTGGGCCACGCTGATCGCCAACAAGGATCGTGAGATCAATCGCCTTAATGGCATCTATCGCAAGTTGCTGGTCGACAGCGGCGTGACGCTGCTTGAAGGGCATGCGAAATTGACCGGCCCGCAGCAGGTCGAAATCAACGGTCAGACCTACAGTGCCGAGCGCATTCTGATTGCCACCGGCGGCTGGCCCCAGGTGCCTGACGTACCAGGGCGCGAGCACGCGATCACCTCCAACGAGGCGTTCTATCTCAAAACGCTACCCAAGCGGGTGGTCGTTGTGGGTGGCGGCTACATCGCGGTGGAGTTCGCCTCGATTTTCAACGGGCTCGGCGCCGACACCACGCTGGTCTATCGCCGCGAGTTGTTCTTGCGTGGCTTTGATGGCGGTGTTCGCACCCATCTTCACGAAGAGTTGCTCAAGCGCCACATGACGATTCGCTTTAACAGCGATATCGAGCGTATCGACAAGCAGGCCGACGGCAGTCTGCTGTTGTCCATGAAAGGTGGCGGCACGCTCGAGACCGATTGCGTGTTCTACGCAACAGGGCGCCGCCCAATGCTCGACAACCTCGGTCTGGACAGTGTCGACGTCAAGCTGGACGAGCACGGCTATATCAAGGTCGATGACAATTACCAGAGCAGCGAGCCTTCTATCCTGGCCATCGGCGATGTCATCGGGGGTGTGCAGCTGACGCCGGTCGCTCTGGCTGAAGGCATGGCGGTCGCGCGCCGACTGTTCAAGCCCGAGCAGTATCGCCCGGTAGACTACAATCACATCCCGACGGCGGTTTTCAGTCTGCCGAACATCGGTACGGTCGGTCTGACCGAAGAGGATGCAATCAAGGCCGGTCACGATGTGCAGATTTTCGAGAGTCGTTTCAGGCCGATGAAGCTGACCCTGACCGATGATCAGGAGCGCACATTGATGAAGCTGGTCGTCGATGCCAAAACCGATCGTGTGCTGGGCTGCCATATGGTCGGGCCGGATGCTGGCGAAATCGTCCAGAGCCTGGCCATTGCCATCAAGGCTGGCGCGACCAAGCAGGTATTCGACGATACTATCGGGGTACACCCGACCGCGGCAGAAGAGTTCGTTACCATGCGGACGCCTGTCAAACGTTAAGTCACGCAACGCCCGGAGTTCAGGAAGAACTCCGGGGTAAGAGTTTCGAGAGGATGGATCCCGACGTGAATAGAGAACAGCCACCGGCCAGAATGCCATTGCATTCTGCCGAGCAGGACCGCGAAGTCGCGCAGCACATTGATGCCTTGCGTGAAAGCGAGCGTCAGTTCAGGGCATTGGCTGACAACATGAGTCAACTGGCCTGGACTGCCAGCCCCCGCGGGCAAATCCATTGGTACAACGAGCGTTGGCATGCGTACACCGGCGCTTCGCTCGAGGCCATGACTGCCCTGGGGTGGCGCTCGGTTCTGCACCCCGAACATCGCGAGCGCGTGATGGCGCGTCTGCAATACTGCTTTTCCACTGGCTCGATCTGGGAAGATACATTTCCGATACGTGGCAAGGGCGGCGCTTTCAACTGGTTCCTTTCGCGTGCGCTGCCGCTGCGCGACGCAAGGGGGCACATTACCCACTGGCTGGGTACTCACACCGACATCACCGCTCAGGTCAATGCAGAAGAGGCGTTGCGCGAACTCAACGAAAGTCTGGAGTTGCGCGTCGCCGAGCGCACGCGTGAGCTGGAAGCTGCAAATGAGCTGTTGCAGGCTGAAATTGCCGAGCGGGCGATGGCTGAAGAGGTCTTGCGCCATGCGCAGAAGATGGATGCTATCGGTCAGTTGACTGGTGGTATCGCCCATGACTTCAACAATGTACTTTCCGGCGTGATTGGCGCACTGGACATGATCAGGCTGCGTGTGGCTGCCGGGCGTGTCAGTGAGGTCGATCGCTACCTGGATGCCGCAGCGAGTTCTGCAAACCGTGCTGCTGCACTGACCCGCAGGCTGCTGACATTTGCCCGTCGGCAGTCGCTTAACGTCACCGTGGTGGATGTCAATTGCATGGGCCGCTCCATGGAAGAGTTGTTGCGGGGGACGGTCGGCGCTCATGCGCACCTGGAGATCGAGCTGGAGGAGGGGCTGAGCGCGGTGCGCACCGATGAGCATCAGTTGGAAAATGCCTTGTTGAATCTGGTCATCAACGCGCGCGATGCCGTACCTGTCGGAGGGAGGTTGTGCGTGCGCAGCCGCGCGTTAACGCTGGAGACGCAAAAAGACGGTCTGCTGCCTGGCGACTACGTACAGCTTAGTGTTGAAGATAACGGCTGTGGCATTGCTCGGGATGTTATCGATCAGGTGTTCGATCCGTTTTTCACCACCAAACCGGTAGGCCAGGGAACCGGCCTGGGTTTGTCGATGGTCTACGGCTTTACCCGGCAAGCCGGCGGACACGTGCATATAGAAAGCGCCGAAGGTCAGGGCACCCGGGTTGATTTGCATCTGCCATGCGGCGAGATAGCGCTGGCCTGAAGCTTGCTGATCAGGCTTTGTCTGATGGTTTCTTTCTGGTGGCTTTGGGTTTGTCCGGCTGATCGAGCCTTGTCTGCAGGTTCTCCAGTGCCGCTTCCTTCTTGGTCAGCAGCAGTTCCAACATGCGGCTCTGTTGCTGCGCATCGGTCATGCCTTGTTTAAGTGCGGTGTTTTCGTCCTGCGCGCTGCGTAACCTTTCTTCCAGCAGCGCGCATTGGGTGCGGGTGTGGTGCTGTTGTTCGGCGAAGGCGGCATTCTGCGTGTTGGCCTGCTTCAGCTGGTCGGTCTGGCTGTGCAGTTCGCGCAGGGTGTTGCGATTTTCAGCCAGCAACCTTTCGTTATCTCGATTGAGCTGTGTAATGTTTTCCTGGTGCATGG
The DNA here is from genome assembly GCF_900099665.1 of Pseudomonas sp. BS3767. Taxonomy (NCBI): domain Bacteria; kingdom Pseudomonadati; phylum Pseudomonadota; class Gammaproteobacteria; order Pseudomonadales; family Pseudomonadaceae; genus Pseudomonas; species Pseudomonas sp. BS3767. The sequence continues at coordinate 826,336 of NZ_FNCX01000001.1, read as the reverse complement.
CAAGGCCTTGCTGTGCCTGTCGCAGTTCCATTTGCAGCTGCTGAACCTGGGTTTCGTGGCGTCGCTGCTCCTGCTCGCGTTGCTCCCTGATCGAGTTGCGATAGTGCTCCAGTGTCTCGCGGGCGTGCTGGTGTTTTTCTTCAAGCGAATGGATCTGCCCGTCCTTGTCGCGCAGGCGTGCCTCCAGGTCCTGATTGGCCTGAAGCAACCGGGCGTGTTCTGTCTGCACATCCTGCAGTGTGCCTTGCGTGTGGAGCAGGGCGGCGGCCTGCTGTTCCAGAGCCTGTTCACGCTGCTGTGCGTGTTTTTCCAGCTGGCTGATCTGCTCTTGAGTGCCCGCAAGTTGCCGCTGCAGGGTGTCGCGCTCGGCCTGATATTCATCGCGCGCCTGATCAATACGCTCTTGCGCCTGTTCCTGAAGCCTTTGGGCGAGATGCGCGACCAGATCGCTCAATTCCTCATTGATATCCGGCGCTGGGGCTTGCGTGGATTCAAGCTCCTTCAGATAGCGGTGGATAGTGGTTTTCGAGCCGGTATTGCCCATTTCGATACGTACCGCGTCGATGCTGGGGTTTTCGCCTCGGGACAGCAGGGACGCTCTCGCTTTCTGCACTAACGCCTTGTTTACACCGCCACGGGCCATGCTGTCTCCTACGATTTCATACTGTGGTATGTACTCTGTAATTACATACTATATGTTTTGAAATAATTAGCCATTTTTTGAATTAATTAACACGGGATATTGGCGTATTATCCCGTGTCAGGCGTCTTCAGCTCCCTTTACGGCGCCCTTACCGGTACACCCGAGCAGGTTTGAGCCATGAATGACGTTGATCGCTACATCGAGGCGGCGACCCGCGACAACACGCGCCGCAGCTATCGGGCTGCCATCGAGCATTTCGAGGTGACATGGGGCGGGTTTCTGCCGGCGACCAGCGAAAGCGTGGCGCGTTACCTGGCCAGCCATGCCGGGACGCTGTCGGTGAACACCTTGAAGCTGCGTTTGTCAGCGCTGGCTCAGTGGCACGTCAGCCAGGGTTTTGTCGATCCGACCAAGGCACCGATGGTGCGCAAGGTCATCAAGGGCATTCGTGCGCTGCACCCCGCACAGGAAAAGCAGGCCGAGCCCTTGCAGTTGCAGGATCTGGAAAAAGTCATCGCCTGGCTGGAGATCGAAATACGCGAAGCAAGCGCACAACACGATCAGCCACGGCTGTTGCGCGGCCGACGCGATTCGGCGCTGATCCTGCTGGGGTTCTGGCGCGGGTTTCGTAGTGACGAGCTATGCCGCCTGCAAGTACAGGACGTCAAGGCCATCGCCAACTCGGGAATCAGCCTGTATTTGCCGCGGAGCAAAGGCGATCGAGAAAATCTGGGCCGCACCTATCAGACCCCGGCCTTGCAGCGGCTTTGCCCGGTTCAGGCCTATATAGAGTGGATCAACTGTACCGCGCTGGTACGCGGTCCGGTCTTTCGGGCAGTGGACCGCTGGGGTAACCTTAAAGAGGAGGAGTTGCACGCCAACAGCATCATCCCGTTGCTGCGTCAGGCGCTCCAGCGTGCAGGCATCGCCGCCGAGCGCTACACCAGCCACTCGTTGCGTCGCGGTTTTGCAAGCTGGGCGCACAGCAACGGCTGGGACCTCAAGTCACTGATGTCCTATGTAGGCTGGAGGGACATCAAGTCGGCGATGCGCTACATTGATGCCGCTCCGTTCCTGAGCCCATCGGAGGCGGGGAGCGGTCCGAAGGTTTCTTCTATCGATAAGCTGCCTTCATAGTGAAAAGCAATCAGTGACATCAGGTTTGCCAATGAGCGATTGTCATCGATCATGCGTAAGCTTCACTCCATCGAATTCACAACCCATCCAACCCATCAGGAGATATACCGATGCCTATCATCAACAGCCAAGTAAAACCGTTCAAGGCTACCGCGTTCAAGAACGGCGCTTTCGTTGACGTCTCGGACGCTGACTTCAAAGGCAAGTGGTCTGTCGTATTCTTCTACCCGGCCGACTTCACCTTCGTATGCCCGACCGAGCTGGAAGACCTGGCTGACAACTACGAAGAGTTCAAGAAGCTGGGCGTTGAAATCTACAGCGTTTCGACCGACACCCACTTCGCCCACGCTGCATGGCACAACACTTCGCCAGCAATCGGCAAGATCCAGTACACCATGATCGGTGACCCGACCCTGACCATCTCCCGCAACTTCGACGTGCTGATCGAAGAAGCCGGTCTGGCGGATCGCGGTACTTTCGTGATCAACCCTGAAGGTCAGATCAAAATCGTCGAACTGAACGACGGTGGCGTTGGTCGTGACGCTTCCGAGCTGCTGCGCAAGATCAAGGCTGCTCAGTACGTTGCCGCTCACCCGGGCGAAGTCTGCCCAGCCAAGTGGAAAGAAGGCGAAGCTACTCTGGCTCCGTCCCTGGACCTGGTTGGCAAGATCTGAGTCGCATGAATCGGCTGGGGGCGTTGAGCTCTTGAGCAAGTAAACCGCATCGCCCCAAAAAACGCCCGGGCGGTAATCGCCTGGGCGTTGTTATTTCTACCCTTTGTAAACAGGAAGCCGCCACATGTTGGACGCCAATCTTAAAGCCCAGTTGAAATCCTATCTGGAGCGGGTTACTCGCCCCATCGAGATCGTCGCGTCCCTTGATGACGGCGCGAAGTCTCAGGAAATGCTTGCACTGCTCAATGATGTGATCAGTGTTTCCAAGGACGTCACCCTGAATGACAGCGGCACCGACGCACGTACGCCGTCGTTCTCGCTGAGCAGCCCTGGCCACGATATCAGCCTGCGTTTTGCCGGTATCCCCATGGGTCACGAATTCACCTCGCTGGTCCTGGCGCTGCTGCAAGTCGGCGGCTATCCACCCAAGGTCAGTGCGGAAACCATCGAACAGGTTCGCGCACTTCAGGGCGAATTCCATTTCGAAACCTATTTCTCGCAGTCCTGCCAGAACTGCCCGGACGTCGTCCAGGCCCTGAACCTGATGGCAGTGCTGAACCCTGGTATCAAGCACGTCGCTATCGACGGTGCACTGTTCCAGGAAGAAGTCACCGATCGCAAGATCATGTCGGTGCCCAGCATCTATCTGAACGGTGAGTTGTTCGGTCAGGGCCGCATGGGCCTGGAAGAGATTCTGGCCAAGATCGACACCGGCGCCGGTGCGCGTCAGGCGGAAAAACTCAACGCCAAGCAGGCTTTCGATGTGCTGGTCGTCGGCGGCGGCCCGGCTGGCTCGGCCGCGGCAGTCTACGCTGCGCGTAAAGGCATCCGCACCGGTGTTGCTGCCGAGCGTTTCGGCGGTCAGGTGCTCGACACCATGGCCATCGAGAACTTTATTTCGGTACAACATACCGAGGGGCCGAAGCTGGCCGTGGCGCTCGAAGAGCACGTCAAGCAGTACGAAGTCGACATCATGAACCTGCAGCGTGCCGACAAGCTGATTCCTGGCGCAGCCGGCGAGTTGCACGAAGTGAAGTTTGCCAGCGGTGCCAGCCTCAAGGCCAAGACGCTGATCCTTGCCACTGGTGCACGCTGGAGGGAGATGAACGTGCCGGGTGAACAGCAGTACCGTAACAAGGGTGTGGCTTATTGCCCGCACTGTGACGGTCCTTTGTTCAAAGGCAAGCGCGTCGCTGTCATCGGTGGCGGTAACTCGGGTGTCGAGGCTGCAATCGACCTCGCAGGTATCGTGTCTCACGTGACTCTACTGGAGTTCGACGTGCAATTGCGTGCCGACGCGGTGCTGCAGCGCAAATTGCACAGTCTGCCGAACGTGACCGTGATCACCAGTGCGCAAACCACTGAAGTGACAGGTGATGAGCAGAAGGTCAACGGCCTGCGCTACAAGAACCGCACCACAGGCGAAGAGATCAACGTACCGCTCGAAGGTATCTTCGTGCAGATCGGCCTGCTGCCCAACAGTGAGTGGCTCAAAGGTGCCATCGAGTTGTCGCCGCGCGGTGAGATCGTGGTCGATCCTCGCGGTGAAACCTCGGTGCCAGGCATCTTCGCTGCTGGTGACGTGACGGTTGCACCGTACAAGCAGATCATCATCGCCCTGGGCGAAGGTGCCAAGGCCTCGCTGAGCGCCTTCGACCACCTGATCCGTACCTCCGCCCCTGCCTGATCGGAGAGCGGTAAACGAAAAGCCCCGTGAGCGATCACGGGGCTTTTTGCTTTCTACGCGGATCGCCCCTTGCCGAAGCGATCACCGGCAGTCTCAGAGCGGCGTTGGCTGGATGATCTCTACCCAGTAGCCGTCCGGGTCCTTGATAAAGGCCAGGCTGTTCATGCGGCCATCGGACAAGCGCTTCTGAAAGTCGACGCCCAGGCTTTCAAAACGCTCGCAGGCGACTTTCACATCCGGCACCGACACGCAGATATGGCCAAAGCCGCGCGGGTCGCTGTTGCCGTTATGGTAAGACGCTGTGGCATCGCTTTCGGTACCGTGGTTATGGGTCAGCTCCAGAATGCCGGGGATCGACTTCATCCATTCGTTGCGGGCGGCGTCGTCTTCCGGGATCTGTGCCTTGTCGACCAGCGCCAGGAAGTACAGGCTGAATTCGGCTTCCGGGAAGTCACGCTTCTCGACCAGGCTGAAGCCCAGTACGCGGGTATAGAAATCAAGCGATTTGGTAATGTCCTTGACGCGCAGCATGGTGTGATTGAACACAAACTGCCGGGTGGCCGCTTCAGGATCGGCTGTGACGCCCGGTAGTGTGTTGAGTTCGTGCAAGCTCATTAATGTGTCTCCAACAGAATGTACAAATAATGCCAAATGATACGGGGCAGGGCGCGCAGTGCCAAACCCGGCTCGGATAACGTCGCGTCGGCCTTGCTCGATGCCGACAACAGGCTCAGAATTTCGGGTCATCCGTTCTGGCGACCCGATCATGATCCTTTCGCACTACCGACGCTCCGTGCCAAGCCTTTGCCTGTTCCTGCTGTTGGGCACTGCACAGGTGCATGCCGCCGATGCAATGATCGTCTGGCCCGCAGGCTGGGAGGTCGAGTCGATACCGACCGAGTCGGGCGAGCCCGTTCAACCTTCCGTGCAAGTCAGACAGCGCGCGGTGAAAAACGATCAAAGTGGAAATCCGCTGATGGTCATGGAACTCACCCAGACGCGCCTGACGCCAGGGCATGAAGTCAATGTCCAGGGCGTTCTGCTGGAAATGCGCAAGTCGATTCAGGTCAATTTTGCCCGGAGCGGACTGCAGAGCGCTTGCACGCATGTCCGTGAAAGTCGACTCAGCGTCGTGCCCGCACTCGAAACCACCTGCACCATTACTCAGAATGGTGTGCACGTGCTGACCCAGACACTGGTCGCGGCCGCCAGCAAGGAGCTAGCCTGGTCGTTGTCCTATGCGGGATCGGCAGACGGCTATGCGAACAACAAGGATGAGGCACTGCGTATTCGCGAGAGTCTGCGCCTGGACGATACGCAGTGACCTCTGCCTTTTCGCAGGCAAAAAGAAGCCCGCCGAGGCGGGCATGGGGCGCTATTCCTTTAGCGGTCTTCATCATCCGAGAGTGCATGTGAAAAAAGTGTGAAGCTCCGCTGTGCTGCGAATGGGGTGCTCTTCGACGCGCCGAATCATTGAGAAACAAATAAGGATGTATCTCATTACACCGCCAAACTGAATAATTACTCTACACACTTCAGGAACTGTTCAGGTTTGTAACTGTGTGCTGAATCGCATAATCCAGATTTATTGGCGTCATTATTCTCGCGGTATTTTCCCGGTGCCCTGAAGTATATGTACCGGGCAGTTCACTCAATCATGTATATGAATTCCCGGTGTCCAACGAAAGGAACTGTGTGTGCGTCCGGGGAAAAAGCTGCAGTGCGCAGGTGATCATATGCAGCGGCGCAGACAAAAAAGCCCTGCACGTGCAGGGCTTCAAGTGACAACTTGCAATCAGGCACGAAGCCATGAATCAACAGTGTCTACACCGTATTGCTCTTTCCACGCCTTGAGGCCGCGATGGTTGCCGCCCTTGGTTTCAATCAGCTCACCCGTGTGCGGATTCTGGTAAACCTTGACCACACGTGCGCGGCGACGCTTTGGACCTGCGGGTGCGACCAGTGAGGTAGCGCTTGCAGGGTCAAGGATTGCAATGATGTCACGCAGGCTTTTGCCGTAGGTGCCCATCAGGTCCTGGAGCTTTTGCTCGAATTCGATCTCCTTTTTCAATCCGGCGTCATTCTTCAACGATTCCAGCTGTGCAAGCTGTTCCTGAAGGGCTTTCTCTGCTGCTCGAAACTCGGCAAGTCTGGACAATTAATATACTCCAACAATGTAATGGCTGTTGTCAGCCCTATAAAGCGATGAGACAAAACTGATGACCGATTCGCTCACTCGAGGGTGCCCGATACCTGCGGTTTCTATGCTGAAACTTGGCCTTCGCGGCTTGTCATTGCGCAGATAGAGGGTATTTATAACTCAGTCGCCCGCAAATGATGCACTTTTTTTTTCAGTTAGAAAATAGCCTTTTTCAAATTCGTTAAATGAAGCGGGGAGACGATGTTGGATATAGGGGATGATGTCCGTGTTGTACGCGGAGGGGCAGTGTAAGTTATTTCCGATATTAGCCACGGATGGAAAACGTGTCATGAGAGAGTGGGTAGCTTAAAAAGAGAAATATCCGACAGGCAATAGGACTATCGGATGAGGAAATGGCAGAGCAGTGCGAACGCCGCGGACTGAAAGGCGTGTAGACCATGCAAAGATAGCCTTTGGCCTGTCTCGGCGTTGCGTTTCTGACCCTACAGTCCCTGTTGCAGCACAGGGTCATCCGGGTTCTGCTGTTCGAGCTCGGCCAGCAGAATCTGCACGTTCTGCAGCTGACCGTTCTCTTTCCAGTACTGGATCAGCAGCACTCTGGCCTTGCGATTGGCGGGCTGGTTTTGAACGATCTGAGTCAACTGCCGCTGTGCCGCTTCAAGCTCGTTCAACGAGTGCAGGGCAACCGCCAGGTCATAGCGATAGTCGTTGTTATCGGGCGCCAGTTCCGTGGCCTTGGCCAGGCTGAGCACGGCGAATTCAGCCTGGCCGTGGTTCAGCAGCCACATGCCGAGGGCATGCTGGAGCAGGGACGAGCCAGGGTTATGCTCGAGCAGTTGCGCGAAAAGGCTGCGCGCCTGCTCGGCCTGGCCCTTGCGGTCCAGTAATTCGATATGCGCCAGCGCTGCTTCGATATTGCCCGGGTCCAGCGCGGTGGCGCGCTGTAGCGCCGCGAGCGCGGGTTCCAGGTCGCCGGTCTGCAGATACAGCCTGGCCAGTTGCAGCTGGTTTTGTGCGCTTTGCGGCTGGCTCTTGAGTGACTCCTGAAACGCCTCGGCACTTTGCTGCAGAACGGCAAAGTACAGGCCCAGCTCATCAGGTGAGAGGCCAAGCAGGGCGCTGGTGGCGCGAAACCTGACGGATTGTTCGGCGTCATCCAGCAGGGGGCCGAGCAACAGACTGCGCTGACTGTTGGAGACCAGCCTGACACTGACATCGATGGCCGCTTCGCGCACTTGCGCGGACGGGTTACTCAAGGCCGCATCAAGCAACTTGAGGGCCTGGGGGCTGGGATAGTCGCTCAGTTCGGCGAGCAGGCTGATGCGTTGCGTGTCAGACAGGTCAGTCCGTCCCAGTTGTTGATACAGCACGCGCGCGGCACCCGGTTTACCGTCGTGTGCCTGTTCCAGCGCCTGGGCATAGGTATGACTCAACCTGGCCGGCGCGGTCTGGACGGGCGTGCGCCACCACCAGAAAACCAGCGAAAGCATCAGCAGCGCTGCAGCCGCTGCGCCGATCAGCCAGCGACGTCGAGAAGTGGGTTGAGGCGATAACCCCATGGTAGAAAGTCTGGGCATATCGATTTCCAATGCTTGACGGGTTGCAGCTTCGGGGAGTGGCTGGCAGCTGTCAAACGGCAATCATGATGCAGCCGGATTTCAGGCAAAAAAAGCCCCGCGGCCTGATCGGGCGCGGGGTTTTTTTACCGGTTTTTCAGGTTCAGGCCTGAGGTTGCCAGCCGCCACCCAGTGCCTTGTAAATGGCCACGATGCCACGGTACAGCTCGATTTCTGCCTGCGCCTGAGCATCCTCGGCTGCCAGACGTTCGCGCTCGGCATCCAGCAGGACCAGGAAGTCCGCCGTGCCTTCTCGATATTGCACCGAGGCCAGCCTGGCCGCCGAGCGACTCGCATCGCTCTGGCGCATCAGCGAGACCAGCCGCTGCTGGCGTTTGTCGTAATCGCTGAACGCGTTCTCCGACTCCTCCAGAGCAAGCAGTACCTGCTGCTCGTAGTTGGCCAGTGCGCCCTCGGCGTCGGCGTCGGCACTGCGAATCTGCGCCCGGACACTGCCCAGATCGAAGGCCGCCCAGGTGATGCTCGGCCCCAGCGACCAGGCTCTGGCCGCTGACGAACCGATCTGCGAGCCGCGCCCAGCGGTAAAGCCCAGAAAACCGCTCAGACTGACCCTCGGGAACAGGTCGGCAGTCGCGACGCCGATACGTGCGGTCGAGGCAGCGAGTTGTCGCTCGGCTGCACGGATGTCCGGCCGATTGCGCAGCACTTGCGTCGGGTCGCCGATCGGCAAGGCCTTGGCGATGGCAGGCAGCTTGCTCGGGCTCAAGTCGACGCTGAGGTTTTCCGGGCGCTCGCCCAGTAACGTGGCGATACGATTGCGTTGGCGAGCCTGCTCGGCCTGCAACTGTGGAACGGTGGCCTCGACGGCAGCCAGTCGTGCCTCTGCACGTACCACATCCAGCTCGTTGCCCACGCCCGCATCACGCAATTGCGTAGTCACGTCCTGAGAACTCTGCTGGTTTTTCAGGTTGTCGCGGGCAATGGCTTCACGCAGCTGTGCGCCGCGCAGTTGACCGTAGGCGTCGACCACCTCGGCAATCAGCGTGACCTGAAGCTGATAGAGGTTGGCCTCTGCAGCATCCTGATCGGCATCGCTGGCTTCCAGTTGGCGCTGAATACGCCCGAACAGGTCCACTTCCCACGCCATGTCCAGGCCCAGGTCGTAGCGCTCGCTGTTGACCCGGCGCTCGGTGATGCCGGGTTGCTGACCCTTGCCGATGTCACTGCTGGCGCGACTGGTCACCACGGGCATCACATCGTTGGCGACGTCATCGCGTATGGCCCGCGCCGACTTGAGGCGGGCGAAGGCGACGCGCAGATCGCGGTTGCCGTCCAGTGACCTGGCCACCAGTTTATTGAGGGTCGGATCCTCGAACTGCTGCCACCACACCCTGTCCACTTTGCTGCGGTCATAGTTGCCCTGGGCGGCGGACGCCAGTTTGGCTGGCGCCGTGACCGGTGCCTGGTAGTCCGGGCCCACGGCGCAGGCCGCCAGCGCCATGACCAGCAGGCTCGGGATGAAGACTTTGTAGGCGCTCATCAATGCATCTCCGCAGGCAGGTTTTGCTGGCTGTTTGCTCTGGCGGCCTTGCGGGCCTCCTGGCGTTCGACGTAATTACGGATAAGCACGTAGAACACCGGCGTCAGCAGCAGGCCGAAGAAAGTGACCCCCAGCATCCCGGAGAACACCGCGACACCCATGGCATGGCGCATCTCGGCACCCGCGCCGCTGGACAGCACCAGCGGCACGACCCCCATGATGAAGGCGAACGAGGTCATCAGGATCGGACGCAGACGCAGGCGGCATGCTTCCAGTACCGCATCCAGCGGGCTCATCCCTTCGGCCTGTTTGTCCTTGGCGAACTCGACGATCAGAATCGCGTTCTTGCACGCCAGGCCTACCAGTACGATCAGGCCGATCTGCGTGAAGATATTGTTGTCGCTGCCGGCGATCATCACCCCGGCAATCGCCGAGAGCAGGGTCATCGGTACGATCAGGATCACCGCCAGCGGCAGGCTCCAGCTTTCGTATTGAGCCGCCAGTACCAGAAACGCCAGCAACACACAGAGCGGGAACACGAACAGCGCGGTATTGCCCGAAAGGATCTGCTGATAGGTCAGGTCGGTCCATTCGTAGATCATGCCGGTGGGCAGTTCCTCGCGAAGCAGTTTCTCGACCGCCGCCTGAGCCTGGCCAGAGCTGTAGCCTGGTGCTGCTGCACCGTTGATTTCAGCAGTGATGAAGCCGTTGTAGTGCATGACGCGGTCGGGGCCGGCGGTGTCGCTGACCTTGACGAAGGTCGCCAGCGGGATCATCTCGCCCAGGTTATTGCGCACCTTGAGCTGGCCGATCTGGTCGGCATCCTGGCGGAACTGCTGCTCAGCCTGGACATTGACCTGATAAGTGCGGCCGAACCGGTTGAAGTCGTTGGCATACAACGACCCCAGATACACCTGCAGGGTGTCGAAAATATCGCTGACTGCCACGCCGTGGGTCTTGGCCTTCTCGCGGTCAATCGCGGCATCGACTTGCGGTACGTTCACCGTGTAGCTGGTAAACAGCCCGGCCAGTTCCGGCACGCTGCGGCTTTTGGCGATGATGTTCTGGGTTTCCTTGTACAGCTCGTCATAGCCCAGGTTGCCACGGTCCTCGATCTGCAGACGGAAGCCGCCGATGGTGCCCAGGCCTTGTACCGGTGGTGGCGGGAAGATCGCCATGTAGGCTTCCTGAATCGAGGCGAACTGACCGTTCAGCGCGCCGGCAATCGCGTTGGCCGAGAGGCTCGGGTCCTTGCGCTCGTCGAACGGCTTGAGGGTCACGAACACCACGCCGTTATTCGGGCTGTTGGTGAAGCCGTTGATCGACAGACCCGGGAAGGCAATGGCGTCCTGCACGCCAGGCTGCTTGAGGGCCAGCTCCGACATGCGTTTGATGACATCCTCGGTGCGGTCCAGGCTCGCGGCGTCCGGCAACTGGGCAAATGCGACCAGGTATTGCTTGTCCTGGCTCGGGACGAAACCGGTCGGTGTGCTGGCAAAGCCCATCCAGGTCAAAACCATCAGGCCCGCGTAAACCAGCAAGGCAATGCCGCTGCTGCGAATGACCCTGGCAACGGTGCCGACATAGCCGTGGCTGGCTTTCTCGAAAAAGCGGTTGAACGGGCGGAACAGCCAGCTGCCGAGCATTCTGTCGAGGAAGCGCGAGAAGCGATCCTTGGGCGCGTCATGACCTTTGAGCAATACCGCCGCCAGTGCAGGCGACAGAGTCAGCGAGTTGAAGGCGGAAATGACCGTCGAAATGGCGATGGTCAGCGCGAACTGCTTATAGAACTGACCGCTGAGTCCGGAGATGAATGCCGCAGGCACGAACACGGCGCACAGCACCAGCGCCGTCGCGATGATCGGCCCTGTTACTTCAGCCATGGCCTTGTGCGTGGCAGCGACCGGTTCCAGGCCCAGCTCGATGTTCCGTTCGACGTTCTCCACTACCACGATGGCATCGTCGACCACGATACCGATCGCCAGTACCAAACCGAACAAGGACAGCGCGTTCAGCGAGAAACCGAACATGTGCATGACCGCAAAGGTGCCGATCAGCGAGACCGGTACGGCCACCAGCGGAATGATCGATGCGCGCCAGGTCTGCAGGAACAGGATCACCACCAGCACGACCAGTATCAGTGCTTCGAACAGCGTGTGAATCACCGCCTCGATGGAACCGCGGACGAAGATCGTCGGGTCATAGACGATGCTGTAGTCCATGCCTTCCGGGAAGCTTTGCTTGAGCTCGGCCATTCGTGCCCGTACATCGTTGGAGATGTCGATGGCGTTGGAGCCGGGACGCTGGAAGATCGGGATCGCTACCGCAGGCTGATTATTCAGCAACGAGCGCAGCGCATACTGGCTGGAGCCCAGTTCGATGCGTGCAATGTCCTTGAGGCGAGTGATTTCGCCATCGGCACCGGCGCGCACGACCACGTTTTCGAACTCCTCCTCACTGACCAGGCGGCCCTGGGTGTTGATCGACATCTGAAAGCTGGTGGCATTCGGCGAGGGCGGGGAGCCCAGCTGACCAGCGGCTACCTGACGGTTCTGTTCGCGAATCGCATTGACCACATCAGTGGCGGTCAGGTTGCGTGAGGCGGTCTTGTTCGGGTCGAGCCAGACCCGCAGCGAATAATCGCCCATGCCGAACAGCTGCACATCACCGACGCCGCCCAGTCGCGCCAGCTCATCCTTGATGTTGAGCACGGCGTAGTTGGACAGGTACAGCATGTCGTAGCGTTTGTCCGGCGAGGTCAGGTGCACAACCATGGTCAGGTCGGGGGAGGCCTTGTCCACGGTGATGCCGATGCGTGTCACTTCTTCAGGCAGCTTCGGCTCGCTGCGGGTCACGCGGTTCTGCACCTGCACCTGCGCATTGTCCAGGTCAGTACCCAGTGCAAAGGTGATGGTGAGGGTCAGTTTGCCATCGGCAGTGGCCTGCGAAGACATATAGAGCATGCCTTCGACACCGGTAATTGCCTGTTCCAGTGGCGAGGCTACGGTTTCGCCGATCACCTTGGGGTTGGCGCCGGGGAAGTTGGCGCGTACCACCACGGTTGGCGGCACGACTTCCGGGTATTCACTGATCGGCAGCTGGAACAGCGAGATGGCACCGGCGATCAGGATCAGCAGCGACAACACTGCGGCGAAGATCGGCCGTGAAATAAAGAATTTGGAGAAGTTCATCGGACGAGTCCCTTAGCCGCGCGGCGCGGCAGCGCTGGCGATTTTGACGGCCGCTTTGGGCGCCACTTGTGGCAGGTTGCTGGCTTCAAGGGCCTGGCGTTGTTTGAGCAGTGCGGCGAGGGTGTCGGCGCTGGCCATCGGAGTGACTTCAGGGTCTACAGGCTGGCCGGGACGTACGCGCTGCAAGCCTTTGACGACGATGGTGTCATCCTTGCCCAGGCCGTTACGCACAATGCGCAAGCCTTCGATTTTCGGTCCCAGCTCGACAGCCCGGTAGGCAGGCTTGTTGTCCTTGTCCATGACCAGCACAAACTTCTTGCCCAGGTCGGTGCCCACTGCTTCGTCATTGATCAGCACGGCCGAGTAAGTGCCGCTGCCCACCAGTTTCAGGCGCGCATACAGGCCGGGAGTGAACGCACCGTCGGCGTTATCGAACACGGCGCGGCCACGAATGGTGCCGGTCCTCGGGTTGACCTGATTGTCGACAAAGTTCATCTGGCCCAGATGCGGGTTGCCGGGTTCGTTGGACAGCCCCAGATACACCGGCGTGCTCTGACCGCGCTGGCCTTTGCGGGCCAGTTCGGTGTACTTGAGGAACACACGCTCGTCTGCGTCGAAGTAGGCGTAGACCTTGTCGGTGGAAACCACGCTGGTCAGGGCGGTGACATCGGCGGTGACAATGTTGCCGGCGGTGATTTCGGCACGACTTACGCGGCCTGAAATCGGTGCGGTGACACGGGTGAAACTGAGGTTCAGTCTAGCCAGGTCCAGTTGCGCCTGAATGGCCGCGACACCGGCCTTGGCTTCCTGCGCCGAGGTGGTACGCGATTCGGCCAGCTCGGCGGAAATCGCATTGTTGCTGCGCAGACGCTCTCCACGCTGGGCTTCGCTGTCACTGCGCGAAGCGACTGCGCGGGCCTGTTGCAACTGGGCTTCGAGACGGCGGACTTCCGACTGGAAGGGGCGAGGGTCGATCTGGAACAGCAGGTCGCCTTTCTTGACCAGCGAGCCGTCGGTGAAGGCTACCTGATCGATCTGACCGGAGACTCTTGGGCGAACTTCGACCGTTTCAGGTGCTTCGAGACGACCGGTAAATTCATCCCACTCGTTGACTGGCTGTTCCAGTACCTTGGCCACACTGACTTTGGCTGCGCCAGGCGCACTGGTGGCTTCCGGCGCACGGCCGCAGGCACTGATGACGATCAAGGCGAGGGCGGTGAGAGGGTAGCGCAGATGGCTGATTGTCTGGTGCATGGGAAGTTCCGCCAATAGTGAAGAATGGGGCGGATTCTGTTGCGCACGGGGTGTTATTAACGAATCGAATAAACCGAAGGTTACTATCACTGGCAATGATGAGTACCCATAGGTCTTCGAAAAGCTGCAGCCGGGTGACCCGCAGGGTGGATAGCGGCCAGGCATTCGGGGCTGAGAATGCTCCCCTTATGGTGAGCCAAAAAAGCTCATGCCATATTGCTATCTCTTCGATCAATCTTTGCAATCGCCGCGGCTATCAAGTTGTCCAGCGAACAGTCGATCCTTGGTTATTGCGATAAATCCCGAGGAAAAGTTTGATGAAGTCGACATGGCTGGACAATTTGAAGGTCAGCAAAAAGCTGAGTGTAGGCTTCGGTCTGATACTGCTGGGTGTGCTGACGGTCACCGCGATCGGTTACCTCAGCACCAACCTGCTGATCGAGCGGCTGGGCAAGGCAGCCAGGGTTTCTGAGGTGAAGGCCGATGCGCTGAGCCTCAGGATCGCTGCGCAGGCCTATACCGCCAAGCCTGACGCGAGTAATTCGCAGGGCTACACGGCCGCCCTGGACAATCTGGGCAAGACCATCGAGGAAGGCCTGAAGATTCTGACCGTTCCGGCCAACGCCGATATCCTCAGAGGTATTCGCGATCAGGCGGGTGGCTTGAGACAAACGTTCAGTCAATTGGTCGATAACAATCGGCAAATTGATCAGGCCATGCAGCCGCTGATCACCATTTCCGAACAAGTGAGCGGAAGCTTTGAGACACTCCTGCAAAAGACCTTGGACGACGTTTCCCGCTCGCTGGATCAAAGCGGTATCGACCAGGTAAAGATTGCTGGCGACCTGCGCAATGGCATGACCAATTTTCGCTTGGTGTTTCGCCGTTATATCAGTATCCCGACTGCTGAAAACAGGCAGATCACCTTCGATGCTGCCGACTCACTGATCGCTCAGGTGAGCAGTGCGCGCAACCAATTGCCGAACAAGGCCGGCCCGGCGGTGGATGAGGCGCTCGCGGCGCTGCAACAGTACAAGTCGTTGATGGTCTCCATCTCGCAACTGATGCAACAGAACGATCAGATTCGCGACAGCCTTCGCCAGCAGTCAATGGACGTCGTCACCAGTACCGAAAAGCTGATGGCGGGCCAGGTAGTCAGTGCCAATAAAGAAAAAGACAGCGCCGTAACCCAGTTGCTCACGGTGGCGGTGATCGTATTGCTGCTGGGCATCTTCGCGGCGATTCTGATTACCCGTCAGATTACCCGTCCGCTCGATTCCACGGTGATCGCTGCGCGTCGAATTGCCGACGGCGATTTGACCAATGACCTCAGCACCACTCGCCAGGATGAGCTGGGCCTGCTGCAAAACACCATGCAACACATGACCGTATCTCTGCGTACCCTGATTGGCGGTATCAGCAATGGTGTGACACAGATCGCCACGGCGGCCGAGGAGCTTTCAGCCGTCAGCGAACAGACCAGCGCGGGCGTTACTCAGCAGAAACTGGAAGTCGACCAGGTGGCGACCGCCATGAACCAAATGGCGTCCACCGTTCAGGAAGTGGCGCAGAACACTGAAGATGCATCGCAGGCCGCCAGACAGGCCAGTGACCGCGCAACCCACGGCAGCAGTGTGGTGCAAAACGCCACGCGTGAAATCAGCCAGCTTGCCGGTGAAGTGGGGCAACTGGGCGAGGCCATGCAGCGCCTGATTCAGGACAGTGACAAGATCGGCGGTGTCATTGATGTGATCAAGGCGGTCGCGGAACAAACCAACCTGTTGGCCCTCAACGCGGCGATCGAAGCCGCACGTGCGGGTGAGCAGGGGCGCGGCTTTGCCGTGGTGGCCGATGAGGTGCGCTCGCTGGCTCAGCGTACACAGTCATCCACGACTGAAATCGAGGCGCTGATAAAGTCCTTGCAGGATGGCACCGGCGCGGCATCGGATCTGATGAATGCCAGCCGTCAACGTACCGAAGGCACCGTGGCGCTGGCGCGGCAGGCCGAAGAATCGTTGCTTGAAATCACTCATTCGATTGTGACCATCGAACAGATGAGCCAACAGATTTCTGCTGCCGCTGAAGAGCAGAGCGCCGTCACCGACGAAATCAATCGCAGTGTCATCAGCGTACGGGACATCGCCGACCAGTCGGCTACGGCCACCGAACAAAGCGCAGCGTCTACCGTGGAGCTGGCGCGCTTGGGCAGCAACCTGCAGGACATGGTTGCGCGTTTCCGGATCTGATTGTCGCCACTTTCAAAAAGTCGCGAGGCCCAAAAGTCTCATCCTGTAAAAAGAGCGGCGCTGGCAATCAGCGCTGCTCCACCCTCTGCAGAAACCTTCGAGTCCGCTCGTTTTGCGGATTCAGCAGAATTTCGCTCGGGGTGCCGTCCGCCACGATGCGCCCGCCCTCCATGAACAGCACCCGGTCAGCGATGTCCTGAGCGAATTTCATCTCGTGGGTCACCAGTAACATGGTCATCTGAAACTCGTGGGCAATCGAGCGAATTACCGCCAGTACCTCGCCGACCAGCTCAGGGTCGAGCGCTGACGTGACTTCATCGAACAACATGACCTGCGGACGCATGGCCAGTGCTCTGGCAATCGCTACACGTTGTTGCTGACCACCGGAGAGCTGGCTCGGATAGGCATCGGCCTTGTGAGCGAGCCCGACCAGCCCGAGGTATTGATGCGCGCGTTCAAGGGCCTCTTCGCGAGGCAGCCTGAGTACCCGTAGCGGTGCTTCGGTGACATTTTCCTGCACGGTGAGGTGTGGGAACAGATTGAACTGCTGGAACACCATGCCTACCCGATGTTCCACCGGAGCCTTGCGTGCGCCAGGCCAGTGCCATCCGGATGTGCGCGCGGGCACTGCTTCGCCTGCGACTTCTATGCTGCCTTGCTGATAGTTTTCCAGCCCCTTGATGAGGCGCAATACCGTTGATTTACCCGAGCCACTGGGGCCGATCAAGGCGACTTTCTGACCTTGAGGAATGCTCAGGTCCAGATGGTCGATGATCCGGTTGCGGCCGAAGTCCTTGACCACGTGTTTCAGCTGTATCTGCGCAGTGGTGACGGGTGGGGTTGCGGTGTGTGCGAGATCAGACATGGCTGCGCCTTTCCAGGTATTTGAACAGCAACGAGGTCGGCACACTGATCGCCAGAAACATCAGCGCCATCACTGTGTACGGTTCGTTGTAACGATAGGTCATGCCGGCGACCTGCTTGGCAGCCTGAAACAGTTCAGGGATGGTGATCACCGCCAGAAGCGGCGTTTCCTTGAACATGCCGATCAGGTAATTGCCGAGCACCGGCAGCATGGGTTTCAACGCCTGCGGCAGGATGATGCGCCGCCAGGTGTCGCCACGATTGAAATCAAGGGCGCGTGCGGCTTCCCACTGTCCGGCCGGGATGTCGTCAATGGCACCGCGATACGCTTCGGCGATATAGGCCGCGTAATAGCAGCCAAGACCTATCACACCGGTGGTGATCGCCGGGAAGGTGATGCCCGCCAGCGGCAGCGCGAAGAACAGCACATACAACTGGACCATCAACGGCGTATTACGGAAAAAGCTCAGGTAGCCTTTGCTCAGGCGATGCACGATGGTTATCTGCGAGCGCAGTGTCAGGGCCAGGATCAGACCGAGCAAAACCGCGAGCAGGAACCCCAGCACCACGACCTGCACGGTCACCAGCAAGCCCTGAAACAGCTCCGGCAGAATCGACCAGACGAATGCGATATCAAACTCCATCGTTCATCCCCTGGCCGTGCGCCACGCGGTGGCGTGCTGCTCATAACGCTTGACCAGCCAGCTCAATGGCCAGGCCATCACGAAATAGCACACCAGCACGATGCTCCAGATCAGCGTTTGCTGGCCCAGCGTGGTGATCAATTGACTGCCGGTAAAGGTCAGGTCGGTGAGGGTGATGAGTGAGACCAGTGACGTGGTTTTCAGCAGCTCGACCAATTGATTACCCATCGGCGGGATCATGAACGGCAGGGCCTGCGGCAGAATGATTCGCCGAAACGCGCTTATCGGCCCGAAGTCCAGCGCACGCACAGCGTCACGTTGACCCTGGCTGACGTTGATCAATGCCGAACGAATGATTTCCGCGCCATACGCCGAAAACGTCAGGCCCAGCCCCAGCACGCCGGTGGTCATGGGGGACAGGCGGATGCCGAACAGCGGCAGAATGAAGAACAGGTAAAACAGCAGCACCAATGCCGAGATGCCACGCAGCACCTCGACATACACCGTGGCGAACCAGCGTAACGCCCGGAATGGCGACAGGCGCATCAGGGCGATTACAAACGAGAGCACCAGTACCAGCAGTTCGGCAAGCACGGTGATCTGCAGGGTGATCCAGGCGCCGTGGGCCAGTTGTCTGGCAATGAAACCTGCGGTTTCCAGTGTTGCAGCATCAACAGGCATGGCCGTACTCGTGTGGGTCAGGGCCGTTTACTGCGCGCCCTTGCGGGGCGGGGCAGATCATGGGTTGCAGCGTTGGGCTGCGGTGATGGCCGGGTCAGCCAGTTCGTTTTCGGTATAGCCGTACTTCTGCAGGATTTTCAGCAGCTCGCCCGACGCCCGGAGTTTGGCCAGTTGTTCGTTGAAGGCCTGTTCGAAGGCCGGATCGTTTTTTGGCAGGCCGTAGGCGTGGTAATTCCAGCCCGGTTTGCCACTGGCGTCCGGAATCTGCTCGAAAGGCAAGGCGCGCTCGATGTCCGGACTGTTGGCTTTCTTGATCAGACTGATGACTTCGGCGTCCGGGAAATACACCACGTCCACGCGACCCGCCTGCAAGGCGGCCAATGCCTCGGTGTCCTTGTCGAACAACACCACGTTGCCGTTGGCGATACCGCTGTCTTTGGCTTCCTGAACCTGATTGCTGCCAGGTTGAGTGGCCAGGCGCACCTTGGCGTTGCTGGCGACGTCCTTGAGGCTGTGCAGGTTCAGCGGGTTGCCGGTTTTGACAATGAACGCACCGCCGGATCGCGTCACCGGGTTGGAGAACGCGATGACCTTGCAGCGATTCGGATTGATGAACAGGCCTGCACCGATCAAGTCGAAACGACCTGCTGCCAGACCCGGCACCAGCGAACCGAAGTCAGTGATAGGCGTCTCGATCTGCTTGATGCCCAGCGGTTCGAGAATCGCCCGCAGTATCTCGACGTTGGCCCCGGTGGCTTTGCCATCGGTGCCGATGTAGGCATAGGGCTGTTCATTGGCGATGCCAGCGGTCAGGCCGTCAGTGCGGCCTTTTTCCAGCAGTCCGGCCAGGGCAGGGAATGAAACGACGGCATTCAGCAGCAGCGCTAAACCCATCAGGGCTGGGAACGACAGGGGGTTGATGCCTTTCATTGCGGGTGCTCGAAGTAGGGGGATGGGGGCTTGTTGCTGATGCGGCCTGAACATGCGAGTCAGGTGCGCAAGGTAGCCTGGTCTTGCCTGCATCCTGCTTCGGCAACGTTTGGTGCATAAGGCGAAACTCTATAGCTATTAAAAAGATAATTTAAATATCGATAAGGAATATGCATATACGCGGTCGCCGAGGCCATGGGTTTCAGACGTCGTGCGACCCATTGATGCAAGCCCAGGTATTTGTCAGTGCGTCCCTGTTTGTAACTCCAGACGCCGGCCAGGTATCGCGGCAATCAACTCCTGGGTGTAAGCCGCTTCAGGCCTGGCAAAAACATCCTCGGCCAGACCCTGCTCGACGGTCTTGCCATGCTTGAGCACCAGTACCTGATGGGCAACGCTGGCGACCACTGCAAGGTCGTGGGACACCAGCACGTAGGCGATGCGCGATTCGGCTTGCAGCTCGACCAGCAAGTCGAGAATCTGCGCCTGCACCGACACGTCCAGTGCCGAAACCGGCTCATCGAGCAGCAGCAGATCGGGCTGCAGGGCCAGCGCTCTGGCAATGGCAATCCGCTGACGCTGGCCACCGGAAAGCTCGCGGGGCAGGCGGTCCAGATAGGCCACGGGCAACTGCACTCGCTCTATCAACCGGCGTGCGGCCTGCTCCAGTTCGCGGCCTTTGAGCAGGCCGAACGAGACCAGGGGTTCGACGATGCTTTCGAATAACGTGAAGCGTGGGTCAAGGGCCGCGAACGGGTTTTGCTGTACTAACTGGATACGCCGCCGCAGCGGTCTGAATTCGCGCCAGCCCAGGTCGGTGACATCCTGGCCGTCCAGCTGCACTCGTCCGTGGGTGGGTTTTTCCAGACCCAGTGCGATGCGCAACACAGTACTTTTACCAGAGCCGGACTCGCCGACGATGGCCAGGGTCTGGCCGGGATACACCTTGAAGTTGACGTCTTGCAGCGCCTGGAAGTCGGCGTCTTCGCCTTTCACGTAGGGCAGGCGATAGGTTTTTCCGATGTTGCTCAGGGTCAGCAGAGGTGTGTCGCTGCTCGCGACCGGTCGCACTGTTGCCGGGCTCTTGCGCTGGCCGAAAGCCGGTGCTGCGGCGATCAGTGCGCGGGTATAGGCATGGCGAGGCGCGATGAGTATCTGTTGCGGAGGGCCTTGTTCGACCAGTTCGCCCTTGTTCATCACCAGCACTCGATCGGCCCGGTCGGCCGCCACGCCCAGATCGTGGGTGATGATCACCAGGGAAATACCACGCTCGGCCACCAGACGTTGCAGATGATCAAGGATCTTGCGTTGTACCGTCACGTCCAGCGCGCTGGTGGGCTCGTCGGCGATGATCAGGCGAGGATTGCCAGCCAGGGCGATGGCGATCAGCACGCGTTGGCGCATGCCTCCGGACAGTTCGTGCGGATACTGGCGGGCGCGCAATACCGGCCTGTCCAGACCGACCTGCTGCAGCAACTCCAGCACATCGGCATTCACTGCCGGGTAACGCCGGCCGTGGGCCTGAATCAGTGCTTCGGCGATTTGTCGGCCGATGCGCAGGGTAGGGTTGAGGCCGACCATCGGGTCCTGGGGCACCAGGCCGATGGTGCTGCCGCGAATTCGCCGTTTCTCGCGTTCGCCGGCATGGCCAAGATCGTGTCCATCGACGTGCAGATCGCCGCTGGTGATGGCGGCATTGTCCGGTAACAGGCCGAGTATGGCGTTGGCCATCGTCGACTTGCCGGAGCCGGATTCGCCGACAATCGCTACGGTTTCACCCCGGGCGACCTGAAAGGATACGTTGCGCACGGCCTGGTTGATCTGGCCGTCGAAACGGTAAGCGACACTCAGATGACGAATGTCGATCAGTTGAGCGGTATCGGTCATCGTTGAGTCTCTTCCAGAGTGCGGGCGATGTGGTTGAAGCTGAACACTACGCCAACCACGAACAGGCCCGGCAGCAGCGACACCCAGGGTGCGGTTATCAGGAAGTGACGACCGTTGGCGATCAACGTGCCCCATTCGGCAGCCGGTGGTTCGGCACCAAAGCCGAGGAAACTCAGCCCGGCAGTCGCCAGAATCGCTGCACCGAAATCCAGTGTGGCGAGCACCGCTACCGGGCCCCAGGCGTTCGGCAGGATGTGGCGCAGCAGGGTTCGCGTCCAGCTTGCACCGCCCAGCCGCGCGGCCTCGACGTAAGGCAGGGTCTTGACGCGCAATACTTCGGCGCGGGTGGTGCGCGCGAAGCCGGGGATGATCCCCACGCCTACTGCTATGGCTACCGGAAGGGTGCCGAACCCGATGGCGGTGACAATCGCCAGCGCCAGTAGCAAGCCGGGCAGGGCCAGCAATACATCGATCAGACGCATGATCACTGCATCGATGCGCCCGCCTGCGAAACCGGAAATCACCCCCAGGCTCAGGCCACCGGCCATGGCGATGCCCACCGCCAGCAATGCGGCCTGTACCGAAAGGCTCGAACCGTGTACCACGCGGGTGTAGAGATCACGACCCAGTTCGTCGGTACCGAACCAGTGCGCTGCATTTGGCGCGGTGAGCTTGTCGCTGGGCGAGGTGGCGTAAGGTGCGTAGCTGCTCAGCAGGTTGGGTGCCAGCGCCGCCAGCAACGCAAAGGCGACCATTGCCACAGCGAGCAGAAACCCCGGGCGGCGCAGCAGGGGCCTGGCGGCCTCCACGGCGCGACTCAGGCTGCTGCGTCGCTGCCACTGCGCGGCAGGTGCGTTGTTGCCGGGAAGGTTTTGACTGGGATCAACAAGGCGGGTCAGGCGCGCAAGGCGGTTGTCGAAGATAGTCATGGCGTCAGGAGACCTTTGGCGTGTGGGCGATGCGCGGATCCAGCGCGGGGTACATCAGGTCAACGATCAGATTGACCACGACGAACGCAGCTGCAGAGACCGCAACGATGGCCAGTACCACCGGGATGTCCTGGCGCAAAACGGCTTCCTGGGCAAGTCGACCGACCCCGGAGCGGGCGAAAATGGTTTCCACCAGCACTGCGCCGGACACTGTGTTGCCGACCTGTAGGCCGATCAGTGTGAGCAGCGGCAGGGCAGCATTCTTGAACGCATGGCGGGCCTGAACCTGCGCGCGGTTCAGGCCCTTGGCATAAGCGGTGATGATGTAGGGCTCTTTCCAGACGCCCTGAAAGCCACGTTGCAGGACCTGGGCGTACACCGCGGCGCTGGGGATCGCCAGCGTGACGGCGGGCAATATAAGGCTGGAGAATCCCTGATTGCCGGTCGCCGGGAACCAGCCAAGAGTGAACGCGAACAGTTGAATGAACAGCAGGCCCATCCAGAAGACCGGCACCGAGAAGCCCAGCGACGGCAGGCGTGACAAGGCGACTTTCAAGGGCTGCCAGCGTACGTAGGCGGTGAGATACGCCAGACCTGTCCCGCCGATCAGTGACAGAACAATGGCCAGCCCCGCAAGGCTCAGGGTTTGTGGCAGACGCTCGATCAGTAATTCCGAAACCGGGCGGTTGAGCGTCAGCGAATTGCCGAAGTCGCCATGTAACGCTCCCCACAGCAAATCGACGTATTGCTCGAAGATGCCGCGGTCCAGTCCGTAATAGAGCTTGGCCTTGGCGAGGTCCTGCGCGGACAGGGAGTCGATTTCGACACCCGAGGCGCTGAGCATGATCGACAGGCTGTCGCCGGGCAGCAGGTAAAGAATGAAATAGGTGACGCTGTAGGCACCCCAAAGTACCAGTAGCGCTTGCGCGATCCGACTGAGGATATAGCGACTCATGGCGTTGCCAACTCGATGTCGTTGAACAGCGCAAAGCCTTCCGCCGTCCAGTGGAAATTGCGTACGTTTTTCGCCGTGGCGGCTTGCCAGACGCGCTCGTAAACCGGGATCGCCGAGCCCTCGTCGACCAGCAGGTCCTGCAACTCGCCATAAGCCCTGGCGCGCTGTTCGCTTTGCGTGGCGGTCAGTCCTGCGTCGAACAGCTCAAGGGCCTTGGGCAGCGTTTCCGGCGCGTAAAGGTTGGTCGCCAGCGTCGAGCTGTTGGCACTGCGCGGGTCGATGATGGTCTGCAGAATGATCGGGTCGGCGCGGGTCATGTAGGTGGACGTCAGGTCATAATTGCCTGCCGCATTGGCCGCAGCCCACTCGGCGGTGGTCACCACGTTAAGCTTGAGCTCGATACCCACCTTGCGCAGTTGATCCTGAATCAGCACATCACCAGCGGTTTCGGCGGGTGACAGGTTGTAGGCCAGCTTCAGGCGCTTGCCTTCCTTATAACGATAGCCGTCGGCGTTTTTCTGCCAGCCCGCAGCGTCGAGCAGGCGCTCTGCACCTTGAGGGTCGTAGGTCAGTTTGTCGGCCTGGCTTTTATAAAACGGCGTGGTGACGTCGTAGATGCCGGAGACCACCGGGAATTGCGGGTTGTAAACGGTGGCTGCGTAGGTCTTGCGGTCGATTGCCTTTTGCAGGGCCAGGCGCACGTTGCGGTCGGCAAGAATGCGATTGCCACGCGTGTTGGGGTACAGGTTCAGCGCAGGTCCTGGCAGCGAACGGCTCTGAATGGTCGCGCCCCTGGACTTGAACAGGTTGAGGTCCACCTCGGAGAACGGATTGCGCGGCCAGAGGATGTCCACCTGCCCCTGAACGAACTGGCCGTTACGGACGCTTTCTTCCGGCACGTAGCTGACCTCGACCGCATCCAGATGCGCCTCGCCCTTGTTCTGCGCATTGGCCGATGGCCAGGCATAGCCCTTGCGTTTGATCAGGCGCAAACCGCTTTCAGGCGTGTAGCGCTCCAGCACGAATGGCCCGGTGCCAATGATCGCGCCCAACGAACGCTCCTTGACGCTGAGTGCGTAGGACTCTGGAGCAAGAATGGCGAGATTGGTGGTGGAGGTGGCTTGCAGGAAGCCCGCGTTAGGTTGGGCCAGCACCAGTTTGATGGTGAAGTCGTCCAGTACCTCGGCGTGGTCGTAGCCTTTGAGGTAAGTGGCGCCGAAGGTGGCTGGCAGTTGTGCGGCGAACGACTTGTCCGCGTCGTAGGCCGTCTTCACCGCTTGAGCGTCGAAACGTGTGCCGTTGCTGAAGGTCACGTCCTTGCGCAAGTGAAAGGTATATTCCAGCGCGTTGTCACTGACTTCCCAGCGTTCTGCCAGCCAGGGAATGATCTTGCCGGTCTGCGGGTCCTGATCGGTCAGGGACTCGGCTATATTGCGCAGCACCACCCGATGCTCCAGCCAGTACACCTGAAAGGGGTCAAGGCTGACCAGCGTGGTGTTGTCTCTGAAGAACGCCACTTTGAGGGTTTTGGCTGCCTGGCCGTCCGGGCCGGAGGGTGAGCAGCCGAGCAGGGTAATGGCTGTGAAGGCGGCGAGCAGCAGGCGCGGGAGGAACGTGCGCCCAGTCATCGCACTGCGCTCCGGGGGGCGAGTCCAGTCGAAAAAGTCGAAGGCGGTGTACGGCGCATGGGAGGTCCTCTTCAAGTCGAGCACAGTGCTTCAGCACTGATTTCTTAAGACCGTATTCTTATGGTCATGCGCTGTAAAAGTCTTTTTTCTTCTAAGCTAATATAGGTTTTTGTGATTAATTTATTTTTTATTATGCTTATTTAGTATCTTTTAAGGCTTTATGTTCTTGGCAAACAGCGCTTTGTCAAAAACGAGACTTTTGGTCGTCGTCACTGAGTCCGATCAAAATCGTCCCTTTCATCGGCCAGACCGACGCCCGAAGTTGCAGGTGGCTGCTGGCAAATGCCCTGCGACCACTTGCACGCGATAAACCATGCAGCGATGGCGATGGCAACGTCACTGGCGCTTGGTCGAAGACAATCTACGCTTGAGGTCGCAGAGACACGCCAGGGCAGGCGGACGGTGTCCTCTGGTCACCTCACAGTATTCAGGATTGAAAACGAGTGTCTGATTGATGAAGAAAAGCTCTCTCACGTGGCTCGTTGGCTGGATGGCTGTGGTTCTGCTGGCCGGGCTCAGCGTCAGCTTTATTGCCAGCCATGAACAGCGCAGATCGATCGATACGCGTATAGAACAGGCGCTCAACGAGGCCGGAGAGGGCATCGGCGATAACTTGCAGGCACGACTCAGGGTGTACGAGTACCGTCTTCGAGGCCTGCGCGGTGCCGTTCATATGCTGGACCTCGAGCATATCAACAGCAGCCAGATGAGCCGCTACAGCAAAGGGCGCAATATCGAGAAGGAATACCCTGGCGCGCGCGGGTTCGGCTTCATCCGTCGTGTCGCGGCCAGCGATGAGGCCGAATTCGTGAGGCGTGTCAGGGCAGATGGCAGGCCGGACTTCAGTCTTGGTCGGCTGGGTGCCCAGCAGGGAGACCGTTTCATCATTCAATTCATCGACCCGCTGGCCCGCAACGTCCAGGCACTGGGGCTGGACATCGCCTCCGAGGAGCATCGTCGCGATGCAGCCCTTCAGGCCATGCGCAGTGGCGCTGCCACCCTGTCGGCGCCCATTACCCTGCTGCAGGACAATGATGACCACTTGCGTGCTTTCCTATTCCTGTTACCGGTTTACAGCACCCCTGAAACCCCGACCGATATCGCCCTGCGCGAAACATCCCTGATCGGCTGGACCTATGCGCCGTTGGCCATGCGTGAGGTGATGAGCAATCTGGACCCTCTCAACCACAGAGTGCACTTGAAGCTTTATGACGTCAGCGAAGGCCAGCATCTGATCTACCAGACTCCGGAAAGCGGTCATGAGCAGGAGGTCTTGCAGACCTATGCTTTCGAACGAGACATCTATGGGCGCGTGTGGCGCATGGAGGTAGGCGCTCACCCTGCATTTGCCGAGGCACTCGATCCGGTTCCGGCGGGCAGGGTGTTCATCATCGGCACACTGGTCAGCCTGATGTTGACGGTGCTGGTTGGCACTCTACTGTTGTCCCGTCAGCGCAAACAGCAGGTGGTTGCCGGTCAGGCCAGGCTGGCCACTATCGTCGAAAACTCCAGCGACGCGATCATCGGTGAAGCCCTGAACGGTCGGATCATCACCTGGAACCGGGCTGCCGAGCAGATGTTCGGCTATGACGAGCACGAAGTGCTGGGCTGTCCATTGGCGCCACTGCTGGTTCCGCCAGATCTGGTTCATGAAGACGAACAGTTGTTGGAAAGGGTGGCCCGGGGTGAGCGAGGCCCGACGCTGGAAACCCGGCGTCTGCACAAGAACGGTCAATTGATCGATGTGACCATTACCTGCAGCTTCATCCGCGAGACGGACGGCACCCTACTCGGCGCGGCGAAAATGATGCACGACATCACCGACCGCAAGCGCGTCGAACGCTACCTCATGGAGTTCAACGCACAGCTTGAGCAACAGGTCAGCGAGCGCACTGCAGAGCTGTCCAGAGTGGCGGGTTTGCTGCAGGGGGTGCTGGACGCCTCTTCGGAGGTTTCGATCATCGCTACCGATATGCAGGGGCAGATCTTTGTGTTCAATCGGGGCGCCGAATTGCTGCTGGGCTACAGCAATGCGGAAATGGTCAGCGGCAACGGTCCAGGCGTGTTTCATCTTCCTGAAGAAGTGGCCGCACGCTCCGCTGAGCTGAGTCGTGAATACGGCACCCCGATCGAAGGCATTGACGTCTTTTGCTACAAAGCATCCCTCGAAGGTTCGGAAACCCGACAATGGACCTACGTACGCAAGGATGGCACGACGGTCCCTGTGCTGATGATCATCACCCCGATCCGTACCGCCGACGGAGAACTCATCGGTCATCTGGGTATCGCTCAGGACATCACCGAACGGCTGCACCATAGCGCCGAATTGCACGCGGCCAAGTCCAGCGCCGAAGCTGCCAATGCGGCCAAAAGTCTGTTCCTGGCCAACATGAGCCATGAAATTCGCACGCCCATGAACGCCGTGATCGGCATCTCCCACCTGCTGCACAACACCGCCTTGAACGACCAGCAACGCCAGTTGCTGACCAAGCTGCAGATTGCCGGCCGGACCTTGTTGGGGATCATCAACGATATCCTCGACATCGCCAAGATCGAGGCGGGAGAGATGCGGCTGGAACATAACCCCTTCAGCCCTCGACAACTGCTCGACGAACTGGGCGAGCTGTTCACGCCCCAGGCGCAGGAGAAAGGCCTGCGTTTTTCTGTCAGCGTCGTGGCATCGCTGCCTGGCCAGTTGATAGGAGACGCATTGCGGGTCAACCAGATCCTCATGAATCTGGTCGGCAATGCGCTCAAGTTCACCACAGTCGGCGGAGTCGATGTGACAGTGAGTCGTGAAGACGATCACGCCGATACTTGCTGGTTGCGCTTCTCTGTGCAGGACACGGGCTGTGGCATACCGGCCAATGCACTCGGCCAGCTGTTTGCGCCGTTCACACAGGCGGATGCGTCTACCACGCGGCGTTTTGGCGGCACCGGACTGGGTTTGTCGGTGGTGCGCGGGCTGGCCGAGCAGATGGGCGGCCGGATAGGGGTGGAGAGCGAACTCGGCACCGGCAGCGAGTTCTGGGTGGAGTTGCCGTTTCAGAGCAGCCAGAGCGATCTGGAGCCGTCCGGCCCGGGAAGCAGTCTGGAGGTCATGCTGCTCAGCGACGACGTACAGTCGTCCACGGCGCTGCAACGCTTATGTCGCGGCCTGGGCTGGCGAGTGGCAAGCCTGACCGACGAACAGGCGCTGCACGTGGCCTTGCAAGAGCGTAATCACGTCAACGCGCCATTGCCGGATGTGTTGTTGGTGGACTGGCAGCAGCCGCAGGTTGAGCAGGTGCAACAACTGATCGAGGCGACGCCGCTTCCGGTCATTCTGGTGAGCCCGTCCGGGATCCGGGAAGAACTGCTCCCTCTGGTCGACAAGGTATTGCTCAAGCCGCTGGACAGCTCGGCCTTGTTCAACGCGGTCAATGCCTGTATCGCCAAGTACCAGGGCAGCACCGAAAGGGTCATTCAGGCCACGCGAATGGATACCTCCATGACGCTCTGGCTGAGTGGATTGCACCTGCTGCTGGTGGACGACAGCGAGATCAATCTGGAGGTCGCCAGCCTGTTGTTGCAGCAACAGGGCGCTGTGGTTCAGACCTGCAGCAATGGTCTGCTGGCCCTTGAACGACTGCGTCAGACGCCAGATGTATTCGATGCCGTGCTGATGGATGTGCAGATGCCGGAAATGGATGGTTATGAGGCCACGCGGCGCTTGCGCAATGAACTGGGCCTGACACGATTGCCCGTGCTGGCGTTGACCGCAGGCGCCCTGGCAGAGGAGCGGCGACAGGCCGAGCTCGCGGGTATGGATGACTTCCTCACCAAGCCTCTGGACCCCGCCGCCCTGATCCGGGCGGTACGTCGTGCCGTCGAGCGTGTTCGAGGCGCTCCGCTGGCGGTCGGCACCTTGCTGCAGGAAGCCCCGACAGGCTCTGCATGGCCGGTGATCGAAGGTATCGACACCCAGGAGGTCGCCGCTCGGCTAGGCAATGATGTGCCCTTGTTTCTCTCGTCCCTGCGGCGCTTTTTCAATGAATTTGCCGCGTTCGGCGAGAGCGAGAGCCTTCTGGCACGGGCGCGACAGAGCCCCGATCAAACGATGGCTGACCTGCACAAGCTGCGCGGTGCTGCGCTGCTGCTCGGCGCTAGGCAATTAGGGCTGCATGCCGGGCAGGCGGAAGCCCTGCTGCGCCACGGTACGGACCCTGAGCCGGCTCTGCGGGGTGTGAGCGCCGCTTTCCGTGCTTTGCAAGACCGCACGCCGGTGCTTGAGGAAAGGACACCGGCCCCGCGTATCGATGCGGATCCCGATGCCTCCCGACAGGCGTTATCGACCTTGCGTGAATTGCTTGAAAACCGTGATATCGCCGCGCTGGACCAGTTTCCGCTGGCTGCTGTCGCGCTTCAGGAGCTGGCCGGACAGGCACTGGTCGAACAGCTCTGGCAAACCATTGAAGGACTCGAGTTCGAACAGGCACTGCACCTGCTCGAACGTGCCGACTTATAAAAAGGAGCTTCGTCCATCATGCAACCTGTACCTAGCCTGCTGATTGTCGATGATGATATTTCCGCCATTCGTGTGCTGAGCAAAGTTCTCAATGGCCTGGGACAGATTCGTTTTGCCACGGGTGGCGCCCAGGCCCTGAAGATGGTCCGGGACATGCGTCCGGACCTTATCCTTCTCGACGCCGAGATGCCTGGAATGCGCGGGTTTGAGGTCTGCGAGACGCTAAAGGCCGATCAACTGCTGGAAGACGTCCCGGTCATCTTCATCACCAGCCATACCGAAACCCGCATCGAGGAAGCCGGACTGGCGCTGGGTGCGGTGGATTTCATCGGCAAACCCATTCAGCCGTTGATCGTCACGGCGCGCGTAAAGACCCACCTGCGCCTGAAAATGGCGATGGACCAGCTCAACCTGCTGGCCCAGACCGATGGGCTGACGGGGCTGGCCAACCGGCGTTTTCTCGACGAGAGCATCGAGCGTGAATGGCTGCGCGTGCGGCGCAATCAGGGGGCATTTTCGCTGCTGTTGCTCGATATCGATTTCTTCAAGCGCTACAACGATCACTATGGCCATTTGCAAGGCGATGAGTGCCTGATTGCCATTGCCCATGCCGTGAAACATTGCGTGCACAGGTCTACCGATCTGGTGGCCCGTTATGGGGGCGAGGAGTTCGCCGTGCTATTGCCGGATACCGGCGCAGAGGGTGCCTGCCGGCTGGCGGAGGAAATCGTGGAGCACATTCATGGCCTTGCCAGGCTCCATGAAACCAGCGACCTGGGCCGGGTGACAGTGTCGGTGGGGGTGGCAAGTCTGGAGGCTGGCGCGCTGCCCATCCCGCGCCCGGGCGTGGCGGCCGGTACTGCGCCTGACCCGATTGCAGCAGCATTGCTGGCGGAAGCCGACCGGGCCTTGTACCGGGCCAAGCATGAAGGACGAAACTGCAGCCGGTTTGAGCCGATACAGGTTGCACCATGGCACTGACACCTTGCTTCAAACCGTATTTTTCTTGAGCTCTGCTTCAAGGCGGTCGACGAACAGGCGTACCCGGTGAGGTACGCGCTGGCGGGTCGGCAATACGGCCGTCACCGACAGTTGCTCGGGGATGACGTCTTCGAAGTGTATCTGCAGAAGGCTGCCTGCACGGATTTCCTGCTGAACGTCCCAATAGGTCAGCATGGCCAGCCCCAGGCCCTGTTTGCACGCCGTGCGCACCGCTTCGACGCTGTTGGCCGAGAACGTACCCTGAGCGCGAATGGCCACCGGCTCGCCCTCTCTGATGAACGTCCAGTAAGGCATCGCATGCAAGGTTATGCATGGGTGTTGGCGGAGCTCGTCGAGTACCGATGGCTGGCCGCGCCGCATCAGGTAGTCGGGGCTTGCACACACGACCCGTGGGTTGGGCGCCAGCGATCTGGCCACCAGCGCAGAGTCACGTATCGTGGCGATCCGAATGGCGACATCGATGCCTAACCCGGCGATGTCCACGATGCTGTCCGACAGTGTCAGGTCGACACTCAGTGCCGGGTTCTCCTGCATCAATACCGGCAGCAGCGGCATGATGACAGTCTGACCAAACACGCTGGGTGCTGTCACCCGCAACACGCCACTGGCCTTACCGGTATCGCCTTTCAGCGTGGCGCGGGCGGTTTCGCTGGTGTGCAGCATGGTTTTGGCGTGGGGCAGAAACACTTCGCCCTCCGGCGTCAGCGATACCGAGCGGGTTGTGCGGTGAACCAGCCTGACGCCCAGGTCGTTTTCCAGCGCAGCCAGACGCCTGGAGATTGCCATCGGCGACAACCCGAGTCGACGCGCCGCTTCCGACAGGCTCCTGCTGGAAGCAATGGCGGCGAACACCTCTATGTCAGATATTTGCACGGATTCTATCCATTTTCGTTAAAGCGCCTTATCTGCACGGCCGGGTTCCAATGGGCTGCGCCACCCCTTACCGTTGCTGCAGGTTCTGTCAATGACAGCGGGCAATTGGTAGCCGGTCTGCACAGTGAGGATTTGAAGTATGAACGAGACAAACAAACACGTTACAGCTCCGTTCGATATCGGTCATCTGAAACTGAAGAACAGGTTTGCGGTGGCGCCCATGACACGCGTGAGCGCGGACGAGCAGGGCAGTGCAACGCAGGCCATGACGCGCTATTACGAGCGATTCGCCAAGGGTGGTTTCGGCCTGATCGTCACCGAGGGTAACTACACCGATCGCCGTTTTTCCCAAGGCTACCGCTTCCAGCCCGGGCTCACCGATGACGAGCAGGCTCAGGCCTGGCGTGCTACGACCGATGCTGTGCACCGGCATGGCAGTGTCATGATTGCGCAACTCATGCACGCCGGCGCGCTCAGCCAGGCCAATCGCTTCGTCAGCGAGTCTGCGGGTCCTTCGGCCATTCGTCCCAAGGGCGAACAGATGGCGTTCTATTACGGCGCGGGCAGCTACCGGATCCCGCAAGCGATGAGTGACAAGGACATTGCCGAGGCCATTGACGGGTTCGCCCACGCGGCGCAACTGGCGATTGGCACTGCAGGCTTTGACGGTGTCGAGATACATGGGGCGAACGGCTACCTGCTCGATCAGTTTCTGACCGACTACAGCAATCAGCGCACCGATCAATGGGGCGGTGAGGTCGGACAGCGTCTGCGACTGACGCTCGAGGTCATCGCCGCAGTGAAAAAAGTCGCCGGGCAGGCACCGGTGGGCGTGCGTCTTTCACAAGGCAAGGTCAACGACTTTCAGCACAAATGGGCGGGGGACGAGAGCGATGCCGAAATCATTTTCGATGCGCTGGCCGATGCCGGCGTCGATTACATCCATGTGACCGAACATGAAGCATGGCAGCCGGCCTTTGCCCAGGGTGAAGCCAGCCTGGTCGAACTGGCCCGTCGCTACGCGCCGGGTGTTGCGCTGATCGCCAATGGCGGCCTGCACGATCCGCAAAAAGCCGACCAGGTGCTTCGCCAAGGTGCGGACATCATCGCAGTGGGCAAGGGTGCGCTGGCCAATCCGGACCTGCCAGAGTTGTTGCGTCAGGGCGCGCCACTCCGCGACTTCGATCCAGCCATTCTCGGGCCGATTGCCAATATCAAGGACAGCGAGCTGGCATTCAACGGGATGAATTGAACAGGTTTTCATAGGTGGGCTCGCTTCCGGTTCCAATCCTGCATTACCTTTGACTCTATCCTCCCTGGGGGGATAGAGTGCCGGTCTGAATTGTCCAGGCCAGAGCTCAAGCCATGAGTGAACACGACCACCCCCACGGCCATACGCACCAGTCCCACATAGCTGTTATCAAGCGCCTGAAACGGGCCGACGGCCATTTGCGCAGCATCATCACCATGATCGAAGACGGGCGCGAGTGCGTGGACATCGCCCAGCAGCTGCACGCGGTCGAGAAAGCGGTGTGCCAGGCCAAGCGAACGTTGATTCAGGATCATATCGATCACTGCCTTGAAGACACGCTCGGTTCACTCGCCAAGGGCGAGCGGGCACCGCTGGAAGCCTTCAAGCAAATCACCAAATACCTCTAGGTCTCACATGCCCAACTTCGTCGAGCTGTTACAGCAAGGGGGGTCGCACGCCTGGCTGTATTTCCCCAGTGCCATTTTGCTGGGCGCGTTGCACGGGCTGGAGCCTGGGCATTCAAAAACCATGATGGCGGCGTTCATTGTGGCCATTCGTGGCTCTGTGAAACAGGCCGTGATGCTCGGCGTCGCCGCTACCGTTTCGCACACCGCCGTTGTCTGGCTGGTGGCAATCGGCGGGATGTATCTGGGCCAGGGGCTGGATGCTGAAACCACGGAACCTTACTTCCAGCTCGGGTCATCTGCCGTGATCATCGCCATTGCATTGTGGATGCTATGGCGCACCTGGCGTGGCGAGCAGTTGTATAAGGTCGAAAGTGCCAGGCTCAGTCACGGGCATACAGGCCATGGCCATGAGCACGGCGTGGACTCCCATGAGCACGAGCATGGTCACAATCACAGCCATGACCACAGTGATCTGGACGGCTTGAACCTGAGCGCCGAAGGCTATCAGGACGCCCATGAAAAGGCCCATGCCGACGACATTCGCAAGCGCTTCATCCATCGCGAGGTCAGCAATGGCCAGATCCTGATGTTCGGCTTGACCGGGGGGCTTATCCCTTGCCCAGCAGCCATCACCGTGTTGCTGCTGTGCCTGCAGGTGAAGCAGGTCACCTTGGGCGCGATGATGGTGATCTGTTTCAGCCTGGGTCTCGCCGTCACGCTGGTCACCGTTGGCGCTGCCGCCGCCATCGGTGCGCGAAAAGCCTCGAATCGTTTCCCCTGGCTCAGTGCAGCTGCTCGACGCGCACCTTACCTGTCCAGCGTCCTGATTATCTGTGTCGGGATGTATGTAGGGATCAACGGCTGGATCAGCCTGCATTCGTGAGCTGGCCTGGTGCTTGAGCGTGGCCGCTATCACAAAAATAATTTGTGAATCTTTAAAATATATATTGATTTTTATTGGTATCGCCCGGCCTTAGCATGAGTGGAACTTGAATAAGTCGCCGGACAGCGAGCACGCTGTCAGGCTCACACGCCACCAAGAGCTGCAATCGGAGTCCTGATGAGTCTTTCTCCTTTCCACCTTGCAATCCCGGTTTATGACCTGGCCGCGACACGTGCCTTCTACGGTGAAGTGTTCGGTCTTTCCGAAGGGCGCTCCAGCGATCAGTGGGTCGACTTCGATTTCTACGGGCACCAGTTGGTGATTCATGAACACCCGAAAACCGCCTCTCAAGAGAGCGTGCACAGCAACCCGGTAGACGGTCACGACGTGCCGGTTCCGCACTTCGGCATCATTCTGGAATGGGCTCAGTGGGAAGCTCTGGCCGAGCGCTTGAAATCCTTCGGCACCGAGTTCGTCATCGAACCCTACATTCGATTCAAGGGGCAGGTGGGTGAGCAGGCCACCATGTTCCTGTTCGATCCCTGCGGTAATGCGCTTGAGTTCAAGGCGTTCAAGGACATGAGTCAGCTGTTCGCAAAATAGTAAAAAGCCTGGCGCACACTATGTTGCGCCAGGCCTGCTAGAGCGGGAGCAGCGCTAACGAGTCAGAGCGTGTTCGTTGATCAGTTGGACCAGCGCGGTTACCGGTTCGGTCAGGCTGCGGCGAGCGCGATGTACCAGCCCGATATCGCGATGGAACGTATGCTCTTTCAAGTCGATAGAGCGCACACCGGCGTGCCATCTCTGCAGGGTTGCCGTTTCCGGAACCAATGCGACGCCGACGCCGTTGGCGACCAGTTTCATAATCGCATCCAGTTCATCGAGCTCGCAGACTTCGCGCAGCGAGACATGGGTCTGGCGCAGGAACCTATCGACCTGTCGGCCACCAAATGACGATCGATCGTAACGAATGAATGGATGAGCCGAAATCAGTTCGGCCCAGTCATCCCCCTGCATGTCAGCTGGCACGATAAGGCGATAGGGTTCACGGACCAGCGTTGTCCAGCGCAAGTCGCTTTGCAGTGAGAAGGGCGGGCGGATGATCGCTGCCATGTCGATCTCGCCAGCGTCCACCTGATTGACCAGGTCCATGGACAGGCCGGGAATGACGCGCGTCCTGCACGCGGAGAATTGCTGATGAAACCGAGCCAGCGCTTCCGGTAGAAAGGAGCGTTGTACAGAGGCAATTGCGCCGATGGTCACCAGCACGCTCGCGGGTAGCCCTACTGTCGTAGTGCCGAGGCTGCTGAACTGGCGCACCAGATCCTGACCTTGTAACAACACCTGCTGCCCCATGCGGTTGAGCTGGGCTGAACGTCCTTTTCGGTCGAACAGCTCGACGCCCAGTTCAGCTTCAAGGCGCTGCATCTGCGCACTGACAGCGGCCTGGGTGAGCCCGATCTTGCTGCCCGCCGCAGCGAACGTGCCTTCTCTTGCCACGGCGATAAACGTTTTCAGTTCTTTGATCATGGGCAAAGAATAATTGTATTTTTGCTAAAAATGCATTTGTTTATTTTGTTGTTGGCGGGTTGTCGCCGCTTCAGCGTCATAGGCGCCCGGGCGCTGCCTCAGACAAAAGGTACTCTTTCCTGGAACCAGGCAACGGCCTGATTTTTGAATGCTTCGGCGGGAGGCGTTAACGGGTAGCGCTGATCGTAGGCCAGTACGATGCGCTGGGTGGGCAGCGTTTCGCGTATCGGGCGACACACCAAGGGCTGACCGTCGTAGCTGCGGTCGCCGAAGGGCCTGGTATAGGTCAGGGAAACACCGAATCCGTTGGCGACGAGGCTGCGCTGAAACTCGAAGCTGTGGGTGCGCTGGAGGCTTTGAGGCGACAGTCCATGCATGTTGAACAGGTCCAGCACGTGCTGCCAGCTGTGGACCTGATCAGTAACTACCAGATTGCCTTCACTGAGTGCTTGCAGACTGACATCGGGCTCGTTTGCCAATGGGTGATCAGCCGCCAGCAGGGCATGGGCAGTCAATTGACGCAACTCGATACACGCCATGTTTGCCGGCAGCCCCAGGTCGTAGGTCAGCGCCAGCTCCAGAGTACCTTCGGCGAGGCGCTTGCCCAGATAGTCGAAGCCGCCTTCGCGCATGTCGACCCTCACTCGCGGATGTTCCTGTTGCAGGCGCCTGAGGATCTGCGGCAGGCAATAGGGTGCCAGGTCCTCGTAACAACCCAGTACCAGCTCTCCGGAAAAGTCGTTGTTGTCGCTGCCGATGTCTGAAAACGTCCGGGCTTCGGCCAGAACCCGCCTGGCCTGGGCCATCACTGTGCGCCCGAAAGGCGTAAGCGATACGCCCAGTCCGCGTTGACGAACAAACAGCGGCTGACCAAAAAGCTGCTCGAGGTCGGTAATCGCCGTTGAAATTGACGGTTGGGAAACATGCAGCTCTTCGGCCGCCAACGTGAGATTGCCGTGTTTGGCGGCAGCGAGCGCATAACGGAGTTGTCGCAGACTGAACTTCATAAGAATTTCTTGGGTGATAAATCAATACATATTATTTTATCTTCGCTGTGTGTCATGAAATATTTGCCCTTGCCCACATTTATTCTTCTCCGAGGGAGTTTCAGGTCATGACACAACATTCGTTTGCCCTCACGACAGAAGACATTGAGGCCTTTCAGCGCGATGGCGCAATTTGCCTGCGCGGCGTTTTCCGCGACTGGATCGGCACCATTGCCGACGGAATCGAGCGCAACCTCGCCGAGCCGGGTGCTTACGCCAGCCGTTACGTCGAGAAGGATGACAAACCGGGCGGCTTTTTCGACGACTATTGCAACTGGCAGCGGATTCCAGAGTTTCGCGCCATGGTCGAGGATTCACCGGCAGCGTCTGTCGCGGCTGCCGTGATGCGCTCCAGATCGGCACAGTTTTTTCATGATCATGTTCTGGTCAAGGAACCCGGCGCGCAGAAGGCCACGCCATGGCACCAGGACATCCCTTACTATTTTGTCGAAGGTAGCCAGAACGTGAGTTTCTGGATCCCCGTGGACCCGGTGCGCGAGTCGACGCTGCGGCTGCTTGCCGGCTCACACCGTTGGGAGAAGGGCATAAAACCGGTGCACTGGGCCGATCAAAGCGATTTCTACAAAGATGCTGGCGGGTACCGCGACGCGCCGGATCCAGATACTGATACCGAGCAAGGCCTGCAGGTACTGGAATGGGAGATGCAGCCGGGCGACGCGGTGCTGTTCGATTTCCGTACCGTGCATGGTGCTAGAGGCAATGCGTCGGCTCAGCGCCGTCGTGTCTTGTCGCTGCGCTGGCTTGGCGACGATATACGTTACTTCGAGCGTCCAGGACGGACCTCTCCACCGTATCCAGGGCATGCGATGCAGACCGGTCAGAGACTGCGCGAAGATTGGTTCCCGACGATACATCAAGGAGCTTGAGTTTCATGTAGATGAAACAGGTTCGCCACTGATGTGACGAGCATTTGCACTGCCATAACCCTGTTCACTGTGTTGGAGCGTGCGATTGTGAAGATCAGAAAAAACCTTACCGCCACACTGATTGCTCTCGGGCTGTTTGCCGGCAGTGCTGCAAGCCAGGCCGCCGGTTGGTGCGAGTCGGGTAAACCGGTCAAATTTGCCGGGCTCAATTGGGAAAGCGGCATGTTGCTCACCGACATGCTGCAGATATTGCTCAAGAACGGCTATGGCTGTGCGATCGATACATTGCCAGGCAACTCCATCACCATGGAAAGCGCCTTGAGCAATAACGATATTCAGGTACTGGCGGAGGAGTGGATCGGGCGAAGCGAGGTCTGGAACAAGGCGGCGGACAGTGGGAAGGTAGTCGGTGTGGGGGCACCGATTATCGGGGCCACCGAAGGTTGGTATGTGCCACGTTATCTGGTCGAAGGCGATGCCAAACGCAACCTCAAGCCCAAGGCTCCCGATCTGAAGAAGATCGCCGACCTGACCCAGTACGTGGCGCTCTTCAAGGACCCGGAAGAACCGGACAAAGGCCGTTTCTACAATTGCCCGGCGGGTTGGACCTGCGAGTTGGAAAACAGCGAGATGCTTAAGAGCTATGGCCTGGAAGCCAGTTATACCAACTTCCGCCCGGGTACAGGCCCGGCGTTGGATGCTGCCGTTTTGTCGAGCTACAAGCGGGGCGAGCCCATTCTTTTCTACTACTGGTCGCCGACGCCGTTAATGGGACAAGTCGATCTGTTGAAGCTGGAAGAAAAGCCGGGCGTCGATAAGAAAATCAGCATTCAGGTAGGGCTTTCCAATGTCTTTCACGAGCAGGCACCGGAATTGGTAGCCGTTCTGGAAAAGGTCAATCTGCCGATCGACCTGTTAAACCAGAACCTGGCCCGCATGAGCAAGGAGCGTATCGATTCACCCAAGCTGGCGAAGATATTCTTCAAGGAGCACCCGGAAATCTGGCACACCTGGGTCAGTGACGCTGCTGCCAAAAAGATCGAAGCAACGCTTTAAGGCAAGAAAGGGCATGGATGCCCTTTCTCTTATCGCCGCTGGAGTGCTTGCGTACGCCACCAGCGACCTGGCCGGGCTATTGGTCAGTCTGCCTAATCGATGATATCGGCCACACCCTGATCCTCCCCGAGAAACCCGCCGCTCTGGTGCTGCCACAGCCGCGCATAGGTACCGTTTCTGCCCAGCAGTTCGGCGTGAGTGCCTTGTTCGATGATGCGGCCGTCGTCCATGACAATCAGCCGGTCCATGGCGGCAATCGTGGACAGACGGTGGGCGATGGCGAGCACCGTCTTGCCCTGCATCATTTCATCGAGGCTTTCCTGGATTGCCACTTCGACTTCCGAGTCCAGCGCACTGGTGGCTTCGTCGAGCAGCAGGATCGGGGCGTTCTTGAGCATCACCCGGGCGATGGCGACGCGTTGGCGCTGGCCGCCCGACAGCTTGATACCGCGCTCACCCACCAGCGTGTCGTAGCCACTGTGGCCTTGCTTGTCGCTCAGCTGGCTGATGAACCCGTCGGCTTGCGCACTCGCCGCAGCGCTACGGATTTGCTCATCGGTCGCATCGGGACGTCCGTAGGCGATATTGTCGCGAATGGAGCGGTGCAGCAGCGAGGTGTCCTGCGTGACCATGCCGATGGCGCTGCGCAAGCTGTCCTGAGTAACGTGCGCAATGTCTTGCCCATCAATACTGATCGAGCCCTTGTCCACGTCATAAAAGCGCAGCAGCAGGTTGATGAGCGTGGACTTCCCGGCGCCGGAGCGACCCACCAGGCCGATTTTTTCACCTGGACGAATGCTCAGGCTCAGGGCATCCAGTACCTGGCGTTCGCCGTTGTAATTGAAGCTCACGTTATCGAAGGTGACCGCGCCGCCTCGGGTGACCAGAGCCTTCGCGTCCGGCGCATCCTGAACCTTGGGACCGCGAGTCAAGGTTTGCATGCCGTCCTGGACGGTGCCGATGTTCTCGAATAACGAGGTCATCTGCCACATGATCCAGTGCGACATGCCGTTGATGCGCAACGCCATGGCGGTGATCGCCGCAACCGCACCGGTGCCGACCTGGCCCTGGTGCCACAGCCACAGGGCGTAACCGCCAGCACCCATGATCAGTGCGACCACCAGGGCCTGATTGACGATTTCGAACTGACTGACCAGACGCATCTGGCGCAAGCCGGTGAGCTTGAAGTCCTCCATCGCCGCGCGCGCGAAATGCGCTTCACGCTTGGAATGGGAGAACAGCTTTACTGTGGTGATGTTGGTGTAGGCGTCCGAGACACGTCCGGTCATCGATGAGCGCGCGTTGGCCTGCTCCTGCCCGACCTTGCCCAGGCGTGGTACGAAGTAGCGCATGGCCAGACCGAACAGCATCAGCCAGACAAGGAAAGGCAGCATCAGCTTCAAATCGAAGGCGCCGGCCAGGGCAATGATCGCGATGAAATAGACGCCGATACCGGGGACGATTTCGATGATGGTGAACAGCACCTCGCGCACCGACAGCGCTGTCTGCATCACCTTGGTGGTGACGCGGCCGGAGAACTCATCGGAGAAGAAAGACAGGCTTTGCCGCAACATCAATCGGTGGAAGTCCCAACGCAGCCGCAGGGGCAGGTTGATCGCCAATACCTGGTGCTGCACCATCGTGCGCAATGCCACCAGCACGATGCTGCTCAGCAATACCAGG
The DNA here is from genome assembly GCF_900099665.1 of Pseudomonas sp. BS3767. Classification (NCBI taxonomy): domain Bacteria; kingdom Pseudomonadati; phylum Pseudomonadota; class Gammaproteobacteria; order Pseudomonadales; family Pseudomonadaceae; genus Pseudomonas; species Pseudomonas sp. BS3767. Next base: position 786,522 of record NZ_FNCX01000001.1, on the reverse strand, counting down.
CCAATACCCCACAGCACGCTGCTTTCCTGCGCGGCCGTATCGCCGCCAGCCTGCCACGTGGACAACAGATCCACGACCTGCCCGAGGAAGGAAAACAGCCAGGCTTCGTAAATCGACACACCGGCACACAGCAGCGCAAACGCAAGGATGTAACCGCGTGCCCCTCGCGTGCAGGCCCAGAGAAACCGTGCCAGGCCGTCAGGTGGTGGTGGCACTTCGTCAGGCGGGAAGGGGTCAAGCCATTTTTCAAACGCGCGAAGCATGGTGTTCTCCAAAAAAAACAGTGCAAAGAGTCTGGCGTCCTCGACGCCTCCCGAACCTCTTCCATATTGAGCTTCAGGGTCAATGATTGTCGGCAACACTGCCCAGGCTGTCCCACAGTCTCATCACCTGGGTCACTGCGGCGTCCAGTGTGGCATGTGGGACACCGTCGCGCGCCAGTGTAGACAAGCCCAGAAGAAAACTGTCAAACACGGCCGCGAGCGTTTCCGGTATTACCGTTGCGGGCAATTCACCTGCCGCAACGGCGCGCTGGATGCAGGCCACGATACCTGTGCGGTTCAGATCCCTGGCCCGAGCAAGGGGTTCGGAAATGGCCTTGCTCTCGTCCGAGCAGGCGCTCATCAGCCCCAACGCCACCAGACACCCTTTAGGATGCCCAGGCTCACACTGCATTTTCGCTGAGTGACGAAGGGTGATTTCAATCGCGTCTCTGGGCGGCAGGGTCGTATCGAACAGGCTGTCGGTGACTCGGCCGTAGGTGTCGAGGTAGCGCTCCATCACTTCATTGAACAGGGCGTTTTTAGAGCCAAACGCTGCGTAAAAGCTCGGCGCCGTGATGCCGCCACCTATGTTTGCCTTGAGCTGGCTTAGGGAAGTTGCGTCGTAGCCGTGCTCCCAAAACAGGTGTAGCGCCTGGGTGATCGCCAAGTCACGGTCAAATGTACGCGGACGCCCCAGCTGTGCCATGTCGAGTCTCCTATGGAATTACTTAAATACTAATCGATACATAAGTCATTGACCACCTGACTCCATCTGCCTATATTTGTACCGATCAGTATATTAGTGAGGGTTTTTCAATGATTACAGATGAGAAGCAGGGCGAAACACTCCCGTTGGGGGCGTTGCTGGCGCTGGCAATGACGGGTTTCATCTGCATTGTCACCGAGACTTTGCCGGCAGGTTTGTTGCCGCAGATCGCCGACGGGTTGGAGGTGTCCGCATCGTTTGCCGGGCAGATGGTGACTGTTTATGCGTTGGGCTCATTGCTGGCCGCCATTCCGCTGACGATCGCGACGCAAAGCTGGCGGCGCAGGACGGTCTTGCTGGTGACGATTGCCGGCTTTCTGGTTTTCAACAGCGTCACTGCGTTGTCGTCCAGTTACGGACTGACGCTGATCGCAAGGTTTTTCGCAGGCGTCTCGGCGGGGCTGGCCTGGAGCCTTATCGCCGGGTACGCGCGGCGCATGGTGGTCCCGCAACTGCAAGGCCGTGCACTGGCCGTGGCGATGGTCGGTACGCCCGTTGCCTTGTCGCTGGGCGTGCCTCTGGGAACCTGGCTTGGCGGGTTCATGGGTTGGCGCATGGCGTTTGGCTTGATGTCCGGGATGACCGTGCTGCTGATCATCTGGGTGCTGGTCAAAGTGCCGGACTATTCCGGCAAGTCCTCCGCACAGCGCATGGCGTTACGTCAGGTCTTTTTCACGCCCGGCGTACGCTCGGTGCTGGGCGTTGTGTTCACCTGGATGCTGGCTCACAACCTGCTTTATACCTACGTCGCTCCCTTCGTTTCCGCGGCGGGGCTGGCGAATGATGTGGACCTGGTATTGCTGGCATTCGGGGTCGCCGCACTGGCCGGCATCTGGGTCACGGGACGGCTGGTTGATCGACATTTGCGCAAGACAGTACTTGCCAGCCTGGCAACATTCGCAGCGGTGTCAGTGTTCTTCGGCGTGTTTTCCGGCTCTGCACCGGCTATTTACGTCGGTGCTTTTATCTGGGGACTGACCTTCGGTGGCGCCGCCACACTGCTGCAAACCGCGCTCGCCGATTCGGCAGGTGAGGGCGCAGATGTCGCGCTTTCGATGAATGTCGTGGTCTGGAACAGCGCCATCGCAGGCGGAGGGCTACTGGGTGGCGTGTTGCTTGGCCAATGGGGAGCAGGTTCCTTTCCTTGGGTCTTGCTGATGCTGTTGTTGCTAAGTCTGGTGATCGCACTGCGCGCAGGTGCTCATGGTTTTGCACGGGGCAGCCGGCTGGACCGGGAGTGTGGTCTGGCTGGTTGAGCACAGCGAGCTCAAGCCAGCCTAAAAATCGGCCCCCACCAGCGCATCTACCTCCTCACGGCCAGGCGCCGTCGCCGGCCCCCGGCGTGTGACCGCAATCGCTGCTGCCGCATTGGCGCGCAGCGCCGCGCGGTCGACACTGCTGCCTCTGGCCAACTCGGCCAGCAGCACACCCGCGTGGGCGTCGCCGGCTCCATTGGTGTCGATTGCCGTGACGGCAAAGCCGGGTATGTGTCGCGTCTGTCCGGCATGGTGGACCCAGCAACCTGCGGGGCCGTCACGAATCACTATGAGCGCATCTTCGCGCAGAATGGACGCCAGGTGGTGGAGCGCGTCGGCGGGCGTCCGGGTTTGCGTGAAGCGCAGGGCTTCTTCGCAGTTGCTGGACCATACGCTGATAAGAGGAAGTACGGCGCGCATCTCGACGCCATGAAGCGCATCAACCAATGGGCCTGGGTCGAATACCACTGTAGTGCCGCCGGGCAATCCGTCCAGCCAGGCGAGCAGGGCCGTGACCTTGTTTTTGTGTGCCAGGCTGTAGCCGCTGACAACTACGTAATCTTCGGCGCTGACCTGCACGCCCTGCAGGTCATCGGCAGACAAACCACCTTCAGCGCCCACATAGGAGATGAACGACCGCTCGGCCGAGGCTTCTACCAGGGCAACGGCCAGGCCGGTATCCTCTCCGGGAACAGGCATCGTAGCAATCTCCACACCTTCGTCGCGCATGGCCTGGCGAGCAAGGTCGCCGAAGCGGCCCTGGCCATGGCGACCCAGATAAACCGTAGGCAAGCCATTGCGGCAGGCAGCGGCCATCACATTGAAGCCGCCTCCGGCCTCGAACGTGGCGCTGCTGGCCAGTACATCTCCGCCCGACGGCGGCAGGTGGTCGATGGCCATGACCAGGTCAACCACGACCTGGCCGGTGTAGAGCAATTTAGCGGGCATGGGCAGCCTCTTCGGTAACGACACGGCGATCACGCGCCCCGCCGAGCAGCGCATACAGGCCACCGGCGACAATGAAGGTCACGATCCAGCCCAGGCCGTTATGACCCAGCCAGGAATCGGCGAGAAAACCTTTGAATAGCACATGCTCCGGGGTGGTAGCCACGGTGGTGAAGCTGAAGCCGAGCACGATAGCCAATGCCCACGAGCCCAGCGCGCGCCATTCGACACCGCCGCGATACCAGTAGGCGCTCTTTGGGGTCTGGTCCAGCAGGTCGTGTGGGGAGTAGATGTGGCGATGCAGCAGGTCGACGACAAAGATGCCGACCCACGCGGTAATGGGCACCGCCAACATCGAGATGAACGTAATGAAAGGGCCGTAGAAACTGTCGGCGATCAGCATGAAATAGATCGAGCCGGCAAAGATCGCGATGATATCGACGATGACTGCGTGTACTCGCTTGACCTTCAGGCCGAGGGTCAAGGTGGTCAGGCCGGCCGAGTAGACCGACAGGTTATTGGACAACAGCAGACCGCCGAACGCAGTGATCAGATAGGGCACGGCCATCCAGGTGGGCAACATTTCGCGAATGGCGATGATCGGGTCGGTGGCTGACGCCAGATGATCGTTGCCCACCGACAGCAAGCCGCCGAGGGTGATCAGCAAAACCAGAGGGATCCCTGCGCCAAATGCCGCCGAGGCCACCAGTCGAGTGGCCTTCACGCTGGCGTGCTGATAGCGCGACATGTCGGCGCCCGCGTTGGCCCAGCCGATACCCGTGCCGGCGGCCATGGTGCCGACGCCAATGATCATGGCACTCAGTGGCGCTGCCGGCGCGTCGAAGACCAGGCTCCAGTCGATGTGGGTGAGTAGAAAGCCACCGACCACCAGGTTCAGCGCGCCAAACAGGTAAGTCGCCCATTTCTGGATGACCAGCAGAGTGGCATGGCCCAGGCCCGAGACGGTAAGGGTCAGCAGCACGAACAAGGCGATGAACAGCAGGGTCAGGCCAGGCGAGTTTTTCGCCTCCACGGGGGTGCCGAAAAGTATCGCGAACAGTGACAGCAGGACAAACGCGGCGGTGGTGGTGTTGACCGTTTCCCAGCCCAGGCGCGACATCAGTGAAACCAGCGTGGGCCCGATATTGCCTCGCACCCCGAAAATGGCCCGGGACAGCGTCAGGCTCGGTGCCCGCCCGCGGCGCCCGGCAATGGAGATAACGCCGACCACGGCGAACGAGCCGGCGGCACCGAGAATGGCGACGATGATTGCCTGCCAGATGGCCAGCCCCTGAAACGCTACCAGGGTGGCACCCAGCGGCAAGCCCAGGATGCTGATGTTGGCGGCGAACCAGACCCAGAACAGTTGCAGCGGGTGGCCGTTGCACTCGTTTTCAGGAACCGGCTCGATACCGCGGGTTTCCAGCTGACCCGCACCTTGAGAGGCGGACGATGTCGTCATTTGCGTTGCTCCTATTGCCTTTATTGTGGTTGTGGCAGTACGTCAGCAGGTGCAATCCAGTGCAAATTGGCTATTCCGAAATCGGGTCAGCCAGATCGCCACTCCGAAGGCTGAGGGCGAGGGTGATCTCGTTCACAGTGAGCGAGCACAACCCGGTCTATCAACCGGTGCGCAGGACCAGCAGTTGTTCGACCAAGGGCGCGAGATCGAGCGCGTTGACCGCATCAATTTGCTCGATCAGCGCCGCCGGCCAGGCTTGCATGCCATTGCAGGCACCCAGCATGGCGCCAAGAATGGCGGCAATCGTGTCGGTGTCACCGCCCAGGCTGGCCGCCATGCACACTGCATCGAACGGACTGAGCTGGCTGCTCGCCACGCGGTGGGCGAGGGTGAAGGCAGCGACCACTGATTCCTGTGAGGCGACCGAGGTACCAATCACATCGTGCACCCGGTCGGCCAACTGTTCGTCTGTGCAGTCAGCGCACAGTGCCTTGGCCCATTGAATGCGCGCGGCGATACGCCCACCCGCAACCCAATGACCATGGCGTTCGGCACTCAGGGCTACCTCAGTACCTATCTCCAGAGCTTCGGCCAGGGGCGTGCCATTGATCCCGGCGGACACCACGGCCGCGACGGCTGCCGCGCTGGAGATGCCCAGCGTGGTGTTATGGGTCACCTGACAGGCTTGCACCACCAGCGCCATGAAGGCCTCGCGGTTGCTCACGTCGGCTGCGATGCCCGCCGGTGTAATACGCATTGCCGCGCCATTGGTGGTGCCAAAGCGGCCAGCTTCTTCGGGGCTGTGGCCGTCAATGATCATTTCAATCGCGCGCTTGGTCGAAGGCCCCAGCAGGTCGTAGGAGCCCTTGGCTTTCATCGCGGCTTCCCACTCGATCAGGCTGTGGGCCAGGGCTGTCGGGTCGATGCTGCCGCAGCCGGCCACCAGCAACTGTGCCACCAGGATCGCCTGCTCGGTGTCATCGGTGATGGCGCCCGCAGGCATGTTCGGTGCGATCGGCTGGTCGGCATCGGCACCGATCAGCGTATTGATACGGCCATAGCGTTGCAGGATCAACGCGCGCGGCAGCGACTGCGTCGGCATGCCCAAAGCGTCGCCCAAGGCCAGGCCATAAAAGGCACCCAGGCCTCGGTCTTGCAGAAATGTTGCGCTCATGTGGACGATCCGAAGGCGAGGTGAAGGCGAAAATGCACGGGGTCCAACAGGCTCTCTACGTGCTCCATAAAACGTTCACGGCGGTCAAAGGTCGTGCGCACGGCCTTGAGAAACACCGTGCCGGGCTCGCGTGCAAGCAGCACGGCATCATCACGGTTCAGAGGCCCTGCACCGATCCACTGATCGCCCTTGTCGCCGATGAAGCCGTGGGCGGCCATGGTCACTGTCAGTGACTGTTCCAGCAGACCGTTTTGCGGCAGGTTTTCCAAACCATCGACCGCCGGGATCAAGGCGCGCTCCAGGGAAACGATACTGCCATCAGCGGCGATACGCCGGCGATCCAGGGCCACCAGGCTGGAAGTGCCGAGGCGCACCTCCATGTCGGGCCGTTGCACCGCCACCAGACGCAGGATCTCCGTACGCACGCCAGCACCTGTGTCGGCCAGGGCCTGAGCCCAGCCGGCACGCTGGTCCAGGCTGAAGCCGTCGTAGGTGACGATCGAGCCCACGCCGGTCTGGGTGGCAATGAAGTTACGCCGCTTGAGCTCGGACAACGCCTCGCGCAGCGTGCCGCGGCTGACGTTGAATTCCTGGGCCAGAAGATTTTCCCCGGGAAGCAGGGCGCCGGAGCTCATCTGGCCGCTTTCGATACGGCGGATCAGCTCATTGATCACCTGGGTTTTCTTGTCGAATCGAACCTGTCTAGTCATGTACATTTTATAGTTGCATGTTGGATCAGAATGCAAGCTGTTTTTGTGCGAATTGATATGCGAGGCACCAATGTTTAACGGGTTACGCGAATGATGCTCGCAGTTCGACAAGTCACCTCGCGGTCACACGCTCTCCAGTGCCATTCAAGGCAGTCCGATGCGGGCCAAAACTTTGGCAGTAGGGGGCTTTTCGATTATTTTCCTGTGTGCAACCCGATCACTCGGCCGAGGAGTTTGGGCCTCGGCAGATCGGACTGCCCGGCGCTTATAGCTTCAAGTCTTTCCTTTGTTGCCTCGGTAAACATCGTTGCATGCGGGCCGCTCAGGTCGACGTGCAACAGCATTTGCTCATTGCCGGCCAGCTCCATGTCATCACCTGCCAAATGCAGGCTGTGATAGAGATGCACGCGCTTGGCGTCGTGGGCGATCAGTTGGGTATGCACCTCGACCTCGGCGCCGAGTTTCACTTCGTGCAGGTAGTTGAGGTGCAGTTCCAGGGTGAACAGCGAGTGGCCGCTGGCTTCGCGGTTATCGCTATCCAGTCCCAGGGCGTCCATCAGCCCGTCAGTGGCGTAGCTGAAGATCAGCAGGTAGAACGCGTCACGAAGGTGGCCGTTGTAGTCGACCCAGTCGGGTTGGACTCGGGTGGTGTAGGTGGTCAGTGCAGGCATGTCGGAGGATTCCGGGTCAGTTCTGATCAAATGAGGTAACTGGCGTGCTTTGCAGGGTGATGGAAGACTCACAGCCACTCACTGGAGGCAAGCCAGCTACCGTAGGTTCATTCCGCGAAGCTCATGCCATGCCTGGCCTTGGTAGTCTTTACCGCCTCCAGCACGGCGAGCAAGCAATCGTCACGGTAGCGCTCCAATGCCGAAATACTGTGTTTACCCAACTGGTCAGTGGTGCCGTCGACCACATCGTCGATCAGTTTGTCGGTCAGTTCCGGTGCCGGCAGGTAGGTCCACGGCAACTGCAGTGCCGGGCCGAACTGCGTCATGAAGTGGCGCATGCCTGCATCGCCACCCGCCAATGTGTAGGTGAGAAAGGTGCCCATGAACGACCAGCGCAGTCCGGCGCCGAAGCGAACCGCATCATCGATTTCACCGGTGGTTGCCACGCCGTCATTGACCAGGTGCAGCGCCTCGCGCCATAGCGCTTCGAGCAAGCGGTCAGCGATAAAGCCGGGGACTTCCTTGCGCACATGCAGCGGGCGCATACCGAGTGATTCATAGACCTTGATTGCCGCCTGTATGGCCGCCGGAGCAGTATTTTTGCCGCCCACCACTTCCACTAACGGCAGCAGGTACACCGGATTGAACGGGTGACCGACTACGCAGCGTTCCGGGTGCGCGGAGCCTTCGTAGAAGTCACTTGGCAACAGGCCGGACGTACTTGAACCAATTAACACATTCGGCCTGGCCGCCGCGCTGATTCTGCGGTGCAGATCCAGTTTCAGTTCCAGGCGTTCCGGGGCGCTTTCCTGAATGAAGTCGGCGTCGCTGACACATTCCTCGATGGTGGCCACGAAGCGCAGGCGGTTCTGGGATGCACCGGGTACCAGACCCTGTTGTTCCAGCGCACCCCAGCAATTGGCGACACGGTTACGCAACGCTGCTTCGGCGCCGGGCGCGGGGTCCCAGGCGACCACATCCAGTCCATGGGCGAGGGCGCGGGATACCCAGCCACTGCCGATGACGCCGCTGCCAAGAGCGGCGAAGGTTTTGATTTCAGTGATAAAGCTCATGGCGACGATCCTGAAGAGTGCGGTGATTCAATCACAGGGTTTTATGTCCTGAAGGCATTAGCCGCGCTTGGCAAGGCCCATCCTGATGCGGCCTTCTGCCGGGGTCATGACTCGTGCGCCCAGGCGGCTGAGAATTTCACTGGCGCGTTCCACCAATTGACCGTTGGTGGCGAGCACGCCCTTGTCCAGCCACAGGTTGTCCTCCAGACCGACCCGGACGTTGCCGCCCAGCAACACCGCTTGCGCGGCCATCGGCATCTGCATGCGGCCAATACCAAAGCCCGCCCACACCGCATCGGCGGGCAGATTATCGACCATGGCTTTCATGGTGGTGGTGTCGGCGGGTGCGCCCCATGGAATACCCAGGCACAGCTGGAACAGCGGGTTGTCGAGCAGACCTTCCTTGATCATCTGTTTGGCGAACCACAGGTGGCCGGTGTCGAAGATTTCCAGCTCGGCCTTTACGCCCAGCGCCTGGATACGTCTGGCGCCGGCGCGCAGTTGCGACGGGGTGGACACGTAAATAGTGTCGCCGTCGCCAAAGTTCAGGGTGCCGCAGTCGAGGGTGCAGATTTCCGGCAGCAGTTCCTCGACATGAGCCAGACGTGTCATTGGGCCGACCAGGTCGGTATTGGCACCAAACTCCATCGGGCGTTCACCGCCGCCAATCTCCAGATCGCCACCCATGCCAGCGGTGAGGTTGACGATGATGTCGATGTCGGCCTCCCGAATGCGCTCCATCACTTCGCGGTACAGCGCCACGTCGCGGCTGAATTTGCCGGTGTGCGGGTCGCGCACATGACAGTGCACCACGGTGGCACCGGCTTTGGCGGCCTCAACCGCGGCGGCCGCGATTTGCTTGGGCGTGACCGGTACGTGAGGGCTTCGGGCGGTCGTGTCGCCAGCACCGGTGAGTGCGCAGGTGATGATGACGTCGTGGTTCATGGGGTGGCTCCTTACAGGCGTGAGGATGCCGTTCGCGACGATGGATGATCGCGAAGCGGCCGTTCAAAATCAGGTTATTGGCTGCTCAATTGGAGATTTGCCGCAGCCGGTTTGCCGTCGAAGGTGGTGACGCCCTCCAGCCAGCGCGCCTGGTCTTGAGGATGGTCTTTGAGCCACTGTCTGGCGGACTCGAGAGCATCCTTGTGATCCAGTAGCGGCTGCATCATCCGGCTCTCGTCGGCGGCGGTGAACGTCAGGTTAGTCAGCAATCTATGCACGTTGGGGCACTGTTCGGCATAAGTCGGCGAAGTGACCGTCCACACCGTAGCCATGCCCTCGTTCGGGCCCAGGGCGTCGTCGCTGCCATTGAGGTAAGTCATCGCCACGTTGACGTTCATCGGGTGCGGCGTCCAGCCGAAAAACACCACGGCTTCCTTGCGGCGTACGGCACGGTCCACGGCGGCGAGCATGCCGGCTTCGCTGGACTCCACCAACTGGAATTTGCCCAGGCCGAACTGGTTTTTGGCGATCATCGCCTTGATCTGGGTATTGGCGCCTGAACCAGGCTCGATGCCGTAGATTTTGCCGCCCAGTTCCTTCTCGAACCTGGCGATGTCGGCAAAGGTCTTCAGGCCCTTGTCCGCCAGGTAAGTCGGCACGGCGAGGGTGGCGCGAGCGTCTTCCAGGCTCGGTTTGTCGAGCACTTTGACCTTCCGTGCCTCGACAAACGGCGTGATGGTCTGGGTCATCAACGGGTTCCAGTAGCCCAGAAAAAGGTCCAGGCGCTGGTCGCGGATGCCGGCGAAAATGATCTGCTGGGAAGCGCTGGTCTGTTTGGTCTTCTAACCGAGGCCGTCGAGCAACACTTGGGTCATGGCGCTGGTTGCGATCACGTCAGTCCAGTTCACCACACCCATGCGCACGTTCTGGCATGAAGCGGCATCAGCCGCCATTACATTGCTGCTCAAGAGCGCGCTGGCGCTGAGTGCAAGCACGCTGCAACTAATCAGTCGGTTCATGGTGGGGCCCTCGGCAGATCGTTATTGTGGGGTGTCGGCGTCTTTGTGCACCGTGGAAACAAATTACCCTGCCTGGAGGGCGGCCAAGCGCACTGCAGCGACCCGCTTTTGCACTGCGGCGACCTGCCCCTTGAATGTGCCCATGAACGGGAGTATCAACGTGCCACGCTGCAGGTCCGAGGAGAGCGTTACCATGGCCCAGGATTTCTATTTTTTGCTGATGCCGGGGTTCTCGGCCATCGGCTTTATCTCCGCGCTGGAGCCCTTGCGGGTGGCCAACCGCTTTGGTGGCGAGCTGTACCGCTGGCACGTCCTCAGCGCCGACGGCGGCGCGGTACAGGCGAGCAACGGCATGTCGGTCAACGCCGACGCGGCGCTTGAATCGCTGAAAAAAGGCGCGACCCTGCTGGTGGTGGCAGGCTTTGAACCGCTGCAGTTCGCCACGCCGGCCCTGCAGCAATGGCTGCGTCGCCTTGATCATGAAGGCGTGACCCTGGGCGCCATCGACACTGGCGCCTGCGTGCTCGCTGAAACCGGCTTGCTCGATGGCCATCGCCTGACCCTGCATTGGGAAGCCATCGAAGCGTTCAAGGAGTCCTATCCACAGCTCACCGTGACCCAGGAACTGTTCGAGATCGACCGCCGCCGCATCACCTGCGCAGGGGGCACAGCGTCCATCGACCTGATGCTCGACCTGATCGCCCAGGCGCACGGCCCCGAGTTGGCGATTCAGGTATCCGAACAATTCGTACTGGGCCGCATCCGCACGCGCAAGGACCACCAACGCATGCAGATCGCTACGCGCTATGGCATCGCCAACAAGAAGTTGGTGCACGTGATCGGAGAGATGGAACAGCAAACCGAACGCCCCCTCAGCACGCTGGCCCTTGCCGAAGCGATCAACGTCACCCGGCGCCAGCTGGAACGCTTGTTTCGCCTGCACTTGAACGACACGCCGAGCAACTTCTATCTGGGCCTGCGCCTGGAGAAAGCCCGGCAACTGCTGCGGCAAAGCGGTCTGAGTGTGCTGGAAGTGAGCATCGCCTGCGGGTTCGAATCGCCGTCGTATTTCACTCGCAGTTATCGAGCACGTTTTACGAAATGCCCTAGGGAGGATCGGCGGCGGGAGGGGATTTGAGTCTTGTTTTCAGGGGGCGAGGTTGGGCTTTGCGTAGGCGGGTTTTGGTGTTGGCTATAGCTGTACTCTTCGGCTGGTGTTGGTAGCAGTGGAAGTAGGAGCGCCAATTTGAGTGATTATGTTCGTGCGTTTAGCGGGGGCTGTAGATGTCTAGGCGATAGGGTGTTAATTCGTTTAGAGGCTATCCGGATCCCCAAAAAACATCTGAATCCGCGACCTCAACCAACGCTCCCCCGGATCATTATCCTGCGCGCCGCGCCAGGCCATGTGCAGTTCGAACGTTCGGGTTTCAATCGGCAGGTCCTCAGAGCGCACGCCTCCTGCTGCGGTCAGCACTTGCGCCGCATAGTCGGGCACGGTGGCGATGATGTCGGTGCCGGTCAGCAGTGTCGCCAGGCCGTTGAACTGGGGCACGGCGAGGACGACGTGGCGTTTGCGGTCGAGTTTCTCGAGGTGTTCGTCGATGAAGCCGCTCAGGTCGCCGGCGAAGGAGACCAGTGCGTGGGGGCGGGCGCAGAAGTCGTCGAGGCTCAACGGGCCGGGTATCGAGTCGGCGCGCAGCAGTTGCGGCTTGCTCCTGCGCAAGACCTTGCGCTTGGCGTTGGCGGGCAGGTCCTGGGTGTAGCTGACGCCGACGGAAATCTCCCCGGAGGCGAGCAGGGGCGGCATGAGGATGTAATTGACTCGTCTGACCACCAGCACAATGCCCGGCGCTTCGGAGCGCAGACGCTTGAGCAGGGTGGGCAGCAGCGCGAACTCGACGTCATCGGACAGGCCGATGCGGAACACCGAGGTGCTGGTCGCCGGGTCGAACTCTGAGGCACGGCTGACCGCTGTCGAGATGGAGTCGAGTGCCGGGGAGAGCAGGGCGAAGATTTCCGTCGCTCGGGCGGTGGGCTCCATGCTGCGCCCGGTGCGCACGAACAGTGGATCATCGAACAGGCCGCGTAGCCGCGACAGCGCAGCGCTGATTGCCGGCTGGCCGAGAAACAGCTTTTCCGCCGCACGTGTGACGCTGCGCTCATGCATCAGGGTCTCGAAAACGATGAGCAAATTGAGGTCGACGCGACGCAGGTCGTTGCGATTCATGCGGAATATCTCGGGCCATTTGTCGGTTGAGGACGTGAGCAGGGTGCGATAGTACGAGCAAATGCGGGTCGGGCGCAGCGAAAATTACTGTGAGGGTTACTGAATGTCCACACGGCTTGCAATGTTTCGTCGACATGCGAACAATGGCGGCCACTACGCGCATCGACGCCCAGACGCTGTCTGGCTGCGCCGTGCAGCGCACAGGACACAATCGATGACAGGCATGTCGACTATTAATAGCCACCGATGGTGTTGCCGGCAATGCCCGGATAAAGTTTGTGGCATCAAGGTTCACCAGGCGAGGTTCTAAATGTCCCGCACGATCCGTTTTCACCAGTTTGGCCCGGCCGAGGTGCTCAAAGTCGAAGAGCATCCTGTCGCGTCGCCTGTCACCGGCGAGGTGCAGGTGCGTGTTCAGGCCATCGGTGTCAGCTGGTACGACGTTCTTTGGCGGCAAAATCTCGCATCTACCCATGCCCGGCTGCCTGCCGGTCTGGGTTATGAGATGGCTGGCGTGATTACCGCGCTGGGCGACGGTGTAGATGATCTGCAAGTAGGCGACAAGGTTGCCAGTTTTCCTGCGGCCGATGCCAACCAGCACCCGGTCTACGGCGAATCCATCGTCATGCCGCGCCGTGCATTGACCCGCTACCCGGAGGCGTTGACGCCGGTCCAGGCCAGCGTGCATTACACGCCGTATCTGGTGGCGTACTTTGCATACGTTGATCTGGCGCGTATCAAGTCCGGTCAAACCGTACTGGTCACCGACGCCAGCCACTGCTCCGGCCCTGCATTCGTGCAGTTGGGCAAGGCACTGGGGGCTCGGGTTATCGCCGCGACCAAGACCGAGGATGCTCGTGAGTACCTGCTGTCACTGGGCGCTGAAAAAGTGGTGGTCACCGAAGAACAGGACTTGTTGATGGCGATCAACAAGTACACCGACAACCGTGGTGTCGATGCCGTCTTCGATGGCCTTGGCGGTCCGCAGATGTCGATCATGGGCGATGTGCTGGCGCCGCGTGGCAGTCTGGTGCTGTATGGCCTGCAAGGCGGTAATCAGACGCCGTTTCCGGCCTGTGCCGCTTTCCAGAAGAACATCCAGTTCTACGTGCATTGCCTGGGCAATTTCACCGGCAAGCCCGAGCTGGGCATTACCCAGGATGAGGCCGCACTGCAACGCGCCTTGCAGCAGATCAATCAGATGACCGCCGACAAGGTATTGGCGCCGTTGCAGACGCGCAGCTTTCCGTTCGAGCAGGTGGTGCAGGCGCACCGTTACATGGATGTCTGCCCGATTGGCGGGCGTGCGGTGCTGGAAGTCGAGGGGGTCTGATTCATCACCTCCTGTCAGCGCTCGTTATTGAAAAGCCTTCCGAACGGAAGGCTTTTTGCATTCCGCATCGAAAAAGAACACCACGAATTAAACACTTCTGAATAATGCCCTGTCAGTTTTTCTGGAAGTGGGGTAGCCGTGAATGAATATTAAAAAGAGCATCGCAGCGGCAGGGCTGTCTCGACTGTTTATTTAAGTGTATTGGCGCTGACAGTCACGGCGACTTATAAATGTCCTTTCCCACGGGCTAGAATGAAACAGTAACTGGATCGATGCCCCAAGGGCATCGGTAAAGCCTGAACAGCCTGCCTGAAGGGTTTGCAGGCTATGACTTCCAAGCGTTTCGCGTGTCTCATGAGTTCGATAGTACAATTAAACGATTTGTTTAAGTTGTTGAGGGTGTTCTGCTGACTGCACTGTTTTTTAAAGCAAACTGTCTATTGTAATTGTTTTAAAGATACTGATAATGCGTCGGTAATTACCACTCAGGGAATGAGTCATGCTCGACTATAAATTGAGTTGTCAGCTTGATGTTCAATATTCTGTCTGCACTGTGTCATGCCTTGAGCGACAGACAGGTGACGCACGATGAGTTCTATTCACGAACAGGCAATGAATTATGTCTACCAGCAAGTGCTGCAACGCTTGTTGGGGTACTTCTCGCGCGCAGAGCGCACCGCGCTGCAGCTGTTGATCCAGCGCCTGATTGTTGCGGCTGGCGGCATCGAGCAGATTGCCGGCTTCAAGGTGCTGGTGGCTTTCGGTGGTGGCAAGGACAGTGCCTACACGCTGGCCTTTCTGCGCGCTGCGCAGTTGAGTATTGCCTGCCGTTCGCCCGGCACATTCAACCTGCGGGTTGCCAATCGGCGTCACGCGGGCATGACCCCTGCGGTGATGGATAACATCAACCGCACCTATTCAGCGTTGTTTCTGTACGACGACCCGCGTGTCGAGATGCTGATGATCGACAGTCAGTACACACAGGCCTTCGAGCCGGATCTGCCTTTTTCCAGCGCGGGGCGTGAGCAGAATCGTCTGGACATGCTGCTGGGTGGGCACCTGTCCGCTGGCGACGCCCGCACCACGTTTTGCAATACCTGTTACCTCGGGCTTGCGGAGTTTCTAGGACGCGCCCTGAGCTGGGGCAATGGCGTCGATGCGGTCGTCAGCGGCGACTCGCGCAGAGAGCAGCGTCAGTATGCGACCTGGATCATGCGACTGGCCCAGCGTACCGGGCAGTATTCGGGCAGTTGGGGCAAGCAGACGCTGGCCAGCGTGCTCAAGGTCATCGATACGATTGGCGAGGCTTACTATCACGAGCTGTACGGGGAGGGCGATGACAGCCCGCCGGCAAGTCGAGCCATGACGCTGCCTGAAAAAAGCAGCTCGCCGGCGTTCATTACCATTGCCGATCTGGTCAGTTGCAAGGCGGACGAACACTGGAACCTGCTGACCGAGTTTCTCGATTTCCGCTTCGATGATCTGTCGTTCAGCTTCAGTGAGTCCGATTGCGCCAACCCTTTGTTGATGGCCCACATGCGTGGCCTGACCGCGCAATACCTGCAAGCGCGTACTTATGCCGACGGGATCGCCGAATACCTTGAACTGGCGACGTCACTGATGCGCAGAAAGCAGATGCCGCCACGATTGATCGACCAGACGCTCAGCGCTTATGCCGGTCGGGCGCGCATCGAGGCGCGCCGCGAGCTGGCATCGGGCTTCGCTCAGGAGGGCTTCGGCCTGAACGAGACTCAACTGGTGTGCATGCTGTTTTCGCCGTTCGTCGATCATGGCCATGGCCTGGAGTCCTTTCTGCGCAGTTGCCACCCAGGGATGCTGGTAGCGCTGCCGGATCTGCACAAGGCGCTGTCGGGTTCGACAGCGCCGGATCAGGTCATGCAGTGGCTGGTGGATATCAGCGGTCTGAGCCTCAAGTCATTGCACAACCTTTACGGCAAGCAGCGGGTGAACTTCGACGACCCGCAGTCAATCATCGCCAGAATCCGTGCAGCCGATCCTGACAAGCGCCGGATCATGACCGTCGACCCGGCGACGGGGCAGGCAGTGGCCGAGATGCTCTCGGGACGCTGATCCGGTTGCCAGGCATGGCTGCTACCGGCAAACGGCGGCGGTCATATAGCAATGTTCTGAAGCCTGTTCTGGTTGAACGGTGGATACCTGCATGAAAAACAACACGGATTTCGCCTATCAGGCGGTCTACCGCTACCTGGTGCGTCTGGTTGACCAGCAGCAGGGCGAGCTGGCACTGAAAATGCCGTCATTGCGACAGCTGGCCCAGCGACTGAACGTATCAATATCGACGGTGCAAAGCGCCTACTCGCTGCTGGAAAAGGAAGGGCGCGTTTATTCGCTGCCAAAATCAGGCTATTACTCGGTACCGCGCAGCTTGAGTGCGCAGGGCCTGGTGATACCGGACGCAGACGGCGATCTTTTGCAGGCCTTGTATGACAACGCCCGTCGCCCCGGCATGGCGTTGCTGGGCTGCGATGAACCGGCGCTTTTGCACGCTCAGGACAATCCGCTGCCGGCAATGGAGCGCGAGCTGGGCAGGCATTACCCGCGTCAGCGGGACCCGGTTTTTCAGCCATGCGGTGAGCCAGAACTTCGCACGGCAATTGCCGCCCGTTATACCTACGATGCAGTGCATTGCTGGCACGCTGAGAATGTCTATATCGCTGCTGACTTTCATGGCGTATTCAAGGCGGTGCTCGGCACGCTGGGCCTGCGCGGCGGCACGGTACTGGTGGAATCGCCCTGTGCCTGGGCGTTGTTGCGCTTGCTGCAATCCTTCGACATCCGGGTAATCGAACTGCCGCTGGACGAGACCGGCTGCCTTGATGCTGTCCGGCTCGACGGCCTGTTGCGCGGCCATGACATCGGGCTTGCCGTGTTGCCCTCGTTGCTGAACCCGGTGCGAGGCAGCATGCGTGCGCAGAACAACAGCCAGACTGTCGCCGAAGTGCTCAACCGTCATCAAGTCTGGGTGCTGGAAAACGACAGTCACGCCGGGTTGCAATTTGCCGCCGGGCAGTCTCCGCTGCGGCACTGGATCGACCCTCAGCGGTTGGTGGTCATGGGCGGATTCGAGAAAAGTCTCGGGCCTGAGGCGCCCTATGCTTACTTGCTGTGCAAGAGCCTGGATGCGCGTTGGCAGCAGTATTTCTGCCTGCGAGCATTCGAGCTGCCGCCGCTTCGGCAAAGGGCCATCGCCAGGTTATGCAGCAGCGGACGTCTGGACAGGCAACTGATGGTGTTGCGCGAGACGCTGACCGAACGCATGCAGTCGATGACCCAGCAACTGGATGAACGGACTGGCGGGATGCTGCGTTATCAGTTGCCCGAGGGCGGCTGCGGCATATGGGCCGAGAGTGCATACCCCGTGGACCTGCGCCAGGTCTTCGTTGCGCTGCTGGCCCGGTCGATTGTCGTCAGCCCCGGTGAACTGTTCACTTTGCAGAACCGCTACTCGCAACATCTGTGGATCAGTTATGCCACTGACTGGACTCGTGAACCTGCCAGGCTGCTGGGCGCGTTGGCAGAGGCATTGACTCACGCTCGTCTGCCATAGACCTCGACATGGCAGGCCGTCGATCCATTTGTGTTTGCCAGACGTGGTTCAAGGTTGTTAACTGGACGCCTGTCCAGTATTCACAACCAACGGCTCCCCAGCGCAGTGACCCCGAACGCCCCCGTAAACCCTGATCCCGAGCCTGTCCTCGCCAGCGACCTGCCTGCGCGTTATGTCGTGGCCGTGCGCGCGTTGTGTGAGTTCACCGCCAAGGTGGGCGACCTCGACCTGCGATTCACGCCGTCACCCACGGCGCAGGAAGGCATTGCCGGGCATCGCACGGTTGCCACGCGGCGCGGCGCCGATTACCAGGCCGAGTTGTCGTTGAGTGGCGATTATCGCGAGCTGACGGTAAGGGGCAGGGCGGACGGCTATGACGTCAGTCGCAATCAGCTGGAAGAAGTGAAGACCTATCGCGGTGAACTCGACGCGATGCCGGCCAACCACCGTCAGTTGCACTGGGCGCAGGTGAAGGTCTACGGCTGGCTGCTTTGCCAGCGCCTGCAGCTTGAAAACGTGACGCTGGCCCTGGTGTATTTCAACATTGTCAGCGAGCAGGAAACCCTGATTCGCGAGCCGTTCAGCGCGGCTACGCTGCAAGCGTTTTTCGAACGACAGTGCTCGATTTTCCTCGGCTGGGCGCAGCAGGAGCTGGCGCATACGCAGGCGCTGCACACGACACTGGGCAGCCTGAAATTCCCCCACGCGTCTTTCCGCACCGGGCAGCGGGTGCTGGCCGAGTCGGTGTACAAGGCCGTCAGTACTGGCTGTTGCCTGATGGCTCAGGCGCCGACCGGTATTGGCAAGACGGTGGGCACGCTGTTCCCGTTGCTTAAGGCCGCGCCCGGCCAGAAGCTCGACAAGATTTTCTTTCTCACCGCCAAGACGCCAGGGCGTCGACTGGCGCTGGATGCGCTGGAAGTCATTAATCACAGCGCGCCGGAGCTGAAGCTGCGGGTCCTTGAGCTGGTGGCGCGCGACAAGGCCTGTGAGCATCCGGACAAAGCCTGCAACGGTGATTCCTGTCCGCTGGCCAGAGGCTTTTATGATCGTCTGCCAGCCGCTCGCTCGGCGGCGCTGACCTCGCCGTGGTTGAATCAGGCGGGCGTACGCGATGTCGCCTTGCAGCATCAGGTCTGCCCGTATTATCTGAGCCAGGAACTGGCGCGTTGGGCTGACGTGGTCATCGCAGACTACAACTATTACTTTGACCTGAGCGCACTGCTGTTCGGCCTCGGTCAGCTCAATCAGTGGCGCGTTGCGGTGCTGGTCGATGAGGCCCACAACATGGTCGAACGGGCACGCCAGATGTACAGCGCCAGTCTTGACCAGAGCCAGCTGAAAGCCTTGATTCAGACAGCGCCGGAACCGGTGAAAAAAGCCTTGCAGCGTCTGGATCGACAATGGAATGCGCTGCACAAGGCACAGCCCGGCGCCTATCAGGCTTATTCGGCAGCACCGGAAAAATTCATCGGCAGCCTGAACCAGTGCATCTCGACCATCGGTGATCATTTCAACGAGCACCCGCAGGCAGTGGATGGCACGTTGCAGGGGTTCTACCTGGAAGCCATCGGCTTTGCGCGCATCGCCGAGCTGTTCGATGAGCATTTCATTTTCGACATCACCCGGCGCGAGGCGGGCGGCAAGCGCATTCTGTCGCGCCTCAGCCTGCGCAACGTCGTCCCCGCGCGTTTCATCCGCCCGCGCCTGACCGCGGCGCGCAGCACGGTACTGTTTTCCGCAACGCTCAACCCGCGCCACTATTACGCGGACCTGCTGGGGTTGCCGGTCAACACGGTATGGATCGATGTGGAGTCGCCGTTTCATCACGATCAGCTCGACGTGCGGATCGTCAGTCGCATTTCCACCCGTTTCACCCATCGTCAGGCTTCGCTGGCGCCGATTGTCGAACTGATGGCCGAGCAGTTCGACGCGCGGCCGGGCAATTACCTGGCGTTCTTCAGCAGTTTCGATTACCTGCAACAGGTCGCCGAGCTGATGGCGCGCACTCACCCGCACATCAGCCTTTGGCAGCAGGCACGGGGGATGGGCGAGAGTGAGCGCCACGCATTTCTCGACCGGTTCACCCTGAGCAGTCAGGGCATCGGTTTTGCCGTGCTGGGCGGCGCGTTCGGTGAAGGCATCGACTTGCCGGGCGCACGCCTGATCGGCGCGTTCATCGCCACCTTGGGCCTGCCTCAGCTCAATCCGGTCAACGAACAGTTCAAGCAGCGCATGGCGGCGCTGTTCGGCGCCGGTTACGACTACACCTACCTTTATCCCGGCGTGCAGAAGGTGGTGCAGGCTGCGGGGCGGGTTATCCGCAGCCAGAGTGACAGCGGTGTGGTCATGCTCATCGATGACCGTTTTGCCGAGCACAAGGTGAAGCAGTTGTTTCCAGCGTGGTGGCGGCCCGAAACGTCAATGGCCTGAGGTCGGTTGCCGTTTTGGCGATTGAGCTGAAACAGAAGCAGATACCGGGGATCGATACTCAAGCAGCGCTGTCGAACTGCCAGTAAACTGCGGCATTGATCACCTTGGCAGCCGCAGCAAGTCTTTATTTTTTCTCCGTATTTCATTTCTTCGTGGAGGTTGTATGAGTCTCAGTCCTTTCGCCGGCAAGCTGGCACCTGCGCAGTTACTGGTCGATATTCCGAGACTGGTCACGGCTTACTACACCGGCCAGCCCGATGCATCGGTGCCCACTCAACGTGTTGCGTTCGGCACTTCCGGGCACCGTGGCACATCGTTTGACCTGGGTTTCAACGAATGGCACGTGCTGGCTATCAGTCAGGCGATCTGTCTGTACCGCAAGGCCAACGGCATCGACGGCCCGTTGTTTCTGGGTGCCGATACCCACGCGCTGTCGACCCCGGCCGCGGCCACCGCGCTTGAAGTGCTGGCCGCCAATGGCGTGCAGGTGATGATTTCGCAAGGTGACGAATACACCCCGACGCCTGCGGTGTCCCACGCGATCATCTGCTACAACCGCGGCCGTACTTCAGGGCTGGCGGACGGCATTGTCATTACGCCTTCGCACAACCCGCCGCAAAGCGGTGGCTTCAAGTACAACCCGCCCAATGGCGGCCCGGCCGACAGTGATGTCACCAAGTGGATCGAGAACAAGGCCAACGAACTGCTGGCCGAGAAAGTCACTGGCGTTTCACGCATCAGCCATGAAAAAGCGCTGCGTGCCGATACCACGCACCGCCATGATTACGTCAACACCTACGTGGCCGACCTTAAGAACGTGATCGACATGGACGCCATCCGCAATTCGGGTCTGCGTCTTGGTGTCGACCCGCTGGGCGGGGCCGGGGTGAGCTACTGGTCGGCGATTGGCGAGCATTACGGCCTGAATCTGGATGTGGTCAATAAATTTGTCGACCCTACGTTCCGCTTCATGACCGTCGACTGGGATGGCCAGATTCGCATGGACCCGTCCTCCAGCCACGCCATGCAAAGCCTGATCGGTCTCAAGGACCGCTATCAGGTTGCATTTGCCTGCGATCCGGATCACGACCGTCATGGCATCGTGACCCCGTCTGGCGGACTGATGACGCCCAACAGTTACCTCGCCGTGTCCATCGACTACCTGTTTCAGAACCGTTCTGAGTGGCGTGCCGATGCAGCGGTCGGCAAGACCGTGGTCAGCAGCGGCATGATCGATCGTGTGGCCAAACGCCTGGGCCGTCGCCTGTATGAAGTGCCTGTCGGCTTCAAGTATTTCGCACAAGGCCTGTTTGAAGGCTCGTTAGGCTTTGGCGGCGAAGAAAGCGCTGGTGCCTCGTTCCTGCGTCGCGACGGTACGGTCTGGACCACCGACAAGGACGGTCTGATTCCGGCCTTGCTGGCTGCGGAAATGACCGCGCGTACCGGTCGCGATCCAAGCCAGATCTACAAGACCATGACCGAAGAGCTGGGCGAGCCGTTTTCGACCCGCGTCGATGCCAAGGCCAACCCGCAACAGAAGGCACTGCTGAGCAAACTGTCGCCGGAGCAGGTGACTTCCACTGAACTGGCGGGCGAGCCTATTCAGCAGGTGCTCAGCAACGCGCCGGGCAACGATCAGGCGTTCGGTGGTGTGAAGGTCATGACCGAAAATGGCTGGTTTGCCGCGCGCCCTTCAGGGACTGAGGACATCTACAAGATCTATGCCGAGAGTTTTGTCAGCGAAGATCACCTCAAGCGTCTGGTGGCAGAAGCTCAAGTGCTGGTAGATGGCGCCATTTCGCCGAACTGATTGCCACACTGGTCAATGCCTGAAAAACCTCGAACCTCACTCGGTTCGGGGTTTTTCAGCTTTTGGCGTGTGCTTCAGTCGCGATAGAACACCTGCACCAGGTGATAGCCGAATTTGCTCTTGATCGGCCCATGCACGACGCGTAGCGGCTTTTTGAAGATCACCTGATCGATCGCACCGACCATTTGCCCAGGCCTGACTTCACCCAGATCGCCGCCACGTTTGCCGGACGGGCAGCTAGAATGCTTTTTAGCCAGCACGTCAAACGCCTCACCCTTGGCAATGCGCAGCTTGAGCTGTTCGGCCTCTTCAGCGGTCTTCACCAGAATATGGCGGGCTTGGGCTTTCATGTCGCAATATCACCTGCTGCAAAAGGCTGCCATTATGCCTGCTCTTGCTGAGCGACGCCCGCGCGTCACGCGTGCCGTCCTGACGGCCGTGGTCTTTTTACTTCATTTTGTACGGTATTGATTATGGATTTCCCGGCGCTGTTGAAGATTCTGGCCAGTCAGGACGGATCGGACCTTTACCTTTCCACCGGAGCGCCACCGTGCGCCAAGTTCAATGGTGTGCTCAAGCCACTGGGCAGCGAAACCTTCAAGCCGGGAGAGGTGGCGGTGATTGCCCAGGGGCTGATGGACGAGGAGCAGAAGCTCGAGTTTCAGCGCGAACTGGAGATGAACCTCGCCGTTTCGATGGCCGGCATCGGCCGGTTCCGGATCAATATCTTCATGCAGCGTAACGAAGTGTCCATCGTCGCGCGGAATATCAAGCTGGACATCCCGCGTTTCGAAGACCTGTTTCTGCCGCCCGTACTGCTCGACGTGATCATGGAAAAGCGCGGTCTGGTGCTGTTTGTCGGGGCCACCGGTTCGGGCAAGTCGACCTCGTTGGCGGCGCTGATCGACTACCGCAACCGCAACGCCAGCGGCCATATCATCACCATCGAAGACCCGGTCGAGTTTATCCATCGCCACAAGAAGTCGATCGTCAACCAGCGCGAAGTCGGGGTCGATACCCGCAGCTTCCATGCGGCACTGAAGAACACGCTGCGCCAGGCGCCGGATGTGATTCTGATCGGCGAGATTCGCGATCGCGAGACCATGGAGCACGCGCTGGCGTTTGCCGACACCGGCCACCTGGCGATCTCGACACTGCACGCCAACAACGCCAATCAGGCGCTGGACCGGATCATCAATTTCTTCCCGGAAGAGCGTCGCGCGCAGTTGCTGCATGACCTGGGCAACAACCTCAAGGCGTTCGTCTCGCAGCGACTGGTCAGAACCCCGGATGGCAAGCGTCGTGCGGCGGTGGAAGTGATGATGGGCACGCCGACCATTCGCGACCTGATCCAGCGCAATGAACTGACCGAGCTCAAGGGCATCATGGAGAAGTCCGGCAGCCTCGGTATGCAGACGTTCGACTCGGCGCTATTCAATCTGGCCGTCGAAGGTGCGATCAGTGAAGAAGAGGCCCTCAAGAACGCCGACTCACAAAACAACGTGCGCCTGCGCCTCAAGCTGCACAGTGAAGGCGGCGTCGGAACACTGACCACAGCGCCGCTGGCTCCGACCGGCAGCAGCACGGCAAGCACCGCCGAGTGGGGGTTGGTCGATGATGACGAGCCGGGTCCGCAAGCGTAAATCGGAGACGCTCCTAAACCTTCCGGGCAGAAGCTTCGTTGTGGGTCAGATCATTCAGGATGCGCGGCCGCCAGCAATTCTTGTGTGTACGGGTGCTGCGGCGCATCGAAAACGTCATGGCTGGCGCCGCGCTCGACGACTTTGCCATCCTTGACCACGATCACGTCGTGGGCAAGGGCTTTGACTACCGCCAGGTCATGGCTGATGAACAGGTACGTCAGGCCGTGCTTTTCCTGAAGTTCGCGCAACAGCGCAACGACCTGTTTCTGCACGGTCCGGTCCAGCGCCGAGGTCGGCTCATCGAGCAGAATCAATGCGGGTTTCAGCACCAGCGCTCGGGCAATGGCGATACGCTGACGCTGGCCACCGGAAAACTCATGGGGGTAGCGATGCCGGCTCTGCGGGTCGATGCCGACTTCTTCCAGTGCCCGAATGACCTCGGCATCGCATTTCGCCGGGTCGTACTGGCTGTGTACCTCCAGTCCTTCACTGATGATCTGCGCCACTGACATGCGTGGGCTGAGGCTGCCGTAAGGGTCCTGAAAGACCACTTGCATCTCTTTACGCCACGGTCGCATCTGTTTCTGACTCAGGCCGTCCAGCGCCTGCCCGCGAAAGCGGATACTGCCGCGCGACTCTAGCAGACGCAGGATCGCCTGACCAAGAGTCGACTTGCCAGAGCCTGACTCACCAACGATACCGAGGGTTTTGCCGCGCTCAATACTCAGGCTGATGTCATCCACCGCCTTGAGGTATTCCTTGTGCCGCCGCAGGATGCCGCCGGTCAGGGAAAACCAGACCTTCAGGTTGTCGACTTGCAGCACCGTTTCCCGGGTGTCGCGTCGCAGCGGCTCGCCGGCAGGTTCGGCGTCCAGCAGCAGGCGGCTGTAAGGGTGCTGAGGTGATTTGAACAGCGACTTGCAATCGGACTGCTCGACGATTTCACCGGCGCGCATCACGCAGACGCGCTGCGCGACGCTGTGCACCAGGTTCAAGTCATGGCTGATCAACAACAGCGACATGTTCAGGCGCTGTTGCAGCTCCTTGAGCAGCACGAGGATCTTGCGTTGCACCGTGACGTCCAGCGCAGTGGTCGGTTCGTCGGCAATCAGCAGCTCCGGCTCGCAGGCCAGCGCCATGGCTATCATCACCCGCTGGCGCTGGCCTCCAGAGAGTTCGTGCGGGTAGGCTTTCAGGCGTTTTTCCGGCTGTTGAATGCCTACCAGCTCCAGCAGCTCGACAATGCGTTTCTGCGCTTCACGACCGCTGATGCCGCGATGCAGCAGTAACGTTTCGCCGATCTGTCGGGCCACGCTGTGCAGCGGATTCAGCGAGGTCATCGGTTCCTGGAAAATCATCGCAATCCGGTTGCCGCGCAGCTCGCGCAGGGTGCGGTCGTCGGCCCCCACCAACTGTTGACCCCGGTAGGTGATGCTGCCCGTGGTCAGGGTGCCGCTGCGGGGCAGTAATTGCAGGATCGAGTGAGCGGTGACGGACTTGCCGGAGCCGGATTCTCCCACCAGCGCCAGACACTCGCCGCGGCGCACATCCAGGCTCAGGTTACTGACCACTTTCTGCCCGTTGAAGGCGACGCTCAGGTCGCGGATTTCGATCAGGTTTTCCGACATGTCAGGACCTCGGGTCGAAGGCATCACGCAGCGCCTCGCCTATGAATACCAGCAGCGTCAGGATCAACGCGAGGGAGAAGAACGCTGTCAGCCCCAGCCAGGGCGCTTGCAGGTTCTGCTTGCCCTGGGCGATCAGTTCACCCAGCGACGCGCTGCCGGCAGGCATGCCGAAGCCCAGAAAATCCAGCGCAGTGAGGGTCGAGATGGCACCGGTAAGAATGAACGGCAGGTAGCTCAACGTCGCATTCATCGCGTTGGGCAGGATGTGGCGCATGATCACTTTTCGATCCCCCAGACCGAGCGCCCGAGCGGCCTTGACGTACTCGAGGTTGCGCCCGCGCAGAAACTCGGCGCGCACCACATCGACCAGGGTCAGCCAGGAAAACAGCGCCATGATGCCCAGCAGCCACCAGAAATCGGGCTCGACGAAACCTGACAGGATGATCAGCAGGTACAGCACCGGCAGGCCTGACCAGACCTCCAGCAGACGCTGGCCGAACAAGTCGACCCAGCCGCCGTAGTAGCCCTGCAACGCCCCGGCGCTGATCCCGATCAGCGCGCTGATGAAGGTCAGCACTAGCGCAAACAGGATCGACACCCGGGCGCCGAAAATCACCCGCGCCATGACGTCGCGCGCCTGGTCATCGGTGCCGAGCCAGTTTTCTGCAGACGGCGGGCTGGGTGCCGGGGTTTTCAGGTCATAGTTGGGCGTGTCGTCACTGAACGGGATGGGCGGGAACAGCATCCAGCCGTCCCCTTTGCTGATCAGTGTGCGTACGTAGTCGCTGCGGTAATCGGGCTGGAAGGGCAGCTCGCCGCCGAATTGCTGCTCGGTATAACGCTTGAATACCGGGAAATAGAGCGAGTGCTGATAGCTGACCAGCAGAGGCTTGTCATTGGCGATCAGTTCGCCACCCAGTGTCAGGGCAAACAGACCGCAGAACAGCCACAGCGACCACCAGCCGCGGCGATTGCTGCGAAAACGTTCCAGGCGACGACGGGCCAGCGGCGAAAGGCTGCGCATCATGCATTCCTCGCGCTGAAGTCGATTCTGGGGTCGACCAGCGTGTAGCAGATATCGCCGATCAGCTTTATCAGCAGGCCGAACACGGTGAAGATGAACAACGAACCGAACACCACCGGGTAGTCCCGCGACACAGCGGCTTCATAGCTCATGCGGCCCAGGCCATCCAGCGAGAAGATCACCTCGATCAGCAGCGAACCGGCAAAGAACACGCTGATGAACGCCTGCGGAATGCCCGACACCACCAGCAACATGGCATTGCGAAACACATGACCATACAGCACCCGTCGCTCGCTCATGCCCTTGGCGCGGGCCGTGGTCACGTACTGACGGGTGATTTCGTTGAGAAAGGAATGCTTGGTCAGCAGGGTCAGCGTGGCAAAGCCGCCAATGACCAGCGCCGAGACCGGCAGCGCCAAGTGCCAGAAATAGTCAGCGATCTTGCCGATCGTGGTCAGTTGCTCGAAGTTGTCCGAAACCAGTCCGCGCACCGGAAACCAGTTCAGCGACGTGCCGCCACAGAACACCACCACCAGCAGCATGGCGAACAGGAAGGCTGGCATGGCGTAACCGATGATGATGGCGGTGCTGCTCCAGATATCGAACTGGCTGCCGTGTTTCACCGCTTTGCGAATCCCCAGCGGGATTGATACCAGGTACGTCAGCAATGTCGCCCAGAGCCCCAGTGATATCGACACCGGCATTTTCTGCAGAATGAGGTCGGTCACCGTTGCGCCGCGAAAGAAGCTGCTGCCGAAATCCAGTCGTGCATAGTTCTTCAGCATCAGCCAGAGACGTTCGTGCAGCGGTTTGTCGAAACCGTATTGACGTTCGATCTGCTTGATCAGCGCCGGGTCCAGCCCGCGGGACGCTTTGGAATGACCCGCCCCGGCAGACTCGCTGGCACCCGCGCCCACGGTTGCACCGCCGATCCCTTGCAGGCGAGCAATGGCTTGCTCCACAGGCCCGCCCGGTGCGGCCTGCACGATAAAAAAGTTGACCAGCAAAATGCACAGCAGGGTAGGGATGATCAGCAGCAGGCGCCGCAGGATATAACCGAGCATTCACTGCATCTCCGAAACGATGGCCGAGGCGCCGCGTTTTTCAGCGAATTGCTCATTGGTCAGCGGTGTCGGGCTGATTTCCCACCATGTTTCGATGGCCTCATTGTTGCTGGCCTGAATTTTGGGGATGCCGAAACGGTTCCACCAGACGGTTGAAGAGCCGGGCGGATAGTAGTTGGGAATCCAGTAGTAGTTCCACTGCAGTACGCGGTCCAGGCAATGGGCGTAGTCGGTCATGGTCTGCTTGTTGTCGGCCTTGAGCAGGCCGGCAATCAGCGTGTCGACAGCAGGGTCTTGCAGCACCATGTAATTGCTCGAACCCGGGTCCATCGCCACCTTGGAGCCAAAACTGCTGTACAGCTCGGCACCGGGCGATGTCGAGACCGGGTAGCCGGTGACAATCATGTCGTAATCGCGGGCCATGACGCGGTTGAGGTATTGCGCGGCATCGATGCGGCGAATGTCGAAGTGGATACCGATCTGCGCCAGGGTGCGTTTGTAGGGCAGCAGCATTCGCTCGAAACCTGTTTGTGCATTGAGAAAGGTAAAGCTGAACGGTTCGCCCCGGGCATTCACCAGCTCATCGCCCTTGGGCGTCCAGCCAGCTTCTTTCATGAGGGCCAGCGCTTGCAGTTGCTTGTCGCGAATGAAGCCTGTGCCATCGGTTTTGGGCGTCTCGAACACGCTGTCGAACACCTGCTCGGGGACTTCGCCGCGCAGTGGCTCAAGGATTTTCAGTTCGGCAGGCGTGGGCAGTTCGCTGGCGGCCAGCTCCGAGTTGGAGAAGAAGCTGTTCTGGCGAATGTACATGTTGCGCATCATCTGCCGGTTGGTCCATTCGAAGTCCCAGAGCAGCGACAGCGCCCGGCGCACGCGACGGTCCTGGAACATGGGGCGGCTCAGGTTGAAGACGAAACCCTGCGAGCTTTGCACCGCGCCCCTGGCCAGTTGGGCTTTCTGCAGGCGCCCGTCGCTGAGGGCGGGGCCGTCATAGCGAATTGAATAGCCGGTCGCCGAAAACTCGCGGTTGTAATCATAGGCGCCGCCTTTGAGTACCGTACGTGCGACATCGATGTCGCCGAAGTACTCGATGCTGAACCTGTCGAAGTTATACAGGCCTTTGCTGACTGGCAGGTCCTTGCCCCACCAGTCCGGATCGCGCTCGAAGGTGACAGTGCGGCCCGGGTCCACATGGCTGATCCGATAGGGCCCGCTGCCAGGCGGAATTTCAAAGCCGGCACCGCTGGCGAAGTCACGGGATTTCCACCAGTGCTCGGGGAATACCGGCAGCGAAGCCAGATCAAGGGGCAGGGTGCGGTTATCGCTGTTTTTGAAGTCGAAGCGGATTTGCGAAGGCGATTCGACCTCCAGGCCCTGGACCGCTTCAAACTGGGTCCGGTATTGCAGGTTACCCTGCGTCATCAGCAACTCGTAGGTGTACTTCACGTCACTGGCGGTAATCGGCGTGCCGTCCGCGAAACGTGCCTTCGGGTTCAGGTAAAAGCGCAGGGAGAGGCCATCCGCGCCACGCTCCATTTTCTCGGCGACAAGCCCGTAGACGGTGTAGGGCTCGTCCATCGAGCGCGTAGCCAGTGGGGAGTAAAGCATGCCATTGATCTGCGAAACGCCCATCCCCTTGTCGGTGAAGGGCATCAGGTGGTCGAACTGGCCGATTTCGATGGCCGAGCGTCGCATGCTGCCGCCTTTGGGCGCGTCCGGGTTCACGTAATCGAAGTGCTTGAAGTCGGCTGGATAGCGTGGCGCTTCGCCGTAAACGGTCAGGGCGTGTTGCGGGGCTGCGGACAGCGATTGGGTTGCGCCAATGAAGGTCAGCGTCAAGGCGAGCAACGATGAAAAAACAAAACGCATGACTCGAATCCTGACTGACGTTCGCAAGCGAATGTCAGGGTTAAAGGCGACTGGCTGTACAGCGGTGACAACAATCATGACAGAGCTCATGGCCCTGCATCGCGCTATCTTCTACAGACAAATGGCCGCTTCGCCAAGCCACTGCGCTGTTGAAAACGACCACATACAAAAACGGCCCATCCGAAGATGAGCCGTCTGGCATGCGGCGCGACAGGATCAGTCCTGACGGCTGGTCACTTCCAGCAGGTGGTAGCCGAACTGAGTCTTTACCGGACCCTGAACGGTGTTCACCGGAGCACTGAATACGACAGTGTCGAATTCCTTGACCATCTGGCCTGGACCGAACGAACCCAGGTCACCGCCCTGGCGGCTCGATGGGCAGCTGGAGTTGGCCTTGGCGATTTCAGCGAAATCAGCGCCGCCTTCGATCTGAGCCTTGAGTTCGTTGCATTTTTCTTCGCTCGAAACAAGGATGTGGCGGGCAGTGGCTTTAGCCATGGGGAATAATCTCCTGTGAAAAAAAAGAAACAGCCTACCGGATTCAGTGCGGTATTTCCCGACAAAGTTCCTTCGCTCTGTTTATCTGTAACGCAGACGGTCAACCGCGCGACGCAACAGCTGTTCGGTGCCTTCCCAGCCAAGGCAGCCATCGGTGACCGAAACGCCGTACTGCAGCGTCCCGCCCAATGCCTGGCAGCCGTCGAACAGGTGGCTCTCGATCATCATGCCGATCAGCGAGGTATTGCCCGACAAGCGCTGTTCAAGCACGTCTTCGAATACGGCTGGCTGACGCAGCGGGTCCTTGCCACTGTTGGCATGGCTGCAATCGACCATGATCCGCGACGCGACATTATTCCTGCTCAGGCTCGCCTGCAACTTGGCCACACTCTGGCGATCGTAATTGGGGCCGCCGTGACCGCCGCGCAGCACAATGTGCGTGTCCGGATTGCCTTGCGTCTCGATAATGGCCGGGTGGCCATGACGGTCCATGCCAAAGTGACGATGCGGATGCGCCGCCGAACGCATCGCGTCGCTGGCCACCGTTACGCCGCCGTCAGTACCGTTCTTGAAACCGACCGCCATGGGCAGGCCGCTGGCCATTTCGCGATGGATCTGCGATTCGGTGGTGCGAGCGCCAATCGCGACCCAACTGAGCAGATCGTCGAAGTAGCCTGCCGCCATGGGCTGCAGTATCTCGGTGGCGATCGGCAGGCCCAGGCCCAGCATATCCCGCATCAAATGCCGCGACAGCGTCAGGCCCTCGGCCATGTCGTCACTGCCATCGAGGCGCGGATCGTAAGCCAGGCCTTTCCAGCCCACCGTCGTGCGCGGTTTTTCGACGTAGGCGCGCATTACCAGCAGCATCTGGTCACTGACTTGCGCGGCAAGGTCGGCCAGTCGCTCAGCGTATTCAAGGGCGGATCGAGGGTCGTGGATCGAGCAGGGGCCGACGATGACCAGCAGCCGCGAGTCTTGACCTTCAAGGATGGCGCGTACGGCGCGGCGGTGGGCTGCAACCTGTTCGGTGAGCGCTGCGTCGAGGGGCAGGCGCATCTTCAATTCCAGGGTCCCTGGCAGGCGTTTCGAGGCGGGGCTGTTGTCTGCCAGTTTTACGGCGTGGCTGGACAGGTCGGACGGGGTTACGGCAACGGACGAATTCATGTTCTGGCTTCCTGGGCTGGCGGGACGCTCCCGCTCAGACCTACTGGGGTGTTCGACAAAGGGCTTCTAGAACCGGGGGTATGTGATTGCCACCTGGCAGAGACCGAACGGAGGCGGCAGGCTGTCCCGAACGGAGGTGGCTAAATCGCCAGGCAAAATCGATGTCGTTGCGGTAATAAGTGGCGTAGTTCATGTCGTGTCCTCGATGCAATGCAGATTGATGGTTTACGGCTGTTCTTGAACAGACCGTTGAAATACGTGGCCCTGAAAAAACAAAACCCCCGGTCGGGAAGCCGACCGGGGGTTAGAGAATTCTCTGGTTGGCGTCCCCTTAACGTGGGCGCCGGATGGGTATCAGGCGCGCCAGTGGCTAAACCAATACCCATAATAAGAGTCAACGGATGCGCTCACCGAGGCAGTCTGCACAGCCACAGCACGTGCACGGCAAGCAATGCCGGTAACAGCGTCGAGTAGCGGTGAAGTGGATTGCAGCATGGTGGGTCTCCGTTAATTGAGCGCAAGCTTACTTCAGGAAACCAGGCGCCTTCAATTGGAAAATTCAATCAACGGGATTATCGTTTTTCGCGAATGCAGGCAGGTGGAACCCCGGTAGCCACAGCGAACCGCTCAACGGTTGATGGCATGCCGTATTCGGCGCGGGCTATTTTGCCCGCAACCCTGTATACCTGAATGCAGGCAACGGCTTTGGCGTTTTGTCCGGGATGCGTTGTCACCAGCCAATAACGGCTATTCTTCACGTGCTTCTTCATGCCGGGCTTCCGTGTTCGGGATCGTCCCGATCTTCATGCCCAGCAGTACAGCTACCTTATGCGCTTCACCGCGCCTTCCTTTCTTGCGTCCTGCCAGTACCTGGTAAGTGGTCGCCGGATCAATGCTGTTTTCACGAGCGAACTCCTGAACAGATTTGCCCTGTTGATCCAGCCAGGCCTTGGCTTGTGCGGCGGTGCGAATTCCGGGCATAGTTCAAAACCGTTCAAATCTATTCAATTCCGCGAGATTCTAACACTCGTTCGGATGGCTTCAACAGGATAATAGGTTCAAATGAGTGGAATCGGTTACCGACTGAGAAAGGAAAGAGAACGTCTGAGCATGTCTCAGCGTACCTTCGGTGAAATAGGAGGCGTCGAGGCTAATGCCCAGGGAAAGTATGAAAATGGTGATCGTGCACCGAAGGCCGATTACCTGGCGGCGGTTGCAGCCAAAGGTGTTGACGTGCTTTACGTGTTGACGGGGACGCGAACGCCGGTGCCGATCGACAATCTCAGCCTTATCGAGGAAAAAATCCTGGGCAATTACCGAGTGCTGGGCAAGGAAGATCAGGATGCTATCCGGCGCCTGACAACCACTATCGCCGAGCTCTCGGGGCCATTATCGGGGGCTGCGAAGCTTCCGTCGGTCAAGTGATAAAAGCCCGGGGCGGGCGCCGCTCTGCTGTCGTATCGAGATTTTTGCAGCACTGCCTGAGGTGCTTGCCATCATATTGATGTGAGACGGTGTTCGCAGTGCTAGGTCTGACTCGTTGTTTTTGTTATGGTGATTGGCATTCGTTATGACCGTTGCGCGAGGTGTCTGCTTGATTAAGGTGCTAGTTGTCGATGACCATGATCTTGTCCGGACAGGCATCACACGCATGCTCGCCGACATTGATGGTCTGCAAGTTGTCGGGCAGGCCGATTCCGGCGAGGAATCCCTGAAGAAAGCGCGCGAGCTCAAGCCTGACGTCGTATTGATGGACGTCAAGATGCCGGGCATCGGTGGGCTGGAAGCGACGCGCAAGATGCTGCGCAGCCACCCTGATATCAAGGTCGTCGCTGTTACCGTCTGTGAAGAAGATCCTTTCCCGACCCGTTTGCTGCAGGCTGGCGCTGCCGGTTACATGACCAAGGGCGCCGGGCTTGCCGAAATGGTCCAGGCCATTCGCCTGGTGTTTGCCGGTCAGCGTTACATCAGCCCGCAGATTGCCCAGCAACTGGCATTGAAGTCGTTTCAACCGCAGGTCAACAATTCGCCGTTCGATCTGCTGTCCGAGCGCGAGATCCAGATTGCCCTGATGATCGTCGGCTGCCAGAAAGTCCAGACCATCTCGGACAAGCTGTGCCTTTCACCGAAAACCGTTAATACCTACCGATACCGTATCTTTGAAAAGCTCTCGATCAGCAGTGATGTTGAACTGGCTTTGCTCGCTGTACGTCACGGCATGGTTGATGCCAGCGCCTGAACATGACCCAGACTTTCGATCCAAGTGCATTTCTCGCGACCTGTAGCGGTCGTCCCGGCGTCTACCGTATGTTCGACGCCGAAGCCACACTGCTTTACGTCGGCAAGGCCAAGAACCTCAAGAAGCGTCTTGCCAGCTATTTTCGCAAGACCGGACACGCGCCCAAGACCGGAGCGCTGGTGTCGCGCATCGCCCAGATCGAGACCACCATCACGGGCAACGAAACTGAAGCGCTGTTGCTGGAGCAGACCCTCATCAAGGAGTGGCGGCCCCCGTACAACATTCTCTTGCGTGACGATAAGTCCTATCCCTATGTGTTTCTGTCCGATAATGCCTTTCCGCGACTGAGCATTCATCGTGGTACCAAGAAAGCCAAGGGCCGTTATTTCGGGCCTTACCCGAGTGCCGGCGCGATTCGCGAGAGCCTTAGCCTGCTGCAGAAGACCTTTCAGGTGCGGCAGTGCGAGGACAGCTACTTCAAGAACCGCACGCGTCCTTGCCTGCAATATCAGATCAAACGTTGCAAAGGGCCGTGTGTCGGGCTGGTCGAGCCTGAGGTGTATGCCGAGGACGTACGTCACTCGGTGATGTTTCTCGAAGGGCGCAGCAATGCCCTGAGTGACGAACTGAACGCCTCCATGGAAAAAGCCGCGATGGCGCTCGATTTCGAACGCGCAGCCGAGTTGCGCGATCAGGTCGCCTTGCTGCGCCGCGTCCAGGATCAGCAAAGCATGGACGGCGGTACCGGCGATGTCGATGTGGTCGCCGCGTTCGTCAACCCTGGCGGCGCCTGCGTGCACCTGATCAGCGTGCGGGGCGGGCGGGTGCTGGGCAGCAAGAACTTCTTCCCGCAGGTCGGCATAGAAGAGGAGGTCGGCGAAGTGATGTCGGCATTCCTGGCTCAGTATTTCCTCGGCGGCATCGACCGTGAACTGCCCGGCGAAGTCATCGTCAATGTCATCAACGACGATTTCCCTGCGTTCGTCGACGCCGTCGAAGAACTGCGCGGCGTCGAGATGGTTATCAGTCATCGCGTGCGCGGCACCCGGGCGCGCTGGCAGCAAATGGCGGTCACCAATGCCGAGCAGGCACTGACCGCGCGGCTGGCCAACCGTCAGCATGTTGCGTCGCGGTTCGAAGCGCTGGCCAAGGTGCTGGGTCTCGAAGACCCACCGATGCGTCTGGAATGCTACGACATCAGCCACTCCAGTGGTGAGGCGACCGTAGCATCCTGCGTGGTGTTTGGCCCCGAAGGCCCGATCAAGTCCGATTACCGGCGTTTCAATATCGAAGGCGTGACGGCAGGCGACGACTATGCTGCCATGCACCAGGCGTTGACCCGACGTTATAGCCGCATCAAGGCCGGGGAGGGCAAGTTGCCGGACGTGCTGCTGGTGGACGGTGGCAAGGGTCAGATGTCCATGGCGCGTGACGTGCTAAATGAATTACAGGTTCCTGACCTCATCCTGCTCGGTGTGGCCAAGGGCACCACGCGCAAGGCAGGTTTCGAGACGCTGTACCTGAACGACTCAGCGCATGAATTCACGTTGCCCGGCGACTCTCCGGCCCTGCACCTTATTCAGCAGATTCGCGACGAGGCGCACCGTTTCGCGATCACCGGCCACCGTGCGCGCCGGGGCAAGACCCGGCGTACATCGACCCTCGAGGGCGTCGCGGGTGTCGGGCCGACCCGGCGTCGTGATCTGCTCAAACATTTCGGTGGATTGCAGGAATTGTCCCGTGCCAGCATCGATGAAATAGCAAAAGCACCCGGAATCAGCAAAAAGCTGGCAGAGTCGATTTATGCAAACCTGCACAGCGAGTAGAATGCTCGTTCACCTCGTAGCCAGTTGTGCCGATGAATATCCCTAATCTGATCACCGTACTACGCGTTTTACTGATTCCGATCTTCATTTTGTTGTTCTACATGCCTTACCACTGGAGCTACATGGCGGCCAGTGCAGTCTTTGCGTTCGCTGCGGCGACCGACTGGCTCGACGGGTATCTGGCCCGCCGTCTTGAACAGAGCACGCCCTTTGGCGCCTTTCTCGATCCAGTAGCAGACAAACTGATGGTGGCCGTGGCATTGGTGCTGCTGGTTCAGGCGCATGCCAATCTTTGGCTGACGCTGCCCGCAGCGGTGATCATCGGCCGTGAAATCGTAATCTCTGCGCTCCGCGAATGGATGGCGGAAATCGGCGCGCGTGCGCAGGTTGCCGTTTCCAACATGGGCAAGTGGAAGACAGCGGCGCAGATGCTCGCGCTGGTCATTCTGCTCGGCAACCCGCCGGCCATCACCCTGTGGGTGATTCTCGGCTATGCGCTGCTGCTCATTGCTGCGGGGCTGACACTCTGGTCCATGGTGCAATACCTGAGAGCCGCGTGGCCGCACCTCAGGACGACTGCAGAAAAAAAATAAGTTTTTGAATCAAAGGCTTGACGCCGCTATCTGAAACGCTAGAATAGCGCCCGTCATCAAGACAATGCGGGAATAGCTCAGTTGGTAGAGCACGACCTTGCCAAGGTCGGGGTCGCGAGTTCGAGTCTCGTTTCCCGCTCCAAATATTGATTCACTGAATCCTCGAGGTTCACTGAGTCAGCAAAAAAAGACGCTTAGGCGTCTTTTTTCGTTTTTGCGGTAGGCAGTCCTTGTTTACCTTTCCGTACTGGAAGTCCGCTTGTCCGAAGCAGGTTTTGCGTCCGGGATCGCACAGCTGTTGCTACTGCAACGGCGGCTGCCGTCAGGGTGGGGCAGCCAGGCAAGGTAAGGGCGCGAGCGGCAGAAAAGCCGATAGCCCAGGTTGAACAGCGGCCTCATGAATCGCCATGACAGCGGCGCGACCCACGCACCCAGGCCGGCCGCTCGCCAACTCCAGAGTGTCGCGTCCAGACCCTTGACCCACGTGCCATCGCTGAATCTGGCGTGCAGTAACGACTCCATGTCTTCAAGTGTGAATCCCAGAGAAGTGGCGTCAAAGGCGTCATCACGGATATCCACGAACAAGAGCCGCTCAGGCTTTGCATGGGCGCGCAATGTTCTGACTTCTCGGGCACAGAGCGGGCAGTCACCATCAAAGTAAAGCGTCAGCGGCCAGTCAACTTTCTTGTACATCGCTAGTAGTCTTGTATAGGTTTTTTACACCTTATGCTCAAAAGGCCGTGCTGACAATGGGCGGTGACTGTCGTCCTGGTCTCCAAGGCTCCGACAGTCGCGGATCCAGACACGTGTCATAGCGGCAGTAGCGGCCCAGCGCTTGGGCACACTCGGCCAGCTCGGGCCGGTGCAGCCAGATGGCCAAGGGACCTCGTACACCTTTGCGAGGGCCATTGGCCATGCCATCGAACGACCGGGCATTCGCTCCACGGTTTCGTTGACCACGCTCAAGGATCGTAGAAGCAGCCGCCTGGCGTTGAGTTGGGAGAAAATCCTGTTGGAGACTCTGGAGGAACTGGTGACGGTAGGCGCGTGGAAGGACGCCACGCTGTGGCTGGGGCGGGATTGAAGAGGAGTGCTTCAAAGAGATTCAACAGCAGTGAAGCCAAGGCTAATGATACTTCTCAGGCAGCCCGGCCTCACAGCCGGGCTTCCCATCAGCGCCGCCCGGCGCGGGTACTCACGTCTACCCACACCGCCAGCACCAGAATGCCGCCCTTGACGATCATCTGCCAGTAACTGTCGACGTCGAGCATCGACATGCCGTTGTCGAGACTGGTGATCACCAATGCGCCGAGCAGCGCACCGTAAACAGTGCCTGAACCGCCACGCATGGACGTGCCGCCGATGAAGCATGCGGCGATGGCGTCGAGTTCGCCCATGTTGCCGGCCGAGGGTGAGCCGGCGGCCAGGCGTGCGGTGTTGACCAGCCCTGCAAACGCGCACATCACGCCCATGATGCCGAAGATCCACAGCTTCACGGCCTGTACGTTGATGCCGGACAGGCGCGTGGCTTCCATGTTGCTGCCAACGGCGTAGACCCGGCGTCCGAAGACCGTCTGGCTGGTGACGTAGCTGAACACGCCGAGCAGGATCAGCAACAGCAACACCGGAACGGGGATTCCGTCGTAGCTGTTGAGCACATAGACAAAGCCGCCCAGCACGGCGCCGATCAGCAATACACGCAACACATCACGAATCAGCGAATGTGCCGCCAGCCCGTGCAGCGCTCTGTTGCGCCGCTGTTTCCAGGTCAGGAACAGCGTCAATGCCAGCAACAGAATACCGAGCCCTGTGCCGACCGCATGCGGCAGATAGCCCTGGCCGATATAGACCAGCGACGGCGACACCGGGGCGATGGTCGTGCCGCCGGTGATCCCCAGCAGGACGCCACGAAACGCAAGCATGCCACCCAGCCCGACAATGAACGAGGGGATCCGCAGGTAGGCAGTCATGTAGCCATTGGCGAGGCCGATCATCAGGCCGCACAAGGCCACCACGCTCAGGTTCGCCAGCAGCGGAACGTGGTAAACCACATCCAGAATCGCCGCCAGGCCACCGAGCAGGCCAAGCAATGAGCCCACCGACAGGTCAATCTCACCGCTGATGATCACCAGCACCATGCCGCAGGCCAGAATCCCGGTAATGGACATCTGTCGCAGCAGGTTGGACAAGTTGCGCGGGGTGAGGAAGCCGCCCTCGGTCTGCCAGCTGAAGAACAGCCAGATAACGGCAATGGCAATCACCAGCGCGAGCATTTTGTAGCGGGTAAAGAACTGTTTGACCTGGTTCATCTACGCAGTCTTCCGGGCGTTATTGTGAGGGGCATCGGAGTGGCTGAGTGCAGCGGCGAGCACCTGCTCCTGAGTCAGTTCATGGTTGATGAAGTCGCCGCGTAACTGGCCTTCGCCAATCACCAGTACACGGTCGGACACGCCCAGCACTTCGGCCAGTTCCGAAGACACCATGATGATCGATACACCCTCGGCTGCCAGCGCACCCATCAGCTTGTAAATCTCGTACTTGGCACCGACATCGACGCCGCGGGTGGGCTCGTCGAGAATCAGAACGCGCGGGCGGGTCAGCAGCATCTTCGCCAGCACGGCTTTCTGCTGATTGCCGCCTGACAGGCTGGTGATCGGCAAAAACGGGCTGGCCGTCTTGAGATGCATGCGCGAGATTTCCCGGTCGATACTGCCCAGCTCGGCTTCAGCGTCGATGCGGGTCATGTTCGAGTAGCTGTCGAGGACCGCGAGGGTGATGTTCTGACCGACACCCAGGTCCGGAATGATGCCCTGGCGCTTGCGGTCTTCGGGCACCATGCACAGGCCGGCGCGGATCGATTTGAGCGGCGTGCGCGTGTCGATCATCTGGCCATCGAGCCACACTTCACCGCTGTATCGACCCGGATAGGCGCCAAACAGGGCGGATACCAGTTCGGTGCGGCCCGCGCCCACCAGCCCGGCGATGCCGAGGATCTCCCCGCGCCTGAGGCTAAACGACACGTCGTCAACCCGCTTGCGCCTGGGGTTATCGACGTCATGGCAGGTGATATGCCGCGCTTCGAAAATCACCTCGCCGACATCATGCGGCTCGGTGGGATAGAGGTTGCTCATTTCGCGTCCGACCATCTGGGTGATGATCTTCGGAATGTCCATGTCCGCCATTGCGGTGGTTGCGATATGTTTGCCGTCGCGGATGACTGAAATGGTGTCGCATACGGCGGCCACTTCATCGAGTTTGTGCGAGATGTACACGCACGCGACCCCCTTGGCCTTCAGGTCACGAATGATGTCCAGCAGCACCTCGATTTCGGAACGGGTCAGGGCCGAGGAAGGCTCGTCGAGAATCAGCAGGCGCGCCTTCTTGTTCAGCGCCTTGGCGATTTCCACCAGTTGCTGGTAGCCGCCGCCATACTGGGAAACCGGCAGCGCCACGTTCATGTCAGGCACTTTGAGCTCACGCATCAGCGACTCGGCGCGGTGGATCATGGCCGGATAATTCATGCGCCCGCCGGGAAGCGTCAGCTCGTGACCCATGAAGATGTTTTCGGCCACCGACAGGTCCGGGACCAGCGTCAGCTCCTGATGGATGATGACGATCCCGGCCGCTTCCGTTTCGCTGATCGATTGTGCCTTGAGCGGTTGGCCGTCCCACAGGATCTCGCCCTCCCAGGTGCCGTGGGGATAGACCGCCGACAGGACTTTCATCAATGTCGACTTGCCCGCGCCGTTCTCGCCGCACAGGCCGACGCATTCGCCGGGCTTCACTGTTATATCAATGCCGTTGAGCGCTTTTACACCGCCGAAGGATTTGACGATGCCGTTCATTTGCAACAGGTAGTCAGACATGGCGCAGGGCTCTACGAAGGTGTGATGGCTTGGCCTGAGCGGCGACCCTGCCTAACTGCAGGGTCGTGCTCTGGCTTTCAGCGACGTATCAACGATCGAGGCTCATTGCCCGTCAATCTGCGCCTTGGTGTAGAACCCGTCTTTCTCCAGCAGGTCGATGTTGTCCTTGGTCAGCAAGGTCGGGGTCAGCAGCATGGTGTCGACTTTCTTCATGCCATTGTCCGACTGCGAGTCAAACTTCGGTTTCTCATCGTTGCGCACCAGTTGCACGGAGAGCTTGGCGGCTTCCGTGGCAATCAGTTTCAGCGGCTTGTAGACGGTCATGGTCTGCGTGCCATCGATGACCCGCTTGACCGCCGCGAGGTCCGCATCCTGGCCCGAGATAGGGACTTTGCCGGCCAGTTTCTGTGCGGCGAGGGCCTGAATCGCGCCGCCGGCAGTCGCGTCGTTGGAGGCGACGATGCCGTCAATCTTGTTGTTATTGCGGGTCAGGGCATTTTCAACAATGCTCAGGGCTTCGGTCGGGTTCCACTCCTTTACCCACTGCTGGCCGACGATCTTGATGTCACCTCTGTCGATAGCCGGTTGCAGCGCTTTCATCTGGCCTTCACGCAGTATCTTGGCGTTGTTGTCGGTGGGCGCGCCGCCGAGCAGGAAGTAATTGCCCTTGGGCGCTGCTTTCAGCACGCCGTTGGCCTGCATCTCGCCGACCTTTTCGTTATCGAAGGAGATGTACGCATCGATATCGGCATTTAGGATCAGCCGGTCATACGACACCACCTTGATCCCGGCCTTTTTGGCTTCGGCAACGGCGTTGGTGAGCACGGTGGCGTTGAACGGCACGATGACGATCACATCGACGCCGCGAGAGATGAGGTTTTCTATCTGCGAGATCTGTTTCTGTTCATTGGCATCCGCCGATTGCACGAAGACCTTGGCGTCCAGCTTTTCCGCCGCAGCAACGAAGTAATCACGGTCGCGTGACCAGCGTTCCAGGCGCAGGTCATCAATGGAAAAACCTATTTTCGGGTGCGCAGAGTCGGCCATGACCGGCAGGGACAGCAAGGCCAGCGCGCTGGCGAGCAGCGTACGTTTGAGGGTGTTCATAGGGTGCGTCCTTTTATTGTTGTTTGAGACACTTCTTGACTGAGGGTGATACCGATAGAACTGTAGAGCTTTGCCGGACGTCGCGTATGAAGATTTGTCGCCTGAATGTCACGGCGACGTCCAGCTACGCCGGTCAGGTGTAGATAAAGCGATTGACCACACCTTCGAGCAGTTCCTGGCGGCCACTGACGGCCTGCGGGTTCAACTCGTTGGCGAAGGCGTGTTCGGCGAGCGATGCAAGGCTGAACTCGCCCGCCAGTACCGATTGTCCGAAAGGCTGCTGCCAGCCGGCGTAGCGCTGATCCTTGAAGTGCTGGAGTTTATCGTTCTGCACCATGGCGGCGGCACGCTCCAGCGCCAGGGCAAGGACATCCATCGCGGCGACGTGGCCGTGGAACAGATCGATATCGTCGAGGCTCTGGCGACGCACCTTGGAGTCGAAATTGAAACCGCCATTGGTGAAGCCGCCAGCCTTGAGGATCTCGTAGGTGGCGAGGGTCATCTCTTCGACGCTGTTGGGAAACTGGTCCGTGTCCCACCCGTTCTGTGGGTCGCCACGGTTGGCGTCGATGCTGCCGAAGATCCCCAGCGAGATCGCCGTGGCGATTTCGTGGTGGAAGCTGTGCCCGGCCAGCGTGGCGTGGTTGGCCTCGATATTGACCTTGATCTCGTTTTCCAGGCCGTACTGCTGTAGAAAGCCGAACACTGTGGCGCTGTCGTAATCGTACTGATGTTTGGTCGGCTCCTGTGGCTTGGGCTCGATCAGCAAGTCACCCTTGAAACCGATCTTGTGCTTGTGTTCAACGACCATGCGCATGAAACGTCCGAGTTGTTCGCGTTCACGCTTGAGGTCGGTATTGAGCAGGGTTTCGTAGCCTTCACGACCGCCCCACAATACGTAGTTGGACCCTTTGAGACGCTGGGTGGCATTCATCGCGCTGAACACCTGGGTCGCGGCGTAGGCAAACACTTCAGGGTCCGGGTTGCTGGCAGCGCCTGCGGCGAAACGCGGGTTGCTGAAGCAGTTGGCCGTGCCCCACAGCAGTTTTATGCCGCTCTGTTCCTGATGGCGCTCCAGGTGATCGACCATGTGCGCGAAGTTGTGGCGATATTCCTTCAGTGAGGCGCCTTCCGGTGCCACATCGGTGTCGTGGAAGCTGTAGTAATCGATGCCGAGCTTGGAGAAAAACTCGAACGCCGCTTCGGCCTTGCCGATGGCCAGTTCCATCGGGTCACCGGAACCTTGCCATGGGCGCTTGAAGGTGCCGACACCGAACATGTCGGCACCCGGCCATACGAAGGTGTGCCAATAACAGGCCGCCATGCGCAAATGCTCGCGCATGGGTTTGCCGAGGACCAGCCTGTCGGCGTCATAGTGGCGAAAGGCGAGGGGCGAGTCGCTGTCAGGGCCTTCATAGCGAACCCTGTCGACGTCGGGGAAGTACGGCATGAGCGTTTTCCTTATTGTTCTTGGCGGTGTCTGGATACTAGCAACGGCCCAGCGTGCGCTGATTATGAAAATCGCCAACGCACAGTGCGATTT
This sequence comes from Pseudomonas sp. BS3767, assembly GCF_900099665.1. Classification (NCBI taxonomy): domain Bacteria; kingdom Pseudomonadati; phylum Pseudomonadota; class Gammaproteobacteria; order Pseudomonadales; family Pseudomonadaceae; genus Pseudomonas; species Pseudomonas sp. BS3767. The sequence goes on along the minus strand of NZ_FNCX01000001.1, from coordinate 744,782 downwards.
TGAGTGTTGAGATTCGCCGGTCAGCGGCCTAGTCTGTGGCCAACGGCGTCGTGCTTATCGAATCGGCATAAAAACAATGAAAACCGTACCTCCCGTTCACCGTATTGCGCTGTTATTCAACGGCAGCAAGATTTATGACCGCGGTATCATCAGCGGCATCGGCAACTACCTCAGCAGCACCCGGGTGTCCTGGGACCTGTTTCTGGAGGAGGATTTCCTCTGTCGCCTGAAAGGCATCGAGCGCTGGCAGGGCGACGGGATCATTGCCGATTTTGATGACCCGCTGATCGGCGAGGCACTGGCCGGGATCAAACTGCCGGTGGTGGCAGTCGGTGGGTCCTATCAGGACGAACGCGCCTACCCGAAGGGCATTCCTTATGTGGCGACTGACAATCACGCCTTGATCAAGGCGGCCTATGAGCACCTGATCGAGGCCGGGCTGACACGCTTTGCCTGCTTCAGCCTGCCTGAAGCGCAAGCCAATCGTTGGGCCCAGGAGCGCGAGCAGGCCTTTCGCCGCTTGCTGCAACGCGACGGCCTGCACGCCGAGGTCTATCGTGGTCTGGGCACCAGCGCGCCGCTCTGGGACAGCGCCGTAGAACAGCAGATCGCCTGGCTGCAAAGCCTGCCCAAGCCGATCGGCATCATCGCCGTGACCGATGCGCGCGCTCGTCAGCTATTGCAGGCCTGCCTGACCGCCGGAATCGCCGTTCCCGAACAGGTGGCACTGATCGGCATCGACAATGATCCTTTGACCAGAACCCTCACTCGCGTGCCTCTGAGCTCGGTCGTTCAAGGCACCGACACCATGGGTCGCACCGCTGCACGTCTGCTGCACCAGATGTTGCACGGCATGCCGTCCTCGGGCACACACATTCTGATACCGCCGGATACTGTCAACGTGCAGGCGTCGAGTCTGCATCAGCCTTTGGGTGACCCCTATGTCATGCAAGCGCTGCTGTTTATCCGGCAGTACGCGTGCCAAGGCATCAAGACTGCACAGGTAGCCGCCTATGTGGGCGTTTCGCGTTCGTCACTGGAGTCACACTTTCGCCGGGTAAGGGGCTGCAGCGTGCATGACGAGATTCTGCGTTTCAAACTGGCTGCCGCTGCAAACGGACTGGAAAACACCGGGCTGGCCATTGCCGAGATCGCCCGCGATTGCGGTTTTCGGTCTGCGCAATACCTGCACACTGTGTTTCGTCGCGAGTTCGGCTGCACGCCGCGAGAGTACCAGCAGGGTGGAGGTGCTGCGGCGTCATGAACGCTGGAGGCCTGGGCGGTGAGCGACAAGCTTTGAATGCATTCCTTCCTATACCCCTCATAAAAGTACCAATCGGTTCGCTTAAGTTGACAGTTTCCAGGCGTCCGGGCTAAAACATACACCTTGGTACAGTTATGAACGAATCATCAGTCTTCACAGCACGATGGGACGTAGGGGATAGAGACGATGCAGTTGCATGAAATATTGACCATTCACCTGCGTATCGATAAGCCGCAATTGCTTTGCGACCCTTCGAAGATGCAGCGCAGCAGCTGTGAAATACAGGGTGGAGAGTTTCGTGGCAAGCGATTGCAGGGGCAGGTACTTCCTGGAGGCAGCCTTTATCTGGTGCCCCAGGGCGACGACCTTGCGCGTGTCAGCCTGTACTACACCTTGTTCACTGATCAAGGAGTGAATATAGAGGTAGTAGGCGAGGGGCTCCTGGCAGGGCATGAAACGGACCGGGCGCCTTTGACCGAATCGAGTTTTACGTGCAGCAAGCAGTTCAGCGTGCCTGCCGGTGCGCATGATCACTTGCAGCGGAATCTGTACGTCGGCAGGGTGAGCATCAAGCCGGGGGATGACAGCCTGCGTGTCAGCATTTTTCAGGTCAACGACCGGCAAGCAGACATTGAAAAAAACAGCTGACGTGAAGACGCGCAGCGAGCTTTAATTCTGACGGCGTGGGGCTGGTCTCTCCCTCACGCCGACCTCTTCCTGTTTATGCAGTCATGCGTTGAGCCAGCTCATCCGGCAAAAAAGCTTAGTCCCTTGCCGACCGCACACTCATAACTCACCGGAGTGCCCACCTGCTGATAACCAGGAACATTCAGTGTCGTCATGCTGAATGTGGCTGTGCCGTTCGAGCGTATCTGATAGCGAATGAATTGCTCGACGGGCTTGTTATCGCGATCGAGGCTGAAGTGAGTGTCCGAAAACGCCAGGGTGCCGTCGGGTGTGATGCGATAGGCATCGATGCGTTTGCCGCCTTTGGTTTTGGACGGCTCGGCGCCTGCGATCGAGGATTTGCATTGTCCCAGGTCGATCACCACGGCGACCGATTCTCCAGTGTTCAACGCCTGGGTGATGGCGGAGTAGGTGGGTAGCGCATCGCCTGCGTGAGCGAGGCCTGGCAGTGAAAGAGCAAACAGTGCGGCGGCGTAGCAAGGTTTCATGGCAGCTCCAGGAAGTCAGTCTGAAGGGTGAAAAGACCCGTCCATCTCGCGATTATCGAGCGTCGCGAAACCTACCATAAGCTTCGATTCGGGTGGGCCTTGATAATAGTGGCACCTCTCTGTTCGGAGCATCTTCATCCTTTTTCCTGTTCTGCCGATAGGAATGACGATACTCATTTATTTACCGGTCACGGGAAGGGGATTGAAGATGCTGAGACAGCTGAAAATAGCCGCGCGGACCTCCGCCTGCTTTGCTGTGATGGTGGTGCTGGTGTTCGGGCTTGGTATTTTCAGCATTCGGCAATTGCACGGTATTCGTGAGCAATCGCTTGAAATCGAAAACGACGCGCTTCCAGGGATTGCGCTGGGTGACGATATTGCCCTGGCGGTCGAGAAAACCCGCACCACCGTGGCCAAAATGCTTGCCACGCATGATCTTGCGCAGGTGGCTCAGGCTCACAACGAGTTTCTTGAAAGGAAGGCCGGTTTCCAAAAGGCCGTAGAGGCCTACGACCCGCTGATCACCGATGATAACGAGCGCGCGCTCTTCGAGGGGCTGAAGAGCACTTATCAGGGCTACATCGAGCGTGCCGAGAAGGTCTATACGCTGATCAACGAGAATCAGGCAGAGGCCGGAAGGGGGCTCGTCTGGGGCGAGATGAAGGCCATGGCGGAAAGTATCGAAGCCGCCCTTGGCAAGCTGGAAAAGATCAATGATGACTCCGAAGCCGAATCCAGCGCTGCAGCGACGTCGGTGTATGAAAACGCCCTGATCGTCACTCAGGGGGTTATGTTTCTGACGGTGTTGCTGACCGTATTGCTCGCCTGGCGCCTGACCAAAAGTCTGGCAGTGCCGATCAGTCAGGCGCTGCACAGCTCGGAAACCATTGCTGCGGGCGACCTGCGTCCCAGCGCAATCAACCGTGAGGGCACTGATGAAGCGGCCCTGTTGCTGCAATCGATGGAGCGCATGCGCGGCAATCTGAGCCAGACCCTGAGTCAGGTGGGCGATGCCGCTCACCAACTGGCGTCGGCCACGGAAGAAATGAGCGCCCTGATGGTCAACAGCAACGCCGACCTGGTGGTGCAGAACAGCGAAATCGAAATGGCGGCCACCGCGGTCACCGAGATGAGCCAGGCGGTCGATGAAGTCGCGCGTAATGCGGTGGCCACCTCGGAAGAATCCAAAGCCTCTTCGGTGTCGGCCCGCGAAGGTCAGGAAGAGCTCAATCAAACCGTCCAGTCGATCCTTGAGCTGACCCGCAATGTCGGCACCGCGTCGGTCGAGGCGCAGGCGCTGGCAACCCGCACGCTGGATATCACCAAGGTGCTGGATGTCATTCGCGCGGTGTCCGAGCAAACCAACCTGTTGGCCCTTAACGCTGCCATTGAAGCGGCACGCGCGGGTGATGCCGGACGGGGTTTTGCCGTGGTCGCCGACGAGGTACGCGCTCTGGCACACCGCACCAGCGAATCGACTCGCGAGATCGAAACCATGGTCGGGCACATCCAGCAGGGCACCAAAAGTACCCTGGTTGCGCTTGAAGTCAGTACCGATCAGGCGCAGCGCACCAAACAACAGGCCGAGTCGGCCAATGCTGTGCTGGCCAGCATCGCCAGTTCGGTCATGGTCATCGATGAGCGCAACACGGTAATCGCCAGCGCCTCTGAAGAACAAGCGCTGGTCGCGCGGGAAGTGGACCGCAACCTGGTGCGCATCCGTGACTTGTCGGCACAATCGGCGGTGCGCACCGGCCAGACCGGCAGCGCCAGCCAGTCGCTGGCCGAGCTGGCGAGTGATCTGACGATCACGCTGGGGCAGTTCAAGCTCAGATAACACGCTCCTGTAGCAGGCACGCTCCCGCATCGATTCGCTGTTGTACGGGCAACAGCGAACCGACAATGTGTTCGGCGTTTGCGCCGGTAAAACCGGCTACTGCGCACCCACACCATCCAGCGCAATGGCGCGAAAGCGCCTGCCGCCGGGCCTCGCGCCATAGCCAGTCGCAGCGCACGGCTTTGGGCATGACCTGTGCACTGCCGATCAGGATTGTTTTCCTGAGCCAGCGGAGCCACCCGAATGCCTGATGCCGTCCCGACCTTCAAGACAAACCGCCTGCATGCAATAGGGCGCACACTGTTGATGACCCTGTTGGCCACCAGTCTCGTCGCAACTGCGTATGCCGAGGACAGCGACGTGCCTTCGCTGGCGGGCAAACGCATTGCGATCAGCATGACCGGCACCAGTCACTACTTCGATATCAAGGCCTTCCAGGCGCAGGTGGCTGAGGTCAAGCGCCTGGGCGGCACGCCCATCACGCTCGATGCCGGTCGCAACGACAAGAACTTGGTCAATCAATTGCAGACCGTGGTCACGCAAAAGCCGGATGCAGTGATCCAGACTCTCGGCACCCTCAGTGTTATCGACCCTTGGCTCAAGCGCATCAGCAAGGCGGGGATTCCGCTGTTCACCATTGATGCGCCATCGCAATACAGCCTCAACAACACCACGTCCGACAACGTGGCCACGGGCAAGGCACTGGCCGGGCAACTGATCAAGGACGCAGGTGGCCAGGGTAATGTGCTGGTGTTCAATGGCTTTTATGGCGTGCCGGTCTGCGCCATTCGTTATGACCAGCTCAAGTTGGTACTCAAGGATCATCCGCAGCTGAAAATCATCGAGCCCGAGTTGCGCGATGTCATTCCCAACACGGTTCAGGACGCCTACTCGCAAGTCTCGGCGTTGCTCAACAAGTACCCCAAAGGCACTGTCTCGGCGATCTGGGCCGCTTGGGACATCCCGCAACTGGGCGCCAGCAAGGCACTGATCGATGCCGGCAGAACCGAAATCAAGACCTACGGCGTCGACGGCACACCGGAAGTGCTCGAGCTGATGCGCCGTGACGATTCGCCGGTGGGCGCCGTAGTTGCCCAGCAGCCTGCACTGATCGGCAAGACTGCGGTGCAGAACGTCGCCCGCTACCTGGCCGGACAGCACGATCTGCCGAAGGAGACCCAGGTGCCAACCCTGCTGACGACGGCCGCCAACCTGCCTGACGTGCAAAAGCTCAGAGGCGATAACTGACGCGGGAGATCGATCATGGGATCAGCGATTGCAGACGTTGAAGTGGCGCCACCGGCCTTGCACTTGGCGGGTATCAGCAAGTGCTTTGGCGCCACCCAGGCGCTGGACGGCGTAAACCTTAAGGTCGAGGCCGGAACGATTCACGGGCTTGTGGGAGAAAACGGGGCGGGCAAGTCGACCCTGATCAAGATCCTCGCTGGTATTCATCGTGCCGATGCCGGCAGTTTGAGTATTCACGGCCAGCCGTTCGACAGTTTCACGCCGCGTCAGGTCGAAGCCGCAGGCGTGCATTTCATTCATCAGGAGCGACTGCTGCCGGGCAGCTTCAGCGTCGGCGAGGCACTGTTTTTCGGGCAGGAAATCAAGCGTGGCCCCTTCGTTGATCGCCGCGCCCAGGAGCGCGAAGCGGCAAGGCTTCTGGACGATTACTTTGCCATACGCCTGCCTGAGGGGGCTTTGGTACGTGACCTGGACAGCGCTCAGCGGCAGATACTGCAGATCACTCGTGCGTTGCTGGCCAGGCCGAAGGTGCTGGTGTTCGATGAGCCGAGTGTGTCACTGGTGAAGCAGGAGGTGGACCGCTTGCTGGGCATTGTCCGCCGCCTGCGCGATGAAGGGCTGACCATTGTCTACATTTCCCACTATTTGCAGGAGATCGAATCGCTGTGTGATCAGGTCACCGTGCTGCGTAACGGACGCGATGTGGCGGTGGTCGATCCGGCACTCACCAGCACCGCGCAGATCGCCCGGCTGATGGTCAATCGGGAGGTCGGCGAGCAATATTTTCGTGCCCGGACATTACCCGGCACGCCCGTGCTTCAACTGCGCGGGCTGGGGGCAGGGCGCTTCTACGACGGCGTTGACCTGAGCGTGCGGCGTGGCGAAGTGCTGGGCCTGACCGGGCTGGTCGGCTCGGGTGCCAAGGAGCTGCTCAAAAGCCTGTTCGGGCTGCTCAAGCCGGATCGCGGCGAACTGTTGTTGAACGGTCAGCCGTTGCAGCTGAAATCACCACGTGACGCGGTACGCAATGGCATCGCGCTGGTCCCCGAGGAGCGCCGCACGCATGGCGTGGCACCGGCGCTTTCGGTGCTGGAGAACATCACGCTGGCCAGCCTGGGGCGCTTCAGCCGCTGGGGATTGCTCGACGCTGCGGCGCAAGCCGGGGAAAGCCAACACCTGATCGATGAACTGGCAATCAAGACCTCAGGCCATGATGCGCCGGTGCACGCGCTCAGCGGTGGCAACCAGCAAAAGGTTGCGCTGGGCAAATGGCTGAGCCGCCATTCGACGTTATACCTGCTGGACGAGCCCAGCGTGGGTGTCGACATCGGCGCTAAGGTGGAGATCTACCGGTTGATTGCCCGGCTTGCGGAGGACGGTGCAGCGGTGCTGGTGCTGTCGTCGGACTTGCCGGAGCTGATTGGCATCACTCAGCGCATTGTAGTCCTGCACAGAGGACGCATTGCAGGCGAATTCGACTCATTGAGCATCGACAGCGACCAGTTGCTGGCCTGCGCCACGGGCGCCAGTGAAAGCGACCATGACAGCCAATCATGCCCTCCGGAGGCCCATTATGTCCGCGCTTGATCTATCAATCGCACAGGCTGGCGATCCAGCGCAACGCTGGCTCGTGCAACTGGCGCAGCGTGGGTCGTTGCTGGTGTTTCTGGCGATTCTGCTCGGCTTTGCCGTCAGTGCGCCTGACTTCCTCAGCCTCGGCAACATCAGCAACGTGTTCGCCCAGTCAGCAACGCTCGGCATACTCGCGCTGGGCCTGACCTGCGTGGTTATCGGTGGTGGTTCCAATGTGGTCAGCGGCGGCCTGGACCTGTCGCTGGCGGCCAATCTCGGTCTGTGTGCGGCCGTCTACAGCAGCCTGAACAATGCCGGGCTCGATGCCTGGCAAGCGATTGGCCTGACGCTCGGCTGCGGCCTGCTGGTCGGCGCGTTCAACGGTCTGGCGGTGGTGTTTTTACGCTTGCCGCCGTTACTGGCAACGCTGGCGAGCATGAACCTGATTGCCGGCCTGGAACTGGTGCTGACCCAGAACACTGTGCTCGCGACCGACTCGGCATTGCTGGACAGCCTGGCGTCCGGCGTCTGGCTGGGTGTTCCTGCGCTGGCCTGGGTGCTGCTGGGCGTCGCGGCGGTGTTGTGGCTGGTGATTCAGCACAGCGCGTTCGGCTTGCGTCTGTACGCCATCGGTGAATACCCGCAAGCAGCCGAGGCTGCCGGGTTGAATCTGCGGCGCTATGTGTTTGCCAGTTACCTGATTGCCGGAGGCTGCGCCGCGCTGGCTGCATTCTGCTCCGCAGCTTTTTTCAGTGGCAGCACGACCGGTTCCGGTGACATGTTGCTGTCAGTGGTGGCCATTGCCTTTCTCGGTGTGGTGTTCTCGCGGCGTCTGACCGCCAACATTCCCGGCACGCTGTTGGCGACGCTGCTGCTGGGCTTTTTGATCAACGGCTTTCAATTGCTGAACATTTCCAGCTTCTGGGTCAACGGCGTGCAAGGCGTGTTGATTCTGTTGGTGGTGGCATTTTCCGGAGCATTCGGCCGCCGGGAGGGTGAACAATGAATACGCTGACCCTGACGAACTCTTCGACGCTGATCAAGGTTCTGCCGCGCCTGTTGCCAGCGGTCCTGCCGCTGTTGGTGCTGATCATCCTGCTGTTTTTCGCGATCAATGCGCCGGGCTTTCTGAGTTGGGGCAACCTGTCGAGTCTGGTACTGAACAACTTCGTGTTGCTGGCCATCGTGGCAATCGGCATGACCTGGGCTGTTGCGGCTGGCGGTATCGATCTGTCGGTGGGAACGGCGCTGGACTTTGCCAGCCTCGGTTTTGTGGTCACGCTGAATGGCGGTCATGGTCTGGGGGCGGCCATTGCGGTCGCTATGCTGGCAGGTGGCATGGCCGGGGCGTTCAACGCGATGCTGATCGCCGGGCTGCGTATTTCGCCGTTTCTGGCGACGCTGGGTACGCTGTTTATCGGCACCAGCGTGCAGCAGTTGTTATCCGACGGTGGCCAGCCGATCTATATCGCTCAGGGCGTGTTACCGGGGATCAGCGCTGTGCTGATCCTCGGCGTGCCATTGCCGCTGCTGGTGGTCGGGTTGCTGGCAGGACTTTACGGGCTGGTCCTGGCGCGCGGGCGTCTGGGACGGGAAATCCTTGCGCTGGGCACGCAGCCGCAACTGGCGTATTACTCGGGCCTGCCCACGCGACGCATTGCCGTGCAGGTGTTTTTCGCCAGCGCGCTGGCCTGCGCAGTGGCGGGTATCCTGCTCAGCTCGACGGTCAACGCCTACGTGCCGATGTCAGGCAACGCCTACCTGATCAATGCCATCGGCGCCGTGTTCATCGGTACGACGCTCAGCCGTCAAGGGCGTCCGAATATTCCGGGCACACTTTTGGGCGTGCTGTTCATCAACGTGATCGCCAATGGCCTGTTGCTGATCGGCTGGAACTTCTATTGGCAGCAGGTTGCGACCGGGGCGCTGATCTTTCTGGTGCTGGCGTTCAGTTTTACCAGTCGCCACCTGCTGCGTAACGCGGCGTAATTACCCCTCAAGCGTTACCTTTACCGCTGCCGATCTGCCAGACAAACGGCGGCTCGGTGCCGTTGATGCACCAGTCACCGACAATGCGCGCCTTGTAGATCAGCGGATTGTGCGATGCCGCTGTGCGCGCATTACGCCAGTGGCGATCCAGCGCCTTGTTGACGCTGACACCTGAAGCGCCCAGTGCGTTGAACAGATCGCTGGCAGCGCGCAGTACCAGTTCCGAGACGATCACCTGTGCCTTGGCGGTCTCGATTTCGGCGGCGATATTGGCGTCTTTTTCCCGCTGTGGGTCATCTCCGAAGCGTGCCAGGTACGCACGCTGCAACGGCTCGGCGGAGCGCAGCGTTGCGGCCTCGGCGGCGTAAACCTGAGCGGCGACCTGACCGACCACTTGCTGCACTTGTGAGTCCTGGCTGACGCTCCCGGCGTTGCCATGGCTGAAGACGCGTTTGCGATCGCGCACTTCCTGAGCGATGTCGCGTTCGACAGCTCGACCAATCCCGGCCAGCACCGCCAGCAGCACCAATTGATAAAACGCCGTCTGGTATTTGAAGCGTTGCTCGAACGGTATGACGTGTGTGGCCGGCAGCGGTACGTTGTTGTAGACCGAGGTGCCGCTGCCGGTGGTGCGCTGGCCGAACCCGTCCCAGTCGTCACTGTGACGCACGCCGGCATGCCTGGCGTCGACGACCGCGATCACATCTGCGCCGGTATCGGAGCGCTGGGCGTAGACGTCTATCCAGTCGGCAAAGATGCTGCCGGTGCTGTAAAACTTGGTGCCGTTGAGCACGAAACCGTCGCCTTGCGGGCTGACTTTGGTAATCACGTCGCCGATTTTCACCGCACCGACTTCGGTCCAGCCGTTACCCACCAGATCCCCGGCCACAAAGCGCGCAAACCACTGGTCACGGTCCGCGCCGGGTGGTGCATTCAGGCGGTCTTCGACGAAAGCGAAGTGCGCGCGCAGGGCTTGCGGAATGTTCGAGTCGGCTTCGGCCAGCTCGATCAGCAGTTGAAACAGCTGGCTGATCGATGCACCCGCACCGCCATATTCGATAGGCACACGCACAGCGCCGAAACCGGCTTTCTGCAGCCAGGCAATCGGCTCATGGGGCAGGGCGCGAGCTTTTTCGCGTTCGACGCTGCCAGCGCCAATCTCACGGAAGATCGGGCGAAATCGGTTGGCCAGGGTTTCGTAATCGGTCCCCAGCGAGAGCGGGTTTGAGCCGGTTGTTTGAGTCATGCAGTACTCCTGAGCGCGAAGAGATCGGCACATGGGCCGGTGGAAGGTTCGCCAGGCTCTCTGCATGCTTTGTGCCTGAATGTAACTGATTGATTTTAATGATTTATTTATGATTCGCTGTTTTTCTTGTTGATCAGCCAACAGTGGCATGACCGCTGGCTGGCCAATCGCACAGCGTTGTCAGCCATGCCGGCAGCTCGTCGGCCTTGGAATACCTGTGCCTGCGCTGGATGTGCTGTGAGTGCGCCGCTGTTCGGCCAGCAACAGCGATCGAACATTTTGCTCTGCGGGGTGCCGTCATGCATGAGCTGATATATGCAAATTATTGATTTTAAATGAATTATTTTTCGGCATGGGCTGTGCAATGTTCAGGGTCAAGCGTGTTGAGTGTTTTCAACCTGTCGCCAACGAGCAGGAGCCTGTCCATGAGTTTTCCTTCCTCTCTTCCCACTGCCGCACCTCCCGCCGCGCACGTCATTGGTTCGGATGCCGAAGCCATCGAAGTGGCCAGGGCACTGGCCGGTCGCTTCGCTGAGGAAGCTTCAGCGCGTGATCGCGAACGGCGTCTGCCAGTCGCCGAGCTGGATGAGTTTTCCGCCAGTGGACTGTGGGCCATTACCGTACCCAAGGCCTACGGCGGTGCGGGCGTTTCCTATGTCACCGTCGCGGAAGTGATCAAGCTTATTTCTGCCGCCGACCCTTCACTCGGGCAAATCCCGCAGAACCACCTGGGCGTGCTCGATATCCTCTTGCAGACCGGCACCGAGGAGCAGAAACGCCACTACTTCGGCAAGGCGCTGGCCGGCTACCGCTTCGGCAATGCGTTCTCCGAGTCGAAAAGCAAGAACGCCGGCGCCTTTCAGACCCGGATTCGCTTCGAGGGCGAGCACGCGGTGCTGGACGGCGAAAAGTTCTACTGCACCGGCGCACTGTTCGCGCACCTCGTGCCGGTTTCAGGCGTCAACGAGCAGAATCAGGCGTTCATCGCCTTCGTCGAACGCGACAATCCGGGCCTGACCATCATCGATAACTGGGACGGTTTCGGGCAGCGCACCACGGCCAGCGGCGGGGCTGTTTTGAAAGCCGTTCGCGTACCGTCGAGTGCGGTGATCCCGGCGTATCGCGCTTTCGACGAACCGACGGCCAATGGGCCGATTTCGCAGATCATTCAGGCCGCGGTGGACACCGGCATTGCTCACGGCGCGTTCGAGGAAACCCTGAAGCACGCCCGGTTGGCGCGGCCATGGATAGACAGCAAGCAGGATTTCGGCTGGCAGGACCCGTTCAGCATTGCCGCCATCGGCGACTTGCAGTGGCGCCTGCACGGCACCGACGCGATCCTCGCTAAAGCCGGGCACGCCATCGATCACGCCCTGGCCGAACCCAGTGAAGCCAGCGTTGCACAGGCCTCGGTGATTGTCGCCCAGGCCAAGGTGCTGTCGGCGCAGATTGCCTTGCTCGCCGGCAGCCAGCTGTTCGAACTGGCCGGCACCCGCTCGGTGCTCGGCAAACTCAATCTCGACCGCTACTGGCGCAACGCGCGGACCCACACGCTGCATGACCCGGCGCGCTGGAAATATCACCTGATCGGCAATCAGGTGCTCAACAGCATTGCACCGCCACGCCACGCCTGGAACTGATCAAGGAGTATGCCCATGACGCATCCCGCTATTACCGCACAACTGGCGGTCGCCGCCGAAGACCTTGATCAGGCGCGCCAGGGCCTGCAAGACACCCTCGAGTACCTGCGTGAGCACGGTCGGCCGTGGTCGCTCAGTGGTCTGCAGCGCGTGGTCGATGACCCTTATGTGATCAGCAAGGTCGGGGACCTGCAGATTCGTCTGGACGTCGCCGCCGCGCTGCTGGAGCGCGCCGGGCGTCTGGACGCTTCTGCCGAGCAACACCTGATCGCCAGCAGCGAGGCGGTCATTGCCAGCGCCGAGGCTCTGCAGGCGGTGGGCAATATTCAGTACGAATTGACCGGGCAGCGCCCGTTATTGCCAGCCCCGGCCGGCCGTGAGCCGCTGCGCTGGCACTATCAGGTTATCGGCAATCAACGCCTCAACGGCGTGGTTCCGCCACAGCTTCAGGAGTAAGTGCATGCCTCGCCAAATCCGCCTTAATGCGTTTGACATGAACTGCGTCGGCCATCAATCGCCGGGCCTCTGGGCACATCCGCGTGACCGTTCCTGGCAGTACAAGGACCTCGAATACTGGACCGATCTGGCGAAAATTCTCGAACGCGGCAAGTTCGATGGTTTGTTCATTGCCGATGTGCTGGGCATTTACGACGTCTATCGCGGCAACGGTGAGGCGGCAATTCGCCAGGCTACTCAGGTGCCGGTCAACGACCCGTTGCAGCTCATCCCGCCCATGGCGCTGGTGACCGAACATCTGGGCTTCGGCCTGACCGCGTCGCTGTCGTTCGAACATCCCTATCCGTTTGCCCGTCGCCTGTCGACGCTGGATCACCTGACCAAGGGGCGTGCGGGCTGGAATATCGTCACCTCGTATCTGGAAAGCGGTGCGAAGAACCTGGGCCAGAAAACCCTGACCGAACATGACGCGCGCTACGACTACGCGGAGGAGTATCTGGAGGTTTGTTACAAACTCTGGGAAGGCAGCTGGGAAGACGGCGCGATTCTGCGTGACCGGGAGCGCCGCGTATTCAGTGATCCGAGCAAAATCCACGAGATTCGCCATGTCGGCAAACACTTCCAGGTGCCTGGCATCCATTTGTGCGAGCCGTCGCCGCAACGCACGCCTGTGCTCTATCAGGCCGGCGCTTCAAGTCGCGGCAAGCAGTTCGCCGCCGAGCACGCCGAATGCGTTTTCGTTGCAGCGCCCTCGAAAGTCCTGCTGAAAAAGACCGTGGCTGATATCCGCCGGCGCACCGTAGAGGCCGGTCGCGACCCGTCCAAGGTGCTGATTTTCAATTTACAGACGGTGATCCTTGGCGAGACGGATGCCAAGGCCAGGGCCAAATTCGAGGAATACAAAAGCTGGGTCAGTTATGAGGGCGCGATGGCCTTGATTTCCGGCTGGACCGGTATCGACTTCAGCCAGTTCAAGCCCGACGAACCCCTTCGTCACGTTCACACCAATGCCATTCAGTCGGCGGTCGAGACCTTTTCCAGCGCAGACCCGAACACGATATGGACGCCGCAGGCACTGGCCGATTGGGTCGGAATCGGTGGCTTCGGCCCGCTGTTTGTCGGCAGCCCGGAAACGGTGGCGGATCTGCTGCAGGAGTGGGTGGAAGAAACCGACGTTGACGGGTTCAACCTGGCGTACGCGCTGACCCATGAAACCTTCATCGATGCGGTCGAGCTGTTGGTGCCTGAGCTTCAGAAGCGCGGCGTCTACAAGACCGAATACGCCAAAGGCACGTTGCGCGAAAAGCTGTTTGGCGATGGGCCGCGTCTGGAAGCAAGTCATCCGGGCGCTGCCTTCCGTGACCTGGCTGCGCTGCAGAGGAACCGGCAGACGGAGAGTTCCTGAGGTGTGATGACTGTCGTTGCGCAGGCGGCGTGGCTCAGATTTGTGACGCGGAGCGTCACGACAGGCATTCCCACGCTGGAGCGTGAGGAACGATCGTCCTGTAACGATCGTACCCACGCTCCGCACAGGACCGGTCACAACTCCAGCTTGTAGCCCACCCCGTACAGCGACTGGATCGGGTCCTGACCCGGGCAGGCCTGCTCCAGTTTGCGGCGCAGGTTGCGGATGTGGCTGTCCACGGTGCGGTCGGTCACTACGCGGTGATCCGAGTAGAGCCTGTCCAGCAAGTGGTAACGGGAGAAGACCCGGCCCGGTGAGCGGGCGAAGGTCGCCAGCAGACGCAGTTCCACCGGGGTCAGGTCCAGGGTGACGCCGTTGAACGAGGCCTGGTAATGCGCTTCGTCCACCTGCAAACCCTTGGGCGTGTGCGGCTCGCTGGAAGCGCTCCGACGCAGGATGGCTTTGACGCGAGCGACCATCTCACGGGGGCTGAACGGTTTGCAGATGTAGTCGTCGGCACCGAGGTCCAGGCCGAGCAATCGGTCGATTTCCTCGACGCGTGCGGTGATCATCACAATGGGCACGTCGCTGAAGCTGCGCAGCTCCTTGCAAATGTCCATGCCATCACGCCCAGGCAGCATGATGTCGAGCAGAATCAGTTGTGGCGCGTTCGCTCTGACAGCGGGCACAACGTCCAGCCCGTTACTCAGGCAGTGGGTCGAATACCCGGCCGCGATCAGGTAGTCGCGCATCAGCGACGCCAGCTTGGGCTCGTCTTCGACAATGAGAATCGGTGTTTCGAGGCTTTTAGCGGTCATGGGCGCATGTGTCCGGGCAGGCACAGGGTCAGCCAGAGGCCGCCTGTGGGCGAATGGTCGGCGCTCAGGCTGCCGCCGTGGGCGAGGGCGATGCTGTGACAGATCGCCAACCCGAGACCCGCACCGCCGCTGGCGCGGTTACGTGAGGTTTCACCGCGATAGAAGCGTTCGAACAGTCTGGGCAGTTGCTGCGGGTCGACGCCGGGGCCGGAATCCATCACATCGACGCGCACCTCATCACCCAGCAGGGCAGCACGCACGTGCACTGTGCCACCGGCATCGGTGTAGCGCACCGAGTTTTCCAGAAGGTTGCTGATCAATTGCTGCAGGCGTCTCGGGTCTGCGTGCACCGGTAGAGCTCCGCCAGCAAGCTCCAGCTGCAAATGTAACTGACGGGCTGCGCAACGCTCTTCGAACATGTCAGTGATATTCGTCAGCAGCTCCGCCAGATCACAGTCGACCTTGCGGTAGGTCAGGGCGCCCACATCCGCCAGGGACAGCTCATACAGATCATCCACCAGCTTGCTGAGCATGCCGACTTCGCCCTGCAAAGACTTCATCGACGCCTGATCCAGTGTGCGCACGCCATCCTCAATGGCTTCCAGTTCGCCACGCAGGACCGACAGCGGGGTGCGCAGCTCATGGGACACGTCGGCCATGAATTCGCGGCGCATCTTCTCATTGCGCTCCAGGGTGTACGCCAGCTGGTTGAAGTCGCGCGCCAGTTGACCGACCTCGTCGTTCGAGGAAACCGCCACGCGGCTGGCGTATTCACCTGCGGCAAGGCGATGGGTTGCCGCGGCCACACGTTTGACCGGATCGAGCAGGGTGCGCGCGATCCACCAGGCAATCAGCACCGCCAGCAGCAGCGACAGCACACCCATCGCCAGGCTGGCGCGCAACTGGTACTGCTGAAAGCGCTCGCCACCGGCTTCGCTGACACTTTGAAAGGGCGTAACCGCCATCCAGCCGACGATTTTGCCGTCGACTTCCACCGGGCGCATGAACTCATCGTCATGGACCCCTGGAAAGCCCATCACCAGGTTCTTCTGCGCATCCAGCAGCGCGATCCGGAAGACCGCGCCGGTCAGGTCGGAGGTAGGCGGCGTCGCCAGCCCGGGGATGGCGAAATCCTGCGCCGGCTCCGGGCGCATCACTTCGAACCAGCGATCTTTGTTGTCACGCATGAATTCCCAACTGCCTTCGCGCGCATAGGCAGCGGCCAGCCGTGGCAGGACCGGCGACATGCGCTGCATGGCCTGTTCGTTGAGGTAACCCAGAAAGCCGCGGGCAAAACTCCAGTTCGCGGTCAGGCCCATGATCAGGATGACTGACAGCACGCTGGCCAATACCGCGACAAAGAGTTTGGTGGAGATGCTCGATTTCATGAAGGCTCGGGGTTTCCCTGAAGACGGCGTCCATTTAGGCCTTCGCGACGGCAAGTTTCAAGTCAACGCGGCAATCTTCAATTTTCCTGCACATTTGCCTCGCACTCTGACGTCAGGCTTTCGCCACAACGTCCTGAGGCAATCATGTCGAGCAAGATTTTCGCCAAATACCTGATGACTTTGACCTTTGTCATCTACGCAGCCCTTATCGGTCTTCTGAGCGGTTGTTCAGACGGCAATTCGCCGCCTGCTGCGGAGAAACCGAGCGTGTCGGTGGTCACCGTCAAACCGCGCAGCCAATCGCTGACCACCGAGCTGGCGGGGCGCACCAAAGCGTACATGGTTGCCGAGATACGGCCTCAGGTCAGTGGCATCGTGCAGCAGCGACTGTTCGTCGAAGGCGCCGAAATCAAGGCTGGTCAGCCGTTGTACCAACTCGACAGCGCGACCTATCAGGCGGCTCTGGCAGAGTCGCAGGCCACGCTCGCCAAGTCCCGGGCCACGCTCAAGTCCGCACAGGCCACCGCCAAACGCGATGTGCAACTGGCCAAGATCGATGCCATCAGCCAGCAGGATAAAGAAGACGCCGAGGCCAGCCTGCTGACTGCCGCCGCCGAGGTGAAAGTGGCGGAGGCCGATGTGCAGACCGCACGCATCAATCTGGCCTACACACGGATTACCGCACCTATCAGCGGCCGCATCGAGACCTCGACCGTGACCCCCGGTGCATTGGTGGTGGCCCAGCAGGACACTGCGCTGACCACAGTTCAGCAACTGGACCCGATTTACGTCGACGTCACCCAGTCCACCACCGAGTTGCTGCGTCTCAAGCGCGACCTGGCCAGCGGCAAGCTGCAAACCAACAGCGACGGGGAAGCCCGAATCACCCTCAAGCTGGATGACGGCAGCACCTACAGCCAGGAAGGCCGCCTGCAATTCAGCGGGGTCAGCGTCAATGAGGGCACCGGCACGGTGACGCTGCGTGCCAGCTTTGCCAATCCGGAGCGGCTTTTGCTGCCCGGCATGTACGTGGTGGCGGTGCTGGAGCAGGCGCAGGATCAGAATGCGATCCTGATTCCGCAGAAGGCCGTCACCCGCAGTGCCAGTGGCCAGACCACGGTGTTGCTGGTGGTTGACGGCAAGATCGAGCAGCGGGTGATCAGCGTCGACCGCACGGTGGGCAACCAGTGGTGGGTGAGCAGCGGGCTCAAGGCCAATGATCAAGTCGTGGTCGAAGGCGGACAGAAAACCCCGGTAGGCACCGAGGTTACTGTGCAGAGCGCTGACAACGCCGATTCGCCAGCGTCTGGTACTGCGGCCACTGCCGCTGCCGTGAAGGAGGGCTGAATATGGCTCGTTTCTTCATCGATCGGCCCATCTTCGCCTGGGTCATTGCCATCTGCATCATGTTTGCCGGTGGGCTGTCCATCAGCCAGCTGCCACTTGAGCAATACCCCAATATCGCGCCGCCGACGGTAAAGATCTCCGCCACTTACACTGGTGCATCGGCCAAGACCGTCGAAGACTCTGTCACACAGGTCATCGAGCAGCAGATGAAGGGGCTGGACCGGCTGACTTATATGTCCGCCTCCAGCAGCTCTGCGGGCAGTGCGAGCATCAGCCTGACCTTCGCCGCCGGCACCGACCCTGATGTGGCGCAGATGCAGGTGCAGAACAAGCTGCAGCAGGCTGAATCGCGCCTGCCGCAAAGCGTGCAGAGCGAAGGCTTGACGGTGACCAAGGGCAGTTCCGACTTCCTTATGCTGGTCGCCCTGGCCTCCGATAACGAAAGCGTCACCGGCACGCAGATCGGTGATTACATTTCCAGCACGCTGCTCGATCAACTGAGCCGTGTGGATGGCGTCGGCGACGTGCAGACCCTGGGGTCGGGGTACGCGATGCGGATCTGGCTGGACCCGGCGAAGATGGAAAAGTACTCACTGATGCCCTCCGACATCAGCTCGGCCCTGGAGGCGCAGAACACCGAGGTCTCGGCAGGCCAGTTGGGGGCCTTGCCGGCGGTGGAAGGTCAGCAACTGAATGCGACCATCAGTGCCCGCAGCAAGCTGCAGACGCCCGAGCAGTTCGAGAACGTGGTCGTCAAATCTTCCAGTGACGGCGCTGTTGTGCTCTTGCGCGATGTGGCGCGAGTGGAGTTGGGCAGCGAGAGCTATGACATCAACTCAGCGCTCAATGGCAGGCCTGCGGCGGCGATGGGTATTCAGCTGGCGTCAGGCGCAAACGCGCTGAGCGTTGGTGAAGCGATCAAGGCCAAACTCAAGGAACTCGAACCGTTCTACCCCGCGCAGATGCAACTGAAAACAGTCATTGCCTATGACACCACGCCATTCGTGAGCCTGTCGATCAAGGAGGTGGTGAAGTCGCTGGGTGAGGCGATCGTGCTGGTGGTGCTGATCATGTTTCTGTTCATGCAGAACCTGCGCGCCACGCTGATTCCGGCGATTACCGTGCCGGTGGTGCTGTTGGGTACGTTCGGCGTGCTGGCGCTGTTCGGCTATTCGATCAATACCCTGACCATGTTTGCGATGGTCCTGGCCATCGGCCTGCTGGTAGACGATGCCATTGTGGTGGTGGAAAACGTCGAGCGGGTGATGGGCGAAGAACACCTGAGCCCGCTGGAGGCGACCCGCAAATCCATGGATGAAATTACCAGCGCGCTGATCGGTATCGCGCTGGTGCTGAGCGCCGTGTTCATTCCGATGGCCTTTTTCAGTGGTTCCACCGGGATTATCTACCGGCAGTTTTCGGTGACCATCGTTTCGGCCATGCTGCTCTCGGTACTGGTTGCAATGACCCTGACGCCAGCGTTGTGCGCAACGATGCTCAAAGCCTCGGATGCGCAACTGCACGCACAGCGCGGTGGCTTTTTCGGCTGGTTCAACCGCACGTTCGACCGCAGCGCCGATCGCTATCAGCGAGGCGTGGGCGGAGTCATCGAACATCGCGGGCGGGGCCTGCTGGTGTATGTGCTGGTGCTGGTGGTCATGGCGGTGGGTTACGTCAGTCTGCCCACCTCGTTCCTGCCGGATGAAGACCAGGGCGCGCTGATGGCGCAGATCCAGCTGCCGGTGGGCGCTACCGACAGCCGTACGCAGGCGGTGATGCGGCAGTTCGAGGCTTACATGCTCAAACAGCCGGAAGTCGAGGCGTTGATCAGTATTTCCGGGCTGGGGATGGGCGGTAACAGTCAGAACACCGCCAGGGCGTTCATCAAGCTCAAGGACTGGAGCGAGCGTTCCGGCAAGGAGCAGGGCGCAGCGCAGGTGGCACAGCGCGCGACGCTGGCCCTGGCGAGCATCGGTGACGCCAGCGTGTTTGTCATGCAGCCGCCTGCGGTACGTGGCCTGGGGCAGAGTTCGGGGTTCGATGTGCAACTCAAGGACCTCGGCGGAGTGGGGCATGAGGCACTGGTGGCGGCACGCGAGCAGTTTATCGAGCTGGCGAGAAAGGACTCGAGCATGCTGGGCGTGCGCAGCAACGGCCTGGACGACACTCCGCAGCTGAAAGTGACCATCGACGACCGCAAGGCCGGTGCACTGAGTTTGTCCACCAGTGACATCAACTCGACCCTGTCCACTGCGCTGGGCGGCAGCTACATCAATGACTTCCTCAATCAGGGGCGAGTGAAGAAAGTCTACGTGCAGGGCGAGGCGGCTTCGCGTATGCAATCAGCCGATCTGGACCATTGGTTCGTGCGCAACAGCAATGACGAAATGGTCCCGTTTTCGTCGTTCGCCAGCAGCAGCTGGAGCTATGGTTCGCCGTTGCTGGAGCGTTACAACGGCAGCTCGTCACTTGAAGTGGTGGGCGATCCTGCGCCAGGTGTCAGCTCGGGTACCGCGATGGATGCGGTTGAGGCCATCATCAAGCAACTTCCCGAAGGCATCGGGTACGAGTGGACCGGGCAGTCCTATCAACTGCGCCTGTCCGGCTCCCAGGCGCCGATGCTCTATGCCATTTCAGTGTTGTTCGTGTTTCTCTGTCTGGCAGCCTTGTACGAGAGCTGGTCGGTGCCGTTCTCGGTCATGCTCGTGGTGCCGCTGGGTGTGGTCGGCGCGGTACTGGCGACGCGGATCAGTGGCTTGAGCAATGACGTGTACTTTCAGGTGGGCTTGCTGACCACCGTGGGCCTGGCGGCGAAAAACGCGATTCTGATCGTCGAGTTCGCCAAACATCTTCAGGAACAGGGCAAAAGCCTGCATGAAGCGACCCTTCTTGCCGCCCGGCAACGACTGCGTCCGATTCTGATGACTTCGCTGGCGTTCATGTTCGGTGTGCTGCCGCTGGCCCTCAGCAGCGGTGCAGGCTCGGCCGGGCGTAACGCGATCGGCACGGGCGTACTGGGCGGCATGTTCAGCGCCACCGTGCTGGGGATTTTTCTGGTGCCGCTGTTCTTCGTGGAAGTGCGTCGCCGCTTCAGTCGTTCGTCAGGCAATGCTCCTGCGGCTCAACCCACATCTACAGGTGAAGCATGATGCGTCTTTTCTGGCCTTCGCTGGCTGTCACGGCGCTGCTTGCGGGCTGCGTCAACCTGGCCCCGGATTACCAGCGGCCTGAAGCGCCGGTTTCAAGCCAATGGCTGCCAGCGACGGCTGCCCAACCGGCTGCGTCGGGCAGCGTGCCCACGGATATCGAATGGCAGAATTTTTTCATCGATAACCGCCTGGTGCGCCTGCAGAACCTGGCGCTGGTGAATAACCGCGACCTGCGCCTGGCCAGCCTCAATGTCGAGAAAGCGCAGGCGCAATATCGCATCGAGCGGGCGGCGAGCCTGCCGACCATTGATGCCAGTGGCAGCGGCACGCATACACGCACGCCGTCATCGACCTCGATGACCGGAAAGTCGTCGATCAGCCATGAGTACAGCGCGCAGCTGGGCTTGAGCAGCTATGAACTGGATGTGTTCGGGCGTATCCAGAACCTTCAGGACGAAGCGCTCGAGGATTACCTGGCCTTGACCGAAACCCGGCGCAGCACGCAAATCAGCCTGATCGCCGAAGTGGCGACCGGCTGGCTGACCCTGGCCGCCGACAACCAGCTTCTGAAACTTGCCGAAGACACGCTGGCCAGCCAGCAGAAAAGCTACGACCTGACCAAAAGCAGTCATGCGCTGGGCGGTTCTTCGGGGCTGGAAGTGGCCCAGGCGCAGACAACGGTCGAATCGGCGAGGGGCGATGTGGCGCAATATAAAAGCCAGATTCTTCAGGACCGCAACGCCTTGCGCCTGCTGGTCGGCAGCGATCTGCCGGAGGAGCTGCTGCCCGATGCCGACATGCAGTCGGTGGCGCAATTGGTGCAGGTGCCGGATGGCCTGCCTTCCAGCCTCCTGCAGCGTCGCCCGGACGTGCTGAGTGCCGAACACACACTCAAAGCCGCGAACATTGATATCGGTGCAGCGCGTGCGGCGTTCTTTCCCAGTATCACCCTGACTGCCAGTGCAGGCTCTTCCAGCACCAGCCTGTCAGGTCTGTTCAAATCCGGAACCAGCGCGTGGAGCTTTGCGCCAAGTATCAGCGTGCCGATTTTCGACGGCGGCGCCAATCGGGCCACGCTTGACTCGGCCAAGGTCGAGAACCAGATCCAGATTCAGACCTATCAGCAGACGATCCAGACCGCATTCAAGGAAGTGGCCGATGCCTTGGCGGTGCGCAGCACGCTGGATGAGCGGCTTGCCGCGCAGCAGGCCTACACCGATGCCAGCCGCAGAAGCTACGAACTGGCCGACGCCCTATACCGCGGCGGATCGCAGAGTTATCTGGAGGCGCTCGAGTCGCAACGCTCGCTGTACAGTGCCGAGCAGGACCTGATTTCCCTGCGCCTGACAGAGCAGAGCAACCGCGTCACGCTCTACAAGGTCATGGGCGGCGGATGGAATCGGTGATGGTTTTTTCCACTAGCCTTTGAATAATCGCCAGGCTTGAACGTTTTACCCTTGCCCACAGTGCGGCCATTTGCAGGTTCGCACTGTGGTTTTGATCCTTCATGAACAGGAGTTCTCATGAAACCCTCCCAGCCGAAGTACGCCCACGCCTTGTTGCTGCTGGTCACTTCACTCAGCATTCAGACGCCGGCTCTGGCCCGTATGGCATCCGCGGCGACCGCCGACAATACAGCCCGGCTTGCAGTGGTCAAACCGGTCAGCAGCTGTGCTGCACTGAGCAGCTTGGAACTCAGTGACATCGGCGGGCAGGGCAGTCGTGTGCTGGCGGCCAGTGAATCGACGCGTGACGGTGTTGCGGTGTGTGCGGTGGAAGGCCAACTGGCGCCGGAGATCAATTTCAGGCTTGAGCTGCCAACCGGGACCTGGGAGCAGCGCTACCTGCAAGTCGGCTGCGGCGGATTGTGTGGCAACGTCAACTCGACCGCGCGCGCGGCTGATGGCTGCACATCTCTGAGTGCCGGCGCCTTTGCGGTGGCCTCCACCGACATGGGCCATCGGGCGGCAGACGAGCATTTTGGTGATGACCCGGAAAAACGCGCCGATTTCGCCCATCGTGGTGTGCACCTCACTGCGCTGGCCTCGAAGAAACTGATCGCCGCGTTCTATGGTCGCAAAGCAGAATACGCCTACTTCAGTGGCTGCTCGGACGGCGGTCGCGAGGCGTTGATCGAAGCACAGCGTTACCCGGACGATTTCGACGGCATCATTGCCGGAGCCCCGGCGCTCAACTTTCAAGTGCAGAAAACCCTGTATCACGGCTGGATGGCGCGCTCCAACCGAGGGTCAGACGGCAAGCCTATCCTGCTCGCCTCACGACTGCCATTGCTGCACAACGCCGTACTTGACCAATGCGATGTGCTGGACGGACAGATTGACGGCCTGATAGCGGATCCGCGTATCTGCCACTTCGATCCCGCCGCGCTGCAATGCAAGGCGTCGGCCGACCCCGCCACGTGCCTGAGCGCAGAGGAGGTGGCCACGGTCAGACGCTTTTACGAAGGCCCGAAGGACGCTGCCAGTGGTGAGCGACTTACCCTGGGCGGCCCGCAGCCGGGTTCGGAATTGGCTTGGGCCGGCGTGTTCGTGCCGGTTAGCGCCGATCAGACGGTATACAGTGAAAAGGCCGCGCTGGAGGCCATTCGCAACGTCGTGTTCGAGAAGAACCCACCGGCAAGTTTCGATTTGAATGCGCTGAACTTCGACGAGAAAACCTTTGATCAACTGCGCCCGTTGCATGCGCTGTACGACGCCACCAACCCCGATCTCTCGCCATTCGCCAGCCACGGCGGCAAGCTGATCCTGTGGCACGGCTGGGCCGACCCGAACGTCTCACCGCTCAACACCCTGGCGTACCACGAGGCGCTTGAAGCACAGATGGGCAAGAGCCGCACCGAGGCATTCTCGAGGCTGTACATGCTGCCCGGCGTTTATCACTGCGGCGGCGGGGAAGGGCCAAGCCTGGTCGATCTGCTGACGCCGATCATGGCCTGGGTCGAAAAAAGCCGGGCCCCGGACGCCATCGTTGTCCGACAGGCAGGCCCCGACAAGGCCGGCAACAGGCAGAGGCCGCTGGCACAGTCGCTGCCGGCGTCCATGGTCAAGGAAAACGTGGGCAATCGCGGACGTACCCGCAAGGTGTTCCCGTACCCGTTCATGGCCGAGTACGACCACAAGGGCTACGCGAAAAACGCAAACAGCTACCAGCGCGCCCAGCCGCTGACCACGGAAAAAACACCGCAATGGATGGGCAGCGGGTTCTTCAAACCGTATACGCCTCTGGAACGCCAGGCGCAGTAGCGGTTGCACTGGTACAGCGTGGGCGAATTATTTTCTCCTCGTTCTTGACATGGCATGCGAACCAGTACAGAATTGCGTCCATTCCTGAGCGAGGAATTGAAAAAAACCCTTTAGATTCAATGGGTTGGAAGCCAAAGAAATACAGGTTTCCCGCGAAATCAAAACACGTTTGATGTTCAAGTGAAGCATCTTTCGTTTGAGGCCGAGTAGCAAAATGGTTATGCAGCGGATTGCAAATCCGCCTACGCCGGTTCGATTCCGACCTCGGCCTCCACTATTCAAAGCCCCGCAGATTAACGTCTGCGGGGTTTTTTATTGGGCGCAGGAAAGTGAGGAGTTCCGAAACTTTAAGGGGTGGAGTTCCGAAACTTTCTCACTTTGAGGGCTGCGCGACAGCGCCGATCCGGCGGTAAACGCGCTTCGTTATCTCCTGTTTGGAGTGGCCCAGCAACAGGCTGGCGTCTGCGATATCGGTGATCTCGGACGCGGCTTTCGGCCTGATATCCTTGAACTGGAATTGCCGTATTTTCTCTGCGTCGTCAGCCCTGCCATTGGCAATGGCAGAAAGGCGTGCCGCTTCCCGAGCTTCATCCCATCGGTTACGCAGCATCTGCTGAGAAACGCGCATGCCGGTCCTGCTCAAAATAAAGTGATGGGATATGTGCTTCGCGTTTCTGAGCATTATTGCGCCTATCAGCCGGCCCAAGCTGTTTGGAACGCCACTGTTCTGCATCTGGATGCGCAGACGCTTCCCGGTCTTTCCTTG
Source organism: Pseudomonas sp. BS3767 (assembly GCF_900099665.1). Taxonomy (NCBI): domain Bacteria; kingdom Pseudomonadati; phylum Pseudomonadota; class Gammaproteobacteria; order Pseudomonadales; family Pseudomonadaceae; genus Pseudomonas; species Pseudomonas sp. BS3767. The sequence continues at coordinate 720,219 of NZ_FNCX01000001.1, read as the reverse complement.
CTGGACATTGAGGTAGTCGCCCTCAATATCGCCTCGGTTCATCGCGATAACGTCAGCTGGGCGCTGACCGGTTAGGTAAGCCAGGTCCATCGCATCCTTGAGCTCCTGCGGGGCTTGCCCGTACACAGCAGCCCAGACCATGTCGTTCGCATAATAATCGCGGACCTTTTCCTTGTTCTTGCGCACCCCGGCGCAGGGGTTCTCGCGATCTGTGAATCCCCATTCACGCGCCATGTTGTAAACATGAGATAGCAGCGCAATTTCTCGGTTTGCTCTGGTCTTGGCCGTCCGCGCGTCTCGATACTGGGCGACCATTGACGGGGTGATCGCGTCAATCGGCGCACTCTCGAAACCCTTACGCAGGTGTTTCAATTCAGCCTTGTTGTCTTTCTGCGTTCGCGCAGCTTTCTTCGGGATTATGTCCCGCTCGTACCGGTCAAAAATCCCCTTCATGATCTTCAAGTCATCTGGCTTTGCCTTTGCTTCCAGCTCAGCCCATTTGAGTCTCGCCTTATCCAAGTCTCCGCCCAACGGAAGCTCTTTGCCGTTCGCGTCCCGATAGTAATACCCCACCCAGACAGTTCCGTTTTTGCGGGGGCGCTTGCGCCGTACCATCCCTGGCGGCAAATCCCTGTTCTCAGTATTCCGGGGGCGCATTTCAGTTCACTCTGGAAAAGTCCGGTGTCCAAGCTGGGCGCGCCGGGGGAGGGTTGTGGTCACCGGCGGGCGCCGGTGTCATGCCGAGTTTCATGCGTGCGAACATCCGACCTACCAGAGGTCGCCCGCCACGGCTTTCTACAAAAATCCAATTGCGGTCGTTGAGCCATTTTCGCTGATGCGCTCTGTGTTTGTAGCCGGTCAGATCGGCCAACTCTTGGTCTGTAAGTATTTCTGTTTCCATGGTGAAGGCTCCAGGCCGCACTGGGCGGCGGAAGGGTTTATCAGGCGGGTTTTGTAGTTCACTGCTATGGTCCACGCAGCCAGCAGGAGCTGGTGCAGCACCAAGGAGAGGTCATGGAATGCACCACAGCCACGAACGAGGTTTACGGGCCGTATAACGCCAAGCTGGGTAGGCGCGGCGCTGACGGCAACATATGGTCGGGCAGGACCGTCATTTTCAGAATCATCGATGACCGGGTCTACTCAATGCACGAGCAGTACCTGGGCCGGTTCAAGTACGGCATGGCGATGACTGACAGGGGAGAGCTGATTTTCATGGTGCGGTAGGCTCAGGTCCTCACGCGCTTGAACTCGACTACCCAGACCCACGGGTTTGCGTTCCAGTCGCCACCGACGGATGTCCAGAGAAGCTCGAACGATTTGCGCGGGTCAGCGCTGTAGGTTTCGATCCCATCGACGTGCCACCACTCACCGAGCTCGGCATGATCGGTGTAAAGCCTTATGCCTTCGGCCTTGGCCTGATCCTCGCTGATATCCTGCAACCGCTCGACGCGCACGTCTGTAATTTCCAACAGGATGCGGCTGGCCCAGCGCGGGATATGGATGGATGGGCGCCAACGGCCTTCTTTGCCGCCGAGCAAATCTTCTGACCAGCAGGCAAATTGGTAGGGCTTCGAGCGCGGATCGTCGTAGTTGAATGCGCCGTCCTCATTGAGGAAGCTGGCATCTTCCATCAAGTCGCGCACGTCGCCGTCTGCTCGATACGCGATGCCTGGTGCGCCCTGCAAGTTCACGTCTGACCACGTCTCTCGCAGCCATAGCCGGTCGCCGGCCCTGCCGTATGGAGATAGGTCAGCGTTGCCAGGCAGTGCCAGAAAGGCAGGCTCGAAACCGGCAGCCAGACAATCCAGCGCGGCTGGCTTCTTCACCTCGCGCCGTGTGACCGTCTTCCGGCCTTCCAGGATGGCACGCACCATCGGCGCACTGAACAGGATCGGTCTTTCCTTGGCCTGGGTCATGGCGTCACCACCCGCCGCGCCCACTGCACGTATGGGCCATCCTCGGTATCGAAAATCGACAAAAGAAACCATTCCGACCCTGGCGCTTCCGGTTCCCAGCCTCGGCAATGCGCTTCGCCATCCCAATAAGGGTGCCACTCAAGATCGTTTTCAAGCGAGTTGGACTTCACTTCCAGGCCCTGCACCCGAAGCCAGGTCCGGTACGGTTCAGGATCTTCGCCACCATCAAAGCTTGGAATTCCCGGGTGATGCCAGTAGCCGTTCTCGTCGCGAGTGACTTCGACGGGGCCTATCAACTTTTCTTCGGGCATGACTTCGTCCTTGCCGCACACGCGGCTGATATTGAATTGATTGAGGCGGGCGGGTTTGGAGTCTTAGGCGCGCGCGGACAGAGCTGGTGCGTGTTCGGCACCGCTGGCCAAGCCTGCATGCAAGTCGACCTTGGTGCGGGCCAGCATCCCGGCGATCTGCGCGTTGAGGTCGAGCTCTGCCTCTCTGACCTTCCTGGCTTTGCCGATCTGCTTGTCTGCGAGGTAGCTATCGATCAGCGCTTGGTGCTGGGCTTCTACTGCTACCAGCCCCTGTCCTGCGCTTTGGTGTTCTGGCGTTGTCGGGTCTTCGCCACGCGGCACAAGCTCTTGCAACTTGCTCTCAACCGCGAACACCCAGGCTATGGCGAAGTGATCGCCGGCAGTGGGGGCGGAATAGCAGCTCCGGTACTTGCCGGCACGCACCCCGGAAACGTATGCGTTCCGAGCCCGCGTCAGCTTCGCAAGAAGAGTTTCGTAGGCGTAGAGAGCGATGTGCTGGGCAGGGCTCACCCCCACAAACTTTGCACGCTCGACGCGATTCTTTTTGGTCTCGCACCAATGGGTGTAACGCAGGGCCTTGACGTTGAACACCTTGGCCACAACGGCGCTCAGTTGTTGGTCCCATAACGGGCGGCGCGCAGCGCGCGACATCGAGGATTGAGCCTCGCCAACGTCGCTGACCTTCACGTCCGTTTCGCTGAGGTGGTACTCACGCATCAGCGCCTGCGCCTGGCGCATCGCTGTGGCCGCTTCGTTCTCGTTCGAGCTTTGCGAAAGTGCCAAGCAATGCTTGATCTTGCGGATAGCCCGCTCGAGCTTTTTCGGGTCAATGGTTTTATCGGACATAGTTCATCCTCGCCGGGGTGGCGTGATTCGTTGAAGTGGATGGGCTGTTGCTTTACTGGACTAGTGCGTGAGAGTAGAGTGCGTGCACCCTGGCGCTCCCTATAGACAGAGCTAAAGTCATCCGTGCTGGTCATATCTGCATGGTGGACCGATGATCGTATGTACTAGATCAACGTCGCGGGCCGAACGTGATCACGTCATGTTCGAACCCATCCCCTGTCTCGTCATACGGAGGTTCTCATGCAAATCGAGATCGTTATCAGGCTAGACCTGACAGCGCTGATCATGCTGCTTAAAGCTGCATTCTTAGGCCTGTAAGTGTCGCCCCGGGCAGGAGAGACCCTCCCGGGTTCTATTTAATCAAGATCTGTTTCGAGCCAAGTTAGTCACCGCAAAAGCATGCTATGGCTTCGTCGTGGTCGGCGAACATATCGAACTGGGTGTCGGAGTAGTCGAGCATCTGCTGATAGCTTGGCCGGTCGAAGCGGAACAGGGCGCCGTCTGTTGTGGCGGCGCTGCTCTGGGTGGCGGTGCGTTCCATACGAGCCCACCAGTCGGCCTTGCTCCGGTCGCTGGCAATGATCGAGTAGACCTGCTTTGCACCTTTGAGAAAGCACAGGTCGCAGTTGCCCTCCAGAGTGCGGCCATTGATCGTCGGTAGTTCCAGATCAAACGGCTGCACCTTCCAGAACTCTCCGATCTGCTGCACGCCGACGCCTGCATCTGCCAGCGGCATCACCATCGTGGCGTGTTTGCTCTCTGTAGTGGTCTTGCGATGCCGTATCTTGGCGACCCGGCGCGGTTCATCAGCTCGGATGCCGGTCATCATGTCGACCGGTGTTTCCTCTGTGGAGCATCCAACCATCCGCAGGTACTTGTGGATCACCCTGATTTTTAGGTCAATGGTGCAGAACCGTGTGACCGGGTTGGGTAGATAGCTTCGCTTGCGGATCAGCGCTTCGAACGGCTCGCCGTCGCGGCTGGCGGTTTCGTAGGTGACGATGGCGAAGCCTCGATCATCATCGCGGTACTCCAGCCAGACAATGGGCACCTGCCAGCGCCGCGCGCATTCGTTCACAAAGTCGAGGGTGGCGGGGTGCTCCTTGCCAGTGTTGGCAAACGTGACGATCAGATCGTCCAGATCATCGTTGGCGTCCAGCACCTGGCGCAGCATGTACGCGCTGGTCCGGCCACCGGAAAAGCTGACGACCGTCGTCCCGGACATTTTGTAGGGGGACATGGGGATTCCTCGCCGGGGTGGCGTGAGTCGTGGAAGTAGGGTTCGGATGGAGTTGACTCGCTGTCTCTCAGACCAAAACACCTTTGCTCAATTGACGTAATGGTGCGGAGCGTGGGATGAATCGATGAATTTAGGGCCTTTTGATTAGGGGACACATACAGTTACAACAGCCTTGCCTCTTTAAACCCTTTGTTTGCAGGGCTTTCCGTCTGCACCCGACGAACGGCGGTCGTGGTGAACGTCAGGTTTGACGACATAGGGGAACATGACCTGGAGTTCTCGATATGATGCTGCGTAAACTTAATCTTGCCCCCCGATCCGCTGTCTGTTTTGGATTGTTCTGTCTGATGATTCTTGCATTGGGAATTATCTCGCTTAGGCAGGTATCAAGCTTGAATGCTTCAGAGAAGTTTGTTGAAACGAATGTGGTACCAAGCATCTCGCTCGTGGGGTCGATGGACCGTGAGTTCGTGAGTATCAGAGGTAGCAATTCTAGACTGCGCAATCCTATTGAACCTGCTGATCGCAAAGCCGCTGCATTGGAAGACGTCAAAAAATCAAAACAGGCAGTACAGGATTTAATTTCTAAACTGCAACCACTAATAGTGACACCAAAGGGCAAGCAAATTTTCGGCGAACTATCCCAAGCCTATTCTGAATACCAAGTCCTTCAAGACCAATATTTGGTCCTGATCGCTGCAGCAAATGTTGACGAAGCCGTTAAGCTATCCAGCGGGGCAATGAAGCAGTCTGCTGATGCCGTAGAACGCCTCATGAAGAGCCTAATTGAGCTGAACAACGCTAAAGCGAAAAAGGCTGGCGAGGAAGCTACGGCAATTTATGCGGATACGAAGCTGATTGTTGGAGGTTTCATCGCAGCGAGCACGCTTGCAGCAATCGTTCTTGCTCTGATGTACACGCGCAGCATCACACACCCAATTAGCCAGTCGTTGACCATCGCCGAACGCATTGCCAAAAATGATTTGACCGAAGTCATTGAGCCTCAAGGACATGATGAAGTCGCTCGGCTCATGATGGCTTTGCAAGCGATGCAAGGCGGGCTGCGTAACACGCTTTCCTCCATCTCCGATTCTTCCAATCAGCTCGCTTCAACGGCTGAAGAAATGCATGCGGTTACAGAGGACGCAAATAAAGGAATGCTGCGGCAGAACAATGAAGTCGAGATGGCCGCAACGGCTGTAACCGAAATGAGCGCTGCCGTTGAAGAAGTCGCTCGAAATGCTTCGGCAGCATCTGAGGCTGCTACTCGTTCAAACTCTTCAGCAGTGTCTGGGCGCGCACGTGTAGATCAAACCGTCGAGGCTATCAGTTTGATGGTTGGTAGCGTCGAAGACGCTACCAAGGAAGTGCAAGGGCTCGCCGTTATGGCTACTGATATCAGTAAGGTCCTGGACGTTATTCGCGCAATCGCTGAACAGACCAATCTCCTTGCACTCAACGCCGCAATCGAAGCTGCTCGAGCCGGTGAGGCTGGTCGGGGATTCGCGGTGGTGGCGGACGAGGTGAGAGCGTTGGCCCATCGTACCCAGCAGTCGACGAGCGAGATTGAACAGATGATCAGCTCGATACAGAAGGGTACTGGAGCTGCTGTGTCCGCGATGAGCCACACGAACGCCCAAGCTCAAAAAACCCTCGATACTGCCCATGGTGCCGGATCTGCGTTGGTCGAAATCACCGAGTCGATCGACAACATCACAGAGCGGAATGTTCTGATTGCAACGGCCTCGGAGGAGCAGGCCCAAGTTGCCAGAGAGGTGGATCGCAGCTTGGTAAGCATTCGCGACCTCTCTAACCAGGCATCCGACGGGTCAAGTCAGACAGCAATCGCGACATCTGAATTGACCAAGCTTGCTGTCGAACTGAATAGGCTTGTCAGCCAGTTCCGCATGTAGGTCTGAGTTCGAACCAAACCACTCGGCTGCGCTAGCTCGCAGTGATGAGTGAGCCGTTGACACATCTGTGCACCCTGTCGTCTGGCAGCGTGCACATCATGTCGATGCAGTCGCCTACCAGTATCTGGTGGAGCTGGCTCATAAGCTATTCCAAAGGGTGGCGTGAGTCGTTGAAGTGGGGTATGAAAGGTTTTCCAGATAGACAGGCAGGGCGTTGATATGACTTTGAACAGTGATATAGAAGCGCTTGAGGCAATAGCGGAAGAGGCTGAGGAGCTGTTAACCAGGCTGGAGCTATTGGAAGGTCATCAAAAGTCGGAGCTACTCGCCGGCATTCGGCAAATAATCGCGATGGCGCGCTACCGCAAAGCGCCGGGCAGGGCAGAAGGCGTTCATCCCGACATGTGAGGATGGAGAAGAGTACAAAAGCGTTCAAAAAAACTTTGATTCGTCTCTGGACCCTCTATCACTTCAACTGAACCCTCACGGCCAGCGGCTGCCAACCATGAACATCAATATTTGGAGCACATGTCATGGAAGCCATAATCAGCCTACTCTGGTTGCCGTTCTCACTACTCATCCTGTTCGCGAACATTGTCGTGATCATCGGCATTTGTAGGAGCCAGAGAAGTGTGGGAGAGAAGGCGGCTTGGAGCATAGGCATCATGCTATTCCCAGTTCTGGGTCTGATTGTCTGGGGTGTAGCAGGGCCGCGCGGTATAAAGCCGGGCACCGGGCCATCTTCGGATCAGCACAGCAAAGGGTAAAAGGAACTGCAGACATCACACCGTCACTTGCTCGCCGGTTTACGTCGTTGAGGGCGTCACGGCGTACGCTCGTGCGGTGCTGAAATTCCCGCCGCTGCTATCACGGCTCATGTCTTTTTGGTCTTGGTCCCCGGACCGGTGTGGGTCACATGAAGCTTGCTGCGTTGCAGGGATCAAATTTTGGGAACTAGTGATAATCGATCTGACCTAAACTTTACGGTGCCTTAATACCGGAAAAGGAGGTGGAGGTATGGTTTCTAGTCTGGAATTACGGCATATCATTGAATCGGCTTTTCTGCCCATGAAGTGCGTCTGTACGATTGAGCCGGACGGTTCAATTTTCATTCAGATCTTCGACCAAAGCACAGGTAAGGAGGAGTTGACGGTTACGGGAATTGCCCCGTCATGTCTTGGCTCGAGCCGCGCGATTGCGTCTTTGGTCACGGAGCTAAAAGAAGATATGCGCCGTCGTAGCCTTGCACCCGAGCGCTGGAATAAAGCGCACAAGGCTTAGAAAACTGAAGCCCGCGTTTTGGCTCGCGCGCCTCAGTATGGGGTGGCGTGCTTACCCGGTACGCGGCGCAGTCTTCGACGTTCTGACCGCCCAGCTTTTGCCCCTTAAGCGAATGCCGTAGGGCGGGTCAGTGACAACGCTGTCTACGGAATCGACGGGCAGGCTGCGCATCACCTCCAGGCAGTCGCCCAGGTGCAGTTCATATTCCGTGGGTGGCTCCATGCATGCGCCGCCCTCCGTGTGCGGTGGTGGCAAATTGGTTGGGGATGCGGTATTACGGGTGACCGGCATGGAGCCGGATCAAAAGGAGTTGCAGGTGTCGAATGAAAACAAGCGAGAAGTCGCTCTAGAGCAGGCAACAGTTGCGCTACTTAGCGAGATGGCTAAGCATGGAATCGACCTATCTCGATTAGGAGGCTTGGCAAAATCCGGGATTATGGGAAACGCGATGTACACATGGGTATCCGATACTGAGATCAAATCCCAAGCGTGCGAAGCTATCGACTATCTGATAGGGCGAGTCGAAATAAAGCAGGGCTGATAACTTCATTCCCCGGATATTGCCGAATCATCAGCAAACTTTTGCGTCGCAACTCCAGTGCCACGATTAGGATACGGTTTTCGTGGCGCTGGGGGATTCATCTTTTAGGCTGAAAAGCTACCCAGCGCCAGCTGCGCAGCATCGCCCACCTTCGCTTCCAGCACAGACTTGAACTCTTGCGCAATCTCTTCGCGCTGCACGTCCTCGCCGACCCAGCGCAGCTTCAGCACCGGCTGTGCGCCGCTGGTGATGACCGAGATTCGCAGGATGATTTCTCGCAGTTGCAGGCCTTCAAACGGAATAGCCGAGAAGATCAGCGACGTGGGTAAGGTTTCCTTGCTGATCGCCTCGATGGCATCCATTGCGCTGCGGCTGGCGCGTGTCTCGCTGACGGTGTGATCGCTTTCCGACGATGCCTTGACCGTGATCGTGCGCACGGCGGCGATGGCTTTGGCCAGCGGGATGTTCTGCAGTTCATCGCCGACCGCCGACAGGGTGCTGTGCCAGTCTTCAATCCAGTCGCTCATATCCTTCTGCGACATGGACCGGCCACTGATCGCCTGCACGGCCTGATAGGCAGCGGTGGGCTTGAGCTTCAGCACAGCGCGATCATCTGCGTGGCCTGGCACTTCTTCGTTGCCCAGGTTGAACAGCACCGAACAGGTCATTTCGTCCTGATTGATGAAGCCCTTTGCGTCGGCGACTGCGCGGTCGGAAACGTATTTGGCGAAGTCCGCCAGGGCGTTGGTGGAGAACGTGCCCCGGAAGCGACTTCGGCCTGCGCCGAATTGCTCAAGGTTCACGACCTTCGCGCCTTCCGGCAGCACGATGGTTGGCGTGACGGTGTTCAGCTCTTTGCCTTCCGCGATCAGCGCGGTATCAGTGATCAGTTGAATTGCTTCTTTCGTGAGGGACATTTGTCAGCTCTCTTTTGGGAGGAAGGGTGGTTGCGATTGATCAGGTGCGAGGCTTGACCGGTGCTTGGTCGCGCTCGAATAGCTGGCCAGGGTGCGGAGCCTCAGCGAACAGCGTTACCTGGCCGCCGGTGCCGACGTTCATCGGGGTATCCAGCGCGGTGTTCTCGCTACGGGTGCCGCGCTTGGTCGGCACCTTGTAGTCGAGCTTGTGTTTGATTTTCACCATGTGGGAATCGCCGATCTGGCTCATGTCTAGGGTGATGACCAGCTTCCCGGCCTTGCCGTGCTCAACAACGCCCGAGGCGACTTCGGAAATTGCGTAACCGATCTGGCTGGCGAACGCGCCGCCATTCAGCTCGTTCAGGAATTCGGTTGTATCGGTAGGCGTAGACATTGGAGTTTCTCCGGGGGCTTGATTCCACTGGGTGGGATGTTGAGTTGAAGAGGGCGGCGGCGATGGTTGGCGCGGGACTGCATGCGCTTCACTTGCGATAGATCCTGTTCACCGGGTAATCGATGTTGAAGTCTGCGATGAGTCGTTCCATCAGCGTGCTGCTGATGCCGATCAGGTTCTTGGCGGCGTACCGAGACAGCCCGCGGTCCCTCGCTTCCTTGATGCGCAGAACGTTCAACGCATCCGCGACGGGGTCTATGCGCTGGACCTTCACACGCGAAAGGTGTGGGCTTGGATCGAAGCGCTTGTACTCGAACCGGTGCTCGGCGGCGATCTTACGCAGCATGTGGTGGCTGACCCCGGTGGTACGGCTCACGTCGGTGACGGTGGTTGTCTGTGCCATGTGGCGGATCTGCGCGACCACCTCATCGCTGACGTGGCCCCGTGGGAGATTCGTCTTAGGGGGCGGTGGAGTTGCTGCGCGCATCGCTTCCTTGGTCCGGCGGCGAGGTGCTGGCTTTGCTGCTGGCCCCATGCGTCCGTATGGCCTGGGCTTGTATGCGAAACCCTGCAGCGTGGCGATCACGCCGCCGCTCTTCAGGAACTCAGCCACTTCGGCCTCAAGGACGGCGGACCGCTCTTTGTTGCGCTGAATCGTGCTCAGCTCTGGACTGATCATCAGCTTGCACCGTACAGCGCGAACAGCGCCAAGCCGGTGGTGATCGCAGCAGTCCAGCGCAGCATGTGAGTGGCGAACGACAGCTGACGTACAGGCTGGGCTTCCAGTTGCTCAGCGATTTTGCACGCCGCGCAGTGGCCGCGATGAACGCCGCGCACAGTACCGGTTGAACGCTCGACGATGCCGAACTCGTTATTGCCATTTGGCACGACCGTGAAGCGCGGCAGAGCTGCCGGGTTCTTGCGGCCGACCTTGTCGTAAAACTCGGCAGTGGAAAGGGTGCAGCGCTGACGCAGGCCTTCGAGGATCGCACGACGCTGGCTGATTGTCTGATGCATATGAGGCTCCTTGACCGCATTGGCCAGATGCCAGGCGCGGGTGACCAAACCCAGCCGTGAGACTGGCCTGGCACCTGCCGATGCGGTCGTAACGATTTGGGGGAGGGTGATGCAGGGGGCCGATTTAACGGTTTGAACTCATCCGCATCGGAGATTGATCGGAACACCAGGGCGCTACCCCTGCTTGATTCCCGCCGCGTTTCAGGTATTGGCCGACAGATTCGGCTCAGGACTTTTCCGGGGCTTTGCGATCCTAGCGCTGCAGCCCGCTTGGGCACGCTCCGATCAATCTCCGATGCGGACTGGTCTGCGTTGAAGCGTTCCAGGCGATCGGGAAGGTCTCCAACCTTCAGACGGGGACTCTGATTATTTACATTGCCGTAGGCCCGTGAAGCGGCAATTTCTGTCTGGCTTTCGCCATGTTCCTTGGTGCTGCTATCAGCAGATCGCCGCCACTGGCCTCAGCTTGTCCGAGCCCTTACGGCTGATCTTCTGTTCGTACCCGCCCCGGCGTGACTCAGGGGCTCTGCGCTCGCGCCTCATCGATTCATCGCCCAGCACCGCGTGCAGAACGATGATCGACATGAACAACAGGCAGAGCGGGGAAATGATCTGTCGGCGCATGGCCTCGGCGATCATCGCTGTCTGGCGATTCACGCCGAGTTTGAACATTGCGACCGACAGCCGCTTCACAACCGTGCCCGGCGCGATGCCGAACGTGCGGGCGATTTCCTTGGCTGTGCAGCCCTGGGCGGCTGACAACAAATACTGCAACTCTCGCGGCGCAAGACCACGGCCGAGGTGGCCTCTCCATGCCCCGCATACGATGGTGGTATCCATTACGTCTACTCGGTGGTTGTCATCCCAAAGCACCCGGCAAGCCAGGTGCTTCAGTGATGCTGTCCAACAGGTGATTCCGTTCTCTGTAAAGAGCTTCGTCCAGTCGGTCCCGTTATCCGGGGCTGGGAGATCACTTCGCTGATCCCGTGCTATCTGGCGGCTTCACCAGTCTTGTGTCGCTGCGGTTAATCGCTGCGATAGGTAGAATATGAACCACAAGTTCATATGTGGTCAAGTACCAAAAGTACATAATTTTCATGTGGGTGCAAAAAAACCGCTTGGTGGTGGGCCCTGAGAATTTATCGCTCTCTGTTACAATCTACCCACTCAAATTTTGGAGCTGGAGATGAAAAGGATTATCGCCTTGTCTGTGTTCGCTTTTGCCCTTGGCGGATGCGCCTCTGGGGCTGTATGGAAAGCCACTGGCAGCACTGACGAATTCACAGACAAGACCACCATGATGGTGACAACCGGGGACTTTTCTGCAGGTAGCAGCATCATTACAAGCACTCTGAAATTCTATCCGGTCGTGCGAAAAGAGGGCGGGCAGGTTTATGTAGGTGTCATGTCTGGCGGCAGGTTCAAGATCCCGGTAGGCACAGTGCAGATGCGGATAGATCAAAACGAAGCATGGACTATCACGCCCCAGGAAACGCCAGTTAGCCTAATGCCTGCTGCACCGCAGTACATTCTGAACCTGCCCCCTGAACAGGCTGCCATCGTCAAAAACGCACAAGAGCAGGCCATGATCAATGCCACAAAGATGATGAGCCCATATACCATCTCGGGCGGCGATAAGGCCAAGAAGATTCTCAAGCAGATGCTTGCTGGGAAGGTTCTCAAGTACCGAACTGTAGGAATTAATCAGGCGGCGTCGACCACTGGCGAGGTCGCGCTCGATCCTTCTCTGGCCGAATCGCTAAGGCTGGCAGGGATAGACGCAGCGTCGCTATAGTTGTGGCAGCAAAGTCCGCTCAGTGGCGAGCCAGGTCAGATCAGGAAGGGGGGTCACGCGGTGCCGGGAGTGTGTTGGGCATAACGCCAGCACTATCCAATATCTCGGCCATAATCGGCCCAACTTAGGCCTCAGGAATTCAGTTGGCTTGCAACCAGGATGGACCTAATGAATTCCCAAATGGACCTGAGGCGTTGCATAGAGGCAGCGTTTTTGCCAATGAAGTGCGTAGGCGTGATTGCGCCCGACGCGTCTATGACGATCCGGATATTCAACACGTACACAGGGGCAGAAGAGTTCCCAGTAACTTGCATTGATACTCAGGCACTGGTGACAATCTGGGACATAGTCCGGCTCGTACTTGAGGTAAAGGAGGGATGAGACTGAGAAGGCTTGCGTCTACTGGCTAGGATAGGGGGAGCAGTGTAGGCCTAAAAAGCCCTACACCGGAGCTGCCTGACGATTTAAGATTTGCGAGTTATGAAAATTATTAGGTCGTTCAGGCATGAGGCCGACATGCGGCCGCGCTCAATGACTGCCTCTGGAAAATGCTTTCCATAGAACGATTCATCAGTCGCATCTCCGGAAAGGGTCGCAGTAAGCAGGTCCTTGCATTCCTTTGTAGTCCTGCCTGGCTTGCATGCCTTCACGGCGAGAAGGGTTGCTTCAATTGAAGGAGTGGATACAAATGTAGCGACTCTATTGGTCTTCAGCCACCTTTCAACCTCAACCGATATTGGTACGTCACCGTCGAAAACCGCGCCTATCAAATTATAATCACCCGTTCTTGTCGCAGACTTTATCGCGGCGACAATTCCATCTGGTCCTTTACCTTTGGCGTTTTTGACTGTCATCGATACGAAAGAGTCTCGGCCACAATATATCTGCTTCAAGTGCCTAAGGAACGCCTCTTCGGTATATCCCTCGACCGCTATTAGAATAGTATTGTTAGTGCGTCGAATAGGCTTTTTCATGATTAAATATTCGGCACCGCACCGTAAGTGCCAGACATGTACTTGGCGTAGAAGTTATCATCACTCCGCACTCCACTCATGTCACATAGCCTCCAAGCCTCACTAATGCCGTCATTTTTTTCGACTAATAGGATCTGGCATTTTTGTAGATCATTCAAAATTTCCACTGAGTGAGTTGTGAAAATAATTTGTGCGTTGTTTGGATTGGTCTTTGGATTGAAAAACAGGTCAAGGACGCTATCTAACATGTGTGGGTGAAGGTCTGATTCCAGCTCATCATAAATCATTACTCCACCCTCCTTTAACACGGGAAGAAGTCGGCTAAGGAGCACGTAGGCAGACTGCGTACCGCTTGACTCGGCCAGCAGTGGCATTTCATACGTTTCGTCGCCGAATGCATGGACGCCGAAAGGCATCGTCATTTCAAACTCTTCACCTTTTTCGTTTACATGCTTAAGCTTCGTAAGCTTGACATCTGCCAGGCCTAGATCCCAAGCGCGGAGTCGTGAAACCATAAGTTGCCGATAAACTTCATGATTTTCGTAAAATTCGGTGCCATCCAATAAAGACTGGTAGTCATTCTTTATTGCTCTTCCAGAGGCATTAATATTGGTATGGAACTTTGAGAAATAATCGACTAGCATTACTGCTAGATTATGATCTTGCTGAGCGGCGAAAGAAATGATCGAAGAATTTCGCTTCGCCTTGGAAGCTGTCCGCTTGTCGAAGCCAAAACCTTTAAGGTTGTAGGTATAATCCTTATTGCCGCTATTTAAGGTTCGTGAGAATACATTGCTCCATTGCCTACTTGTTTTCTCGTAAAGATGCTCTTCAAAAATTTGTTTCGAGTTTACTACTAAGTTGTATCTGAAAAGACGTTCGTGAGTTTCAAAAACTAACTGAAACGTACTTGGCTCGCTCATTTTTAAAAAATGCTGGCGAGTGTAGGTGCCTGCGTCTGGCTTCAGGCCAACGGACTTTGAGATAAACCAGGCGATGAAAGCGAACGGCTTGATTGCGTTAGTTTTGCCTGCGCCGTTTGCGCCGACCACTGCGAGAATTTTGCTCGTTCTACCACCTGCTGCCGTCGAGACGCAGCTTTTCTCGTTCTCTGCTGCCCGACCGTCCATGGCGAACGAAATCTCAACCTCATCCAAGAATGAGTAGAAATTAGAAAATGTGAGGGAATGCAGCATCTTTATATCGCTCGACCATATTCAACAAAATTTTGTTGAATATGGGCTCAGTTCGCTAGCCTGTCAACTGCCGAGTTTCTACGCTGCTGCCAGAAAGCCGGATGCGGTAGGCTCGTTACAGGTTTGCCCTGAAGCAGAAGATGCTGTGATCTTTATGTGAATTTCGTAAGCGACCTGACCACTATTCCAATGATCCTGCAGTCTTCAGTGCACTGCACGGTTGGGTAGGCTGAGTTCAGAGGCTTCAGGTATCTGACGCCGCCGTCCTCTACCAGCTTCTTGAACGTCGCCTCGTTGCTACCAGCCAGCTTCGCGATCACCAGCTTGCCTGGGCGCACGTCTGCGCGGGTGTCCACAAGGATCTGCGAGCCCTCTGGAATCGAAGGGGCAGTAGGAGCCGTCATAGAGTCCCCTTTAACCTCCAGCCAGAAGGCTGGGCCCTTGGCCTGGTAGTCAGACACGTCATATTCATCAGCAGCACCTGGCGCGTAAGGCTCAACCGCTTCCGACCATCCGCCGGCAGCGACCCAGCTCACTACGGGGTAGCGGTACATTTGCGCAGGCTGATGAATCATGGCGACGTTTGATGGCTCGCTGGCACCTGCTTTGCGATCGACTGAAGCCTCATCAGTACCGTTTTGAAGCCAGCCAAGGGGCGTATTCAATCCCTCTGACAGCGCCCTCATCTTTGCAGGGCCTGGAATTGCCTCTCCGTTCAGCCATTTACTGGCCGCTTTAGGCGTGACCCCTGTCATTTTTGACAGGCGAACACCAGCGCCCCATGTTTCGACGTGGTTATCTGCCAGCGCTTTCTTTAAGCGAGCCGCAAAAGCAGCTCTTAATTCTTCTATCTGAACCATAGGTTCAGTTTTGCACGCGCTTGCATGTACTTTCAGTTCCGACATAATATGTACTGCAAGTTCATATTTGACCCGGAGGCCACATGAGCCCGCTAAAGAAATCGATTGATGACGCCGGCGGCGTTCCGTTGGTGGCCTTGGCTTGCGGGAAGACCCCGCGTGCCGTTTACAAATGGCTCACCGCCGAATGCCTGCCCCGTACCGAGTACACCGGCGAAACGCGTTATGCCGAGCGAATCTCAGCGCTCGCAACGGCTAGGGGTAAGCCTTTTGAGGCCGCTTGGCTTCTCGCCGAAGCGCATCCGAACAAGTCAGCGGCGTGACGGCAATTATCCGCTCAGGCGGGAAGGGCTGTTAGTACAGCGGATGGGCTGTTGATTCATCCAGTACCAAATTCAGCAACGTTCATGGTCGAGAACAGGCCAGGAGAAGGGGTATGAGCAGCAACGAATATTTGGCGGAGGGAGGTCCAGCAGTGGAAGTAGATGCGGGCGCAGCGCCGGAAGCCCTACAGCCAGCCGGCGCGCCGCTGTTCGTTAGTGTCTCGGACCTGGGGGAGACGTTATCCCAGCACGCTCTACCGCATCCACTGATCTTTGAAGTACATCGATCAGCGCTTTCGTCTGCGGAAGCGTCAGCGCATAGATCGGACTCTTCTGAGCCTCCGTCGCCCTCTGAAACGGAGTCGAAATGAAGCCCAGCTCTAACAGGACGAGCTGCATTGCTTCGACAGTCCTTACATCCCATCCAGCTACAGGGTTTAACACCAAATCATCTGACATGCCCGGTCTCCATGACCTTTTTGTGTGGAAGAAGAAAGCTTTTGCGGATGCGCTAGACACCCATAGAGCCTGAATTTCAGGCAAAAAAAAGCCGGTGGCTAGACCGGCTTCTTCACAACTTTGCGAGACAGATTATGCACATCAGACCTGAGCAAGGCAACACAGGCAGAACGATTGGAGTAGCACTGTGAGCGTTCAAGCAATGTCGTGGGCGCTACAGATCCCGCGCGTGACCCTTTCCGATTCCAGCGCCCGTCACGTCCTGCTGTGCCTGGCCAACTATGCCGGTACTGACGGACGCGGAGCGTTCCCTTCGGCCACCACCCTGAGCGAAGACACTGGCCTTTCCGAGCGCACAGTGCGTTCCAAACTTGAGCTGTTGAGGGCGTCTGAACTGATCGTTCCAGGCAATCAGGCGCTGGCCGCTGTGTACATCGAGCGTCATGACCGCAGGCCGGTGGTATATGACCTTCCTATAAAGCGGGGTGCAAATCCTGCACCCCGGACTGAACGGGGTGCAGATGACGGCACGGGGTGCAAATCACAGCAGAACGGGGTGCAGAATTCGACCGAACGGGGTGCGAAATCTGCACCCAATACGTCACTTAACCATCAACTAACCGAACAGCAGCAGCCGCGCGAGATTTCGGACGTTATCGATGAGCAGGATAAGCAGGCCCTTGAGTCAACCGACGATCGCCAGCGCTTCGCAATGTTCGCCGACTGGGCACCGGATAGCCGTTACCTGATCGCCCAGGCTCAGATTGCTGGAGTCAAGCCTGCCGATATCCCTGACGCGCTGATCCGCAGTTTCATCGGCTGGTTTGTGGCCAAGCAGAACACCGTAGACACATCCGCCGGCTGGTGTAACCGCTTGGTGGGTTGGTACGTGAAAGAGCGTGCCAAAGGCTCACTGTCAGCCGACGAAGAATCGGCAGTCGGCGGCGACTGGGCTTCAAAGGGGGTGATCCTGTGAATGGGCCTGTTCGAGCTGGTTATCTGGTCCAGAATCGGAGAACCGATCCGATCTACACCCCACCGCCTGCGGTCTCTGTCGAGATCGACCCGGCCACCCGCCAGGTAATCGACGAATTGTTTCTGCGGCTGCGTGGAGCTTGCGGCGCATGGAGACAGTCTTGGCCGACCGAGGAGGTGATGAACGCCGCAAAACTGGAGTGGCTGGCGGAATTCATGCGCTCCGGGATCAACTCAATGGATCAACTGCGCCACGGTATGCGCATGGTCAGCGCGAGCAAATCAGCATTCGTGCCCGCGCCTGGCGTGTTCGTGAGCTGGTGTTTTGCTCCAGAGGGCCTTGGCCTACCCAGCGTCGAGGTCGCGTATTCCCAAGCTCTGCGTAACTCGCACCCAGGCATGGAAGGACGCGGTAAGTGGTTTCACCCGGCGATCTACCACGCCACTGCGGCCTCCGGCTTTCTCAGCCTGCAAACGCTTCCCCGCGACCTGGGTATGACCCGCTTTGAGCAGAAATACCTCGAGCAGTGCCGCAAGATTTGGCGTGGTGAAGAGTTGCCGCCCGTGCCTGTGGCGCAGCTCGCCGCGCCCGGCAAATCAATCACTCCCGAAGTGGGTAACAAGGCGTTGGCCGCGCTCCGTGCCAAGCGCAGCGGAGACGTGCAATGAGCAAACTCACCGACGAAGCGCGTGACCGCGAGTGCCAGATTCGTTACCCAGGATGCTCGAGCGAATCCTCGACCACCGTTCTCGCCCATTACCGACTGGCTGGTACTTGCGGCATGGGCATCAAGCCAAACGACTTGCAGGCCGCTTGGTCGTGTGCTTACTGCCACGACATCGCCGATGGCCGCCTGCGCGCCCCGGCGGTGCTGAGTCGTAACGAAGTCCGCCTGTTCCACGCCGAGGGTGTCATGCGTACCCAGGACGCCCTGATTCGCGAAGGGAAGGTGTCACCGTGAAGCCCGCCGAAATGACGTTGTTCAAACCGAAGCGTACCCGCGCCAAGTCCGTCGACCGTGAAGGTCTGGAGCAGGCCGCATTGCTGCGCGAGCTCAAGCTGCGCATGCCGCTGGTGGCGGCGTTGATCTACCACGTTCCCAACGGTGGCCACCGGCTCAAGCAAGTGGCGGTCAAGTTGAAAGAGCAGGGCGTGCGCGCTGGTGTTCCCGATCTGGTGCTGCCGATGGCCCGTGGTGGGTACTTCGGCCTGTACATCGAATTCAAAGCCACGCCACCGAACGATGCCGCCGTCTCTGGCAGCCAGTACGAGTGGATACGTCAGCTCAACCTGCAAGGCTATCTGGCGATCGTCTGCCGTGGTCACTTCGACGCGATGGAGCAGATCCGCGCATACCTCCGACTTCCTAAGACTGTGGTGGCCGCATGAGCCAGACCCTGCTTACTTCGTTCTCTGATGCGGAAATCCGTCGTCAGGCAGCGAATTCAGACGTGCGCGACCTGCGCGATGCTCGTTACCCGGGAGTGTACTTTCGCTTTCACCAGAATCGTGAGCGCGGCACTTGGCACCTGGTCGTGGGCAAGAAGTGGGAGAAGATCGCCGGTTTCCCAGAGCTGCCGGTGAAAGGGCTGATCAACGCTCTGCCGAAAATCCGGGAGCGCCTTGCGACTGACCCTAAGGCTTCTGCCGCAGCTGGCACGCTGCAGACCGTTGGCCAGTTGCTGGAGTGGTTCATGGTTCGGCAGTCCACCGAGCGCAGCCTGTCGGCAAAGCGCCGCGCCACCAACACCTCAATCATCACCTGCCACCTCAAGCCGCGCCTGTCTGAACTGCTCATTGCCGATGTGGACCGGTCCACCTTGGACAAGCTGGTCATGTGGCCCATGCAGGCCGAAATGTCGCTCTCCTACGTCCGGTTGATGTGGGGCGTGCTGGTGGTCGCGTTCCGACAGGCCGAAAAGCTGCGTCTGATCGCCCAGAACCCAGTCGCCGGTTTCAAGTTCACCGACTTCACCAAGGCCCGCATCCTGCCGAAACCATCGCGGCTGCGTGCTGTTCAGCTGGAAGAGGTGCTTGGTGACCTTGCTGCCGGGTTCGACCAGCACCCGCAAGACTGCATGCTCGCTTTGATGATGCTGTGTCACGGCACGCGTGCTGGCGAGACAAGGCAGGCCCGGTGGTCGCACCTCACGCTGGGTGAGCAGGGCGAGTGGTTCATACCTGCCGAGAACACCAAGACCCGCTGTGAGCATCGCTTACCGCTGACCCATCAAGCCTGTGCGTTGCTGGAGCGGTATCGGGACTGGCAGTCGTCGAAGGGCTACAAGGGTGCCTACATGTTCCCGGCTCGCAACCGTGGGCCGATCAGCGACAGCCAGGCATGTGCCGTATTCGCTCGCCTGGGCAAGGGTGAGTGGACGAGCCACGACCTGCGCAAAGTGGCCCGGACCGGCTGGACTGATCTGGGTGTCGACTTCCTGATCGGCGAGATGCTGGTGAACCACACGCTGACCCGCAACGTGCAGACCTATATCCACACCTCGGCTGAACTGCTCAAGCGTGACGCGCTGATCAAGTGGCACGAATGGTTAGACGGGAAAGGCTTTAGCCGCATTCACCGCTCGACCCTGACTAGAAACGAAAATTCGCAGAATGCAGTCGAGGCCAATAACGGCGCGGCTTCCAGCGCGATCACGAATCCATAAAAGGCGAGGTTTAAAAATGGCCGAATTAATCGCGAACGTGTTGTTTACAGGCCAAGTTGCCACGCTGATTGAGGGTGAGATCGCCGACGACGGGAGCCCGATCTATAAATGCAGCGGCCGCCGTTATTCGGCCCCCTTGCGGATTGGCATTATGGATAAGCACGGCAAACCGGTTCACGGCGAAAACCTTTGGGTGGCATTGAGGGCTATAGCGCCGGAGGCTGATAAGTGAGGAAGAGTCACGGCCCAGCGTTCCGCGCCGCTCAACTTGACCTAGCCCAGTGCTCGGCCTGCCGGGGCCGCGCAGTGATCAAGGGTGTTTTCCATGAAATGGCGTGCACGCAGTGCAATGCCTCGGGCTGGGTCGCTGCCGAGACAGGTGAAGCGCTGCAGCTGGAAGTGCTGGTGACGCAGTTGAGCATGCGCCTGCAGGCTGCTGACCGACAGATCGAACAATTGAAGCGCCCAGCGCAGATGTCTGGCCTGGCTGCCCACTACGAACAGAACAACCGCCGCGGTACCGGTGGATCGAATTACACAGGGGATTAACAATGAACACTCGCAAGCCGCTGCATCGCCCGCTGGGCGACACCGAGCACATGCTCGAACAATGGGGATTCTGGCGCATGAATGGGATGGGGGTTCCCAGCTATGTCTCGCCTATGTGGGCAATCATGCGCGACTTGACACCTTCGAAATCGAATGGCTTCGCCATAACTGATGACTTGGCGCTCGCAGTGGATAGGGCCGTAGCGCGGCTGTCTATTAGAGACAAGCAGATGGGCGACATTATTTGGCTTTACTACGGTGCGAAATGGCCAATGGTCCGAGTCGGAAAGAATTTCGGAATCAGTGAGGGAAAAGCAAGGGAGCTTGCCAGATCTGCGTCCGCTTGGATCGACTGCGCACTGACAAGCTTTTTGAATGCAGCTTAAAGAGGGGGGGGAGGCTGAGGAAGCACACATGCTTCCTCGGTGTCTCAAGATCTTTCGCCCTTGGACCGCAGCGTTAATTGATCAACCCTTTGCGCGATCATCAAGTATACGTTTGTCGCAAACATGCCTACCGCGATTGCAACCAAGGCCAAGGTATAGAAATCGCTTTGGCCTGTTATAATGTTTTCTTTTGAAAGGTTAGCTCTTTCGATGTGCGGAGCCAGCAAGGCTACCAATACACCGCTTTTGATGCTAACCCATGAAAAAACTGCCATCAGGCCAGACGACACAATCAAGGCGGTCTTATGCTGAGGATTTATGTCGGAAATCAATATTCTTGCAGCAGCGCCTATTGTTCCTAGAACAAAAGGCACCGTCAGCAGAATGATTGCGTTTATGGCTTGGTTGACAATTCTCAGTGTCTCCGGATCCACGTCGTAGATTTCGGGGTTGCGCAGAGATAAGAAGTTAAAAACGATGAAGACGAATCCAGCAGCAGCGACGATGACGAGCCTGTTCATGAACGTCTTCTTACGCTGAACTTCATCCGCCTCGTATTGCTCACGGCGGAGCTTCATTTCGAGTCGAAAGCGCGCCTCCTCGACCGCGTCCAGCTCAGGCGTAGCGGGTTTCGGCTGGCCCTCCTTCTCGCCATTCTGCTCTCGGCCTGGAAAGTCCGCGACGTTGTCTTCTGCAATGGGTCCGTTGTTATTCATCATCGTCCAAGATAAATGTTCATCCATATGTGAAGGATGAGTGCGGTAGGAATGTAAACGCATTATCCGCAATAAAGACATTTTCGAAAAGTGCTTTTCCGCACGGAATGATTATGTTTTTATGCCACGGTGTTCAGCTGTTTCAGCGCCACACACGCAAACTTAAGCCTCGCCATCGTGCGGGGTTTTTTATTTTCTGGAGTAGTGATGGACCCAATTGACCTCGGCCCAGGTACAGCCACCTGGCTTGGTGGGACAGGTACTGTTCTGCTCGCGGGCTTCTTGTGGTTGCGGAAATTTCTTTCGAGGGATGCGGCAGATCGGGCGATGGACAACGCCGATATCGGTACCGTCCGCAGGCTGAACGAACTGCTCGACTCGGAACGCAAGGCCCGGAAAGAGGCCGAGGCCCGAGCCGACCAGTTCGCCAAAGAGCGTAACGAGCTGGCCGCCGCTGTTGGCCGTATGGAAGGCAAGATTGAAGCCCTAACCGGCCAGGTTGCCCAGCTAACTGACAAGGTAACCAGTCAAAGCGCTGAGATAGCCCGTCTGCGTTCCCAGCTTGGAGGTATCAACTGATGGAAAGATGCGTGAGAGACTTCATCGCCCGGCGGTGGTGGCGTCGCCTTGAAGTGTGGGTGATTGCCTCGCTGCTGGTAACTGGCTCGTTCGCTCTGGGCTTCGGTGCTTCGCAATGGTCGCTTGCCGGCTGGTATAGCGCCCAGGTCGCCGAAGTGCGCCGTGGTTATGACGAGGCCACGGTGCAGCGCGACATGCGCCTGAACAAGCTGGCCAAGACCGCTACCGATGCCGCCGTAAAGGTTGAAGGTGCAGCCGGTAAGGCCACCGAGGCGGCAGAGGTGGCCAGTAAGGCTGCCGACAAGGTCAACGAGGCGGTAGAGCGACAAGGCCCTGCTGAGAGTGGCAACTGATGTCATGTAGCGGATGTGATGCCCGTCGAGAGTGGATCAAAAAGTGGAGCAAGGTTGCATATGAACGAGCACAGCAACTCATTGCTAAGCCAGATCCTGGCCGAGCAGTTGAAGCAGACCCAACTGCTACAGCGGATGGCAGAGCAACAGACGCTGCTGATCGACGCACTGAGTGAAGACGAACCGGAAGACCCCGATACCCAGCCCCGCACCTACCTGGACGGCACACCATGCCGTTGAGGCCGCAGAAGCCGTGCAATGCCCAGGGCTGCAACACACTGACCCGTAACTCTAGGTACTGTGACGCCCATAAGGATGTAGGCAAGCAGTTCGAAGTGAAGCAGCGTGAGAAGCAACGCGAGACCAGCAGCCAGCGCGGCTACAGCTACAAGTGGCAACAGGCCCGCAAAGGCTTCTTGGCTAAGCACCCGCTCTGCGTAGAGTGCGAGCGCGTTGGACGTGTCACAGCTTCGACAGACGTTGATCACATCGTGCCACACAAGGGTGACATGGACCTGTTCTGGGATCGATCCAACTGGCAGGCCATGTGTCATCCATGCCACAGCACGAAGACGGCGGCAGAGGACGGCGGATGGGGCAACACCCAGGCTGCCCGGCCTCGCTGACCGAAACGAGAACGACTATCGTCATTTATCACGGAAATGCACCGATATGGTGCGAGCACCAGTCTGGTGCGATGGGGGAGGGTCAAAAGTCTGGTCCCTTTGGCTTCTAGACCGCGCCCTCAGTCGTTTTTTTACACCCGCGAAATTAAAAATTCTGGAGTTGCGCGATGGGAGGTACCGCCACGGTCGCCGGCCGTGGTCGCAAACCCAAGCCGACCGCCAAGAAAGCACTAGCCGGAAATCCCGGCAAACGCGCGCTGAATAAGGCCGAGCCCGCTTTTTCGAAAATCACAAATGTTGATCCGCCCGAATGGCTCAGCGACCGCGCTTCGCAGATGTGGAAGATGATTGTTCCCGAGCTTCTGCGTGAAAACGTGGTCGCGATAACTGATTTACACAACGTCGAAGCGTTCTGCGTTGCGTACGACAACTGGCGAATGGCGCAGGAGTCAGTCCAGGCCCACGGCATCGTGGTTACTGGTGCCACCGGTGGCCCGATGAAAAACCCGGCACTGACCGCCGCGAACGAAACGATGCGGCAAATGGTGACGTTCGGGGCGATGCTCGGCCTTGACCCGGCCAACCGCACACGTTTGATCGGAGGAAACAAGGAAAAAGAGACCAACGAATTCGCCGAACTATTGAGATCCTGAATGGCCAAGTCTGCCCACCCCAACGTTGATAAAGCGATGGTATGGGGTAGGTCTCTGCTACGCGGGAAGGTGCCAGCTTGTCGCTACATCCATCAGGCAGTGCAGCGCCATTTCGACGACATGGCAGCCAGCCGCAAGCGCGGGTTCAGATTCAAGTTCGATCCGGCGAAGGCTGAGAAAAAACTCAAGCTGATTCAGCTGTTGCCGCATACCAAGGGTGAATGGGCGTTCAAGCGTCAGCGAATCAGCCTTGAGCCATGGCAGCTTTTCGGTCTCGCCGTCACCTTCGGGTGGGTCAAGAAGAAGGGCGGGTACCGCCGGTTTCGTGAGAGCTATTGGGAGATTCCCCGCAAGAACGGAAAGTCGGTAGTTGCGGCCGGTGTCGGCATCAGCATGTTCGTTGCGGATGGTGAGTACGGCGCCGAGGTGTACGCAGGTGCTACCACTGAGAAGCAGGCTTGGGAGGTTTTCCGCCCTGCGAAACTGATGGTGGCCAAGTCACCCATGTTGGTCCAAGCGGCGGGCATTGAGGTCAACGCCTCGAACATGAATATTCCGTCTGACTTCAGTCGCTTCGAGCCACTTATTGGTGACCCTGGTGACGGCGCATCACCCAGTTGCGCGATCGTGGACGAATATCATGAGCACCGCACCTCGGCTCAGTACGACACCATGCTCACCGGTATGGGCGCCCGCCGGCAACCGCTGATGTTCATCATCACCACTTCCGGCGCCGATATCGAGGGGCCCTGCTACGACAAGCGTCGCCAGGTCATTGAGATGCTGGAGGGTACTGTCCCAGACGATGAACTGTTCGGCTGGATCTGGACGCTTGATGAGGGCGACGATTGGACCGATCCCAAGATGTTGGCCAAGGCCAACCCCAACCACGGTGTGTCAGTGTTCCAGGAGTATCTGGAAAGCCAGCAGGCGCGGGCGATCCGCTCGGCTCGGTTCACCAACACCTTCAAAACGAAGCACCTCAACCTTTGGGTGAGCGCCAAGTCTGGCTTCTTCAACATGCAGGACTGGAAGTCCTGCGAGGACACCTCCCTTACGCTCGATCAATTCGAGGGGCAAGAGTGGATCGCCGGTTTCGACCTTGCGCGAAAGCTGGACATGAACTCGAGGGCGCGCCTGTTTTGGAAGGTGATCGACGGAAAGACTCACTACTACAGCGTGGCTCCCAAGTTTTGGGTGCCATACGACACCGCTTATGACAGCGACAACAAGCGGATGTCCGAGCGCTTCCAGGCCTGGCTGAACTCGAAACACCTTGAGGTCACCGATGGTGCCGAGATCGATTACCGCGAAATTCTAGAAGACACCAAAGAGGCGAACAAACACGCACCGCTGCGCGAGTCGCCGATTGACCCACACGGTGCTACTGGGTTGAGCCATGACCTCGACGACGAGGGGTTCAACCCGATCACCATCACCCAGAACTACACCAACATGTCTGACGCCATGAAAGAGCTGGAAGCGGCTATCACCGCTGGAAGGTTCCACCATGACGGCAATCCGATAATGACCTGGTGTATCGGCAACGTGATCGGCAAAAACATGCCCGGTAACAACGACGTAGTACGGCCCATCAAACAGGGCGATGACAACAAGATCGATGGCGCTGTTGCACTGATCATGTCGGTCGGGCGGGCGATGATGCAAGTCGTTGCCGGCGATGGCGGCGTGGACCGATTCATGGATTCAATCCGGGACCCAATATTCGAATGAACACAGCATCAATCATTTACCTGCTGACTGCAGTGCTGGGCTTTGCCCTTGCGGTGGCAGGCGTTTACGTACTGCTTGGCGTGGGTTGGGCGCTTCTTGCCGCTGCTTCGTCGTGCTTCGTAGCGGCAGCATTCATTCGAAGGGGACTGACCGGTGGCTAAGTCTTTCAAATCCGTTTTGAGCGGTGCAATCAACGCGCCTCGGTCATCAATAATCGATTGGGTGGGCAGGTCGCTGTCCGGCAGCGCTTCCGGAATTTGGGCGCAAACCGTGGGCAGCACATCCGCCAATGGCAAAACCGTGACGATCAACAAAGCCATGCGCCTGGCCGCTTGCTGGTCTTGCGTGCGCCTCATCTCCGAAACGATCGCAACGCTGCCGCTCGGCCTATACCGGCGCATGCCTGATGGCGGTCGTGAGGTGGCCGGTGACAATGACCTGCATTGGATTCTTAACACCAACCCGAACAGCCGCATGACTGCTGTGCAGTTTTGGGAGGCCGTAGTGGCTTCGATGCTGCTTCGGGGTAACGCTTTTGTCGAGATCATCCGTATAAGCGGCCGGATCGTAGCGCTTGAATTCC
This sequence comes from Pseudomonas sp. BS3767, assembly GCF_900099665.1. Lineage (NCBI taxonomy): Bacteria > Pseudomonadati > Pseudomonadota > Gammaproteobacteria > Pseudomonadales > Pseudomonadaceae > Pseudomonas > Pseudomonas sp. BS3767. The sequence continues at coordinate 694,412 of NZ_FNCX01000001.1, read as the reverse complement.
TGTTGCCCAACCGCATGGATTTGGATGTCGCGGACAACGGCGAGATTCTTTACCGATACCGGGAAAAAAACGGCCAGCTCCGCGATATTGCTGGCAGCAACATGATGCATATCCCTGCGTTCTCTCTGGACGGGCAAATCGGGCTATCACCCATCGCCTACGGCGCAGACGTATTCGGCGCGGCAATGTCGGCAGAGGACGTTGCGAGCTCAACGTTCAAAAACGGCATGCACCAAACCGTGGCCTTTGAGGTTGATGCAACGCTGAACAAGCAGCAGCGCGACGATTTTCGCGACTATGTTCAACGCATCAGCGGGGCGATGAATGCCGGTAAATCACCGGTGCTGGAAAAGGGCGTTTCCGCCAAGGTGATTGGTATCAATCCGGTGGACGCTCAGCTGTTGGAATCTCGAGAGTACAGCGCCGAAGAGATCTGTCGCTTTTACATGGTGGACCCGACGCTGGTCGGTTACAGCGATAAGGCATCGAATTGGGGGACCGGCCTTGAGCAGAAGTTGCTTCGATTCCTGACCTTCACGCTGCGCAGCTACATGCGCCGCATCGAGGAAGGCATCAGTCGCAGTTTGCTGGCTCCTGCGCAGCGCCGTCAGATTTACCCCGAGTTTTCCATTGAAGGCTTGATGCGTGCTGATAGCGCCGCACGGGCAACGCTGTATTCGGGCATGGTGCAAAACGGCATCTACACGCGCGACGAATGCCGCATGAAAGAAAACCTGCCCAAAATGGGCGGCAATGCCGGTGTGCTAACTGTGCAAACAAACCTTTCGCCGATCGACAAACTGGGTCAGGGCGATGACGGGCAAGCCGCAAGGGCAGCTCTACAGAACTGGCTGGATCAGCCGGCAAACTCGAAGGAATAAATCATGCAACCAAAATCCAAGGCTGGCAGTTTTAACTGCGAGCTGAGCCCGCGCGCGCTCGACAGATGGAATCCCGCCATCAAAGCGGCCGTGGAGTCCACCAGCGACACCATCACCATCTACGGCGTTATTGGCCAGGACTGGTACGGGGAAGGCGTTACCGTCTCGCGTATCGACGCGGCCCTTCGCTCAATCGGCGACAAGCCCGCCACTGTGTACATCAATTCGCCAGGTGGCGACATGTTCGAGGGCCTGGCCATCTACAACCGGCTGCGCGAGCACAGCCAGCCGATCACAACCAAGGTCCTGGGCCTGGCCGCATCGGCTGCTTCGGTGATCTACATGGCCGGCGCAAAGCGCGAAGTGGCCAGCAGTGGCTTTCTCATGATCCACAACTGCTGGACGCTTGCCGTCGGCAACCGCCATGACTTGCGCGATGTTGCGAACACGATGGAAGAGTTCGACGCTGCGATGGCAGACCTTTACGCGGAAGGCAGCGGTCAGGCCGTTGCTGACATTGCCGAGATGATGGATGACGAGACGTTCATACGCGGCCGACGAGCAGTTGAGCTCGGCTTTGCAACGGCCGTTCTCTCTTCTGATGAAATCACCGAGCGTGAAGACGAGCAGGCCCAGCAGAGTAACGCGCTGAAAGCCATGGACATTGCTCTGGCAAAGGCCGGAATGGCCCGCAGCGAACGCCGCGAACTCTTCGCCAATTTCAAGTCCAGCACGCCGCGCGCTGCTGGCGGGGGTACGCAATACGCTGCCTCGTCCGATAAGCCACGCGCTGTCGCGCCAGACCTCACCGCCTCCCTGAGCGCGGCATCCGACATCCTCAAATCTTTCCAAGGACCATCGCAATGAGCGACTTCGAAAAGCAATACACCGAGCTGAATGCCAGCCTTAAGACCATTGGCGACCAGATCAAATCCCAGGCGGAGACCAGCAACAAGGAAATCGCCCGTCACGGTGAGATGAACGCCGAGACTCGTGCCAAGGTTGACGAGTTGCTGATGAAACAGGGCGAACTGCAGGCTCGCGTTCTGGAAGCTGAGCAAAAGCTTGTCAATGCCAACCGTGACACTCAGCGCATCGAGAGCCCGAAGTCCGCTGGCGAGTTGATTGTTACCAGCGAACACATGGAAGGCGTCAATTCTTCTTTCCGTGGCTCCCGTCGCGTTTCCGTACCCCGCGCCGCTATCACCACCACATCCGCCGGTGGCTTGGCGGCCACGGAGCGCCTGGACACTGTCGCGCTGCCGGGCATGCGTCGGGCCACCATTCGCGATCTGATTGCACCCGGCGAGACTGAGGCGGGCTCGCTTGAGTATGTCCGCGAAACAGGCTTTACAAACAATGCCGCGACCGTAGCGGAGGGCTCTGCAAAACCGTATTCCGAAATTGAGACCGCCTTGGTCACGGCTTCGGTTCGTACCATCGCTCATCTGTTCAAAGCCTCGCGTCAGATTTTGGATGACGCAAAGGCTTTGCAGAGCTACATCGACGCGCGCGCTCGTTATGGGTTGCTGCTCGCTGAAGAGGCCCAGTTGCTGTACGGCAGCGGAGCAGGTGCAAATCTGCAAGGGCTCGTTCCGGTTGCAAACCAATACGCGTCTCCAGCTGGCTGGACCGTAACCGGCGAACAGCGCATCGACCGGATTCGTCTGGCCCTTCTTCAATCCGAGCTGGCAGAGTTCCCTTCGGATGGCATCGTGCTCAACCCAACTGACTGGGCGCTGATCGAGTTGATCAAAGACAGCCAGGGCCGCTATCTGATCGGTCAGCCGCAGGAAGGCACTGCGGCTCGTCTGTGGAATCGCCCGGTAGTCGCGACCCAAGCCATGAAGCCAAACGACTTCCTGGTGGGAGCCTTCAAACTTGGTGCGCAGATATTCGACCGGATGGAAGTTGAAGTTTTGATTTCTACCGAGAACGACAAGGACTTCGAAAACAACATGGTCACGCTTCGCGCCGAAGAGCGTCTGGCGTTTTCCATCTACCGTACCGAAGCCTTCGTCACTGGCAAGCTCACGGCTCCCGCCGCTGCGGCTTAAGCTGCCCAACCCCTAAAGTGGCCGGCACCGCCGGCCCACCGAGGTGAGACATGTCAGATGTATTGATCAAGCCGCTGCGGGCTTACGAGGACCGCGGCATCATCCGTGATACCGACAACGAGCCTTATGCCGCGCCTGTATGGCTGGCCAAGGAACTGGAGCAACTCAAGCTTTGCAAGATCGTAGGCGAGGCTGGCGCAGCGCTGACCAACAATTCCAGTGACCACTCGGCGCTAACGATAGCGAAGAAGGGGCAGCGCTGGATTGTTGTCGATGCTGAGGGCGCTCAGGTCGGTGACTTTATCGGCAAGAAAGAAGAGGCCGAAAGCGAGTTGGCCAAACTTTTGACCGCCACCACATCGGATCCCGCCGGCAATCCTGAAGCTGATGTTCCTAGCGAAGGACCGCCGGTTCAGGGTGAGAATCCGCCTCCGCAAACCGAGCAGCACCAACCGCCTCAGGAGTGACACATGCCCGTCATCAGTATAGAAACGGCCATGCATCACCTGCACGCAGAATCCGAGGATCAGCCGCTCGTGGAGGAATTTCTGGGCGCGGCTGAGGAAGCTGTTATGCAGTTTTTGCAGCGCCGGTTCTATGCCGATCAGGCTGATGTGGATAAGGCGAAGGCTGACATCATTCAGCGAACTCAAGCCGCGAGAGCTGCATACCGGGCTGCGCTGGAGTTGGCCGACGACCCAGAAAACTCTGATATTCGCTGCCGTCTTCGCGAGCGTGCTCGCCAATCATTGTCTGAAAGCTTTGAGCAGATCGATATGGACGACTTCGGCATCGTGATCAACAAGGCCATACAGGCAGCATGCCTGCTCAAGCTGGGCAACCTCTTCGCCAACCGCGAGGAAGTGGTGATCGGCACGATTGCCGCGGAGCTGCCGCTGGCCTCCAAGTCGCTGCTTATGCCATACCGCATCGGGATGGGCGTGTAATGCGTGCCGGTCGACTTCGTCATCGCATCACGTTCCAGGCGTTGGGCAGACTGCAGGACCCTAAAACCGGTGAAGAGCTGGAGAGCTGGCAAACGGTTTGGGACAAGGTGCCCGCAGCGGTCGAGCCGCTGAGCGCCAGGGATTTTATTGCTGCGCAGGCCAGCCAGTCAGAGGCGACCGCGAGGATGGTTATCCGCTACCGAGTTGGCGTGCTGCCAACGATGCGAATCCTTTACCGGGGTGATGTCTACGACATAAAAGGCCCGCCGCTGCCCGATCCCGATTCAGGTCTGGACTATCTCACCATCTTGGTGGCCAAGGGGGTCAACGATGGCTGACTCAGTGGATTTCCAACTGGAGGGTATTGACTCTCTCGTTGGGAAACTCGAATCGATCACTCAGGACATGAAGCGTAAAGGCGGTCGGTCGGCGCTACGTAAGGCTGCCCAGCTGGTGGCCAACAAGATGAAAGAAGGCGCGCAGCGGATAGACGACCCTGAAACAGGCCGATCTATCGCGGACAACGTCGCGCTTCGCTGGAACGGGAAATTGTTCAAGTCGAGCGGGGACCTGGGTTTCCGGGTTGGCGTTCTGCAAGGCGCTGTCCTCAAGAAGGGCGGCGACAAATCTGCGAACGCTGCGACGCCTCATTGGCGCCTCATCGAATTCGGTACTTCCAAAATGCGTGCAGATCCATTCGCGCGAAAGGCGCTGGCCGACAACATAACCGAGGCAACCAATACATTCATCACTGAATACGAGAAGGCCATTGACCGCGCGATTAAACGAGCGGTCAAGGCTTCAGGGGGGGCGTGATGTCATATGCACCCATATTCGCCGTATGCGCTGCTGACGCCGGGGTAACGGCACTACTGGGCGTCAGCCCCACCAGGCTTTATCCGTTCGATGATGCGCCCGAAGGCGTGGCGAAGCCGTATGCAGTCTGGCAACTCATCACCGGCAGTCCAGAAAACTACCTCGCCGGCCGTCCTGATGCTGACAGCTTCACGCTGCAGGTCGACGTGTATGCCGCTACAGGCGCGCAGGCAAGGGCAGTGACTGACGCAATCAGTCACGCCATTGAGCTGCAAGCTTATGTGGTCCGCTGGGGTGGCGAGAGCAAAGACGCCGAAACAAAGTTGTACCGGTCGAGTTTCGATGTCGACTGGATAGTGCTCCGGTAGTCCCAACCAACTTTACAGCCCGCCATGAGCGGGTTTTTTTATGCCCGACATTTGGAGAACACAATGGCGATTTTGACTCAAGGCACCCAGATGTATGCGCTGGTGCCTACAACCGCAGACCCGACAAAGCTGGAGGTCATCGAGGTGGAATGCATTACAGCGTTCAACCCGGGCGGCAACCCAGCAGACCAAGTTGAAATTACGTGCCTGAGTGACAAGGTAAGGCGATACCTGCGCGGCTTGCGCACGCCTGGACAGGCTTCGTTCTCAGTAGACGCTGATCCGAAAAACGCCTCACACGTCCGGCTTTACCAGCTTTCCGAGGATGACTCGGTCGAAAATACGTCGTGGGTCATTGGCTGGGCTGACGGCTTCGATATCAAGCCCACCTTAAATGCGGCTGGCGATGATTTCGAGCTGCCACCGACACGCACCTGGTTCGTGTTCGACGGCTATGTCGCCGACTTCCCATTCGACTTCGCAGGAAACACAGTCGTGAAGACTGCGGGCACCATCCAGCGCTCCGGCGGCTCCGCCTGGATTCGCAAGTCGGCTAACGCATAAGGCATCGTGATGAAATTAAGTCTTGAAAGCTTGCGCGGCGTGGGTGCGTTCACCGGTCGCCCGGTCGAGAAAGAAATCAAATGGCAGCAGGGCGAAAAAGAATTCGTCGCCACGGTCTACGTCAGGCCGCTGGGGTTTCAAACGGCGATCAACGATGCACTATCCGCCGCTGGCAAGGTGCAGGTTCACGCGGGCCGAATTGCCGCAAGTATCTGCGACGAAGAGGGAAAGCCCGTCTTCACAGTTGAAGACATCACCGGAGAAGCTGATCCAACGCGTGGCTCGCTCGACCCCAGCCTGACTTTCGCGTTGCTGACAGTCATCGCCCAGGTCAACAACTTGGGAAAGACGGCGCCCTCTCCGACGACGAAGAGTTCTGGCACGAGCTCGTCCTCGCCGGCATCGGCGGGCGTACGATCGCGGAAGCCAAGGAAAGCCTCAGCCTGAACGAGTTCAGGTCCTGGCTGAAGTACCGGGCGCTACGTGGCTCTCTGAACATCGGCATGCGGGTGGAACGCGGATCGGCATTGCTCGCAATGATGTACGCCAACGTGAATTACAAGGACGGCCCGTACAAGATTTTCGACTTCATGCAGCATGAGGTCGAGCCGGCCATCAGTCTCGAGCAGGCTATGGAAAGCTGGGCATAAAACTTAAAAGGCCCGCACAGCGGGCTTTACCTTTGGAGGCGAGTTGAATGAGCAAGTCACTGGGCACGCTCACGTTGGATTTGGTGGCCAGGATCGGTTCCTTCACTGGCCCTCTTGACAGGGCGAGCCAAGAGGCAAAGAAACGCAACGCGGAAATCGCCAAGTCTTTTGAAAACCTGGCCAAGGGTGTGGGCGTTGCCATCGCAGCTGTCCCTGCCGCTCTGACAGGGCTGGTCGCCTACACGGCCGGCAGCGCTAAGGAAATCTCCAACCTTGCAGCGCTGGCTGGTCTTGGAACAACCGAGTTCCAAAAATACGCAGCAGGCGCGAAAACTGTTGGCGTTGAGCAGGACAAGCTCGCGGACATCTTCAAGGATACCAACGACAAGCTGGGTGACTTCTTCAACACCGGCGGCGGCGAGCTGAAAGACTTCTTTGAGGTCATCGCGCCGAAAGTCGGCGTGACAGCGGAAAGTTTCAAAAAGCTCAACAGCGCCGAAGCTCTTCAGTTGTATGTTTCGACCCTTGAGAAAGCAAATGTCTCCCAGGCTGAAATGACCTTCTATATGGAAGGCATTGCCGACGAGGCCAGTGCGCTCGTTCCCTTATTGCGCAACGGTGGGAAGGAGTTCAAGCAGCTTGGCGATGCTGCGGAGTCTGCCGGCGCTATTCTCAGCGTTCAAACCATAGCCGTCTCGAAACAGTTTTCGAGCGAGCTTATGGGGCTCATGCAGAACTTGCAGGGGACAAAAAACAAGATCGCTGATGATTTCATGCCAGTGGTTCAGCAATTGACAAAAGACCTTAATGACAGCGTCAAAGCGGGTGGCGGTGTAACAAAGGTCGTGGGGGAGATGGGCGACAAGCTCGTTACCGCAACTGCATTTGTCGTTAATGCTGGCGATGGAGTTACGAGAGTATTCAAGATCGTTTCTGATACCCTTGTAGGTATGTACGCGACGGCAGTTGGCTACACATCTTCGATGATGGCGGATGTCGCGGCGGGTTTGGCAAAGTTCACTATTGGTGATGTTTCCAAGCAGTTCATAGCAGACAGCGTCCGGCTTCGCGATGAAGCTAAAGTAAACTTTGGGGCCGCTGCCGAGGCGGCAGCAGGGATCAAGGCAACTCTCGAGGAACCGCTGGCCGGTGATTTAGGCAAAAAGTTTATTACTGACGCCCGCGCAGCCGGCGCAGAGTATCAGCGACTATTTGGCGGCGTTGGCTTCAGTGATCAGGGTGGCACGGGCAGTGGTGTCGATCCCAAAGCTCTGGAAGCGGCCAAGCAGGCTGCAAAGGACGCTGCGTCGGCAGCGAAGAAACTGAGCGATACCTTCAAGGGTTCAGAGACCGACCTGCAGCGCCAGATCGCGCTGATCAATACCAGCGCGGATGCGCAGAAAAACGCCACGGAAGTGGACAAGATCCGCTTCGAAGTTGCATCGGGCAAGCTCGTCGGGATCAACGCTGTTCAGCAGAAGCGCCTCGAGGGTCTGGCATCTGAACTGGATGCTCTCCAAAAGCTCAAGGTTGCGAACGAGGAAGAGGCCAAGGCCGTCAGCTTCCTGGCCACCCTCAAAGATGAAAACGCATCCATCGGCGCTGGCTTCGATATGGAGCTTGCTGGTGCAGGGATGGGCGACAAGGCCCGTGACCGCCTGAAGCAGGATATGGCCATTCAGGAGGATTACGCGCGCAAGGCCGCAGAGCTCCAGGCGCAACGCAACTCCGGCGATATAAGCGCCGAGCTGTACGCCAAAGAGACCGGCATGCTCTCCGAAGCGCTGGCTGAGCGGATGGTTAAGCAGCAGGACTATTACAATCGTGTCGACAAGGCCCAGTCCGACTGGATGGCGGGCGTGAGTGATGCCTGGAAAAACTATGTAGACGCCGCCGAAAACTACTCGGCGATCGCGGCCGACTTCGTCTCCGGCAGCCTGAATGATTTGACCGGCGGCCTGGGCAACGTGTTCTCCGACGTGGTCACCGGTGCAAAGGACGCTGGAGACGCTATCGCTGACTTCGCTGGGAACATGTCCAAGTCGGTTATCAACGCTCTGGGCGACATGGCGGCGCAGTGGTTGGTCTATCAGGGTATTCAACTGCTCGTTGGTAAAAGCGGCCAATCGGCGGCGGCCACCGGCTTGATCGCCAACGCGCAGGCAGCGTCTGCGCAGGCAGCGCTGAACGCTTACGCATCGACCGCCGGTATTCCGCTGATCGGTCCAGCTGCTGCGCCGGCCGCCGCACTCGCCGCTGCTGCTGCAACTGCGCCAATGGTCGCCGCCGTATCCGCATCCGCACTCGCCGGTATGGCCCACAACGGCATGGACAACATCCCGAAGGAAGGCACCTGGCTGCTCGATGGCGGTGAGCGCGTGCTCAACCCGAACCAAAACCGCGACCTGACCAGGTATCTGGCTGATAAGGCCGGGAGTGGTACTGGCGGGGCACCGTCTTTCACCATCAACGCGCCTGTCACGGTCGAGGCACAGCCCGGCATGAGCGCTGCTGAAGCTGCAATTCAGGGCAAGGCGATAGGCGACAGTGCTGCGGCGCAGATCCGCCAAGTGCTCCAGCAAGAAATGAGGCAGGGCGGCCTGCTCTGGAGACGCGCGTAATGGCTGAGACATTCGATTTTGATGTACAGGTCGGCGCGTCCGGCGATGTGAAGCAACGCACATGGTCGAACGACTTTGGTGACGGCTACACCCAGGCTGGCGGCGTCGGTATCAACACCAAGTCTCAGGCGTGGGACGTGACGGTGACCGGACGGTTCGGCGTGGGCCAAAAACTCCAGCAGGTCCAGGACTTTCTTGACCGACATGAGGGGTTCAAGTCATTCCTCTGGACTCCGCCTGGCAGCGGGCAAGGGCGGTATACCGCCAACGGCTACAAACTGTCGACCCTCGGCGCTGGCCTTCACTCGCTATCCACCAGCTTCAAGCAAACCTTCAAACCCTGACCCCGCCAAGTGCGGGGTTTTTCGTAGGTAACCACCATGATTTACAGCGCGGACATCCAGAAGCTGGAGCCCGGCAACCAGATTCGCCTGTACGAACTGGATGCGACGAGGCTGGGAGCCACGCTCTGGCGCTTCCACGGGCATGAGCATGAGGGCGACATCATCTGGCAGGGCCAGCTGTATTCGCCTATCCAGATCGAGGTCACCGGTTTAGATATCCGTGGTGATGGCCGCCCAGCCATACCCAAGCTCAGGCTGGCCAACGAGCTGTCGGGCATTCCGCGAGCTGTTTCTGCTCTCTGCCTGCAGTTCAAGGATCTGGCCGGGGCGAGCTTCAAGGTGATCGAAACCTTCAAGCACTTTCTGGATGCCGCGAACTTCGACGGCGGCAATCCGGATGCTGCTGATCAGAGCCGCACCAGCCTGTGGAGAATCGAGCAGAAGACCGAAGAGAACTTTTCGGCGGTCGGCTTCGAGCTTTCCAGCCCCATCGACATGGAAGGCCAGCAGCTGCCGTCCCAGCAGATCACTAAGTTGTGCCGCTGGGCGATGCGCGGCCAGTACCGGCAGGAGGCTTGCGCCTACACAGGCACCGCGTATTTCGACAAGAAGAACGAACCCACCGACAACCCTGCGCTTGACCGCTGCGGGGGCTGGTGGAGCAGCTGCAAGTTGCGCGGCAATACCCGCCGGTTCGGCGGCTCAATGGGCGCAAGCCTGATCGCCAAGGGGTAACCATGCGAATCAATCAAAAGCTTCAGGACGCCATGCGGGCACACGCCGAGCAGTCACACCCGGCCGAGGCCTGTGGGCTTCTGATCAAGACCGACGCCGGTCGTGAGTACGTACCGTGCGGCAACGTGGCCACCAACCCGCTGCAGCACTTCCTTATCGACAAGCACGACGCTGCGGCGGCAGAAGACAGGGGCGAGGTGCTGGCCATCGTGCACAGCCACCCCGACCGAGCCGCAACGCCGAGCATGACCGATCTGGTCAGCTGTGAGCTGCATGAATTGCCCTGGGCGATTGTGGGCTGGCCTGGCGGCGACATTCAGTGGTTCAAGCCGAGCGGCTTCCAAGCCCCTTTGCTGGGCCGGGACTTCTCGCATGGCCTGCTCGATTGCTGGTCTGCCTGCCGGGACTGGTACGCCCGCGAGGCCTCACTGTCGCTGCCGAACTTCGAACGCAAGGAACTGTGGTGGGAAGATCCGGACAGCCCCAGCCATTACGAAGAGAACTACGAGGCCTGCGGCTTCGTACGGGTCGAACAGCCCCAGCGGGGCGACCTGCTGGTGTTCCAGATCCCGACCGTGGGTAGGCCTTGTCATTTCCCAAACCACGCCGCGATCTACCTCGGGGCCGATGCCAGCCTGCACAGCGAGGACGCGCCGGCACTGGGCGGGTCTGGTCCGTTCATCTATCACCACATGCCCGGTCGCCTGGCTGCCCGTGAGGTCTACGGCTGGTCGATGGCCAACCGCGTGAAACTGATCCTGCGCCACAAGGAATACACCCCATGACCATGCGCACCATCGTGCTCTACGGCGTTCTGCGCAAGCATTTCGGCCGGGAGTACCGCATTGATGTACACAGCGTGCGCGATGCCGTGAATGCCCTTTGCGCGATGAAGCCTGGCTTCGAGAAGTTTCTGCGGACCGGCGAAGAGCGTGGCTTGGTGTTCAGCGTCTTCTGCGGCAAGCGCAACGCCGGCGAGGCCGAGTTCGATATGCAGGGCAGCGACAACACCGATATCCGCATCGTGCCGCTGATCCAAGGCAGCAAGCAGGCTGGCCTGTTCCAGGTGGTGCTGGGCGTCGCGCTGGTTGTGGGCGGCCTTGTCTCCGGCGGTACGAGTACAGCACTCGGCCTCGGCCTGCTCGGTGCGGGTGCGGCGACAGGTCTTGGCGGAGTGGTGCAGATGCTTTCGCCGACGACGACCGCCAGCGTCGGCAGCAACAACGACGATGGAAACAACCCCAGCTATGGCTTTGGGGGCGCGGTGACCACCGTTGCCCAGGGCAACCCCTATCCCGTGCTCTACGGCGAACGAGAGATCGGCGGTGCCGTCGAGTCGGGCGGCATTTACACACAAGATCAGATTTGATCATCAGGTAACACCAGACCCGCTTCGGCGGGTTTTCTTTTTTCTGGGGGCGGTATGGGAAGTGCGGTAGCAGCGCGAAGCATTCGCGGGAGCAAGGGCGGCGAGGCCACGCAGAAGCAGCCGACGATTGCGTTAAACAGCAGAGCTTCCATTGCCACCGCGCGCATCGTCTACCTATGGAGCTGGGGGCCGATCGTAGGCCCAGTGGACGGACTGCGCTCGGTAAAGCTCGACGGTACTCCGTTGGTGGCCGAGGACGGGACGGTCAACTTCCCAGGCGTGAAATGGCAGTTCCGCAATGGCGAGCTGAACCAGCAGCGTCTTGAGGGCATTGCCGAGTCCAGCAACGAAGTCGACGTAAACCAGCAGCTGCTCAGCACCACGCCCTACCTGCGTACCGTGAATAACCCGGTGCTGGATGCGCTGCGCATCCGGCTCAGCTGGCCACAACTCCAGTCGCAGGACCAGGCCGGCAACATCAACGGCGTGCGAATCGATTATGCGATTGACCTGGCCACTGATGGCGGGCCGTTCGTTCAGATGCTGGCGGACTTCGTAGACCGCAAGAACGTCACCAAGTACGAACGCAGTCACCGCATCAACCTGCCTGCTGGCAGCCGTTGGACTATGCGCGTGCGCCGGATCACACCCGAAGCCAACAGCTCGCTGATTCAGGACAGCATGTTCATCGAGGCGGTGGCCGAGGTCGTAGACAGCGATCAGGAATTTCCGCTCACCGCCGTGGGCTGCGTTGAATATGACGCCCAGCAGTTCGGCGGCGATATCGCCAAGATCGCGGTGTTGATGCGCGGGCGCATCGTGCGCGTGCCCACCAACTACGACCCTGAGACGCGGACCTATGCCACCTCTGGCGCAGGCACCAGCAACGGGATATGGGACGGCACATTCAAAGAGGCTTACACGAACAACCCGGCCTGGGTGTGCTACGACCTGGCGCTGAACCCTTACTACGGTCTTGGGCACCGGATCGATGCCACGATGGTGGACCGCTGGAACCTGTACCGCATTGCGCAGTATTGCGACCAGATGGTGCCGAACGGCATGGGCGGCACGCACCCCCGGATGACTTGCAATATCTACCTGCAAAAGCAGGCGGATGCCTACGCGGTACTGCAGGACCTGTCGGCCATCTTCCACGGCATGAGCACTTGGGATGGCAGTCAGATCACGTTCAACGCCGACATGCCCGGCGACCCGGTCTACACCTACAACCCGTCGCAGATCCTGAACAATGGTGAAATCCAGTATTCGGGCACCCGGGCGCGCGACCGCCACAACCTGGCAATGGTGACGTGGGACAACCCGGACCAGAGTTTTGCGACGGACAAAGAGCCCGTCTTTGATGATGTGGCGATGGCTGAATCTGGATCGGTCAACGAACTCTCGGTAGACGCCTACGGCTGCACTTCACTCGGGCAGGCGCAGCGCGCTGGCCAGTACGCGCTGATCACCGAACAGACGCAGACAAGGCCCGCGACCTTCCGCGTCGGCTTGGACGGCGGCATTCCGAAGACAGGGCAGATCATTGCCGTGGCTGACCCCATGCTGGCCGGTCGTGCGAACGGCGGGCGGATCAGCGCGGTGGCGGGGCGCGTCATCACCGTTGACCGCGACATCGATCTGTCGACCGGTGCCAAGCTGCGGGTGAACCTGCCCAGTGGCAAGACGGAGGCGCGGGTTATCACTTCGCTTGAGGGCCGGCGCGTGACCGTCGCCGCCAGCTTCAGCGAAGTGCCGGAAGCTGAGTGCGGCTGGATACTCGAGTATGAAGACCTGAAAACGATGCAGTTTCTGGTGCGTAACATCACACGCCCGGAATGGCATCAATACCAGCTCGAGTGCATCCAGCACGAACCGAGCAAGTTTGACGCTATCGACTTCGGCGCCGTCGTGGACATCCGCCCTATCAGCGGCATTCCAGTAGGCGTGCAAGCTGCGCCGGGCGCAGTGTTCGTGACACAGCACGTTGTGATCGAGCAGGGCATCGCGGTTACCAACATGACCATCAGCTGGGACGCTGCGCCAGGCGCGGTTGCATACGACGTGGAATGGCGCTGGGGCTCGCGCGAGTGGGTCAAGGTGCCGCGCACTGGCGAGCAGTCGGTGGATGTGCCGGGTATCTACTCCGGTCAGTACATGGCCAGGGTGCGCGCTGTCAGCGCCTTGAACGTCTCGTCCTTGCCGGCCACGTCGCTGCTGACGAACTTGCAGGGCAAGACCAGCTTGCCACCTGCCGTCACGTCGCTGACTGCCGCGTCGCTGATCTTCGGCATCAAGCTGAAATGGACTTTCCCACCAGGCGCAGAGGACACACAGCGCACAGAAATCTGGTACGGGCCGACGACCGACTTGGCCAAGGCTACGAAGCTCAGCGACCTGGCCTACCCGCAGTCGGAACACGTCATGCAGGGGCTGCTGGCGGGGGTGACGTTCTTCTTCTGGGCGCGGCTTGTGGATCGGACCGGCAATGTGGGTCCGTGGTATCCGACCGGCGTGGGCGTCATGGGGCAGACCAGCAGTGATGCTGGAGCGATCCTTGAAATGATTGCTGGGCAGATCACCGAAACCGAACTCGGCCAGAAGCTGCTGGAAAAGATCGAGCTGATCGAGAAGCTGCAGGATCAGGTCAATGCGCTTGACGGGCTCAAGGCCTACAACCCAGACGATACCTATGAAAAAGGTCAGTTGGTGGTGGGTGATGGCCGGATCTACCAGGCTGAAAAGGCGGTGCCCAAAGGAACGCCGCCGCCGAATGCGGACTACTGGGAGGACGTGGGCAACCTGCTGGAGACGGCAAACGGGTTTGCTGCCCAGATATCCGCCAACACCACCGACATCTCCGAGCTCAACGGCGTGGTCACCGCCCAGGCATCGAGCATGCAGGCGTTGCAGGCCGCGTACAGGGACGATGACGGGGAGGGTGAACTCGCGGATGCGCTGAAGGGATACAGCAGCACTGCCAGCATCGTGGCCGAGTCCAAAGTCCGGGCAAGCGAGAATGAAGCAACGGCACGCACGGTCACCCAGCTGACAGCCACGGTGAACACCAGCAGCGCACAGGTAACTGATTTGCGCGAGGTGGTGAGTACCAATCAGGCCGCTACAGCAGCGGCCATCACGCAGCTCACGACGAAGGTCGGCGATAACTCGGCGGCCATCCAGTCAGAGGCAAACGCTCGTTCGACTGCTGACGGCGCTCTGTCGAGCAAGCTAGATCAGGTGCAAGCCACGGCAAATGGTGCCAGCGCTGCGGTTCAGACTGTCAGCTCGGCGCAGGCAACCACTGACGGCAAGCTGGCGGCAATGTACACCGTCAAGTTGCAGGTGAACTCTAACGGCCAGTACGTCATGGCGGCGATAGGCGCAGGCATTGAGAACGTTGGCGGGGTGCTGCAGAGCCAGATCCTTATGTCTGCCGACCGGTTCGCACTGGTGAACACGCTGGCTGGCGGAGCGATATCGACGCCGTTCGTTGCCCAGAATGGGCAATTGTTCCTCGGTCCGACCTTCATCATGGACGGCACGATCACCAACGCGAAAATCGGTAGCTTCATCAGCTCCACCGACTACGTAGCCGGGCAGCGTGGATGGATCTTGCGCAAGGACGGGACGCTTGAGATCAACGGATCAGGCGCTGCAGGCGGCAGGCTGGTGGTCACCAATAGATCGGTACGCGTGTACGACGCCAACAACGTCAAGCGCGTGCAGTTGGGGGACCTCAGCGAATGAGCAACGGAATGAGGGTATGGGGCGCAGATGCTGCGCTTCAGCTGGACGAGAATTCGTTCACGATTCGGGTTGTGCTGTCGACGCTCGTCACCTTCTCCGGCACCACAAAGACCAGCCAGGACTTTGCTGTGCCGGGTGTCGGGCCGGGTAACGGTGTTGCAATCGTGATACCGGCTGGCGCTTACGACAGCAATCAGAGGCAGCACGAAACGGAACTCGTTGACGGTACCGCCAGGGTTTACAACCACACAAGAACTTACGGCTCAAGCACGGTTTCAACCGGCACCATGCGGCTGCTTGTCATGAGGTTTTCATAATGGCGGAAGCATATGGCCTGGAGTTTTCCAACAACAGCAATGTGGTAGTTCTCGATTCGCAATACGCGCGCCTGATGGTGATTGCTTCAGGTCGCTATCAGCCCACCGAGGAAAGCGGGCTTGGCTCAACCACCTACTTTCCTCGGCCTGTTACTTCACAAGAGCCGCCCCTAGTGTTTGTGCGGCCTGACACCGTTAGCGCGGTTGCAGGCCTTTGCATGATGCGCCTTATCGGATCGGCCGGTAACTGGACGGGGTTCTATGTGCGGGCGTATGACGTGAACACCGCTCAACCCAATGGCCGCTATTTCGTCGCTCAGTTCGCCGCCCAGCCTGTGGCTGACTTCGGGATGCGGCTATGGGATGGCGCGACCAACTTGCTGTTTGATTCTGGTACTTCAAGTGCGAACTTCACTCGCTCGTTCCAATCGTGGACCTATGAGAGGTTTGATTACACCAGCCAGAATCTTGTCAGGTGTTATTACTCAGTGCCGTTTAACTTTCCTGATAACGAATATCTATTGATTAATTCTTTCGGTATGGGTCTGAACTCGGGCAGTGCCATATCGCGGGCGCTGTATTGCTGGTGGGACTTTCCGAACAGCAAGCTTTACGCGATCACTATTGCATCCGCCAACCCAACAGCATTTTTTCTACCGGCAGTCTTCGCAAAGATGAATGTCTGAAACCCATTTAGTGAGTAAAGAGTATGCCTTGGTATAAAGCTGGGACGGTTTCCGTCACCCAAAATTCGAACGCGGTGATCGGCAACAATACTGCGTTCATTTCAAACGGCCGGGTGGGGGATGGAATTCGCTTGCCCGATGGCGGCTGGTACGAGGTCACCAACATCGCCAGCGATACAGCGATCTCGATATCCCCAAACTATCAGGGCGCGTCGAACAACGCAGGCGGTTATGCACTCGCCCCTCTGCAGGGCTACGTCAAAGAATCAGCGGATGCTCTGCGGGCGCTTGTGAACAAGTTCGGTACGCAGCTGGCCGCACTCGGCACCACTGGTAACTACGACATTCTCCCAGTGACAAAGGGTGGTACTGGCCGCACTGACGGAAGGGCGCTGTTCTCAGAGGTTGGAGTGCAGCAGGCCAGCGCGCTTTACAACGTGCAAGGCATGTACATGGGCTGGAACTCGAGCTCACAGGGCGAGGGCCATTTCGTTGTCAACCGAGGCGGCGGTGCTGGTGGGTATTCGTGGCGATCGGTGAATTCCGGGAATACAGCCACCGGCCCCAGCATGACCTACAGCTACGACGGGCTGCTGACAGTTTCATCCTTGTCCGTAACTGCTGCGCCTATTGGCATCGCATCCGGCGGTACGGGCGGCAACAGTCAGGCCACGGCACGAAAGGCTCTTGGTATAGGCAACGATCAAGCTCCCACCTTCGGTGGACTCGAGCTCAGCAACATCAGTCCTTATATCGACTTCCACTATAACAACACCGCAGCGGACTATGACGTCAGGCTGATTAACCAATCAGCTGGCGTGCTGACACTGCAGGGAGCGATGCAGGTCACGGGAAGGCTTGAGTCGGCAGGCACCTGGTGCAGGGCAGGGCTGAGCGCCGGTCGTGGCGGCACTGTTTACAACTACAACTGGACCGGCTCTAACGTCGACGTCTGGATCGACAATACCTACGTCGGGACCATGACGCTGTTCGGGTCTGACTACCGGTTCAAGAAGTACATCACCGATGCGAAAGTGCCGTCGTACCGTGATCGCATCAACGCTTACAGAATCGTCACCTACCAGCGCAAGGTGTTCGGCGCGGTGTTTCGTGGCGATGGAACCACCTATCAAGGCTTGATTGCGCATGAGGCGCAGGCGGTAAATCCCTTGGCTGTGACCGGCGAGAAGGACGGCGTCGACGAAAATGGCAACGCACGCATTCAGCAGCTGGACCCGATGGCCTTGATCACCGATCTAATGGGCGCTGTCAAAGAGCTGCACTCAGAATCGGTAGAGCTGCGTGCCGAACTGGCCGCGCTCAAGGCTGCTGCACAGCCAGCGGCAGAACCTACCGCCGCGTAAAGCCTGCACAGCGACACCCGCACCCCGCTTTTTGCCTGGAGAAACATCGATGCCGATCACCACGCAGCAACTACTGCAGATCCTCCCGAACGCCGGCCAGAAAGCCGGCGTTTTTGCACCCGTCCTCAACACGGCGATGAGCAAGTACCAGATCGTGACCCCTCTGCGCATTGCGGCATTCATCGCCCAGGTTGGTCATGAGTCCGGTCAGCTGCGTTACGTTCGCGAGCTGGGCGGTAGCGCCTACCTGTCGAAGTACGACACCGGCAAGCTGGCGGAGCGCCTCGGCAACACACCCGAGGCCGACGGCGACGGCCAGTTGTATCGCGGGCGGGGCCTGATCCAAGTGACGGGGCGTGCCAACTACGAGGAATGCGGCGAAGCGCTGGGCCTGGACCTGATCAACCATCCCGAATTGCTCGAGCTTCCGCAGCACGCTGCGATGTCGGCGGCGTGGTTCTGGCACCGGGCCGCGCTCAATACGCTGGCCGACAAGGGAGACTTCCTGACCATCACCAGGCGGATCAACGGGGGCACGAACGGCTTGGCTGATCGGCAGGCGCTGTATACCCGAGCGCTTGAGGTGCTGGCGTGAAGGCCCTGCCGTGGAAGGCATTCGGCCTGCTGCTGATCCTGCTAGCGCTGGCCGGTGCATTGTACGGGGCATACCGGCACGGCGTGACCGTCACCGATCTGGCCTGGAAGGCGAAGTGGGCCGAGCAAGTCAGCGCCCAATCCGAAGCGGTGGCCACCACGACAACCGAGTACCGAACCGAAGAGCAACGCCGCCAGAAAGCGGCCAACCAGGTGGCAAACGATGCGAGACAAGAACAGACCGCTGCGCTTACTGATGGCTCTGTCGATGATGCTTCTGGTGAGCTCATGCGCATCGAAGCCGGAAAGATGGCAGCAACCGCAAGTTGCGTGCCCAGTGATACCGGAGCTTCCGAGCGAGGCAAGGCAGCCACCCGCGCCGCCATGGTGCTCTCCGACTTGCTCGGCAGGGCTGACGCGCGAGCGAGAGAGCTGGCTAAGGCTTATGACCAGTCCCGAATAGCCGGGCTGGCGTGTAACCGCGTTGTCGAAGAGCTATCCAACACCACCAATTCAGCCAGGCCGTAGGCCGCCGAGGAAGCACTGTGCAGACAGTAACGAAGCAAGAAACCTACGACTGCAAGATGAAAGATCGGCAGGCGCTGTACGTCCGGGCTAAAGGCTCTGGCGTGACACGCTGGAAGCCTGATTAAAGTTCGTGCTTCACGCACAAAAGGAGCGGCTGGTAAGGATGCGTCAACATCCGACCCAGCCACCGAACCGCAGACCATTCCTGCAAGTCCAGCCAAGGCCCCTCGCTCTGTGCACAAAGCGCGGCGAGCCTAGCACCTGTTTATCCATACAGTAAAGGCTTGCATATGACTAACCCGATTGTTCCCTGGATGGGCGGCAAGCGCCGCCTCGCCGACCGCCTTATCCCCCTTTTCCCGCCACATGAATGCTATGTCGAAGTTTTCGCTGGTGGAGCTGCCCTATATTTCATGCGGCCGCAGGCCGCCCCTGTTGAGGTTCTAAACGACATAAATGGTGACCTGGTCAGCTTGTACCGAGTGGTGCAGAACCATCTCGAGGAATTTGTACGCCAGTTCAAATGGGCGCTTAGCTCACGACAAGTGTTCGAGTGGCAAAAAACGACACGCCCTGAAACTCTCACGGATATTCAGCGCGCCGCCCGATTTTTCTATCTCCAGCATCACGCTTTCGCGGGCAAGGTTACTGGCCAGACATTTGGGACCGCGACCACTGGGCCTGCCATAAATCTGCTGAGAATCGAGGAAAACCTTTCTGCAGCTTGGCAGAGGCTTTCTGGCACTTATGTCGAAAATCTTCCTTGGCTGGAGTGCGCCGAGCGTTACGACCGTGCCCATACCTTTCACTACATGGATCCTCCGTACTGGAAAACCGCTGGCTATGGCGTGGATTTTCCGTTTGAAAATTACGAGCGAATGGCCGATTTCATGCGGAGATGCAAAGGAAAGGTGATGGTGAGCATCAATGATCATCTGGACATCAGGAAGGTTTTCGCCGGCTTCCATTTCGAACAAGTGGATATTCGCTACACCACCTCGAATCAGCGACAAGGCAAGAGCGAGGTGAGTGGGGAGCTCGTGATAATGAATTGGGAGCCGTCTGCGCTTGGGGGCTTGTTCTAAGGCTTCGCGCCGTATTTCCATCCGTTCCAATCAGCCCTGGGGGCAAAATGCAGACATCGATTAAACAAGAAACTTACGACCGCACGATGAAAGTGACGTTGGCAGTGAAAGCGAACGGAGGTTCGGTGACGGTCCAGATCCAGGCCGGTGATAACTGGATCACCACCGACACGCTCTGGAAAGACGGTGGCTATCAGCTGAGCATTCCGCCCGCGACGATCCGCTACGTGCCCGCTGCTGGCGCTGCATTTGAGGTCTACGCATGAGCCTTCTTGTCAGCCCACTCCCACGCCGCCAACCGATCCGGCGCGGCCTGGGCCTGCTCGGCGATAGCTTATCGGGCAACTGCCACACCATCGGGGCGACGGTGTTCGGTACCGAGGTCTATGGCTACGCGGCCTGGATAGCGGCGCGCACCGGCCTGTTCCCGAGCTACGTCGACAATCAGGGCAAGGTCGGCGACCACACCGGTTAATTCCTGGCTCGCCTGCCGGCATGCATCATTTCGTCCACCGCCGACCTGTGGATGCTGCCATCCCGAACCAATGACAGCACGACTGCGGGTATGACGCTGGCGGACTCCAAAGCCAACGTGATGAAGATCGTCACCGCGTTCCTGAACACACCTGGCAAGTATCTGATCGTCGGCACTGGTACGCCGCGCTTCGGTAGCAGGGCGCTGACCGGGCAAGCGCTGGCCGATGCGATCGCCTACAAAGACTGGGTGTTGAACTATGTCAGCCAGTTCGTACCGGTCGTGAATATTTGGGACGGCTTCACCGAAGCGATGACCGTCGAGGGCCTGCATCCCAACATCCTGGGCGCCGAGTTCATCAGTTCGAGGGTTGTTCCGATCATCACCGCTAACTTCGAATTTCCCGGCATCCCGCTGCCCACGGACGCTGGCGACGTTTACTCGGCCATCCGACCGTTCGGTTGCCTCAATGCCAACCCTCTGCTGGCGGGCACTGGCGGTGCGCTACCAGCTGGCGTGAATGCTGTGGCCGGGTCGGTGCTGGCGGACGGCTACAAAGCCGTTGGCTCTGGCCTGGCCGGGATCACCACGCGGTGGTACAAGGAGCCTGCCGCCTATGGTGAGGCGCAGTGCATCGAGCTGCGTGGAAACATGGCGGCGGCGGGCGGCTACATCTACATGCAGCCCACGGCCAACGTGGTACAGACCAACCTGTCGGCCGGCGACGTTATCGAAATGGTGTCGGCAGCGGAAATCATGGGTTCGTCGCGCGGCATTCTGGCTTGGGAGGCTGAGTTGACCATCACCAAGACTGTCAGCGGTGCTTCGTCAACGTCCTACTTTCGGTCGATGGACAAGTACCAAGAGCCGTTCACCATGCCGCCCAGCTTTTCCGGGGCGTTGGAAACACAGCGCGGCACGATTGACATGAGCGAAACCGTGATCACCTCACGCATGGGCCTGTACCTGGCTGCAGGCGTACCGCAGGACTCGACAGTCAAGGCCGCGCAGTTTGGGATACGCAAAATTTAGAAGGGTCGTGCGCCTCGCAATAGCGCTTCAGGCGTCTGATACTGTTCACAACTTTCGTCAGGATTTCTCACTTTGAAAGTGGGCGGCTCAGATGCGAACGCCGGCTTCGTGGTGGCGGGATTGATTCGCGGACTCTGGCGTCCGAAGAGGATGCCCTCCGGGCTCAATCGCTCTTCTATCCTCAACTCTACGGTCGACCATTTGAAATAGGAAGTGAGGGCTGAAGGGTAAGCGTCCAGCCATCACACATTGCAATTAACAAGGTGTAATGGCTGACCTCCCACCCGAGCGCCGCTGGCCTAGATAGAACGTTGATTCACCCTGGCAGATAAAGCTTCCGCGCTTTCTTTCCGCTCCGAGTAGCGATCAACCAGATAGCTCTCACGGCCACGAACCAGCAGAGTGAATTTCACCAGTTCCTCCATCACATCGACGACACGGTCGTAGTACGGTGAAGGCTTCATCCGATCTGTATCATCAAACTCCAGATACGCTTTGGGCACCGACGACTGATTCGGGATAGTCAGCATGCGCATCCACCGACCCAGGACACGCATCTGGTTCACTGCGTTGAAGGACTGCGAGCCGCCACACACCTGCATCACCGCGAGAGTCTTACCCTGTGTAGGGCGTACCGCACCCATGGTCAGAGGAATCCAGTCGATCTGCGCTTTGAATACCGCAGACATCGCACCGTGACGTTCGGGGGAACACCACACCTGACCGTCTGACCACAGCACCAGATCGCGCAGCTCCTGCACCTTAGGGTGATCGACCGGCGCGTCATCCGGCAGTGGCAGTCCGGACGGATCGAAGATCACCGTCTCGGCACCCATGTGTTGGAGCAGACGTGCAGCTTCATGCGTCAGCAGACGGCTGAACGATCGTTCTCTGGTCGACCCATAGAGCAGGAGAATGCGTGGTTTGATGTTCGAGTCATCTGGAAACCCCAATTTTTCAGCGCTCGGCAGATCCATCAGCGACAGATCAAGGGCTGGAAAGGCCTCGGCAGAGTCCATATCAAATTCGCTCATCACAGGGCTCCGATCCGATCCAGGGCTTGCTTCAGATCAGCACCCTGAAGCGTTTTCAGATCCAGGGTGAAGAACGCGGCGAATCGCCTCTTGATGTGTTCAACGGTCGCATCAAATGCGGCCTGAACATCCTCATCAGTGCCATTTACCTCAGACGGGTCGGACAATCCCCAATGGCTTTTGATGGCCGGGCCGAAATACACCGGACAAGGTTCGCCACCTGCCTTGTCGCACACGGTGATGACGATATCGGGTGGTGTGTCTGCGAAGGCTTCCGAGCCTTTGCTGTACAGGCCGGACGTATCAACTCCCAAGCCTTGCAGAGTGCTCACGGCACGTGGGTTGAGTTTGCCACTGGGGTAGCTACCCGAACTGATGGCTGCGAACCCGTCCGGGGCTACATGATTGAACAGTCCTTCTGACAGGACGCTGCGGCAGCTATTGGCCGTACACATGAACAGGATCTTCATAAGCTAACTCCTACGCGCTGATGCTCAAGCGCACGGCAAGTGCTGCCAGTGTCGCAAGCAGAATGGGAAAGGTGATTACGCAGCCGACCTTGAAGTAGTAACCCCAAGTGATGCGGATGTTTTTCTGAGCCAGGACATGCAGCCATAGCAACGTCGCCAGACTGCCAATAGGCGTGATCTTTGGGCCGAGGTCGCAGCCAATGACATTGGCGTACACCATCGCTTCGTGCGCGAGTCCAGATGCTCCCGTTCCCTGAATCGCCAAGGCACCGATCAGCACGCTTGGCATGTTGTTCATAACGGATGACAGCAGCGCGGCAGTGAAGCCGGTGCCCAATGTGGCAGCCCACAAGCCATGGTCGGCGAACCAGCCGAGCAGCGAGCTGAGCCCTTCAGTCAGACCGACATTCTTCAGCCCGTAGATCACCAGATACATGCCGAGCGAAAACAGCACGACTTGCCAGGGGGCGTTGAACATCACCTTGCGTGTCGAGATCACATGCCCCTTCGCAGCAATGATCAGCAGCACCAGAGCGCACGCGGCGGCGACAGCACTGACAGGGATGCCAAGTGGTTCAAGGGCGAACAAACCGACCAGCAGAAGCAGTAACACCCACCAGCCCGCAATGAACGTGTGGCGGTCTTTGATGGCATCTTTGGGTCGCTGTAATTGCTCGGGCGAGTACGCCAGCGGCACCTCCTTTCGATAGAACAGCCAGAGCATGCCCAGGGTCGCAACGATGCTGACGAGATTCACTGGCCACATGATCGAGGCGTACCGAGCGAATCCGATATCGAAAAAGTCCGCAGAGACGATGTTCACCAAGTTCGAGACAACCAGCGGCAGGCTAGCCGTGTCGGCAATGAATCCGGCAGCCATCACGAAAGCCAGGGTCGCTGCTGGACTGAAGCGCAGCGCAGTCAGCATTGCGATCACGATGGGGGTCAGAATCAATGCTGCGCCATCATTGGCAAACAGGGCCGAGACCGCTGCCCCCAAGAGCACCATCAGAGCAAACAGGCGTGCGCCGCTGCCTCCACCCCAGCGAGTCACATGAAGCGCTGCCCACTCGAAGAAACCTGCCTCATCCAGCAGAAGGCTGATGATGATCACCGCGATAAACGTCGCCGTGGCGTTCCACACAATGTGCCAGACCACTGGGATATCGCTGAGCGTGATGGCACCGGTCACCAATGCGAGTACCGCCCCGGCAGACGCGCTCCAGCCAACGCCAAGTCCACGGGGTTGCCAGATCACCAATACCAGCGTGATCAGAAATATTGAAACCGCCAGCAGCATGTCACTTCTCCAGAAACACTCAGCAGCAGGAAACCTGGCGTACCGGGCGACCTTCCATCGAAGCAAGGCGACCTTGGTCATCGCCGAGCCAGGAACGGTTAGCCTCAAGGGTCGTTTGGAGCACCTCCACTGCCCATTGAGGCAGTTCTGGATGAAGGCGGTAATAGATCCACTGCCCCTGACGGCGATCCTCCAGCAGCCCGCAGGTACGCAACTGCGCAAGGTGTCGGGAGACTTTTGGTTGGTGATCGTCGAGCGCCCAGATCAGTTCGCAGACACATAGCTCGCCCTCGGCAGCGAGCATCAGCATGATCCGGGCGCGGGTTTCGTCACCGAGGCATTTGAAGAAAGTGTGGGGCTGAACCGACATGGCTGACCTATACATTCGATTTTACGTATATACGAATTTACAGATATGATTGCCCCAGTGGAAGCAGCTTTTTTACTTAAGCCGACCAAACGTGCGGAAGCAGGTCGTGCAGCTTGCTTGCTCTGTGAGTTGGCAACCGCGTCAGTACGTCCTTGAGGTAGGTGTACGGATCATGCCCATTCATGTTGACGGGCGTGCGTGGATGCTGAATTTCCAGGCAGATGCTGGAAGGCTGAGCAAGTGATCCAGCATTCAGCACCTCTGTATGCAGCGGGATGAAGGCAGGCTGGATCGCGTTGGTTTCTTGAGTGTGTAGTCGAATCCACTTGTGAAGGAGATTGGCATTGAGGCTGTAGCCCTGGGCGATATTTGTGATGGAGGCACCAGGTTCGGCGCACTCTTGGACGACCTGGGCTTTGAACGATTTGCTATAGGTACGACGCTTAGGATGCATGAGAATCCGCTTGATGGGCCAGAACTGGTGTCCACTCAAATTAGGTGGACACCATAGCCTTCGGCGGTAGCTTCAGGAAGGTGTGTTTGCCGGACGGTTACGCTGAAGGCTGCGTGAGAGCTAGTGAGGTGGGGATGAGGGGGAAACCCGTCCGCCAATACTCCGCTGCCGGGCTGAGCTGGATAGTGAAAGTCGCGCAGTTCGGTATACGCAAGGTGTAGGTCCGCCTTGAGCGTTACTCCTGTTCACCCCATCTTTCCGGGCTGATTCCTTCGAGCCTCATAACCTCACGATGCTGGTCGATGACGTACTTCTGCGAGTTGATTGTCGCCCAGTAATCGCAAGCGTCGCGCAGCAGATCAGATATCCGGCTGTCCGCTTCCCTCAGCTTTATCCGGAGCTTGTCACGCTCGAGGGCTGCGTCGTTGTGCATGTCAATCAGCTTGGTGACGTGTTTACGATATCGGTCTACCTCATCGCGCAACAGCCTATTTTCTTCCGATACCAGGTGCGCGTGTTGCTTGAGCATCTGCTCCTCCGTGGGGCAGAACGGCCAGTCTTCGGCGTAGTCGATGTTCATGATGAGTGATTCTCAATTGCTGTATATGCATACAGTAGTCGAGTGCTTCGGGTTTGGGGAGTGGTGTTCGTCGGCAGGATGCCGGGAAGGGGGAAAATCAGTTCCGAAATAAAAAGTAGAGTCCGCATTTCACGGGGCCTCCAGAGGACTTTTTTTGCTTCTATTTCGGAACAAAATATCGCTACAGGCCGCAGCCTGATTGTGTTTCATGGCCGGATTGCAAATCCGCCTACGCCGGTTCGATTCCGACCTCGGCCTCCACTATTCAAAGCCCCGCAGATTAACGTCTGCGGGGTTTTTTATTGGACGCAGATTTGTATTTTTCCATCTGATCAGGACAACTCCGGGACACTGAAATCATTCATAGGCACCGCGCTCAGCCAGCAAACAAAAGGGCTGGCTCATACACGATTGGAAAGTGGCGTGAGTTGCTTGAGTGGTCTATTAATTTCATGTGTGTCTTAACGAGGGCTCAGCCTTGGTCGGTAGAATTTCTGATTCCGAACTTCATGAAATGCGGATTCGCAAGTTGCAGAACGACATCGCCGACTCAGAGCGCCTCGGGATGCCGGTGAAATTCATGCACCTGTCCGCGTTGACATCCACCAGTCGGGAGCATCATATCGAACGACATGGCGCGTTGTTCACGGGGCAGCAGATGCTCGAGTGGTGGGCAGAAGGGGATAATCGGGTGCGCTGCCGATGCGCATGCACCCCGATACTTCTGGACAGGCAGGGAAGGCCAATGACGCCTGACCTGATAGCCAATGCCAAAATGGAGTTGAAGAACTTCAAGGATTCCTGAGCTTTCGTTTGATGCTTTACGCATAAATAGAGAGAGGGAAGCTAAGAAGTCGATTGCTAAGTTGATGACGTCTTCACCGCGGACCGCAGGACTTCTTTAGCCCCTGACGCATGCACTGCCGCGTGACCGGTGCGCAGTTCTTCCATACAGATGCCCTGAAGACATACAGCACGATTATTGCTTGGCAAGGCTATCCAGCCTGTCAGGCTCAATCGAGGTAAGTCCCATGAGCAAACCCCTTGTCCGCTGGCCGATCATTCCGCGCAGAACGGCGGTCATCGTTGTAGACATGCAAAAGGTCTTTTGTGAGCCCACCGGGGCGTTGTACGTAAAAAGTACTGCGGGCATCGTCCAGCCCATTCAGATGCTGCTGCAAACCGCACGGGCTGCGCAGGTGACGGTGGTTTATCTTCGCCATATCGTGCGCGGCGATGGTTCTGATACCGGACGCATGCGTGATCTTTATCCGAATGTGGACCAGATACTGGCACGGCATGATCCGGACGTTGAGGTCATCGAAGCGCTAGCGCCTCGGTCGGGTGATGTGATTGTCGACAAGCTGTTTTACAGCGGCTTTCATAACACGGACCTGGACACCGTGCTGCGTGCGCGGGATGTCGACACCATCATCGTCTGCGGTACGGTCACCAATGTGTGTTGTGAAACCACGATCAGGGACGGGGTGCATCGAGAATACAAAGTCATCGCCCTGAGCGACGCGAATGCTGCGATGGACTACCCGGATGTCGGGTTCGGCGCTGTTTCAGCCGAAGAGGTACAGCGAATATCGCTGACGACGATTGCCTATGAGTTTGGCGAAGTGACAACGACTGCCGACGTCATCCAGCGCATTGAAAACGCCTGAAAACAGCGGGTCGAATGTGCGCAATTCTGGCCCGTTTTTCAGACCTGTGCATTCAAACCATGCGTTCTGTTTCAGACCGTTTGATCCGGTTTTAACGGTCGAACCAGCTAACTGCTTGTATGAGCGATGAATTCTTCCAGTGGCATGCTTTCTGCTCTTGCCTCGCTGACCTTCACCCTTGTTGGTGAGCCTTTCCAGCAGCGTGTCAGCGAGAGGAAACAGCCGTATGACTCTGCAATATGTGCCCATTATCAACCTGGCCCCCTATTTCTCAGAAGACCCGGACGGTAAGGCTGCCGTAGCCAAGGCAGTCAATCAGGCGTGCAGGGACATCGGGTTTCTGGTCATTACCGAGCATCAGATTCCCGGAGAGCTTATCGACAGGGTCTCGCGTTTGACCCGCCAATTCTTTGATTTGCCGCTGTCGGAAAAGCGCAAGGTAGATCGGCCCAGCCCGGAGATGGTGCGGGGTTACAGTGCGGTGGCCGAGGAGAGCCTTTCCTATTCTCTGGAGGAAAGTGCGCCGGGGGATCTCAAGGAGTCTTTCTCCATCGGGCCGAGCGATGTGCCGGATGAAGATTATTATCACAATGCCCAAGCCGGCTCGCACTTCGCACCGAATGTCTGGCCTGCGCAAAACCTGCTGCCCGGATTCAAGGAGGCTTATCAGGCCTATTTCGATGCCATGAGCGAATTGGCCCAATCGCTGATGCGCCTGTTTGCCTTGGCATTGGAGCTGGATGAATGTTTTTTCGATGACAAGATCGACCGGCATATCAGCATGTTCCGCAGCCTGAGTTATCCGGACATCAAGACCGAAGTCGAGGCTGGTCAATTACGTGCGAGTGCGCATACCGACTACGGCAGCCTGACCATCGTGCGCCCCGATAACGCGCTGGGCGGCTTGCAAGTACGTAATCGTCAAGGCGAGTGGGTCGATGTGCCGTATGTCGAGAATGGTTTTGTGCTCAACATTGGCGACCTGATGATGCAGTGGACCAACGACCAGTGGATTTCCACGCTGCATCGAGTGGTCAACCCGCCGATGACCAGCGAGCAGGACAACCGTCGACAGTCTCTGGTGTTCTTCCATCAACCCAACTACGACACGTTAATTCAATGCCTGCCAGGCTGCCTGCAGTCTGGCGCCACGCCTCGGCATGCGCCGGTGACATCAGGCGATCATTTGCTGTCCAAGTTCGTCAAGCAGACCACCTTTGGCGGTAGCAAGGTGGCCTGATATGAACTCACTGTCTTACGTCAACGTGTTCGCGCAGGACATCGTCCGCCTGAGCACGTTCTACTCGAACCTGTTCGGCTTTCGCGAAATCGAGGCCATCAGGTCACCCATCTTTCGCGGGCTGGACACCGGCAAGTCCTGCATTGGTTTCAACGCACTGGATGCGTACGAGCTGCTTGGCCTGGAAGCATTTGCAGGCAGCACGGGGTGCAGGTTTTTGCTGAACATCGACGTGTCCGACCAAGCCGAGGTGGACCGACTGGTGCCGCTGGCAGTGGCGCAGGGCGCGAAACTGATCAAGGAACCGTACCTGACCTATTACAACTGGTATCAGGCCGTGCTGCTGGACCCTGAGCATAACGTCTTTCGCATAAACGTGATGCTCTGAAACGCTGCTGCCGAGTATGCAATGGCGAGGTGGATGGGCAGATACCCGAGGCCTTGTTTCAGGGTTTTATGGAAAAATCTACTGGCTGAACTGCTAGCTATTCCGTTCATGAAAGCAGGTCTTCAATTGTGCAACAGGCAAGGCATGCCTGATTCAATAATTGAGGATATGGACATGAATGAATCTGCTAGCGCACAACCCAGACACGGCATGGTAACCAGTCCCGAATCCCGTGGTTCTTATGCCATATCCAAAGGGCTGTTGCTGGAGTGGGAGGTGGTCGCTATGGAAGGAGGCAAAAACTTTCCAGACGAGACATTTGGTCTTGCGCACGACTTCCCTGGCGTCGATGAGCCTATTAATCTCGATCCGCCTGCGTCAGCGCCGCCGCTTGCCAACCCTCCACCAGACGGACTCATACTGAGCGGGGGGCAAGATGATCGGCGTAAATGCTTGAACCTGACGGATGTCGGGATCATTGAGGAAATAACGCAAAAAGGTCATGGTACGGCTGAAAAGTGGCCTCGGTTGAGCGTTGCGGGTGGAGACGAGTTTGAAGTTAGATGGGCGTACCATGCCGTACATGTCACACGCGGCTACCGGTGGTTTATTACCAAAGACGGCTGGGATGAAAGCAAACCCATTAGCCGGGAGGCCTTCCAGGGAAAGAACTACGTCAGTGATAACCACTTCAAATCGGACGGTCAAGACGGGTTGATGTGGAGCGATATCTCGCCGTTGAGTCCTTTTGATAAACACCGGGATGAGCTTCAGCCCGCAGAGATTACAAAAGCAACATTACCCAGCGATAAACACGGACATCATGTCATTCTTCTTGCTTGGATCGTCGCCGAAACCGATAAAGCATTTTATCAGGCGTTTGATGTTGATTTTGGTGAGTAAGGCTCATTCGGCCAGCAGTGTAAGCTCTGCGCCTTGATGACTCCTGGATCCGCTCTGTTTAAGATGTGGCCGCGTTCGGAGAGTGAGGCGACGGATGTGAAGGGTAGGGTGCAAGCGTCCAGCGACGTATTACCCCCGCTTATACTACAAGGCCTGCGCAGAGAAGAAATTGATGATCAGAAGGCCCGGCCTCAGCGCCGGGCTTTTTTTGCATCATGAAAAGGCTTAAAACAACCCACGTTTTTTTATGTGGAGTTTCAAGTGTGGGTCGACTTTTAGAACGATTGCTTGCCCTTGCTTTGTTTATGCCGCTGATGTTCGCAGGTGCATGGCTGGGATTCGAGATTCCTGGAATAGATCACGACACACGGACAATATTTTTCCTTGGCTGGATGATCGCGATGGCATTTGTTGTCGATCGAATCTGCACAAGTGTATTTAGGGAAAAGTAGACATTAGAGCCGGGATCTACATGACCGTGCCTGGTATCTGCTATTGCCTCGAAATCTCGCTGAATGGAACCATGGTGGCGATGAACTTTTTTGGTGTACTTGACGTACGTGGAGTGACCCCTAATCGCGGTGAGGGCGTGCAGTGCTTGAGTGCTTCAGATTTGGAGAGTGGTGTTCGTCGGCAGAGCGCCGGAAAAGGAGTTTTTTGGAGTTGCGGACCACGACTATTTTTCCGCACCAAAACAAAAAGGGCCTACCCGGCAAAATGCCCAGTAAGCCCTTCATATATGTGGTGCCCCGAGCCGGGGTCGAACCGGCACGTCCAAAGGACGAGGGATTTTAAGTCCCTTGCGTCTACCAATTTCGCCATCGGGGCGGTAGCGCCAAGAGCAGGGAATATATACACCCGGCCCCCATGAAGCAAGCTTGAAAGCGTCTCGAAGGGTGCAAGACGCTGCTTTTTTGTCTGTCAGAAATGCTTGGCAAATCATGAGGCTACGAAATTTTATTGCAGCAAAGGCTGATGCCGTGGTCGGGCGGCTCAGGCTTTGCTGTCTTTCACCACCGCATCGTTAACCACGGCCTCGACCTTGTCAGCCAGTATTCGCAGGTAGCTTGCCAGGGCGACTTCTTCCAGGCGCAGGCCTTTGCGTTGTCGGGAGCGGGGGAGTTTGGCCAGATTGCCGAGCAGGAAGCCCTCCAGAACCGCGGGGTGGATGTAGCATTTTCGGCAGATGGCGGGGGTATTGCCCAGTTGTTTCGAGACTGCCTTGACCATGTCGACAATGTGCCGTTTGGCGTCGGCTTCTGGCTCCCAGTGCAGTTTTTGCAGCGTTGCCAGCGCCAGCGCGCTGGCCGCCCAGGTTCGGTAGTCCTTGGCCGTGAAGTCCGAGCCGGTGAGGCTTTGCAGGTAGGCATTGATATCGGATGAGGTCACTGCGTGGCGCACGCCGTCTTCGTCCAGGTACTGGAAGAGGTTTTGTCCGGGCAGCTCCATGCAGCGCTTGATCACGTTGGCCAGACGCCGATCCTTGACGCTGACCTTGTGCTCGACGCCGCTCTTGCCGCGGAATTCGAAGAGGATCTGACCGCCTTTGACCTCGACGTGTTTATTGCGCAGGGTGGTCAGGCCGTACGAACGGTTTTCCTTGGCGTACTGGCTGTTGCCGATGCGGATCAGAGTGGCGTCCAGCAATGAAATGACTGTCGCCATGACTTTTTCCCGGCCCATGCCCGGCTGGGCGAGCTGTGCTTCGATCTGCTTGCGCACTTTGGGCAGCGCATGGCCGAACTCGATCAGCCGCGAGTATTTGTCCTGATCACGTATTTCGCGCCAGCGCGGGTGGTAGCGATACTGTTTGCGCCCACGGGCGTCGCGGCCAGTGGCTTGCAGGTGACCCAACGGGTCGGCACAGATCCACACCTCGGTGTAGGCGGGCGGCACTGCCAGAGCGTTGATGCGCTTGATCTCCGACTCGTCCTTGATGCGCTGACCGTTAGTGTCGAAGTACGCGAATTTGCCGCGCAGTACCTTGCGTGTAAGGCCCGGTTGAGTGTCGTCTACGTAATGCAGTTCACTGGCGGGCTGGCTGATGGCAGTCGAGTCAGGCATGGCTAAGTTCCAAAGGCAGTTAAAAACACTGACCTCGGCCTTTTACGGTGGTGCCGTTTATTTGCTGCGTGGCGGTTTTTTTCGAAAGGTCAGGCCAGCACCGCGACCGCCTTGATCTGCGCCCAGAGCGACTGGCCTCTGTGCAGGTTCAGTTGGTCGCTGGAATAGCGAGTGATGCGCGCGAGCAGCGGCGTGCCGCCCGCGTCCAGTTTGACCAGGACGTGCGCCGAATTGTCGGCCAGCGCTTCCTCGATCACCGTGACCGGCAAGCGGTTGAGGATGCTGCTCTGGTAATCGGGTTGCAGGTTGAGGCTGACGTCCCGGGCCTGGACCTTGATGCGCAGCAGGGTGCCGACCTGCATCTGCACGTGGGCGACGCGCATGCTCAGTTTGCTGCCGGGCAGCGTCACGGTGAGCAGCTGGTAATGGTGATCATAGGCGCTGACCGTGCCTTCGATGACCACCCCCGCATCACTGCCCATCGCCAGAGGCAGGTCCAGCCGCGCCAGGGTTTCGTGGATCGGACCGCTGGCCAGCACGTTGCCTGCGTCGAGCAGTACCAAGTGGTCCGCCAGGCGTGCGACTTCATCCTGAGCGTGGCTGACGTACAGCATGGGGATGTCCAGCTCCCGGTGCAGGCGCTCCAGGTACGGCAGAATTTCACTTTTGCGCCGGGTGTCCAGCGCCGCCAGCGGCTCATCGAGCAGCATCAGCCGCGGGCTGGTCAGCAGCGCGCGTGCGATGCCTACGCGCTGGCGCTCGCCACCGGACAGCTTGTCCGGGCTGCGTTCTAGCAGATGATCAATGCCGAGCAATTCGCTGGCCTGCGGCAGTTGAATGCGGCGCTGCTGGCGCGGGATACGTTTCATCCCGAACTCCAGATTGTCCCGTACCGACAGATGCGGGAACAGGCTGGCTTCCTGAAACACGTAGCCGATCGCCCGCTTGTGCGGAGCCAGGAAAATACCTTTTTCAGTGTCTTGCCAGACTTCCTCGTGAACGCGGATGAAGCCCTGATCGGCTTTTTCCAGACCGGCGATGCAGCGCAGGCAGGTCGTCTTACCCGAGCCGGAAGGCCCGAACAGCGCGGTAATGCCCGAACCCGGCAGTCTCAGGTCGGTACGGACGGTGAAATCCGGGTAGGCCATTTGCAGGCGGACTTCTATCGGCGACGCCATGACTCAGCTCCATGCCGTTTTGGATTTGCCGCTGGAATACAACGCCAGCAGCACCAGAAAGGAAAAGACCAGCATCGCGCCGGCCAGCCAGTGCGCTTGCAGGTACTCCATGGATTCGACGTGATCGAAGATTTGCACTGACACCACACGGGTTTTCTCGGGAATGTTGCCGCCGATCATCAGCACCACACCGAACTCGCCGACCGTGTGCGCGAACCCGAGGATCGCCGCAGTGATAAACCCCGGCTTTGCCAGTGGCAGAATTATGTGGGAAAAAGTGTCCCAAGGACCGGCCCGCAAGGTGGCTGCGACCTCCAGAGGGCGGGTGCCGATCGCTGCAAACGCGTTCTGCAGCGGCTGCACGACGAAAGGCATCGAGTACAGAACCGAGCCAATCACCAGCCCGGCAAAGCTGAAAGTCAGCGTGCCCATCCCCAAGCTTTGGGTAAGCTGACCCACCGCACCGTTAGGCCCGAGCAGCAGCAACAGGTAAAAACCGATAACGGTTGGCGGCAGCACCAGGGGCAGGGCGACCACTGCGCCAATCGGCCCCTTCAGCCATGAATCAGTGCGCGCCAGCCACAGCGCGATGGGCGTGCCGATGATCAGCAGGATAACGGTGGTCAGCGACGCCAGTTTCAGCGTCAGCCAGATCGCCGCGATGTCGGCACTCCCCAGCGGCATTTACAGCTGGTATCCGAAGGACTTGATGATCGCGGCGGCTTTCGGGCCCTTGAGGTACTCGACCAGCGCCTTGGCAGCGGCGCTGTCCTTGCCTTTGTTAAGGATGACCGCGTCCTGCTTGATCGGGTCATGCAGGTCATCCGGTACGATCCAGGCCGAGCCGCCGGTCAACTTGCCATCCTTGTAGACCTGCGACAGGGCCACGAAACCCAGCTCGGCATTGCCGGTGGACACGAACTGGTAGGCCTGGGTAATGCTCTGACCTTCGACGATCTTGGCTTTGGTGGCTTCGGTCAGGCCCAGTTTGCTCAGCACCTGGGTTGCTGCCAGGCCGTAGGGAGCGGTTTTGGGGTTGGCGATGGACAAGTGTTGATACTGATTGGCCTTGAGCACCTGGCCCTTGCTGTCGACATAACCATCCTTGGCTGACCACAGCGCCAGCGTTCCTACCGCGTAGGTGAAACGCGACCCCTTGATGGTGTCGCCTTCCTGCTCGAGTTTTGCGGGTGTCGTGTCGTCAGCCGAGAGGAACACCTCGAACGGCGCGCCATTTTTGATCTGCGTATAGATCTGACCGGTAGCGCCAAACGCAGCGACCAGCTTGTGGCCGGTGTCCTTCTCGAAGTCAGTGGCTATCGCCTGGATCGGCGCGGTGAAATTGGCCGCCACGGCGACCTGCACTTCGTCGGCAGACGCATGGGCTGCAGCAGAGGCGGCCAAGGCCAGCACGGAGAACTTGAGAATGGCGCGCAGCGTGGTCGTTCGCATGAAACAGCTCCTTGATGATGAAAACGCACGCCATCGAGATAAGGGCGTTTCGCTATATAGATAAATATATAGCGTCAGCCTATTGTTCTGAAAGCACTGTTTTATTGCGGAGACAGAATTTTCAGCGCGTTTTCAGCCAGTTGCCGCGTCAGTTCGGTGGCCCCCAGCTGATGTTTGATACCGACTGCCTGGCCTGCCCAGAGGTTCACAAAGTCACTGCTGCCCAGTTTTTCCGCCTGCGCGCGCAGCGGCATCAAGGCACCGCCCGCCAACGGAAATGCCGGGGCTAGCGGGCTGATGGGGCCTGCCTCGCGCATGATCCGGTTGACGATGCCTCGCGCCGGGCGCCCGGTGAAGAGGTTGGTCAGAGCGGTCTGGCTGCCCGAGGCATCGTATAGCGCCTGGCGGTGCAGGGCGCTGACGCTGGCTTCCGGGCAGAATAGATACGCGGTTCCGACCTGTACCGCCGAAGCGCCCAGGACAAATGCTGCTGCGACCCCGCGACCGTCTGCAATGCCACCTGCCGCGATGACCGGGATACTTGTCGCGTCAGCGATTTGCGGCACCAGCGCAAAGGTGCCGACCTGTGTGTGCAGTTGATCGCTGAGAAACAGCCCCCGATGGCCGCCTGCTTCATAGCCCATGGCAATGACCGCATCGCAGCCGTGTCGCTCCAGCCAGACCGCTTCCTCGACTGTGGTGGCTGACGAGATGATCTTCGCACCGGTGGCCCGGACCCGATCCAGTAACGATGGCTGCGGAAGGCCGAAATGGAAACTCACCACTTCCGGCCTCAATCGTTCGATCAGCGTGCAACTGTCACTGTCGAAAGGCGCGCGGTTGGAGACAGGTGTTGGCGCATCGAAATCGGCACCCAGTTCCTCGTAATACGGCTTGAGCGACTGCTTCCAGCGTTCAGCACGCTCGGCATCGTCGGCCGGAGGCTGATGGCAGAAGAAATTCAGGTTCAGCGGGGCGTTGCCGGTCTGCTGTCTGAAAGTCGCGACTTCCTGATCGATTTTCTCAGGGGTGAACATGGCGCAGGGCAATGCCCCCAAGCCGCCAGCCTGAGCCACAGCAATGGCCATCTGCGATCCGCTGGCGCCCGCCATGGGGGCTTGCAACAGGGGCAGTTCGATGGCGAACAGGTCAATGATGCGGCTATCTGGCCATTGGCTCATGGGATTCTCCGGCAGGCATTCGGCAAACGCTCATTGAGCGCGAGAATGGTGTGAATGGCAAACGCAACGGCGAGCGTCGACAAGCCGGCAGGGCCATTCGGTTGACATAAAAAACGATCGGTCTACTATTCAGGCATGACTCAGCCAACTATCCCACTACCCACTCCCTCACTCGCCAGGCCCCGGCGTCCCGGCCGGCCGCCGAAGGTTGATCGCGATAACCTCGAGACCCGCGAGGCGCTGTTGCGCCGCGGTCTGGAAGTGCTCACCGAACAGAGCTTTTCGGCCACGGGGCTGGATTACATCCTCAAGGAAGTCGGCATTCCCAAAGGCTCCTTCTATCACTATTTCCCCAGTAAGGAAGCCTTCGGCCGGGCGGTGCTGGATGAGTACGCGCGCTATTTCGCACAGCGGCTGGACCGCTGGCTGCTGGATGAGGCGCTTTCGCCACTGGAACGACTGGTCGGCTTTGTGCAGAGCGCCAAGGGCGGTATGGCGCGACACGACTACCGACGCGGTTGCATGGTCGGCAATCTGGGCCAGGAAATCAGTCTCTTGCCGGACGGATTTCGAGAGGTACTGGAACAGACGCTGCTGGACTGGCAGTCAAAGCTGGCGGGCTGTCTGAGGTCTGCGCAATCAATGGGCGAATTGGCTGCAGACGCTGATTGCGATGAGCTGGCCGCGTTTTTCTGGATCGGCTGGGAAGGCGCAGTGCTGCGCGCCCGGCTGGTCAAAAGCGCTACACCATTGAACACGTTCATCGCCGGCTACCTTCGTGGTTTGCCGCAATGATTTCTCTTCAGGGCTATTTAAAGACGACCAGTCTAAATTGGAGGCGCATATGTTCAAGGGCATCTTGATCGACAAGGATGAGGCGGGCTACCACGTCAATCTGACCGACATCGACGAAGCGCGGCTGCCCACGGGCGACGTGACGATCGACGTGTCGCACAGCACGCTCAATTACAAGGACGCGCTGGCGATCACGGGTCAGAGCCCGATCGTGCGCAGCTTTCCGATGGTGCCGGGTATTGACCTGGCCGGTACGGTCGAAGCCAGCGACACCCCTGAATTCAAGGCCGGGGACAAGGTTCTGCTCAATGGCTGGGGTGTCGGTGAAGGGCATTGGGGCGGCCTGGCGCAGAAGGCCCGACTCAAGAGCGAATGGCTCATTCCTCTGCCGCAGGCCTTCACGCCGGCGCAGGCGATGGCCATCGGCACGGCGGGCTACACCGCGATGCTCAGTGTCCTGGCACTGGAAAAGCACGGCTTGACCCCGGACCACGGTGATGTGCTGGTCACCGGCGCCAATGGTGGGGTCGGCAGCTTTGCCATCGCCATCCTCGCCAGGCTCGGCTATCGGGTCATTGCCTCCACAGGGCGGGCTTCGGAAAGCGAGTACCTGCAGCAACTCGGCGCGGCACAGATCATTGACCGGCAAACCCTCTCGCAGCCTGGGCGACCGCTAGCCAAGGAGCAATGGGCGGCGGCAGTCGACTCTGTCGGCAGCCATACACTGGCCAATGTGTGCGCCGGTATTCGTTATCGCGGCGTGGTGGCGGCCTGTGGTCTGGCGCAGGGCATGGAGTTTCCGGGTTCGGTTGCGCCGTTCATTCTGCGCGGTGTCACGCTGGCGGGTATCGACAGCGTGACCCGCCCGCGCGCGGACCGGCTGGAAGCCTGGTCGAGGCTCGCGAGCGACCTGGACATGTCGTTGCTGCCGCTGATCAGCCGTGAAGTCGGCTTGAGCGAGGTGATCGACCTCGCGCCGCAATTGATTGCAGGGCAGGTTCGTGGCCGGATCGTGGTGGATACTGCACGCTGAGTGAATCACGGCGCGTCAGCACTGGCACACTCGAGTGCGACCAGTGCGCGATGCACTTGCGTCGTGCCGAGCCCGGTTTCGCATAATTGCAACGGCGTGCGACCGCCGAGTGACGTATTGCGCGTAACCAGCCATTGGCCGGCACGCTCGGGCGTTGCAAACACCTGCAGAGCGTGGCTGGCAATCATCGCCACACGGTCCAGGCGTTCGGAGGCCACCAGGTCCAGTGACTGCTGCTGGCGCTGGCGCCGTTCGAGAGTTGAAATCGATGCGTTGAACAGCGCTTCCATTTGCCGGGGACCAAGGGCCAGCGCGTCCCGGACTGCACGGATCCAGCGCGGCGCAAAGCCCGCCTGAATGTTCGTCAGGCGTTCGGCTTCGCTGCGCTGACTGAGCTGGTAAGTCAGCAACCAGAAACTGGCCGCCGCTTCACGACGACCACTTGTTTTGCTGGTAGAGGACGGAATCAAGGTACGCGCCGACCTTCGGTGGCGGAAAGGACGGCCAAGGCTATCTCAGGCGACACGTTGTTCAAACACCACGATGTTACCGGGCGTTGCCTGACGGCGCTGCAGCGCAGGTGTTGCGCCAGAGCCCTCGTGCTAAAGTCGGTCGCCTGAATACGAATGAAAAGCGCCGTGGCTGTTGGCACGCGCTTGCACCAGAAAAGGCGTCGCTCCCTATGCCGCACGACCCTCACACCGACCAGGACGCACGGATTGTCAGCCAGCCTTCGCTGCCCGACGTCAACAAGCCGCTGCGCCTCTACCTCGACCGCCTGGCACCTTCAAGCCGCCTGACCATGACCTACGTTCTGCAGGATGCGGCAGACCGGCTGGGCATGGCTGACGTCGATATTCATGATATTCCCTGGCATACCCTGCAACCTGGCCACGTTACCGCGCTGGTCGCAACGCTGCGTCAGGATGACTATGCGCCCAATACCACCTCGCTGTATGTGAACGCCATTCGCGGGGTGATGAACGAAGCCTGGCGGCACGACCTGATCAGCCACGATCAGTTGTTGAAAATCCGCTCGATCAAACCGGTCAGCGGCACGCGATTGGTCAAGGGCCGCAACATCCGTCGCACGCTGATTCGCGAGCTGATGGAAGCCTGTGCTGCCGACCCCAGGCCGCAAGGGCGTCGCGATGCCGCGATCATTGCCATTCTGTATGGCTCGGGGATGCGCAAGTCCGAGTCGGTCAACCTCGACCTTTCCCAGATCGATTTCGCCGAGCGCAGCCTGCGGGTGCTGGGCAAAGGCAACAAGCAACTGATCAAGTACGCCCCCGAATGGGCCTTCAAGGCGCTGAACGACTGGCTGGCCTTGCGCCGGTCGTGCCTCCCGCCGGGGCAGGGCGATGACCCGTTCCTGTTCAACCGGATCCGCCGTGGCAGCCATATCACCCGCGACAGAATCACCAAACATGCCATTTACTTCATCGCCAAGCAGCGCGGGCGGCAAGTGGGCGTGAACATCATGCCCCACGATTTTCGACGCTCGTTCATCACCCGGGTGATAGAAGAGTTCGATCTGTCGATTGCCCAGAAGCTCGCGCACCACACGCATATCTCGACCACCGCCAGTTACGACATGCGCAGTGACAACGAGCGGCGCAACGTTGTGGACGGGTTCGACCTTTGAGCAAAAAAAAGCCACCTCGCGTAAACGGGGTGGCTTAAAAGATCTAACCAAAGGAGTGATGAAGCAGAGCAGAGATTCACCGGCATCGCGACGCGGATTCGCGGGGCCGGGAGAAATGTTCGTTCATCGCCGGCAACGTTAACACCGCCGCTCCCGATTCAGTTATCAGCGTTATCGATAGCCGTCATTGTCAAAAAAAATAGGACGGTGGGCCTGCCTGCGGATCGCCATCCAAAAAGTGGATAGTTCGACCCTGAGGTATCCGGCAATCGGATAGCCAACAATTGGCAACAATTTCATGCTTTGCCGCACTTGAAACGTACGGGACTGAGCATGGAAAAGTTCGATATACACCGTAAAACCCGATTCGACTCGTTGGTACAGGAGTACGGTCTGGATGGCAGCCGCCTGCTGCCGTGGGAAGGCTATCCGATGCCGTTTGCTGGCGGCTGGTGCGTGGTCCGTCCGGGCACCCGCAGCGAAGCACACACACAGATCGATCAGGAAATCTTCATCGCCATCAAGGGCAGTGCGCGTCTGGTTGTCGGTGACAGGGAGATGGATTTCAGCGTCGGCGATATCGCCGCCATTCCGAAACACACCAACCATTACGTCATCAACGATTCCGCCGAGGACTTCCACTTTTATGTGGTCTGGTGGGACATGAACTACGTCAACGCATTCGTGGCGCAGCACAGCGAGACCACGGGGTGCCTCGATGAGTAAGTTCATCGTCACCATCACGCCACCGACACCCAACGGCGATTTGCACATAGGCCATATCGCCGGACCGTTTCTGGCCGCTGATGTGTTTACCCGGGTGCAGCGTCAGCGCGGTCACGAGTGTGTGCTGGTGTCCTACTCCGACGACTACCAGTCCTACATGCTGCGCAAAGGACTGGAGCAGGGCGTCGACCCGGTCGAGCTGGCCAGGCGCAATTCCGACCGTATCGAAGCTTCTCTGGCGGCCATCAACATACAGCCCGACAACTGGATGCGCCCGCACGACAATGCGTGGTTTGCCGAAGCGGTGGGTGAGGTGTTCAGTGCGTTGCGTGATGTCGGCGCAATCGAATGTCGGGATTCCAGCGAGCCGTATTGCCCTGATTGCGACGTCTGGGGCTACGAGGCCTTTGCCCGGGGCAACTGCAATTACTGCGGTGCCGAGTCCGACGCCAGTCAGTGCGAGAACTGTGCTCAGGCCCCTGACGCCGAGCTGATGACGGACTTGCGCTGCAAGCTCTGCGGTCAGCCCTCGCAATGGAAAACCGTCCATCGCGCGTTTCTGAAACTGGCCGGGTTCAAGCCGCAGTTGCGTGACCGTCTGCTGGGCCAGTCATGGCGCAAGCCGCTCGACAGCTGGTTGCGCGACAGCCTGGAGCACTTGCATGACTGGGGCGTCACGCGTCCAGGCGACGGCGGGCTCGACCTGCAGGCCGACGGCTCGTGCCGGGTGCACACCTGGTTCATGGGGCTGGCAGGCTATATGGCGGCATTTCGGGAGTACGCCGACCGCGTCGGGCGTCCGGAGCTGTTTCGTCAGTACTGGCAGTCGGGGCAGGGCACGCTGGTGCACTTTCTCGGCTTTGACTGTGTGTTCAGCCACGCCATCGTCTACCCGGCACAACTGTCGGCGCTGCGCGACATCAAGGTCCGCCAGCGCTTCATGCCCAATCAGTTTCTCAAGCTGGACGGCCTGAACCTGTCGACCAGTCGCAACCACGCGATCTGGGTCGGTGACCTGGCCCGTGAAGCCTGCGCCGACAGTGCGCGCCTGTATCTGGCGAGTATCGCGCCGGAAGAAAGCGAAGGTGATTTCCGCCTGGCGCAGTTCCTCGCATGGCGGACAGAGGTGTTCAGCGAGTTTTTCCCGGCCTTGCTGGACGCTGGAAGTAATCGTGACGACCACTGGTGGAGCGGCCTCTGCGGGGCCGACGCCGGACTCCTGGAAGCGCTGCGCTTGCAATGGAGCAAAGCCTCGGAGCCTGCGCAGTTTTCGATGAAACGCATGGCCCAGGTGCTGCTGGACGTAATCGCCATTACTCGCGCGCGTTTGGCCGAAGGTCGTCCGGTCAGCCATCTGGCGGCATTCATCGCGGTGCTTGGCAAGGCGCTGATTCCGGACATGTCAGCGCAGATCATCAGCGCGTTCGGACTGCCCGAGGCCCGCGTCCATGCCACGCTGATGAACGGCCCGGCCGCTGAATACTCCATCTGAACGGACTCACGACAATGCTCATCGATTATGAGATAGCGGTCATTGGCGCCGGGATC
The DNA here is from genome assembly GCF_900099665.1 of Pseudomonas sp. BS3767. Classification (NCBI taxonomy): domain Bacteria; kingdom Pseudomonadati; phylum Pseudomonadota; class Gammaproteobacteria; order Pseudomonadales; family Pseudomonadaceae; genus Pseudomonas; species Pseudomonas sp. BS3767. The sequence continues at coordinate 653,195 of NZ_FNCX01000001.1, read as the reverse complement.
ACCGGCGCCAGTATCGCGGCGAAGCTGTGCAGCGCCGGTGTGTCGGTCGCGCTGATCGACAAGGGCGCAGCCGGCAGCCTGGGCGCAAGCGGTTATTCCGGCGGCCTGGTTCGCCTGTATGACAGCGATCCGCTGCTGATGGAGCTGGCGGCCTATTCCATCAGCCTGATGGACGACGGGGTTTTTGCGAGCACTTACGCCACTGCGTTGCGGCGTACCGGGGTGATTTACCGGGCGGCTACGGACCAGCTGGATAACCTGCACCGCGCCATCGACCAGTACGGCAGCGAACGCTACCCGATGCGCCTGCTGTCAGGTCACGAGCTCGATGGCCAGCGCTACCCGCACTGTCCGACGCTGGAACGCGTCAACCTGTTCGAGCCGCGCGCCTGCGTCGGCAATGTGCGCCAGGCCGTCGCCGCGCTGTGTCAGTCAGTACGCCAGCAGGGCTTGCTGCTGGAGCATCGCGAGATCAAGTCCATCGACTGCCGTGCGCCCGACCTTGTGCACATCGACCTGGGCAGCGCCACGCTGCGTTGCCGCGCCGTGGTGGTCGCTGCCGGTGCCTGGAGCCAGCACCTGGTGCCGCACTCGGGGCTGGAAGCACGCTCGATTCCCCTGGCCCGGGTGCTGACCGAAGGCGACTGGTCAATGCCGGTGATTGATGCGGTGAGCCAGAGCTACGGCATACCGCTGACTCGCCATATCGTGCAGACCGGCTGTGGCGCGCGTGATAGCGGCCTGTGGCCCGAGCACCTTGCGCAGTCTGACGCACGGCATGCCGAGGACGCCTGCAAGCGCGTCGCCCAGTTGTGCGCCTCGGTCGGCAAGCCGCACGTGCTCGATGTGTTGCCCGGTTTCGACAGCTACAGCGCCGACGGTCGGCCGATGCTGGGGTTCTGCGCCGAGCGCAGCCCGGTGTATCTGGCCGCAGGCATGTCCGGGCTGGGCTTCAAGTTTGCGCCCGGCGTGGCGCACATTGCGGTCGAGCAACTGCGCAGGCATCTGGCCGGAGCTGACCGCGCTTGCTCTGGCTGGTCGGCATTGTCGCCAGGCAGGGCGATGCCGGGCTTTTCAGTCCAAGGCCTCGCGCTGGCGAGCGTGCAGTCATGACGTCTTCGATCGAATCGCGCCTGCCGGGCTTGCGAGTCGGGGTCAGCGCTCTGTTCGACCCCGACGACACGCCGCATGCACGGACCTTATTGAGGGCGCTGGCGGTGGCGCGCAATGGCATGCCGGGGCTCGAGCGGGTGCAGTGGCACTTTCTCGACGACGCTGCCGATGCCGTTCGCGGTGCCGATGTGGCCCGGCAAATGATCGACTGGAAGGCCGATCTGGTCATCGGTCATTTCTCTTCGGATGCCGCCGTCGCTGCCGCGCCGCTGTATCGACACGCCGGCATTGCCCTGCTGACCCCCGCGGCGACGATCGATTGCCTGACTCTGGAGCATGACAACGTCTTTCGTTTCTGCCCCTCGGACCGGCAACTGGCGGCGGAGCTGGTCAGCTGGCTGGCGACTCGTCAGTGGCCGCGCGTGCATGTTCAGGCCGACGACAGTGCTCACGGTCGGGCCTTGTGCGTCGCCATCAGCGCGGCACTGGCCAGTGCCGGTTTGCAACGTGTCGACGAGCTCGACCAGGCCGATGTCGAGGTGTTTGCCGGACGCCTCAAACCCAGTCTCGAGCACTGGCAAGCGCGGCGGCAAGCGGGCAGTACTCGACCGCTGGTGCTGACCGACGACGCTGCCTCGCCGTATCTGGGGCGCGCCGCAGCGCACGACATTAACACCTTCGTGATTGGCTTCGGAGCCCCCGACAACGCCGAACATCGCTGTCAGGCCCAGGCACTGCACCGGTCGCTGTTCGCTGCCGAACCGCAGACCTACTTTCGCGAAAGCCTGCTGATGCTTTACGTGCTGGCCGAGGTGGCTCGCAGCGCTCTTCGCGCCGCACAACTGCCTGACGCACTTCGGCACAGCACCTTCAACACACCGCTGGGCTCGGTCAGCTTCGATCAGGGAGAGCTGCGCAGCGCGACGACCTGCCTCTGGACGCCAGGCCCCACCGGGCTGAGCCGCATCACCCCATAGCACCCAAACACCGCTTTACACCAACTCTAAGGACAGGAACTTCATGGGTAACTCGACACCACACACCTTGCATTCGGACGCCGTCTGTATCGGCTTCGGTCCGGCCGGTATCGCGCTGGCCTGCGCGTTTGCCGATGCGCGGGAGGCCAATGACCCGCTGGGCGCGCTGTCCGTTCGCTATCTGGAGGCCGCGCAGGACAGCCAATGGCATCGCGAACTGCTGCTGGCCGGAACGGACATCAACCATCACGTATTTCGCGATCTGGTGACCCCGCGTAATCCACGCAGCCGCTTCTCGTTCGCCATGTACCTCAAGGAACACGGGAGAATGTTCGATTTCGGCCTGCTGGGCCGCCCGGCCAGTCGCCATGAATGGTCGGACTATCTGGCCTGGGTCGCCGCAGAGGTGGGCGGTCAGACCTGCTTCAACACGCCGGTCACAGGCATTGACCCGGTGCTGCGTCACGGACGCCTGCATGAACTACGCGTATGCACGCCGGATACCAGCTTCACGACGCGCAATGTCGTGCTGTCCAGCGGCAGTGCGCCGCGTATTCCGCACGCGTTCGAGGCGCTGATCGGCCCGACGCTGTTTCACACGTCGCAGTTTCTGAGCCGCCTGCAAGCCTTTGGCGAGCAGTTGCCCAAGCGCTGGCTGGTGCTCGGTTCGGGGCAGAGCGCCAGTGAATCGGTGCTGGAACTGGTCAACCGCGACCCCAACATCGAGGTGCATTCAGTGCATCGCTCGGCTGGTTTCAAACTCACCCAGTTGGGCCAGTTCCCCAACCGGGTATTCGCTCCGGATCACGTCGATTATTTCCATAGCCTGGACCCCGCGGCGCGGCAGCGTTTTCTCGACTGGAGCCGCTCGACCAATTACGCAGGGATTGATCCGGACGAAAGCCAGAAGCTGTTTTCGTTGATCTACGAAGACGCCATCGCTGGTCGCAAGCGCCTGCAGACCTACGCCTACAGCGTGATCAGCGCCATCGAGCCCGTCGCCGAGGGCTACCGGGTCGAGCTGACCGACACGTTCAGCCAGCGCACTCAGGTGCTGGAGGTCGACGCCGTGGTGCTCGGCACCGGGTATCAGCACTACCTGATACCCCCGTTGTTGAGTGGTTTGCAGCCATGGCTGCAGGCCGATGTCGACGGGGGGCTGCTCATCGATCGGGATTATCGGGTCGCCACTCAAGGCGAGTGCGACGTGAATATCTGGGTCAACGGTCTTTCCGAACGCAGTCACGGAATCAGTGACAGTCAGTCGTTTTCACTGATGGCGTTGCGCGCCGAGCGTATCGCCACGGCCCTTCAGGAGGTTGTAGCACCGGCCGCCGAACCCTTGCTGGCACAGTGGAAGTGAAGCCCATGTACAACTCTCTTTGCGAAATCGTTCACGATCAGACCTTCCTCAAGGTGACTGGCCTGGGGGCCGATTTTTTCCTGAAAATGGAATCACTCAACCCGGCAGGCTCGATCAAGCTCAAGACTGCCGTGGGGTTGATCAATGACCTTCAGGCGCGAGGGCTGCTGGGCCCGGACACGATTCTGATCGAGTCCTCGTCGGGCAATCTCGGGGTGGCGCTGGCGATGATCTGTGCTGAACGGGGCATCCCGTTTACCTGCGTGGTCGACCCCAACAGCTCCAGCCACAACATCCGCATGATGCGCAGCTATGGCGCCGAGGTCATCCAGGTCGAAATCCCGGACGCCAACGGCGGCTTCCTCGGGACGCGTATCGAGCTGATTCGTGAAAAAGTGGCCAGCGACCCGCGCTATGTCTGGCTCAATCAATACGAGAATGCGGCCAACCCGCGTGCCCATGCGCTAACCACAGCGCGTTCGATCAGCCAGCATTTCGGCCATGTGGATTATGTGTTCGTCGGTGCCGGGACCACTGGCACGCTGATGGGCTGTGTCCAGCATTTTCAGCGGTATCACCCGACCACCAGAATCATTGCCGTCGACAGCGTCGGTTCGGTGACCTTTGGCACTCCGGCCAGCCGTCGCTTCATACCGGGACTGGGCACCAGCCAGCATCCGCCAATCTTCAAGGCTGATGGTATTTACGCGCTGGAAATGGTCCCGGAATCCCGTACCGTCGCCATGTGCAGAATCCTGGCGCGCAGCAAGGGCCTGCTGGTCGGCGGGTCCACCGCAACGGTGATCGCTGCGGTGCATGCCTGGCGCGAGCGCATCGAGCCCGGTTCAGTGGTCGTGGCGTTGTCGCCGGACTGGGGCGAGCGCTACCTGGACACTCTTTACGATGATCAGTGGGTCGAACAGCGGTTTGGCCGCGAAGTGCTGAGCATGACCTTGGCGGATCTTTCCTCATCAGAGACTGCAACATCTCCGGGAAGCGTGAAAACGCCTTCGCGAGCAAGCTCGCTCCCACAGAATGGGTGTGTAAAGGTCGTGCGCGCGCACGCAACGCCTTGTGGGAGCGAGTTTGCTCGCGAAGACGGCGGTTCAGACGCAGCGCCTTCGGGTGCAAGCGCGCTTGCGCGGGAGCAGAGTTCAACCTTCTGGCTGGCCGCCGAGCGGCTGAAGCGGTCGGCTTTCCATGTGGTCGACGGTGAGGTGGTTGCACGCCTGCTGGCGGCAGACCCGTTGGCCTGTATCGATGACGTTCAGACGGCGTATCTGGCCCATGAGGCTGGCCAGACCATCAATCCCGACAGTTACTTTCTGCGCTTTGCGCAGGCACCGGCCAATCGCATCATTGCCTTGCCCGCCAGCCTGTCGGGCGAGCAGCCGGTCAGTGGCATCAAATGGATTTCCAGCTTTCCGGGCAATATCGACACGGGCCTGCAGCGCGCCTCGGCAGTGCTGATCCTCAACGATCCACTGACCGGCTATGCCTTTGCCTGTCTGGAAGCCTCGCGCATCAGCGCCATGCGCACGGCAGCCTCGGCGGTGCTTGGGGCGCGCTGGATGAACCGCCAGCAGCGTCATGTCGGACGAATGTCGTTCATCGGTGCCGGTTTCATTGCCCGCACCATCCTCGACATGTTCGTCAGCGATGGCTGGACGATGGAGGCCGTCAGCGTCTTCGATCAGCACCATGACTCGGCGCTGGCGCTGGTCGGGCATGCTGCCAGTCGCCATGGACTGCACAGCGAGCCGAGCGACCTGGTGACGTGCCTGCAAGCCGATGTGGTGGTGTTCGCCACTACCGCGCCAAGCCCTTATGTACTGGAGCGGGTGTTTCAGGCGGGGCAACTGGTGCTGAACATCTCGTTGCGCGATCTGGGGCCGGAGGTCATTGCCCAGGCCAACAACATCCTCGATGACGTCGAACACTGCCTCAAGGCTCAGACCTCGCCTGACCTTGCCGTGCAGCAGTATCAGCATCGCTCGTTCATTACCGGCACGCTGGCACAGCTGATGACCGGGCAAGTGGAGCTGAGTCCGGACAAGGCTTCGATCTTTTCGCCGTTCGGGCTCGGCGTGCTGGACCTCGCCGTGGGGCAGCGGGTGTATCGCCAGGCGGTGGCCGAGTGCAGTGCTTTGCCGGTGCCGCAGTTCTTCTTTGAATCGGCGCGCTGGTGATGGCCATGCACACGCATACCGTCGCCATTATCGGCATGGGCTCACGCGGGTTGAGCATTCTGGAGCAGTTGATCGGCATGAGTCGCCAAGACGTGCAGCAACCGCTGCGTATCGAGGTGTTCGATCCGCAGCCGCCGGGCAGCGGGCTGCACCTTGCGCAGCAGCCGGATTACCTGATGCTCAACACCATGGCTGGTCAATTGTCAGCGTTTTCTTCGGCATTCCCGGCGTGCGAACCGCCAGGCCCGACCTTTTTGCAATGGTGCAGCCGTGAGGATGTACGCCTGGACGCGCGCGGTCATGTCAGCCTGGACGGGCAGGGCAGAGCGGTGGCATTTGGCGACTTCGTGCCGCGTGCATTGCTCGGGCGCTATTTGCAGGACAGTTACCGTTTCCTGCTGCAACGCTGCCCGGCGCATGTGCAGGTGCGTCACCACGCCGAGCAGGTGCTGAGCGGCCAGCCAAGGTCACAAACGCCGGGTTTCCGGCTGCGCACCGGCAGCCTGGTAATGGACGTCGACGGCGTATTCCTCACCAGCGGACACGCACCTGAAAACCCCGCGCAGCAGGACGTCGGCGATTGCGTGGTCATCGAAGGCCTGGGACTCACGGCCATGGACACGCTGGCCCATCTGACTGAGGGGCGCGGCGGGCGCTACGTGCGCGATGGTGGCTTTGCCGGCTGGCGCTACCTGCCGTCCGGACGCGAGCCCAGGGTGCTGATGCATTCGCGTAGCGGATTGCCGTTTCATGCCAGGCCGCAATGGCATGCCTGCCGTCACGCCCCGTTGCCAAGGCTGTTTTTTACGGCCGATGCCATAGCCCGTTTGCGCGAGCAGAGGGAAGGCGGGCGGCTCGACTTTCGCGCCGATGTGCTGCCCCTGATCAAGGATGAGATGTGTGCCGTGTTTTATCAGGCCAGGGTCCGGATGGAGGCGCCTGGGCGATTGGACTCTGTTCAGCGCCTGCTGCGCGAGTCCATCACCAGATCGGCAGTGTTTGCCCGTCTGGCAGAGCAATGGGGTGCATTCGATCCTGAGCACTGGCTGAGCACTCAGACCTGGTCTGGCGCCGAAGACTCGTATGGACCGTGGTTTGTCGACTGGATCAAACGTGACCTGGCCCTGAGTCGGCTGGGCACCGCGCACAGCCCGATCTGTCAGGCGCTGGAGGTCTGGCGCGATTATCGCGACCTGTTGCGTCTGGTCGCTGATCGCAACGGCCTGACTGAATCCTCGACGCGGGAGTTCTATGGCGTATGGGCGGGGCTGAGCAATCGTCTGGTCGGTGGGCCGCAGAAGGAACGCCATGAGGACCTGCTGGCGCTGATCGAAGCCGGGGGCGTGACGCTCTTGCCGCCGATGAGTGACGTGCAGGAGCCGCATAACTGCCTGTCTGCCCGCGTTGCCCACAGCGGCGTGTCGGGCAGTCGTCAGGGGTTGATCAACGATCTGCGCGAGCGCGGGCTGATTCGCGCCGCCCATGCCTGGCCTGCCGATGGCATCGACACCGACGCAGCGGGCCGCGCAATCGGTCGCGACGGTGAGGTGCAGCAGCGGCTATGGGTTCTCGGGCCCGCCGTGGAAGGCTGCACGTTCTACAACCACTACATACCGACACCTGACCCGTGCTGTCGCGCGCTGATCGAGGCGCGCCGGGCGGTCGAGTCCTGCCTGGATACGCTGACAAAGACAACTTCAATTGGCATCACATTTCAGTTGAACAAAGCCATTCAAGCTATTAATTAAAATGGAATTATTGCCATGTACGAAATCACGTTGCTGACCGCTCTCGCTGGCGCGTTCATCGTGCTGATCATCAGCCCCGGTCCGAATTTTCTGGTGATCACCCAACTCTCGTTCAGCCAGTCGCGGCAGCAGGGTATCTGTGCCGGGCTGGGCGTGGCCTCGGGCAGCATTCTCTGGGCCTTGCTGGCCGCCACCGGGTTGGGGCTGGTATTTCAACAGTTGCCATGGCTGCAACCGACCCTGCAATTGCTCGGCGGTGCCTACCTCACCTGGCTCGGCAGCAAAAGCCTGCGCAGTGCCGGCAGCCAGCCCAAACCCAGGGACATCGCTGCGCTGGGCATTGGCAGTCTGAGCCGTGCCTATCGGTTCGGTCTGCTGACCAACCTGACCAATCCCAAGGCACTGGCGTTCTACACCAGCGTGTTCACCACCGTGACCACGCCAGGCATGCCGATGTGGGTGCGCACTGCGGGTGTGTCGATCATCGCGGTACTGGCGATTTCCTGGTTCGTGCTGCTCGCCACGCTGTTTTCGATACCTGCGGTACAGGCGCGCTATCAGCGCATGAAGAAGGCCATCGACATCGTCACCGGCCTGTTCATGATCGCTTTCGGCCTGCGCCTGCTGATCGGTTTGCTGCCTGTTGGCTTCATCCACTGAAGTCATCTGTAAAGGAATACCTGAATGCATCGCAACGACTGGCACTACCCGACTTCCATCCGCGCAGGCGCAGGACGCGTCAACGAACTGGCCGACGCCTGCAGGGTGACCGGCATACAACGTCCGCTGCTGATCACCGACAGCTTTCTGGGCAGCACCGACATGATCGCCAGCGCCGTAGAGGACTGCCGCAGTCAGTTGGGCCACTGCGGCCTGTTTGACCGGGTCAAGGGCAACCCGACCGGCACCAACGTCGCCGAGGGGCTGCACGCTTACAGAACCGGTGGCTACGACGGTGTGATTGCGTTTGGCGGCGGCTCGGCGCTGGACGCTGCCAAGGCAGTCGCGCTGATGTCGGGCCAGACCCGCCCGTTATGGGATTTCGAAGACATCAACGACAACCACCTGCGCGCCGATCCGGCTGGCATTGCGCCGGTGATTGCGCTGCCGACGACGGCCGGGACCGGCTCTGAAGTCGGGCGTGCGTCAGTGATTACCGATGAACAGGCGCAGGTCAAACGCACCATCCTGCACATTCGCATGATGCCGCGCATCGCGATTCTGGATGCCACGCTGACACTCGACCTGCCCAGGCACCTGACCGCCGCCACCGGCGCCGATGCCTTGACCCACTGCATGGAGTCCTGGTGTTCGCCGGCCTGGCACCCGATGGCCGAAGCGGTTTCGGTCAAGGGCATGCAGATGATCAAGGCGTTTCTACCGCGTGTCGTCGCCGACGGGCAGGACCTTGAGGCGCGGCAGCAGATGCTGGTGGCCTCCAGCCTTGGCGCCGCTGCATTTCAGCGCGGTCTGGGCGGCGTACACGCGATCGCCCAGAGCCTTGGGGCGCTCTACGATCAGCATCACGGCTTGCTCAACGCAATCCTGCTGCCCTATGTGCTGGAGGCCAATCGTTCGGTGCTGCAGACGCAAATGGACGATCTGGCGGTTTACCTGCGGTTGCCGTCGCCCGGCTTCTCCGGGGTGATGGACTGGCTGCTGACGCTGCGCGAGCAGATTGGCATTCCACATACGCTGAGCGAGATCGGCATCGATGATCGCGAAGCCGAGCGCGTCGGGCGGATGGCTTTCGTCGATGGCTGCTCGCACACCAACCCGATTCGCCATTCGGCGCAGGTCTACGCGCAGATTTTCAGCCGCGCTGTGAGGGGCGAGTGAACCATGGCCGCCCTGACGAGGCGGGCATACAGCGTCTTGACCAGGTCTGGCGGGGATTCGTCGAGCCGGGCCGGATCGTCGGCGGGGTGCTGTTGCTGGCTCGCCAGGGCCGTCTGGAATACGCCAGTGCACGCGGTTGGGCGGATCGCGAGCAGCAGATTCCGGTCACCCGCCACACGCGTTTTCGCCTGGCCTCACTGACCAAGCTGTTGACCTCGGTTGCGGTGTTGCGGCTCTGCGAACGGGGTGTGTTGGATCTGCAGGCTTCGGTGACTCATTGGCTGCCAGCCTTTCGACCGCATCTGGCCAATGGCCGCGAACCGTCCATCACGCTGCAGCACCTGCTGTCGCACACATCGGGTTTGAGCTACGGCTTTGAGCAGGCGCCCGAGAATGCCTATCAGCGGGCCGGGGTGTCGGACGGGCTGGACCGGGTCCCGTTCGACCTGCAGGAAAACCTGACACGTTTGGCGCGTGTGCCCTTGCTGTTCGAGCCCGGCAGCGCCTGGGGATATTCGCTGGCCACTGATGTGCTGGGTGCAGTGGTCGAACAGGCCACTGGCCTGAAGTTGTCAGAAGCCATCGATAAATGGGTCACCGTACCGTTGCGCATGCACGCGACCTCATTCAGGCACCTGCCGGAACATCCGCTGGCCAGCGCGTACAAGGACGGTCTCAGCGGCCCGCAGCGTATCGCCGACGAGGATGAGGTGCTGCTCGCCAGCGGCAAGGCGCGGCTGTCCGCAGCTCGCGTCTTTGACACCGGTGCGTATGAGTCGGGCGGTGCGGGAATGCTGGGCACGGCTGATGACTATCTTCGGCTGCTCGAATGCCTGCGTCTCGGCGGCGCGCCGCTATTGAGTGAAGCCAGTACCGCACGCTTGCTGGGCAATGCGATTGGCCAGACGAGCATCGCCAGCCGCGGACCCGGCTGGAGGTTCGGGTTGGGGCCGATGATTCTCACCGACCCAGTGCTCGCCGGGCAGCGGCAGGGTGCAGGGACCTGGTCATGGTGCGGCCTGTATGGCAGCCATTACTGGGTCGATCCGCATGCTGCGCTGAGCATGGTGGTCCTGACCAATACAGCGGTTGCTGGCGCGTGGGGCGAATTTGCCGACGCGATCGTCGATGCGCTTTACCCCGAGCCTGCGGTCAGGCCCGGGCGAATTGCTTGCGGTAGCTGCTCGGGCTGATGCCCACCAGATTGCGGAAGTGCCGGCGAAACGACTCTTCGGAGCCGAAGCCGGCGCGGTCCACCACTTCGTTCAGGCGTAATTTCGACGATTCCAGCAGTTCCTTGGCGTAGGCAATGCGCTCACCGAGCAACCAGTCGTAAGGCGTCAGCCCGGTGCTTTCCATGAAGCTGCGGTGCAGGGTACGGGTACTGAGCGCCGCCCTGGAGGCCATCTCCTTGATGGTATGCGGGCGCTGCAAGTCGCTGCGAATCCAGTCCATCAGGTTGGAAATCGGCCCGTCGCTGGCTGATACCAGTTGCCGGGATGCGTATTGCGATTGTCCGCCTTCGCGATGAGGCGGGATGACCATGCGCTGCGCGACCATGTTGGCGACGCGCGAGCCGTGATCGTTGCGCACCAGGTGCAACATCATGTCCAGCCCGGCGGCCGAGCCTGCTGCGGTGACGATGCTGCCCTGATCCACATAGAGTTCGTTGGGCTGAATGGTCAGGCCAGGGTACATGGTGGCCAGCAGGTCGGTGTAGCGCCAGTGGGTAGTGACCTTGTGCCCGTCGAGCAGACCCGCCGCCGCCAGGACGAAGGCCCCGGTACAGATCGAGCAGATTCGCGCGCCGCGTGCATGAGCCGCCTGGAGCTGTTCGATTAGCCGTTGCGGAACTGCGGATTCCACCCCGCGCCAGCCCGGCACGATGATGGTGTCGGCGTTTTCCAGCAGCACCTCGCCGGGTGTCGGCACGATAGTGATGCCCCCGGCAGCGGTGATCGGTCCGTCGTCGACCGGGAACGTCGCGAACTCGTACCAACTGACGCCCAGCTCGGGTCTTTTCAGCGCAAAGACTTCCACCGTGCAGCCAAATTCGAAGGTGCACAGCTGGTTATAGATGAGTGCGACAACGAGATGATTTTTCATGGCGCGATGTTACCGGATATTGGCATTTCAGCCAGTAGTTTGGCGTGATGCTACTGAGTAATCTGCTCTGTGTCACCGCTGAAACCCGCTTAACCCTCACTATGATGCAAGTGGTCTGCCATGCAGACCCTGGAGCCAACTCGTGCCACTCAATATCGGTATCTACGTTTATGACGACGTCGAGGTTCTCGACTTCGCTGGCCCCTATGAAGTGTTCACCACCGCAACCCGCATGCACGCTCGCAACAGCCGTGATGACCGGCAGTTGTTCAACGTATTCACCATCGGCCGCAGCACCGCGCCGGTGCGTGCCCGCGCCGGCCTCAAGGTCGATCCGGATTTCTCGATCAACGACCATCCGGCCGTCGACTGCCTGATCGTTCCGGGTGGCGTCGTGACCGCCGAACTGGAAAAACCCGACGTGATTCACTGGATCAGCGATCAGTCGGAGCCTGGCCGCGTGGTCGCTGCCGTGTGCACCGGCGCCTTCCTGCTGGCCAGGACCGGCAAGCTGGCCGGCAAGCAAGTGACCACGCATTGGGAAGACATCGACGACCTCAAGGAAATGTTCCCGTCGGTGGACGTGCTCAGCACGCTGCGCTGGGTCGATGAGGGCTCGTTCGTGACATCGGCAGGTATTTCTGCCGGTATCGACATGAGCCTGCACTTGGTCGAGCGCCTGCACAGCCGTGAACTGGCCGAACGCACGGCGCTGCAAATGGATTTCGACTGGACCGAGAACGACTGAGTCATCCAGTCGCGCTGCGGATACCCCTGAAGAGGCTATGTGCCCGAAATGTGCATAGCCAGCGCTTCAACGCGATAGCCAGCGTTCGCTTTACCCCCGCTTGAGACATTCATTCGAATGGCCGATAACCCGGCCAGATCGGTGTTTCGGCGGGGGTTTCCTGTATTCCCGAGCCTTTGGCTCAGCGGCAGGGCCGCACCCACCTTTGCAAAACCAGAGTGCAGGACACATGAAAACCCACTTCTTCAAAGTCGTTCAAACCGTTGCACAGCACGGTTCGTTCTCGGAGGCCGCCGCCATTCTGGGCTGCAGCCAGTCGAACATCAGCTATGCCATCAAGGAGGTCGAAGATTTTTTCGAAAAACGCCTGTTCATTCGCAGTCGCACAGGCTGCACGCTCACCCCTGAAGGCAAGGTCATCAGCCAGACCCTGGGAAATATCATGGCCACGCTCGAACAACTAAAAAAAATGGGGTCAGTGGTAGCGTCACCATTCATTATCACTCGCACATCCGCGAGACCGGCCTGAGTGCCTCGCTGGACTTTCTCGCCCATCATTACCCCGATATCCATCTGAACGTGCTGCACCGCAGCGAGCAGAATCCGTCGCTGGACGCATTGATAAAGGGCGTGGCCGATATCCTCATCCTGCCGGCTACTGTGCTGGACGAGCATTATCTCGAACACCATTGCTGGTCGGACCATTACGTACTGGTAGCGGCGCGAAGCAAGCAGGGCGCGGCGCAGTGTTTCGCCGAGCTTGCGCAGGTGTCGCGCTATGTGGCCTGGCGGCATCCTGGGGTGGAGCGCCTGCACCAGCAACTGGCATCGGCACAGCTACGGCTCAGCCAACGCGGCGAGCTCAGTTGCCTGGACACGCTGCTGGACCTGGTCGCCAAGCGCCATTGCATCTCGATTGTGCCCAGCGCGCTGTTGAGCGGGCGGCTTCGCGAGCTGGAATCTATCCCGCTGCCGCTGACCGTGAGGCGCCAGATCAGCGTCGTGGCGCGGCCTGCTTCATTGTTGTCCAACGCCGCCAATGCCGTGGTTCAGGCACTCAAGAAACCACCGGCCTCGAACACTCGGCCTGATTGACGGAGGTGTCGCAAAACGTTGTCACAGTGCCCTTAACGAGCGTTTGACCGCGACATGAATGCAACGAATCGGGCCGGCAAGGCTCATATCCGTAAGCAATACATTCAGGACGCTCCGCATGCGGGGCGTCTCAGGTCGCCGATTCGAGAGGAAGACTGAACGCTATGACGATACCGGACAAGCAATACGTGGACTGGCTGGTCGAGCAATCGATGCTTAACGCCGCAAGACAGCGCGCCAAGACCTATTCGGGGCAGGGCAGGCTCTGGCAGCGTCCTTTCGCCCTTGCGCGTCCCAGAGACGCCTCCGCTATCGCCTCGGTCTGGTTTACCGCCTACCCGGCCTCCATCGTCACCCGTGAAGGTGGCTCGGTGCTTGAAGCACTGGGTGATGAAACGCTGTGGCATGCACTGTCGGAAATCGGCATTCAGGGCATTCATAACGGCCCGCTCAAGCTCTCCGGCGGACTGAAGGGGCGTGAGCGCACGCCGAGCATCGATGGCAACTTCGACCGCATCAGTTTCGGCATCGACCCGGACCTGGGTACCGAAGCACAACTGTTGAGCCTGTCGCGCATTGCCGCAGCGCACAACGCGGTGATCATTGATGACATCATTCCGTCGCACACCGGCAAGGGCGCAGACTTCCGCCTGGCCGAGATGGCGTACGAGGATTATCCCGGTTTGTTCCACATGGTCGAGATCCGTGAGGAAGACTGGCAGCTGTTGCCTGAAGTGCCAGCCGGCCGCGATGCGGTCAACCTGATGCCCGATGTGGTGGATCAGCTGCGCGACAAGCACTACATCGTCGGCCAGCTGCAACGGGTGATCTTCTTCGAGCCTGGGGTCAAGGAAACCGACTGGAGCGCCACCGACGTGGTACACGGCGTCGACGGCAAGGCCCGCCGCTGGGTCTACCTGCATTACTTCAAGGACGGCCAGCCCTCCTTGAACTGGCTGGACCCCAGCTTTGCCGCGCAGCAGATGATCATCGGTGACGCGCTGCATGCCATCGATGTCATGGGCGCCCGGGTGTTACGTCTGGACGCCAACGGCTTCCTTGGCGTCGAACGTCGCGCCGAAGGCACCGCCTGGTCGGAAAGCCATCCGCTGTCGATCACCGGCAACCAGCTTCTGGCTGGTGCTATCCGCAAGGCGGGCGGCTTTAGCTTCCAGGAGCTGAACCTCACGATCGATGACATTGCCTCCATGGGGCAGGGTGGCGCGGATCTGTCCTACGACTTCATTACCCGGCCGGCCTATCAGCACGCGCTGCTGACCGGCACCACCGAATTCCTGCGCCTGATGCTGCGTCAGGTGCATGCCTATGGCATCGATCCGGCATCGTTGATCCATGCCCTGCAGAACCACGACGAGCTGACCCTGGAACTGGTGCACTTCTGGACGCTGCACGCTCACGACACCTTCCATTACCAGGGCCAGACGTTCCCGGGCAACATCCTGCGCGAGCACATCCGTGAGGAAATGTACGAGAAACTGTCCGGCGAACACGCGCCATACAACCTCAAGTTCGTCACCAACGGCGTCTCTTGCACCACAGCGAGCATCATCACTGCTGCGCTGGGCATTCGTGACCTGAGCACCATTACCGATGCCGACATTCAGCAGATCCAGCACATTCACCTGCTGCTGGTGATGTACAACGCCATGCAGCCGGGCGTATTTGCCCTGTCGGGCTGGGACCTCGTCGGTGCGTTGACGCTGCCGGCCGAGCAGGTCGACCACCTGATGCAGGATGGCGACACGCGCTGGGTTCATCGCGGCGCCTACGATCTGGTCGATCTGGACCCCGAAGCCGAGTTTTCTGCGGGTGACATGCCGCGTCCCAAGACGCTTTACGGCAGCCTGGTCAGTCAGCTTCAGCGACCTGATTCGTTTGCCTCGCAGCTCAAGAAAATTCTTGCTGTGCGCCGTGCCTATGACATCGCCGCAAGCCGTCAGATTCTGATTCCGGATGTCGAGCATCCAGGGCTGCTGGTCATGGTCCATGAACTGCCGGCTGGCAAGGGCACGCAGATCACTGCGCTCAATTTCAGCGCCGAGACGATCGTCGAAACGCTGCAACTGCCCGGTATTGCGCCAGGTCCGGTGGTCGACATCATCAACGAGCGTGTCGAAGGCGATTTGACCGAGCAGGGCGAGTTCACTATCACCCTGGACGCCTACGAAGGGCTGGCCCTGCGTGTGGTCAGCGCCTTGCCACTGTAAGGTGTAACGCGCAGCCGGATCGGCTGCGCGTTACCGCTGAGTCAGGCTGTTCAGGGCTGACGCTTTTTCAGGCGGTAGGCAAACTGGGCGCGACTCAGGCCCAGCAAGCGCGAGGCGGCCGCCAGGTTGCCTTCGCTCTTGTCCAGCGCCTCCTGGATCAGGCGCTGTTCAAGGTCGTCGATGGAGAACGCCTGATCCGACTGATGAAGGGAGTCCAGCAGGGAGGTAGCAGGTGCCTGCTGTGCGCTCGCAGCCGATGCCTGACGCAGCGCGCCATGGTGATTCAGCGAATAGGCGTCCCGTGGTAACGATTCGTTGCGGAAAATATGCACCAGATCGATGGCCTGGCCTTCATCGCTGGCGATCAGGCCGCGCTCGATCAGATTCTGCAATTCGCGCACGTTCCCGGCAAAGTCATAGCCCAGCAGGGTTTTCAATGCGCGCATGGTCAATCCGGCCGGCGTCCTGCCGTACTCCTGACAGAAGCGCTTGAGAAAGAAGTTGATCAGCAGCGGGATGTCATCGCGGCGCTCGCGCAATGGCGGCAGGGCGATCGGGTAAACGTTGAGGCGATAGAACAGGTCTTCGCGGAAATCGCCATCGGCCACCGCCTTACGCAGGTCGACGTTGGTCGCCGCCACCACTCGCACGTTGACCTTGATACCGTGCCCACCCCCGACGCGCTCGATCTCCCGCTCCTGCAAGGCGCGCAGCAGCTTGCTTTGCCCGGCAAGGCTCAGGGAGGTGATCTCATCCAGGAACAGCGTGCCACCGTTGGCGCGTTCGAAACGCCCGGCTCTGGAGTGCGTGGCCCCGGTATAAGCCCCTCGCTCCACGCCGAACAGCTCGGCCTCGATGAGGTTGTCGGGGATGGCTGCGCAATTGAGTGCCACAAACGGGCCTTCGCGGTTGCGGCTGAGCTGGTGCAACTGGCGGGCGAACATCTCCTTGCCGACCCCGGACTCGCCGCTGATCAAGACGGTTGCCGGGGTCATCGCCACCCGTTGCAGCGCCTGCGTGGCCGCATTGAAGGCAGCGCTTGCGCCGACCAGCGGCTGGTTGCTGCCGGTCGGCGGGCTTGCTTCATAGCTCGCCGCAGGCACCGGTGCGCTGTGCACGGGTGCAGGGGGTTTGACTGCTCTCAGGTAGCTCAGGTCGCGTTCGACATCGCCCCATTGTTCCGAGGTCTTGCCGACCACGCGGCAGCTCGCATGCCCCATGCCACGGCATTCCACTTCGCGGAAAACCACCATCTGTCCGAACAGGCCGCTGACAAAACCGATGGCGTAGCCGATTTCGGTCCAGCACACCGGATCCTGGCCGATGCCGTACGCCGCGACATGCTCATCGGCTTCGCAGGAGTGATGCCAGAGAAACTCGCCCTCGTAAAACCCCGACTCGGCGTCGAATTTGAAGTGCACCGGCTCGACCTTGGTCATGCCTTCCAGGGTATGCAAGTGCGTACCGGCACGAAACGCCGACGAAGCGTCAGCCATTGGCCAGCGTTCGCGAATCAATCGGGCGTCCCGTGCGCCAGACAGATACCCGGCTCGGGTGAACATCCCGCGCGCCTGCTCCTGGCCCAGACGTTCGATGATTTCGCGGCGCAGGGTGCCGAACGATGAGGTGTGCAGCAGCAACATCCGCTGGTCGTTGAGCCAGATGCGCCCATCGTCAGGCGAGAAGAACAGGCAACTGGTCAACTCCTCGGGGGTTGGCGAATCACCTGAATGCATCTGACTGCTGTCGCCGCGAGGCGCGAAATGTTCGGTGGGAACGCTGTGATCGGGCAACTCACAGTGGGGATTATCCATCGTTGTACCTCGGCCGGGTGATGGTCGAAATGATCAAATCATGGCTTGATTAATAAACATAACTTCATCAAATGAACAAGCGGGTCCGCGTAGAGTTTCCGCCTGAGGGGGCTCGACGCTTCAGCGTGGTCGTCGAAAACCCTTGTTCTAAAGCGGTTGAGTGATGACATGATGGTCGGATGACAATCCCGGCACAGGCTTTGCTCTGACGTACGTACGGCGCATGCTTCCCGTGGCAAATGGGGCAGGCGATTACAACCATAAAAGCCGGAGTCTTAATATGTCAGCGTCTGATGGCACCCCTCTGTTGCAACGCGCGATTGAAGCCGAATGTGTTTTCAATGGCGACTGGATTCCTTCCTCGTCTCCCTCATTGCCCGTCATCGAGCCTGCGACCGGCGAGCTGTTGATGAACACAGCCATGGCCGATGCTGCGGACATCGCGGTTGCCTGCCGTGAGGCCGCGCTGGCTCAACCTGCCTGGGCGGCGCTGGGGCCGCGTGAAAAGGCTGACATATTTCTCCTCGCCGCCGATCACGCGGTTTGTGCGTTCGATGAACTGGCGCTGTATGTCGCCCGCGAGACCGGCGGCAGCCTGCAAAAGGGCCAGCACGAAGTGAACGAGACCATCGTGTTGTTGCGTCAGGCGGCGGGCATGCTGTCGCAGGCTCATGGTCATGGCCTGATACTGCCCAGTCAGGCCGGTCGTCTGTCCTACGCGCGGCGTGTCGCGCACGGTGTGGTGGGAGTGATTTCGCCATTCAATTTTCCCCTGGTGCTTTCCCTGCGCTCGGTCGCTCCGGCACTTGCTGCCGGCAATGCCGTGGTGCTCAAGCCCGATCCGCAGACACCCATCAGCGGCGGTTTCCTGATCGCCCGGCTGTTCGAGGAAGCCGGTCTGCCCAAAGGGCTGCTGCACGTGCTGCCGGGTTCTGCCGATGCTGGCGAAGCGCTGTGCCGCGACACCAATGTGCAGATGATCACCTTCACCGGCTCGACCGGGGCCGGACGCAAGGTTGCCGAAGCGGCGGGCCGCAACCTGAAGAAAGTGTCGCTGGAGCTGGGCGGCAAGAATCCGCTGGTGATTCTGGAAGACGCCGACCTTGATCTGGCCGCCAGCAATGCGGCGTTCGGTGCCTGGCTGCACCAGGGGCAGATCTGCATGGCCACCGGGTTGATCCTGGTGCACGAATCCATCGCTGCCGAGCTGACCCGCAAGCTGGCGGACAAGGCGCGGGCGCTGACGGTGGGTAATGCGGCACGCGGTGAGGCTGCTCTGGGGCCGCTGATCAACAAACGGCAGTTGCAGCACGTGCATCAGGTGGTCAGTGACAGCCTGCAGGCCGGTGCGCGACTGGAAACCGGTGGCGAGTATGAAGGCCTGTTCTATCGCCCGACGGTGCTCAGCGGCGTGAAACCCGGTATGCGCGCATTCGAGGAAGAGATTTTTGGCCCGGTGGCGGTTGTGGTCAGCTTTTCCACGGACGAGGAAGCCATCGAACTGGCCAACCGTTCCGAGTATGGCCTGGCAGCTGCGGTGATCTCCCCGGACATCGGCCGCGCGACGGCGATTGGCGACCGGCTCAGGTGCGGCATGTTGCATATCAATGATCAGACGGTGGCCGATGAGTGCGTCAACTCGTTCGGCGGGCGCGGTGCTTCGGGCAACGGCAGCAGCGCTGGCAGCCCCTCGGACTGGGATGAATACAGCCAATGGCAGTGGGTCACGGTGAAGAACCAAGCGCCGGCCTATCCATTCTGAGTCTGACTGACATTCCATGCTTCATTGCAACAGGTGATGTGATTCAACGGCAAGACGTGATCCAACAACAATAAGAGCGCGTGACTATGAACCTGACTAACAAAACACTGATCGTGACTGGTGTGTCATCCGGCATCGGCGCTGAGCTGGCACGTGTGGCACGCTTCCAGGGTGCCCGAGTGATCGGCATCGATCGTCATGAACCGCAATTGACCGTAGACAGTTTTTTCCAGGCGGACCTGGCCGATCCAAAGAATATAGATGCGTTGATCGAGCGCTTGCCCAAGCAGATCGACGGCCTGTGCAACATCGCCGGTGTACCTGGCACAGCGCCCGTTCAGGCGGTCGCCCAGGTCAATTACCTCGGGCTGCGCCACCTGACCCAACGCGTTTTGCCGCGCATCGTGTCGGGCGGCAGTATCGTCAACGTGGCGTCGATACTCGGTTCGCAGTGGCCGGAGAGGCTGGAGCTGCACAAGGCGCTGGCTGCCACCGAAAGCTACAGCGAAGGGCAGGAGTGGCTGGCGGCCAATCCGGTCGCCCATGAAACCTGCTACCAGTATTTCAAGGAAGCGCTGATCGTCTGGAGCTTCAAGCAGTCGCAGGAATGGTTTCGCGATCATTCGGTGCGCGTCAACTGCGTGGCACCGGGGCCAGTGTTTACGCCGATTCTGGGAGATTTTGTCAGCATGGTTGGCCAGGAGCGGGTTACCCGTGATGGCCTGCACATGAAACGTCCTGCGCTGGCCGATGAGGTGGCCGAGGTGATTGCGTTTCTGTGCTCCGACGCCTCGCGCTGGATCAACGGCGTCAACTTGCCCATAGATGGAGGGTTGGCCGCTTCCTACGTGTAATGGCTGCACGTGTTGCAACCCCGGCGACGCGTTCGTGGCGTCGGGGGCACTTGAAAACAACAACAATAAGTACAGGAATCACAAGATGCCCAAGTCTGTCTTGCGTACCGTTGCGACCGTATCATTCATCGCCTTGTCCTCGACTGCATACGCCTATGACTTGCCCGGCCTCAATCTGGGCAACACCAGCTTCTACGACGGATCCCCGGCGCCTGCGGGTCCGGGCTGGTATCTGGAGGAGTATCTGAACTATGCCAAGGCCAATCGTTTCAATGACGTGAATGGCGACAAACTGCAACTTCCCAAACAGGATGTGGATGTATTGGCGGTGACCACGCAGATCATCTACGTCGGTCAGCCAATGGCCAATGGTGCCATGCCGGGTATTACCGCAATCAACACGTCGCTGGCACATGTCGACGTGGATGACGGCCTGGGCAACACCGCCCTGAGTTCGCGTGCCGGTTTCGGTGATTTGGTCATCGGTCCGTTTCTGCAACTGCCGACGATCACCCGTGCCGATGGCAGCCCGCTGCTGACCCAGCGTGTCGAGGCGGACATTGCGATTCCGGTCGGCGCTTATGATCGCAATCGCTCGATCAACCCGGGCAGTAATTTCTGGTCGTTCAACCCGTACTACGCCGCGACTTACTGGTTCTCGCCGAAATGGTCGGCCAGCGGGCGTTTCATGTATTTGTGGAACGGCAAGAATGATGACCCGCAAGCCGGATTCGGCAATGCTTCCGACACGCAGGCAGGGCAGGCTCTGCATGCCAACCTGACTCTGCAATACGCAGTCAACGAGCAACTTTCGCTGGGGCTCAACGGTTACTGGCTCAAGCAGTTCACCGACACTCAGGTGGACGGCCATGATGTCAGTGGTCGCAAGGAAAAGGTCTGGGCTATCGGCCCGGGCCTGCTGTATGCCTTCAACAAGGAGAACGTGCTGACGGTCAATAGCTACTTCGAACAGGGCGCGGAAAACCGCACCGAAGGCAACAAGCTGGTGCTGAATTTTCTGCACAAGCTTTAAGGCATTGGAATGTTTTGACTATCGTTCCTCACGCTCCGCGTGGGAATGCAGTTCGTGACGCTCTGCGTCACACAAGGGCTCTGCGATGTCAGGTGGATTGAGGTTCGGCTCAGGTCACCTTTTCGCCCCTCGGCGAGTTACTTTGATGGGGCCAAAGTAACCAAAGCCCCTCGCTCCTGTTTCCGGCCCGACTTCGTCGGTTCCTTCGCCCTGACACTGATCCGGGGGTCGCCGCAGCGGGCCATCCATGGCCCGGTGCGGCTAGCCTGGTGTCCTGCCAGGCTACCCCCGGATCAGCGCCAGGACTCAGCCGTCACTAACGTCGTACTCTGCGTCGACAGTGCCATCGCGATCAAAAAAGCAGCCTGAGATCTAAAACAAATCTCACTTAACCCCCAGAACTATGTGACACGGATTGCTCATTGTTATACATAAATCCGCTTTTGATTCTGGCCGGAGGCCGTGGGAGTGGACCGGGCGACGCTTCGCTTGTTCGCGAAGAGGGCCTTGATCAGCTCGACCCTGCAGCCTTGAGCTCACGCTGCTCGACGGCGGCAGACCTGGACAGCACTGTAATCGCCGCCAGTGCGGCAATCACCAGGCCTGGGGAGGTGGCCAGCAGTACGCCGGCGGTTCCAGCGCCAGCGCCCAGCAGTTGTCCGGCCGCCAGCGGGCCGGCAACCGAACCGAGACGGCCGATGGCTACTGCAGCACCTACACCGGTGGCGCGTACCGAGGTCGGGTAGGACGGCGGGGCCAGCGCATACAGCACCAACTGCGCGGCGATGACGAACACCCCGGCTGCAAACCCGGCAATGGCCATCGGTACGATACCGACCGACAGACCCACGCCTGCCAGCGCTGCTAGCAAGCCGGCATAGACGAACAGCACGACCTTGATGCCATTGCAGCGATCAAGCAACAACCCGCCCAACAGCGAGCCCAGTGCGCCGCCGATATTGAACAACATCTGCACCATGCCCGCCTGCGGTTTGCTGAAGCCCTGACCGATCAGCAGTGAAGGCAGCCAGTTGAGCAGCATGTACATCACGGTCAGGGTGAAGAAGTAGCCGAGCCACAACGCCAGCGTGGTGCGAGCCCGGCCTTCGCCGAACAACGCAGTGGCGCTTGAATGCCGAACGCTGTCAGCACTGGTCTGCTGTTTGAAAGCGCTGGACTCGGGCAGCAACAGGATCATCAGCGGAGCCACCAACAGCGGCACCAGACCACCGATGATGAACGTGGTTTGCCAGTGCTCGCTGGTGAACATGGCGACGACCGCCGCCAGGGCACCGCCCAGTGGAACACCTGCGTACATGACGCTGATGGCCAGGCCGCGGTGACGTTCGCTTGCAGCTTCTGCACACAGGGCAATCAGGTTGGGCAACGCCGCCCCCAGACCCAGGCCCGTCATGAAGCGCACCAGCAACAGGCCGGAAAAGCTTTCGACATACGCAGTGCTCAGCGAAAAGACCCCGAACAGCAGCACTGCGCTCACCAGAATCTTCTTGCGGCCGATGCGATCGGCAATCCATCCGCCAAAGAACGCCCCAGGCAGCAGCCCGATGATCCCGGCGCTGAACACCCAGCCCATCATTTTTGGATCAAGGGCGAAGGTCTGGCGCAACCCGGCGGCCGCCGTTCCGGCAGCCTGCAGGTCGAAACCCTCGATGAGCGCAACGATAAAACACAAGACAATGGTCAGCGTCGATCGACGTAATGGACTGTTCATGGCAAGCCTCATTGTTGTTTTTGTTGTGGAGAAAAGCCTGTTCCCGAGCGCCAATCGAGGCGTTGTGACAGGTCGTTATCAAGGTAACAAAAATAACTAAAAAGTGAATCTGACTGGGAGAGTGATAAAAAGAAGTGTTTAGTCTTTCAAAAACATTGAGTTAGCAGCGGAATATCAACAAGCTGATAAAGTAGTTAATAGTATTAATGTTCGATTATCGGTCATTTTGGATTGACGCGGCGGTGGAATCTTTCAATTCTCTACTCACGGGCCCGCAGTTAGCGCCGGACCGACTCCAAAAACAACAACAATAAGTGGACACCGAACATGTCAAAGCTCGCTCATGATGCAGCAAGCGCTGTGTCAGCTCCCTTTTTACGTGGAAAACGTTGTGGCCTTGCACTGGGCCTGCTGGGTATCAGTGCCATTCCCGACCCTGCACAGGCGCAGGGCTTTCTGGATGACAGCCATGGCACCCTGACGCTGCGCAACTATTATATGGACCGCGATTACAAGGATGATGGCGCCAAGACTGCGACTCGGGAGTGGGCGCAGGGCTTCATCATGAATGCGGAGTCCGGCTTTACCCAAGGGCCGGTGGGTTTCGGTCTCGATGCGCGAGCGCTGGTCGGGGTGAAACTGGATTCCTCGCCAGACCGCAGCGGCACCGAGCTGTTGCCAGTATCCGCCAGCGATGGCCGGGCGGCTGACGAGTATTCGCGGCTGGCCCTGACCGGCAAGCTGAAATTTCACGAAACCACGGTCAAGACCGGCGACGTGTCGATTTTCCTGCCGTTCGCTTTCGCCAGCCCCTCGCGACTGTTGCCGCAGACCTTTCGTGGCACCACGCTGACCTCCAAGGACATCGATGACCTGACCCTCAATGCGGGCTACATCGACCGGGTCAACAAACGTGACTCCACCAACTACCAGCCTATCAGCCTCGCTTCACCGAACCGCCGTTTCAATGGGGCGGCAACCTCGTCGCACATGGCTTACGCCGGAGGCGATTATCAGGTCAACAAGGACCTGAGCCTGCGGGCGTACCACGCCGAGGTAGACGATCTCTACACCCAGAACACCCTGGCCCTGTTGCACAAGCTGGCGATTGGCGACGGCGTGCTGACCACCGATCTGCGCAGCTTTTTCAGCCGCGATACCGGCAGTGCGAAGGCCGGCGAAGTAGACAACCAGAACCTTTCCGCGTTGCTTGGCTACAAGTGGGGAGGGCACAGCGTGAGCCTTGGCTACATGCATTCCAGTGGCGACACGGCAACGCCTTATGTCTCGGGCACCGAACTGATGGGGTTGAGCGAGATGACCATGAGCTCGGACTTCCTCAACGCCAAGGAGCGCACCTGGCAAGCCATCTACGACTATGACTTCACGGCCGTCGGGCTGGTCGGGCTGCGCAGTCGTCTGCGTTACGTGCGCGGCGACAACATCGAGCTGGCCGCTTTCAATGCCGATGATCGCAAGGAGCGTGAGTTTCAGATGGAACTGGGCTACGTCGTGCAAAGCGGTCCGCTGAAGAACGTCGGGCTGCTGGCGCGCAAGTCGATCTATCGCAACGACTTCCCGGCGGGTGCAGCCTTTCGTGACGAGAACCAGACACGCTTTATCGTGCAATACAGCTTGCCGCTCTGGTAATCATCGCGCATCGACGGCAGGGAAGCCGTCGATGAGCGCTTTTACGATTGATACACCTTTTTCAGCAACCTGAGCAGGTCCTGACGTTCCTTTTTATCCAGCGCGGCGGTGGATTCCAGGTCGCTGTCCACGGCGATCTGTTTCAATTCGCGCAGCAGTGTTTCGCCGCTTTTGCTGAGAAAAATGCCGTATGAGCGTTTGTCCGGCTTGCAACGCACCCGGACGGCCAGCGCACGCTCTTCGAGCTTGTTCAGTAATGGAACGACCTGCGGCGGTTCGATCGCCAGCGCCTTGGCCAGGTCTGCCTGCATGAGACCCGGGTTCTGCTCGATGATCGCCAGCGCCGAGAACTGCGCCGGGCGCAGGTCGTGTGCGGAAAGACGTCCGATCAGGTTCTGGAACAGCTTGAGTTGTGCGCGGCGCATGGCATAACCGATCAGATCATCCAGCGCAGAATCCGTTGGCAAACGTGCCTCGGCAGCCTGTACGGGAGCCTGGCAAACGTCGGCGATGTCAGATGGCTTGGCCATTGAAAATGCGGTCCTTATGGTTTGATGGGTCAATCAGCCGGTCAGTTTGCCGAGGTTGGCGAACGATAGCTATGGGGCATACGTGACTGTGACCAGCCTGTTCGGGCGGAGTGCCGAGATTTTGATTAATGTGAATAACAGTTAATTGACATAACTATATTTGCGGTTTAGCTTTGAGTCATCTTCAAGCCAAGAACAAGAGAGCATCGCCATGAGCAAATATGAAGGCCGCTGGTCAACCATCAAGGTCGAGATCGAGCAAGGTATCGCGTGGGTCATCCTCAATCGGCCGGAAAAACGCAACGCCATGAGCCCGACCCTGAACCGCGAAATGATCGATGTGCTGGAAACCCTGGAGCAGGATCCCGATGCGGGCGTTCTGGTGCTGACCGGTGCCGGCGAGGCGTGGACCGCTGGCATGGACCTCAAGGAGTATTTCCGCGAGGTGGACGCCGGACCGGAAATTCTGCAGGAAAAAATCCGTCGCGAAGCCTCCCAGTGGCAGTGGAAGATGTTGCGCATGTACGCCAAGCCAACCATCGCGATGGTCAACGGCTGGTGCTTCGGTGGAGGTTTCAGCCCGCTGGTGGCCTGTGATCTGGCGATCTGCGCCGATGAAGCGACCTTCGGCCTGTCGGAAATCAACTGGGGCATTCCGCCCGGCAACCTGGTGAGCAAGGCCATGGCCGACACTGTGGGCCACCGCCAGTCGCTGTACTACATTATGACCGGCAAAACCTTCAACGGTCAGAAAGCCGCTGAAATGGGCCTCGTCAATGAAAGCGTACCGCTGGCACAACTGCGTCAGGTGACCATCGATCTGGCCAATAATCTGCTGGAAAAGAATCCGGTGGTACTGCGCGCCGCCAAGCACGGCTTCAAACGCTGCCGCGAACTGACCTGGGAGCAGAACGAAGACTATCTGTACGCCAAGCTGGACCAGTCACGTCTGCTGGACAAGGAAGGCGGGCGCGAGCAGGGCATGAAGCAGTTCCTCGATGACAAGAGCATCAAGCCTGGTCTGGAAGCGTACAAACGCTAGTCTGATATCCAGACGTTTCGAGCCAAGTCTGTAGTTCCTGATAAAGACAATAAAGAGGAATCACCATGCTGGACGTGCCCCTGCTGATCGGCGGACAGTCGTGCCCCGCGCGTGACGGACGTACATTTGAACGCTGCAACCCGGTGACTGGCGAGGTGGTTTCGCGGGTAGCGGCGGCGACTCTGGAAGATGCCGATGCGGCAGTCGCAGCCGCTCAGGCTGCGTTCCCCTCATGGGCGGCGATGGTGCCCGGCGAGCGTCGGGCGCGTCTGCTCGAGGCTGCTACGCAGTTGCAGGCCCGCAGCGGCGAATTCATCGCTGCTGCCGGCGAAACCGGAGCAATGGCCAACTGGTACGGCTTCAACGTACAGCTGGCCGCCAACATGCTGCGCGAAGCGGCATCCATGACGACGCAGATCACCGGCGATGTCATTCCTTCCAATGTTCCCGGCAATTTTGCCATGGCGCTGCGCCAGCCCTGCGGTGTGGTCCTCGGTATCGCGCCGTGGAATGCGCCGGTGATTCTCGCCACACGGGCCATCGCCATGCCACTCGCCTGCGGCAACACCGTGGTGCTCAAGGCCTCGGAGCTCAGTCCCGCCGTGCATCGGCTGATCGGCCAGGTGCTGCAGGATGCCGGGTTGGGTGACGGCGTGGTGAACGTGATCAGTAACGCGCCGGCCGATGCGCCGGCGATTGTCGAGCGCCTGATTGCCAACCCGGCAGTGCGGCGGGTCAATTTCACCGGTTCCACTCATGTAGGCCGCATCGTCGGTGAGCTGTCGGCGCGGTATCTGAAACCGGCACTGCTGGAGTTGGGTGGCAAGGCACCGTTTCTGGTGCTTGACGACGCGGATCTAGACGCGGCAGTAGAGGCCGCCGCCTTTGGCGCCTACTTCAATCAGGGCCAGATCTGCATGTCCACCGAACGGCTGATCGTCGACCACAAGGTCGCCGATGCCTTCGTTGCCAAGCTGACGGCCAAGATCAAAACGTTGCGCGCCGGTAATCCGGATGACAGCGAATCAGTTCTCGGGTCGCTGGTCGACGTGGGTGCCGGGACGCGCATCAAGGGCCTGATTGACGACGCTGTGGCGCTTGGCGCAACGCTGGTGGCGGGCGGGCAACTGCAGGGCAGCATTCTGCAACCGACGCTGCTCGACGGCGTGACAGATGCCATGCGCCTGTACCGCGAAGAGTCCTTCGGCCCGGTGGCCGTGGTGCTGCGCGGCGACGGTGACGAGGCGCTGTTGCGGCTGGCCAACGATTCGGATTTCGGTCTCTCGGCGGCGATTTTCAGTCGTGACACCAGCCGCGCCCTGGCGCTTGCGCAACGGGTGGAGTCCGGGATCTGCCATATCAACGGACCCACCGTGCACGACGAGGCGCAAATGCCCTTCGGTGGGGTGAAGTCCAGCGGCTATGGCAGTTTCGGCGGCAAGGCTTCGATCGAGCACTTTACCCAGTTGCGCTGGGTGACGCTGCAAAACGGGCCCAGGCACTATCCGATCTGAGCCATCCGATTCGAACGCTTCCAGGCTGGCGGCAGCGGTCTTTTGTACAAGACTGTGTCGCCGGTAAGTCAGGCATAACAATAACAAGGCTGCAGCCTGGTGCTGCAACGCTCGGCCCGGACCGCTGCATGGCGTTTGGTGCCTGCGTACCTTGATGGAGAGAACGCACGTGAGTTCCGATATCAGATCATCAACGCTGCAGAGTGAAGATAATCCACCGCGCTACCGTCAGGTCTCCATCGGCCACCCGCCCATCGAGGTGCGGGAAGAGCAGGGCGTTCTGCACATGCGAGCCCTGGAACCTCTGGCGCGGTTACCCGACCGGCTGCTCGACCGACTGGTGCACTGGGCGCGGTTGCGTCCACAACAGACCTTCATTGCCGCGCGCGACAGCCGGGGCGGCTGGCGCAAGGTCAGTTATGCCGAGATGCTGACTGACGTGCGCGCTATCGCACAGAGCCTGCTGGCGTACGGCCTTTCCGCCGATCGGCCGCTGGCGTTGCTGTCAGGTAACGACATCGAGCACTTGCAGCTTGCTCTGGGGGCCATGTACGCCGGCATTCCGTACTGCCCGGTATCACCGGCGTATTCGGTCATGTCTCAGGATTTCGCCAAGTTACGCCACGTCTGCGACGTATTGCAGCCAGGATTGGTATTTGTCAGCGATGCCGCGCCGTTTCAGCGTGCCATCGATGCGATCATTCCTGCGGAAACGCCCGTCATCACTGTACGCGGACAGCTCAATGGCAGGCCTCAGCTGAGCTTCTCCAGCCTGCTCGAAGAGCCGGGTGGCAGCGAGGCCGAGGCCGCTTTCCTGGCCAGCGGCCCCAACACCATCGCCAAGTTTCTGTTCACTTCGGGCTCGACCAAACTGCCCAAGGCAGTGGTGACTACCCAGCGCATGCTGTGTGCCAATCAACAGATGCTGTTGCAGACGTTCCCGGTGTTCGGCGAAGAGCCGCCCGTGCTGGTCGACTGGCTGCCCTGGAACCACACCTTCGGCGGCAGTCACAACATCGGTATCGTGCTGTACAACGGTGGCACGTTCTATCTGGACAACGGCAAGCCAACTGCACAAGGCTTCGCCGAGACGCTGCGCAACCTCAAGGAAATTTCGCCTACCGCTTACCTGACTGTGCCCAAGGGCTGGGAAGAGCTGGTCAACGCACTGGAGCAGGACGCCGAGCTGCGCGAGCGATTCTTCTCGCGCATCAAGCTGTTCTTCTTCGCCGCTGCCGGCCTGTCGCAAAGCATCTGGGATCGTCTTGACCGGGTGGCCGAGCAGCATTGCGGCGAGCGGATTCGCATGATGGCCGGACTGGGTATGACCGAGGCCGCGCCGTCCTGCACGTTCACCACCGGGCCCTTGTCGATGGCCGGATATATCGGCCTGCCCGCACCGGGATGCGAAGTGTGCCTGGTGCCGGTGGATGGCAAGCTCGAAGGGCGTTTTCGTGGCCCGCACATCATGCCGGGCTATTGGCGCTCGCCGCAGCAGACGGCCGAAGTGTTCGACGAGAACGGCTTCTATTGCTCCGGCGATGCGATCAAGCTTGCCGATCCTGCGGCCCCGGAGCTGGGCCTGATGTTCGACGGGCGACTGGCCGAGGATTTCAAGCTGTCGTCGGGCGTGTTCGTCAGTGTCGGCCCGATGCGCAACCGCGCGGTGCTGGAAGGCTCGCCGTACGTGCAGGATGTGGTCATCACCGCGCCTGACCGCGAATGCCTCGGGGCGCTGGTGTTTCCCAGGGTGCACGAGTGCCGGCAACTGGCCGGGCTGGATGCACAGGCCAGCGATGCGCAGGTCCTGGCCAGTGCGCCGGTGCGTGAGTGGTTCGCCGGCTGGCTGGCGCGCCTGAACCAGGGCGCGAACGGCAACGCCAGCCGGCTGGAGTGGATCGTGCTGCTTGATGAGCCCGCGTCTATCGATCGCGGCGAAATCACCGACAAGGGGTCGATCAACCAGCGCGCCGTCCTGCAGTGGCGCGCAGACAAGGTCGAAGCGCTGTACCGTGATCAGGACCCCGACAAGCTCAGTGCCGAGCCCAAGGCATGAGTGGCGGCGGGCAGTATTCGGCATTCAGCGACGTGGCCATCGTCGATGCCGTGCGCACACCCTGGGTGGATCTGGGCGGTGCTCTGGCGCCTGTTTCGCCCATCGATCTGGGTATCAAGGTCGGCCGCGAGGTCCTGGCGCGGGCCGTCATTCAGGCGGATCAAGTCGACAGCGTACTGGCCGGCTCAATGGCGCAGGCCAGTTTCGATGCGTACCTGCTGCCCCGGCACATCGGCCTGTACAGCGGCGTCGCGCAGAGCGTTCCGGCGTTGGGTGTGCAACGCATCTGCGCGACCGGTTTCGAACTGTTGCGCCAGGCCGCCTTGCACGTGGGCGAAGGTGGGCAGATGGCGCTGTGCGTCGCCGCCGAGTCCATGTCGCGCAACCCGATCGCGGCCTATACCCACCGCAATGGCTTCTCGCTCGGTGCCGCCGTGCAGTTCAAGGATTTTCTCTGGGAAGCGCTGTATGACCCGGCACCGGCGATGGACATGATCTCCACCGCAGACAACCTCGCCAAGCGTCATGGATTGAGTCGTGAGGCGGTAGACAGTTATGCCTTGCTCAGCCATGAGCGGGCGCTGCAATCACAGATTTCCGGCAAATGGACCGAGGAAATTGTCCCGGTCAGCCGCGAGCGCTTTGCGCTGGAAGGCTATCAGCCGCGTGGCATCGAGTTGCCGCGTGGGGTTGAAGTGGTCACGCAGGACAGCCATCCGCGTGCGACCCATCTCGCAGCGCTATCGCGTTTGCGCGCCATTCACGCGAACGGTGTGCAGACCGCAGGCAATAGCTGTGCGGTGGTCGATGGCGCGGCGGCGGCCTTGGTGGGGCGTGCTTCACAGTCAACGAGACCGGTGTTGGCGCATCTGCTGGCCAGCGCGGTGACGGGTGTCGCTCCAGAGTTTATGGGCATCGGCCCCGCACCTGCGATCCGCTTGCTGTTACAGCGCAGCGGGCTGGCGCTGAGCGATATCGGTCGGCTGGAAATCAATGAAGCGCAGGCCGCTCAGGTTCTGGCAGTGGCACAAACGCTGGAGCTGGACCACGAGCGGCTCAACTGCCTGGGTGGATCACTGGGCCTGGGTCACCCATTGGCTGCCACCGGGCTGCGTCTGGTCATGACTCTGGCCCGGCAACTGCGCGACGCAGGCCTGCGTTACGGTATCGCGGCAGCCTGCGTCGGCGGCGGGCAAGGCATGGCGCTGCTGATCGAGAATCCCCACTGTGCGTCCAGCCGTGTCTAGCCAGGCAAATACCCGCAAATGCGACATTTTCCTGCTTTAAACGCTACGCCTCACGCAGGTCATCCTTTAGCGCTTGACCGAATCGTGGCGAACGGTGAATCTCGCACCTCTCGACCCCACGGAACCCCGTCTATGCGTGCCCTCGCTGAGCTTTCTTTCGATTTCGTCTGGCATTTGATGTTCACGGATGACAAGCAGCTCGACCAGGATCTGGCGGTGCGCTCGCTGGAAAATCTTTCCGATTGTTTTTCGTCGATGTCCGACGAAGAGAAAAGGGCGTTCATCGCGGTGGCCCACGAACGCAAGGCGCGCCTTTTCGCAGTGCCCGATGCCGACGGCTACTCGCCGATACGTCTGGCCACCGAAGAGCAGGCGCAGTTTCTCGATCATGTCGTTTCCGGGCAGTTCTTCCAGCAGTTCGAAGAGCCCCTGGCGGCGGATGCAAGCGACCGTGTGGTGCCGATTCGCCGCTGAGCGGACCCACGCTGCCCGGTTATTGCTCGACGGCTTCCGGCAGCCTGGCGATGACCTTGATTTCAAAATCGAAGCCATACAGCCAGGTCACGCCGACGCCGGTCAGGGTCGGGTGCGGCGCTTCGCCCCAAAACTCGGGAATTAGCTTCCATATCCGCTCGAACCTTGTCTCGGGATCGACAATGAACACCGTCACGTCGACCACATCGTCGAAGGTGCAACCGGCCGCCAGCAGGATGGCGTTCAGGTTGGTGAACGCCAGGCGCACCTGTTTTTCCAGATCAGGCTCGGGTGAGCCGTCTTCGCGACTGCCGACTTGTCCGGACACGAGCAGAAAACCATTGGAGCGTATGGCGGGCGAATAGCGATTGCGCTCGTAAAGCGCCTGGCGGCCAGCCGGGAAAACGACGTCACGTTGGGTCATGGGGATCTCCATCAGAGCTTGAGTACGAAGGCTGAAGTCAGCGTTGAAGCCACAGTAAGGACTTGCGTCAGCGCGATAAACGAGCAACCGTACTCAGCACTGTTTGGGAAACCCAAACAATCGACAGGCTGATGGGACAAGACAGGCGGGGCGAGGATGGACCGTTTCGACGCAATGCAAGCGTTTGCTCGCGTGGTGGAAACCGGCAGTTTCACCAAGGCTGCCAGCACGCTGCACATGAGCAAGACCAGCGTGACGCAACTGGTGCAGCAACTGGAGGTACGCTTGCGGGTCAAGCTGCTCAACCGCACCACGCGGCGGGTTAACGTGACTGCCGACGGTGCGGTATTTTACGAGCGCGTGGTCAGGCTGCTGGCCGATATGGATGACGCCGAGACCAGCCTGTCCAGTGCAACATCGCTGCCCAGAGGGCGTTTGCGCGTGGACGTACCCAGCCCGCTGGCCAGCATGCTGCTGTTGCCCGCCTTGCCAGGGTTTCATGCGCGTTATCCGGACATTCAGATCGATATGGGCGTCAGCGACCGTATGGTCGATCTGATCGGCGAGAACGTCGACTGCGTGGTGCGGGGAGGTGAAATAGCCGATCAGTCGCTGATGGCGAGGCGGGTGGGCGACCTGCAACTGGGCGTTTACGCTGCGCCGGACTATCTGCAGCGCATGGGCACGCCTGTTCATCCGCAAGAGCTTGAAGACTCGGCCCATCGCATCGTCGGCTATCTGTGGGCGCGCACCGGCAAGGCGCTGCCCTACGCCATGCACCGCGCCGGGGAAAAGGTCCATGTGCAGGGGCGCTATACGCTGGCGGTGGATGATGGCAATGCCTACGTTGCCGCAGGGCTGGCCGGAATGGGCATTCTCTGGCTGCCGGACTACATGGCCAGGCCATATCGGGAGCGCGGAGCCCTTGTCCCGCTGTTCGAAGACTGGCAGCTGGACAGCATGCCGATGTACGTGGCTTTCCCGCCGAACCGTCACATCAGCATCAAGGTCCGCGTGTTTATCGACTGGATCACCGAGCTGATGGCCGAGCATGCGCCCGTCACTCGGCCACCGACACGGCCTGCGCAATAGCGTGCCGCGGGTTCAACGCCGTGCCGACAGTTGCTGCGGGGCCAGAAATGCGTCATGAAAATAGTTGCGGAAGGCCTGCATGGCCGGGCTCAATTCACGTTCGCGGTGCCAGGCCAGGCCGACGCTCATGGGCGTTACTGTGTCGGTGACGGTGATTGTTTCGATACGCTTGCCTTCCAGCGACCAGGGGCGATGCACCAGATCGGAAAGGATCGCCACGCCGCTGCCGTTGGCGACCATGCTGCGTACTGCTTCCACCGAGCTGGTGCGGATTCTGACGTTGGGCTGCTGCCCGGCCAGTTCCCAGTAGCGCATGGCGCTTTGTTCGGCTTCGTCGACGGTCAACAGGATATAGGGCTCCTGCGCGACGTCGGCGAGGCTGACAGAGGCGCGTTGACACAGCGGGTGATGGCTGGACAGCCACAGGCGGCGCTCGGAGTTGAACAACGTTTCCGAGATGATATCCGGGTGAGTGATGTTGGCCGTCAGCACCACCGCCATGTCGAAGCGACCTTGTAGCAGGCCTTGTTCGATGGCTTGTCTTTCCTGCTCATGCACCTCGATGGCGACGTCCGGGTGCCAGTGTTCCAGGCGCTGCAAATGATGCGGCAGGAAGTAGCCGATGACGGTGTAGCTGGCGGCCAGACGCAATACGCCGCTGGCGCGGATATCGGGCAGCGGACTGTTCAGCGCATCATCGACGCTGCGCAGAATGACGTAAGCCCTGTTGAGAAAATGACGGCCTGCTTCAGTCAGGCTCATGCCTTGCGCCGAGCGCTGAAACAGCAGGGTGCCGAGCATGCTCTCCAGCTCCTTGATCGCCGTGGTGACCGCCGACTGGGAAATGTTCAGGTGAATGGCCGCCTGCGAGATTTGCCCGATCTCGGCAGTTGCCACGAAATAACGGACCTGGCGCAAGGTCAGGGACATAAGCACTCCAGACAGACGTTCGATGTAGCGGGGTATCTGTTTTTCAGAAGATGGCGTATCTGTTAATAGATCTACCCAAGGGGTGCGGGTGAATTTAACGTGCTTTGCATGAAGCCGGATAGCCCCTTGTCCGGACAACCCACAGGAGCAACAGCCATGCAGGTGGATTTCAACTCGGACATGGGTGAAAGCTTTGGCGCGTGGACCATTGGTGACGGCGTCGATACTGAATTGATGACCTTTATCAGCTCGGCCAATATTGCGACCGGTTTTCACGCGGGCGACCCTGGCACCATGCGCCGCACGATCGAGCAGGCGAAACGTCTGGGCGTTGCCATCGGCGCACACCCGGGGTTCCGTGATCTGGTCGGCTTTGGCCGCCGGCATATCAACTCGACGCCCCAGGAACTGGTCGACGACATGCTCTACCAACTGGGCGCCCTGCGCGAGCTGGCGCGGGTTCAGGGTGTGGCCTTGCAGCATTTCAAACCCCACGGAGCCTTGTACATGCACTTGGCCAGGGACGAAGCCGCAGCCCGCCTGCTGGTGGAAAACCTGCAGCGCCTGGAGCCCGATTTGCTGCTTTACTGCATGCCCGGTTCGGTGATCTGCAAGATCGCCGAGGAGCTGGGCCAGCCGGTGATCCGCGAGTTCTACGCCGATCGTGATTACGACGTCAGCGGCTCCATCGTTTTCACCCGTCACGTACGGGCCCTGGACCCGACCGAAGTCGCAGCCCGCGTGGTGCGCGCTTGCCTGCAAGGTCTGGTGCGTACTGTCGAAGGTGAGGACCTGAGCATCGAATTCGATTCGATCTGTCTGCACAGCGATACGCCCGGCGCGCTGGACCTTGCAGAAGCGACACGCCTGGCGCTGGACGCTGCAGGCGTCAAGGTGCGTGCACCGCGTTGAGTCAACGGCATCGTGCGCGTAGACGCACGAGCTGTGTTACTGATTTTTGCCTGCCGTTCTACAACGATTTCAAGAAAGGAACAGACATGGCTGATCCGATTCGCTACAGCTTTGGCGCTGATGAACATCTGTTCGCCGAAGTCAGTGACAGTATGTCGCTGGAAGCATTTTTCACGGGGCTTGCGGTGACCCGTGCGGTCGAGCGTCTGGCGCTCGATGGTGTGCTGGACGTGTGTCTGGCCAACGCGTCATTCCAGATTCGTTTTGACCCGGACCGTATCGCACCGCATGCCTTGCTCGAGGCGGTAAGGGCGGCCGAGGCCGGTGCAGTCGCCGAACGTACCCTGCAGACCCGGATCATCGAGATCCCGGTGCTGTACAACGATCCGTGGACCCACGAAACCCTGATGCGCTTTCGTGACCGCCATCAGGACCCCGGTTCCACCGACCTGGAATACGCAGCACGCATCAATAATCTGGCGGATGTCGATGCCTTCATCGCGGCGCACAGCGGCGCGCCGTGGTTCGTTTCGATGGTCGGTTTTGTCGCCGGTCTGCCGTTCATGTTCCAGATGGTGGAACGCGAACGCCAGCTGCAAGTGCCCAAATACCTGCGTCCGCGCACCGATACCCCCAAGCTCACACTCGGTCACGGCGGCTGCTTCGGCTGTATCTATTCGGTACGCGGGGCGGGCGGTTATCAGATGTTTGGCGTCACTCCGGCGCCGATCTATGACCCGCAGCAGGGGTTGGCCTATCTGAAAGAGCACATGGTGTTTTTCCGGCCTGGCGACATCGTCCAGTTCAAGCCGCTTGACCGGCAAGCCTATGACGAGGCTGTCGCAGAGGTGGAAGCCGGACGCTTCGATCTGCGCATCCGCCCGGTCGAGTTTTCACTGGATGCCTTTCTCGCCGATCCGGTGGGCTATCCCAAGTCGTTGCAGGAGGTGCTGGCATGATCAAGGTGCTCAAACCCGGTCTGGCCACCTCGGTTCAGGACCTCGGCCGCGAGGGCTATTACCACCTGGGCATACCGCCCTCCGGTGCGCTCGACCAGTACGCCCTCAGCGCCGCCAATCAGCTGGTCGGCAATCCGCCCGGCGCGGCGGGGCTTGAATGCACACTGCTGGGGCCGGAACTGGAGTTCCAGTGCGACACGTTGGCTGCAGTCTGCGGCGCGCACATGGCGGCGCGCCTCGACGGCGTGGAAATGCACCACGACACCGCCTTTGCGGTGAAGGCCGGGCAAGTGCTGCGCTTCGACTTCCCCAAGGACGGCGCGCGTACCTATCTGGCCGTCGCGGGCGGTATCGATGTGCCGCTGGTACTGGGCAGCCGTTCGACTTACACGCTGGGTGCGCTTGGCGGTTTTCAGGGGCGCCGACTGGCCGCTGATGACCTGCTGCCGATAGGCACGCCCAGCGGCAAGGGACGTGCCGGGGCCAGCCTGCCGATGGCCTTGCGCCAGTCTCTGGGCGGGGAAGTGTATCTGCGGGTCGTGCCGGGCCTGTATTACGAGCGTCTGACCGAATTTGCCGCCACCAGTTTTTTCTCCGAGCCCTGGAGCGTAGGGTCGGAAGCCGACCGCATCGGTTATCGCTTCAAGGGGGGCAGGGCGCTGACCTTCCAGCCCAGGGAGCAGCCCTTCGGCGCCGGTTCCGATCCATCCAATATCGTCGACAGCTGCTACCCGATCGGTTCAATTCAGGTGCCTGCCGGGCTGGAACCGATTGTCTTGCACCGTGATGCCGTATCGGGCGGTGGCTACGCGATGATCGGCACGGTGATCAGCGCGGACCTGGATCTGATCGGTCAGATGCAACCCAATCAGACCGCCCGATTCGTGGCTGTAACGCTGGAGGAAGCGCTGGTGGCGCGCAAGTCATACAAGAAGAAGCTGGCGTGCCTGAGCAAACTGTTTCCTTCCTGAGACGGTCAGTCGGTTTGCCCGGACTCCAGGTGTGCCCGCATCTTCGCGCGGCACACCTCGAGTATTTCGTCCGCCAGCGGCGAGTCATCCGGGCAGCTGCGTGATAGCAGCAGCGCCCCCAGCGCATGGGCAAAGCGGTCGATGGTGTTTGCCCGCGCCTGTTTCCATTCTTCGCCGCCGGGTGCTGCCTGGTCGGGAGCAAGCGCTGCCAGCAGGCTCTCGATGCCGTCGGCGAAGGTTGCTTTGACCGGGTCCGACTGGCGCGCTGCATCGCCGCTCAGCGCGGCCATGGGGCAGCCCGTGCCAAGGTTGTCACGGTGCTCTCGGGACAGGTAATAATCGATGAACTGCGCTGGATCGATGCCGGTCGATTGCGCCACGGTCTGCGAGATGGCGCACGCCGCCGACTCGGCCATCAGGTCGGACTTTGAACCGAAATGCTTATAGAACCCGCCGTGGGTAAAGCCTGCCGCAGCCATCAGGTCGGCGACCCCGACACCGTCATAGCCATGCTCGCGAAACTGCACGGAGGCCGTCTCGACGATATGTGCCCGGTTGGCCTGGGCCTGGGCCTTGGTGACTCTCATAGGGGTCGCCTCTTTGCCTGTCTGATTGTGGCTTTCTGGGCCAGGAAGAGCGTGACTATAGCATTGATGCTGACCGTCATCAAAACCGCTGATCGTCAGGATGCTGACTGCAGGGAATGGCTGGCAAGCAACACGGATCTTCGCCTTCGCGTTGAAAGTGTTAGCGTGTTACCCGCGTTTTTCTTTGTAACAAGAAAGCTCAGACTAATCGCCAACCTGTTTATGGCACAAAAAGCCCCCAATGCTGATGGGCCGCTGGCCCTTCAGGAGAGAGCACCATGCATCGAACGAAAATTTCCGCCGCAATTGCCATCATTTCCGTAGCCACACTCGCCACTTCGCTGGCCTACGGCGCGACCGCCATTCCATTGCCTGCCAGTGCGCCTGCCGACAAACCGATCGGCAAGCTCGAACAGGTGCATGCCTTTTACGATGCGATGCCCACCGGTGTGACAGTCACTGAAACCGGGCGAATTTTCGTCAACTTCCCTCGTTGGGGTGACAAGGTGCCGTTTACGGTGGGTGAGATTCGTGACGGCAAAGTGGTTGCCTACCCCGATCTGGCGGTCAACAAGGAGAACCCCAAAGACCCTGGTGATGGGCTGATCAGCGTGCAGAGTGTGGTCGCCGACGGCAAGGGCCGTGTCTGGCTTCTGGACACGGCCGCACCGGGTTTTGCGTCTCCGCGTCCAGGCGGCGCCAAACTGGTTGCGGTGGACCTGGCCACCAACCGAATCGTCAAGCGCCTGGTGTTTCCGGATAACGTCATCTTGCCCGGCACCTATGTCAACGACATGCGCTTTGACTTGCGCAAGGGATCGGAGGGCACGGTCTATGTAACGGATTCATCCTTGAGCGGGCCGGGTGCGATCATTGTCATGGATATTGCCAGCGGTCACGCCGTGCGGCGCCTGAACGGGGCGCAGTCAACATCTGTCGATCCGGCTTTCGTACCCGTCGTCGAGGGCGTGGCCGTGCTGGGCGATGGCCCGAACGGAACGCGCAAACCGGTCGGCGTCGCTTCGGATGGCATTGCGTTGTCGGCAGACGGCAAGACACTGTATTTCTCGCCGTTGTCCAGCCGTCATCTGTATGCCGTGGCCACCGATCTGTTGAATGACAGCAAGGTCAGTGAGCAGCAGTTGGCAGCGGCGGTGCAGGACCTCGGTGAAAAAGGCGCTTCGGATGGCCTGGAGGCTGATGCCAAAGGCGCCGTATACGCAGGCGACTACGAGCATAATTCGATTCGCAAGCGCCTGCCGGACGGCACCTGGCAAACAGTGGCACACGATCCGCCATGCTCTGGCCTGACACCTTGTCGATCGGCCCGGATGGCTATCTGTACTTCATCGTCAACCAGTTGCACCGCCAGGCCAACTTCAACGCCGGCCACGACAAGCGCGAAAAACCCTACAGCCTGCTGCGTTTGAAAATAGACGCTGCGCCCGCACCGACCCATTGATCGAATCGAATACCGGAGCATCGATAATGAACACATCTGCAAAGCCAATGGCCTTGATGGCCGTCCTGAAAGCCAGTGCTGGCAAAGAGGCGGCCCTGAAACACGCATTATCGGCACTGGTGGAACCGACCCGGGCGGAGCCGGGCAATATCGAGTACACGCTGTTCGAGGCGCGTGATGAGCGCGGCACGTTCTACATGCGTGAATGCTTCAAGGATCAGGCAGCACTGGACGCACATGTCGCCACGTCGCACTACCAGCAGTTCGCGGCGGTCAGCGGCGAGTTGCTGGCAGAGCCGCCGCGGTTGATATTTCTTGATCAGGTATCGAGCTGAGTGTCCAAAAGGGCCCAGTCAGTCCGGGCCCTTTCGCGGTGAGTCAGCACACCGTATTGAGCACCTTAGAAAATATTGATCGGGTAACTGACGATCACCCTATGCTCATCGGAATCGCGCTGGCTGGCGAATTCGGTGCGCAGTTGCGCGTGGCGCAGCGCGATGCTGAGGTTTTTCGCCGGGCCGGACTGCACCACGTAACTCAGGGTAACGTTGCGTTCCCATTCCTTCTTGTCGCCGTCGGACGTCTGGATGTTCGAGCCGCTTTCATACATGGCCAGGAAGTTCAGGCCGGGTACGCCCAGTCTGGCGAAGTCGTAGCCATAGCGAACCTGCCAGGTGCGCTCTCCGGCACGCTGGAATTTACCGATCATTGATTCGGTCATGAAGTAGGCAGTCGAGCCGTCACCCTGATTCAGCCAGACAGCATCACTGTCGCCGGTCACCGCCTGGTAACCCGCAGCAAAGGTGTGGCCATTGATCAGGTAGGTGAACTGGGCGCTGGACAGGCGGCTGTCGACTTCACCCTTGGTGACGCCGTTGCCGTAATAGCCAACTGTGTAGTACGCCGGGTCGTGACCGTTGGCGCCGTCCGAGCGGTTGTCGAAGTGGCGCAGGTCGGTGCGCAGTATGCCCGGACCCAGCTGCATGTCGTATTTCAGGCCCAGGAAGTTCTGCTTGTAGAAGTTTTCCAGGTTGCCGTAGTAGTACTGCAAGGTCAGGTCTTTGGTCGGTTTGTAATCGACGCCTGCATAGTAGAACTTGTTGACGAACTCGCCGGTCAGCGGATTGTTTGCACCCGGAATCGACATGCCCATCTGATTGGTCGAACCACGGCCCATGACATGCTCCAGCTGGCCTGCGGTGAAGGTGAAGTCCTTCAGGTCGCCAGACTGAATCTGCCCGCCACGAAAAGTCTGTTGCAACATGCGGTCAGTGGACATCACCACCGGCAGCATGGGCACCAGCGTGCCGTATTTCAGTTCGGTTCTGGAGACGCGTGCCTTGAGCGTCGCGCCCAGGCTGCTGAACTCATCGACCGCGCGGCCATCGCTGTCCGTGGGGAAGATATTGCCGTTGAACGCCGTGCTTTGCGGGTTGTAGTGACGGCCCTTGCCCGAGTCCAGACGGATGCCCAACTGGCCGAGTGCGTCGACACCGAAGCCCACTGTGCCCGGCGTGTAGCCCGACTGGTAGTTGAGCATGAAGCCCTGGCCCCACTCCTGAGTGTAGTTCGGGTCGGCGGCGCCGCTGCGGTTGTCTGCGTTACTGAAGAAGTTACGCGCAAGAATACTGGCCTTGCTGTCCTCCAGAAAACCTTCGGCGTAGCTCTGCTGAGCGATCAGCAGTCCACAAAAGCCCGCAACGAAAGGGGCGGCGCGATTGATACGCTCCATCGGATTCATCCTCATACTGTCATTAAGTGTTGTGAGAGGCAGGGTCGGGCGGCAGTCAGGTTTCTTATTGTTTTTCAGGAACAGGTGTTG
This sequence comes from Pseudomonas sp. BS3767, assembly GCF_900099665.1. Taxonomy (NCBI): domain Bacteria; kingdom Pseudomonadati; phylum Pseudomonadota; class Gammaproteobacteria; order Pseudomonadales; family Pseudomonadaceae; genus Pseudomonas; species Pseudomonas sp. BS3767. Next base: position 612,922 of record NZ_FNCX01000001.1, on the reverse strand, counting down.
CAGATGAATCCGTTGCAGACGTTGCTGCATGGGATACCTGATGAAGGGTGACGCGAGGCAGGCGGTGCAGAACCAGCAACGCGAGCACGCCCAGCCCGGCGCATGTCAGCAGCCCCGTGCCCACCGCCTGGGCGAGGGCGGTGCGCGCTATCAGCAGCGCCGCATCGACATTGGCAGGCGTGTGCTGCAGCAGAACCTGAGGGTCGGCCAGGCGCGGTAAGGCCGACGCCTGACCTGCTGCGTTCAGCGCACTTTGCAGATTGGCGACATACAGCACCTTGACCAGCACGCCCATGGCCGCTGTGCCCAGCAAACCGCCGACCAGTCGCAAGGACTGGGTCAGCGCCGTGGCAATGCCGAGAAATTGCCGCTCGGCGAGCGTCTGGGTGAACACGGTGAGGTTGAGCAGAATGAACCCCAGGCCCAGCCCCGCCAGCAGAATCAGCCCCAGTAAGGTCGTGAAGCCGGCGTGCAGTCCGACCAGTGCCAAGGCGATGCAGGCAACCGACAGGGCAATGAATCCGCCAATAGGTAACCAGTTGGGGTTTGTCAGACGCGTGACGATCCGGCTGTTGACGATTGCGCCCAAAGTGATACTCAGGGCCAGCGGTGTGAGCAGCAGCCCGGCGTCCTGCGGCGAGTAGTCGTAGCTGCCCTGCAACAGCAGCGGCAGGTAGAACAGAAGGGTGAACATGATGGCGCCGGCCAACAGCGACATGATGAACAGCAGGCGGATGCTGCGGTTGGCGAACAGCCCGGCGGGCAGCAAGGCAAAGGCACAGCGGCGCTCGTGGAACCACAGGCCGAGCATGGCAGCGAGGGTCACGGCGCCACATGTCAGGCTGACGCGCAGGGAACGCTGGCCCAGCCATTCGACGAACAGTTGCAGGCTGCCCAGCGTCAGGACGATCAATAAAGCCCCGAGCCAGTCGAGCCTGATCGCACCGTCAGAATGGGGTCGATGGCCTTGCGGGCGATACCACGGCAAAAAGCGCCAGGCAAAAAACAAGGCAATCACGCCCAGGGGCAGGTTCAACCAAAACACCGACCGCCAGCCAAACTCGCCGGACAGATAACCGCCCAACCCCGGGCCGATGGCATTGACCACGCTGAACATGGCGCTCAGCAACACCTGCCAGCGCAACCGCTGGCGGGTGTCGGGAAACAGCTCGGGCACACAGGCAAAGGCAGTACCGATCAACATACCGCCGCCCACACCTTGCAAGGCTCGCCCGATCACCAGTACCAACATGCTGTCTGCCAGTGCGCAGAGCAGCGAGGCCAGCGTGAAGATGACTGTTGCGGTCAGCACGAACGGTTTGCGCCCGTAAAAATCGCCCAGCCGGCCAAAGATCGGGATGGTCACGATAGAGGCCAGCAGGTAGCCGGTGGCGACCCAGGCGTACAACTCGAAACCGTTGAGCTCGGCGACGATGCTTGGCAGTGCGTTGCCGATGACGGTCTGATCCAGCGCGGAAAGGCCCAGTACCAGTGATATGCCGAGCATGGCCAACAAGGCCTGTTTGAAGGTCAGGGCCGGATGGCTCGGCGTCGTCATGTCGAGGTGCTCAGCGCAACGCAGCGACAGCAGTCGCAATGCGCGCGCAGCCGTCTTCAAGGGTTTCCAGGGCAGTCGCCGTAGACATCCGGAAAAACGGTGCCAGGCCATAGGCGGTGCCTGCGACAACGGCAACGCCCTGACTTTCCAGCAGGTACAGAACCACGTCCGTATCGGCTTCCAGTACCGAGCCTGACGGTGTGGTTTTGCCGATCAGCGCGCCGCAATTGACGTACAGATAGAACGCGCCTTCGGGCTTGATGCAGCTCAGGCCGTCAATCGCGTTGATCAGCTCCAGGCAACGATCGCGGCGCTGTCTGTAGACCTTGACGCTGTCGCCGACAAAAGACTGGTCGCCGGTCAGGGCGGCCACCGCAGCGGCCTGGCTCACCGAGCAGGCGTTGCTGGTGGACTGTGATTGCAGGGTCGCCATCGCGTTGATGATATCGCCGGGGCCTGCTGCGTAGCCGATGCGCCAGCCGGTCATGGCGTAGGTTTTTGACACGCCGTTGATGATCAGCACGCGTTCGCGCAGCGCTGGCTCGACAGTGAGCAGGTGGCTGAGCGGAGCGTCGTCGTAGCGAATGTGCTCGTAAATGTCGTCGGTCATGACCAGCACGTCCGGGTAGTCGAGCAGTACGTCGGCCAGCGCGCGCCATTCGGATGCGCTGTAGGTGGCACCGGTCGGGTTGCTCGGCGAATTGAGCAGCAGCCAGCGGGTGCGCGGCGTGATCGCGTTGCGCAGCTGCGCGGCAGTCAGCTTGAACTGGTTTTCCTCCGGGCAGGCCAGGGTCACTGGACGACCGTCGCAGGCCAGGACCATGTCCGGGTAAGACACCCAGTAAGGCGCGGGGATCAGCACTTCATCGTCGACACTCAATGTCGCCGCGAATGCATTGAAAATCGCGGCCTTGGCACCGCTGGTCACCATGATCTGGCCGGGCGCGTAAGCAAGGCCGTTTTCACGCTGCAGTTTGGCGGCGATTGCCTCGCGCAGCGCCGTGGTGCCAGCGTTGAGCGTGTAGCGTGTTTCACCGTTCTCGATGGCGGCACAGGCGGCCTGACGAATGTGCGCCGGTGTGTCGAAGTCCGGCTCGCCAACCACCAGATTGATGATCGATTTGCCTGCGCGCCGCAGTTCATTGGCCCGATCGGCAGCAGCGCTGCTTGGCGACGGTTTGATGCGGAGCACGCGGGCAGCGATGCGAGATGCGGTCACGTTGGCATTCCTCGTTGATGGCCTTGACGGGGAATACGTTACGAGCCAGAGCAGCGAGCGCCATAAGACCATTTCGTTCTGGGTTGATAGGCAGCGCTTATGACCGCAGATGAACCGGCGTCGCACCAAAAGCGGGCGTGCAATGGTTGCAGGGGGATCAGCGCCTGGCGAGCCCATTCAGCGGGAGCTGACATAGCAATTGCTTATGCCTGGTTTTTCCAGAGCTGGCCTGGGTCTTGCTGAAGCCCGTGTGTCGTGACTCTGGAGTGCAGCACCTTGAACCTTCGCCGTTTGAAATATTTCGTGAAAATTGTCGATATCGGCAGCCTGACTCAGGCCGCCGATGTGCTGCACATCGCACAACCTGCGCTGAGTCAGCAGTTGGTGACGCTGGAGGCCGAGTTGCAGCAACAGTTGTTGATCCGCACCAAGCGCGGCGTCACCCCGACCGAGGCGGGCAAGGTGCTGTACGGGCATGCTCAGGTGATCCTGCGCCAGTGCGAGCAGGCACAGAGTGACGTCAACGCCAGTGGTCTGGCGTTATCGGGGCCTGTGTCGGTAGGGCTGGCACCCGGCACTGCCGCTTCGACCCTGTCGCTGCCATTGCTCAAACGCGTACGCGAGCGTCATCCGGGCATTCTGCTGTACCTCAATGAGAACTTTGGCACCACCCTCAGTGAGTTGATCATGAACGGGCGTATGGACATGGCCGTTCTTTATGGCGGACGCGAGGTACATGGCTTGAGTTTTGTGCCCTTGATACGCGAGCAGCTGTACCTGGTGAGTGCCGAAGAGGCGCTTCAGGGTCGCGAGGAAATTCCGCTCAGGGAACTGGCCGATATCGACCTGCTGTTGCCGCGCACCTACAACACTGTCCGTCGTCTGGTAGACGAGGCATTTGTGCGTATCGAGCACAGTGCCCGGGTGGTGGCAGAAGTCGAATCTTCGACGACGCTGGCTGCGGCAGTCGCCGATCGATTCGGCTCGACCATTCTTCCCGAATCTGCAGCGCGGGTGCTGGCAGACACGCATGCGGTCAACCTGAGCCGCATTGTCGAACCCGAGATCGAAGCCCCTCTCGCGCTGTGCCTGTCCGGGCACTTGCCGCTGTCGGTGCCGGCCCAGGCGGTCAAGGCGATCCTTCTGGAACTGGTCGCCGAAATGCGCGGCAACCGCCGCGCGCAGTGATCCCGACGTCATAAGGGGCGCTTATCACCCCACAGTCAAACCGTCTTGGCGGTCAAAAACCTGCCTCGTTACATTGCCCTCAGCCACATTTCATTTGCCAGGCAAGGGCTCTTGCATGAATCCGGAACGTATCAAAGCACTTATCGACCTGATGGCCGAATCGGACCTGAGCGAACTCAGCCTGTGTGAAGGTGACGCGCAGCTGCGTTTGCTGCGCGAGCCCGCTCAGGTCGCCAACCGCGTCAATCCGGCTGTTGCGACAGTGCAGACGACGCTCGCAGCGCGCACTGTTTCTCCGACTCAGACAAGTACGACGACCGCCGTACAACAGACACAGGCGTGCGCCTCGCTGTACGGGGTGTTGCACCTGACCCCGGCACCCGACCAGCCGCCTTTTGTCGAGATCGGTACGTCCGTCGAGGTGGGGCAGACTCTGGCGGTGGTCGAGGCCATGAAGATGTTTCATCCGGTGAAGGCTGAGGCGGCAGGGGTGGTGACTGCCATTCTGGTTGCCAATGGCGAAGAGGTTCAGGCCGGTCAGGCGCTGTTCAGCATTGCGTGATGGTCTTGAGCTGCCTTGCAGGCCGTCTTGCGGGTTCACCGATCAGGGGTTTTTGATGTTCGATAAAGTATTGATCGCCAATCGCGGCGAAATCGCCCTGCGCATCCAGCGTGCCTGCAAGGGCCTGGGCCTGCGCACGGTAGCGGTGTATTCCGAAGCGGATCGCGATGCCGGTTATGTACAACAGGCTGACGAAGCGCTGTGCATCGGTCCCGCCGCAGCGGCGCAGAGCTATCTGAATCAGGCGGCCGTGCTCTATGCCGCGCAACTGACCGGTGCTCAGGCGATCCATCCCGGTTATGGCTTTCTGTCTGAAAATGCCATGTTCGCCGAACGCATCGAGCAGGCTGGCCTTACCTTCATCGGCCCCAGTGCTGCGTGCATTCGGGTCATGGGCGACAAGGTCGCTGCCAAGCGGGCGATGCGCGAAGCCGGCGTGCCGTGCGTACCCGGTCCGGATACCAGCATGCCGGCCGACCCGCAGAGCATTCTGCAGATCGCTCGCGACATCGGTTACCCGGTCATCGTCAAGGCCGCAGGCGGCGGCGGAGGGCGGGGCATGCGTGTGGTTCAGGAAGAGTCTCGTCTGCTCGATGCGATTGCGCTGACCCGCGAAGAAGCCCGACACGCGTTCGGCAATCCCGAGTTGTATATCGAGAAGTTTCTGGGCCAGCCGCGCCATGTCGAGATTCAGGTGTTGTGCGATGCCTATGGCAATGCTGTCTGGCTCGGCTCACGGGATTGCTCGATGCAGCGCCGCCACCAGAAGGTGCTTGAGGAGGCGCCTGCACCCGGCATCGACGCAGCATTGATGGCCAGGGTGGGCGAGCGTTGCGCACAGGCTTGCCGCCAGATCGGCTATCAGGGCGTCGGCACGTTCGAGTTCCTCTTCGAAAAGGACGAGTTCTATTTCATCGAGATGAACACCCGCCTGCAGGTCGAGCACCCGGTAACGGAAATGACCTCCGGCATCGACATTGTCCAGCAGCAGATCCGCATGGCGATGGGCGAGCGCCTGAGTTTCAGTCAGGCCGACGTAACGGTGTCGGGCCATTCGCTGGAGTGCCGGATCAACGCCGAGGACCCGCGCAGCTTCATGCCGACGCCGGGCCAGGTCACCCGCTGGCAGATCCCCGGTGGTTTCGGCGTGCGGGTCGATTCGCATGTCAGCCACGGCTACCGCGTTCCGCCTTATTACGATTCGATGGTGGCCAAGGTCATCACTCATGGTGCCAGTCGCGATGAGGCGTTGGCACGCATGCGTCTGGCACTGAGCGAAATGCACGTCGAGGGCATCTCTACCAACATCGCGCTGCATCGCGACATTCTGCAGGACCCGGTGTTCTGCAAGGGTGGCATGGACATTCATCACCTGGAGCGCTGGTTGCAGACAAGGAGCCACCCATGAGTCTCGTGCAGGCGCCGAATGCGCCAAGAATCACCTTGCTGGGAACCACCGCGTTGCTGTTCGAAGCACCCGGCGAGCTCGACCTGGCACCGCAGCAACGCATATGGGCACTGGCCCGTCTGAGCAAGGACTGGCCGCAGGTACGCGAGGCGGTGCCGGGGATGAACAACCTGATGCTGACCTTCGCGGCGCCACCGCGGGACCTGGCCGGTCTGAAAACCCGTTTGCTGGAGGCCTGGGAGCAGTGCCAGCCGCTGCCGTTGCAGGGCCGGATCATTGAATTGCCGGTGGTATACGGCGGTGACGGCGGACCGCACATGGCCGATGTCATCGCCCATACCGGGCTGGATATCGAAACCATCGCCAATCTGCACTGTGAGCCGCTGTACCCGGTGTACGCCCTGGGCAGCCATCCGGGTTATTGCTACCTGGGCGGTATGGACCAGCGCCTGGCAACGCCGCGGCGCAAGGTGCCGGTACTCGATATCGGGGCCGGGTCGGTCTCCATCGGTGGCGTTCAGACGGGTATTTCCGCGTCGGCCGGCCCCAGTGGCTGGAACACCATAGGACGCACGGAAATGGTGTTTTTCGATGCGGGTCAGCAGCCTCCGGCGCTGTTGCAACCCGGCGATCAACTGCGCTTGCGTATCGAGAGGATCATCCGATGATCGAAGTTATCAGCGCTACGTCACTGGCGACCGTTCAGGATCTGGGGCGACACGGCAGCCTCGGCTACGGCGTCGGCACGTCTGGCGCGATGGACACGCTGTCACTGCGGCTCGGCAACCTGTTGCTGGGCAACGATGAAGACGCGGCGGGGATTGAAATTCCGCTGTTCCCGTTCGAAGTGCGCTTTGTCGATGACTGCACCTTCGCGATCACCGGCGCCGCCTGCGCCGCGTCGCTCGATGGTGAGCGGCTGCCAGGCAATTGGGTCGCTCAGGCACGCAAGAATCAGGTGTTGCGGCTCAATTACCCGACGATGGGCAGCCGCGTGTATCTGTGTCTGGCCGGCGGCGTCGACGTGCCGTTGGTGCTGGGCTCGCGCAGCACGCAATTGCGCGGCGCTTTTGGTGGCTGGCAGGGCCGTGCGTTGCAGCAGGGTGATGTGATTCCTGCGGGCGCTGCCAACGAACTGCGTGCCAGTGATTTCGGGGTGCAATCGTCGGTGGCGGCCTTGCCGTTGTTGCTTGACGGGCTGCCGGCCATCCGCGTGCTGCCGGCTGCCGAATTCGACTGTTTCAGTGCCGAGGCGCAAGCAGCGTTTTTTGCCGGTGAGTGGAAAATCACCACGCAGAGCAACCGTTACGGCTACCGCATGGAGGGCACGCCCTTGCTTGCGCGCGAGACGCTGGAAATCCGCTCTCATGGCATCGTGCCTGGCGTGATTCAGGTGCCCCACGGCGGACAGCCGATCGTGCAGATGCGGGATGCCCAGCCCAGTGGCGGTTATCCCAAGTTTGCCACAGTCATCGAGGCCGATCTGTGGCGTCTTGGCCAGGCGCCGATCGGCAGCAAGGTCCGTTTTGTGCAGTGCAGCTACGACGAAGCGGTCGACGCGCTGGACACCAATCACGCTTTCATCGAAGACGCCCGGCGCGTGCTCGCGCTGCGCAGCCTGCAAGGACATCGCTGATGGACATCAAAGAGATTCGCCAGCTGGCAGCGTGTATTCGGGACGCCGGCATTACTGTGCTGGAGTTGAGGCGGCCGGGGTTTGAGCTGTTGATCCGCCGCGGCGAGCCTGTACAGGCCTGCGCTGTGCCCTCTGCGCCACAGGTCGCCGTTGAACCGTCGGCGCTGGCTGCCCATGTGGTGAGTGCCGACAACCCCGGCGTGTTTGTATCGAGTCATCCCGATGAACGCAGCAGCTACGTAAAACCCGGCGATGCAGTGGCTGTGGGGCAGTTGCTGGGGCTGTTGCGTATCGGCCTGTTGTACCTGCCGGTGCGCAGTCATCAGGCAGGGCGCGTACTGCGCTTCCTGGCCGCCGAAAACGAGCGCGTCGGTTATGGCCAGCCGCTGATTGAACTGGAGGAACTTGATCATGCGCATTGATCTGAATGCTGATCTGGGTGAGGGCTTCGGGCCCTGGACCATGGGCGAGGACGAGGTCCTGATGCCATTGATCTCCTCGGCCAACGTGGCGTGCGGCTTTCATGCCGGGGATCCGCTGATCATGGACAGCACAGTGCGCCGCGCCAAGGCGCTGGGCATTGATCTCGGTGCGCATGTCGGCTTTCCGGATCTGCAGGGGTTCGGCCGCCGCAGAATGAACATCGAGCTCAAGGAGTTGTGCGCCATTGTGGTGTATCAACTCGGCGCTCTGGCGGGCCTTGCAGCCGCTGCCGGTTACCGCGTCACGCACATGAGTTTTCACGGGGCGCTGGGCAATATGGCCGCAGCGGATGCCGAACTGGCCGGGCCTTTGGTAAGGGCTGTTGCAGGTTTTGACCCGCAGATGATCATCAGCTCATCCAGCAGCGCGGCCATCGAGCAGGCCGCCGAGGCGTGCAACCTGAGGGTGGCAACGACCTTTCTGGCTGATCGCGCCTATGACGAAAATTGCCTGCTGGTGCCGCGAGGTACGCCCGGTGCGGTGATCAAAGACCCGGAGCAGGTCAGGGCCAGGGTTGCGCAACTGTTGCAGGACGGCTCGGTAACGACCCTGAGCGGCAAGCGTGTGGCGGTCAACGCCCAGTCGATTCTGTTGCATGGCGACACGCCGGGGGCGGTGGAGCTGGCGCGCAGCATTCGCCGGAGCATCGAAGAGCAGGGCGGTGTCATCACCCCGGTTTCACAGTTGCTCGGGTCATAAGCGCAGCTTATTGCCACACAACCATTGTGTCTTGGTCGCTGCCCATGACGCTCGTTAAAGTCCAGTACAAGGCGATCAGCATTAACAGCCAAGCGGCTGATCGACGCTTATTCAAGGAAACCCTGACATGCCTTTTTCCGATTATAAAACCGCGCTGGTCACCGGCGCTTCTTCCGGCATTGGCGAGGCCGTCGTCGAGCGGCTGTGTGCCGAAGGTTTGCAGGTCCATGCGCTGGCGCGCAGTGCAGACAAGCTGGCGGCACTGGCGCAGCGCACCGGTTGTATCGCGCACGCTATCGACGTGACTGATCTGGCTGGCCTGACGGCCTTGTTTCAGGCCCATCATTTCGATGTCGTGGTCAACAATGCCGGCGTCGACCGGCCCGGCTCGCTGCTCAAGGCGGACGCTGAAGGGATCGATCTGCTGGTCGATGTGAACCTGCGCGCAGTATTGCAGATTGCCAGGCTCTCGTTGCCGGGGATGGTCGAGCGTGATTGCGGGCACATCATCAACATCAGTTCGATCGCTGCTGCCTACAACTTCGGTGGCAACTCGACGTACCACGCGACCAAGGCTGCGGTAAGCATGCTGTCCCGTCAGTTGCGCATCGATGCCTTCGGCAAGCGCGTGCGGGTCACCGAAATCTGCCCGGGGCGCGTGGCGACGGATATCTTCGCTCACGTGCATGGCGACTCCGAGGAAGTGCGCAAGCGTTTCATCGAGGGCTATGAGCTGCCGGTGGCCAAGGACATTGCCGATGCGATCGCCTATGTGATTGCCGCGCCCATCGCGGTCAACATCGGGCATATGGAAATCACCCCGACGCTGCAGGTGCCCGGCGGTCTGTCGACTGCGCGTCCGCAGGACTACGAAGGCTGAGGCTGCGTCTGCAAGGGCTGTCCCCCATCACGAGAGCGGCATCAGCCGCCATGTCATACCCGCGCCAGACCCGCTGGCGCCTTGCTTCTGCCCTGGCTGAATGTCTATGGGAACAACCATGACGAGTAAATTCGATCTTTCAGCGATCCTGCAGGGCGAGTACGCCGAGCTGATCGTCAAGGGCATAGAAACGACCCTGCAACTGGCATTCGTTGCCTGGTGTCTGGCCATGGCGGTAGCCCTGCTGCTGGTGTCGATTCGCCTGACCGGCAACAAGTACGCCGAGCGCCTGGTGGCGGGTTATGTGTCCTATCACCGCAATGTGCCGACGCTGGTGCAACTGATGCTCTGGTATTTCGGCATTCCCACGCTGCTGTCCGAAAACACACAGATCTGGCTGGCCAACTACAGCACCGAGTACCTGTTTTCGGTCATCGCCCTGGGCCTTTGCCAGGCGGCGTATTTCAGTGAAGACATTCGCAGCGGGTTACGCGCGATTCCGGCCGGGCAAGTCGAGGCGTCGCGCGCGCTGGGCCTGGGTTATGTGCGCTCGATGCGTTACGTGATCCTGCCGCAAGGGGTTCGCAACTGCCTGCCGTCGCTGATCAATCACACGGTCCTGCTGTTCAAGAACACCAGTCTGGTCATGGCCATCGGCGTGGTGGAGCTGACTTATGCCACCCGCGAAGTCGAGAACTACACCTTCCGCACCTTCGAAGCGTATCTGGTCGCAACCGTGGTCTACCTGGCCATTTCATTGATGCTGATGGGCCTGGGTGCTGTGCTGGCCCGGCAATTCAGCAAAGCCATGGCGAGGTAGGCGGCGATGTTCGATGTCTTCACGATTGTTCGCGATAACTGGACCTTGCTGCTGGTCGGTCAATACCCCCACGGTCCGATGGGCGGCCTGATTTCGACGCTGATGCTGGCGGCGCTGGCCCTGTTGCTGGCCTTTCCTCTAGGGCTGCTGTTGTCGCTGGCGCGGGTTTCGCCGTGGCGCTGGCTGCGCTACCCGGCGACGGTCTGGGTCTACGTGATGCGCGGCATTCCGCTGCTGATGGTGATTTTCTGGACCTACTTTCTGGTCCCCTTGCTGATCGGCCATAACATCACCGGTTTCACCACCATGCTCTGCACGCTGGTGGTCTATCAGAGCGCCTACCTGTGCGAAATCATCCGCGGCGCTATTCAGGCGCTGCCGACCGGTCAATACGAAGCCTCCCGCGCACTGGGCATGGGCTACCTGCGCACCACGGTCTGGGTGATCCTGCCGCAGGCGCTGTACAACGCCTTGCCGAGTCTGATCAGCCAGTTCATTTCGATCATCAAGGAAACGTCGCTGGGCTACGTGATCAACGTCCAGGAAGTGACCTTTGCTGCCAATCAGATCAATAACCAACTGCTGACCAAGCCGTTTCAGGTGTTCTTCATCCTGGCGATCACTTACTACGTGCTGTGCTACGGCCTGACCCGTCTCGCCGCCGTGGTGGAGCAGCGGATTGCCCGCAAACGTGAAGGCGATGTATCGCCTGTGCCCGTTCCCCGGCCTTTGACTACCGATAATTGAGGGTTGCCCAATGCATCCGATGATCATGTTTTCCAGGATCAATAAATGGTATGGCGAGTACCAGGCCCTGACCGATATCACCGCCGAGGTGCAGCGCGGCGAAGTGGTCGTGCTGTGCGGGCCCTCAGGCTCGGGCAAGTCGACACTGATCCGCACCGTCAATCGTCTTGAGGACGTGCAAGAAGGCCAGATTCTGTTTGACGGCCGTGACGTGAACGGCACCGACGCCAACGTCAATCGGCTGCGCAGCCGCGTGGGTTTCGTGTTCCAGAGCTTCAATCTGTTTCCGCACTTGTCGGTGCTCGACAACATCATCCTGACCCCGACCAAGGTCCGTGGCTTGAAGAGCAGTGAAGCGCGCGCCCGCGCCATGGAGTTGCTGGATCGGGTGGGGCTGGCACACAAGGCCGGTGCCTACCCCGCACAGTTGTCCGGTGGCCAGCAGCAGCGTGTGGCGATTGCTCGCGCGCTGGCGATGGAGCCGCCCGTCATGCTGTTTGACGAGCCCACCAGCGCTCTTGACCCGGAAATGGTCGGCGAGGTGCTCGGCGTCATGAAAGGCCTGGCCAAAGAGGGCATGACCATGATGTGCGTCACCCACGAGATGAATTTTGCCCGGGAAGTGGCCGACACCATCTGGTTCATGGATGCGGGGCAGATCCTCGAAAAATCCAGCCCTGAGGTGTTCTTTCAGCAACCGAGCCATCCGCGTGCCCAGCGCTTCATTGCCGACCTGCGCAGCCATTGAGCGCAGGCACTGATTTCAGCGAATCACTCAATTCATTTCCAGGAGTCTCACCATGCGTATCAAGTCTGTACTGGCTGCACTGGCGTTGTCGCCGCTGGCTGTTTCGGTGGTCCATGCTGATCAGCTCAGCGATGTGATGAGCAAGAAAAGCCTGAGCTGTGGCGTGTATGCCGACGTTCCGCCGTTCTCGGCACCGGACCCTCAAACCCGCGAACTGGTGGGCATGGACGTCGATCTTTGCAAAGCCCTGGCCAAACACATGGGCGTGGAGCTGGAACTCAAGCCACTGTCGGTCGAAGCACGTATCCCGGAAGTCAAAATGGGCCGTGTGGACGTGATTTTCGCCAACCTGGCTTACACCAAGAGCCGTGCCGACCAGATCCAGTTCAGCGACCCTTACTACATCGCCAAGGAAACACTGGTAGTCCGTGCCGCGAATGCCGATCAACCGAAATCGTTCTTCAAGGGCAAACGCATCAGTTCGACCAAAGGCTCTACCTCCGAGCAGTCGATCCGTCTGGCTGACGCGACGCCAGTGACCTTCCAGGACACCGGCTCTGCCTATATGGCACTGCAACAGAACAAGGTGGTGGGTCTGGTGACCAACACCATGACCGCAATCAAGCTGGTAGGGCAGGCCAAGGCCGGCGGCGTGGAATTGGCCATTGCCAAGGAACCGATGGCGCTTGAGCCCATCGGTGCCGGCATGCGCCAGGGCGAACCGGCCTTTCTGGCGAAGGTCAACGAATCGCTGCGCGCAATGGAAGCCGCAGGTGAGATCGACGCGATCTGGGCGCACTGGATCGGCCCGAATACCGAATACAAGATGGTTCGCGAAGACAAGGTACAAAGCCTCAGCGAATTGAAATTCGACCCGTTGCCTTGAGCAAGGGCATGAAGCCGACCAAACGGTCGGCTTCATGCCGCACGGCACCATCGCATCTTGATCAGATATTGATATTTCCTTGATGGTTTATTAATAGCCGAGGTTCAGAGTCCGACCGACAGTATCAATCGTCGGCATGACCCCGCGTGGGCGTCTCAGAGGACAAAATGTCTGATCGCTCAGGTTCGGTTTCTCCATCGGCAGTCGCTGCTTTCATCACCCGAAAGAGACGTTTCGGCGTATCCCCTGTATGGCTGGTTCCGCTGCTCGCTGCCTTGATAGGCCTGTCGCTGCTGATCAGCAGCACACTGTCGAAAGGCTCGAGAATCTTCGTCACCTTCCAGAGCGCCGAGGGGCTTGAACCTCACAAGACGAGGGTCAAGGTCAGGAATGTGGTGATTGGCGAGGTATCGGCCGTGGCCTTGAACAAGGACCGTACAGGCGTTGTGGCGACGGTGGACCTTGATGCCAGCGCCCGTGCTTTCACTGCCGAGGACTCCCTGTTCTGGGTGGTGCGCCCGCGTATAGGCGTCACCGGTGTATCGGGCTTGGATACCGTGCTTTCCGGGCCATTTATCGCGGCGGACAGCGGTACGTCCGGGCATACGAAAAAACACTTTGTCGGTCAGGAAGCTCCGCCACCCATTACCTACGGCGCAAAAGGCACGCGTTTTACCCTGCACGCCGCAGACATGGGCTCACTAGAGGTCGGGTCTCCTGTGTACTACCGACGCATTCAGGTCGGACAGATAGCGGCCTGCCATTTATCCGCAGACGGCAAGGGCGTGGATGCGGAAATTTTCATCAATGCGCCCAACGACAGTTTCGTGACCACCGACACGCGCTTCTGGAATGCCAGCGGTATTGGCATGACGGTGGATGCCGATGGTCTGAAAATAAAGACTGAATCGGTCTCGACGATACTGGCGGGAGGGGTGGCCTTCGTCGAGCCGGATTACCGTACGAATGCGCCCCGGGCCGCGGAGCATGCACGCTTCATGCTGTTTGACGATCAGCAGAAGGCGCTGTCGCCGCCCGACGGCGAACCGGGTTACATCCGTATGATATTCAGTCAGTCGCTGCGGGGGCTGGAGGTCAATTCGCCGGTCGAGTTCATGGGCATAACGCTGGGTCGAGTCGTCTCGGTAGACCTGGACTACGACGCCGCCAGCAAGTCGTTCACCAGCATCGTAGGGGCGCAGATATACCCCGACCGCCTGGGTATGGCCAATGAAAAAATCGTGAAGACGTTAGGCGTTACCGATGATGCACGTACGGCACAGTTGATAGCCGACTTCGTCAAACGAGGCCTGCGTGCGCAGCCTCGCAGCGAGAGTCTGCTGACCGGACAACTGTATATTTCCCTGGGTTTTATCGCCAACGCTGCGCCGGTGCCGTTCGATGTCAGTGCGCAGCCGTTGATAATCCCGACCGTGCCGGGGGAGCTTGAAAAGATGCAGGAGCAGGTACAGCAGATCATCGACAAGTTCAGCAACGTGCCGGTGCAGGAGATCGCCGGCAACTTCAATGGCAGCCTTGGCGAGGCGCAAAAGACGTTCAGGCTTTTCAACGCGCAGGTGATGCCTGAACTGCACGGCGTTCTGCTGCAATCCCGAAGCACACTGGACATTGCCGGTGCAGCACTCGCCGAGGACTCGCCTGTGCATCAACAGATCGACCGGACAATCGACGACGTTCAGCGCATGGCCCGCTCGGTAAGGGTCCTGACCGATTACCTGAGCCGCAACCCCGAAGCCTTGATCCGTGGCCGCACCCGTCAGGATCGACCGGGTGTCTACCAGAGGATCGCGCCTGCTCAGCAGGCCGATTAAGCCGAGCCGGACGGCTTCAGTACCTCGGTTTGACCGCCTTCCAGTCCGGCTTGTACTTTTGCATCTGCTTCACGTCATCGCGCTGCCGAATGCCACAGCTGTGATACTGGTCGTTGAGCTTGCCGAGCTGGTCATGGTCCAGTTCCAGCCCCAGGCCGGGCGCGCGGGTGATGCTGACGCAGCCGTCGACAATCGGCAGTTTGCCGCCCTTGATGACTTCCTCGTCCGGCTCCTGCCACGGGTAGTGCGTGTCGCAGGCGTAGTCCAGATTAGGCACCGACGCTGCGACGTGGGCCATGGCCATAAGGCTGATACCCAGATGCGAGTTGGAGTGCATCGACACGCCGAGGCCAAAGGTGTCACACATCTTCGCCAGTGCCTGAGTGTCGCGCAGGCCGCCCCAGTAATGGTGGTCAGCGAGTACGATTTGCACGCTGTCGAGGGCCACGCTGCGGCGGAACTCGTCGAAATCGGTTACCACCATGTTGGTTGCCAGCGGCAGACCGGTGCGTTTATGCAGCTCGGACATGCCGTCGAGGCCCGGCGTCGGGTCTTCGTAATATTGCAGATCATCGCCCAGCAGCTCTGCCATGCGAATCGAAGTCTCCAGTGACCAGTTGCCGTTGGGGTCGATGCGCAGCGGATAACCGGGGAAAGCCTTTTTCAGCGCCTTGATGCATGACACCTCGTGTTCCGGCGGCAGTGCTCCGGCCTTGAGCTTGATGCTTTTGAAACCGTAGGCTTCGATCATGCGCCGGGCCTGAGCAACGATCTGCTCTTCGCTGAGCGCTTCACCCCAGCTGTCGGGCGCGTAAGGCGCATCGGCATGCTGCGCGTATTTGAAAAACAGGTAGGCGCTGAAGGGTATCTGGTCACGAATGGCACCGCCGAGCAGGTCCACCAATGGCAGGTTCATGGAACGCGCCTGCAGGTCCAGAAACGCCACTTCGAACGCAGAATAAGCATTGCTGACCGCCTTGCTCGCGTGTGAGCCCGGCGCCAGTTCGGCACCCGCCAGGCTGGCAGGCTTATGCGCTGCCACGGTCGCCTGAACGATGCTGCGCAGCTGATTGAGGTTGAACGGGTCGAGCCCGATCAGCTGGTTCTGCACGTGTTGCTGAATCGCCAGTGCCGGGGCATCCCCGTAGCTTTCACCGAGACCGATGTAGCCGTTGTCGCTTTCCACCTCAATGATCGAGCGCAGGGCAAAGGGTTCGTGAATACCACTGGCGTTGAGCAGTGGCGGGTCGCGAAAGGCGATAGGGGTCACGGTCACACGTATGATTTTCAAAGGGCGGTCTCCCGGAGGTCAGGGTTTGAGGCTGGAAGGGGTGCCAGTAACGGCAGGGCTGAGCGCTGCAGGCCGCTCAGCCCTTGACGGGCGGCCGCGATCACCTCGTGGCGTGGTACGGGCGAAGAAGATCACCACGGCAGCCAGCAGCGATGTCGCTGCCAGTCCATACAGACCGCCTTGAATCGAACCGGTGGTCTGTTCCAGAAAGCCGAACGTGGTGGGCGCAACGAAACCGCCCAGGTTGCCGATTGAGTTGATCAGCGCAATGACCGCAGCGGCAATGCGTGCATCCAGATAGCCCTGAGGGATTGGCCAGAACAGCGCAGACGCGGCCTTGAAACCGATGGCCGCGAAGCAGATGGCGACAAAGGCGAACACCGGACCGCCGACGGTGGACATGAACATGCCGGCGGCGGCGATGACCAGGGTGACTGCCACCCAGGCCTGCTGGTGCTTGAAGCGTGCAGCCAGTGCTGCAAAGCCGTACATGGCCACGATGGAGATGATCCACGGGATCGAATTGAACAGCCCGACCTCGAAATCGCTGAAGCTGCCCATCTTGCGGATCATGCTCGGCAGCCAGAAGGTGGCGCCGTAGATGGTCAGCGCCACGGAAAAGTAGATGAAGCAGAACAGCAGGATCTGCCGGTCCGCCAGCAGGCGCAATACCGAGGGTCTGACGGTTTGTGCTGCTTCGCGCAGCCGTTGCTCTTCGGCGATGGCGGTGCTGAGCGCGGTTTTTTCTTCATCACTGAGCCAGCGTGCTTCGTGAGGATGTGATTGCAGCCAGAACCAGACGAAACCGCAGAGCACGATCGATGCGAAGCCTTCGATCAGGAACATCCATTGCCAGCCATGCAGGTTCAGGCCCTCGATGCCGAGCAGGGCGCCGGACACCGGTCCGGAGATGACCGACGCTATCGCCGAGCCGCTGAGAAACAGCGCCATGGCTTTGCCGCGGTCGCTGGAAGGCAGCCACTGGGTGAAGTAATAGATGATGCCGGGGAAGAAACCGGCTTCGGCGGCGCCGAGAATGAAGCGCAGCACGTAGAAGCTGGTTTCACCCTGAACGAATGCCATGGCCATCGCAGCCGCGCCCCAGGTAAACATGATGCGGGTCAGCCAGGCGCGGGCGCCGTAGCGCTGCAAGAGCATGTTGGAGGGGACTTCGAACAGTGCGTAACCGACAAAGAACAATCCGGCGCCCAGCCCATAAGCCGCTGCGCCGATACCCAGATCGGTTTCCAGATGGCTGCGTACAAAACCGATGTTGACCCGGTCGATGTAATTGACGATGAACATCACCACCAACAGCGGCAGCACGTGGCGTTTCACCTTGGCGGCCGCACGGGCAAGCACCGTGACGTCCGTAGTACTAGGGACGGTATTCAAGAGGCGACTCCCATTCATTGTTATTTTGGGGATGAGTCGATCATGAGGGCGTGTATTATTCCCGTCTAATCCAGTTAGTGACTTGATTGATACCGGGAGTGGATCAATGTTCGAGCTTTCTCAACTGCGTTGCTTCACCACGGTGGCAACGGAGCTGAATTTTCGCCGTGCCGCCGAACGGCTGAACATGACGCAGCCGCCGTTGAGTCGGCAGATTCAGATACTGGAGCATAATCTGGGCGTCGAGCTGTTCACCCGCAGCACCCGCAGTGTGGCCCTGACCGCGGCGGGCAGGGCTTTTTTCATCGAGGCGCAGACCCTGCTGGAGCGCGCGCAGCAGGCGGCCATTTCCGCGCGGCGCTTTGCCGAAGGTGACATCGGCTCGGTGACCATCAGTTTCGTCGGCAGCGCCGTGTACGAGTTTCTGCCCAGGGTGATCGCCGAGGCGCGCCTCAAGCAGCCGCAGGTGAAGATTTCCCTGACTGAAATGAACACCTATCAGCAGCACGAAGCACTCAGGGCGCGGCGCATTGACCTCGGTATCGTGCGAGCGCCACTGTTTCAGCCGGGGTACGAGAGCGAATGCCTGGTACGCGAGCCTTTTGTGCTGGCCGTGCCGAGCAATCATCGATTGGCGCATGCGGACTCGGTCGCGGTGGCCGATCTGGATGGCGCACCGTTCCTGATGTATTCGCATTCGGCGTACCCACCGTTCAACGAACTGCTGACCGGTATGTTTCGCTCCGCACGAGTTGCACCGGAGTATGTCCAATGGCTTGGATCGTCACTGACTATTCTGGCGCTGGTCAACGCTGGCATGGGGCTGGCACTGGTACCGCGTTGTGCGACCAATGTGGTGTTCAAGGACGTCGTGTTTCGTGACATTGACCTGGGCGAAGGCGTGCAGAGCGAGTTGCACCTGGTCTGGCGCACCGACAATGACAACCCGGCGTGCCGGATGCTGCTCGAAGCCATTCGTGCGGCCGTCAGGGCGGATGAAAATTGAAGCGAAAAACCTTGTAACGTAGTGGTATCAACTATCATTCATTCAGTCGATAGTCATCATCAAGCAAGGCAAGTTCTGTTTTTCCGGCAAAGGAGGAGGATGGCGCCATAGCCACCTGCTCCAAAGGGAGACGACGCGATGAGAATGTTCAATCTGTTGACGTTTGCTGCCGTGTTCAGCACCAGCATTATGTTCACTGCCCCCGTCAATGCTGCCGTCTCTCCGGTCTCCGAACAGTCCTGCCATTTCATGCCCGTCGTCGACAGCGCTGCCAGCCTGCAACACACTCAGTCGGTGGGGGTGCTGTACAGCGAAAATACCCTCAGCAACCTTCAGTATTTGAACAACTACCATTCGGTGGCACTCAGGAGCGGCAGCAATGGCGCACTCGATGCGCGTATCCGCAACGCATTCATCAACAGCTCGGATCCTGCGCTGGCGACCGACTGGCTGGTGGGCTCATTGAAGAAAGAGTTCGCCTCGGTAACCGTTTACAACAACCTCGATGCGCTGATGCAGGCCCGCCCGGACGTAGTGGTCATGCTCGATACTTACAACCGCCTGGTGAGCAAGCGCAACAGTCAGGTCGAAGCGCGTTTCATGGCGCGCTTCTATGACAACAACCTGCAATACATCGGCAAGGCCGAAGGTGAAGTGGTTCGGGAAATGACCTCGGTCTGGGTGCAAGGCAAGGCCGCTCCGGAGATTGCTGCACAAATCGATCAGCAGCGTGATTTGCAGGTGAATGCCTTGAAACAGTTCGACGCCTCGCTCAAGGCTCTGGTCATGCAGGCCGACCGGGCTCAGGTGGCGGCGAACTGATGGAGTGACTGCGCCAGGCTGAGAAGGCGCGGCGCAGCATTTCACACTGGCCTCAGCTATTGATGACCTGGGCGAAGTTGTTGCTGAACGCCACCTGCGAGACACCCAGCACTGACGCAATCATTCGTGAGCCGCTGCCTTGCAGCTGTATCTGACCACAATGGTTGTCCTGCGGCGTCAACTCGGTGTTGACCGACAGAAACTGCTCATCGATTTTTGTCGCTGCAATACCACCTGCCATCAGCATGGTCGCCAGCGGATCGAAGATCGGCACGGGAAGCCCTTCGGCGTGTGTTCCGGATTTGTGTTCGAGCACTTGTTTGACCAGTGTGGCGACAGGGTCGGTGGCGGTGATCAATTGCCAATAGCTGGCGTCGAGGATGATCTGGTTGCAGACATCCAGCGGCACCAGCGTCAACGGCAGGCTCGACTGGAAAACAGTGTTGGCGGCGACAGGGTCGACGAACACATTCCATTCTGCATAGTGGTTGCTGCTGTAGGCCTCTCCCTGATCCCATGCCTTTTGCGCGTTGTTCAATGCCGCGACGTTGCCGTCGACGTAAACCGCGCCGGCCATGGCGACGATCTGCTCGACCATTTTGAAGTCGGCTGGCTGGCTGCTCAACGAAAGCATCTTCGCGATGTTGGTAAAGCCCCCCAGCGACAGCACTGTGATGGGGTCCTGGCTGTTTTTTACCGTCTGATACATGAACTCCCAGGCGGGCAGGCTCGACAGTTCCGGTAGCGTGGCAGGGTTCAGTGTCCCGAGCAGCCCCATGATGTCGTTCATGTCGTTTTTGAAGGGTTGCGGAAAGCGGTTGTCGTACTCAAGTGGCTGATCGGTACCCTTTGCCACGACGGTGCCGAGTCGATTGCCGATGCCCAGCAAATGCTGCGCGATGATCACGCCCCAGCCGAGGTCTGTTTCGCCGCATCCGGTCACTGTAATGCCGAGGATGTCGATGTCCTGTCGTTTCATCAGGTAGGCGATCGACAGTACGTCATCCCAGCCCATGTCCGTATCGATAATGACTTTCCTGTTCACGGTAACGCTCCTTGCCTGTAGGGGACGATTGAAAAGAAGGTGTGCAAGCGCCGCTGACTTATGCGAAGGCACGCGGAAAAAAGGTTGCCAACAGGTTATTTCAATTAAACCGATGCACGGCTCGGTTTTACCGTAAAGAATTAATCACATCCGCCGAGAGCCTGACAAGCGAGCCGACAATTAGCTGTCCGGTTCGCATGATGAGCAGCAAGCCACGTGTGCTTTGACTGTGGTAACAGAGAAGCCTTGCGATGCTGAAAAAACTACCGGGTGCCTTGCGTGCCCTGATGTCTGTGCCTGCTGATAACCCCAGGTTGTTGCAGGCCCAATACGTTGCGTTGTCCCGGCAACTGCCGTTGATGTACTTTGTGCTGCTGGTCAATACCTGGGCGTTGGCGTTCACCCATTGGCGAACCGCTCCGGTGTGGCTGACGCTGCTGGTCCCGGCGCTGCTTACGGTTATCTGTGCCGTCCGTGCACGCAAATGGTTGCGCACGGTAAACCGGCCGCCACCCGCTCCGGCGATCATTCTGGCCACGCTGCGTGGTACACATGGCCTGGCAGGCGTGATAGCGGCCGGGTTTGCCGCCTGGTCGCTATCGCTCTACCCATACGGCGATGCCTACTCCCAGGCGCATGTCGCGTTTTTCATGGGGATTACGGTGATCGTCTGCATCTTCTGCATGATGCACTTGCGGCCTGCAGCGCTGACCACCGCCCTGGTCGTCAACACCGCCTTCGTCATTTTCTTCGCCTCGACGTACAACGTTACCTTTATCGCCACAGCGGTGAATATCGTGCTGGTGTCGATCGGCATGCTGATCATTCTTCATTACCAGTACCGCGATTTCACCAGCCTGGTGAATGTGCAGGTAAAGACCGAGCAACTGAGTAACGAGAATCTGCTGCTGGCCAATCAGGACAGCCTGACGGGCCTGCCCAATCGTCGCCAGTTCTTTCAGACTCTGGATGCCGCGATGACCGAGGCAATGGCGCAGCGCAGCGGCCTGGCAGTGGGGGTATTGGACCTGGACGGGTTCAAGCCGGTCAATGACCTCTATGGTCACCGCATCGGCGATCGTTTGCTGATGCTGGTGGCTGAACGCCTGACCAGCGCCTCGAGTGACAAGGTGCATGTGTCGCGACTGGGCGGTGACGAGTTCGCGCTGGTGATCAAGGGTGACATGGACAGTGACGCGTTGCTGGCGTTTGGCAAACACCTGTGTGACCTCATGCACGAAAGCTTCGAACTGTCGGACATGCCGATCCAGATTGGCGCGACACTGGGCCTGGCGACGTACCCGGCCACGGCGGATAATGCGACCCAGCTGTTCGAGTTTGCCGATTACGCGCTGTATCAAGGCAAGAACCATAACCCCGGAACCACCTGCCTGTTCTCCGCCAGCCACCGTGAGCAATTGCATGCCGACGGCGTTACCGAACAGGCCTTGCGGCGCGCCAATCTGGAAACCGAGTTCCACGTATCGTTTCAGCCGATCATTGAGAGCTGCACGCGCGAAACGGTGGCTTTCGAGGCACTGGCGCGCTGGAACAGCCCGGAACTGGGGTCTGTTTCGCCGGCGCATTTCATTCCGATCGCCGAGCGCATCGGCATGATCAACAAGCTCACCGTGCCCTTGTTGACCCAGGCGCTTGGCATGGCCCTTTCGTGGCCCGCGCCTATCAGGCTGTCGTTCAATCTGTCCGCGCACGACTGTGCGACCTGGGAAAGTGTCAGCAGAATTGTCGAGATCATCGAACACAGCGGCTTCGATGCGTCGCGGCTCGATCTGGAAATCACCGAAACGGCGGTCATGCAGGATATTGCTCAGGTGCAGCAGGCCATTACCCAGTTCCGCAAGCTGGGTTGCGGTATCTCGCTGGATGACTTCGGCACCGGATTCTCCAGCCTCAGTCAGTTGCACGCGCTGGCGCTGACCAAGCTGAAGATCGACCGCAGTTTTGTCACCGGCGTGCACCACAACCCGGCCAGTTACAAGATCGTCAAATCGCTGGTTGCCTTGAGTCTGGACATGTCTCTGGGCTGCGTGATCGAAGGCGTTGAAACACAGGATGAGCTGAATGCACTGACCACCCTGGGTTGTACGATGGTGCAGGGCTACTTCTACAGCCCGCCGATCAGTTTTGCAGAAACGCTGGCCTGGATTGAAATACCCGATGAAGAGCGCACCTTCGGCTACGCAGCATCGTGCCCTCTCTGATCGATTGCATGTGGGCGATTCTCTCGGGCGTGCGTGGGGTAAGATGCGTTTTTTGATCCCCACGGAAGCCTTTTGATGAGCAAACCCGGGCAGACCGTCCTTGTTGCGTTGCGCAAGATGATTGCATCAGGCGAGCTGGCTGCCGGCGAGCGTCTGATGGAGGTGCCGACTGCCGAGCTGTTCGGCGTTTCGCGCATGCCGGTGCGCATGGCGTTCCGGACGCTGGAGCAGGAGGGGCTGCTGGTGCCCTTTGGCGGGCGTGGTTTTCAGGTGCGCTCGATCAGCCCGATGGAAATCGCCGGCGCGGTGGATGTCCGCGGTGTCCTTGAGGGGCTTGCCGCGCGGCAGATGGCCGAGCGCGGCCTGACCCAGGAGGCGCGCGACGAGCTGGAGGCCTGTCTGGTACAGGGTGACGCGCTGTTCGAGAAGGGCCATGTCACTGAAGATGACCTTGAGGTCTATCACGACATGAACATGCGCCTGCATCGCGTGATCGTCGAGGGCAGCGGCAATCGCGCCATTGCCGATGCACTGTCACGCAACGACCATCTGCCTTTTGCCTCGGTAACCGCGCTGGCCGTGGATCGCGACAACCTGATTCGCGAATACCGGCGGTTCAATTTCGCCCACATGCAGCATCACGCCGTCGTGGATGCGCTGGTGAATGGGCAGGGCGCTCGCGCCGAGGCCATCATGCGCGAGCATGCCAATGCCACCTTGCGCTATGCAGAAATCTTCGGCACCGGGCAGAACGAGCGCATGAAAGTCATTCAGCGCCCGGACTGATCAGATGTCGAGCACCAGCACGGGCGTCTTGGAACGTGAGCAGCAGGGCGTGAACTGATCGTTGAGCGCCTGCTCGTCTTCGGTCAGAAACAGATCACGATGATCCGGAATGCCTTTCAACACCCGCGTCAGGCAGGTGCCACACACACCTTGCTCACACGACAGCGGAATATCGATACCATGGCTTTCGAGCACCTGAGCGACCGTTTTATTGGCCGGAATGGCGATGACCTGGCCGGTACTGGCAATCTCGAT
Organism: Pseudomonas sp. BS3767; assembly: GCF_900099665.1. NCBI lineage: Bacteria > Pseudomonadati > Pseudomonadota > Gammaproteobacteria > Pseudomonadales > Pseudomonadaceae > Pseudomonas > Pseudomonas sp. BS3767. Next base: position 589,434 of record NZ_FNCX01000001.1, on the reverse strand, counting down.
TGAAAAACTGCCATCGTTGCTGGTGTCGACCGGCTCTGCGGAGAAGTACTCGCGGTGCAGAGTGTCCTCGGACCAGCCAGCGGCCCGCGCGCTGTCGAGGATGTATTGCATGAAACCGCCCGGCCCGCACACGTACAGGTGGGTATCGGGCTGTGGGCGGGCGAGTACTTTGCCAGCCTCCAGCGCGGTGTCCGGCTGTTCATCGAAGTGCAGCGTGATGCGCTCGGCAAATGCCGAATGCTTCAGGCGTTCGATGAAGGCGCCGCGTTCGGCGGAACGCATGCAGTAATGCAGCTCGAAATCGGCAGCCTCCAGCGCAAGTTGTTCGGCCATGCAGAGGATGGGTGTGATGCCAATACCGCCGGCGAACAGCAGAGTGCGTCGGCTGTTTTCAGCCAGCGGGAACAGGTTGCGCGGTTCACTGATGCGCAACTGTGCGCCAGTCTGAATCTGTTGATGCAGGCTACGCGAGCCACCACGCGAAGCCGGGTCGTTGAGGACGCCAATCAGGTAGCGGTGACGCTCGTTCGGGGCATTGCACAGCGAGTACTGACGAATCAGCCCGTCAGGCAGGTGTACGTCAATGTGCGCGCCTGCGGTGAACGGCGGCAACAGCGCTCCGTCTGCCCGCACCAGTTCAAAGCTGCAGATGTCCAGCGCTTCATCGTTGCGTGATAACACCTTCACGTCGATCATGTCAGGTCCTCGGGTGACCGCGGCACGGGTCACTTCTGATTGTTTTCTTGGTGTTTCGACGGGCAATGGCCGGTCATTTCGTCGCCATCACGGGAATCTGCTCGCCGCGACCGGCCTGCTCGGCAGCGATCAGGCGCTCCAGGATCTTGCGTGACTGCACGCCACCGGCGTCGATATTGAGCTTGAGCAGGCTGCGATGCGGGTGCTTGAGCAGGTTCTGTTGCTGGCGTTCAAGCATTTCCAGATCTTCGGTGAAGATCTTGCCCTGGCCTTCACGGATGCTGGCGGTCAGCTCTGCATCAGCGGGATTGAAGTTGCGCGCCATGCCCCAGAAGTACCAGATGGAGGTGTCGGTCTCGGGGGTGATGAAGTCGACGACGATGCTCGACGCCTTGAACTCTTTGGGCGCGTGATAGCCGCCTTTGCCTGCATGGGCTACGCCGACTTCGATCAGCACATGGCTGGGCGGCGTGAAGCGGCAGATCTGCCAGCGATCGACCGGCACGTCATCGGCCAGGTTGTTGCCACGCAGTGCCATCTGCCAGAACGGCGGCGGCATGATGTTTTCCATGTGCCGGGCGGTGACCACTTCCTCGCCTTCGACCGTTGTGACGGGCGCTGCCTCGTCGATTTCCTTCTGGCCGATGCTTGACGCATGCACATAGGTTTCGTGGGTGAGGTCCATCAGGTTGTCGATCATCAGGCGGTAATCGCACTGGATATGAAACAGCCCGCCGCCGTAGGCCCAGTCGTCGCTGACTGCCCATTCCAGATGGTGGATGAGTGCCGGGTCGGCCTTTTCCCGGTCACCGGGCCAGACCCAGATGAAGCCGTAGCGCTCGACCGCCGCGAAGGTCTTGTTGCAAGGGAAGCCGCGAACACGCTGGCCGGGCATTGAAACAGTCTTGCCGTCGCCGCCCATGACCAGTCCGTGATAACCACACACCAGCTGGCCGTTCTCGACATAACCCAGCGAGAGCGGGGCGCCGCGATGCGGGCAGAAGTCTTCGACGGCAATGACCTGCTGGTCCTGGTCGCGATAGAACACCATCTTTTCGTTGCAGATCTGCCGCCCCAGAGGCTTGTCGGCGACTTCATCCGCTGTACAGGCGACGTACCACGCATTTTTCGGGTGCATGATGGTTCTCCACGGTTCGATTATTGATCTTATGGATCCACAGAATGAATCATGTTGTTTCCTCGCGATTATTAATGCCACAGGATCGAGATTAATCCAATGATTAATTTAGTTAACTATTATTTAATGGATCCACAGAGATTGATCAGCCGGGGCTGGATACCAGCAGCGCCGCTCGCAGGCGCGGCGCGAGTGCTTCCAGCAGGGTCTGCACAGAACGCAGGGCGCGGCAGTCGGGGCGGGTCAGCAGCCACAGGTCAGTGCGGCATCCTTCCAGAGGGCCGCTCAGGCGTTCGACCGCACCCAGGCCCTCGACCGTGAAACCGGTCAGCGCCGCCACGCCCAGGCCGGCAGCGACCAACTGCGAGACAGCCGACATGTTGCTGCAGCGGTAGCTCGGTAATACCCCTGGAAACGCCTGTTTGCGCCAGATCACCGAGGTGTGGTCGGGCATCGAGTCGTCCGGGCTGATCCAGGGGATCGAGGCAGGGTTTTGCGTCAGGGCCTCGCGGTATTCCGGGCGACCGCAGACAAAGTAGTCGGCACTGCCCAGGCAGCGCCCGATCAGGTGCTCGGGAGGCGTATTGGTCAGGCGCAGGGCGATGTCGGCATCGCGACGGCTGAGGTTGGCAAAGGCGTTGGAGGTGGCCAGCTCCAGCGTAAGGGCAGGGTACTGCGGCATGAAGTCTGCCAGCGCGGGCAACAGCAGGCTGTGCAGTACCGCATCGGTACAGGTCAGGCGCACCGTGCCGCTGACGACTTGTTCGCCCTGCTGCAAAGCGATGCGCGCAGCGGCAAGCGCCTGTTCGGCACGCTCGGCCTGTTCGGCCATGGCCTGAGCGGTATCGGTCGGTACGTACCCGCGCCGGTTCTTTTCAAACAGCGCGGCACCAAGGGCGGCTTCCAGACGACGGATCGAGCGAAACACGGTCGATACATCAACCTGCAACAGGTCGGCGGCACGGGCGAGGGTGCGGCCGCGAACCAGGGCGAGCACCAATGAAAGGTCGGCGTGGGTGATTTCATATTGCATTGGTGCATTGTTCCTTTGCCTGAATGCCTATGTTTGTTGCGCGGATGACTATCCTAGACTGGTTTCATTCCCGCTGGATAGCGTCCGGTAATCGGCGCTGACCACTCAGACTTCATACAGGATTCAACCTATGTCGCGACCTCCCTTGATTGGTGTCACCGCCTGCCGTCAGCAGTTGGGCAAGTACTCTTCTCACACCGCAGGCGACAAGTACGTCGAGGCCGCAGCCTTCGCGGGCATGCCGGTAATCCTGCCTGCGCTCGAGGTGCCCACCGAGCCTGCGCAACTGCTTGCGTCACTGGATGGCCTGTTGTTTACCGGCTCGCCGTCCAACGTCGAGCCGCGTCACTACAATGGGCCGGCGAGCGTGGAGGGCACCGCCCATGACGTCTTCCGGGATCGCACAACTTTGCCATTGCTCAGGGCTGCCATTGCTAAGGGGGTGCCGGTGTTGTGCATTTGCCGCGGCTTTCAGGAGCTGAATGTCGCGCTGGGCGGCAGCCTGCATCAGCGGGTCCAGGAGCTGCCCGGCTATCTGGATCATCGCGAGCCGCAAAGCGAGGTGCTGGCGGTGCAGTACGCGCCAAAGCATGCCGTGCAGGTACAGCCTGGCGGTTTGCTCGACTCGCTGGGGCTGGCACCGGGGTTCGAGGTCAACAGCCTGCACAGTCAGGGTATCGATCGCATGGCGTCGGACCTGCGCGCGGAAGCATTGGCCCCCGACGGTCTGGTCGAAGCGGTGTCCATGCCTGGTGCGCCAGGCTTTGTGCTGGGCGTGCAGTGGCACCCGGAATGGGCGTTCATGGACAACCCCGTGTCGCTCAGCCTGTTCAAGGCCTTTCGCGAGGCCTGCCAGAGGTATGCGCGCAGCAGTCGCTAGAGCGATGAGCTGCTGAGTGTTGTGGGCAAACGTGATTTAATATCCGGCTTGATGGCTTCGGGTGATGGACGATCCATTGCACCGGGGCGCTGCCTCATTCACCGGATATCTTTCACATAAGGCCACTATGGATACGGGAGCACGACTCAAACTGGTGCGTGAAAGCTACAAGCTGTCACAGCGTGAGCTCGCCAGACGCAGTGGTGTGACCAATGCCACGATTTCCCTCATCGAACAAAATCGTGTCAGTCCTTCCATCAGCTCGCTGAAAAAGCTGCTTGAAGGGATTCCCATGACGCTGGCGGATTTTTTCACGTTCGATCAGCCTCCCGGGCAGGATCAGTACGTGTTTCGAGCCGGTGATCAACCCGACCTGGGGCGCAACGGTGCCCGCCTGCTGCTGGTCGGCGCGACGTTGCCAAGCCGGCAGATGCGGTTTCTGCGTGAGCAATACGCGCCGGGCGCCGACTCGGGCGATGAACCCATCGTCCACAGCGAAGGTGAGGAGTGCGGTCTGGTGACGCGCGGCACCGTGGAGCTGACCATCGATGGGCAGGTCAACATTCTCGGTCCGGGTGACGGCTATTACTTCCCGACCACCTTGCCGCATCGCTTCCGCAACATCGGCCAGGACGAAGCGGAGATCATCAGCGCCAACACCCCGGCCAACTTCTAGGTGCCGATAGCCAACGATGCCTTGCGCCTAACGAAGGCTCCAGGAAATACCGGCATAAATCCCCATCCCGTCGCCGGGTGTCGAGCGTGCGATGTCTTTGCCGTTGTCGTCATAGCCGGGTGTCACGGTGCTGGCGTAACGCTGGTTAGTCAGATTGCGCAGGTCCAGCCAGGTCTGCCAGTCTTCGCCGGGTGACGCGTAGCCCAGTGTGGCGCCCAGTAAGGTGTACTGATCGGCGTAAAACGAGTTGGCGTAATCGACCGCGATCCTCGACGCGTGCTCAGTGTTGAGTGCTACGTAAACGCCGACAGGATGGCTGTAGCGCAGCTCGGCCTGATAGTAATGCCGGGGGATACCCGGCAGCGCGTTGGCGCCGAAGCGGTCGTCGTTACGGTAGTGAAAGTCGCTGAACGTGTAGGCCTGGCGTAAATCGACCTTGCCCGCAGCGCCTCCCTGCCACAGCGGGCTGTCCAGGCTGAGTTCGATACCGGTGTGGATGGTCGGGCTGGCGTTGGACTCGGCAATGACTTGCGAGCCTGTCGCGCTGGCTGCCTGGGTTTCGACACTGAGCAGTTCATGTCTGACCTGCGAGTAATACCACCCTGCGGTCCAGTCGCCTGCTGCGCTATTACCCTTGCCGCCGAGCTCCAGCGTAGTCGCAGTCTGATTTTCAAGTTTGACGCCAATACTCTGCAGGCCGGTCGCCGCACCGCTGCCTGCTGGGAAGAAATGGTTGGAACCCCAGATCATTGACCAGGCGTGCGGCGGCTCGACCGAGCGACTCAGATTGCCGTAAAGCTGCAATTGCGGCGTGAAGTCGTAGCGCAGGCCCAGCCGGGTGGCATAGTCCCAGGCGTGAGTGCTGACGGCCTGTTGGGTTGCGGGGTAGGTGACCTCTGTTTCGCGACGGGTATAGAGGGCGGCAACGCCCGTTGTCAGCCACAGGTCCGGTACCAGCTCCAGATCATTGCTCAGGTGCAGCACGCTGTCCGAGCCCAGGTAGCTGTAATCCCGGGTTCTGGTCCCTGGCGCATAGCCTGCGGTGTTGCCGGCAGGCACGCGGACGAATTCCGATGCGCCGTTGTCAGGCAGCCCCTTGGTGGTTCGCAGTCCCAGCGTGGTCGTGCTCTGATGGCCAGACACGGTGTCCTGGCGTATGTAATTGAGCGTGCCGCTGATATCGGTGTAAGCGACTTTCAGGCGATTGGTGCCCTCGCGCAGGTCCATGGGGTAATCGTGATAGACCAGACCCGTTTCGAGGCGTGAGCTTTCATCCAGATAAACAGTGGTCTTGTTGCCGAGCCAGGTGCTGCCGGGTTGCAGGCGTTTTGAGTCGCGCGTGCGGTTGAGCGCATTGGCCGTCTGTGGATCATGGCGGATCTGCTCGCGGGTCAGTCTGCCCGGCGAGTCGTTGTCGGTTTCCCGGTAACGAAAGAAGAAGCGGGTTTCCAGATTCGGGCTGAACCGGTAACCGACGTTGGCTGCGATACCCTGGCTACCGCCGGCACTCTGGTCCTGGAAGCCGTTGTAGCTTGAGTCGGTCACGCTGACGTAATAGTCCAGATCGCCCAACACCTGTCCCGAGCTGATCTGCCGTTTCGAGTAACCGTGGCTTCCTGCTTCGTAGCGCAACTGCAGCCTGGGCGCGTCATAACCGGTGTGGGTGACATAGTTAACCGCGCCACCCAGCGCCAGCGAGCCCAGTTCAAAGCCATTGGCACCGCGTCGTACTTCTACGTGGCTCAGCCATAACGGCTCCTTGAGTTCGTAGGGCGTACCCCCGGGGCCGGTCAGCGGCAAGCCGTCGAGCATTTCGAACAGCCCGGAGGCATGCGCGCCAGGCGCCCGGTTCAGGCCCGAACCACGAATCGAGATTTTTGCCCCCTCACTGTTGGCGGCCTTGGCGTAGATGCCGGGCTGGTATTTGAACACGTCTTCATTGTTGGCGACCCGTCCTTGCTCGACGGTGTTCATATCGACAATGTTGGTACCGCCCGGAACTTCCCGTAACGCGTCGCGCGGGATTTGCGCCGGGCTGTCGATACGTGAGCCGTCCACTTCGATGTTGGACAGGCTGACAACATCAGCCTCGGCGACACAGGTAAAAGCAAGAGCCGTACTGAAACCGAACAATTGCAGGGTCAGGTTCAAGGGGGAAAGCAGAAACGGTGGGTGGTACTGCAAGTGCATACGCCTTGTGGTTCACGGCCAGCGTCAACTGCCAGCCCTGCGTGCTCTGGAAAAGGGACAGGTGTTCGATGCCTGATGTGTGACTGGCGTCACTAAACCGGTGAGTGAACAGTCGATGCCGGGCGATATTTTCAGGCTGTTCAATGCACTAAGTGAATATAATTTGCTTTTTGTCTGCTCAGCGAGAACCCTTTCAGGCTTCGCCAGTCCTAGCCATTAGAGAGCATTCGCACTAGCCCAATAAACAGTCGTGGAGTTTCTGGAGTGTCGGAAAATAAAGCCCGAGTCGACAATGCGGCGACGGGAGATATCAAGCATCAGGGAAAGGATATCTTTTTCGCAGCGGTAGAAACGACACGGATGCCGATGATCGTGACGGACCCCAATCGCCCGGACAACCCCATCATTTTTGCCAACCGTGCATTTCTGGAAATGACCGGTTATGCGTCAGAAGAAATCATCGGTAGCAACTGCCGGTTTCTTCAAGGGCCGGACACTGATCGGGCGGTGGTGAAATCCATTCGCGATGCAATCGATGAACGCGTCGATATCTCCACTGAGATTCTCAACTACCGTAAGGACGGTTCAACGTTCTGGAATGCCCTGTTTATTTCTCCGGTCTATAACGACGCGGGTGACCTGATCTATTTCTTTGCGTCGCAGCTGGACATCAGCCGCCGTAGAGATGCCGAAGAGGCATTGCGTCAGGCACAGAAGATGGAGGCCCTGGGGCAGCTTACCGGTGGCATCGCGCACGACTTCAATAACCTGCTGCAAGTGATGGGCGGTTATATCGACTTGATCGGCAGTGCGGCAGAGAAACCCTCCATTGACGTGCAGCGTGTCCAGCGCAGTGTTCATCACGCCAAGTCTGCTGTTGAACGCGCCAGCACATTGACCAAGCAATTGCTGGCGTTTGCCCGCAAACAGAAGCTGCAGGGGCGAGTCCTCAATCTCAATGGCCTGGTCTCCACGACGGAGCCGTTGATCGAGCGTACTTTTGGACCGGAAGTGGTGATCGAAACCGATCTGGATCCGGCACTGAAAAACTGCCGCATTGACCCGACCCAGGCAGAAGTTGCCTTGCTGAATATTTTCATCAACGCCCGGGACGCGCTGATTGGCAGGCCCAACCCCAAGATATTCATCGAAACCCGCAATCTGGTCGTCGATGAGCTGGCCAATATGTCCTATGACGGTCTGTTGCCGGGGCGTTATGTTTCTATTGCGGTGACGGACAATGGCATCGGCATGCCCGCGAGTATCCGTGATCGGGTAATGGACCCGTTTTTTACCACCAAGGAAGAAGGCAAGGGTTCCGGGCTCGGTCTTTCGATGGTCTACGGCTTTGCCAAACAGTCGGGCGGCGCGGCGCGTATTTATACCGAAGAAGGTGTCGGTACTACGCTGCGCTTGTATTTCCCGGTAGACGAGGCGGTACTGAGTAAAAACGATCCGCCGAAAGCTTCGGAAAGGCGCATTGGCAGCTCCGAGCGGATTCTGATCGTGGAAGACCGTCCTGACGTGGCCGAACTGGCGAAGATGGTGCTGGATGATTACGGCTATGTGTCGGAAATCGTCCTCAACGCCCGTGAGGCACTGAAGCGCTTCGAGGCCGGCAGCACGTATGACCTGTTGTTCACCGACCTGATCATGCCGGGCGGCATGAACGGGGTAATGCTCGCGCGGGAAGTCAGGCGCAGGTACCCCAAGGTCAAGGTGCTGCTGACCACCGGCTACGCTGAGAGCTCGATCGAGCGAACCGACATTGGCGGCTCAGAGTTTGAGGTGGTGTCCAAGCCCTGTATGCCGCAGGACCTCGCCAGGAAGGTCAGGCAGGTTCTTGACGGGCCTAACGGTATCGCCTGACGGCACTGGCAATGCACCTGCGAAGGCCTGACTGTTCTCAGTCGGGCCTTCATGCTTTTTGGCGCACAGTGCACGGCGCTGTCTTTATTACGATACCTGCGCGCATCCTGCAGAGTTGCGTATATCCAGTGAGTATCGACAGTTAAAAGTTGGCAACAGGTTAATTCTCGTCCGTTATTAGCAGACGTCAGACAACTTCAATAATTAGAGCAAACAGCCTAATGAAACGGTACGTGTGTAAAGCGCTTGGAGCATCGGGCGAAGTTTACGTTCCGTTGCTGTGCGTCATTAACAATACTGTTCTATTGTGCTGTGTACAGCCTGAAAAAAAGTCTATAAAAGTTTTAAACTTCTTGAACGTCGCCTGGGTCATTGATGGGTACGTCACACATTTGTGCGTTCACTGCCAATGACTCAAAGGACTATGACTATGATTCGCGACGACCGTATCGCCCCAGGTGCCCCTGTGTACCACGAAACTCATGCAGCGGCTCCGCTGCTTAAACGAATCTCCTGGAGTGCGATTCTGGCCGGTGTTGTTCTGGCCATGGTTGTGTCGCTGTTGCTGAACCTGCTGGGTACGGCAATCGGAAGTGCCAGTATCGATCCCATGCAGGAAGCCAATCCACTGTCCGGTATGGGTACGGGCGCAGGTATCTGGGTCGTTGTAAGCTCGGTGATCTCGCTGTTCGTCGGCGGCTGGGCCGCGGGACGTCTCGCGCAGCGCGAAGGCGCGTTTCATGGCCTGCTGGTGTGGGCGACTGTATCGCTTATCACTGTTTATCTGGTCTCCAGTGCAGTGACCGGCGTCGTACGCGGTGGCCTCAATCTGGCAGGTAGCGGCATGTCGGCCCTGGGCAGCGGTATCGCACAGGTGGCTCCGGCCGTTGGCAGCAAGATTCAGGATCAATTGCGCGCTCAGGGCATTGATTTCAATCTGGACGATATCCAGGGCGAAATCGAAACGGCCATGCGTCAGACCGGCAAGCCCGAGCTGAACCCGGACAATGTCAAGCAGGAAGCTCAAGCGACTCAGCAGGATGCGCAGAATACTGCCAAGCAGAGCGCACAGAATCCTCAGCAAGCTGACGAGCAATTGAGCGGTCTGATGGATCGCATCAAAGCCAAAGGCGACCAGGCTTGGGATGCGGCTGATCGTCAGGCGCTGGTCAATCTGATCAAGGCGCGTGGCAACAAGACTGATGCCGAAGCCAATCAGATCGTCGATCAGGCGCAGGCCAGCTATCGTCAGGCTTATGCCAAGTATCAGGAACTGAAAGCTCAGGCAGAACAGAAAGCCCGTGAAGCAGCTGAAGTGACTGCCAAGCGCGTTTCGCAAGGTGCCTGGATTCTGCTTATCACTCTGGTGATCTCGGGTCTGGTAGCAGCGGGCGCCGGTGTACTGGGTCGTCGTACTCAGCCGCCAGCCAAAGTTGTCGCTGCGATCTGAACCAACGCAACAAGACTGGACTGAAGTATCAGACGGGGAGCGTTGATCGCTCCCCGTTTTTATTTCAGCCATTCGATATCGTGTCAGTGCCGATCCGCTTCGACAACACGTTGGTAAAGTCCATCCCTCAATTTTTTACCTTATCATCGTGCGGCTCTACAGCTTGCGTAACAGTGCAACTTTCAAAGAGCAAATACTCTAACAGCCTGCGGCGGGATATATATTCAATCTCAACGGTGGCACCTGTGCCATTGATGTTGCCAAGTCTATATTCACTGGGTTTTAAGGGTTGTTACTGTGAAGGTGTCCCGGTGGAATATCGGGTCGGGCTTTGGCTGTTCGGCAGTGGGCTCAGGCTGGGTGAATTCGGCACTTAGCAAGTACGCTTGTGAGCGTGCAGAATCAAACGTCATGTTGTGCGCCCACAAACGGGTGCTGACACTTCCTTTGGTCCGATACTGCCCGTCCGGGTCACGTGCCACCACGGTCAGACTGGCATCTGCACCACTGGGTATCAACAGGCGATCGTTTTGGCGGTCGTACGCCATGCTGTTGACAGCGCGGGTGGTGGGCAATGCTGCGAGGCGTTTGCCGGTCATCAAGTCGGCAATAATTAACTGAGGGCTTGCGCCACGACAGGCAATGAACAGACGTTGTCGCGATTCATCGGCGGCGACCGCGCTGGGTTTGTTGCAGCCCTCGAACGTCCAGTACTGATGTTTCTCCAGCAGTTGGCCTGAAAGAACGGCCACTTGATTCTCGTCACGCATCGGCACTATCAGCGTGCCGTCGCCGAGGATGATCGGCGCGTCGAGTTTCTGTGCCGGAACCTGCCGGGAACCCACGAGTGCGTCGGTACGTGTGTCGATGAAATACAGTGTGGAGTGGTCGCCGCGACGGCCGCTGGTAACGATCACTCGCTGATGCCCGGGATCGTAGATGACATTGTTCAGGTTGCCTGAGTCCAGTTTGAGCCGGTTTTGTACGGTCATGCGGTCCAGCGCGACGATGCCTAATGTACCGTCCATGTTGGCGACATAGGCGTGATTGTGCTCAGGTGCAAAGGCAACGGCATTGGCACCGGTCGAGTTGTCCAGGGTCTTGATCAAAACCTGCCGTTCGACGTCGAACACGGATAAACCGTTCTCGCGGCGTGCGATGTACAAATGAGGCTGTGCCGGCTGCAATGCCGCGAACCCCCAACTGTAGCCAGCGCCTGGCAGCACGGTTGCTGCGCGGGTGGTGTACAGCAGCGAGTCATCCGCCTGAACCGAAAGAGGTGCCAGCAGCGTGAACACACTGGCAAAAATCTGTAATCCCGTCACCTTGAGCCACCTGATCAACGACATCATCGGCTTAAAACTCCAGAGTGGTGGAAACAATGAACTGCCGCGCATCACCAACGGACACGAAGTAACGGTTGGCGCTGGAGGTGTAATACGTGCGGTCAAACAGGTTCTTGACGTTGAACTGAATGTTGAGCTTGTGCTCATCGACTTTTGTATCGTAAGACGCGAAGGCATCCGCCACGGTGTAGGCGGGCAGTTCGAATGAGTTGGCAGAGTCTCCCGGGCGCTCTCCGACGTAATGTGCGCCAGCGCCGGTGCGCAAGCGGTCACCGCCGCCGATAATGCTGCCCCAGTCGTATACCGCAGACACTGCCGCTGTGCGCCGGGCGACGTTCCACAGCTCGTTGCCCTTGTAGAGCGGGTCCTTGGTGATCTTCGCATCCAGTAGTGCAAAGCTGCTGATCACGCTCCAGCGATCGGTCAATTCTCCAGCCACGTCCAGTTCTATGCCTCGCGAGCGGGCTTCTCCGGATGTCCGCCAGTCGGTGAGCTTGGTCGCATCGTTGAACTGGGAGACCAGAATGTTTTTCTTGCGAATATCGAAGACCGCTGCGGTAGCCGTAATGCGTCCCGGAATGTCCAGTTTGGCACCCAGTTCGTAGGACCTGGCTTGCTCAGGCAGCACGGCAGAGTCAATGACCACGCCACTGCTTAACGGCGCAATGGTTGAGCTGGGTTTCAGTGATTGCGTGTAGCTGCCGTAGAACGACAGCACATCGTTGTATTTGTAGACGACGCCACCGCGCGGCAGCCATTTCTGCCCATTGATATTGGTGTTTGCCACAAAGGGGCGACCGCGTCCGGCTATTTGATCGTAGGTTTGGTAGCGCGCACCGGCCACCAGAATCCACTGTTCGTTGAGGTGGAACGAGTCCTGAGCAAATAACGAGGTGGCGCGCAGTTTATCGGTCTGGTCACTGTCGCTGGCCGATACGGTGCTGGACGGGGATTCCCGGCCATAGACAGGGTTCAGATAATTGAAGCTGGACCGCGCTGTTTGACGCAGCAGGTCCGAGCGGAAGATTTTGCGTTTCTCATCATCGACGCCAACCTGCAAGTCATTCTGGAAGCCTGCGATCTGAAAGGTGCCTTCCAGGTCGGCAATTGCAAAACTGTCGGCGCTCACAGCACCATGGGTTGCATCGTTACTGCGCGTCACTGCGCCCGTGGCGGCATTGATGGCATTGATCCGCAATTGGTTGGCATCGTAGGTTTCACGGTTCCAGCTGTAGCCGAAATGAGATTTCCAGTTGTCGTTGAACTGATGGTCGACGCTCAGTTGCGTGAGGTCCGAGCGACCTTCCATTTCATTGAACGGTTCGTCCAGGCGCCGTGTTCTGGGAATATCCAGCGGGTGGTTGGTACGCGGGTCCAGTGCCGTTCCGCGGTCGAAAGGGTAAAGAAATTCCCTGTGCTCATATGAAAGCACCACTTGTGTCGTGTCGCCGTACCAGGCAAGCGATGGCGCGACCAGAGATTCGCGATGGGTGCCGAAATTACGCCAGTAATCCTCGTCTTCATAATCCACCACCATGCGATAAGCCAGACGGCTGTCGCCCAGCCCGCCGGTGCTGTCAAAGCTGCCACCGCTACCGTCGCGGCCATGCGCATAGGCGGAGGCGCGACCACTGATTGCGTTGTAGCTCTCCAGCTGCGGGCGTTTACTGACGACGTTGACTACGCCACCTGGGTCCATGATGCCGTAAAGCAGCGATGCCGGACCTTTGAGCACTTCCACGCTGTCAGCAGTAGCGCTCAGACCACGTCCCTGAACGATGGGCATTCCGTTGTGCATGATCGAACCGTCGCGATTGCCGCCAAAGCCACGCTTCATCAAGGTGTCTTGCGTCGCCGCCAGGGTGTTGCCCTGAGTGATGCCACTGGTATTGGCCAGCGCATCGTCCAGATTGCGCGGCTTCTGATCGCGCAGAACTTGTGCAGAGACTACGTTCACGACCTGGGGCACTTCCAGCGTCGACCTGTCGCTGTGCAGGATCGAACTCGTACCGGTTGGCTGGTAGCTGGTACTGCGATCGGAGTTGGCTTCAACCTGTATCGCGCGCAACTCCATCGACTCTGAGGCAACCAGCGTGTAGCTGCCGTTGCTTTGCTGCGCGGCAAAGATGCCGCTGCCTGCGAGCAATGCGGTCAGTCCTTCAGTGACCGAGTAGTTGCCGTCAAGGCCCGGTCCGACCTTGCCGTCGGTATACGCCGCATTTCCGGCCAACTCGATACCTGCCTGCTGGGCAAAACGGACGAGTTGCCCGGTGAGTGGGCCTTTCTCGATGCTGAACCGGTGAGTCAATGCGCTTGCATCGGTGGCAGAGGCGGTTGAGACCCACGATGCACTTACACCGCCCACCGTCAATGGAATGATCATGGCCAGCGGCGTCAGGCTGAGATAAAACGGGCGTCGTTTATGGAAATGCATAGTGCTGGCGTCCACGCTGATGAAAGGAAAAAATATTGGCTTTCATCTACACCGGACGAGCAGGGCAAAAGGGGAACCACCGCGTGCAAAAAAAATCAGGACCGCGCAATTATGCCCGCGCCTCGACAGTGACCCACCAGGGCAGCGTGCGCTTGATCGCCACGGGCAGTACCGACGCGAGGGCAGCCAGTGCCCTGTCTGTATCTTTGATGGAAAAGGTGCCGACCACTCGCAGCCCTGCAATCTTCTCGTCACAAGCAAGGTAGCCATGCCGGTAGCGGGACAGTTCATTGACGAACTGCAGGAGCGGCATACCTTCAGCGACCAGAATGCCGGAGGTCCACGCGCGGCCAGAGGCAGGAGCGGGTTGTGGGCCGTCGAGTCGATCCCCATAAAGGGTTATCTGCTGCCCGGCATGTACATCGCAGCTTTGATCGGCTGCCATGACCGACACCTCGCCTGAATAGACCGTGATGCAGGTGGCGTCATCATTCAGCAGCCGTGCACTGAATTCTGCGCCGTATGCCTGCGCTTTTCCATTAAGGGTCTTTACCTGCGTCCGCTTATTCCGCGAGCGGATAGCGTCGATCAACACTTCGCCTTTCAGCAGTTGCAACGCTTGAACATCAGGGGAGGCCGTAACGTTCAATGCGCTGGCGGTGTTGAGCCAGATTCGGGTGCCGTCAGCCAGCGTGAACTCTCGTGTTTCGCCCGTTGAGGTGGATAAATCGGCCCGAATCGAAGCAAACAGCGAGCCGTTCTCACCGTTGTTCAGCAGGTGCCAGCCCAATGCCCCGCCCAGTGCGAGAACGCCCATTGAAAGAAGGGTCTGACGGCGGCTCATCGATGAAGAGGTGGTGGACTGTAGAACCTTGTAAGCGCCATTTCTTTCTAGCGGATCCTGAAACTGGGCGAAGCGTCCACCTATCTTCTCCACCAGTGCCCAGGCCTTGCGGTGTTCCTCGTTCTGGCTCAGCCAATTCTGCCACTTGCGTCGCTCGGAATCGCCAGCATCCTCTGCACCCAGACGCGCATACCATGCCGCAGCTTGCTGGAGAACATCATAATGATCACTGCGAGGACTGTTCATGGTCAACACCCATCGGCACGTGCGGACAGTTCACGCACCATGCACTGATACATGACCTGTGCCATGTACTTTTTCACCATGCGCTCGCTGGTGCCAATCTGTTCGGCAATCTCGCGGTAAGTGTTGCCTGACAGTTGCGCCAGCAAAAAGGCGGTTCGCGCCTTGTGCGGCAAGTCACGCAGCATGGCGTCGATTTCATGCAGTGTCTCGAGAAGAATGGTGACGTACTCGGGGGAGGGGTGTAGGTTCTCGGGCCTGTTTGCCAGCTCTGTCAGCCATGCCTGCTCGATCTGCCCCCGGCGCCATTGATCGATGCACAGGCCACGTGCAACGGTACATAGGAACGACCGCGCTTCACCGGGCAGCATGAATACTCGTGGCTTGAGCAACAGGCGCAGGAAGGTATCGTGAGTCAGGTCCGCTACGTCGGCAGTGTTGAACGAGTTGCCAAAGCGCCGGGTCAGCCAATGACGTAGCCAGCCGGAGTGCTGTGCATAAAGGTCGTCGATGCGGGTCTGATCAGGAGCGCTTGAGCAGGTCATGAGAAAGCAGTCGTTCCGAAGTTATAGAGAATCATACGCATACAATAAACAATCTCATTGATAAAGCACAGAACAAGCGTGCCAATTGTCTTGTTGACTGACGTATGCCCTGCTTGCGTGTTCTGGCGTTGCCGCTCAATACGCTCGCCGCACGTGGGCAGGCGCTGTCGCAGATTCTGATCCTGCGTGCTATACCGATAAGCTATCGTCGATTTGAACCGGTTGCGTAAAGTGTCCAGCGTCGCGATATCCCGCCTGTGCGTGACGCACAAACGTATCGTTTTGGTAAGCCATGAATATAAAAACCAACCTAAGACGCCGCATTGTGGTGGTGTTTGCGCTGATGAGCGCATTTGTGGCGGCCATGTTTGGCATCGGTATTTACATGACCGAGCACTTCGTTGAATCCAGGCTCATTACCATTGATCTTGAAAACGATCTGCACCGTCTCTTGAATGCGCAAAGTACCAATGAGTGGAGTCATCGGCCTGAGCGCGAGGAATTGTTCTACGTCGAAGAAGGCGCAGGCGATTTGGCTGTTCCGCAGGATCTGGAATATCTGCATCCGGGGTTTCAGGAAATCACCCGTCAGGGCAAGGAGTATTATGCGCTGGTGAGTACCGTCGCCGACCGTCGCTATGTGTTGTTGCGAGATCAAAGTGGTTTCGAAAAGCGCGAAAGGATGTTGCTGGCCATTGTATTTGTCGGTTTTGTGCTCAGCGTGCTGCTTGCCGTGTTGCTTGGGCGTGTGCTCGCCACACGCGTCATCGCTCCGGTCGCGCGTTTGTCGCGTCAGGTTCGACACCGTGATCAACTGTTGTCTATTGCGCCGCCGTTGTCTCCGGACTATGCCGATGATGAAGTGGGTGAGCTGGCTGTTTCTTTTGACCATACGCTCGGGCAATTGCGAGCGGCACTGGGCCGAGAGAAGTTGTTTACCAGTGATGTCAGTCACGAGTTGCGTACCCCTTTGATGGTACTTGCCTCGTCCAGTGAGTTACTGCTTGAGAGCCCCTGCCTGGATGAGTTGGGGCGAGCGAAAGTCTTGCGTATCACGCAGGCGACGTCCGACATGCGCCAGCTCGTTGAAACATTTCTCATGCTGGCCAGGGACAATGGAGCCCATGCGCGCAATGGTCTCCGGGCAACCGTACATGAAGTGGCGTGCGAGCTGATTGAGGTATGGCGAACGCCGATAGAAAAAAAAGGGCTGGAGTTGATGTTCAGTCCTGGCGCGAACGCAGGTGCGTCTTACAACGCGACCCTGTTGCATTCGGTAATGGGGAATCTGCTGCGTAATGCCTGGCATTACACCGATACGGGGTATATCAAGCTGTCGCTGTTCAAGACCGGGTTTTGTGTAGAGGACAGCGGCTCGGGTATTTCCGACGACACGCAGAATGCGTTGTCCCGACCCTTCGTACGGGGTGAGGAACAACGTGGTGAAGGGCTGGGAGTAGGGCTGTCACTGGTTAATCGGATCTGTGCCTATCAGCGATGGCAGGTGACATCAAGCAACCTGCCTGGCGGTTGCAGCTTCCGTGTGGAACTGCAACCGCAGGATGCGGACAGCGAGCCCGTCAGAGTCAGTTGAGTGGTTTATGCGGGGTGGTTTCAATCGGTTGCGCCAACTGCCGCCAGCCATAAAAGGCGAGCGCGGTAAGCAGCGCACTGAGCCAGACAATCACACCAGCCCAGAATGTGTGGGACATGAAATGCCAGCCCTGAACAACTCGTGTGGTGCCGTAGATTGCACCCAGTACGGTCGATGCGTAGAGGATTGCCTTGGCATGGCGCCAGCAGTAACGGCGTGCAACGAAATACAGTGCCACCATGGTAAATCCCCCCGAAGCATGGCCTCCTGGCCAGCAACGACCTGCACCTGCTTCATGGAACAGGCTGAAGTTTTCGAACCACTCCTTTTTCTCCATTGTGCCGCCATACAGAGTGGTTTCCACAGGGCAGTAAATGCTCGTGTGACTTTTGAAAAAGTGGATCATGCCGGTGATCACCGCGAAAGAGACCACGATAAATAGCAGGTCGCGACGGTGACGAGCAGTGAAGCGTAACAATGGGGCTACCCGAGCAGTTTCCAGCAAGCCAATCATTCGGTCATTGCGCCCGGGCTTCAGCAGTGGCCATATAAAGGACAGCAACAGCCCGATCACTGCGGCTTCTCCCGTCCAGTCGGGAATGATCCTGGGCCAGCGGTGGGTCAAATTTTCAAATAGGCGGTCATGCTCAAACGGAAATACCTGAAGCGGGTAGTAAAGCCAGTTGCTGATCGCTTCGTCGAGCGAAGTAAGATCAAAAACGAAAAAGGTCAGCAGCGCTATTGCCACCGGCACGCCGAAGTTCCAAGCATAGAATCTTGATTTTTCGCTTTGCACTCTTTTTTATTCCATAGTCATTTGCGTGGCTTGAGAGTTCAGGTCGATGTGCCCAAGTCTTCTGCGAGGCAGAATATACGTAGCGGCCTGTTCAATTCCTAGCAGGACTTTCATGAAAACCGTTTCATTCAGCTTTGGCATTTTTTTCACATGTCATTGACCCGACGATGACCTGTCCTTGATCAAGCTGGCGGCCTTAAAGGACAGAGTCAGCGTGTTCGGTTGTCCATTGAACAGGCAGGCATGCGGGGCAACTTGATGAAAAGTTATGGTAAATCCGCGTTCAGGGCATCTTCGCTTCTGGGCGGCAGGGTAAATGTTGTTCTGATGGCGGCCGCCATTGTGATTTCTTTGCTTGTGTTGACGGGTTACACCTATTGGCCGCGCTCGCCAGTTCGGCTTGTTCAGGGCGAGAATCTGGCCATGTCCGGTTTGTATGCCAGCTGGAAGAAAGGTGATGTGATGGTACTGGTTCGCCACGGCGAACGCTGCGACCGCTCCAGCAACGAGTGCCTTGGTGCAAACGACGGCATCACTCGCTACGGCAGTTCCGTTTCGACAGATGTCGGCCGGTCGTTCAGCGAACTCGGGCTTGCACACACCGATGTAATAACCAGCCCTTTGACCCGCACCGCCCAGACCGCACAAGCCATGTTTGGCCATCCGATGGAGGCCCAGGAATGGTTGTACAACTGTGATGAGAAGATGCTGAATGAAGTCATGGCGCACAAGTCTCTGAATCGAAATCTGATTCTGGTGACGCACAGCGGTTGTATTGGTCAGTTGGAAAGCCTGCATGGGTATCCTCATGCAGCCACCAGCGAGTACGACAGTGCGCTTTTCATTTCGCTCGACAGCCAGGGTAAACCCGTTATCCGGGGAATTATAAACCCGGAGGACTGGACGCAACTGGCGCAGCAGAAAAGCCGCTGAGTTGCCAGGTACGCAGTGAAACTTAGTAGTGACTGAGGGCGGCGCATCGAAGAGGGTCTGCTCGGATAGAGGGCAAGTCGTGGCTTGCCCTCTATAGGCGGCGATGTTGCGTTACGGCTATGGCTTGGCGTTTTCAGGCTTCCAGCCGAGCAACTTGTGTTTGAACCCGTAACTGGCAACCTGGTAATAGGCGATGGCACGAGCGATCAATGGATCATCGCTGGTCGCCTTGCTTTCGACACTTTCTCCCGGCGCATTGTCGTGACGACGCAGACCCTGGCGGGGGCTGAGGATCGCAAGGTTGTTGCCGTCAAACAGGCCCAGGTGCTGGTAATTGCCGACTACCACGCGAGGTGGCAACGAGGTGTCCAGAAACAGGTTGCGGCCGAAGAACGTCGATTGATAGTCCAGGTTCAACAAACCCAGCAAGGTGGGCGCCAAGTCGATCTGACTGGCCAGACGGGATATTTCTGCCGGCTGGATCAGCTTGGGGGCGTAGATGAACAGCGGGATAGCATAGTTATCGATAGGCAGGTCTTCCTTTCCGGCGCTGCCCGCGGTGTGGTCAGCGACGAAGACGAATATTGTGTTGTCGAACCATGGTTTCTGGCGCGCGTCCGCCAGGAACTTGCCAATGGCGTAATCGGTATATTTCACTGCGCCATCACGGCCGTTACCCGACGGGATGTCGATACGTCCTTCGGGATACGTATAAGGGCGATGGTTGGACGTCGTCATGAGTTGCAGCAGGAACGGTTTTTTTGCCGCAAAATCGGCATCCGCCAGGTTCAGCGCCTGACGATAAAGGTCTTCGTCAGCCATGCCCCAGGCATTCTTGAAGTGAATGTCCTCTTCCTTGACGCTGCTCTGATCAACGACGCGATAACCGTTGCCGCTGAAAAAAGCATTCATGTTGTCGAAGTAACCACGCCCGCCATAAACGAAAACGCTGTCATAGCCCACATGGGCCAACTGCTGACCCAGGCTGGCAAAACCACTTTCGCGACCCACGCGCTTGACCACCGAGCGCCCTGGCGTGGGCGGAATGGAAAGGGTTATGGCCTCCAGACCACGGTCGGTGCGTGTACCTGTGGCGTAGAAGTTGTTGAAGTAAAGACCCTGTTTGCGTAGCGCATCGAGGTTGGGCGTCAGGTTGCGTGTGTCTCCATTGCTGCCCAGGTATTTGGCACTGAGACTTTCGATGGTGACCAGTACGATGTTAGGCGTGCGTGGCGTTCCCGGGTTGTTGATCGACCGTCGAATATCCAGAGGGTCGTTGCCAGTGAACTGGCTGTCGGGCTCGGCAAGCTCCTGGCGCATTTGACCGGCGACCTGAGCATCGGGGAGGGTGGCGTAGAACTGTTGATAGTCCAGTTCATTGTTGCGGAACGCGGCAAAAAACTGATAAGGCCCGTTACTGGCGAGTTCCCGCTGATAGGCATTGCCACCCATACCGCGTGGTGTGTCCTGATCGACCCATTGCAGGCTGATACCCGCGAACAATAGCAATAATGCACTGGCGGCAAGACGACCACGATAGGACGGCAGGGCCGCTTTCACTGCTGCGGCTACTGCTCGACTGATCAGCAGGCTAACGACGATAGCAACCAGCGCCAGAATGCCGAGCAGTTTACCAACAGGGTAGGATTCGAGAATGTTATTGAGTACTTCATCGGAATAGACCAGGTAGTCCACCGCGATAAAGTTGAACCTCACCCCGAACTCATCCCAGAACAGCCATTCGGCGACCGATACAAACAGCATGACGAATATACTTATCGTCATGACCCCTTGAAGGAACCAGCGGTGCCCGCGGGCACGCCACAACACCGGCGGGCAGAGGAAGACGTAAATGCCCAGAGGGACTGCAGCGTAGCTCAGGAAGGCAAGGTCGTAGAGAAGTCCTGTTGCGAAAGTCGCGAAAAATTGCGTTCCTGCTTGATCCATATGAGTCGAAAATAAAAAAAGGCGTGTCAGAAAGAAAATGATCAGCCATGTACCAGTCGCCAGCAGCAAGAATCGGGCTGGGGCTGTTGAATAAATCCGCATTTGTCAATTCCTTGGACGGGAAAAATCTGAAATTTCAGGGTGAAATATGTTGAGCATCAGCGTCTACTGCTGCGTCATGAAAGTAGAAGAGTTTTTCGCGTTGTCAAATTTCTGTAATCATAAACACACGCGGAAAGACAGTGCATCCTGCACGCTCTATTAATGAGTGTTAGCCAATTATTTATACACAAGGGTGAGTATTTGGTTGCGCAGGCGTGAAAAAAATGTTTAAGAGCTGTTCAACAATTATTCAACAACTCACTGTTTATAATTTGTCGTCCTGTTGCCTGTCGGTATCCTCTTTCTCGTCAAACCGGTATCTCCCTTGATGACTTCTCGTGTGCGTTCGCCGTTGCTGTTACTGCTGGGTGTCTTGCTGTTTTTTCTCGCACTGGGAAATCACCAGTTGCAAAATTCGACGGAGCCACGCGTGGCTGGCATTGCCATGGAAATGCACCTGAGTGGCAATTGGATTACGCCGAAACTGAACGACCAGCCTTTTCTGGAAAAGCCGCCGATGAGTGTCTGGCTGGATGCGGCGGCTATTCAGGTGTTCGGTCCTGCCCCATGGGCGGTAAGACTGGCTTCTGCCTGCGCGGGTCTGCTCAGCGTGTTGCTGCTTTACAGCATGCTGCGACGTTTCGGGCGGCCGGCATCCGTGGCCTGGGTGGCTGCTTTCATGCTGGCGACCCAGGCCAGCTTCTGGAGCAATTCGCGGCAAGTGGGCGAGGATGCCTTGCTGGCGTTGGGGGTAACCACCGCTTTGTTGGCATTCTTCCATGCCAGTAATCGCCTGCGTAGTGATGGGCTCTCTACCGGGCCCTGGTTGCTGTTCATGCTGGGTATCACACTGGCGACCCTGAGCAAGGGCGTGCTGGGGCTGGCAATGCCGGGCGTGGTGATTTTCGCCTGGCTTGTTTGCGAGTCAGTGCAGAACAAACGCATTGTTATTGCTCACTGGTTGCGCCCGGCAATGCTCACCCTTGTGGCCCTGATTCCGCTGCTCGTGTGGCTGTGTTTCCTGTACGGACAGGGTGGCACGCAATCAGTGAAGGACGTGCTGTGGACCAACAGCGTTGGACGCTTCAGTGGTTCGTTCGAAGAGGCGGGTCATTACGAACCTGCCTATTATTACCTGACAAAACTGCCTGAGGCATTCTTGCCGTGGAATATCCTGGTTTATCTGGGGCTGTGGCATTTTCGAAAGCAGTTAATGGCCAATCGTTATCTGCTGTTCTTCGCCCTGTGGCTGGGCGCGCAGTTCCTGTTGTTGTCGCTGGCCTCCAGTAAACGCATGGTTTATCTGATGTCGCTGGCACCTGCGGCGGCAGTGATTGCTGCGGAATATGCTTTTGTTCTGGGTGAGCGATTGCAGGCTCGGTCGGGGCGCTCATTTTTTGCGGCGTCTATCATGAGAAATGGAAAGGCGCTCATGGCCGCAGGCGTTGTGCTGGTTGTAGCGAGCTATCTAAGTGCAGCCCTATGGCTCGCGCCATACGCCGACAGGCAGTTGTCATTTCTGCCATTGACCGACAAAGTCCATAACCTGCAGGTGCAGGGACGGCAGGTTGCCTTATTCCAGCCCAGCGAACGGCTGGCGGGGGCCAGCGTGTTCTATAGTCAGAGCCTGCTGAAAACACTCGCTAGCAACGCTGAATTGACTGGTTTTCTTACCAGCGCTGACGGCAATGTCGCTGTGATGGAAAGCATGCAGCCACCCGAACCACCTCTGCGGATTGTTGACAGCGTAAAGGTCGGGGATCGTATCTACTATTTCGTCAGTCAGGCACCGCTGGGAGTGGCTGTCAGTTACTGACAGCCACTCTGCACGGCGAGCGTCGCAGGTTTGTTATACGGCCTGACTGCTCGCCACTTGATCATGCGGTATCCACTGCTTCTGCGGGATCGGCAGATCGCACGATTCACCACGACCGATGGGGAAGTAGTGAAAGCCGCGTTTTGCCAGCCGTTCAGTGTCATACAGATTGCGGCCGTCGAAGATGACCGGGGCGTTCAGGCGCTGCTGGATCAACTCGAAATCCGGAGCTTTGAACTGCTGCCATTCGGTGCAGACGATCAATGCATCAGCCTCGTTGAGCGCTGATTCTGGCGTCCCCATGAGAATCAGATCCTTGCGATGACCATAGAGGCGCTGGGTTTCCTGCATGGCTTCGGGGTCGAACGCGCGCACGCTGGCCCCCGCGTCCCACAGCGCTTCCATGAGCACGCGGCTGGGGGCATCGCGCATGTCGTCGGTGTTGGGCTTGAATGCCAGGCCCCACAGGGCAAAGGTCTTGCCGCGCAGGTCGCCCTGATAGAACGCGTTGACCCGCTCGAACAGTTTGTTCTTCTGTCGTTCGTTGATGGCCTCGACCACCGACAGCAGGTCGTTGGAGCAATGCGCCTCTCTGGCGCTGTGTATCAACGCACGGATGTCCTTGCCGAAGCATGAGCCGCCATAGCCGCAACCGGGGTAGATAAAGTCGTAACCAATACGTGAGTCGGCACCGATGCCCAGCCGCACGGACTCGACGTCTGCGCCCAGATGTTCTGCCAGCTCGGCGATCTGGTTGATAAAGCTGATTTTGGTCGCCAGCATGCAGTTGGCGGCGTACTTGGTCAGTTCGGCGCTGCGCAGGTCCATGAACATGATCCGCTCATGATTGCGGTTGAACGGCGCATACAGCTCGCGCATGACGTTTCGCACCGCTTCATTTTCGCAGCCGATGACGATACGGTCCGGGCGCCGGCAATCGTTGACCGCCGAGCCCTCCTTGAGAAATTCCGGGTTGGAGACGATATCGAACTGCAACAGCCGGCCCGCCTGACGCAGCGCCTTGTCGATGTGGCTGCGCAAGGCGTCGCCACTGCCGACCGGTACGGTGGATTTCTCGACGATGATCAGTGGTTCGCGTCGATGCCGGGCGATGGCTTCGCCCACCGCGAAAAAGCCGCTCAGGTCAGCTGAACCATCGTCTCGGGAGGGCGTGCCGACCGCGATGAACAGGACCTCGGCATGCTCCACCGCCAGTTGCCCGTCGGTAGTGAAGTTCAGACGCTGCTGATCCAGATTTTCACGCACCAGGTTGGCCAGGCCAGGCTCGTAGATATGCACCTGGCCCAGGCGCAACTGATCGATCTTGGCCTGATCAATGTCCATGCAGACCACATCGTGGCCGACTTCGGCGAGCACGGTCGCTTGTACCAGGCCGACATATCCGCTACCGAAAACGCTGATTTTCATGGGAAAGATCCTGAGGTGATGGGTCGCACATGCGCCGGAGGTTGATGGTCAAGACACCTGCCACGATCAGGGTGACACCCACAGTTTTCGATACCGTGAACGTCTCGTGGAAAAACGGCAGCGCTGCGGCGAGCATATAAACCAGCGCGTAGCTGATACTGAGCAGCGAATAGGCACGGCTCAGGGGCAAGCCCCGCAGGGCAAGTAGCCAGAAAAGCATGGAGAGCGCATAAGCGGTGATCGAGGCGCAAACGACCACCAGTGCACGGAGATCGAGCTGCGTCGGATTGTGCAGTTCGAGCCATTGAGCGGGCGAGGGCAGGCGGCTCATGCTCCAACGCATGCCCAGTTGCGCTGCGCTGACCAGCGCCACACTGGCCATGGCGCACAGGGTTGCCCGGCAGCGCGTCACGCCTGACGCCCCAGCTGAAATACCCCGACAAGAATCAGCGCAATACCCAGCCAGTGCTGTGCGTCAACCGGCTCATCGAACAGATAGCGACCTGCCAGCGTGATCAGCACGAAATTAAGACCCAGCATCGGATAGGCGATGCCAACGTCCAGGCGTTGCAACACCAGCAGCCATATAAGCAGGCCCGCTCCAAGGCAGGCCACCGCCAGCCACAGCCATATCGAACGCAGCGCTGTAAACGCGCCGGGAAATGCGCCACGCCAGTCTTGTACTGCGTACTTCTGCGCGATCTGGCCCAGACAGGTCAGCAGGCATGCACACGCGAGCATCAGCCAGGTCACGATGCCGATTTCTCGTAAATGAGGATGGCCAGGTTGCCTTCGTCATAGCGCTGACCATCCTTGGGAAGACTTTCGAGCTCTTTCAGTTCCTCATCGCTCTTGCCGCGCATGATGACGCCGACCCGGCCTTGGCTGCGGGCGTTCTTCATCCAGGCATCGATGTCCTGCAGGCGGACTTCGCGACCCTGCACATCGGGATAGCCCAGCCCGTATTCCAGCTCGCCCCAGGTGTTGAACAGCGCAACATCAGGCCGTTTCAGGCGCCACGCCAGTGCCGAGGCCGCGCCCAGATCGTTGCTCAGCAGATGCGTGCAGTCCGCCAGTTCGACCTGGTGCCTGACCACGAACGGGTCGGGAGTCTTGTTATTGATCACATCGTTTGGCAGCGCAGCGGGTAGCAATGCGATCAGCAGCCAACTGCCCAGCGCCGGCATGGTCCAGAACGTCAGTGGACGCAAGCCTTGCAGCGCGTTGGCAAATGTCCATCCGAGAAGCACGATGACCGCCAGTGACAGATGCATCGGTTCGTTTTCGTAGACGGGCTGCTTGAGTTGCAGGTAGATCAACGCCACAAGCCCGACAAAGCTGACGGTCGCGTTGACTAATCCATTCGTGCGCAACGCAGTGCTGTGACCTTTATCAAGGCGGTCGACCAGAGCATTGGCCATCAGCAGTGCCAACGGCAGCAGGCACGGCAGTATGTAGGTCGGCAGTTTGCCTTTGCTCAGGCTCAAAAACGCCAGCGGCAGCAGCAGCCACAGCAGCAAAAAGGCAATGTCAGGGCGGCTTTTTTGTTGCCATGCCTGCTTCAGTGTTGCCGGCAGCAGCAGTGCCCACGGCACACAGGCCGCCACGAGCAGGGGCACATAGAACCACCAGGGCTGGGCATGCTGCGCATTGTCCCCGGCAAAGCGGTGAATATGCTCGTGCCAGAAGAAGTAACGCCAGTAGTCGGGCGCTTGCTGGTGGATCGCCAGCGCCCACGGCAGGCAGACGGCGACCGCAATCAGTACCGCGAGCGGACCGAATCTGAGCAGCTCGGCCAGGCGCCGCTGGCACAGCATGTAAGGCAGGGCGATGATGACGGGCAGTGCCCAGGCGAGAAAGCCCTTGGTCATGAACCCCATCCCGCAGGCCACGCCGACTACCGCCCATGCCGCCAGACGCGCTCGACCGACGCTGTGCACGGCGTACCAGAATGCCAGCAGTGTCACGTTGGTCCAGAAGGTGAATTGCGGATCGAGATTGGCGTAACCGGCCTGGCCCGCGACAAAGCCGAAGCTCATGAACAGCAAGGCGCTGGCGAACTGCTTGCGCGGGTCGTTCCAGATCTTGCCGGCCAGCAAATAGGCCAACAGCACGCTCAAGCCGCTGGCCAGTGCCGACACAATGCGCACGCCGAACAGGTTTTCGCCAAAAACCTGCTGCCCCAGTGCAATCAGCCAGTAACCGGCAACCGGTTTTTCGAAGTAACGCAATCCCATGAAGTGCGGGACGACCCAGTTGCCACTGTGGAGCATTTCCTGGCTGATCTGCGCATAGCGGGTTTCATCGGGAATCCACAGGCCGTGAAAGCCCAGGGGCAGCAGATAAGCCAGTACGAACGCCAATAACAGCAGCGCAAGATGACGGTGCCTGACATGCATCACTGCTGCACCCCCAGCCAGCCATCGCGGCCGGGCAGGTGACCGCGAACGATATGCCCGGAAGGCAGCCGTTCAATGGCACCTGGCAGCAGATCGCCCAACGGTGCGAAGTGGATGCCCTGGGTATTGGCGCGCTTTAACAGCTGCCTGAAACCGTCGGCCATGATGATTCCTTCCACTTCGGCGTGGAGGGTGTAGACATTGAGTCTGCGTGCGGCAAAACGGCCGAGAATGTAGTCGTTGAACGCATCCGGCTGCAGGTGCGGACCGACGACTTCATCGAAGGTCGGCAAGTCCACCGGAACCTGAGCGGTACCGACACTTCCATCCGCCAGCAACGGGCGAAACAGACTGACGCCACGGCAATCACTGTTGTAACGAAAGCCAAACGCTTCTTTGGCCTGCACGACGCGCTGGTCGGCGCGCCAGCCTGCTGCCGCAGAGCACACCACCGGCTGGCCGAGGATGTCGCTCAGGCAATCGACCCCACGGTGTATCTGGGCGGTCAACTGTCGGTCGCTCCAGTGTCCGGCATTCGCTTGCCAGCCATGGTGATCCCACGCATGCAGGCCTATTTCGTGGCCTGCATCCAGCGCGCGGCGCATCAGTGGGCCAAGGTCCCGGCCAATCGGTTTGCCCGGCCATGCGGTACCGGCCAGCAGAATATCCCAGCCATACAGGCTCGCCGCCCTGGAACGCAGCATCTTCCAGAAGAACGTGGGCCTTACCAGGCGCCACAGGTGGCGTCCCATGTTGTCGGGGCCGACACTGAAAAAGAAGGTCGCCTTGACCTGCGCTTCGTTGAGTATGTCCAGCAGCCTTGGCACGCCCTCACGGGTGCCTCGGTAAGTGTCGACATCGATTCTCAGGCCTGCCTGCATCAGCACTGGTCCGCTTTTTCAGCCATGGCTTCGCGCAGGAAGAAATCCAGGGTTTTGCCGATGGTTTCGCTCAGCTCGATACCCGGTGTCCAGCCAATAAGCTTTTTAGCGTTGTCGATGCTCGGCGTGCGGTGGCTGACGTCCTGATAGCCCTTGCCATAGAAGGACTGGCTTTCGACTTCGCGGAAGCCCGCGAAAGGCGGAAAATGGCCGCGCAACGGATGGGCTTCGAACTGGCGAAGCAACTCTTCACCCAACTGACGGATGCTGGCTTCGTTATCGGGGTTGCCGATGTTGATGATTTGTCCGTTACAGCGCTCATCGCGGTTTTCGATGATCCGCGCCAGCGCCTCGATGCCGTCGACGACATCCGTGAAGCAGCGCTTCTGGGCGCCGCCGTCCACCAGGCGAATGGGCGTGCCTTCGACCAGGTGCAGGATCAACTGAGTGATGGCCCGCGAGCTGCCGATGCGCGCCGAATCCAGGCGGTCCAGACGCGGTCCCATCCAGTTGAACGGACGAAACAGGGTGAATTGCAGGCCTTTCTGGCCATAGGCCCAGATCACCCGGTCCAGTAGCTGCTTGGACACCGAGTAGATCCAGCGCTGCTTGTTGATCGGGCCAACGATCAGGTTGGAAGTGTCTTCGTTGAAGTTTGCGTCCTGGCACATGCCATAGACTTCGGAGGTGGACGGAAAAATCACGCGCTTGTTGTACTTCACGCAGTAGCGGACGATCTTCAGGTTCTCTTCGAAATCCAGCTCGAAAACCCGCAGTGGATTGCGCGTGTATTCAATCGGCGTGGCGATGGCCACCAGTGGCAGCACAACGTCGCATTTCTTGATGTGGTATTCGATCCACTCGGTGTGGATGCTGATGTCACCTTCGATGAAATGAAAGTTCGGCTTGGCACGCAGGCGCTCGATGGCGTCCGAGCCGATATCCATGCCGTAGATTTCGTAACGGTCATCCTGCAGCAGACGCTCGGACAGGTGGTTGCCGATGAAACCGTTGACGCCGAGGATCAGCACACGGGTACGACGGATCGACCGGCGCTGTGCCTTATCGAGCAGTTGCGAGCCTGCTACAAGCCCGAATTCGCGCGCCAGTTGTGCACCACTGAGGTACAAGCCGCTGTCGCCGCGCTGCCCTGCGGTGATGATCAGCGAACCCTCGCCACAGGCAATACGCAACGGGTCGTGGCTGATGACCGTGCCGGGTGCTTCGCCGTTATTGCCTGCCTCGGCATTGGCGGCCCAGACAATCAACTTGTTCTCGCCTACCGGGCAGAATGCGCCAGGGTAGGGCTGCGTGACTGCGCGGATCAGGTTGTAGAGCTGGGTGGCTGGCAGCGACCAGTCGATCAAACCGTCAGCCGGGGTACGCCGACCGAAATACGTTGCACGGGATTCATCCTGAAGCGTAGCTGGCAGTTGCCCTTCTGCCGCCAGCAGGGGCAGTGTTTCGCAAAGCAGGTCAGCGGCGGCATCACGCAATTTGCCATGCAGCGTCAAGGCGGTATCGGTGGCACTGATCGAAACCCGCTGCTGGGCGACTATCGGCCCGGCATCCGCGCGTTTGACCATCTGATGCAGGGTCACGCCGGTTTCACTTTCGCCGTTGACCAGCACCCAGTTGGCCGGCGCGCGGCCGCGATAACGTGGGAGCAGCGAGCCGTGCAGGTTCAGCGCGGCCTTTTTCGCGCAGGCCAGCAGCGAGTCGCCGAGGAGCTGGCGATAGTAAAAGGAGAAAATGAAGTCCGGGGCCAGTTTGCCGATGCGCTCCACCCACAGCGGGTGATTCGGGTCCTCGGGGGCATGCACCGTAATGCCGTGCCGGGCGCACATCTGGGCCACAGAACCAAAAAAGGTTTTTTCTCTGGGGTCGTCGGCATGGGTGAACACTGCGGCAATCTCATAGCCTGCATCCAGCAACGCTTGCAGGCCGACACAGCCAATATCGTGATACGCGAAAACGACAGCTTTAATGCTCATGGCGCGACCTTGTTCATATAGGGAGTTACAGGGGAATCAACGCTGTTGGTGGCCACTCGGGACGAGCTGCGCACGACTTTCTCGATGAAGAAGCGCGGACGCGCACGCACGTCGCTGTACATCCGGCCCAGGTACTCACCCAGCAGTCCCATACCGATGAACTGCCCTCCGGTGAACACGAACAACACGGCAAACAGGACGAACATGCCGTCCCCGGCCCATGACGCGCCGAAGATCAGGCGCAGAACGATCAGCAGCGCCGCGAACAAGACACCGAGCAACGCCATGCTGAAACCGATGATGCTGAGCAGGCGCAGGGGCGTGGTGGTCATGCAGGTGATCAGGTCGAACATGAGGTTGATCAGGCGCATCGGGCTGTATTTGGAGTCGCCGTGCTCGCGTTCGGCATGGTCGACCAGCACCTCGGTGGTGTGTCGCGCGAAGCTGTTCGCCAGAATAGGAATGAACGTGCTGCGCTCCCGGCAGGCGAGCATGGCATCGACAATCGTGCGTCGGTATGCGCGCAGCATGCAGCCGTAATCGTTCATGGCCACGCCGGTGGAACGCTGCACGGCCAGGTTGATGAGTTTCGATGGCCAGCGTCGCCAGGCGGAGTCCTGACGATTGCCGCGCACCGTGCCGACTACGTCGTACCCTTGTTCAGCGAGCTTCACCAGGCGAGGGATTTCCTCGGGGGGATTCTGCAGATCGGCATCGAGGGTGATGACTACGTCGCCCTGGCACTGCTCGAATCCGGCCATAATGGCGGCGTGCTGACCGTAGTTTCGATTCAGGATCACCGCGACGAACGGGCTGTCGGCGCGCCCGGCAGCCCGCTGGAGGATGTCTGTCGAGTCGTCGCGGCTGCCATCGTCGACCAGCACGATTTCGAATCGGTGGTCGAGCTGTTCGCAGGCCGCTTCAGTACGGCGCAACAACTCTGGCAGGCTTTGTTGTTCGTTGTAGACCGGGATGACGATCGACACGAACTTGATGGGATACGGTTTCAATGGCTGGATTCCACGGTCGATTCAATGGCACCGACCACCCGCTCGACATCATCGAGGGTCATGTCGGGGAACAGGGGGATGGAGCACAGCCTTGATGAATTCCATTCAGTGTCCGGCAGACGGACGTTCGGGAAACGCTTGCGGTAATAGCTGTGCAGGTGAGTCGCGATGAAGTGGATGCCGGTGCCGATGTTCTGCGCTTGCAAGGCCTTCATGAAGGCGTCGCGATTCAGCCCGCAGCGCTCGGGGTCGATGCGCAGAATGAACAGGTGCCAGGCATGTTGCTGGGCATGCCGGGGCAGGGCGAGAGGCAGAACGGGGCTGTTGGCCAGTCGATCGAGGTAATGGCTGGCGAGTGTCTGGCGCTGTGCATTGATGGCGTCAAGGCGCTGCAACTGCACCCGCGCAATGCTCGCATTCATGTCGGCCAGGTTGTATTTGAAGCCAGGCTCCATGACCTCGGCCTGAGGCTTGCGACCCAGGGTCAGGCGGTCGTAGGCATCGACACCCAGACCATGGAATTTAAGCTGACGCACCCGATCAGCCAGCCGTGCATTGTCGGTGACCAGCATCGCGCCTTCGGCACAGGTCATGTTCTTGATTGCGTGAAAAGAGAAGATCGCAGTGCCTTGCTGGCCGACCGGACGTCCCTGGTAACCGGTGCCAACGGCATGTGCAGCATCCTCGATCACGGTGATGCCGTGCCGTTCGGCGAGCGCATACAGCGGATCGAGATCGAATGCGGCGCCTGCGTAATGCACCGGCACGATCGCTTTGGTCCGGGGGGTGATGGCTTGCTCTATCAGCGCGGCGCTGGTCATCAGGGTGTCACGGTCAACATCGACAAACACCGGAGTGGCCCCCAGCAGGCAGATCATGTTGGCTGTCGACACCCAGGTTTGCGATGGTGTAATCACTTCATCGCCAGGCCCTACACCCAGCGCCAGCAGCGCAATGTGCATCGCTCCGGTGGCCGAAGACAGTGCAACTGCATGTTGCGCGCCGACCCGTTCGGCGAACTCTTCCTCCAGCTTCTGACATTCCGGGCCGGTGGTGATCCATCCGGAACGCAGCACGCGCGTTACCGCAGCAATTTCTTCATCGCCAATGGACGGCCGTGAAAAGGCAAGAAAAGTTTGACTCATTTACAGAGACTCTCCGATTGACGCAGCAGGGCCGAACATAAAAAAGTCACACGACGAGTGCGCAAATACAGGGTGCGTGAGTGCCGTGAACTTAGGCGTTCAATTGTAAAAATAATGTCCAGATGCCGTTGCTTTTTTGTATCGCCTGGCAGGCTTTCGAAGCATAGAGTAGGGGGAAACTCAAACGGCCGACAATGTCGTTATGCGTCCATGTAGAATTATTAATCTGGCGTTCAGGTTTCATCGAGCTCGTCATGAACAGACAGCTTTAGTTCAGCTTGTTCATGATAATCATGGAAAGTTAAAGCGGATGAAGTGTGTTGCAGTTGCAGGATTTTTTAATGAAGGTTTCATGACCGCGAAATGGGTTTCGCGTTTTTTAACAGGGTCGAACCTGAATCGAACAGGTTGCTATTGGCCCGGTTTCATTGGGGGGGAGGCAGCTTTTTTCTCGGTTTTTTGAAAAGCAGACTGCGCGTCCGGATAAACCCGGGTCAAGAGGAATTCGCTCGGGTGTAGAAAACAGTGTCGCCATCAAGTGATATATATAACCAAGCGATAGAGTCGGGCAGTGTGGTATGGAAAAGTACGTGTATAAGGGCCAGGTTGGTACGGGTCATCATCGAGGTGTGATTGGGGGCGTTATAAGTTCGAGACGGTTCAGTGCACGCGTGCTGGTTGTTGCAAGGTGTTCAAGGTTTACTTCATGTTCTCTTATGTCCATTGGCACGATCCTGTAGGTGGCGGGTACAGGCGAAGTATTTAACGACGGATTTAAAAACGACTGTCTGCTCGACTGCAATTGCCAGGTTCATTCGATGCAGCGAAGCAAGAAACCACGCGGTGCGCCCTGGCGTCCACCAGCACATGGCGGGCTCGTATAACCCGCTTCACCGCGATTATCGCTCCTGCGAAGGCTGCCGATCTGTACACCCCATTCTGTCTAGTTCCGGCTGGAGATGTTAAATTAGCCGCCATGAACTTCTTCCGAACCCATTGCTCGCCCATTGCCTGGATACTGTACGCAGTTGTCCTGTTCAATGGTCTTGCGTGCAGCATCGGTCACGGCCAGATGATGGCCGCCTTTGCAGGCACTGCAGTGGCGTCGGTCTCCCATGCAGACCATGGGATGTCGGATATGCACGGTGGGCATCACACGATGCACATGTCCATGGACGGCTCGTCCAAAAAGACGGACATGTCAGGCGGCATGAAGGCGCAGTCGGGAGACTGTTCGTTTGCCGGCACGCTGACGCTGGCGATGATTTTCTTCGTGGCGCTGGGCTGGCTGACCCGTATCCGCCGTTCTCGTTTCGTGTTGCCCGACCTCTGGCTCGGCAACCTGCCAAGGTACTCCCTCCCGCGACTCAATCCACAGGCCCCGTAGCGCCCATCGTGGACGTGTGATTATCGCTCGCACGAACAACCGATATTGTCTTTACAGCCTGCCGGAAGGTCATTCCGGCGGGGCGCGTTTATACGTTGGTGAGTCCTTATGTCTGCATCCTGTTCAAGCCCGGAGCTACGGCCTTCCGGGGCGTTTGTCGCCTTTCTGAAAAGGCTCCATTTTTACATCGGCGTATTCGTCGGTCCGTTCATGCTGGTCGCGGCCTTGAGTGGCATCGTCTATGCGCTGACCCCGCAGATCGAAGATTCGCTCTATGCGCGTGCGCTGCACACAGACAGCCGTGGTCCTGCCATGAGCTTGCAGGCGCAGATCCAGCGCGCGCAGGCATCGGCAGGTCCAGGCCTGAGCGTTGCCGCAGTGCGCCCGGCACCCCGGGAAGGGGATACCACTCGGGTCATGTTCAGCGATCCGGGCTTTGGCCCATCAGAGCATCGAGCGCTGTTCGTGGACCCGGTGAGTGGCGAAATTCGCGGCGACATGAAGGTCTACGGTACCAGTGGCGTACTACCCCTACGCACCTGGATCGATCAGTTTCATCGGGGCCTTCTGCTGGGCGATGTCGGCAGGATCTACAGCGAGCTGGCCGCCTCATGGCTGTGGGTGGCTGCGCTCGGCGGTCTGGTGCTGTGGACGGTTCGCCGTCGTCGGCAGAGTCGTGAACGCGGCAACGTGCGCCGCTGGCATGCAACCACCGGCGTATGGCTGTTGCTGGGGCTGCTGTTCTTCTCGGCCACCGGTTTGACGTGGTCACAGTACGCTGGCGATAACATTGGCGTACTGCGTGCCTACTATGGCTGGTCAACGCCAAGTGTGGCCACCGCACTGGGCGAATCGGCGGCGATGCCAATGTCTATGCCCATGGACGAGCACGCCGAGCACCATATGCACATGGCGCCGACGACACAGGCATCCGTGCTGGACCCTGCCTTGTTTGACAGCGTTCTGGCCAGAGCGCGTGCCGAGCATATCGATACAGCCAAAGTTGAGATCAGGCCATCCGCGAGCAGCGACAAGGCGTGGGTGGTCAGCGAGATAGATCGCAGTTGGCCGACGCAAGTGGATGCCGTGTCGATCAACCCGCAAACACTGGAAGTGGTCGATCACGTCAGGTTTGCAGACTATTCGCTGCCCGCCAAGCTGACCCGCTGGGGCATTGATGCGCACATGGGCGTGTTGTTCGGTCTGGCCAATCAATTGGTGCTGGTGGTGTTCGCCAGTGGCCTGGCGGCCATGGTCGTCATGGGTTATGTGATGTGGTGGCGACGTCGTCCAACGCTTTCTCAACCACGCAATCAGCAGGCAACGCTCTTGAGTCTCTGGCGCTCATTGAATCCGGGCGCGCAATGGGCGTTGATCCTGGTCGCAGTGTTGACTGGCTTTGCCCTGCCCGTATTGGGCGTGAGTCTGCTGGGCTTTATCGTCCTGGACGCGCTACTGGGCTACCGGCGAGCCGCAAGACCCTTGGTCGACGGCAAGGTGTAACCCTTAGTTGCGCGGATTACCAAGCGTATCGAGCAACTGATTCCCGACCAGGGCCGTCTGCTCGATGGCTTGTCAGTAGCGGATATCGCGGTCGCTCAATACGCTGCGACCGTTCCGTCCTTCCTCGGATCGGTCCCGCCCACGTATCCATGCGCGGTGCGCTGGATAATCTGCGCACCGCCGAAGGCAAACACGCCGCTCGGCTCCTCGACATCGATGTCGTGACCCTTGGCGCGCAGTGCTTTCACCACCTCGGGGTCAAACGCACGCTCCACGGCGACTTTCAGGCCGGATTCGATCCTCCAGCGCGGTGCGTCGGCAGCGGCTTGCGGGTTCTGTTTGTAGCGCAGGATGCGCATCATCATCTGCAAATGACCCTGCGCCTGCATCGGGCCGCCCATCAAACCGAAGGACATCAGCGGCGTGCCGTCGGCATTCATGACAAAACCGGGGATGATGGTGTGGAACGGGCGTTTGCGCGGCGCGACGTAATTGACGTGCTGCGGTTCCAGCGAGAAGCCCGCGCCGCGGTTCTGCATGCTGATGCCCGTACCGGGTACCACCACACCCGAACCGAAGCCCATGTAGTTGGACTGGATGAACGAGATCATCATGCCGCTTTCATCCGCTGCCGACAGGTACACCGTGCCACCCGGTTTTGGCGAGCCGTGCCCGGGATTGGCAGCCTGATCGGTGATCAGCCCTGCGCGTTCCGTCAGGTAAGCCTGGCCCAGCAAATCGGCTGAGGGCACGCGCATGTGCTCGCTGTCGGCGACATGTTCGTCGAGGTCGGCCAAGGCCAGTTTCATTGCTTCCAGCACCGGATGAACCGTCTCGAGGCTGTCCACCGGGTGTTTACCGACGCCCAGTGCTTCGAGCATGGTCAGGCCGGCAAGGGTGGCAATGCCCTGGCCATTGGGCGGCAGTTCATGCACCACAGCGCCTGCGTATGGCACTGACAGGGTGTCGATCCAGTCCACAGTGTGCGTCGCCAGGTCGTCGAGACTCATCACGCTGCCATTGGCGTTGGCATGGGCGATGATTGTTTGCGCCAGTTCGCCGCGATAGAACGCTTCGCCTTTGGTCTGCGCGATCAGTTCCAGCGTGCGGGCATGGTCCTTGAGCCGGATTTTCTCTCCGGCCATGGGGGCCTTGCCATCCGGCATGAAACACTCGGCAAAGCCCGGTTGGTCCTTGAGCAGATGCGCGCCGCGTTTCCACAGCTCGGCGATAATCGGTGTGACCTGATAGCCATCGCGGGCGTAGCCGATCGCCGGTTCGGCCAGGGTCGCGAAGGGCAGTTTGCCGTAGCGTGCCGAAAGCTCCACCCAGGCCGACACTGCACCCGGCACGCTGACCGCAGGCCAGCCGCGTTGCGGCATCTGGCTCTGGCCTTCGAAGTATTCCGGTGTCCAGGCCTGTGGCGCGCGGCCGGAAGCGTTCAAGCCTTGCAGCTTGCTGCCGTCCCAGACGATGGCAAAGGCATCGCTGCCGATGCCGCAGCCGGTGGGCTCTACCACCGTCAGCACCATGGCCGCGGCGATGGCTGCGTCGACCGCATTGCCGCCACGGCGCAGCATGTCCAGCCCGGCCTGAGCGGCCAATGGTTGAGAGCAGGCGACCATATTGTTGCCCATCACCGGCGAGCGGGCCGACGCGTACGGTTGGTTGTAATCCAGATCATCGAACATAAGCGTTTCTCTTTGGCAGAAGACGAAAGGTTTAGCCCTTGGGGTCCAGCGCATCGCGCAGGCCGTCACCCAGCAGGTTGAAACACAGGACCGTGATGTAGATCGCCACACCTGGCGCAATCGACATCCACGGAGCCTGCTCCATGAAATTTTTCGCAGTATTGAGCATCGAGCCCCAGGACGGCGACGGCGGTTGCTGGCCCAGGCCGAGAAACGACAGGCTGGCCTCGGCCAGAATCGCCGAGGCGATGGTCAATGTGGCCTGTACCACCAGCGGCGACATCACGTTGGGCAGCACGTAACGCAGGATGATCCAGCGATCCGGCAGACCGATGGCGCGGGCACCTTCGAGGTAATCCTCGTGTTTGATCGACAGCACCTGGCCGCGGGTCAGGCGGGCAAAGATCGGCATCGCGGACAGGCCGATGGCGATCATCGCGTTGGTCAGGCTGGGGCCGAGAAAGGCGCCCAAAGCGATGGCCAGCACCAGAAACGGACAGGACAACAGCGCTTCCATGACCTGCGAGATGATCATGTCCAGCTTGCCACCGAAGTACCCAGCCAGCAGGCCCAGCGGCACGCCGATGACCATGGCGATGGCCACCGAAACACCACCGGCCAGCAGCGAACTGCGTGCGCCATACAGCAAACGCGAGAATAAATCGCGCCCCAGTTCGTCGGTGCCCATCCAGTAGATCAATGAAGGTGCCTTGCGTACCGCGAGGAAGTTGG
Organism: Pseudomonas sp. BS3767; assembly: GCF_900099665.1. Taxonomy (NCBI): domain Bacteria; kingdom Pseudomonadati; phylum Pseudomonadota; class Gammaproteobacteria; order Pseudomonadales; family Pseudomonadaceae; genus Pseudomonas; species Pseudomonas sp. BS3767. The sequence goes on along the minus strand of NZ_FNCX01000001.1, from coordinate 552,732 downwards.
CTTTGAGCGGGTCATGAGGCGCAATCCAGGGCGCCAGAACGGCGGCCAGGACAAACAGCAACAACACTGCCGCGCCAATCACTGCGCCTTTGTTGGCCAGGAATTTTTTCAGAAAAGGCGAGCGACTGCGGGGCAGGATCGCGCTGTGCGACAGGCTGGCGATAGCGGTCATCAGGCAGTCCTCAGGCGTGGGTTGATCAGGCGATAAAGCACGTCTGCCAGCAAGTTCAACATCAGGAAGCCAATCGCGACACATAACACCACGCCTTGCACCACGGCGTAGTCACGGTTGAATACGGCGTCGACAATCATCTTGCCGAACCCCGGAATGCTGAATACCTGCTCGGTCAACACCGCACCGCCGAGCAACTCACCGAACAGCAGTGTCGTGAGGGTGATGATCGGCATCAATGCGTTGCGCAACGCATGCTTGAGAATCACCGTGCGCGGGAACAATCCCTTGGCCCGTGCGGTGCGGACGTAGTCAGCACGCAGGACTTCCAGCATGGCGCTGCGGGTGTGGCGCATGAGAATCCCGGAAAGCCCGGCACCCAGTACGAACGCTGGCAGGATCAGGGTCTTCAGGTTTTGCCCGAAGTCCTCACCCATCGGCACAAAGCCGGAGGCGGGTAGCCACTGCAGTTTCACTGCAAAGATCATGATCAGCAGAATGCCCAGCCAGAAGTGCGGGATGGAAATCCCCGACAGCGCCACCACGTTGGCCCCGTAATCCACCGCAGTGCCTTTGCGCACCGCCGAAATGATTCCGGTGGGAATGCCGATAAACAGCGCAATCAGCAGGGCCAGCACGGCCAGTTCGATAGTCACCGGCAGTTTCGACGCCAGCAGCGTGGTCACCGGTTGCTCGGTGCGCAGCGATGTTCCCAGGTCGCCGGTCAGCACGTTGCCGACCCAGTTGAGGTACTGCAACGGGATCGGGTCATCGAGCCGGTATTTGTCGCGCAGGTATTCCATGACCGCTGGATCGCGTTCTTCCCCGGCCATGGCCAGCACCGGGTCACCCGGCAGCAGCTTCTGCAGGGTGAAGACGAACAGCGAAACCAGAATCAGCGTCGGTATCGAGCTGAGCAGGCGTCGCAGGATGAACATCAGCATACCGGAACCTCGCAGGTGCGCCCGTCAGTCATGGCTTGAACGCGACATTGTTCAGACGAATCAGACCGTCCGGGTTAGGGACGAAACCGGTCACGTTGTTACGCATGGCAATGATTCGCGGGTCGAAATACAGGTAGACGGTCGGTACTTCATCGGTCAACAAACGCAGCGCTTCGTTGTACAGCGCCTGGCGTTGTGCAACGTCGTTCACGGTGCGCGCCTTGTTGAGCAGTTCGTCGAGCCTGGCGTTACAGTATTTACCGTCGTTCTGGCCGCCTTTGCAGGTCACGAACTGATGGATATCGCCGTCCGGATCGGGGCGGCCTGACCAGGCGCTCATGCCGATCTGGAAGTTGCCGCTCGCCTGTTCGCTGAGCATCGTCGCGTATTCAGTGGCAATCAGGTTGACCTTGAAGCCTGCTTCTTCAGCCATGGCCTGAATGATCTGCCCGACCTGCTGTGCGATGGGGTTGTTGGCCACTTTCAGGTCCACCGCCAATGGTAGCTTCACACCGGCCTGAGCCAGCAGCGCCTTGCTTTTCTCGATATCGCGAGCCGGGATCGGCAGGTCCTTGTCGTAATACGGGCTGTTTTTCGGGAACGGCTGAGCGCTTGGCGCGTACAGACCCTCGAACACCACCTGGTTGATAGCATCGCGGTCGATGGACAGCTCAAAGGCTTTGCGTACGCGCTTGTCCTTACCCATCGGCGAGTTGGCTTTTTCACCGTTGCCGATGTTGAACATCAGTTGCATGTAGCCCAGGCCGGGTGTGTTGTAGATCGCCAGCTTGCTGTCACCCTTGACCGTTTTCACATCGGTTGGTGCAACACGCTCGATGATGTCCAGGTCGCCGGAGCGCAGGTTGGCCAGGCGCACCGATGTATCCGGAATCGGCAGGAACACCACTTTGTCGAAGTGATAAGCCTGTTTATTCCAGTACTTGTCAAAACGCTCCAGCACGATTCGATCCTGCTGCACGCGCTGCACGAATTTGTAAGGGCCGGAGCAGACCGGGTTGGCGGCGAATTCGCCTTGCGCAGCTTTCGGCGCGAGCATCATTCCGGCGCGGTCAGACAGCTGTGAAACCAGCGTGGCATCGGCCTGCTTGAGCTTGATGGCGACGGTTTTTGCGTCTATCACCTCGACGCTGTCCACCGAGGCCAGCTCGCTTTTGCGCAGCGAGTCGGGGAGGGTGCGGGCGCGGTCGAGGTTGAACTTCACCGAGGCGGCATCAAAAGGTTCGCCATCGTGGTACGTCACGCCTTCGCGCAACGTCATGGTCAGGGTTTTACCGTCTTCGCTCCAGTTCCAGGCGGTGGCCAGTTGCGGCGAGTAGGTCAGGTCCGGGTTGACGTCCACCAGTTTGTCGCACAGCGCGGTGTAGACCAGGCGGCCGGAGTAGGTGCGCGAACGATGCGGATCAAGCACATCGGGATCGTCCTGAATGCCGATGCGCAACGTCGATTCGGCAAAGGCAGCGTTGGCGGCCAGCAATAACAATGTTCCTGTCACGACGCGTGCGATTTTCATGGCTGGCTCTCCACTGCAAGGGATTGATGATGCTTGAACAGATTCAGGCGCTGGGTGTAGGCAGCGCTGGGTGTCGGAAGGATCAGCGTGGCGCTGCCTGCGTTGGCGATTTCACGCCAGAAGTGGCAGGCGACCTGGCGTTCGGCCTCGACTGTTTCCATGACCGGCGCAGCGTCCTTGCACAGCGCACGGGCGTGCGGGCAACGGGTATGAAAGCGGCAACCCGAAGGCGGGCGGCTGGGGCTGGGCATATCGCCGCCGAGGAGCGGACGCGGCTGGCGCAGGTCAGGGTGGCTGACCGGCACAGCGGCCATCAGCGCCTGGGTATAAGGGTGCAAAGGGTTTTCGAACAGCGCGTCGACCGGCGCCAGTTCGACGATTTCACCCAGGTACATCACCGCCACGCGGTCGCTCATATGGCGAATCACGGCCAGGCCATGGGCAACAATCACCAGGGTCAGGCCGAATTGATGCTTGAGGTCTTCGAGCAGGTTGACCACTTGCGCCTGCACTGAAACGTCCAGCGCCGAGACCGGCTCGTCACCGAGGATCAAGCGCGGCTCGGAAGCCAGGGCGCGGGCAATGCCGATGCGCTGGCGCTGACCGCCGGAGAATTCATGGGGATGCCGACCGCCGTGTTCCGGAGCCAGACCTACCGTGCGCAACAACTCGGCGACTTTAGCCTGACGGTCGCTACGGCTGGCCTGGCTGTGCAGCCAGATCGGTTCGCCAACGATGGATTCCACGGTCATGCGTGGATTCAGCGAGGCGAACGGGTCCTGAAAGATGATCTGTAAGTCACGGCGTACCTGACGCAGTTTTTCCGGCGTCAGGTTGGCCAGGTTGCGGCCCTCGTAAATCACGTCGCCCGCAGTCGGTTGCAGCAGGTTGAGCAGCAAGCGGCCAAGGGTGGATTTACCCGAGCCGGACTCGCCTACCAATGCCAGCGTCTCGCCCTTGCGGACTGACAGGTTGACCTCATTGACAGCCTGTACCGGCGGCTTCTTCGGCTGCAAAAGGCCGCTTTGCACGGTAAAGTGCTTGCTCAGGCCGATGCCTTCCAGAATGGGTTTCTGCGCGTTGCTGTCGGGGCTGACGCGCCCGGCGATGTCTGATCTGGAAAGGTTCACGCACTGACTCCCACATGCTGTTCCAAAGGCGCACGGATGCACGCGGCGAAGTGTCCGGGAGACAACTCAAGCAGCGGCGGGCGTTCGTCTCGGCATCGCTGGATCACGAACGGGCAGCGCCCGGCGAAACGGCAACCGCCCGGCATTTCTGCCGGCGTCGGCACCCGGCCGTTAATGGTCGCCAAACGACCTTCACGAGGGCCGATCGAGGGCATCGAACCCATCAGGCCGATGGTGTACGGATGCTGCGGATCGTCGAACAGGGTTTTCACCGGGCCGCTTTCCACGACACGCCCGGCGTACATGACCATGACGTCATCGGCGACTTCGGCGACTACACCCAGATCGTGGGTGATCAGAATCATCGCTGTGCCGGTCTCGGTCTGCAGGTTGGCTATCAGCGAGAGGATTTGTGCTTGAATGGTCACGTCCAGCGCAGTCGTCGGTTCATCCGCGATGATCAGCGCTGGGTCATTGGCCAGCGCCATGGCAATCATGGCCCGTTGCCGCATGCCACCCGAGAGTTCATGTGGGTAGGCGTCCAGCCGCTGGCGAGCGTCCGGTACGCGGACCTTTTCCAGCATGTCCAGAGCCCGCTGGCGGGCAGCCTTGTCTGAAAGGCCCTGATGACGCATCACGCTTTCAGCGATCTGCTCACCGATGGTGAAGACCGGATTGAGGGAGGTCATCGGCTCCTGGAAGATCATCGCCATGCGGTTGCCGCGCACATCCAGCAGGCGCTCTTCGGACATGCCCAGCAAGGCTTCATCGATCAGTAGCGAGTCGCTGGCGTCTACCTTGGCCGTCGTCGGCAACAGGCCCATCAGGCCCATTGAGGTCACGCTCTTGCCGCAGCCGGACTCGCCGACGATGGCCAGGGTCTTGCCGCGCTTGACGGAAAACGACACGCCGTCGACAACATTGGCGGGCGCACCGGCAAAGCGGATGGTCAGGTCGCTGATGCTGAGCACCGTGCCGTCGCCGTTTTCTGTGAGGTGGGCAGTGGCGCTCATAGGCTGGCCTCCAGGTCTTGGTTAATGACGGTGTTCAGGGCCTGTTGCAGCGCACGTAAATGGCCGCGCATGGCGGTGGCGGCTTTGATCGGATCGCGGCTTTCAATGGCGCTGACAATGTCGTCGTGATCGTGGCTGTAAGTGTCGAGGCGGTCGGCATTGCGCGCCCGGTGACGCAAGTCTCGCCAGGCGGGGTCCAGACGGATCGCATCGAGCATTTCGAAGATGTCCAGCATCAGCCGGTTACCCGCGGCTTCGGCAATGGCACGGTGCAGGGCGCTGTCCCACAGCTCGATGCCTTCGGCATCGGTCTGCTCGGCGACCTGCTGGCGAGTGGTGCGCTCGGCAAGGCGGCGCAGAATCGCCATCTGTTCACCACTGGCCCGTACCGCCGCCAGTGAGGCAAGCGCTGGCTCCAGGTGCAGGCGCGCTTCCATGACCTCGGTGAAATTGGTCCGGCCGGAAAGCCGCGCGAAGCTCATGGCGGCACTGGGTGGCGTCGGTCCGACAAATGTCCCTTTACCTTGCCGGCGCCAGACCTGGCCTTCGGCTTCCAGCACCGACAGGGCGCGACGAACTGCGCGTCGGCTGACCCCGAAATCGGCCGCCAGATCCCGCTCTGTAGGCAATGCCCGCTGGGGGAAGGCCGCATGCTGGGCAACGATCTGGCGCAACGCATCCAGCGCCAGTTTCGAAGAGTTGTCGATGGGGATGTCAGGGTCGAACCTTTGCATCATGGTACTCGCGCCAGACCGAAAAAAGATGCCCTGAGCTGCCCGCAGGCAGGGGTTCCAGGCATAAGGGGTGGTGCAAGAGCGATGCCAATGAAAATTGGTTCGGTCAATTTTGCCGGGCAAGAGGGCCAGCCACTGTCGCGGATCAAGCCTGGCGGGCCAATGTTCAAAGGTCCGCCGGGTTGGTCCGCGGCATGGCAAGGGGATTGGTTCGCCGTTGAGTGAACCAATTTTTCAGCGGGTACGGATTTGTTGCATCAATGCGTGCAGGGTGCGCCAAAGTGCACCGCTAGGTGCGCGACCGATGTGCCGCCTCGCGCTAAGCCGCTCGTCATTCCAGGGCCAGATCGAGCAGTGCGGCCCCCAGAGCCTTGCCGTGGGCATCGAGCGCCAGTGACCGCGTGACCCCGCCACGCAGGATGCCGGGCAGGACGAAGTTGAGCGCACCAACACGTGGCAGTTCGTAGCGCCGTACGGGTGGTCCATTTGCATCCAGCAGTTCGGCAAAGTGTTCAGTGACCCGTTGCACCGTCAGCAGCTCAGCCAGACGTGGATAATCGTCGATGCGAAAGGCAACGATGGAGATATTGGAGACGTCACCCTTGTCACCGGTACGTGTATGAGCGATGTCCCGCAATTTGGTGGTGTTCATGCCAGATCCTCCAGATGTACGTGCAGGTTGACCTGGTCTCTCGGCACAAACAACGACGCCACCGCGACTACCTGGCGGACTGACTTGCTCGCACCGCCGCCGCCGTACGGGCCGTTGGTGTAGAGGGTTTCCACCTCATTGCCGACGCGTATTGCATCGTTTTTGTCCACGCAACGCGCGGCCACCCGGAGGCGTACTTCCCAGGGCTCGCCCTCGGCGCGCGCTCCCAGGTGACCTCCATGCAAGGCGTTAACGCCGATCAGTTCGGCTCGAATGTCCTCACATACCACGCCTGTCAGGGCCAGGCGTTTGAGTACGATGTCCTTCGCCAATTGTCCGCGAGCCAGCGCGCCGGGGCCGCCGTAGGACATTTGTCCTTCGCCGATCCAGCCATCCAGAAAACCTACTGACACCTTCAGCGTCGCGGGACGTGCGTGTCCGTCCGCCCCCTGAACGCGCACTTCGTCTCTGGCGACGGATTCGAAGGCAGCATCGGTAAAATCCGCGCTGACATCCGGCGTCAGATAGGCGGCAGGGTCATGCACTTCGTACAACATTTGCTCGGTGCAGGTGGCGGTATCAATGCGGCCACCGGAGCCTGCCACTTTGCTGATGACGGCGTTGCCTGCCGCATCTATCTCGGCCAGCGGGAAGCCCAGACGGTCGAGGTCTGGGACGTCTTTAACACCAGGATCCGCGAAATAGCCGCCGCTGACCTGGCCGGCACATTCGAGCAAATGCCCGACCAGGGTTCCGCGGCCCAGCAATGCCCATGCGTCCTCGGCCCAGCCGAACTCGAACATTTGCGGTGCGAGAAACAGTGAGGGATCAGCGACCCTTCCGGTAACGATCACGTCAGCATCGGCGCGCAAGGCCTGGATGATTCCTTCCGCGCCCAGATAGGCATTGGCCGAGATGAGCCTGTCGCCGAGGGATCGCAGAGACCTGCCGTTGTCGAGGGTTTGATCGGGCTGTTGCAGCAGGGCTGCGAGTACGTCATCGCCTGTCAGGGCTGCGACTTTCAAGCCGTTCAAGCCCAGTTCTGCCGCTATCCGGCGTATTTCACTAGCGGCGCCAAGCGGATTTGCAGCGCCCATGTTGGTGATGATTCGCAAGCGGCGGCGCGTACCGTCAACGCCGTTGCCCACAAAAGGCAAGACCCGGCGCATGCGCTCGCTCAGCAATGGATCGTAGCCTGCTGATGGGTCTGCCAGACGCGACTGCTGTGCCAGTGCAATGGTACGTTCTGCGAGGCATTCAAATACCAGGTAATCCAGTTGCCCATGCTCGGCCAGCTCGATCGCCGGCTCGATGCGGTCGCCGGAATAACCGGCTCCTGAACCAATCCGTATTGTTTTCATTCAGAAAACTCCTATGACCATAGCGGTCAGGGTCATGATGACCGAGGCCGCAAACAGGAAAGGGATAGTGAAACGCTGGTGGTCAGCCAGTTCGATCTTGCACAGGCCGACCAGCAGAAAGGTCGCTGGCGTCAACGGGCTGACCGGGAAGCCGGTGGTATGCACGCCAAGCAGCGACGCCTGCGCGACCTGCATCGGGTCAACGCCGAGCGCTTTGCCGACCTCGGCGACCACGGGCATGATGCCGAAGTAGAAGGAGTCCGGATCGAAGAGCAGGCTCAAGGGCATGGATAGAAAGCCTACGACGACCGGGATCAGCTTGCCGTGCCCGGCCGGGATCTGGCCTACGGCCACTTCTGCCATGGCCTTCAGCATCCCGGTGCCCTGCATGATGCCTGTGAATACCCCGGCAGCAAGCAGAATACTGGCCATGGTCAGGGCCGTTTTGGCGTGTGCGTCGATGCGTGCCCGTTGTGCGTCCACGGCAGGATAGTTGATGCACAAGGCAATCACGGTGCCGAGCATGAACATCACCACCGGATCGACAACCCCCGCGATCATTACGCCCATCACCACCAGCGTCAGCAGCAGGTTGATCCAGAACAACCGAGGCTTGCGCAGTTCACGCTCGGCATCACTGAGCACGCGTTGGTGGGGTTTTACATCGAGATTGTCAGGACCCAGGCCCAGGCGTCGCTCTTCACGCTGTCCCAGGAAGAACGCGCAGGTGAAGACGAAGATCAGTCCGACGATCTGCACCGGAATGAGCGGCTGAAACAGATCCGAAACCGGCACGTGAAGGGCTGCGGAGGAGCGCAACACCGGACCCGTCCAGGGCAGGAAGTTGACACCCGCAGCCATCGCCGTGACGCAGGCCAGTATGCGTTTATCCATGCCCAGCCGCGTATACAACGGCAGCATTGCCGGAATGGTCACGAGAAAGGTCACCGCGCCGGAGCCGTCCAGATGCACCAACAGCGCCAGCAGTGCGGTGCCCATGACGATGCGGGTCGGCCGTGTACCGACCCGTTTGAGGATGCGATCGATGATCGGATCGAGCATGCCGGCATCCGTCATGATGCCGAAGAAGAGGATGGCGAATACAAACATCCCGACTACAGGCGCAACGTTCTTGATGCCTGTGATGATGAAACCACTGGTTTGCAGACCAAAACCAGCGAGGAGGGCGGCGATGATCGGGAGGGCGATCAATGCAACCAGGGGAGATATGCGTTTGCTCATAATACTGACGAGCATGGCAAGGATGGTTATCACACCGAGTGTGGCGAGCATGGGCAGATCCTCTTTGGCATCCCTGTGCGCGGCAGCGACGAGACACCCTCTTGTTGTTTTGCAAGAGTAATAACAACGACGCTATGCTCTGTGAATTGAAATATTCAGTGGGTCTTGTTCGGAAAAACAAAATGAAGAATTCGATCCAGCACATCCGCGCCTTTCTGTCAGTCGCTCAGACCGGCAGTTTTTCCAAGGCCGCAGCTGCTCTCAACTTGTCGCCGTCTGCACTGACCGTACAAATCCAGCAACTGGAAGATTGGCTTGGCGTTGCCTTGCTGGAACGAAGCCCGCGTCATGTCTGCTTGACCGGCGCCGGGCAAAATGCGCGTTTACCCATGGAAAAACTGCTGTTGGATCTGGACAACATCGTTACTGCTGCGCGGGATATTGCAGCCTCACGACGCGGCTTGATCACCATCGCCGCCTTGCCATCGCTGTGTTCCGGTGTACTGCCTGTCGTGTTGAAGACGTTCCGCGAGCGGTTTCCCGGTGTCGAGGTCAGACTGCGAGATGTCGTCGCGCAACGCATCGACACGCTTGTCATGGAGCGCGAAGTGGATTTCGGATTAGGCGTACAGGCTCGGCCCACTCATGGGCTGGAGTTCAACGCGATATTGGAAGACCGGTTGTGCCTGTTCGCCCCAAAAGACCATCCACTGGCAAAGCGTCCGACGGTGAGACTGGACGAGATAGCTGTTTTTCCGATCGTTCTTACCGGCAGGGAAAGCAGCGTTCGCGATTTGGTCGAGCGAGTGTTTGCTGACGAGCAACTGCCTTTATCTGCGGGGCTGGAAGCCAATTACATGTCTACCGTGCTGGCGTTGGTCAGGCAGGGGCAGGGCGTTACACTTCTTCCGGAGTCAGCGGACGATGGGCGGGGAGACCTGAGCAAGGTGCCAGTTGATCATCCGGGTGTTGTTCGGCAAATCGGGCTCATTACCCGTACGGAGCACACAATGGCCCCAGCTGTTGTCGAATTTGTTCGGTTGCTGGAGGGGCTGCGCACGCTCGGCGATCCCAGCCATTGATTTCCTGTTATACGAATGGAATAGGATGGGATAGAAGAAAGACGGGTGTCTCGGCATTGCGTCCCGGTTTCTGACTCAAGGTATGCAACGATGAAAGTATTGTTCATGTGCACCCACAACAGCTGCCGCAGCATTCTGTCTGAGGCGCTTTTCAACCATCTGGCGCATCCAGGTCTGGAGGCAGTCAGCTCGGGCAGTTTTCCCAGTGGCCAGGTAAATCAACAGGCTTTGCGAACCCTGGAAGCAGCAGGTATTTCCACCGCAGGCCTTAGCAGCAAGGCTTCGGACGTTTTTGAAGGCTCGCCTCCAGATATCGTGATCACCGTCTGTGACAGGGCTGCAGGTGAAACCTGCCCGATCTTCTTCGGGCCTGCCCTGAAGGCGCATTGGGGGCTGGCTGATCCTTCCGAAGTCTCCGGGTCGGAAGCGCAGATCACCGCAGCGTTTGAAAGTACACTCGCCAAAATTCGCGAGCGTGTGACAGCGTTTCTTGCGTTGCCACTGGAGGCCATCAGCACCGACCAGCTCAAGGCCGAATTTGATCGTATAGGTTCGCTTTGAAGAGCAATAAAGGTTGCTACGACCAGGCTGACAACTGCTTCGAATTCTCCAGCTCACTCGAAATGAAGATCCCATGCAGCTCATTACCGAAATCATTCATCCCGAACTGAAGTCCACACAGGGCAGAATATTCAGACGCCATGCGGCACGCGGCATCGTATTGAGGGATGAGAAAATACTTTTACTGTTCACTGAACGCTATAACGACTTCAGCTTTCCTGGAGGCGGCCTTGATGCAGACGAGGACGTTGTTACAGGGTTGAAGCGTGAACTTGAAGAAGAGACGGGCGCTCGCGAAATTCAGGTGCTCCAGCATTATGGTTACATCGAAGAATACCGGCCCTATTGGAAGCCCCAGTATGATCTGATGCACATGACCTCACATTTTTATCTGTGCGAAGTCGCGCACCAATTAGAGCCCGTTAGAATGGAAAGCCATGAAATAGCCAATGGCATGCGGCCCGTCTGGATCAGCGTAACTGAAGCCATCGCTCATAATGAGGCTGTTATGCAGCGTCAGGAGTCTTCGATGGGGCAGTCCATACAACGCGAGACCTTAATGCTGAGAAAAGTCGTCTCGGAGTTGGTCGTCAATCGGTGAGTATTTTATGTCTGGGTCAAGTGCAGGAGGGGCGCTTGTGGGGGGGGGATTGATAACTCAACTAAATGACTGTTTAGTTGAGTTATTAATCTCAGGGACTTTAAGGTTGGGCGAGGGCGGTTGTTCTGCAGGCGAATATGAGTCTCACGTTCCTTGGTAGATCGTCATCAAAAGCTCGCTGACTCAACCTGATTTTAATCATCTGCTAAAAAGAGACTTGGCCGGTAATGCATTTTTGAACTTCACCACCAACCCAGATGCCTTCACCGATCTGTTCTACCTGAATTCGTCCGCGACGTCCCAACGCCGTACCTTGGCTGACGGTATATCGTTTTGGCATTAGCCCGGCGGGTATTAGCCATTGGGCAAGGCTGGCATTAAGGCTACCAGTAACAGGGTCTTCGGCAGACCTGTTGCTAATGAAGGCTCGAACTTCGATATCAGCTTCTGCATCTCGCCCGACCCAAGGCGCAAAGGCCCCTACGTTTAACCCATTCAGTGCTGCATAGTCTGGATGTATTGCCAACAATTCTTCACGCGTGCGCAGCATTACCACAACCCAGCCCGGGCCGTTGTCTGCCCATTGGCTCGCAATAATACGGTCAGGTGCAACACCCAATCCATCGATGATGCGGTGCAAAACATCGTCTTCAACCGCGCCTCCACGTAGCAACGGTGGTGCCGCGAAAGACAAACGAGGGCCGTCGCGGCGGATGTGAACTAAACCTGCACCACACTCCTGAACGACTTCTTTACTTTGCGAAAAACCATGATCCCCCAGCCACACGTAACAGCTGCCTAAAGTAGGGTGGCCAGCGAAAGGAAGTTCACGGATTGGAGTAAAGATACGTACACGATAATCCGCATCAGGATGGGTAGGACGCATGAGAAATGTCGTCTCGCTAAGGTTTGTCCAACGTGCGAACGCGGCCATTTGTTCGGTGGTCAGATCATCAGCGTCGCTTACGACTGCCAGGGCATTGCCTTCCAGGGGCTTACTGGCGAATACATCAACCTGGTGAAAACTCAGTGTATTGGGCATAAAGCGCTCGTCGGTCGGGTTCCGTGGGAAAGGTAACCCTAAATACATCGCAGGATAGTGTCCACATAGCCGCACGAACGCCCCGGCGAAGAGCCAGTTCTTGAGTCCAGGAGCCCATGATTGGATCTGGTTCTCGACCCCATTGTTGTTAATGGGTACAACCGAGTCATCGCGACAGCGCTGCGTAGCCATCACGGATAAAGCAACTCGATACAGCGCCGGGCTCGCTCAGTGTTTTTAGCTTCGTGATAGATCAATGTGCGTGGCGGTTTCACTCAGGATTGATTCGAGGCTGGTTGGCATGTGTCGACAGGAGCCTTTTCCTGCGGAAATGCGCTCGGCACTGCCAAGATCGCGCAACATCTTGTTACGCATAATGTATATTATGTTAAATTATGTGTGTTTCTATGTCTGTATATGTGTAGCCGCTTTCACCAATCCTTACCTCCCTTTCATGAACCCCGATGCCTCGACCTCCCTCTGTGCTTGCTGACGCTGCATCGGCGAATGATTGTGAGAGGCTTCATAAATGAAGCGCCTCAACCATCGCTGCAAGCAGCAGGCAGATGCTAACCACAGCGGTAAGCCGTAATCGCATAGGAAGGTACCAGCCGGGCAAGCTTATAACCCGCAAGAGCAGTCTGTCCTGCCAAAAGTGGACAACAAAGCCGATGACCAGCAGCAAGCAACCCAATGGCATTGGCAGTAACGTGGCAATCCAGGCAATAAGTGCAGGGATGACACTCCAGATGAACCGGCCGCTGCGCTGCTCGGCTTTCATGTCTTGCGCGGTCATGGCGAAGCCCCAGTGCAAGGCGCCGACGAAGCTCAGGATGACGGCTCCATAGTTAACAAGCGCAATCGCAAACAGCGGCCGATAGTCGCCAGAGAACGGGATCAGCAGCGCCAGAGAAATAAACGGCAAAAGACCGCCATAACCCAGCAGGCTGATGGGCTTTGGCAGAGAGGTTGAAGGCAACGCGTTCATGTGTATTCCTTGCAGTGAGCGACACTCAAGACTGTAGGCCCAAAAGCCCCGCTTGAGCGATACATTGATGGCAGGTGGGCCCCGCCTTATGACCCGGTCTTCAGGGTAACCCCATATCGTGATTGAGCCGAGAGCAGTGACCATTTGGGCAAATTGAACGAGATTCCGCATCGGCCCCCTGCCCGGCCTATCCAGATCAAACCCCAGCGTTGATCTTCAAGGCGTGCAATCAGTTTGCTACTTGCTGACGGAGTCATCTCATGAGCCCTGGCAGCAGAAAAACTCCTGCTTTCCGTGCTTTTGCCCGTCGTTGCGCGCCACCATCGTTGCTCTTTCACGTGCGCAATAAAGCAAATCTTATGGCCTTCAGATATCAGGGAACTGACAAGCCAGTATGAGCCACTTAAACGACGGTGATGTCTGGAACCCTTTGGTGCGTGACATTCGATGTGGTAGCGACACTCCCAGCTAACGTAATTCGAACAACGAAGGACATAATATGCTAAATAGAATTTCATCATCCAGCCCGACCAGCTATGTCAGTTCAGGCAGCTCATCGGCAGGTATCAACCCCAGTATAAATGTCAGGCCTCCAAGGGGTGGGCCCGTTGATACGCTAGTAGGCGCAGCCAGTGACAACAACCTTGTGTACATTGGTGATGAGCACGGTAAGCTTTTCATACCTAAACTAATAACCGAGTCCGCTGCAAAACTTAAAAATGCAGGCGTCGACCACCTGGCGGTAGAGTTTGTAAAGCACTCCGATGGCGCCGCGTTCAGAGAAGCATTGAGCGATGGAAAAAGCGCTGTCAAACACTTTCTGGAAGCATCATGGGGGCGACACGGAGACGCTTGGCTAGACAAGGTTTCTGAGGCGCTGTGCAGTGCTCATCGTGCAGGGATTTATGTTTCTGGAATTGATAGGAAAATGGCGATAGATCAGCCTAAAACGCCGATGCAAAAAATTTTGTACATGAAAAAGAGGCTAGCTTTGAATGTAGCTTGGGATGCGGCGGCTACAAGAGAGGCCTCCGCTGTCTGCGCGAACAAAAGTATCGTATGGGGCGGTGCCGGCCATTTCAGCAACAGCAAGACTGACGGACCAAAAGACATGCGGCCAGGCTTGGTAATCTCGTTTGATCTGACTGGAAGAGGCTCTAGCAGAATCAATGATGCTGATGAACATAGCCATATCGTGATCGCTGGCGAGGATAACTAAAGAAAACCATTACTGGTTAATTTTCCTTGGCCATTGCATTTGACGTCTTGGCGAAATTCCGAGCAAGGTCATTGCTTCCGGCCAAACCGTTTGAGGTTTCCGGCTGCGTTTTCATCGCTTCGACTGGGCTGACTGGACTTTTGGCCCAGTCAACCCTCTTACGGGCGCAACTCACTCACCCCCTCCACCGCTCCCTCGCCAACGCGCGAACTCGCTTTTTTCAAGCATATTCTTCAAAACAAAGCTGCGCCAAGGTGTTAAGTAATGTTATATAAAAATTAACTTAACATTATCTGATCGTTGGAAGATGATCTTTTCGACATCCATGACGCCCTGACAAAAACACAAAACGGGACGGGAACCAAGATCCCCTGTATCGACACCGGGGACATTGCACCGCGGTGGCACCACCCCAAGGGCCAGCGAAACGCGCGCCAAGTAATCACTCTCCTGCAAGCATCGAAGCGCAGGACCTCCTAAAACAAAAATAATAGGACATACCCATGCATAGACTCATTTCACGTCCCACGATCGGGCTGTTGTTTTCTCTGACCTTACTCGGTTCTGCCGTCAGTGCCGCGCCGTTACCCGCTGCGACCGAGGGCGACTGGGTTGCACCGCAGTTCACCTTCCATACCGGTGAAAAACTCGCCAACCTCAAACTGCACTACATCACCCTTGGCAATCCCAAAAATCCCGCCATCCTCTTTCTGCACGGCACCTATCGGCCAGGCAGCGATATGCTGAGCAAGGATTTTGGCGGGGAGCTGTTTGGCCCTGGTCAACCGCTGGACGCCAGCAAGTACTACATCATTTCCACCGATGGCATCGGCGTGGGCCAGTCCAGCAAACCATCGGATGGCTTGCGCACTCGGTTTCCGGCGTACAACTACAACGACATGGTTCAAGCCCAGTATCGGTTGGTCACCGAAGGTCTGGGTATCAAGCACCTGAGGCTGATCATCGGTAACTCCATGGGCGGCATGCAAACCTGGATGTGGGGCCAGAACTGGCCGCAGATGATGGACGCACTGGTGCCCATGGCTTCCCAACCCACCGAAATGTCATCCCGCAACTGGATGATGCGCCGCTTGCTGGTCGAGTCAATCAAGCAGGATCCGGCCTGGAACAACGGCAACTACAGCGCGCAACCGCCGTCCCTACGCTTGGCCAACGCGATGTTCAGCATCGGTACCAGCGGCGGTACTCTGGCGTATCAGGCGGCTGCCCCGACCCGCGCTCAGGCCGATAAGCTGGTGGATGAACGCCTCAGCGCTGCACAAACCGCCGATGCCAATGACTTCATCTACCAATGGCAATCTTCCGCCGACTTCAACGCAGCCCCCGGTCTGAAAAAAATTCAAGCTCCGGTGCTGGCCATCAATTCAGCGGACGATGAGCGCATCCCGCCGGAAACAGGCCTGATGCAGGCGTCGATGAAAGAACTCAAGCACGCACGGCTATTACTTATCCCCGCCAGTGCCGACACCCGTGGTCACGGCACCACGAGCATGGCAAAGTTTTATAGCAAGGAGCTCGGGCAGTTCATGCTTGAGACTGAAAAGGCGAAATAGACCACCCGCTCACCCGTGCCAAACGTTTTCAACAAAACGGCTTCAGCTCAAAAGTCCGCCACCTTGCCCCAGGCGGACGTTTGAAAACGGTCAGGGTGATAAGGACGCGGGTCTACAATGGGGCTCACACCGCTGACAATATCGGCAATAAGATGACCCGCGCCGGGGCCAATACCAAAGCCATGCCCGCTGAAGCCGGCCGCGATCACCAGCCCCGGCAGGCTGGACATTTCGCCGATACCGGGAACGCCGTCCGGCGTACTGTCCACGTAACCGGCCCAGGACGCCTTGATCGACGTACCCTGCAGTGCCGGCACCAATTCCACCGCGCGCTTGTAAGTCAGCGCAACTGCGGAGGCGTCAGCGCTTGGATCGAGAATGCGCATTCTCTCCATCGGCGTGGGCTGGTCCAGGCGCCAGCGCTTCAAGCTTTCGTGGCCAGCCTGCCAGCCTTCCAGCCCCCCAGGTGCAAGGTTGCGCCAGCGACGCTGAAACATTGGCAGGAATTGCGTAGAGAACCTCAGCAACTGCGGCGTGATATCGACTCGACCCCGGCCACTGATCGCCAGCGTGTAACTGCCATCAAAGCGGCGGGTCATGGACGCGCCGGTGGTATGCAGCGCACTGGGAATTTCCTGGCTCGGGGCGGTGACCGAAAGCACTGTCTGACGAATCGTCGCTTGCGGGAAGCGAATACCATACTGGCGGCAGAACGAAGATGCCCAAGCGCCTGCGGCAAGCACCGCGAGCCGGGTGCGGATGGTGCCTTTTTCGGTGACGACTGCCGACAAGCGACCGCCTTCGGTCTCGACGCCCCGCACGGCGCAGTCCTGATGCACGCTACTGCCCAGTGCCATGATCGCGCGCGCGACTGCGGGGGCTGCGCGGGAAGGGTCGGCAATGCCATCGGTGGGCGCAAACACCCCACCTTTCCATAGCTTGCCAGTCGCCCTGCCCCGTTCGGCAGCCTGCTCGGCGGTGAGCATCTGGGTCTGCACGTTGACAGTGCGCGCAAACTCGCCCCAGCGCGCCCACCCTTCCAGCTCCTGGTCGTTGTTGCTCAGGTAGAGCAAGCCGCAGCGCGTAAAGCCGGTCTGTTCACCGGATTGCTCGGCGAATTGCTCCCACAATTCCAGGCTTTTGGTGGCCATCGGTAATTCACGCGCATCGCGATTCTGCTGACGGCACCATCCCCAGTTACGGCTTGACTGCTCGGCGCCTATGCGGCCCTTTTCAACAAGCGCGACCTTCATGCCGCGCTTGGCAAGGTAATAGGCGGTAAACGCGCCGATGATACCGCCGCCGATCACAACCACATCGGCCTCCGCCGGCAGATCTGCAGAGGTATGCACGGGAGTTAAAGGTGCTGGCATGTTCTGGTTATCCACGTGAGTTCAGAAGAGTGACCTGTTGCTAAAGCCCGACCCGTCCAGCCAGTCCTCCGATAAAGCGCAGACCACCGTTGTCTGACGGGCATCTGGCCATCAAGGGTTTATTACACCACCATAAGGCCGTCAATAAGCGCTTAAACGCGGGGCTACCTGGTAGAAACCACCGTTTAAACGGCACGCTTCGGCAGACTTTATCGAGGCGCCGAGGTCGGCTTTACAATTCGGCAACAGCGCTTTCCAAGGCGTCAAGCAGAGGGCACGCCTCTCTTCTTCGCTCTGACCCTCACATCAAAAAAACGGACCTTTTCAACACAAAGGCGTCCAACCTGGGTATCGCTACCACCGATCAGCCTCATAAGCCCTCGACTCAGGACAACCCATGACCTTCTTCATTTTCCTTTTAGCCTGCTGCGCCGCCGGAGCAACCGGCATCATCTTCAAGCCAGGAGCATGGTACGAATCTCTTAAGAAACCGAGCTTTACCCCGCCTGACTGGGCGTTTCCGGTGGCGTGGACGACGATTTATCTGCTTCTCGCCTGGGCGGGCTATCGCTTGACGCTGATCCCCGGCAGCGAGATCGTACTGGCCTTGTGGGCCGCTCAAATAGCGCTTAACACGTTGTGGACGCCGGTGTTTTTTGGCGCGAACCGTCTGGTTGCTGCGATGGTGATTCTGGTTCTGCTGTGGGTCGTGGTTGCCGCGATGATCGTGATGGCCTTGCAACTGGACATCATCACCGGGCTGATTTTGTTTCCCTACCTGGTCTGGCTCTCGGTAGCAGCGGCGCTGAACTTCTCCATTCTGCGCCACAACCGATAAGTGCCTGGCGCTGACTTCCTTATGCTTCCCCGGCGAGTTTGAGCAGAATATTGATTAACTGATTCATGTAAGCCAAGGACGGCCAGCATCGGCAGTTAATCTGTTCCGCTCAATTCACAAGGCGCTACAGCGCGTAGCGCCGACAGTGCTCAAGGTAGCCTTGCTCGTGACTGCCGACCAGTTGAACGACGCTTGACCATAGCCAGGAGGGAGCGTCCAGGGTCTCGGAGCGATTGCTTTGCAGATCCCGGATCCACGCCGCACGTGTGGCCAGATCCATCTGTCTGGCGTGGGCGTTACCAACCACTTTTGCGAGATACGCTGCGGCCTGCATGGCCTCTTGCTCGGTGAGCTCATCCAGTTCCAGCTTCATGTCCTGAGGAAGCAGCTCACGTATGAAGAACGAATGATCCAGCATTCGTACGGCAACCATTCGGCTGCCCAGGCCGGGCGATAGGTTCCGGGCGCCCTCCACTACCCGTTTGCCATTGTCTCTGGGCATGCGAGCCCTTGCCGTACGGGGGGCCGCCGCTGCGACGGCTTCCTTGACGTCGAGCAGGCAGAACTCTTCATCCTCTTCATCGCCAACACCCATCAGCACCGCATAGCGAAGCAGCCCCAGCGAGCTGCATCCTTTCACCCAATAGGCGGAGTCGAGTAAGCGCACCCGGTCATCCTGCGACCTGCCTTTGAGCGATGTCACCAGCGCATGAATCTCCGGCGTTTCACAAAGCTCCTTGATTGCATCGCGTTCCGCGCGTGACAGTTGCCAGAAATGCTTACCCAACGGAATGGTCGGCTGCGTACCTTCGAAGCGCTCCTTGGCAAGGTGCTTCCACGTGCGTTGTACCGCGCTACGCATTCCGGCTTTCACTTGCGCAGGGCGATCAGGCTCTTCATCGTCGTCGCCCAAAAAAGCTTCTTCGTAGCCCTGCATCATCTCTTCCAGCATTCTTGCCGTGGTAACGCCGGGCAAGTCCGAGCCACGAGCAGCCGTCGCCAACGACAACCCCAGCCTCACCAGGTCATGGGCAGGATTACCGATGACGGCCTGATCGAGATCGCGGATATGCATGTCGATGCGCCCTCTCGAATCCCCCGTGGGCCCGAGATTGCCGGCGTGACAATCGCCACAGATCCAGACCGGCGGACCGCTGGGCAGACGTCTGCCCGACTGGCTGTGAAGCCACTCATAGAACTGGGCGGTATTGCCTCGAACGAACGCGTGCGCAGACCGCGCCATTTTTAGATTGCGCAGATTGATGAGGGATTTGAGACGTGTGTTCGGGCGAGGCGTTTTCATCGGAAAACCTTGAAGAGGGTTATTCCATTGACTCTTCATGTGACACGAATGTTTCAAGATATTTCATATCTGATCGCTGTTTATTTCAGCGTCCCAGCCGGATTCAAACTATTTCAAGCGCTTTGCCCACCGCAAACTGGCAAGGTCGACCGTCAACAAGAAAAGAACAAGAGAAAGCAGTGTGTATTCCCGGTCAAAGCGGTCCAGACGATCAGACCGGAAATACACCTGCACAAGCCTGTTAAAGCTTGAACTGCGCAACCATCGTGTTGAACGAAATCGCCAGCCGTGACAGTTCCTGACTGGATGCACTCGTCTGATTAGCGCCCGCTGCAGACTGTGCGCTCAGCTCCTGAATGTTGACCAGGTTGCGATCCACTTCGCGTGCGACCTGGGCCTGTTCTTCGGACGCCGAGGCAATCACCATGTTGCGCTCGTTGATGGTGCCTACGCCGCTGGTGATTTTTTCCAGGGCGCTGCCGGCACACTGAGCGAGTTCCTGGGTGTTGGTGGCCGTCGCCAGGCTTTTGCTCATTGCAGCGACCGCACCGTCGGCGCCGGACTGCACGGTACCGATCATGCCTTCGATTTCCACCGTTGAAGCTTGGGTGCGGTGCGCCAGAGCGCGCACTTCGTCGGCTACCACAGCAAATCCTCTGCCTTGCTCACCGGCGCGTGCAGCCTCGATGGCGGCGTTCAGCGCGAGCAGGTTGGTCTGTTCCGCAATGCTGCGGATGACCTCAAGCACTTTGCTGATATCCCGGACGTGGCCAGCAAGCGTTGTGACCGACCCCGTTGACTCGGTGATCTCGCTGACCATCGTGCCGATGCCCTTGACGGTATTATCCACCTGGCCCCGCCCGTTAGCGGCGTCGGTTGCCAGTGATTTCGACTCCTCCGACGTAGACACCGCATTGCGGGCTACCTCTTCCACAGCCGCTGTCATTTCGTTCACTGCCGTTGCAGCCTGTTGAATCTCGTCATTTTGCCGAGTAAGACCGCGGGTGCTTTCTTCCGTGACCGCGCCAAGCTCTTCGGCAGCCGAAGCAAGCTGATCGGACGCGCTGGAAATCTCCTGAATGGTTCGTTTCAAATTACCCTGCATCGTGCCGATCGCATTGAGCAACTGCCCTGCTTCATCGCCTCGGGTGCTGGAAACGCTCTGGGTCAGGTCACCCGATGCAATACGTTGTGCAACTTCGATAGCGCTTCTAAGCGGCCCGCTAATCATGCGAGTGATCAGAATACCCAGCATGATCGCCACCACAAACGCGATGACAACACCCGCGGTCAGCATGAATACCGAGGTGCTTTGCAACCTGTCAGCGGCTTCTGCACCCTCTTTGATTTGGCGCTTGTTGGAGTCGATCATGATCTGCAGATAGCCGCGAGCCTTGTTGAACTCCCCGTCAGCCAGCGCGTTTAAACGAATGCGCGCATCTTCCAGTTTGCCGGCCTGTTCCAGGTCAAAGATATTCTGGGAAGCAGACATATAGGCTGGCATCAAGGCGTCGTACTGATCACCCGCTGCACGTTCATCGTCCTCCAATGGAGTCGCGCGGTAGATGGCATAGACTTTTTGCGCACGCTCAAGCTCGGCGTTGATACTTTGACGCATTTTCTCCGCCGTGGCCGTGTCCTTGGCATCGAGCAAACGGTAAAGCCCGCGGTTATGCGTGGTCAGGGCGGTCATCGTCTCGTTGGTGTTGGCCACTGAAACCAGATTATTCGAGAACGTCAGCTCAAGGGCATCGGAAAGCCGGTTGATACCGAGCATACCCACACCACCCACAGCCAGTGTGATCACGGCGCAAACGGTGAACGCGGCCATGAGTTTTTTAGCGAAACTGGTGCGATTTATCAGGTTCATTGATTATCCATCATCGTTAAGTAAGGGGGTCACTTCTGTCCGGAAGCCCTACTGCACTAGAGACAACTAGTTGCACGTGGTTCTAGATACCTTTTCTACAAGCGGTTCATCGGGCTACGGAAATGGCTATCCAATTTCTATGCCAGAGCGGAACCTGTTTATAACAGCAACTAACGGCGTCACTGCGTAGTGGCTATCTGCCGTCAAGCCGTTAGCTTTACAGGTCGTGAGAGGTGGAAAGTGCTGTTCACTGCACGCTAATCTTTCGCGATCCCTGACGTTATCGGCATGGATTGGGTTTTATGAACAGGCGTAGTGTGGAACGGACTAAAAAAGTGGTAATTAGATGAAAACGGGCACTGATGCGCTGGGTGCGTTCAGTGGAATCCAGAGAGGAAGTGTATCGAAATGCGAAGTATTCTCTTGGATGCTTACCCCTTTCAGGGTGCCCGCCTCTATGACGGATTACATTGTTTTATAAAGGCCTGCGGAGCAAACTTTTAAGCCTCTCATGACCATCATCGACATAAGTAAAGATAACGGGCACCACCAACAGGCTCAGTACGGTCGAGGCCAACAGTCCGCCGATAACGACCACCGCCATCGGTTGACGGAAACCTGATTCGCCGCCCCATCCCAGTGCGGTCGGCAACATGCCCGCGCCCATTGCGATGGTGGTCATCAGGATCGGCCGGGCGCGTTTGTGACAGGCGTCGATCAACGCTTCATAGCGGCTCACGGTGGGTGCGCGGCGAGCCATGATTGCGTATTCCACCAGCAGGATCGAGTTCTTGGTCACGATCCCCATCAGCATCAGCAAACCAATGACCGACGCCATGGAAAAACTCATTCCGCCGATCAACAGTGCCAACAGTGCGCCGCCAAGCGATAGGGGGAGCGCCGAAAGGATTGTCAGCGGCTGCATGAAGTCATGGAACAGCAGCACCAGCACCGCGTAGATACAGAATACGCCGACGGCCATCGCCAGGCTGAAGTTGCCAAACAGCTCGCTCATCAACTGCAACTCGCCCTGCTCCACCAGTTTCACTTGCGCTGGCAGGTTCTGCATGGCCGGCAACTGCTTGGCCTGTTCCATCACTTCGCCCAGATTGCTGCCATTGAGTTCGATGGACAGCGTGATATTGCGCAAGCGGTCGATACGATCAATCTCCGCGGGACCGCTGCCCATGCTGAGCTCTCCCAGCGACGCCAGCGCAATCTGGCCATCACGCCCCTTGATCCGTAGCTGAGCGAGGCTCTGCAGGTCGGTGCGTACTTGCGGTTGCATACGCACACGCACATTGACCTGGCGCTGGGACAGATTGATCTTGCCCAGGGACGAACTGTATTCGCCGTAGGTGGCCATGCGCAGGGTGTCGGCGATGTCCTGGCTACTGATGCCCTGCTCTGCCGCCCGGAAAACATCCGGGCGCATCTGGATTTCCGGCCGTTGCACCGCCGCACTCGAGGTGACGTTGCCGATGCCCTTTATCTGGCGTAGCTGCGGTTCAAGAGCGGCGGCAGTGCGCTCCAGCAAATCGCCGTCATCGCTGGCAAGGACAATGTCCAGACGTTCTCCGCTGCCGTCACCACCGACCGTTACCCGCACACCGGGCAAACTGCGCAGACTTTCACGCATGCTCGCTTCCACTTGCGACTGTTTCAGTGCGCGCTGGTCACGCGGCAACAGATCGACGGTCAGTTTCGCGTCCCGATCACCTGCACCGCCCGCATCGCCGCTGCCCGCCGCGATGAAGACGTGGGCCACTTCAGGAATCGCGCGTAAACGCTTTTCAGCCTGCAAGGCAATCTCACCGGTCTGAGCCAGACTGGTGCCGGGCGGCAATTCCAGGCTGACGGTGCTGCTGGCAATATCCTGAGCAGGCAAAAAGCTGGTTGGCAGCAACGGGATCAGCGCCAGCGAGCCGATAAACAAAGCACCAACAATGGACATGGTGGTCTTGCGGCGGCTCAGGCTGGTGTGAATCCAGCCCAGGTAACGTCTCATCAAACCGCTGTCATGCTCGCCATGCGGCCGTGCCTTGAGCAAATACGCCGCCATCATCGGCGTCAGAAGACGGGCGACCAGCAACGAAAACATCAACGCAGCGCTGGCCGTCACGCCGAATTGGCGAAACAGTTTGCCGGAAATCCCGCCCATGAAAGCAGTCGGCAGAAACACCGCGACCAGGGTCACGGTCGTTGCCAATACGGCAAGGCCAATCTCGTCGGACGCCTCGATTGCCGCCTGTCGCGGGGTTTTGCCCATGCGCAGGTGTCGAGCAATGTTTTCGACCTCAACAATTGCATCGTCCACCAGAATGCCGATTACCAGAGCCAGCGCCAGCAGCGAAACGGTATTGAGGCTAAAGCCGGCAAAATACATGACGCCGAAGGTCGGGATGATCGACAAAGGCAATGCCGTGGCCACGATAATGGTCGCCCGCCAGTCACGCAGGAACCACCAGACCACCAGCACCGCCAGTAACATGCCTTCGTAGAGCAGCGCCATGGAGCCACGATAGTTTTCCATCACCGGCTCGACGGCATTACTTGCCTCTTCAATGTGCACGTCAGGGTGTTGCCTGGCGAACTCACTGACTGCCTGGCGCAAGTCTTTGGTCACGCCTACGTCGGAAAAGCCCAGGGAGCGGATGACCTGAAAGCCAATTACCGGTTTGCCGTCGCGATACGCCAGGGTGTTGCGCTCGGCATGGGTATCACGCACGGTGGCCAACTGCTGCACAGCGAGCATCCGTCCATCGCTGACAGGAATGCGGATAGCGCCCAGCGCCGCCGGGTCATCAATGCCGCCGAGGACACGCAGCGCCTGTTGACCGCTGCCCAGATCGCCTTGGCCACCGGAGTTATCTTTCTGCATCGCCCGCAGACGATTCGCAATGTCTGTCACGCTCAGACCCAGACCGGCCATCAGCGCGGGATCAAGGTCAACCTGGACTTCGCGGTCCACACCGCCCACGCGACTGATCTTCGCGACACCACGCACGGTCAGAAGCTGTTTGCTCAACTCGTTGTCGACAAACCATGACAACGCCTCTTCGTCCATACGTGGCGCATCGACCACATAGGTCAGCAATGCCGTGGTATTGGTGGTCAGGCGGGTGACCGATGGCGTGTCGAGGTTGGCTGGCAACTCAGCCGCAGCGCTGTCCACCGCATTGCGCACTTCGTTGAGGGCTTCGTTGCCATCCTTGTCAATCTCGAAGATGACATT
This sequence comes from Pseudomonas sp. BS3767, assembly GCF_900099665.1. NCBI lineage: Bacteria > Pseudomonadati > Pseudomonadota > Gammaproteobacteria > Pseudomonadales > Pseudomonadaceae > Pseudomonas > Pseudomonas sp. BS3767. Next base: position 528,267 of record NZ_FNCX01000001.1, on the reverse strand, counting down.
GATGAGGACGCTGCCTTCGGAAATTTTCGTAGTGACGTGCTTGAGCAGGCGCAGCGATGTCAGCTTGTCCTCGAGCTTGCGCGCGACTTCGGTTTCCAGTTGCTCGGGGGCGGCGCCTTCCAGTGAGGCACTGATGACCACTGCAGGCAGATCGGTGTCGGGAAAGTCCTGGATACCGAGACGTTCGAATCCGAGGAAACCAAACAGGGTCAGCAGTAAAAACAGCATGACCGCCGGGACCGGGTAACGAATCGACAACGCGGAGATATTCATTGCGCACGGGCCTCGGCGTTGACCAGCGTCACGCTGGCCCCGTCATTGAGGAAGGCCCCACCGCTGCGGACGATCTGCGCCTGCTCTGCCAGGCCTCCGACGATTTCCAGCGCCGATCCACGACGTCGGCCGATCTCGACCACGTGTTGGCTGACGCGCATGTCTTTGCCCAGCACAAACACATAAGAGTGCCCGTCGCGCAGGATCACGCTGGTGTCCGGAACCGTCAGCGCCGGGCTTGAAGGCAGTTCGATGCGACCGCTGGCGTACATGCCGGCGCGGGCCACAGCCCCCACCGGCAGGGAAACGTAGACCAGCGCCCTGCTGGTCTTGCCATCGAGCACTGGCGAGACCAGGCGCACGCGTCCCTGGACCTCGATACCGCCCGGCAACATCACCCGGGCCAGCTGGCCTGGCTTAACGCCTGGCAGTTGCTGGGCGTCCAGTTCTGCCTGCCACTCGATCCGGCCATCCCGGATCATCCTGAACATCTCGCTGCCCGCCGACACCACGTCGCCAAGCAAAGCCTTGCGCCCGGAAATGATCCCGTCATCCACCGCGACGATGCGCGTCTGCGTGAGTTTGATCCGGATGCTGCGCAGATCGGCATTCGCCGAGGCCAGGTTGGCTTCGGCGGTCTGTACCTTGACCCGGTACTCTTCCAGTTGCTGCTCGGACAAGGCCCCGCTCTGTCCGACCACCGCCGCACGTCGCGCATTGGAACGGGCTTCCTGCAATTGCGCAGTGGCCTGGGCGACCGCCGACTTCTGCTTGTTTTCCTCGGCCAGCACGCTGTCATCGGCCAGAGTCGCCAAGACCTGGCCCTTCTTCACCTGATCGCCTATATCAGCCTTCAGGCTGGCGATACGCAAGCTCCCGGTCTCGGCACTGATCACGGCTTCCTGCCACGGCGCGAGCGCACCGCTGGCCACTAGTTCCTGCGGCCAGTCTTCGCGGTGCGGTTGAACCGCCTCGACCGTCAGGCTGGTAGCTGGCGCTGCAACGGCGGCCGGGGTCGGTTCTGCACGGCCAAACAATATCCAGCCCGAGACACTCAACGCTGCCAACGCCAGCAGCCCATAAACGTGTATCTTCCTCATGCGCCGCCCCGCTTCGGTGTCTCTCTGGCCAAACCTTCGCGACTGTCCTGCCATCCACCGCCCAGGGCCTTGTACAGGGCAATCCAGTAACGCACCTGATTTTGTTGCACGGTGATCAATTCGATTTGCGCCGACAGCGCCGAGCGTCGAGCCACTTCGCGGTCCAGCAAGCTGGCATTGCCGGCCTGCCAGTTGCGGTCTGTGGCCTCGAACGACGCTTCATAGCCGTCGGCTGCCTGCTGCGTACTGGCTTGCCCACGCCGTGCCGCGTCCAGACGCACCAGTGACTGCTCGACTTCCATCACCGACGTGCGCAAGGTCTGCCGATAGGTCGCCAGCGCCGCGTCATAATCCGCCTGCGCCGAGTCCACCGCCGCCCGGCGCTTGCCTGCGTCGAACAACGGAACGGTCAGTTGCGGGCCGAGGCTCCAGACACGGCTGAATACTCCAGTGGTCGTCCCCACCTGGAACGAGCCAACCAGACTCAGTTTGGGAAGACGATCAGCCTGGGCAGCGCCGATCTTCGCATTCGCGGCGGCCAGCTCGCGCTCGCTGGACGCCAGGTCCGGGCGCTGGCGCACCAGATCGGCGGGTATTTCCCGTACATCCAGCAACGCGGGCTGCGGCAGTCGCGCGGGGTTATGGCCGAGCACTTCTCGCACCTGTTCCTCGTCGCTGCCGGTCAGGGCCACCAGGCTTTTGAGCAGCACGTCGCACTCGCTTTGCTGTTTGATAAGAGTCGCATTGCTCGCCGCCGCACTGGCGTCGCTCAATGATGAATCGGCGGCTGCGGTGAACCCGGCCTGAAACGACACGCGAGTCAGACGTGCGGTCTGCTCCTGGGATTGCGCCTGATCACGGTAAGCGTTGACCAGCATCTGGCAGCCGCGGTACTGCACGAAGTCATCACCGACCTCGGCGGCCAGTGACACACGAGCGTCATGCCAGTCATTGACACGTGCTTCGAGCAGATTACGCGAAGCCTCGTCGGTGCGTCGCAGTTTGCCGAACAGGTCCAGTTCCCAGGACGCATCGAGGGTTGCGCCGGAGGTCGTACCGCTCTTGTGCAATCCGCTCTGATTGATGCCGGCGCGCGACTTGCTCACGCCGCCGCTTACTTGCGGCAGCCTGTCGGCAACGCTGCCGTCCAGCGTGGCGCGAGCCTGGGCAATGCGCGCCAGAGCCTGATCGAGGGACGGGCTGTCTGCCTGTGCCAGACGCAGCAGGGTTGCCAGTGCCGGGTCATTGAACTGTTGCCACCAATCCTGCAGCCCGACCATCGACGCGCCATGAGGCAGCGGCGCATGCCACTGGCTGGCAACCGCCACCGCAGGCAATTGGTAGTCCGGTCCTGGCGTGCAGCCGCTCAGCAGCGATACCCAAAGCGTTGACACCAGGAAGTAGCCAGCAGGTTTGCCAATCGACATAAAGCTCTCGAAGATTCCGGAACAGTGGTGTCTTGAGGAAGGGGGTAACGGGGCAAGAGTCCGGACGATCAGGAGCATTGTCGCGAGGTTTCTTACAGCGCCACAAATCCCTTTCGTAGCATGCATTTAACGCCTGAGGCCGCGAGATGTCTGTCGTGGAATACGGGGACAGTCCGGCGGCGATAAGTTGGCGATCACCCTGAGGTTCTTACAGAATCGGACTCTGCTCGAAGCGAGTAGCAATGAATCCGTACCTGTGCCAACAAGGGATCGACTATGGAAGAGTTAAGCAATCTCAAGAAACTGGAGTCGAATGCGCGCACCTACGCAGCGACCTTCCAGCAGCTGTTTGTCAGCGGCAAGGGCATGCGAGTCAAGGACGCCAACGGCCAGGAATACCTCGACTGCCTGTCGAACGCTGGCACGCTCGCACTGGGTCATAATCCACCGATTGTCCGTGACGCGGTGATCGAATTCCTCAACAGTGATCATCTGCAGCAGGCCCTTGACCTGGCCACACCGGCCAAGCACGCCTTCGTCGAAGAACTGTTCGCGACGTTGCCCGCCAGCATGCGCGACAACAGCAAAATCCTGTTCTGCGGCCCCAGCGGTTCAGACGCAGTGGAAGCCGCCATCAAACTGGCCCGCCATTACACCCAGCGCTCGCCGCTGATGTCCTTCCACGGTGGTTACCACGGCATGACCGCTGGTGCATTGTCGGCCATGGGCAACCTCAACCCCAAGGCCGGCCTGCTGGCGCAGGGTACCCACTTCCTGCCGTTCCCCTATCGCTTCCGCTGCCCGTTCGGCACCGATGGCGAACACACCGACCGTCTCTCCATCGAGTACATCCGCACGGTACTCAGTGACCCGGAAAGTGGCGTGCCCAAACCGGCGGCGATGGTGGTCGAAGTGATCCAGGGCGAAGGCGGCTGTATTGCGGCATCGGCCGAGTGGTTGCGCGCCGTGCGCGAGATCACCCGCGAATTGGGGATATTGCTGATTATCGATGAAGTGCAAACCGGCCTCGGACGTACCGGCAACCTGTTTGCCATCGAACATTCCGGGATAACGCCGGATATTCTGGTGCTGTCCAAGGCCATCGGTGGCGGTTACCCGATATCGGTGATCGTCTATGCCGAGCATCTGGATACATGGGGCCCGGGCATGCACGCAGGTACGTTCCGTGGCAACCAGGTGGCGATGGTGGCAGGCGCTGCGACCATGCGTCATATCAAGGAACACGACCTGGTCGGCAATGCCACGCGCCGAGGGGAGCAGTTGCACAGCGGGCTGGAGGATATCGCCCGGCAATTCCCGTTTATCGGCGACGTTCGTGGCCGCGGGTTGATGCTCGGGGTGGAAATTGTCAAACCGGCCAGCGGATCGCATCCGGGGGCTGGCGATGGCGCACGTGCGCGGGCGATCAAGCTGGAGTGCTTCAAGAATGGCGTGATCATCGAGACCGGTGGACGCAACAGTGCAGTCCTGCGCTTCCTGCCTCCGTTGAATATCACAGAGTCAGAAGTGGGCATGGTCCTCGACCGCTTCGAACAGTCCCTCAAGAGCAGCAGCGCCGCACGGGTTTCCAGCGTCAGCGCGGTTGGCTGATCACTCGCAAAAGCTTGCTTGAGAGGTTGATGCAGCCGACAGATAGACGTCGGCTGTATGAGCCCCTCACGAACGCTATCCTATTCTGAAGCCTCCTGCATCGACGTTTCATACGCCGATCTTTTTCACCCCGCGCGCAGGCGTCTTTCAGTGCGCGGTCGCGCACAGGCGTTACTCTCCGTTGGGCAGGACATCCTTGTCCTGTAATCCCCTTGTCAATCCCGAGCAAGCGCCTCGATCGGATCGAGCTGTGCCGCGTTACGTGCGGGTACGAAGCCGAACACGATGCCGATCAATGTCGAGCAGATGAACGCCGTGACAATCGAGCCCACGGAGAACACCATCTGCCATTCCTTGACCAGCAGTGAAAACACATAGCCAATCACGAACGACAGACCGATGCCGATGACCCCACCAATCAGACAGACCATCACCGCCTCCACCAGAAACTGCTGACGGATATCCGACTGGCGTGCCCCGACTGCCATGCGAATGCCGATCTCGCGCGTCCGCTCGGTGACGGATACCAGCATGATGTTCATCACTCCGATGCCGCCTACTGCCAGCGAAATTACCGCGATCAACGACAGCAACAGGGCCAGCGACTGGCTGGTCTTCTGCACCGTTTGCATCACGCTGTCGAGGTTGTAGGTGAAAAAGTCCTTGGTCCCGTGCCGCTTTTGCATCAGCTTGTTGACGTTATCCTCGACCACCTTGCTCGGTTGCCCGTCCTTGACCCGCACGGTGATGCTGTCCAGGTAGCTCTGACCCAGCAGACGGCCAGAGGCGGTTTCGTAGGGCATCCAGATATTCAGGTTCTTGCTGGTGTCGAAGATGTTCTTCTTGTTCTCGGTCACGCCGATCACTGTACACGGCAGGTTACCCACCAGGATCACCTGGCCCAGCGGGTCGACCTTGGGACCGAACAGTCGGATCCGGGTGTTGTAATCGATCACCACCACCTGCGCCTGCCGACGGGCGTCATCCTTGTTGAACCCCACCCCCGAGCCCATCTTTGTGCCACGCACCTGGAAGTAGCTAGGGCTGACCCCGCTCACCGTCGCCGATACGTCGATGTTACGGTAGCGCAGCAGCATGTTGCGGCCGATGTTCGGCGTGGCGCTGTCGATGTAGTACTGACTGCTCAGCGCCGCTACATCGGACAGCGCCAGGGTCTGGATATCCATTGACTTGGTGTCGCCAAAGTCACTGCCCGGGAACACCTCAATGGTGTTGCTGCCGATGGCCTCGATGTCCTTGAGCACATAACGCTTGGCTCCTTCGCCGATCGCAACGATAGACACCACCGAGGTGATGCCGATGATGATCCCGAGCATGGTCAGCAGCGTGCGCATACGGTGCGAGATCAGCGCCACCCACGCCATGACGAAGGCCTCTTGGAACAGGCCGATGTTGGCCATCAGGCGGTTGCCCTGCCTGGGTTTGGACGGCAGGCGCTCGGTAGCTTTTTCGTTGATGATCGGGCGATCGGTGTTGACCCGGTCGGCGATGATCTCGCCGTCACGCATTTCGATGATGCGCTCGGCGTGCGCTGCAACCTTCTCGTCGTGGGTCACCAGGATCACAGTATGCCCTGCGCTGTTGAGCTCGAGGAGGATGTTCATTACCTCCTTGCCGCTCACGCTGTCGAGGGCTCCGGTGGGTTCGTCGGCCAGAATGATCTCGCCGCCGTTCATCAGCGCCCGGGCGATACTCACGCGCTGTTGCTGGCCCCCTGACAACTGACTTGGCCGATGCTCCAGATGCCCGGACAGGCCCAGACGCTCGAGCAGTTTCTGCGCGCGCTCCACTCGCATGCTCTTGCCGGTGCCTGCGTAGATGGCCGGCATTTCGACGTTCTGGATCGCCGCCAGGTGCGGTAACAGGTGGTAACGCTGAAAAATGAAACCGAAGTGATCGCGACGCAACTCTGCCAGCTCATCATCGGTCAGCGTACCGGTTTCACGCCCATCGACCTTGTAACTGCCGCTGTTAGCGTGGTCCAGACAACCCAGGACGTTCATCAGTGTTGACTTGCCGGAACCCGAGGCCCCGGTAATGGCAATCAGGTCGCCGGCATTGATCGTGAGGTTGATGTCATTCAGCGCGATGAAGTCTTTCTCGCCGGCGACGAAACGACGGGTTACACCCTTGAGTTCCAGAAGAGCTCGACTCATGGTCAGGCCCCCGCTGCCGCTGGTGTGGCCGATGGTTCACCGATCACCACCTGGTCACCCTCGGCAAGGCCGCTCTTGATCTCGACCCGCACATTGTTATTGATACCGGTCTGCACATTGCGGCTCTGGGCCTGGCCTTGAGCGTCCATCACGCGCACCGGGAAGGTTCCGTCGCCGTTCTTGTCGCCCAAGGCCGCAACAGGTACCGTCAGTACGTCCTTGGCCTTTTCGCGGACGATATGCACCTGAGCGGTCATCGAAATACGCAGACGATGATCCGGGTTGGGGACGTCGAACAACGCGTTGTAGAACACTGCACTGTTCGGCTTGCTGGCGTTGCTGGACTGCGAGTCAAGAAAGTTCTGCGGCGCCGGTTCCGTGCCTTTCAGTTTGGCGTAATAGCGTTTTTCGGCATCACCGAGGATGGTGAAATACACCTCTTGCCCCGGTGTGATATGAATCACGTCGGCCTCGGAGACCTGTGCCTTGACGGTCATGGTGTCCAGATCCGCCAGTTTGAGAATCACTGGTGTCAGTTGGCTGGCGATCACGGTCTGCCCTTCCTGCGTCACGATACCCACCACATCACCGCTGATCGGCGCAACGATGCGGGTGTAGCCCAGGTTGATCCTGGCGGTCTCGATCTGGATTCTTGCGTCGCGCACTTGTGCCTCCAGCGAGCGCAGGTTGGCACTGCGGACCTCGAAGTCCGATTGCGCCGTATCGAAGTCCTTTTGCGAGATCGCGTCATCTGCACGCAGTTGTTTGTAACGTTGGTAAATGGCTTTGGCGTCCTTGAGCTGTGCGACAGCCGCGTCCTTCTGGGCGATCAGGTTCTGTTCGTTGACCTGCGACTGACGCAGGGTGTTCTGCAGCACCACGGGATCGATTTCCGCCAGCCACTGACCTTGTTTGACCTTGTCACCCAGATTGACCTTCAGTGACTTGAGCTGGCCCGAGACCTGCGCGCCGACGTCAACCTGTTTGATGCCTTGCAGCACCCCGCTGGCCAGCACCGAGTTTTCAATTTCGGTGCGTTCGACCTTGGCAGTCAGGTACTCCGGTGGCTTTTCCGGGGACTGGATGCTGTAGGCAATACTCGCTGCCAGAACCAACAGCACTACAACAATGAGCACTTTGCGAAACTTCAACTTTTTCATAGAAAGCCACGAATGTGTTGAGGATTGACCCGGCGATCAACCGCCGGGCTTGAAGAAACGAGGTTATTGACGGGGTAGCCACCAGTTCGCCAGATGCTGTACATGCTGCGCCTTGAGGATGGTGAAATGGTTGCCCGGCCCACGCCAGATAGTGAGATCCGGGGCACACCGGCGCCAGCCGCTGACCATCGCCTGTTGTTCGCGCTGATTGCCCGCCGCATCCAGCACCGGGTCGTCAGCCAGCACCAGACGCACCGGTCCGGTGTAGATCTGCGACGGTTGATAACGCGTGCGCAACGCCGTACCGAAGGCCCGCGCAGGCCCACGCATCGCGTCCGGCGACGAACGCTGCGGCAGCATCCCTGCCCGCACCATTCCGGCATGCAACAAGCGCATCTGGCCGATATCGTCCTGGGCCCTGAAGGCCGTACGATCGATGCCCAGCGACTTGCCCGCAGCCAGCTCCATGGTCTCGATCAAACGTTCCAGTACGCCTATCGCGGTGTAAGGTTTGCCCACCACGCCGTTGCCGCCCGGCGACTCGCTGTCGATCAGTGTCAGCGAAGCCACTTCCCTGCCGCTTGCCGTCAGGCGCGTGGCCATTTCAAAGGCCACCCAGCCGCCGAACGAATGACCGAGCAGATGCACCGGCCCTTCGGGATGAGTGCTGTCGAGTGCTTGCAGATACGCCTCGGCGGCGGTTTCCACCAGGCTGTAAGGCACCGTGCGGCCATCCAGCCCGCGTGGTTGCAGCCCGTGGATTGGCCAGTGCGGCCCAAGGGCATCGGCCAGGCTGATGAAGCCGGTCACACTGTCCCCTGCCCCCGGTACACAGAAAATTGGCGCGTGATCGCGACGTCCGCCCTGAATCGTCAGCAACGGCCGGTGGGCGCTTTCGGCCCCCCGCGAAGGATCGGGCAGATCAGCCAACGCCTGGCTGATCGCCTGACCCAGGCCCTCGATATGCGGCGGCTTCATCATGCTCAAGTGATCGCCCGCGACCTTGATACTGCGCAACTGAGCGACTGGCAGGACGCTATCCCAACCCAAGTAACCGCTGTGTTTCTGCGAGTTGGGTTCCCACTCGATGGCGGTAAACAAGTGCAGCGGCACGCTGTTGGGATAAACCGTGTAATTGGCCTGCGCATGACCGTGAGCCACCTCTCGGTCTAGGTACTGCCAAAGATCCTCGGTCGTGTAGGTTTCCAGCTCCGGAGGCAGCGCACCCTGCTCACGACAGTGTTGCAGGAGCCCTGCGAAATCAAAGGTCTGCCGGTTTGCACGCACTCGCTCAAGGGCCTCCAGGGCCTGCGTGCATTCGCCTCGTGCTCTCCAGAACTGCTCGCAGTGTTCCAGCAGGTGCTGACGGTGGGCGGTCTGCAGGTCCCAGCGTTCGCGACCCTGATCCACCAGGCGCGGCATGTAGGTGTCGAGCAGGCCGATAAACTCCACCTCCTCGTCCATACCCTCCAGCTGGATGGCGATTTCGTAGGCCAGAAGCCCACCGAACGACCAGCCCGCCAAGCGATAAGGTCCGTGCGGCTGAACGCTGCGCATCGCACTCAACAAGCGTGTTGCCAGGCATTCCATGGTCTGCAGCTGCTCCTGACCGAGGGGGATGCCGCTCAACCCGTAGACCGGAATATCGCTATCGATGTGCACCGCCAGCGCAGGGAAATGCACGTCCTGGCCAGTGAACTCATGAACCAGGAACAGCGGACGCTGACTACCGGTGGTACGCACCGGCACCAGTTGTTCATGAAGCTGCGGTGCAGCCTCTTTGCTGCCGCTGTCCAGCAGGCCCGCCAGGTCCGCGACGCTGGCGTGCTGGAAAACGTCGGCCAGAGACACCGACAAACCACTCTGTACCAGTTGGTTGACCAGTCGCACTGCCATCAGCGAGTGACCTCCGAGATTGAAGAAGCTGTCATAACGGCCCACCTGTTGTAATTCAAGTACTTGCGCCCAGGCTTTCGCCAGACGAATCTCCAACTCCCCTACCGGGGCTTCAAACGCATGGCTCGGGAACTGATCCGCCGTTGGTGCTGGCAGCGCCTGGACATCCACCTTGCCATTGAGCGTGAGCGGCAAATCTGGCAGGCAGATGAAGACGCTCGGGACCATGTATTCCGGCAATCCGGCGCTCAGTTGCGCACGCAAGGCCTCCTGCTCGGGTGCTTCAACGCCCGCATGCACGGTGTAATACGCCACCAGCCGCGTGTCACCCGGGCTGTCTTCGCGCGCCACGACCACGGAGTTGCGTACGCCATCGCACCCATGCAGGCTGCTTTCGACTTCCCCAAGCTCGACCCGGAAGCCGCGGACCTTCACCTGACCATCATTACGCGCCAGGTATTCGAGGTTGCCGTCCGGCAACCAGCGCGCCAGGTCGCCGGTGCGATAGAGCCGCGCCCCCGCCTGCTGACTGAACGGGTCGTCGCTGAAGCGTTCAGCAGTGAGTTCCGCGCGATTCAGGTAGCCAAGCGCGACGCCGACACCGCCGATATAGATCTCGCCAACGCTGCCCATCGGCACCGGCTCGCCGCACGCGTCGAGCAGATAGATGCGCACGTTGGCGTTGGGTTTGCCGATTGGCAGGCTCAGGGTGCCCGGCTGCACATCGAACACTTCGTAACGAGTAGCGCACGTCGTGCCCTCGGTCGGGCCGTAGCCGTTGAACAGGCGCACTTGAGACGAATGCTCACGTACCCGGCGGAACGACGCCGGATCCGCCCGTTCGCCACCGCACTCCAGCATGCGCAAGCCTGCCAGCGCTTCGGGAATCAACCCGGCATACAGGTTGAACAAGGCGGTCGAACTGAACATCACCGTCACTGCATGGCGTTTGAGCAAGGCGGCAAAGGCTGTCGGCTCAAGCAACACTGAAGGCTCGACGATTATCGACTGACCGCCATTGAGCAAGGCACCCCAGATTTCCGGGCTGCTGGCGTCGAACGCCGGGTTGGAAGAAAACGCCACGCGGTCATCGGCACGGAAGTCATAGTTGTCCCGCACCAGCCGCACAATGCCGTTGTGGGTGACAATCACGCCCTTGGGCATGCCGGTGGAACCGGAGGTGTAGATGATGCACGCCGGAGTCTCGCCTGCGACCTCATCTGCAAGCGTGACTGGCCCCTGGTGAGCCACTGATAGGTCCAGGGTGTCCAGATCGAGTCGCGGCGTCGTTTCAGGTGCCGTCAGCTCGCTGCGGGTCAGCAACATGAGTGCTTCGCTGTCCTCGAGCATGAAGCGCACACGCTCCTCGGGGGCCAGGCGATCCAGCGCCAGGTAAGCCGCGCCACACTTGAGCGTGGCCAGCATACCGGTCAATAGCTCCACCGAACGATCCAGCAGGATCGCCACTCGGGTTCCCGCTTTCACGCCGTGTTGGCGCAAGTGCTGAGCCAGGGTGTTGGCGCGGCTGTCGAGCTCGGCGTAGGTCAGCGTCTGCTCACCCTGACGGGCCGCAAGCGCCTGAGGTCGAGACGCTGCATGCGCCTCGAAAAGGCGATGCATCAGCTGACCCTGAGGGTAAGCACGTTCGGTTGCATTAAGACCGCTCAACAGGTGCTCGCGCTCGACCGCATCCACCAATGGTACGTGCTCCAGGATGCGGTGCTCATTGGCGACCATCGCTTCCAGCAAGCGCTGGAAATAGCCCAGGTAACGGACCATGGTGCTTTCGTCGAACAGCGCCGTAGCGTATTCCAGCGTGCCGACCAATTGATCGCCGACCTCGGTCATGTCCAGCACCAGGTCGAACTTGGCCGTGTGGTCGTTCACCGCCACGCCTTGCAGGTTCATATTGCCCAGCGCCAGATCGGACGTTTCGTTGTTCTGCCAGGACAACATGGCCTGGAAGATCGGGCTGTGGGACAGGCTGCGTTGCGGGCGAACCACCTCGACCACCTGTTCGAACGGCAGGTCCTGATGGGTCTGCGCTGCCAGCGTTTGGCGCTTGACCTGCTGCATCAACGCTTCGACGCTGGGTGCGCCGGAGAGATCGACGCGTATCGCCAGGGTGTTGACGAAGAACCCGATCAGGTCCTCCACCTCGGCACGCAGGCGGTTGGCTACTGGTGTACCGATCACCACATCATCCTGACCTGCCAGACGCCCCAGCAGCGAGGCCCATGCAACCATCACGGTCATGAACAAAGTGCTGCCATGCCGCTGGCTCAGGGCCTTGAGGCCACGGGTCAGCTCTGCATCGAGCACCAGACCGCGTATGTTGCCGCTGTAGTCCTGTTGTGCCGGGCGTGGCCGGTCGGTCGGCAAGGTCAGCAACGCTGGCGCACCGCCCAGGGTCTGCTGCCAGTACTGGCGCTGTTGCTGCAGCACGTCGCCGCTCAGCCAGTTGCGCTGCCACACCGCATAGTCGGCGTATTGCACCGGCAACGCGGGCAACGGATCTTCGGCGCCGGCACTGAACGCGGCATAGAGTGCACCCAGTTCTTGAGTCAGCACATCCGCAGACCAGCCGTCGGAGACGATATGGTGCATCGTCACCAGCAACACATGATCGTCGTCGGCCATGCGCACCAGGCGTCCGCGTACCAGCGGGCCGTTGAGCAGATCAAAGCCTTCGTTGGCCTCTTCAGCGGTGATGGCGAGCAGTTGCTCTTCAGCATCCGCCTGCCCGGTCAGCACCTGCAGTTGCAGGCTGAAACCGATATCGGCCGGGGCGATGCGCTGTACCGGATCCTGGTCCTGATCCTGCACAAAGGTCGTACGCAGGACTTCGTGGCGCGCCACGATACGGTCCAGCGCACGTTTCAGGGCAGATTTATCCAGAGCGCCACGTACACGTAGCCCAGCCGGAATATGGTACGCCGCGCTGCCGCCTTCCAGCTGTGCGAGGAACCACAGACGCTGCTGGGAAAACGACAGCGGCAAGGCCTGATCACGGGACACCGGCACAATAGGTGGCTGAACGCTGCCTTTGGCTTCGGCGAGTATCCGTGCCATGGCGGCGAGTTCAGGCTGGGCGAAGATATCCGCCAGGCCCAGCTCGACGCTCAAGTGCTGGCGCACCTGGGAAATAAGACGCATCGCCAGCAGCGAGTGCCCGCCCAGTTCGAAGAACTGGTCATGACGGCCCACCTGTTCCAGATTGAGCAGGCTCTGCCAGATCTGCGCCAGCGCCAGCTCGGTGTCGCCTTGCGGTTCCACATGTTCGCGGCTGGCAAAGGCCTCGGCTTGCGGAGCCGGCAAGGCGCTGCGGTCAAGCTTGCGGTTCGGCGTCAACGGCAAGGCATCGAGGATCACGAACGCGCTCGGCAGCATGTATTCAGCCAGTTGCGGCGCCAGTTCGGTACGCAGGCTGGCGGCCGTCAGGTGCATATCCGGCTGCGCGACTACGTAGGCCACCAGACGTTTGTCTCCCGGATTATCTTCCCGAGCGATCACCACCGCTTCCTTGACCCCGGCGCAGTTGCCCAGGCGTGCTTCGATTTCGCCCAGTTCGATACGGAAACCGCGCACCTTGACCTGGAAGTCATTACGGCCCAGGTATTCGATACGGCCGTCGGCCATGTAGCGTGCCAGGTCACCGGTTTTGTACATCCTGGCCTCAGGGTTTTCGCTGAACGGATCCGCGAGGAAACGCTCGGCATTAACCTCGGCAAGGTTCAGGTAACCCCGCGCTACCCCGTCGCCCCCGATGAAAATCTCACCGGCCACGCCATACGGTACTGGCTGCTGATGGGCGTCGAGCAGGTAGATTCGGGTGTTGGCCATCGGCTTGCCGATAGTCGCGTTGCCGCTGCCTTCGCTGCCGGTCACGGCGTCATGGCTGACGTAGGCGGCGGTGCAGGACACTGTCGCTTCGGTTGGGCCGTACGTGTTGATCAGGCGGGTATGCGCCGGGCGCACCTCGTCCCAGAGTCTGAGTTTCTGCGCGGACAGTGCGTCACCCGTGACATTGATCAGACGCACTTGTTGCAGGCGCTGAGCCGCCACCTCCGGTTGCTTGTGCCATTCGGCTACCAGCGTGTGCCAGTGCGCAGCGGTCAAGTGCAGTACGGTCGGTTGAATGCCGTAAGTTTGAGTCCCTTCGCTGCCGAAGATCTCGCGACTTGGCGCCAGAGTGGCGCCAGCCAGCAGCGCCGGGAAGATCTCCTCCACCGAGAGGTCGAAGTTCAGGGTGTTCTGCTGCAGCACAGTGTCAGCCGGAGACAGGCCGAACAGGCGTGCAGCATCAACGCTGTAGTTGACCAGACCGCGATGTTCGATCATCACCCCCTTCGGATTGCCGGTGGAACCTGATGTGTAGATCACATACGCCAGATTGCGCACGCCGAGGGCTTCCACCACCGGGTTGTCGTCACGCTCGGTAAAGGTGTTGCGCTGATCGTCGTCGAGCAACACCAGTGGCAAAGCAAGCGTCGGCAGGCGTTTCTGCAGATCACGCTGGGTCAGCAATGCCGTTGGCTGGCTGTCGTTGATCATGTAGGCCAGGCGCTCGGCCGGATACGCCGGGTCCAGCGGCACATAAGCCGCTCCTGCCTTGAGCACACCGAGCAGGCCGATCATCATTTCCACGCCACGCTCGACGCAGATCGCCACTCGATCATCCGGGCCAATGCCCAGGCCGATCAGGTGATGGGCCAGACGGTTAGCCTGACGGTTCAGTTCGGCATAGCTCAAGCGCTGCGCCTGGAAGGCCACGGCGATGGCGTCGGGCTGTGCCTGGACCTTTTCTTCGAACAGCTGATGAATCGTGCAGTCCTGCGGGTAAGGCACATTGTTAGCGTTAAGCTCGACCAGCAGATGCTGGCGTTCCACCGCATCGAGCAACGGTACCTGTTCCAGCAACTGGCGGTCGTCGGCGACCATGGCTTCCAGCAAGCGTTGGAAGTAGCCCAGGTAGCGCTGCATGGTGCGTTCGTCGAACAGTGCCGTGGCGTATTCCAGCGTGCCGATCAATTGATCGCCAACCTCGGTCATGTCCAGTGTCAGGTCGAACTTGGCCGTATGGCCTGCCACCGCGACGCCCTGCAGGGCCATGTCGCCAAGCGCCAGGTCGGACGCTTCGTTGTTCTGCCACGACAACATGGCCTGGAAGATCGGGCTGTGGGACAGGCTGCGTTGTGGGCGAACCACCTCGACCACCTGTTCGAACGGCAGGTCCTGATTCGCTTGGGCGGCCAGGGTCTGCTGTTTGACCTGCTGCAACAGGTTTTGCACGCTCGGTGTCCCCGAGAGGTCGACGCGCACGGCCAGGGTGTTGACGAAGAACCCGATCAGGTCCTCAACTTCGGCGCGCATGCGGTTGGCCACCGGCGTACCGATGACCACGTCGTCCTGACCGGCCAGACGTCCCAGCAGCGCCGCCCATGCGGCCATGACCGTCATGAACAGGCTGCTGCCATGCCGCTGGCTCAGGGCCTTGAGGCCGCGGGTCAGGTCGGCGTCGAGTACCAGCCCGAGCAACTTGCCACTGTAGTCCTGTTGCGCCGGCCGTGGCCGGTCGCTCGGCAAGGTCAGCAAGGACGGCGCACCGGCCAGAGTCTGCTGCCAGTACTGGCGTTGCTGTTGCAGTACGTCGCCGCTCAGCCAGTTGCGCTGCCACACGGCATAGTCGGCGTATTGCACCGGCAACGCGGGCAACGGATCTTCGGCACCGGCACTGAACGCGGCATAGAGCAGGCCCAGTTCACGGGTCAATACATCTGCGGAGCAGCCGTCAGAGACGATGTGGTGCATGGTCACCAGCAACACATGGTCGTCATCGGCCAGGCATACCAAGCGTCCGCGCACCAGCGGGCCATTGAGCAGATCAAAGCCCTCTTCGGCCTCTTCTTTGGCGATGGCGAGCAATTGTTGTTCTGCATCGGCCTGCCCTGTCAGCACCTGAAGTTGCAGGCTGAAACCGATATCGGCCGGGGCGATGCGCTGCAGCGGATCCTGGTCCTGCTCCTGTACAAAGGTCGTACGCAACGCCTCGTGGCGCGCAACGATGCGGTCCAGCGCTCGTTTCAATGCGTCCTGATCGAGGCTGCCGCGCAGACGCAGACCGGCTGGAATGTGATAAGCCGCACTGCCACCGTCCAGCTGTGCAAGGAACCACAGGCGTTGTTGGGCAAACGACAGCGGCAAAGCCTGATCGCGAGATACCGGCACGATGGGCTGCTGGCTGCTGCCGGCAGCGTGCGCCACTACCTCAGCCAGTGCAGCTAGCTCCGGCTGGGCGAAGATGTCCGCCAGGCTCAGCTCGACGCCCATGCGCTGACGCACCTGGGAAATCAGACGCATCGCCAGCAGCGAGTGCCCACCCAGCTCGAAGAAGTGGTCATGACGCCCTACTGCTTCCAGGTTGAGCAGGTTCTGCCAGATCTGCGCCAGGGCTTTTTCGCTGGTGCCTTGCGGGGCGACATGTTGACGACTGGCAAAAGCATCGTCCGCCGGGGCCGGCAAGGCCTTGCGATCGAGTTTACGGTTAGGTGTCAGCGGCAGTGCATCGAGCAGCACGAACGCGCTCGGCAGCATGTATTCGGCCAGTTGCGGTGCCAGCTCGGCGCGCAGTCTGGCGACATCCAGACTCGCTTGTGGCTGGGCGATCACGTAGGCCACGAGACGTTTTTCACCGGGATTGTCCTCCCGAGCGATCACCACCGCTTCCTTGACCCCTTTGCAATTGCCGAGACGGGCTTCGATTTCGCCCAGTTCGATACGGAAACCGCGCACCTTGACCTGGAAGTCGTTACGGCCCAGGTATTCGATACGGCCGTCGGCCATGTAGCGCGCCAGGTCGCCAGTTTTGTACATTCTGGCATCAGGGCTGTTGCTGAACGGATCCGCGAGGAAACGCTCTGCGTTGACCTCGGCAAGGTTCAGGTAACCCCGCGCTACCCCGTCGCCACCGATGAAAATCTCACCGGCCACGCCATACGGTACTGGCTGCTGGTGGGCATCAAGCAGGTAGATGCGCGTGTTGGCCATCGGTTTGCCGATGGTCGCGTTGCCGCTGCCTTCGCTGCCAGCCACGGCGTCATGGCTGACGTAAGCCGCAGTGCAAGACACCGTCGCCTCGGTTGGCCCGTAGGTGTTGATCAGGCGCGTATGTGCTGGGCGCACCTCGTCCCAGAGCTTCAGTTTCTGTGCCGACAATGCGTCACCGGTGACGTTGATCATGCGCACTTCGGCCAGGCGTTGTTCAGCAGCCTGCGGCTGGTTGTGCCATTCGGCGACCAGCGTGTGCCAATGGGCAGCGGTCAAGTGCAGGACGGTCGGGTAAATGCCGTGATTTTCAGTGCCTTCACTGCCGAAGATCTCGCGGCTTGGCGCCAGGGTTGCACCGGCCAGGAGTGCCGGGAAGATCTCCTCCACCGAAAGGTCGAAGTTAAGAGTGTTCTGTTGCAGCACGGTGTCGCTCTGTGACAGGCCAAACAGGCGTGCCGCATCGACGCTGTAGTTGACCAGACCGCGATGCTCGATCATCACCCCCTTCGGATTACCAGTGGAACCCGAGGTGTAGATCACATACGCCAGGTTGCGCACGCTGAGAGTCGGTACGACCGGGTTGTCATCACACTCGGTGAAACCCTGGCAATGCTCGTCGTCGAGCAATACCAGCGGCATGGACAGTGCTGGCAAACGCTCCTGCAGGCCGCGCTGGGTGAGCAACGCCGATGGCTGGCTATCGTTGATCATGTACGCCAGACGCTCGGCCGGATACGCCGGGTCCAACGGCACATAGGCGGCGCCGGCTTTGAGCACACCGAGCAGCCCGACTATCATTTTCACCCCACGTTCGACGCAGATCGCCACCCGATCATCCGGGCCGATGCCCATGCCGATCAGGTGATGAGCCAGGCGGTTGGCCTGACGGTTCAGTTCGGCATAGCTCAAGCGTTGTGCCTGGAAGGCCACGGCAATGGCGTCGGGCTGGGCCTGGACCTTTTCTTCGAATAGCTGATGAATCGTGGCTTCTTGCGGGTAAGGCACGTCGGTAGCGTTGAGGTCGACCAGCAGATGCTTGCGTTCCACCGTATCGAGCAGTGGCACCTGTTCCAGTACCTGGCGATCATCGGCGACCATGGCGTGCAGCAAACGCTGCAAGTACCCCAGATAACGCGCGATGGTGCTTTCGTCGAACAACGCAGTGGCGTATTCCAGCGAACCGAACAGTTGGCCCTGGGCTTCGCCGATGTCCAGCGAGAGATCGAACTTGGACAGCGTATGGCCCGCGCTCAGGCTTTCCAGTTGCAGATCGCCGAGGGAGAAATCCCCGTCGCCCATGTCCTGCCAGCTGAGCATGGCCTGGAACACCGGGCTGTGCGACAGGCTGCGCACCGGCTTGATCACTTCCACCACCTGCTCGAACGGCAGGTCCTGATGGTCCTGGGCGCCTAAGGTGTTGATCTTGACCTGCGCCAGCAGCGTCTCTGCCGTGGGCTTGTCGCTGAGGTCGACGCGGATCGCCAGGGTATTGACGAACAGGCCCACCAATCCTTCGACTTCACTGCGTGTACGGTTGGCCACCGGCGTGCCGATGACCACGTCGTCCTGACCGGCCAGACGTCCCAACAGCGCAGCCCAGGCGGCCATTACAGTCATGAACAGGGTGCTGCCGTGACGTTGGCTCAAGGCCTTGAGGCCGCGAGTCAGGTCCTGGTCGAAAACGATGGGCAGCACCGCGCCGGCATAGTCCTGCTGCGCCGGACGCACCCGGTCGGTGGGCAGCATCAGCAGCGCCGGAGCATCTGCCAGGGTTTGCTGCCAGTAGTCGCTTTGTTGCTGTAGCAAATCGCCGCTCAACCAGCGACGCTGCCACACCGCGTAGTCCAGGTAGTGCAGCGTCAGAGGCGTCAGCGGGTCGTCCTGGCCCTGACTGAATGCCGCATAGAGCGCGGCCAGTTCACGGGTCAGCACGCCAATCGACCAGCCATCGGAAACGATGTGGTGCATGGTCAGCAGCAGGACGTGATGGTCCTCGGCCATACGGATCAGACGACCACGGATCAACGGGCCCTGTTCCAGATCGAAGCTTTGCAGCGACTCTTCGCTGGCCAGTGCCTGAAGCTTCTCTTTGGCATCCACCAGCCCTTGCAGATCATGCAGCTGCAGGTTGAAGCCGGCATCTGACGGGCTGATCCGTTGCAATGGCTGTTCGTCATCGCCCTGAATGAAGGTGGTGCGCAAGCCCTCATGGCGCGCGACGATGCGCTCCAGGGCCCGTTGCATCGCCGTACGGTCCAGCTCGCCATGCAGGCTCAGGCCGATAGGCATGTGGTAGGCCGCGCTGGCGCCTTCCATCTGGGCCAGGAACCACAGACGTTGCTGGCCGAACGACAGTGGCCAGGCCTGATCGCGTGCCACCGGCACGATATCCGGCAGGATGCTGCGTCCGGCTTGGGCGATGGCCAGCGCCAGAGCGCTCAGTTCCGGGCGGGCAAACAGCGCCGCCAGGCTCAGCTCGACGCCCAACTGTTGGCGAATCTGCGAAATCAAACGCATGGCCAGCAACGAATGGCCGCCCAGCTCGAAGAACTGGTCGTGACGGCTGATGCGTTCAACCTTAAGCAAGTCGCTCCAGATTCCCGCCAGCAGGGTTTCGGTTTCGCCTTGGGGAGCTTCATAACCACGACGGATCAGCGCATCGGTGTCCGGTGCGGGCAAGGCCTTGCGGTCCAGCTTGCCGTTCGGCGTCAGCGGCAGTGCGTCGAGCAGCACATAGGCCACCGGGATCATATGCGCCGGTAATTGCTCCTGCAGCCAGGCGCGAAGGCTGTCGATATCTACCGAAGCATGCCCTGCGCTCAGGGTGTAATAAGCCACCAGACGCTTGTCGCCCGGCACATCTTCGCGAGCCGTCACAACCGCTTCGTGGACCGCCGGGTGTTTGGCCAGACGCGCATCGATCTCGCCCAGTTCGATACGGAAGCCACGGATCTTCACCTGATCATCGTTACGGCCCAGGTATTCGATATTGCCGTCTGGCAAGTAGCGCCCCAGGTCGCCCGTGCGGTACATGCGTGCTGCTGGTTGCTGGCTGAACGGGTCGTTGAGGAAGCGCTCGGCAGTGAGGTCGTCACGGTTCAGGTAGCCCCGCGCCACACCGGCGCCGCCGATGTAGATCTCGCCCACAACACCCAGGGGGACGGGCTGTTGCTGTTGGTCCAGCAGGTAAAACTGCGTATTGCCAACCGGTTTGCCGATGTGTGGAGCGAAGCCGTCTTCACGATCCATGGCCACCCAGCTTGAATAGGTGGTGGTTTCAGACGGGCCATAGAGGTTGCACAGGCGCTGCACGCCAGTCTTCTCGAACAGCGATTCCACCAGGCTACGCTTGAGCGCTTCACCGGCCACGTTCACCGTGTGAACCGTTGCCGGCAGACCGTCAACGTCCAGTAGTGCTTTCAGCGCCGACGGTACCGTGTTGATCAGGCCGATATCGTGCTCGCCGTGTTGCAGTTCCAGCACGTTTTTGACGACTTCGATGCTGCCGCCCGAGGTCAGTGGCGCAAAGCACTCGTAGACGGCGAGGTCGAAGTTCAGCGAGGTGGAGAAGAGTGTTTTTTCCAGTGTCGAACCGTCAAAAACCGTGTGTGCCCAGCTCAGGAAGTTCACGGTGTTACGGTGTTCGATCATCACGCCTTTCGGCAAGCCGGTCGAACCCGAGGTGTAGATCAGGTAGGCCAGGTGCGCCGAAGTCAGCCCCGGCACCTGCGGATTCTGGACGGATTCGCCCTGCCAATCGCTCAGATCAAGATTGATCACAGGCACCGAAACGTCGGCCAGCAAGCCCTGAGTAGCGGTGTGAGCCAGCACGGCTGCCGGAGCGCTGTCCTGCAACATGTACGCAATACGTTCCGCTGGATAAGCCGGGTCGAGCGGCACGTAGCCACCACCCGCCTTGAGAATCGCCAGCAAACCGACGACCATTTCCGCGCCGCGTTCTACACAGATTCCGACGCGAGAATCTGGCTGAACACCCCGCTCGCGCAAAGCATGTGCCAGGCGGTTGGCCTGCTCGTTAAGCTCGCGGTACGTCAGGCGCTGTTCGCCGTGCACCACTGCCAGTGCTTCCGGTGTGCGCTTGGCTTGCGCTTCGAATAAGCCATGAATGGTCTGTTCGTGCGGGTAATCCAGAGCGGTGTCGTTGAACTGCACCAGCACCTGCTCACGCTCGTCGACTGGCAGGGTCGGCAGGCTGTCGAGGGCCAGGGACGGTGACTGCTCAAGTGCATCCGCCAGATGCTCCAGCACGGTCTGCATGTAACCGCAGACCCGTTTGGCACCGACTTCGCTGCTGACCTGTACGGTCAGACTGAACCCGTTACCCACGTCGTCCACGTTCAGGGTCAACGGGTAGTTGGTGTGGTCCTTGGCGCCAAAGGACTCGATCCCTTCCCAGGCAGTGGCGGTTTCTGCCGAAACATCGTTCACGCCGCTGTGCCGGTAGTTGAGCAGCGCGCTGAACAGTGGTGTCGGTGCCGCCACGCCGCTGCAACGCTGGGCGAGTACCAGCGGTGCGTGTTCATGGCCCAGCAACGCCGTCAGTTGCCTGTGCGTAGCTTTCAGTCCCTCGACCACCGTGGTCGCGCCGACATCGACGCGCAGCGGCAAGGTGTTGATAAACATGCCCAACGCACGGTCGGCACCCTCGCCGGCCTGCATACGGCCTAGCAGTACGGTGCCGAACACGACCTGGTCACGGGCCGAGACACTGCCGAGCACCCGCGCCCACGCAAGGTGCATAAGGCTCGCGGCGCTGACGCCTGCTTGCCGGGCCTGAGCCCGCAAACGCAGGTCCAGTTCAGCGGGCAGGATCACGCTCGCCTCTTCGAGGTCACGACCACCGTCCTGCACATCCTGCAAACCGAATGGCAGCGTTGGCTCGTCGATATCGCTGAGCATATCGCGGAAGAAGGCTTCGTGCTGTGCCTCGCTGACACCCAGGCGAGCCTGGGCTACGTAGTTGCGATACGGCACGCTCTGACCCAGAGCAGCGTGCTGACCGAGCAGGTGCGCCTGAAGTTCACGCAACACCACGTACAGCGAGGTGGCGTCGTTGACCAGGTGATGGAACAGCAGCATCGCCAGCCAGCGATCGTTGAGCGGATCATGGCTAAAGACAATCTGCATCAAGGGCGCTTGGCGTACGTCGAGGCGGTAATGCCGAGGATCGAAGCGCTCGTGCAACTGCTCGTCCAGCGGGCCGTCAGCCGGGTCTAGGTCCACCTCGGTGACGTGCATTTCAGCCTGACGCAGCACCACTTGCAGCGGTTCTTCGAGACCCTCCCACAGCACAGCGGTGCGCAGGATATCGTGACGATTGATTACCCCTTGCAAGGCGTGGCTGAAATCGTCCAGTCGTGCGCGGTCGCGCAGACTGAACAGCGCTTTCAGGGTATACGGGTCGCCCTGCTCGGCACTGATGTGGTGATAGAGAATGCCTGCCTGCAAAGGTGCCAGCGGGTAAATGTCCTGCACGTTAGCGGCACCGCCGGGCACATGCTTCACGACGCGGTCGATCTGCGCCTGAGTCAGGCTGATCAGTGGCAGCAGGTCCGGTGTGATGTGTTCGCAGCGTTCCGGGATCAGATTGGCCGGCACCACGACTTCCGTGCCACCACCGACCGCTGCCGCCAGTGCGGCTAGCGTAGGCTGGCTGAACAGCACGCGTACATCGGCACTCAGGCCGACTTGACGCATGCGTTCGATCAATTTGACTGCAAGCAGCGAGTGGCCACCCAGTTCGAAGAAGTGATCATGGCGACCGACCTGCCCGACCTTGAGCACGTCAGCCCAGATCGACGCCAGCAGGGTCTCAACCTCGCCCTGAGGTGCTTCATAACCACGACTGATGAGCGATTGCGCATCCGGCATTGGCAGGGCCTTGCGGTCGAGCTTGCCGTTGGCGGTCAGAGGCAGCGCATCGAGCTGCACGTAGGCCGCGGGCACCATGTACTCCGGCAACAGGCCTTGCAGATGGCTACGCAGATGTTCGATGTCGACAGGCTGCTGCGCTGTGACATACGCCACCAGACGCTTGTCGCCAGGTGTGTCCTGACGGCAAAGCACCACGGCCTCGAGAACATCCGGATGTTCGGCCAGGCGCGCTTCGATCTCACCCAATTCAACACGGAAACCACGGATTTTCACTTGATCGTCATTGCGACCCAGGTATTCCAGGTTACCGTCGGCACGCCAGCGCACCAGATCGCCGGTGCGGTACATCAGTGCATGTTCAGAAGGGCTGAATGGGTCGACGACAAACTGCGTGGCGCTCAATTTGACACGATTCAAATAGCCCTTGGCAACGCCCTGCCCACCGATGTACAGCTCGCCGGGCACGCCCAATGGCACCGGTTGGCCTTGGCCATCGAGCACATACAGGCGGCTGTTGCCCACGGGCTTGCCAATAGGAATCGAGCCATTGCCGACCGACGTGATTTCGTAGGTCGCGGAGAAGGTTGTGGCTTCGGTCGGACCATAGCCGTTGAGCAGATACTGTGGAGGACTGTTGGCCAGCACCCGGCTAATAACGGCAGGGTCCAGCACATCGCCGCCGACAATCAGGTAGCGCAGGCGCGAAAAGGCCTCGCCCAGCCCTGAAGCGTATTGATGGAAAAGTCCTGCGGTCATCCACAGCACGTTTACCGATTGCTCCAGCAACAGGCGCTGGAAATCGCGCGGGGACAGCAAGTCGTTCTGCCCGATCACCACCACGCAACCGCCATTGAGCAACGGTGCCCAAACGTCAAGCGTGCTGGCATCAAACGCAGGATTTGAAGCGAAAGCTACGCGATCCTGTGCATTGAAATCGGCGTAACCGTTGTTGATCACCAGCCGGCTGATGGCCCTATGCGGCACCAGCACACCTTTCGGCGTGCCGGTGGAGCCTGAGGTGTACATGATGTAAGCGACGCTTTCGCTGGACTGCGGCAATGCCAGGTCGGTGCCTTTAAAGTTCTCTACTTTCAGGCCATCGAGGTCAACACGCTGCGCAGCGGTTGTCAGCGATACCTGGCTGTGGGTCAGCAGAACACGCGCCTGACTGTCTTCGATCATGAACGTCTGACGTTCGACCGGTGCATTGATGTCCAGCGGTACGTACACCGCCGCGCACTTGAGCACCGCCAGCTGACTGGCGAGCAGGTCATGGCTGCGCTCCAGCAGGATCGCCACACAGTCACCTGGCTGCACGCCAAGGCCCAACAGATGCCGCGCAAGACGATTGGCGCGGGTGTTGAGCTCGGCATAGCTCACGGCAACGCCATCGTGGATCGCCGCGCAAGCTTCAGGGCACGCACGCACCTGGGCTTCGAACAGGCCGTGCACGGTCTGCTGCTGTGGGTAGTCCAGCGCGGTGTCGTTGAACGCCACCAGCAGTTGCTGCCGTTCGGTTTCCGGCACCACCGGCAGGTCGCACACCGCTGAGTCCGGCGCGGATTCAAGGGCTTCGGCCAGATGGCTCAAGACGGTCTGCATATAGTCGCAGATGCGCCGCGCATCGATACCGGCCACCGCCTGTACATTCAGGCCGAAGCCCGCACCCATATCATCGACGTTCAGAATCAGCGGGTAGTTGGTGCGTTCTTCACTGCTCAGGGCATGGATACCCTGCCAGGACTGCACGGCCTGATCGGATACACTGCCAACCGCACTGTGGCGGTAGTTGAGCAGCGCACTGAACAATGGCAGCGGCGCGGCCACCGCGCTGCAACGCTGGGCCAATACCAAAGGCGCATGCTCATGACCGAGCAAACCGGTCAACCGGGTGTGGGTCTGACGCACCGCCTGGCGTACCGCGCAGGTGTCGATATCGACGCGCAGCGGCAAGGTGTTGATAAACATCCCCAGCGAACGCTCGGCTCCCTCGCCGCCTTGCATCCGGCCCATCAGGACGGTGCCGAACACCACGTCCTGCCTGCCTGAAACCTTGCTCAAGACCTGCGCCCAGGCCAGGTGTGCCAGGCTGGCAACGCTTACTCCAAGCTGCCGGGCCTGGGCCCGCAGGCGCAGGTCCAGTTGAGGCTCGAGGACCAGGGTGTGCTCTTCAATATCACGACCGTCACCCTGCACATTCATCAGGCCGAACGGCAAGGTCGGCTCTTCGATGTCGCCGAGCATGTCGCGGAAGAATGCTTCGTGATCCGCTTCGCTCACCCCCAGACGCGCCTGAGCCACATAGTTGCGGTACGGCACCGGGCTGCCCAGTTGTGCCGCCTGCCCCATCAAGCTGGTCTGGATTTCGTGTTTCACTACCTCCAGCGCCACATGATCCAGGGCCATGTGGTGGAACAGCAGCATCGCGCAAAACCGCTGATTGAGCGGGTCTTCGGCGTAAGCCACGCGCATCAAGGGGGCCTGGCCGATGTCCAGACGGTAGTGGCGCGGGTCGAAACGGCTGTGCAGTTGCTCTGCGATATCACCGTTTGCCGGATCCAGTTCAAGCGCTTCAAGGTGCAACTGCGCCTGACGCCAGACCACCTGCACCGGCGAGTCGAGACCTTGCCACACCACGCTGGTGCGCAGGATGTCGTGACGATCGATGACCAACTGCAACGCTTCGGCAAATGCATCCAGGCGCTGGCGGTCATCAAATGCGAACCGGGTCTGCAAGACATAGGGGTCGCCCTGCTCCGCAGCGATGTGGTGATAGAGAATGCCTTCCTGCAGCGGCGCCAACGGGTAAATATCCTGCACATTGGCCACGCCGCCCGGCACGCCTGCGACCACCTGATCGATCTGCGCCTGGGTCAGGTCGGCCAGCGGCAGCAGGTCCGGAGTGATGTATTCACAGTGTTCATCAATCAGGTTGGCGGGCACTATCACTTCCGTACCAGCACCGACTGCCGCTGCCAGTGCAGCCAGCGTCGGCTGACCGAACAGCACGCGCACGTCCGAGCTCAAGCCCGACTGACGCATACGTCCGATCAGGCTGACGGCCAGCAGCGAATGACCGCCCAACTCGAAGAAGTTGTCGTGTCGACCGACCTGGGCAACGCCCAGCAGGTCTTGCCATATGGCCGCGATCTGCGTTTCGGTTTCGCCTTGTGGGGCTTCATAACCACGGCTGATCAGTGCACCGGCTTCCGGTGCTGGCAGGGCCTTGCGGTCCAGCTTGCCATTCGGGGTCAGTGGCAGTGCATCGAGCAGCACATAGGCCACCGGAATCATGTAGGCCGGCAATTGTTCCTGCAGCCAGCCGCGCAGGCTGTCGATGTCTACAGAAGCCTGCCCTGCGCTCAGTGTGTAATAAGCCACCAGACGCTTGTCACCCGGAACATCTTCGCGGGCAGCCACCACTGCTTCATGAATGGCTGGGTGTTTGGCCAAGCGTGCATCGATCTCGCCCAGCTCGATGCGGAAGCCGCGGATTTTCACCTGATCGTCGTTACGACCCAGGTACTGGATATTGCCATCCGCCAGATAGCGACCCAGGTCGCCGGTGCGGTACATGCGTGCCGCTGGGTTTTGGCTGAACGGGTCTTTGAGGAAGCGTTCGGCAGTGAGGTCGTCACGGTTCAGGTAGCCACGAGCCACACCGGCACCGCCGATGTAGATTTCACCCGCAACACCGAGTGGCACGGGCTGTAGCTGTTCGTCCAGCAGATAAAACTGTGTATTGCCAACCGGTTTGCCGATGTGCGCAGCGAAGCCGTCTTCGCGATCCATCGCCACCCAGCTTGAGTACGTGGTTGTTTCAGATGGGCCATACAGGTTGCACAGGCGCTGCACGCCAGTCTTCTCGAACAGCGACTCAACCAGGCTGCGCTTCAGCGCTTCACCGGCCACGTTTACGGTGTGGACCGATTTCGGCAGACCATCGACGTCCAGCAGTGCTTTAAGCGCCGACGGCACAGTGTTGATCAGGCCGATATCGTGCTCGCCGTGTTGCAGTTCAAGGACGTTTTTGACGACTTCGATGCTGGCGCCCGACGTCAGCGGCGCGAAGCACTCGTAGACGGCGAGGTCGAAGTTCAGCGAGGTGGAGAACAGCGTTTTTTCCAGTGCACAGCCGTCGAACGCCTTATGCGCCCAGCTCAGGAAGTTCACGGTGTTGCGGTGTTCGATCATCACGCCTTTCGGCAAGCCGGTCGAACCCGAGGTGTAGATCAGGTAGGCCAGGTGCGCGGAAGTCAGCCCAGGCACCTGCGGATTCTGGACGGACTGGTCCTGCCAATCGCTCAGATCAAGATTGATCACCGGTACCGAAACGTCGGTCAGTAACGCTTCTGTCGCCGACTGTACCAGCACGGCAGCAGGCGTGCTGTCCTGCAGCATGTAAGCAATACGCTCTGCCGGATAAGCCGGGTCCAGTGGCACGTAACCACCGCCCGCCTTGAGGATCGCCAGCAAACCGACGACCATTTCCGCGCTGCGCTCTACACAGATCCCGACTCTGGAATCCGGCTGCACACCCTGCTTGCGCAAGGTATGCGCCAGGCGGTTGGCCTGCTCGTTAAGCTCGCGGTACGTCAGGCGCTGTTCGCCATGGACGACTGCCAGCGCTTCAGGTGTGCGCTCGACCTGTGCTTCGAACAGCCCATGAATGGTCTGTTCGTGCGGGCAATCCAGCGCCGTGTCGTTGAACCCCACCAGCAACTGCTCGCGCTCGACAGCTGGCAGGATAGACAAACCTTGCAACGACGTTTCTGGCGTCTGCTCCAGCGC
Organism: Pseudomonas sp. BS3767; assembly: GCF_900099665.1. Classification (NCBI taxonomy): domain Bacteria; kingdom Pseudomonadati; phylum Pseudomonadota; class Gammaproteobacteria; order Pseudomonadales; family Pseudomonadaceae; genus Pseudomonas; species Pseudomonas sp. BS3767. The sequence goes on along the minus strand of NZ_FNCX01000001.1, from coordinate 500,890 downwards.
CGTCAACAGGTTTTCCAGCGCCGTGTGCATGTAGCCGCACACACGTTGCGCGCCGATTGACGAAACCACCAACGCCGTCAGGCTGAACCCTTCGCCCAGATCGTCGACGTTCAAGGTCAGTGGGTAGTTGGTGCGTTCTTCGCCGCTGAGGACCGCAATGCCCTGCCAGGCCTGCATGGCCTGGTCGGACACACTGCCGACCCCGCTATGGCGGTAGTTGAGCAATGCGCTGAACAAGGGCGCCGGCGCGGCAACCCCGCTGCAACGCTGGGCCAACGCCAGTGAGGCATGTTCGTGACCGAGCAAGGCAGTCAGGCGTTTATGAGTGGCCTTGACCCCATCACGCACGCCCTGCTCGCCCACCGAAACCCGCAGCGGCAAGGTGTTGATGAACATCCCCAAAGCCCGCTCGGTTCCTTCGCCACCTTGCATCCGGCCCATCAGGACGGTGCCGAACACCACATCCTGCCTGTTTGACACCTTGCCCAACACCTGAGCCCAGGCCAGGTGCACCAGACTTGCGGCACTCACTCCTTGTTGTCGGGCCTGAGCACGAAGGCGCAGGCTCATCTGAGGGGCCAGCGCCAGGCTGGCTTCCTCGATGTCACGACCTTCACCCTGCACATCCATCAGGCCGAACGGCAGGGTCGGCTCGTCGATATCGCCGAGCATGTCGCGGAAAAACGCTTCGTGATCGGCCTGGCTGACACCCAAGCGTGCCTGGGCTACATAGTTGCGATACGGCACGGGTACCGACGCCGCCAAAGTGTCGGCCTCGCCCGCCAGCCATGCCTGCATTTCATGCTTCACCACTTCCAGCGCTACGTGGTCCAGGGCCATGTGATGGAACAGCAGCATCGCGCAGATGCGCTGGTTGAGCGGGTCTTCGGCGTAGGCCACGCGCATCAAAGGTGCCTGGCCGATGTCCAGCCGGTAGTGACGCGGATCAAAGCGGCGGTGCAGTTGTGCACCGATATCGCCGTCTTCCGGATCGAGCTCAAGTGCGTCAAGGTGCAACTGTGCCTGACGCCAGACCACTTGCACCGGCGAGTCCAGACCGTCCCATACCACGCTGGTGCGCAGAATGTCGTGGCGATCAATGACCATCTGCAAGGCCTGAACGAAGGCGTTCAGACGCTCGCTGTCAGCGAACGCGAACTGGGTCTGGAGCACATAGGGGTCGCCGATTTCGGCGGCCAGGTGGTGATAAAGAATGCCTGATTGCAACGGCGCCAGCGGGTAGATGTCCTGCACATTGGCCACACCGCCCGGCACGGTGGCTACGACTTGATCGATCTGCGCCTGAGTCAGGTCGGCCAGTGGCAGCAGCTCAGGCGTAATGCGTTGGCAGTCCTTGGTGATCAGGTTGGCTGGCACTACGATCTCGGTGCCACCGCCCACGGCTGCGGCCAGTGCAGCCAGGGTGGGCTGGCTGAACAGCACGCGCACATCGGCGCTCAGGCCCAACTGGCGCATACGGCCGGTCAGACTCACCGCCAGCAGCGAATGGCCGCCGAGTTCGAAGAAGTGGTCGTGACGACCGACCTGCTCGACGCCCAGCAGGTCTTGCCAGATTACCGCGATCTGCTCCTCGATTTCGCCTTGCGGTGCTTCGTAGCCACGGCTGATCAGCGCATCACCGCCCGGTGCTGGCAGCGCCTTGCGATCAAGCTTGCCGTTGGACGTCAGCGGCATGGCCTCGAGCAGTACATAAATGGCCGGAACCATGTATTCAGGCAACTGTTGCTGCAGGTGACTGCGCAGGGTGTCGATATCGACAGCAGTGTGCTCGGCAGACTGCGTGTAGTAAGCCACCAGACGTTTGTCATCGGGTATGTCTTCGCGAGCGGTGACCACCGCTTCGTGGACTGCCGGGTGTCTGGCCAAAGCGGCCTCGACTTCACCGATTTCGATGCGTAAGCCGCGGATCTTCACCTGAAAGTCATTACGGCCCAGGTATTCCAATGCGCCATTGGCCAGCCAGCGACCCATGTCGCCGGTTTTGTACAGGCGTGCCTGCGGGTCGCTGGAAAACGGGTCGGCGATGAAACGCTCGGCACTCAGCTCCGGCAGGTTCAGGTAACCCCGCGCCACGCCGATGCCGCCAATGTGCAGTTCACCGGCCACGCCCATTGGTTGCAGCTGGCCCAAGGCATCCAGCACGTGCATCTGAATGTTGGCAATCGGACGGCCGATGGGCACGCTGTCGCCCGGATCCGTCGGGCGGCATTCCCAGGCGGTAACGTCGATGGCCGCTTCAGTCGGGCCATAGAGGTTGTGCAGTTCAACGCCCTTCAGGTGTTGCTCGAAGCGGCGCTGCAACGCACGCGGCAAGGCCTCGCCGCTGCACAGCACGCGGCGCAGTTGCGGGAAGTCGCGGGTCGAGCGGTGTTCCAGAAACACATCGAGCATCGAGGGCACAAAGTGCAGCAGGGTAATGCCCGCGTCAGTCATTACCTGCGCCAGGTAGTCCGGCTCCTGATGGCCACCGGGACGTGCCATGACCAGTTCGGCACCGGCGAGCAGCGGCAGGAAAAACTCCCAGACCGATACGTCGAAACCGAAGGGAGTCTTTTGCAGCACGCGATCCTGACTGTTCACTTGATAGGCGTCACGAGCCCAGAGCAGGCGGTTGACCACGCCCAGGTGTTCGTTCATCACGCCTTTGGGCTGACCAGTGGAACCCGAGGTGTACAGCACGTAGGCCAGGTGATTCGGCTTCAGGCCCAATGCCTTGGCATCCGGGTTGTTGATCGGCTGTAAGGCAAGCCGGGCGCTTTCATCGTGGCCATCGAGCACCAGCGCCGTAACGCTAAGGGCTGGCAGACTTGCAAGCAGATCCTGGCAGGTCAGCAGCGCACGGGGGGCGCTGTCGCTGAGCATATAGGCCTGGCGAGCGCTGGGCAGATCCGGGTCGATCGGCACATAGGCGCCACCGGCCTTGAGGATACCCAATAGCGCCACGACCATTTCCGGTCCGCGACGCAGGCTGACCGCAACCCGCGCATCCGGCTCCACACCCAGTTCGATCAGGCGATGGGCGAGCTGATTGGCCTGTTGGTTGAGCTTGGCGTAAGTGAGCAACGGCCCGCTGTCGCCGCGTACGGCGCAGGCATCCGGACGCTGAGCAGCCTGTTGTTCGATCAGTTGATGGATCAGTACATCGCGCGGATAAGGGTGAGCGGTGTCATTGAAGCCCGCCAGCAACAGCTCGCGCTCGTCGTCCGGCAGTATGGGCAGGCTGTTCAGCGCTGCTTGCGGTGTGTGTTCCAGCGCTTGCACCAGGCTGCGCAGTGCAACCTGCATGTACTCGCCGATGCGCGTGGCACTGATTTGCTTGACGGCCTGAATGGTGAGCATGAAGTCATCGCCCAGGTCATCGACGTTCAGGCACAACGGATAGTTGGTGCGTTCCTCCATGCTCAGCGTCTGAATGCCCTGCCAGGCTGACAATGTTTCGCTCGAGGCCGCACCACCGTTGCTGTGGCGGTAGTTGAGCAAGGTGCTGAACAGCGGCAGCGAACTCGGCACGCCGCTGCAGCGCTGAGCCAGCGACAGCGAGGCATGCTCATGCCCCAGCAGGGTCGACAGGCGCTGGTGGGTGAGCTTGACCGCCGCCAGAGCGCTCTGGCTGCCGACGCCGATGCGCAGCGGCAAGGTGTTGATGAACATTCCCAGCGCCCTGTCGGCGCCGTTGCCGCCCTGCATGCGGCCCATCAGTACGGTACCGAACACCACTTCTTCACGGCCCGACACCCGACCGGCCACCTGAGCCCATGCCAGGTGCGCCAGACTGGCAGCGCTAACCCCTAATTGCCGCGCAATGCTGCGTATACGGCTGCTCAGCTGGCTGTCGAGTACCTGATGCACTTCCTCGATACCACTGCCATCGCCCTGCACGTCCTGTATGCCGTAAGCCAGGGTCGGTTCGTCGATGTCGCCGAGCATGTCGCGGAAAAACGCTTCGTGCTCGGCCTGGCTGATACCCAGACGCGCTTGTGCCACATGGTTGCGATAAGGCACCGGGGCCGGCAATTGTTCGATCTGCCCCTGCAGGCTGGCCTGCATTTCCTCCACCACCACTTCCAGTGATGTGTGATCCAGCGCCAGATGGTGGAACAGCAACATGCCGACCAGGCGCTGGTGGGTGTTGTCCTCGGCATAGGCAATGCGCATCAGCGGCGCCTGGCCAATGTCCAGGCGATAGTGACGTGGGTCAAAACGCTCGCGCAGTCGTGTCAGCACGTCACCGTCGAGCGGATCGATGGCCACCTCTTCCAGGCTCAGTTTAGCGTTGCGCCAGACCACCTGTACCGGCTGCTCAAGCCCTTCCCAGACCACGGCGGTGCGCAGGATGTCGTGGCGTTCGACCACGTTCTGCAGGGCCGCGGCGAAACTGGCCAGGCACTCGCGATCATCGAACGCGAAGAGCATCTGCAAGACATAGGGATCACCTTCATCCGCAGCCAGATGGTGATAGAGAATACCTTCCTGCAAGGGGGCCAGGGCGTAGATGTCCTGAATGTTGGCCAGGCCGCCCGGGACGCTGGCGACTACCCGATCGATCGCTGCCTGATCCAGATCAGCCAGCGGCAGCATGTCCGGGGTAATACGCTCGCAGCCCGGCACGATCAGGTTATCCGGCACCTGTACGTCGGTGTGCCCGCCCACCGCAGCAGCAAGTGCGGCAAGGGTCGGCTGGCTGAACAGCACCCGCACATCAGCCGAAAGGTCGATCTGGCGCATGCGCTCGATCAGTTTGACGGCCAGCAGCGAATGCCCGCCCAGCTCGAAGAAATGATCGTGGCGGCCAACCTGTGGCACTTGCAGCAGAGACTGCCAGATCTGCGCGATGGCGATCTCGACATCGCCTTCGGGCGTCGCGTATTCACGCATTGCCAGTGCCTGCGCATCCGGTGCGGGCAATGCCTTTTGGTCGAGCTTGCCGTTGGCGGTCAGCGGGAAGCTGCCCAGCGCCACAAAAGCACTGGGCACCATGTAATCGGCCAGGGACAGCAGCAACCGCTCACGCAAGTCAGTCGCCACGATCTCGTGGCCGGGCGCAGCGATCACATAGGCCACCAGGCGTTTGTCACCCGGTTGATCTTCGCGGACCAGCACCAGCGCTTCGCGGACCGTGTCACAGGCGGCCAGCGCAGCCTGGATTTCTCCCAGTTCGATACGGAAACCACGAATCTTGACCTGGTCGTCGTTGCGGCCCAGGTAATCGAGACTGCCATCATCCATCCAGCGACCCAGGTCGCCGGTTCGGTACAGACGCGCCTGAGGATCTTTACTGAACGGGTTCGCCAGGAATCGCTCGGCCGTCAGCGCTTCACGATTCAGGTAGCCCCGCGCGACACCGGCGCCGCCGACGTACAGCTCGCCGACCACACCCACCGGCACCGGCTCGCGGCGCGCGTCCAGTACATACAACTGCAAATCGGGAATGCGTACACCGATGGGGCTCACGCCCGCACGTTGCGCATCTGCCGCCACCAGGGGGTGATAGGTCACATGCACCGTGGTTTCGGTGATGCCATACATGTTCACCAACTGCGTACCGGCGTTGATCACCCTGGCGTACCACGGCTTGAGCATCCCGGTATCCAGCGCTTCGCCACCAAAAATCACCTGGCGCAAGGAATGTCGCTGATCGCTCTCGCCCTGGGCGTTGAGCAACTGGCGGAACGCGCTCGGGGTCTGGTTGAGCACCGTCACTTCGGCGCTGCACAACAGCGCGTAGCAGTCTTGCGGGGAGCGGCTGATCAGTTGCGGCACGATCAGCAAACGCCCGCCGTGCAACAGCGCACCCCAGATTTCCCAGACCGAGAAGTCGAACGCGAATGAATGGAACAACGCCCAGACATCCTGCTCGTTGAAACCAAACCAGCTGTGGGTGGCCGAGAACAGCCGGGCCACGTTGCGGTGCTCGACCATTACGCCCTTGGGCAGGCCGGTCGAACCGGAGGTGTAGATGACGTACGCCAGGTGGCGCGGGCTGAGCCCGGTCAGCTGTGGATTGTGACCCGGTTGGGCCTGCAACGCCGGACTGTGCAAATCCACGCGTGGGCCGTCGAACGTACCCAGCAGCGCCAGCCCGGCAGCATCGGCCAGCACCGCCATCGGGGCGCTGTCCTGCAACTGGTAAGCAATACGCTCCGCCGGATAGGCCGGGTCAACCGGCACGTAACCCGCACCGGCCTTGAGCACCCCGAGCAAACCGACAATCATCTCTAGGCTGCGCTCGACGCAGATCGCCACCCGGTCATCCGGCTGCACGCCCAGGCCCAGCAGGTAATGGGCCACCTGATTGGCGCGGGTGTTCAGCTCGGCATAGGTCAGGGTGCGGTCTTCATAGTGCAGGGCCACGGCATTCGGCTGCGCCACCACCCAGGCTTCGAAGGTACGGTGAATCAGGGTGTCATCGGCCTGCAGCGCATGGGGGGTGTTCCAGCTTTCCAGCAGTTGCTGGCGCTCGATCCCGGGCAGGATACGCAGCGCTCCCAGCGCAGCGTCCGGGGTCTGTTCCAGTGCTTGCACCAGGTTTTCCAGCACACAGTGCATGTACGCACATACACGCTTGGCACCGATCTGTCCTTCGGCCATGACGGTCAGGGCGAAACCTTCGCCTATGTCATCCACGCACAAGGTCAGCGGGTAGTTGGTACGTTCTTCGCCGTGCAGCGCCTGAATACCTTCCCAGGCGACCTGCGTATTGTCGCTCGCGGCGACATCACCGGTATGACGGAAATTGAGCAGCGAGCTGAACAATGGCGTCGAAGCGGGTACACCACTGCAACGTTGGGCCAGTACCAGCGAGGCGTGTTCATGGGCCAGCAGCCCGCTGAGTCGCGCATGAATCGCTTTCAGACCGCTGCGCACGCCCTGCTCGCCCAGCGTGACACGCAGTGGCAAGGTGTTGATGAACATTCCCAACGCCCGGTCGGACCCAGCGCCACCTTGCAGGCGACCGAGCAACACGGTGCCGAACACCACATCCTCTTTGCCTGACACAGCGCCCAGTAAACGAGCCCAGGCGAGGTGATACAGGCTGGCAGAACTCACCCCGAGTTGACGAGCCTGTACGCGCAGGCGTCGGCTCAGGTCGACGTCGACCAGCAGGCGTGCTTCCTCGATACCGCTGCCGTCGCCCTGCACGTCCTGCAGACCGAATGGCAGCGTCGGCTCATCGATGTCGCCGAGCATATCGCGGAAAAATACCTCATGCTCTTCACGGCTGACACCGAGCATGGCCTGAGCTACGTAATTGCGATAAGGCACGGACGGCGGCAGCGAGGCTTGCTGACCGAGCATGTGTGCCTCGATTTCGCTTCTGAGAATACGCAGCGACGTGGCGTCGTCCACCAGGTGATGGAATAGCAACATGCCCAGCCAGCGATTGTTCACCTCATCGTGTGCATAACCGATGCGCAGCATCGGTGCCTGACGGATGTCCAGACGCGTGTGGCGCGGGTCGAGACGCTTGAGCAGTTGTTCGGCGATGTCGCCATCGGCCGGGTCCAGCGCCTGCTCATCCAGGCCCAGGGTCGCTTCACGCCAGACCACCTGTACCGGGGCGTCGAGACGTTCCCAAAGCACGGCGGTGCGCAGGATATCGTGCCGCGCGATCACGCCTTGCAGCGCGTGGGCGAAACTGTGCAGACGCTCAAGCCTGTCAAAGGCAAACAGCGCGTATTGCAAATACGGGTCACCCTCGGTAGCGGCAAGGTGGTGATACAAGATCCCCTCCTGCAGCGGCGCCAAGGCATAGATATCCTGCACGTTGGACAGACCGCCGGGCACGCTGGAGACCACGCGATCAATATCGTCCTGGGTGAGCGACACCAGCGGCAGCATATCCGGGGTGATGCGCGAGCAGTCCGCGGGAATAAGGTTGGCGGGAGCCTCGACTTGCCCCTTGCCGCCCACCGCTGCCGCCAGGGCAGACAGGGTCGGCTGGCTGAACAGCACGCGCACATCGGCTACCAGATCGATCTGGCGCATGCGCTCGATCAGTTTCACGGCCAGCAGCGAGTGGCCGCCCAGCTCGAAGAAGTGGTCATGCCGGCCGACCTGCTCGAGTTGCAACAGGTCTTGCCAGATCCGCGCAATGGCCATCTCGGTATCGCCTTCAGGCGCTTCGTAGCCTTGACTGGCCACCGCCGAGCGGTCGGGCGCGGGCAGCGCCTTGCGGTCAAGCTTGCCGTTGGCCGTCAGCGGGAAGCTTTCCAGGCTGACGAAGGCACTCGGCAGCATGTACTCGGCCAGCGACAGGCGCAGTTGCTCGCGCAATCGGCTAGCGTCCGGTTCCAGTCCCGCGGTGCCGATAACATAGGCCACCAGACGCTTGTCACCAGGCTCGTCCTCACGCACCAGCACCAGCGCATCCTGTATACCGTCACACGCGGCGAGTTGCGCTTCGATCTCGCCCAGCTCGATACGGAAGCCGCGAATCTTCACCTGTTCATCGTTACGTCCCAGGTATTCCAGGCTGCCATCGGCCAGCCAGCGACCCAGATCGCCGGTGCGGTACAGGCGCGCACCTGGCGCAGTATTGAACGGGTCATCGAGAAAACGCTCGGCCGTCAATGCTTCACGGTTCAGGTAACCCCGGGCAACACCGGCACCGCCCACGTACAGCTCGCCGATCACGCCTACCGGCACCGGTTCGCCATGGGCGTCGAGCAGGTACAGTTGCAGGTCTGGAATACGCTTGCCGATCGGGCTGGCACCGATACGCTGGGCGTCTTCCGGCTGCAACGGATAATAGGTAACGTGCACGGTGGTTTCGGTAATGCCGTACATGTTGACCAGTTGCGTACCGGCATTCACCTTGCGGGCGTACCACGGCTTGAGCATGGCCGTTTCCAGTGCTTCGCCGCCGAAAATCACCTGGCGCAACGAATGCGCCTGCCCGTGCTCGCCCTGTGCCGCAATCAGTTGGCGGAACGCACTTGGCGTCTGGTTGAGTACCGTTACCCCGGCGCTGCACAGCAGGTTGTAGCAGTCTTCTGGTGAACGGCTGATCAGTTGCGGCACGATCAGCAGACGTCCGCCGTGCAGCAAGGCGCCCCAGATTTCCCAGACCGAGAAGTCAAAGGCGAACGAGTGGAACAGCGCCCAGATATCCTGTTCGCCAAACGCGAACCAGTCTGCGGTGGCCGAAAACAGTCGTGCAACATTGCGATGCTCGACCATCACGCCTTTGGGCAGACCGGTTGAGCCGGAGGTGTAGATGACATAGGCCAGGCTCGCAGCCGTCAGCCCCGCTACCTCTGGATTGCAGACGGATTCGTCCTGCAAGTCGGGATCATCGAGACTGATGATAGGCACTTCCGTCACCGGCAAGGCTTGCTGCACTGACTGCTGGCTCAATAATGCCACCGGCGTGCTGTCACCGAGGGTATAGGCCAGGCGCTCAAGCGGGTACGCCGGATCCAGTGGTACATAACCGGCCCCGGATTTGAGGATCCCCAGCAAGCCGATAATCATCGCCGGGCCACGCTCGACACAGATCGCCACGCGATCATCCGGGCGTACACCCAAGGCCAGCAAGCGATGCGCAACCTGGTTGGCACGCGCGTTGAGTTCGCCGTAGCTCAGGATCTGTTCTTCGAACACCAGAGCGACGGCGTCTGGCTGTTCTGCGGCGCGGGCTTCGAATTGCTGATGGATCGGTGTTTCGTGTGTATCGGTCTTGTTGGGCAGGTTCCACTGTTCGAGCAACTGCGCACGCTCGCTGAGCGGCAGTATCGAAATACTGTGTAACGGCGTTTGCGGCGCCTGTTCCAGCGCATCGACCAGCCCTTCTGTAGCTAACTGCAAATAGTCACAAACACGCAGCGCGCCGATGCTCGCCGTTACCAGTGCTGTGAACAGAAATCCTTCACCCATATCGTCGACGTTGATGGTCAACGGGTAGTTGGTGCGTTCTTCATCGGCCAGCCGCAGCGATTGCATGCCATCCCAAGCCGCCATTGCTTCATCGGTCACGGCCACGCTGCTGTGACGATAGTTGAGCAAGGCGCTGAACAGTGGCGCCGGTGCAACCACGCCACTGCAGCGCTGGGCCAGTGCCAGCGAGGCATGTTCATGGCCGAGTAACCCGGTCAAGCGCCGATGCGTGGCCTTGACTCCGTCACGTACGCCCAGATCGCCGAGGTCTACCCGCAGCGGCAAGGTATTGATGAACATGCCAAGGGCCCGTTCGGCACCCTCGCCGCTTTGCATGCGGCCCATCAGAATGGTGCCGAACACCACCTGTTCACGTCCGCTCAGGCGACCGAGCATCTGCGCGAACGCCAAGTGGATAAGGCTTGCCGCGCTGACCCCAAGCTGCCGTGCCTGTACTCTCAGGCGTTGACTCAAAGCGCCGTCCAGCGCCAGGCTGGCCTGAGCGATAGCGCTGCCGTCGCCTTGCACATCGTGCAGGCCGATGGGCAGCGTCGGCTCGTCGATATCGCCGAGCATGTCCTGGAAGAACAGTTCGTGGTCCTGCTCTTTCAAGCCCAGCCGTGCCTGAGCGACATAGTTGCGGTAAGGAATGGAGTCGGCAAGTTGCTCGGCCTGACCGCGCAGGCAGACCTGCATTTCATAGCGCACCTGATCCAGCGCAGTGTGGTCAAGGATCATGTGGTGAAACATCAGGGTCGCCACCCAGCGCTCGTTGCCGCTGTCCAGGGCACACACCAGGCGCATCAAGGGTGCCTGGCGGATGTCCAGGCGTATCTGGCGCGGGTCCAGGTGCTCTTGCAACTGACGGGCTATATCACCAAGGCAAGGGTTGAACTCAATCTCTTCTACGCTGAGTTCGACATGGCGCCAGACCACCTGCAAAGGCTCATCAAGGCTTTCCCAGTGCATGGACGTGCGCAGGATGTCATGGCGGTTGATAACCGTTTGCAGGGCCTGAGCAAAGGAGTCCAGGTGAGCGCGGCTGTCAAAGGCGAACTGTGCCTGCAATACATAGGGGTCGCCCTGTTCGGCGCTGATGTGGTGATAGAGAATGCCTTCCTGCAAGGGGGCCAGCGGGTAGATGTCCTGCACGTTCGCCGCGCCGCCGGGCACGCAGGCCACCACCTGGTCGATCAGCTCTTGAGTCAGGTCGACCAACGGCAGCATGTCTGGGGTAATTCTCTGGCAATCCACTGGAATACCGTTGGCCGGGATCACCAGATCGTCGACCGCGCCTGACGCTGCGGCCAGTGCCGCCAAGGTCGGCTGGCTGAACAGCGTACGCACATTGGCACTCAGGCCGGCCTGGCGCATACGTTCGATCAGGCTCACTGCCAGCAGCGAATGCCCGCCCAGTTCAAAGAAATGATCGTGGCGACCGACACGTTCGATGTTGAGCAAGTCGCTCCAGATCTTCGCCAGAATGATTTCGGCTGCGCCTTGCGGCTCCTCGTAGCCGCCACGGATCAGTGCATCACCGTCCGGTGCTGGTAGGGCCTTGCGGTCTAGTTTGCCGTTCGGGGTCAGCGGCAGCGCATCAAGACGCACATAGGCCACAGGGATCATATAGGCCGGCAGTTGCTCCTGCAGCCAGTCGCGCAGGCTATCGATGTCTGGCTCATTGTGGGCGGCCTGGACGGTGTAATAAGCCACCAGGCGTTTGTCGCCCGGGATGTCCTCACGGGCGGTGACTACTGCTTCATGGACCGCCGGGTGTTTGGCCAGCAGTGCATCGATCTCGCCCAGTTCGATACGGAAACCACGGATCTTCACCTGGTCGTCGTTACGGCCCAGGTATTCGATGTTGCCGTCTGGCAGATACCGGCCAAGGTCGCCGGTACGGTACATGCGTGCCGCTGGGTTTTGGCTGAACGGGTCGTTGAGGAAGCGCTCGGCAGTGAGGTCGTCACGGTTCAGATACCCCCGCGCCACACCGGCACCGCCGATGTAGATTTCACCGACAACACCCATCGGCACAGGCTGTTGCTGTGGGTCCAGCAGGTAAAACTGCGTGTTGCCGACCGGTTTGCCGATGTGTACAGCGAAACCGTCTTCGCGGTCCATCGCCACCCAGCTTGAATAGGTGGTGGTTTCAGACGGGCCATAGAGGTTGCACAGGCGCTGCACGCCAGTCTTCTCGAACAGCGATTCCACCAGGCTGCGCTTGAGCGCTTCACCGGCCACGTTCACTGTGTGCACAGATTCTGGCAAGCCGTTAACTTCCAGCAGCGCTTTAAGCGCCGAGGGTACGGTGTTGATCAGGCCGATATCGTGCTCGCCGTGTTGCAGTTCCAGCACGTTTTTGACAACTTCGATACTGCCGCCCGATGTCAGCGGCGCAAAGCACTCGTAGACGGCGAGGTCGAAGTTCAGCGAAGTGGAGAACAGCGTTTTTTCCAGTGCCGAAGCGTCGAATGCATTATGTGCCCAGCTCAGGAAGTTAACGGTGTTGCGGTGTTCGATCATCACGCCTTTTGGCAGGCCGGTGGAGCCCGAGGTGTAGATCAGGTACGCCAGATGCGCCGAAGTCAGCCTCGGCACCTGCGGATTCTGGACGGATTCGTCCTGCCAATCGCTCAGATCAAGATTGATCACAGGCACCGAAACATCGGCTAGCAAGCCCTGAGTAGCGGTCTGAGCAAGCACCGCTGCCGGAGCGCTGTCCTGCAACATGTAAGCAATACGTTCTACCGGATACGCCGGATCGAGCGGCACATACCCGCCGCCCGCCTTGAGGATCGCCAGCAATCCAACGACCATCTCGGCACTGCGTTCAACGCAGATACCAACGCGGGAATCCGGCTGCACGCCCTGCTTGCGCAAGGCATGGGCCAGGCGGTTAGCCTGCTCGTTAAGCTCACGATACGTCAGGCGCTGTTCGCCGTGGACGACGGCCAGCGCTTCCGGTGTGCGCTCGGCTTGCGCTTCAAACAGGCCATGGATGGTCTGCTGCTGCGGATAATCCAGCGCAGTGTCGTTGAAACCCACCAGTAACCGCTCGCGCTCGTCGGCAGGCAGGATCGACAGGCTATCGAGGGGCGCGGTTGATGCTTGCTCCAGTGCCTGAATCAACTGATCGAGCGCAGTGTGCATGTATCCGCATATGCGCTGCGCGCCGACAACAGTCGTCGTCAGCGCAGTCAGTTTGAAGCCTTCACCCAGGTCATCAACGTTCAACGTCAATGGGTAGTTGGTGCGTTCCTCACTGCTCAGGGCATGAATACCCTGCCAGGCCTGCATGGCCTGTTCGGACGCGCTGCCGCCTCCACTATGACGATAGTTGAGCAGCGCGCTGAACAGCGGCGTCGGTGCGACAACACCACTGCAACGCTGGGCCAATGCCAGCGAGGCATGTTCGTGACCGAGCAAGGCCGTCAGGCGCTTATGAGTGGCCTTGACCCCGTCACGTACGCCCTGCTCGCCCACCGATACCCGCAGCGGCAAGGTGTTGATGAACATCCCCAGGGCCCGCTCGGTTCCTTCGCCACCTTGCATCCGGCCCATCAGGACGGTGCCGAACACCACATCCTGCCTGTTTGACACCTTGCCCAACACCTGAGCCCAGGCCAGGTGCACCAGGCTCGCGGCACTCACCCCCTGTTGCCGGGCCTGAGCCCGCAGACGCATGTTCATCTGAGGGGCCAGCGCCAGGCTGGCTTCCTCGATGTCACGACCTTCACCCTGCACATCCTGCAAACCGAACGGCAGCGTCGGCTCGTCGATATCGCCGAGCATGTCGCGGAAAAATGCTTCGTGATCGGCCTGGCTGACACCCAGGCGTGCCTGGGCCACATAGTTGCGATACGGCACGGGTACCGACGCTGCCAACGTGTCGGCCTCGCCCGCCAGCCATGCCTGCATTTCATGCTTCACCACTTCCAGCGCTACGTGGTCCAGGGCCATGTGATGGAACAGCAGCATCGCGCAGATGCGCTGGTTGAGCGGGTCTTCGGCATAGGCCACGCGCATCAAAGGTGCCTGGCCGATGTCCAGCCGGTAGTGACGCGGATCAAAGCGGCGGTGCAGTTGTGCACCGATATCGCCGTCTTCCGGATCGAGCTCAAGTGCGTCAAGGTGCAACTGTGCCTGACGCCAGACCACTTGCACCGGCGAGTCCAGACCGTCCCATACCACGCTGGTGCGCAGAATGTCGTGACGATCGATGACCATCTGCAAGGCCTGAACGAAGGCGTTCAGACGCTCGCGGTTATCGAAGGCGAACTGTGTCTGCAACACATAGGGGTCGCCGATTTCGGCGGCCAGGTGGTGATAAAGAATGCCTGACTGCAGAGGCGCCAGGGGGTAGATGTCCTGCACATTGGCAACACCGCCCGGCACAGTGGCTACGACTTGATCGATCTGCGCCTGAGTCAGGTCGGCCAGTGGCAGCAGCTCAGGCGTAATGCGTTGGCAGTCCACGCTGATCAGGTTGGCGGGTACCACGATCTCGGTGCCACCGCCGACCGCCGCGGCCAGTGCAGCCAGGGTGGGCTGGCTGAACAGCACGCGCACGTCGGCGCGCAGGCCCAACTGGCGCATACGCCCGGTCAGGCTCACTGCCAGCAGCGAATGGCCGCCGAGTTCGAAGAAGTGGTCGTGACGCCCAACCTGTGCGACACCCAGCAGGTCTTGCCAGATTACCGCGATCTGCTCCTCGATTTCGCCTTGCGGTGCTTCGTAGCCACGGCTGATCAGCGCCTCACTGTCCGGTGCTGGTAGTGCTTTGCGATCCAGCTTGCCGTTGGGGGTCAGCGGCAGCTTCTCCAGCATCACGTAAATGGCTGGAACCATGTACTCAGGCAGCTTTTCCTGCAAATGGCTGCGCAGGCTGTCGATGTCTACCGAAGCATGCCCTGTGCTCAGGGTGTAATAAGCTACCAGGCGCTTGTCGCCCGGTACGTCTTCGCGAGCAGTCACCACCGCTTCGTGGATAGCCGGGTATTTGGCCAGACGTGCGTCGATCTCGCCCAGTTCGATACGGAAACCGCGGATCTTCACCTGATCGTCGTTACGGCCCAGGTATTCGATATTGCCGTGTGGCAAGTAACGGCCAAGGTCACCGGTACGATACATGCGTGCCGCGGGCTGCGGGCTGAACGGGTCTTTAAGGAAGCGCTCCGCAGTGAGGTCGTCACGGTTCAAGTAGCCTCGCGCCACACCGGCTCCGCCGATGTAGATTTCACCCGCAACACCCAGTGGAACAGGCTGCAGTTGCTTATCCAGCAGGTAAAACTGCGTATTGCCGACCGGTTTGCCGATGTGCGCAGCGAAGCCGTCTTCGCGGTCCATGGCCACCCAACTGGAGTAGGTGGTGGTTTCCGATGGGCCATAGAGGTTGCACAGACGCTGCACGCTGGTTTTCTCGAACAGCGATTCAACCAGACTGTGTTTGAGGGCTTCACCGGCCACGTTCACGGTGTGAACCGATTCCGGCAGACCGTCAACGTCCAGCAGCGCCTTGAGCGCTGAGGGTACGGTGTTGATCAGGCCGATATCGTGTTCGCCGTGTTGCAGTTCAAGGACGTTTTTGACGACTTCGATACTGCCGCCCGAGGTCAGTGGCGCAAAGCACTCGTAGACGGCGAGGTCGAAGTTCAGCGAAGTGGAGAACAGCGTTTTTTCCAGTGCCGAGTGGTTTGTGCCAGCATCGAAAGCCGCGTGCGCCCACGTCAGAAAGTTCACGGTGTTCCGGTGTTCGATCATTACGCCTTTCGGCAGACCGGTCGAACCCGAGGTGTAGATCAGGTACGCCAGATGCGCCGAGGTCAGCTCCGCCACCTGCGGGTTCTGGACGGATTCGTCCTGCCAGTTGCTTAGATCAAGATTGATCACAGGTACCGAAACGTCGGCCAGTAACGCTTCAGTGGCCGACTGGGTCAGTACCGCGGCAGGCGCACTGTCCTGCAGCATGTAGGCAATACGTTCTGCTGGATAAGCTGGGTCCAGCGGCACATAACCGCCGCCCGCTTTAAGGATTGCCAGCAAGCCGACGAGCATGTCGGCGCCGCGCTCAACGCAGATACCAACCCGCGAATCAGGCTGAACGCCTTGCTTGCGCAACGCATGGGCCAGACGGTTGGCCTGCTCGTTAAGCTCGCGATACGTCAGGCGCTGTTCGCCGTGAACCACTGCCAGGGCTTGCGGCGTGCGCTCCACCTGCGCTTCGAACATCCCATGAATGGTCTGCTGCTGCGGGTAATCCAGTGCGGTGTCGTTGAACGTCACCAGCAACTGCTCGCGCTCGACGGCTGGCAAAATCGACAAACTTTGTAGCGACGCTTGTGGCATCAACTCAAGTGCGTCCACCAGATGTTCCAGCGCCGTGTGCATATAGCCACACACGCGCTGCGCACCGACAGTGATCGTCGCCAGCGCAGTCAGTTTGAAGTCCTCACCAAAGTCATCGACGTTCAACGTCAATGGATAGTTGGTGCGTTCTTCACTGTTCAGGGCACGAATACCCTGCCAGGCCTGGGCGGTCCGTTCTGAAGCGCTGCCAACCGCACTGTGGCGGTAGTTGAGCAGTGCGCTGAACAGCGGCGTCAGCGCGGACACTCCGCTGCAACGCTGAGCCAATGCGAGGGATGCATGTTCGTGAGCGAGCAACGCGGTGAGTTGCGCGTGTGTCGCCTTGACCCCGGCGCGTACCCCTTGCCCGCCCACGGCAACCCGCAGCGGCAAGGTGTTGATGAACATTCCCAGCGCCCGATCAGCGCCCTCGCCGGCCTGCATACGGCCCAGCAGTACGGTGCCGAACACCACGTCGCGACGATCGGAAACCTTGCCCAGCACCTGAGCCCAGGCCAGATGCACCAGACTGGCGGCACTCACACCCTGTTGTCGGGCCTGAGCACGCAGTCGCAGGCTTAACTGGCTGTCCACCACCAGGACAGCTTCTTCGATATCATGGCCATCGCCCTGCACATCCTGCAGGCCGAAAGGCAGCGTCGGTTCGTCGATGTCGCCCAGCATGTCGCGGAAAAACACTTCATGATCAGCCTGGCTGACACCCAGACGCGCCTGAGCCACGTAGTTGCGGTATGGCACGGGCGCCGACAAGGTTTCACTCTCGCCGAGCAGCCAGGCCTGCATTTCATGCTGCACAACGTCCATCGCCGTGTGATCCAGGGCCATATGATGGAACAGCAGCATCGCGGTGATTCGCTGATTGAGCGGGTCCTCGGCATAGACCAGACGCATCAGTGGCGCTTGAGTCATATCGAGGCAGTAGTGCCGCGGATCGAAGCGGCTATGCAGTTGCGCGCCGATCTCGCCGTCCGCAGGGTCAAGTTCAAGCCCTTCAAGGTGCAACTGCGCCTGGCGCCAGACCACTTGCACCGGTGAGTCCAGACCATCCCATACCACCCCGGTACGCAGAATGTCGTGACGATCGATGACCATCTGCAAAGCCTGAACGAAGGCGTCCAGGCGCTCGCGGTTGTCAAAGGCGAACTGGGCCTGCAGCACATAGGGGTCGCCGGCCTCGGCTGCCATGTGATGATAGAGAATGCCTTCCTGCAACGGCGCCAGCGCGTAGATATCCTGAACATTTGCAACGCCGCCAGGCACAGTGGCGACCACCTGATCGATCTGCACCTGGGTCAGATTCGCCAACGGCAACAGTTCCGGGGTGATGCGCTCGCAGCCTTTGTCTATCAGATTGGCCGGTACCTTGATGTCATGGCTTGCGCCGACAGCTGCGGCCAGTGCGGCCAGCGTGGGCTGGCTGAACAGCACGCGAACATCTGCGCTCAGGCCCGCCTGGCGCATGCGTTCGATCAGACTGACCGCCAGTAGCGAGTGCCCGCCGAGCTCAAAGAAGTGATCCTGACGGCCGACGCGTTCAACGTTGAGCAATTCGGACCATAAGCGCGCCAGGGTAATTTCCACTTCACCCTCGGGTGCCTGGAATTCACGGCTGGCATAGGCGTCTGCGTCTGGTACCGGCAAGACTCGGCGATCAAGCTTGCCGTTGGCGGTCAGCGGGAACGAATCCAGCACCATAAAGGCGCTTGGGACCATGTATTCGGCCAGAGACGCCGCCAGTTCGCGGCGCAGTTCGACCGCTGACAAGGCGCTGTTTTCTTCACCGATGACGTACGCCACCAGGCGTTTGTGTCCAGGCTCGTCCTGGCGGGCCAGCACCACCGCCTCTCTGACGCCAGGGCAGTCGACCAGACGCGCTTCGATTTCACCCAGTTCGATACGGAAACCTCGGATTTTCACCTGGTCGTCGTTACGGCCCAGATACTCGATCACCCCGTCTGCGTTCCAGCGACCAAGGTCGCCGGTGCGGTACAACAGGGCTCCAGCGTCCTCACTGAAAGGATTGGCGATAAACTGCGTAGCGTTCAGCTCCGGGCGGTTCAAGTAACCCTTGGCCACGCCCTGCCCGCCGATATACAGCTCTCCGACCACACCGATCGCCACCGGTTGGCGTAGGGCGTCGAGCACATAGACCTGGCTGTTGCCAATCGGGCGGCCGATAGGAATACCGCCGTTGCCGACCGAGGTGATCTCATGGATTGTAGAGAAGGTCGTCGCTTCGGTCGGGCCGTAGCCATTGAGCAAGTATCTCGGTGCGCCGTCTTTCAATACCCTGGCGATCACTGCCGGGTCCAGCACATCACCACCAACGATCAGGTAGCGCAATCTGGCGAAAGCCTCCATCAGGCCGTCGGCATATTGATGGAACAGGCCCGCGGTCATCCACAGCACGCTGACTGACTGGGACAGCAACAGCGCACGGAACTCGTCGAGAGACAGCAATACCGACTGCTCCACCACGACCACACAGCCGCCATTGAGCAGTGGCGCCCATACATCCAGGGTGCTGGCGTCGAAAGCCGGGTTGGAGGCGAACGCTACACGATCCCTGGCATTGAAATCGGCATAATTGTTGTTGAGCACCAGACGGCTGACAGCACGATGCGGCACCAATACGCCTTTGGGCATACCGGTGGAACCGGAGGTGTACATGATGTAGGCCACCGACTCGGCGGACGCTGACGGTAGCGGGTCAGGCGCATCGTTTTGCAGTTCCAGCAGGTCAAGGTCAATCCGCTGGATGCCTTCAGGCAGATGATGGCGAGCCAGCGTCAATACGTAACGCGCTGTGCAGTCTTGCAGCATGAATGCCTGACGCTCGGCGGGGGCATTTATATCTAGCGGTACATAGGCCGCCCCGCATTTGACGATCGCCAACTGCCCGGCCAGCAGATCAAGGGAACGCTCCAGCAGCAACGCCACCCGCTCGCCCGGTTGCACGCCGAGGTCGGTCAGGTGACGGGCCAACGCGTTGGCGCGACTGTTGAGTTCATGGTAGGTCAGTTGCTGGTCATCTTGTACAGCGGCCAGCGCATCGGGCTGCGTTGCCACTCGTTGTTCGAACAGTTCCTGCAGGCTGCTGTTATGTGAGTAGTCGCGTGCCGTGTCATTGAAGGCGTGCAGCACTTGCTGGCGTTCGGTTGACGAGAGGATTTGCAAACGCTGCAACGGGGTTTGCGGCTGCTGCTCAAGCGCCTCGACCAGCGCACCGAGTGCCGTCAGCATATAGTTGCCGATGCGCTCTGCACCAACCTGTGCCATGGCTTGAACCGTCAGGCTGAAGCCTTGGCCCAGGTCGTTCACCGACAGCGTGATCGGGTAAGTACTGCGCTCCTCGCTGCCCAGGCTCTGCAAGCCTTTCCAGGCCTGGAGCGCCTCTGACGAAACGACTGGTTCGCTGGCACTGTGGCGATAATTGAGCAGCGAATTGAACAACGGTGCCGGTGCGGCCACACCACTGCAACGCTGGGCCTGGGCCAGGGATGCGTGTTCGTGACCGAGCAATGCGGTTAGCCGTGCGTGGGTGGTTCTGACCCCTTCGCGCACCGCATGCCCTTCAAGCTTGACTCGCAACGGCAAGGTGTTGATGAACATACCCAATGCCCGGTCGGCGCCATTACCGCCCTGCATCCGGCCCATCAGTACCGTGCCGAAAACCACGTCCGACTTGCCTGACAGCGCACCCACCACCCGCGCCCATGCGAGGTGATGCAGGCTCGCGGCACTGACCCCTAGCTGCTTTGCCAGGGTTCGCAGGCGCGCGCTCAATGCGTCATCGACGGGCAGGCGCACATCTTCGATCAGCGAGTCGCTGCCCGGCGTTTCGAGCACGCCGAACGGCAGCGTTGGCTCATCGATATCGGCCAGCATTTCGCGAAAGAAACCTTCATGAGCATCTGCCCCGACACCCAGCCGCACCTGTGCCACGTAGTTGCGATACGGCACGGCTTCGGGCAAGGCGTGGCCTTCGCCGAGCAGAAAGGCCTGCATCTCGTGTTTCACCAGTTCCAGCGCGGCGTGGTCAATGGCAATGTGGTGGTACAGCAGGATAGCGACCCAGCGGGCATTGGCCGGATCTTCAACGCACACCATGCGCATCAGCGGCGCATCGCGCAGGTCCAGGCGGTGATGCCGGGTATCAAACCGCTCGCGCAACTGGGTCTCGATGGGGCCGTCAGCCGCGTCCAGTGTCAGCTCATCCACTGTCAGCGTCGCCTCGCGCAACACCACTTGCACCGGTTCGTCGAGACCTTCCCAGACCATTGCCGTGCGCAGGATGTCATGGCGATCGATCACCGCCTGCAGTGCCTGGGCGAAGTCATCGAGACGTTCGCGACTCTCGGCCCCGAACAGATCCTGCAATACATAGGGATCGCCCTGCCCGGCCGTCAGGTGATGATAGAGAATCCCTTCCTGCAGGGGCGCCAGCGGGTAGATGTCCTGCACATTGCCAGCGCCGCCCGGGACGGCGTCGACGATTCTGTCGATCGCTTCCTGGCTCAGCTTGGCCAGCGGCAGCATGTCCGCGGTAATGCGAAAGGCCGGGCTGAGCCAGTCACCTCCCATTCGAGCCACCAGCGTCAGCAGTTCCGCCCTGTGCACGCTCAGGCTTTCGAGGGTGGCACTGTCCAGCCCCTCGTCGTCTCCGAGAATCACGAGATCGTCTTCTTCCTGTTGAAGACGGATCGCATGCGTGGAAAGAACTGCCATCAATTCGCTGAAGTGCATCGAATAACCTGCTGTTTATCATTTCAGAGGGGGTCGACGATCCCTGAGATCGGTGTCGCAACCAGTGTTTCGCACGATAAAAACGGAGGGGCTTCTAAACTCGAAGACAGAACGGGATCCGGGTGCAGGTATGATGGGCGCCGCAGCAATAAAGGGCTGCGGTCCTCTGACACACACGAAACTTCCCATTCGCCGTGCTTCCCACACGCCGCAAAAATTAGAGCATCCATGGGCGACTGTCTGTCGTGGGAAGCTGGGACAAGACTTGAGGGTGGCGGTCGGCGCAGCGATGTGCGAGCGCCTGGCTGAACAGACAGAGTGGGATGTTGCGAGGGGGGTACGAAGCCGTTACGCAGGACGTCAGGGTGAAAGGCAACCGCCCGACCGGTTGCCGATCGGGCGGGCAGTTACCGTCGCTTCAGATACGGCGTTTGCGGTTGAGTGTGGGTATTTTCGTCTGCGGCACCTCCAGCCGCTTGACCTTACCCACCGAGGCAGCCACCTGAATAAGCGTCGGATGACCGAACAGCACCTGGACGTCAGCTTCCAGGTCCGCCTGACGCATGCGCTCGATCAGGCTGACCGCCAACAATGAATGCCCGCCCAGTTCGAAGAAATGATCATGACGCCCGACCTTTTCGACATTGAGCAGCTCCGCCCAGAGCGCTGCCAGCCTGATCTCCACGTCACCCACCGGGGCTTCGTAGGCACGCGAGGTAAATGCACTGCTGTCCGGTGCCGGCAGGGCCTTGCGGTCGAGCTTGCCATTCGGCGTCAGCGGCCACGCATCAAGCGGCATGTAGGCGGCCGGCAGCATGTAGTCCGGCAGCAGCCCTTGCAGGTACGTGCGCAGATCGCTGCTTTCCGGTAACACTGTCGGGTCAGACGGTGTGAAATACGCGACCAGACGGGTTTCGCCGGGTACGTCCTCGCGGGCGACAACCACCGCTTCCTGCACCTGCGGGTGTTTGTTCAGGGACGTCTCGATCTCGCCCAGTTCGATACGGAAACCACGGATTTTCACCTGATCGTCGTTGCGCCCCAGGTATTCGATATTGCCATCCGGCAAGTAGCGACCCAGGTCGCCGGTGCGGTACATACGCGCGTCCGGTGAGAGGCTGAACGGATCCTTGAGGAAGCGTTCAGCGGTCAGATCATCACGGTTCAGATAGCCGCGGGCCACGCCGGCACCGCCGATGTAGATTTCACCCGGCATACCCCGCGGAACGAGCTGTTGCTGCTCGTCCAGCAGGTAGAACCGGGTGTTGCCCACCGGCCTGCCGATGTGCGGAGCGAAGCCATCTTCGCGGTCCATGGCCACCCAGCTTGAGTAGGTGGTGGTTTCGGACGGCCCATACAGGTTGCACAGGCGCTGCACGCCGGTTTTCTCGAACAGTGATTCCACCAGATTGCGTTTGAGTGCTTCGCCGGCGACATTGACGGTGTGGACCGACCCTGGCAAACCGTTGATTTCCAGCAGCGCTTTCAGCGCCGAGGGAACGGTGTTGATCAGGCCGATATCGTGATTGCCGTGTTGCAGTTCCAGGACGTTTTTGACCACGTTGATGCTGCCACCCGATGTCAGCGGCGCGAAGCACTCGTAGACCGCGAGGTCGAAGTTCAGCGAGGTGGAGAACAGCGTTTTTTCCAGCGCAGAGCCTTCGAACGCCACGTGTGCCCAAGTCAGGAAGTTCACGGTGTTGCGATGCTCGATCATCACGCCTTTTGGCATACCGGTGGAACCGGACGTGTAGATCAGGTACGCCAGATGTGCCGAGGTCAGCCCCGGCACCCGCGGATTCTGGACGGATTCGCCCTGCCAATCGCTCAGATCAAGATTGATCACAGGTACCGAAACGTCGGCCAGCAAGCCCTGAGTAGCAGTTTGAGCCAGAACGGCGGCAGGCGTGCTGTCCTCCAGCATGTAAGCAATCCGCTCTACCGGGTATGCTGGATCCAACGGAACGTAGCCGCCGCCCGCCTTGAGAATCGCCAGCAAACCGACGACCATTTCCACGCTGCGTTCTACGCAGATCCCTACGCGGGAATCGGGCTGCACACCCTGTTTGCGCAAGGCATGGGCCAGGCGGTTGGCCTGTTCGTTGAGCTCGCGATAGGTCAGGCGCTGTTGGCCATGCACCACGGCCACAGCCTGCGGCGTGCGCTCGACCTGTGCTTCGAACAGGCCATGGATGGTCTGCTCGTGCGGATAATCCAGCGCGGTAGCGTTGAGGCCGTAGACCAGTTGCTCACGCTCTGCTGCTGGCACAACCGACAAACCAGCCAAAGGCATCTCGCTGGACTGCTCCAGTGCGCTGACCACACCCTCCAGCGCTGTCTGCATATACGCGCAGACCTGTTGCGCATCGATACTGGAAATGGCTTGAACGGTGAGGCTGAAGCCCGCACCTTCATCGTTCACTGAAAGGGTCAGCGGATAGTTGGTGCGTTCTTCTCCGTGCAAATGTTCGATGCCCTGCCAGGCCTCGAAAGCCTGCTGATTGACCTCCACGTCGATATGCCGGTAGTTGAGCAAGGCGTTGAACAGTGGCGTTGACGCCGGTACACCACTGCAACGCTGAGCCAGCACCAGCGACGCGTGTTCATGGGCCAGCAGTTCGCTGAGTCGTGCGTGGGCAGCTTTCAGACCGCTGCGCACGCCCTGCTCGCCCAGCGTGACGCGCAGCGGCAAGGTGTTGATGAACATCCCCAGCGCCCGGTCAGAACCAACGCCGCCCTGCAGACGACCAAGCAACACGGTGCCGAACACCACATCCTCTTTGCCTGAGACAGCGCCCAGTACAAGGGCCCAGGCCAGGTGATACAGGCTGGCGGAACTGACCCCGAGTTGACGAGCCTGCGCCCGCAAGCGCTGGCTCAGGTCAATGTCGACCCGCTGGAATGCTTCCTCGATACCTTGCCCGTCGCCCTGCACGTCCTGCAGTCCGAACGGTAGCGTCGGCTCGTCGATGTCGCCGAGCATGTCGCGGAAAAACGCTTCGTGTTCCTCGCGGCTGACGCCGAGCCTGGCCTGAGCCACGTAATTGCGATAAGGCACGGAGGGCGTCAGCGACGCTTGCTGACCGAGCATGTGCGCTTCGATTTCGCTTCTGAGAATACGCAGCGACGTGGCGTCGTCCACCAGGTGATGGAACAGCAGCATGCCCATCCAGCGGTTATTTACCGCGTCTTGGGCATAGCCGATACGTAACATCGGCGCCTGACGGATGTCCAGACGCGTGTGACGCGGGTCCAGACGCTTTATCAGTTGCTCGGAAATATCACCGCAGGCCGGGTCCAGTACCAGCTCATCAAGGCCCAGCGGCGCCTCACGCCAGACCACCTGCACCGGTGCCTCGAGACGTTCCCAAAGCACGGCGGTGCGCAGGATATCGTGACGCGCGATCACGCCTTCCAGCGCGTGGGCGAAGCTGTGCAGGCGCTCGATACTGTCAAAGGAGAACAGTGCGTACTGCAAGTAGGGATCGCCTTCGACCGCAGCAATGTGGTGATACAGAATCCCCTCCTGCAGCGGCGCCAGGGCATAAATATCCTGCACGTTGGCCGCACCACCCGGTACGCAGGACACCACATGGTCGATATCCTCCTGGCGTAGTGACACCAGCGGCAGCATATCCGGGGTGATGCGCGAGCAGTCGGCAGGAATAAGATTAGCGGGTACTTCCACTGCACCTTTGCCACCCACCGCTGCCGCCAGGGCAGACAGGGTCGGCTGACTGAACAGCACGCGCACGTCAGCAACCAGATCGATCTGGCGCATGCGTTCGATCAGTTTCACGGCCAGCAGCGAGTGGCCGCCCAGCTCGAAGAAGTGGTCATGCCGGCCGACCTGCTCGAGTTGCAACAGGTCTTGCCAGATCCGCGCAATGGCCATCTCGGCGTCGCTTTCTGGCGCTTCGTAGCCCCGATTGGCCACTGAAGACCGGTCAGGCGCAGGCAAGGCCTTGCGGTCAAGCTTACCGTTGGCGGTCAGCGGCAGTGCATCGAGCTGCACGTAGGCAGCCGGCACCATGTACTGCGGCAATGTGCCTTGCAGATGCTCGCGCAGGTTTTCGATGTCCAGCAGCCTTTGCGCCTGCAGCGCCGTGACATAGGCCACCAGACGCTTGTCACCGGGCACATCCTCACGGCACAGCACCACGGCATCGCAGACTTCAGGATGCTCAGCCAGACGTGCTTCGATTTCACCCAGTTCGATACGGAAGCCGCGAATCTTCACCTGTTCGTCGTTGCGGCCCAGGTATTCCAGGCTGCCATCGGCCAGCCAGCGTCCCAGGTCGCCGGTGCGGTACAGGCGAGCACCCGGAGCGTTACTGAACGGGTTATCGAGAAAACGCTCGGCCGTCAGTGCTTCACGGTTCAGGTAGCCACGAGCAACACCGGCACCGCCCACGTACAGCTCGCCGATCACGCCTGCCGGCACTGGTTCGCCATGGGCGTCAAGCAGGTACAGTTGCAGGTCTGGAATACGCTTGCCGATCGGGCTGGCACCGACACGCTGGGCGTCTTCGGCCTTCAACGGGTAGTAGGTGACGTGCACGGTGGTTTCGGTAATCCCGTACATGTTCACCAGTTGCGTGCCGGTATTCACGTTGCGGGCGTACCACGGCTTGAGCATCGCCGTCTCCAGTGCTTCGCCGCCGAAAATCACTTGGCGCAGCGAATGTGCTTGCTCCTTCTCACCCTGGGCCGCAATCAGTTGGCGGAACGCACTCGGTGTCTGGCTAAGTACGGTTACACCGGCACTGCACAGCAGTTCGTGGAAGTCTTCAGGCGAGCGGCTGACCAGTTGTGGCACGATCAACAGACGTCCGCCATGCAGCAGCGCGCCCCAGATTTCCCAGACCGAGAAGTCGAAAGCGAATGAGTGGAACAGCGCCCAGACATCCTGTTCATTGAAACCGAACCAGTCCTGGGTGGCCGAGAACAGTCGTGCAACGTTGCGATGCTCGACCATCACACCCTTGGGCAGGCCGGTAGAACCGGAGGTGTAGATGACGTAGGCAAGGTCGCTGGGCTGCACCGATACCATTGGATTGCTGACGGACTCATCCAGCAGGTCTGCGTCGTCAAGATAGATCAGTGGCACATCGGAGTCCGACAAGGCTTGCTGCACCGATCGCTGACTCAACAGCGCCACCGGGGTACTGTCGCCGAGTACGTAGGACAGGCGCTCAAGCGGGTAAGCCGGATCCAGTGGCACGTAACCGGCGCCGGATTTGAGGATCCCCAGCAAGCCGATAATCATCGCCGGGCCACGTTCGACGCAGATCGCCACGCGATCGTCATTGCGTACACCCAAGGCCAGCAAACGGTGCGCGACCTGGTTGGCACGCGCATTGAGCTCGCTGTAGCTCAGGGTCTGCGCTTCGAACATCAGCGCGACGGCGTCTGGCTGTTCTGCGACGCGTGCTTCGAATTGCCGGTGGATCGGTGTCTCGTGTGCATAGCTCTTCTCAGGCCGGTTGCACTGCTCGAGCAACTGCGCACGTTCGTTGAACGGCAATATCGAAATAGCATGCAGCGGGGTTTGCGGCGCCTGTTCCAGCGCATCGACAAGACTGTTCAGGGTTTGTTGCATGTAGGCGCAGATCCGTGTCGCCTCAACCAGTGGCACGGTCTGAACAGTCAACTGGAAGCCTTCGCCCTGGTCATCGACGTTCAGCGTCAGAGGATAGTTGGTACGTTCTTCATCGCCCAGCGACTGCATGCCATCCCAGGCCATCAGTGCCTCATCGGTCACGGCAATGCTGCTGTGACGATAATTGAGCAAGGCGCTGAACAGCGGTGCCGGTGCGGCCACGCCACTGCAGCGCTGGGCCAGTGCCAGCGAGGCATGTTCATGACCGAGTAACCCGGTCAGGCGTCGATGCGTGGCCTTGACCCCGTCACGTACGTCCAGATTGCCCAGCTCTACCCGCAGCGGCAAGGTGTTGATAAACATTCCCAGCGCCCGGTCTGCGCCTTCGCCGCCCTGCATGCGGCCCATCAGTACGGTGCCGAACACTACGTCGTCACGCCCCGAGACCTGACTCAGCAGTCGCGCCCAGGCCAGGTGGACCAGGCTCGCGGCACTCACGCCCAGCTGCAGGGCCTGGCTCCGCACGCGACGGCTGAGGTCTGCGTCTACGGTCAGTCGGGCTTCTTCGATGTCGCGCCCGTCACCGTGTACCTGTTGCAAACCGAACGGCAGCGTCGGTTCGTCGACATTGCCCAGCATGTCGCGAAAGAACACCTCATGCTCTTCCTGGCTCACGCCCAGTCGGGCCTGAGCGACATAGTTGCGATACGGAACCGCCGCGCCCAGTTGCGCCTCCTGGCCCAGCAGGCTGGCCTGCATCTCGTAGCGCACCACGTCCATCGCGGTATGGTCCATGACCAGATGATGGAACTGCAGCAACGCCAGCCAGCGCTGGTTCGGTCCATCCCAGGCACACACCAGACGCATCATCGGCGCTTGACGAATGTCCAGACGATGGTGCCTGGCGTCGAAACGCTGGTGTAACTGTGCCGCCATGTCGCCCGCGTGTGGGTCGGCATCAAAGCTTTCGCGCATCAGCGGCGCCTGACGCCAGACCACTTGCATCGGTTCGTCCAGCCCCTCCCAGACCAATGCGGTGCGCAGCACGTCATGACGCTGGATCACGAACTGCAAGGCGCGGGCGAAATCGTCGACATGCTCCTGGCTGTCAAAGCTGAACAGCGATTGCAGCAAGTAGGGATCACCGCGTTCAGCGCTGAGGTGGTGATAGAGGATACCTTCCTGCAGCGGCGCCAGCGGGTAGATATCCTGCACGTTGGCAACGCCGCCGGGCACCGTGGCAACGATCCGGTCGATGGCGACCTGATCAAGACTTGCCAGCGGCAACATGTCCGGTGTAATCCGCTGACAGTCCGCGGCAATGCCATTGGCCGGGACGTGAATTTCACGGCCGCTGCCCACCGCCGCTGCCAGCGCTGCCAGGGTCGGCTGGCTGAACAGCACGCGCACGTCGGCACTCAGACCGACCTGGCGCATGCGTTCGATCAGCATCACCGCCAGCAACGAATGACCGCCCAGTTCGAAAAAGTGATCATGACGACCGACCTGTTCGACCGTCAGTACGTCTGCCCAGATCGACGCCAGCAGGGTCTCGACCTCGCCTTGAGGGGCTTCATAACCGCGGCTGATCAGCGATTGCGCATCCGGCGCTGGTAGCGCCTTGCGGTCGAGCTTGCCGTTGGCGGTCAGCGGCAGTGCGTCCAGCTGCACGTAGGCCGCAGGCACCATGTAGTCCGGCAATGTGCCTTGCAGATGACTGCGCAGGTGTTCAATGTCGAGCACGGTTTCAAGCTGTTGCGCTATGACATAAGCCACCAGGCGCTTGTCGCCCGGCACATCCTGACGACACAGCACCACAGCCTCGCGAACCTCGGGATGTTCGGCCAGGCGCGCTTCGATTTCACCCAGTTCAACGCGGAAACCACGGATTTTTATCTGGTCGTCATTGCGACCCAGGTATTCCAGGTTGCCGTCGGCACGCCAGCGAACCAGGTCGCCAGTGCGGTACATCAGTGCGTTTTCCGACGCACTGAACGGATCGACGACAAATTGCGTGGCGCTCAAGTCATCTCGATTCAAATAGCCTTTGGCAACACCCTGCCCGCCGATATACAGCTCGCCGGGCACACCTACTGCCACGGGTTCGCGCAGCGCATCGAGCACGTAAGCCTGACTGTTGCCGACAGGTCGACCGATAGGGATACCACCACTGCCCACTGAAGTGATCTCGTAGGTCGCGGAAAAGGTCGTCGCCTCGGTCGGGCCATAGCCGTTGAGCAGATGTTGTGGAGGATTGTTCGCCAACACCCGGCCAATAACGGCAGGGTCCAGCACATCGCCGCCGACGATCAGGTAGCGCAGACGTGAAAACGCTTCGCCCAGACCCGAAGCGTATTGATGGAACAACCCGGCGGTCATCCACAGCACGGTTACCGATTGCTCCAGCAGCAGACGCTGGAAATTCAGTGGAGACAGCAAGTCGTTCTGCTCGATCACCACCACACAGCCGCCGTTGAGCAACGGTGCCCAGACGTCCAGCGTACTGGCATCAAACGCAGGGTTAGAGGCAAACGCCACGCGATCCTGAGCATTGAAGTCGGCGTAACCGTTGTTGATCACCAGGCGGCTGATGGCGCGATGCGGCACCAGCACACCTTTAGGAACACCCGTCGAGCCAGAGGTGTACATGATGTAGGCGACGCTCTCGCTGGACTGCGGCAATGCCAGATCAGTGTCTTTCAGGTCGTCCAGGGTCAAACCGTCGAGATCAATACGCTGTGCACCACTCGTCAGCGATACGTGGCTATGAGTCAGCAGGACACGTGCACGACTGTCTTCAATCATGAATGCCTGACGTTCGACCGGTGCATGGGTGTCCAGCGGCACGTACACCGCCGCGCATTTGAGCACCGCCAGCTGACTGGCGAGCAGGTCGAGGCTGCGCTCCAGCAAAATCGCCACACTGTCGCCCGGCTGTACGCCGAGACCCAGTAGATACCGCGCCAGACGATTGGCACGGGTGTTGAGTTCGGCGTAGCTCACGGAGACGCCGTCGTGAATCGCCGCGCAAGTTTCGGGGAGTGCCCGTACCTGATCTTCGAACAGGCCGTGCACGGTCTGCTGTTGCGGGTAATCCCGCGCGGTCTTGTTGAATTCGACCAGTAACTGCTGGCGTTCGACAGCCGGCAGGATCGCAATACTGCTCAGCGGTGCCTCGGGGTCCTGCTCCAGCGCCATAAGGATATGCTCCAGCGCCGTCTGCATATACGAGCAGACCCGTTGTGCATCGATACTGGCAATGGCTTGCACGGTAAGGCTGAAGCCCTCCCCCTCATCATTCACTGAAAGGGCCAGCGGATAGTTGGTACGCTCTTCACTGTGCAGGCTTTCGATGCCCTGCCAGGTGTCGAAAGACTCTTGGTTGACCTGCGCGTCGATATGCCGGTAGTTGAGCAAGGCGCTGAACAGTGGCGTTGACGCGGGCACACCACTGCAGCGTTGAGCCAGTACCAGCGACGCGTGTTCATGGGCCAGCAGCATGCTGAGTCGCGCATGAGTGGCTTTCAGACCGCTGCGCACGCCCTGCTCGCCCAGCGTGACGCGCAGCGGCAAGGTATTGATGAACATCCCCAGCGCCCGGTCAGAGCCGGCACCGCCTTGCAGGCGACCGAGCAACACGGTGCCGAAGACCACATCGCCTTTGCCCGAAACGGCAGCCAGTACACGGGCCCAGGCCAGGTGATACAGGCTGGCAGAACTGACCCCGAGTTGGCGGGCCTGCACGCGCAAACGCTGGCTCAGGCCGATGTCGACCCGCTGGCATGCTTCCTCGATACCGCGCCCGTCGCCCTGCACGTCCTGCACGCCGAAGGGTAGCGTTGGCTCGTCGATATCACCGAGCATGTCGCGGAAAAATACCTCGTGCTCTTCACGACTGACACCGAGCATGGCCTGAGCTACGTAATTGCGATAGGGCACGGACGGCGGCAGCGAGGCTTGCTGACCGAGCATGTGCGCTTCGATTTCGCTTCTGAGAATACGCAGCGACGTGGCGTCGTCCACCAGGTGATGGAATAGCAACATGCCCAGCCAGCGGTTGTTCACCTCATCGTGTGCATAACCGATGCGCAGCATCGGTGCCTGACGGATGTCCAGACGCGTGTGGCGCGGGTCGAGACGCTTGAGCAGTTGTTCGGCGATGTCGCCATCGGCCGGCTCCAGTATGTGCTCATCCAGGCCCAGAGTCGCTTCACGCCAGACCACCTGCACCGGGGCGTCGAGACGTTCCCAAAACACCGCAGTGCGCAGGATATCGT
The DNA here is from genome assembly GCF_900099665.1 of Pseudomonas sp. BS3767. NCBI lineage: Bacteria > Pseudomonadati > Pseudomonadota > Gammaproteobacteria > Pseudomonadales > Pseudomonadaceae > Pseudomonas > Pseudomonas sp. BS3767. Next base: position 469,999 of record NZ_FNCX01000001.1, on the reverse strand, counting down.
GCCGCGCGATCACGCCTTGCAGTGCCTGGGCGAAGTTGTGCAGAAGTTCTCGGCTGTCGAAGGCAAACAGTGCGTGTTGCAGGTACGGGTCGCCTTCGGCCGCAGCAAGGTGGTGATACAAAATCCCCTCCTGCAACGGCGCCAAGGCATAGATATCCTGCACGTTGGACAGACCGCCGGGCACGCTGGACACCACGCGATCGATATCGTCCTGGGTGAGTGACACCAGCGGCAGCATATCCGGGGTGATGCGCGAGCAGTCGGCGGGAATAAGGTTGGCGGGTGCCTCGACTTGCCCTTTGCCGCCCACCGCTGCCGCCAGGGCAGACAGGGTCGGCTGGCTGAACAGCACGCGCACATCGGCAACCAGATCGATCTGGCGCATGCGCTCGATCAGTTTCACCGCCAGCAGCGAGTGGCCGCCCAGTTCGAAGAAGTGGTCATGCCGGCCGACCTGCTCCAGCTGGAGCAGGTCTTGCCAGATCCGCGCAATGGCCATTTCGGTGTCGCCTTCTGGCGCTTCATAGCCCCGACTGGCCAACGCCGAACGGTCGGGTGCTGGCAGCGCCTTGCGGTCGAGCTTGCCGTTGGCAGTCAACGGCAGCGTATCGAGTTGCACGTAGGCCGCCGGCACCATGTACTGCGGCAACGTGCCTTGCAGATGCTCGCGCAGGCTTTCGATGTCCAGCAGGTCGCCCGACTGCTGCGTCGTGAGATAGGCCACCAGACGCTTGTCGCCCGGTTCGTCTTCACGCACCACAACCACAGCGTCACGTACGCCTTGGCAAGCGCTCAATCGAGCTTCGATCTCGCCCAGCTCGATACGGAAACCGCGAATTTTCACCTGTTCATCGTTACGGCCCAGATACTCGAGGCTGCCATTGGCCAGCCAGCGCCCCAGGTCGCCGGTACGGTACAGGCGCGCACCCGGAGCACTACTGAACGGGGTATCGAGAAAACGCTCGGCCGTCAGTGCTTCGCGATTCAGGTAGCCACGCGCAACGCCGGCGCCGCCCACATACAGCTCGCCGATCACCCCTACTGGCACCGGTTCGCGATGAGCATCGAGGACATACAGCTGCACATCGGGAATGTGCTCGCCGATCGGGCTGGCGCCCATACGCTTTGCATCTTCGGCCTGCAACGGATAGTAGGTCACATGCACGGTGGTTTCGGTGATGCCGTACATATTCACCAGTTGCGTGCCGGTATTCACGTTGCGGGCGTACCACGGCTTGAGCATGGCCGTTTCCAGTGCTTCGCCGCCGAAAATCACCTGACGCAATGAGTGTGCGCGCTCGCTCTTGCCCTGGGCCGCAATCAGCTGGCGGAAGGCACTCGGTGTCTGGTTGAGTACCGTGACTCCGGCACTGCACAGCAGGTCATAGCAGTCTTCAGGTGAACGGCTGATCAGTTGCGGCACGATCAGCAGGCGCCCACCGTGCAGCAGCGCGCCCCAGATTTCCCAGACCGAGAAGTCGAAGGCGAATGAGTGGAACAGTGCTCCAACATCCTGTTCATTGAAACCGAACCAGTCCTGAGTGGCCGAGAACAGCCGTGCGACGTTGCGATGCTCGACCATCACTCCCTTTGGCAGGCCAGTGGAACCGGAGGTGTAGATGACGTAGGCAAGGTCGGCGGGCTTGACCGGTACTTGCAGATTGCGGACGGATTCGTCCTGCAGGTCGGCATCGTCAAGGTAGATCAGCGGCACTTCGCAGACCGGCAAGGCCTGTTGTACTGATCGCTGGCTCAACAATGCCACTGGGGTACTGTCGCCGAGTACGTAGGACAGGCGCTCAAGCGGGTAAGCCGGATCCAGTGGCACGTAACCGGCGCCGGATTTGAGGATCCCCAGCAAGCCGATAATCATCGCCGGGCCACGTTCGACGCAGATCGCCACGCGATCGTCAGGCCGTACACCCAGGGCCAGCAAACGGTGCGCGACCTGGTTGGCACGCGCATTGAGCTCGCCGTAGCTCAGGGTCTGTGCTTCGAACATCAGCGCGACGGCATCTGGTCGTTCTGCGGCGCGGGCTTCGAATTGCCGGTGGATCGGTGTTTCATGTGCATAGGTTTTGCCGGAAGGGTTCCAGTGTTCGAGCAACTGGGTACGTTCGCTGAGCGGCAATATCGATATGCTGTGCAGCGGTGTCTGCGGCGCCTGTTCCAGCGCCTCGACCAGCCCCGCTACGGCCAACTGCAGATAGTCACAAAGGCGCTGCGCGCCAATGCTCGCCGCCACCAGCGAAGTGAACTGGAAGCCTTCACCCGTATCGTCGACATTGACGGTCAGCGGGTAGTTGGTGCGTTCTTCTTCGTCCAGTCGCAAAGACTGCATGCCATCCCAGGCCGCCATTGCCTCATCGGTCACGGCAACGCTACTGTGACGATAATTGAGCAAGGCGCTGAACAGCGGTGTCGGTGCGACCACGCCACTGCAGCGCTGGGCCAGTGCCAGCGAGGCATGTTCATGGCCGAGTAACCCGGTCAAGCGCCGATGCGTGGCCTTGACCCCGTCACGTACGCCCTCACCGCCCAGGTCCACCCGCAGCGGCAAGGTATTGATGAACATGCCAAGGGCCCGTTCGGCACCCTCGCCGCTCTGCATGCGGCCCATCAGGACGGTGCCGAATACCACTTGATCACGTCCGCTGAGGCGGCCCAGCATCTGTGCGAATGCCAGATGGAGCAGGCTTGCAGCACTGACCCCAAGCTGCCGCGTCTGCACTCTAAGGCGTTGGCTCAAAGCGTTATCCAGCGTCAGACGAGCCTGATCGATAGCGTTGCCGTCGCCTTGCACGTCGTGCAGGCCGAACGGCAGCGTCGGCTCGTCGATGTCGCCGAGCATGTCCTGGAAGAACAGCTCATGATCCTGCTCGTTCACGCCCTGTCGGGCCTGAGCGACATAGTTTCGGTAAGGAATTGAGTCACCAAGTCGATCGGCCTGACCGAGCAGGCAGACCTGCATTTCATAGCGCACCTGATCCAGCGCAGTGTGGTCAAGGATCATGTGGTGAAACATCAGCGTCGCCACCCAACGCTGGTTGACGGTGTCCAAGGCACACACCACTCGCATCAAGGGTGCCCGACGGATGTCCATGCGTATCTGGCGCGGGTCCAGGCGCTCTTGCAGCTGACGGGATATATCACCGAAGCGAGGGTTGAGCTGAATTTCCTCGACGCTGAGTTCGACCTGACGCCAGACCACTTGCAACGGCTCATCAAGACTTTCCCAGTGCATGGACGTGCGCAGGATGTCATGGCGGTTGATGACCGTTTGCAGGGCCTGGGCGAAGGTATCCAGATGAGCGCGGCTCTGGAACGCGAACTGGCTCTGCAGTACGTAAGGATCGCCCTGCTCTGCGGCGATATGATGATAGAGAATGCCTTCCTGTAACGGCGCCAGCGGGTAAATATCCTGCACGTTCGCTGCGCCGCCGGGCACACAGGCCACCACCAGGTCGATCTGCTCTTGGGTCAGTTTGATCAGCGGCAAGAGGTCTGGGGTGATGCGTTGGCAACCTGGGGTAATCAGGTTGGTCGCTACGGTGACTTCATCACTGCCGGGTTCATCGCCGCCGCCCACGGCACTGGCCAGTGCGGCAAGGGTCGGTTGGCTGAACAGCGCTTTTACATCAGTACTCAGACCGATGTGACGCATGCGCCCGATCAGGCTGACTGCCAGCAGCGAATGACCACCGAGTTCGAAGAAGTTGTCGTGACGACCGACCTGCTCGACGCCCAGTAATTCTTGCCAGATGACCGCGATCTGCGTTTCGATTTCGCCCTGAGGGGCCTCGTAGCCACGGCTGATCAGCGAGTCACTGTCGGGTGCTGGCAGCGCCTTGCGGTCGAGCTTGCCGTTCGGAGTCAGCGGCATTGCGTCAAGACGTACGTAGGCCACAGGGATCATGTAGGCCGGGAGTTGTTCCTGCAGCCAGCCGCGCAAGCTGTCGATGCTCGGTTCCGTTTGCGCGGACTGGACGCTGTAATAAGCCACCAGACGCTTGTCGCCGGGAACATCTTCGCGAGCGGTGACCACCGCTTCATGGACGGCCGGGTGTCTGGCCAGACGCGCATCGATCTCACCGAGCTCGATACGGAAGCCACGGATCTTCACCTGATCATCGTTACGGCCCAGGTATTCGATATTGCCGTCTGGCAAGTAACGGCCAAGGTCACCGGTACGGTACATGCGTGCCGCTGGGTTTTGGCTGAACGGATCCTTGAGGAAGCGTTCGGCAGTGAGGTCGTCACGGTTCAGGTAGCCACGAGCCACACCGGCACCGCCGATGTAGATTTCACCCGCAACACCCAGTGGCACGGGCTGTAGCTGTTCGTCCAGCAGGTAAAACTGCGTATTACCGACCGGTTTGCCGATGTGCGCAGCGAAACCGTCTTTGCGATCCATCGCCACCCAACTGGAGTAGGTGGTGGTTTCCGAAGGGCCATAGAGGTTGCAAAGGCGCTGCACGCTGGTCTTCTCGAACAGCGACTCAACCAGACTGCGCTTGAGCGCTTCACCCGCCACGTTCACGGTATGGACCGACGTTGGCAGCCCGTCGACTTCCAGCAAGGCCTTCAGCGCCGAAGGTACGGTGTTGATCAGGCCGATATCGTGCTCGCCGTGTTGCAGTTCCAGCACGTTTTTGACGACTTCGATACTGCCGCCCGAGGTCAGTGGCGCAAAGCACTCGTAGACGGCGAGGTCGAAGTTCAGCGAGGTGGAGAACAGCGTTTTTTCCAGTGCAGAGCCGCCGAAAGCGTTATGCGCCCAGCTCAGGAAGTTGACGGTGTTGCGGTGTTCGATCATTACGCCTTTCGGCAAACCGGTCGAACCCGAGGTGTAGATCAGGTACGCCAGATGCGCTGAGGTCAGCGCAGGCACCTGCGGATTCTGGACGGATTGTTCCTGCCAATCGCTCAGATCAAGATTGATCACAGGCACCGAAACGTCGGCCAGCAAGCCCTGAGTAGCGGTTTGAGCCAGCACGGCTGCCGGAGCACTGTCCTGCAGCATGTAGGCAATACGTTCTGCCGGGTAAGCCGGATCGAGCGGCACATAGCCGCCGCCCGCCTTGAGAATCGCCAGCAAACCGATGACCATTTCCGCGCCGCGTTCTACACAGATTCCGACGCGAGAATCAGGCTGAACGCCCTGCTTGCGCAAGGCATGGGCCAGGCGGTTGGCCTGCTCGTTAAGCTCGCGATAGGTCAAGCGTTGTTCGCCATGGACGACTGCCAGCGCTTCCGGTGTGCGCTCGGCTTGCGCTTCAAACAGGCCATGGATGGTCTGCTGCTGCGGATAATCCAGCGAGGTGTTATTGAAATCCACCAGCAACTGCTCACGCTCGTCGGCCGGTAGGATCAGCAAGCTGTTCAACGGCGCCTGCGGCGTCTGCTCCAGTGCATGCACCAGGCTTTCCAGCGCCGTCTGCATATACCCGCAAACCCGCTGGGCACCGATACCGGCAACAGCCTGAACATTAAGGCTGAATCCTTCGCCAAGATCGTCGAGGGATAAAATCAACGGGTAGTTGGTGCGTTCTTCACCGCCCCTCACCTCGATCCCTTCCCAGAGTTGATCGGCCTGATCGGTGACTTCCTGATCGCTCGCCGCTCCGGCTGAACTGTGGCGGTAGTTGAGCAATGCGCTGAACAGTGGCGTCGGTGCCGATACACCGCTGCAACGCTGGGCCAACGCCAGCGAGGCGTGTTCGTGGCCGAGCAACGCTGTCAAACGTGCATGGGTCGCCTTGACCCCGGCGCGTACATCCTGCTCACCCACGTCCACCCGTAGCGGCAAGGTATTGATAAACATCCCCAAGGCCCGGCCAACCCCCTCGCCACCGCGCATGCGACCCAGCAGCACCGTGCCGAACACGACATTGTTACGCCCGCATAGACGTCCGAGCACCCGTGCCCAGGCAAGGTGATGCAGGCTCGCCGCGCTCACCCCTTGCAGTCGCGCCTGAGCCCGCAAGCGCTGGCTCAGTTCGGCAGGCACGGGTTGATGCGCCTCTTCGATGCCATGGCCGTCGCCGCGCACATCCTGCAGGCCGAACGGCAACGTGGGTTCATCGACGTCGCCGAGCATCTCGCGGAAAAACCCTTCGTGCTGCTTGTTCGTGACGCCGAGCCGGGCCTGGGCCACGTAGTTGCGATACGGCACCGGTTCGCCCAGTGTGTGGGCCTGACCGTACAGATACGCATGGATTTCATGATGGACCTGGTCCAGCGCCGCATGGTCGATGGCGATGTGGTGAAACAGCAGCATCGCCACCCAGCACTGGTTGACCTCGTCGTGGGTGAAGGCCAGCCGCAGCAAGGGTGCCTGGCTGATATCGAGGCGGTAATGCCTTGGGTCGAAGCGTTGTTGCAATTGCTCGCTGGCGGGGCCGGCGGCAGGGTCAATGGTGATTTCGCTGAGCACCAGATCAGCCTTGCGCCACACCACTTGCACTGGCTCGTCCAGGCCTTCCCACACCACGCTGGTGCGCAGGATGTCGTGGCGGTTGATGACCTGCTGCAAGGCCGCGGTGAACTCGTCGAAACGTTCCCGGCTGGCAATCGTAAACTGTGCCTGCAGTACGTAAGGATCACCCTGTTCAGCGGCGATATGGTGATAAAGAATGCCTTCCTGCAACGACGCCAGCGGGTAGATATCCTGCACATTGGGCACGCCGCCAGGGACGCGGGCAACGATTGTTTCGATGGCTGCCTGGTCGAGTTCGATCAACGGCAACATGTCCGGGGTAATGCGCTCGCAGCCCGGCACAATCGCCTGGGCAGGAACGTCCACTTCATCGGCCTTGCCGCTGTAATACTCGCCGGCATTGATCAGTTCGATCAATGCCGCTTTGTTCTCGCGCAACATCGCCACCACAGAGGGTTCCATGAGGGACTGTCGCTTGCCGCTGACGAGCAGTTGGTCGCCCTTGACGGCAAGCTGCACGTCTTTCTCTTCCAGTAATGCCAACAGTTCAATCATGCTCACAGAACAATCTCCATTCTTTCCGTTGTAGCTGCGTATTCCGAGAGTGTCGGGTGCTTGAACAGCGACTTGACTTCAGCCTCCAGGCCTTCCTGACGCATGCGTTCCATCAGGCTGACAGCGAGCAGAGAGTGGCCGCCCAGCTCGAAAAAGTGGTCATGCCGTCCAACCTGCGTGACACCCAGCAAGTCTTGCCAGATACCGGCGATCAGTATTTCTCGCTCACCTTGCGGGGCTTCATAGCCACGGCTGATCAATGCCCCCTCGCCCGGCGCGGGTAGCGCCTTGCGGTCGAGTTTGCCGTTGGGCGTGAGAGGCAATGCGTCGAGACGCACGTAAGCCACCGGGACCATGTAGGCCGGCAACTGCCCCAGCAGCCAGCCGCGCAAGCTGTCGATGTCCGGCGCAGTTTGCGCGGATTCGACCGTGTAATACGCCACCAGGCGTTTGTCGCCGGGGACGTCTTCGCGTGCAGTGACCACCGCATCCTGGACTGCTGGATGCCTGGCCAGGCATGCGTCGATCTCGCCCAGTTCGATACGGAAGCCACGAACTTTCACCTGATCGTCGTTGCGGCCCAGGTATTCGATATTGCCGTCTGACAGGTAGAGACCGAGATCGCCGGTGCGGTACATGCGTGCCGCTGGCTGCGGGCTGAACGGATCCGCGAGGAAGCGTTCGGCAGTCAGGTCGTCACGGTTCAGGTAGCCACGGGCCACGCCCGCGCCGCCAATGTAGATTTCACCCGCTACACCCAGTGGAACGGGTTGTTGCTGTTGGTCCAGCAAGTAAAACTGTGTATTGCCAACCGGCTTGCCGATGTGTGCAGCGAAGCCGTGTTCGCGATCCATCGCCACCCAGCTTGAGTAGGTGGTGGTTTCCGACGGGCCATAGAGGTTGCACAGGCGCTGGACGCTGCTCTTTTCGAACAGGTTTTCCACCAGGCTGCGCTTGAGCGCTTCACCGGCGACGTTGACGGTATGCACCGACTCTGGCAGCGCGTTGATTTCCAGCAGCGCCTTCAGCGCCGACGGCACGGTGTTGATCAGGCCGATATCGTGTTCGCCGTGTTGCAGTTGCAGAACGTTGCTGACCACCTCGATTCGCCCCCCTGAGGTGAGCGGCGCGAAGCACTCGTAGACGGCGAGGTCGAAGTTCAGCGAGGTGGAGAACAGTGTTTTTTCCAGTGCAGTGCCGTCGAAAGCCGTGTGAGCCCAGCTCAGGAAGTTCACAGTGTTGCGGTGTTCGATCATCACGCCTTTCGGCAAGCCGGTAGAGCCCGAGGTGTAGATCAGGTAAGCCAAATGGGCCGAGGTCAGCCCCGCCACCTGTGGATTCCGCACCGATTCTTCTTGCCAGTTGTTCTGATCAAGATTGATCACCGGTACCGAAACGTCGCTCAGTAACGCTTCTGTCGCCGACTGTGCCAACACGGCAGCAGGCGTGCTGTCCTGCAGCATGTAAGCAATACGCTCTGCTGGATAAGCCGGGTCCAGTGGCACGTAACCACCGCCCGCCTTAAGGATCGCCAGCAAACCGACGACCATTTCCGCGCTACGTTCAACACAGATCCCGACCCGCGAATCAGGCTGAACGCCCTGTTTAAGCAGCGCATGCGCCAGGCGGTTGGCCTGCTCGTTGAGCTCGCGATACGTCAGGCGCTGTTCGCCATGGACGACTGCCGGCGCTTCAGGTGTGCGCTCGACCTGTGCTTCGAACAGCCCATGAATGGTCTGTTCGTGCGGGCAATCCAGCGCCGTGTCGTTGAACCCCACCAGCAACTGCTTGCGCTCGGCAGCCGGCAGAATCGGCAGGCTCTCGAGGGCAGTATCCGGCGACTGCTCCAGCGCAACCAGCAGATTGTCCAACGCGGTCTGCATATAGCCGCAGACTCGCCCGGCGCCAACCTTGCCGGTCACCAGCACTGACAACCTGAAACCGTCGCCTTGATCATCGACGTTCAAGGTCAGCGGGTAGTTGGTGCGTTCCTCGCCTCTCTGTACGTCGATGCCGCGCCAGGCCTCGATCGACTCAGCAGAGGGTTCGCCCACGCTGCTGTGGCGGTAGTTGAGCAGCGCGCTGAATAGTGGCAGCGGTGCCGCCACGCCGCTGCAACGCTGCGCCAGCACCAACGGCGCGTGTTCATGGCCGAGCAGCGCGGTGAGTTGAGCATGGGTCGCCCGGACCCCGGCCTGCGCACCCTGCCCGGCCAGATCGACGCGCAGCGGCAACGTATTGATGAACATGCCCAACGCCCTTTCGGCGCCTTCACCACTCTGCATGCGGCCTATCAGCACGGTGCCGAATACCACAGATTGCCTGCCCGATACCTGGCTCAATACCTGAGCCCAAGCCAGATGGACCAGACTCGCGGCGCTTACCCCCAGCTGCCGGGCCTGGGCGCGCAGGCGCAGGTTCAATTGACGGTCCAGTGTCAGACTGCTCTCTTCAATGTCGCGGCCATCGCCCTGCACATCCAGCAGGCCGAATGGCAGCGTCGGTTCGTCGATATCACCGAGCTGTTCGCGGAAGAACGCTTCATGGTCTTCGCGGCTCACACCGAGGCGAGCCTGGGCCACATAGTTGCGATACGGAATGGCGACCTCGAGTTGGTCAGCCTGGCCCAGCAGGTGTGCCTGCATGTCGTGGAGCACAACCTCCAGCGCCGTATGGTCGAGGACCATGTGATGGAACAGCAGAATCGCCGCCCACCGCTGGTTGGGCTGATCTTCGGCAAAAACCAGCCGTAGCAGCGGTGCCTGGCTCATGTCCAATCGCGAATGGCGAGGGTCGAAGCGCTGTTGCAGCTGCGCCATGATCGGCCCTTCAAGCGGGTCGAGTTCGACCTGCTCCACAGGCAGACGGGCCTGACGACAGACCACCTGCACCGGTGTTTCCAGGCCCTGCCACTGCACCGCAGTGCGCAGGATGTCGTGGCGATCAACCACACTTTGCAAGGCGCCGACAAAGGCGTTCATGCGCGCACGGTCAGCAATCTCAAACACCGATTGCAGGACGTACGGGTCGCCTGCGTCTGCCGCCAGGTGGTGATAGAGAATCCCCTCCTGCAACGGCGCCAACGGGTAGATGTCCTGCACATTCGCCACGCCGCCAGGCACGCTGGTGACAATAAGGTCGATGGCGGCCTGATCGAGATCGGCCAGCGGCAGCATCTCCGGCGTGATGCGCGTGCAATTGTCCGGGATAGCATTTTCCGGGACTGTTATTTCATTTCCGCCACCCACCGCCGCAGCCAGTGCGGCCAGCGTCGGCTGTGTGAACAGGGTGCGAATATCGGCATCGAGCCCCTGGCGCCGCATCTGTGCGATCAGATTGACAGCCAGCAGCGAGTGACCGCCGAGTTCAAAGAAGTGGTCATGACGCCCCACCCGCTCGACGTGCAGCAGTGAACTCCAGATCTCGGCCACAGCCGTTTCCACCACCCCTTGAGGTGCTTCGTATTCGCGATCAGGAAGCGCTTCGCGATCCGGCAATGGCAAGGCCTTGCGGTCGACCTTGCCATTGGCGGTCAGCGGCCAGGCGTCCAGACGTATGAAGGCGCTGGGCACCATGTAGCCCGGCAGCACTGCCAGCAAGGCAGCGCGCAGTTCGGACACCGGCATCGACAGCGAACCGGCGCGTTCGATGAAATACGCCGCCAGCCTTGGCTGGCCCGGCTCGTCCTCACGGGCCAGCACCAGCGCTTCTTCGATACCCGGCAATTGGCTGAGCTGAGCTTCGATCTCGCCCAGTTCAACGCGTAAGCCGCGGATTTTCACCTGATCATCGTTACGCCCCAGGTAGTCGAGAGTGCCATCGGCATTCCAGCGTGCCAGGTCACCGGTGCGATACATCCGTGCATCTGTGTGGAACGGATCACGCAAAAAGCGCTCGGCAGTCATCTCCGGCCGATTCAGATAGCCCCGCGCCACGCCTTCCCCGGCGACGTACAGCTCGCCCGCCACGCCCAGCGGCACCAGTTGCTGATGCTCGTCGAGCAGGTACACACGGGTGTTGGCAATCGGTGTGCCGATGTCGAGGCTGCCGTCGGGCAGCAAGCGCCCCGATGTGGCAACCACCGTGGCCTCGGTCGGGCCGTAGTTGTTGATGACGGCAAAACCCGGATCGCGCTGGAACTGGCGCAGGCGGTCGCCACCGATCAACAGCGTGCGCAAGGTGGGGTGAGACAAATTGCGGCTGAAGGCGTACTCGGCGACCGGTGTTGGCAGGAAGGCCACCTGCAGCGGTTGAGCGATCCACCAATCAAGCAGCGCATCGATGTGTTCATTGCTCACCTCCGCAGGCGGAAGGTGCAGGGTTGCCCCGGCACACAGCGCCGGCCAGACTTCCCAGGCCATGGCGTCGAAGCCGAAGCCAGCGACGCTGGCGGTATGGCTGCCAGCTTGGAGATCGAAGGTCTGGCAATGCCAGGCGATCAGGTTGCCGAGGGTGCGGTGCTCGACCATCACGCCCTTTGGCTGGCCTGTGGAACCGGAGGTGTAGATCACGTAAGCCAGATGCGTGGCGTCGAGCCCGGCCACCTGCGGGTTTTCCAAGCGTTGCGGCCATTCAGGCCGGTCGAAGGCGATGACCGGTGCAGCCGTTTCCGGCACACGGCTCATCAGGGCCTGCTGGGTCAGCACTACTTTGGGTGCGCTGTCGGTCAGCAGATAGGCAATGCGCTCGTCAGGGTGCGACGGATCAACCGGGACGTAGCCGGCGCCGGCCTTGAGCACGGCGAGCATGGCCACCAGCGTGTCCAGACCACGACGGGCCATGACCGCCACGCGATCATCGATACCTACGCCGAGACTGATCAGGTGATGGGCCAGTGCGTTGGCGCGATGGTTCAACTCGCCGTAGTGCAGGCGATGCTCCCCCACCTGGGCTGCCACACCTTCAGGTGTGCTGGCCGCCCGGGCTTCGATCATGGCGTGCACGGTCTGCTCGTCATTAACCTGCGCCAGCGCCGTCGTGTTGAGCGTTTCCAGCAGGTAACGGCGTTCCTCTTTGCCGACCAGCGTGATGCGATCAAGGTGCGTCTGCTCATCGGTCGCCAGGGTTTCGAGGACTTGCACGAAATAGCCGAGATACCGTTGCGCGGTCGCTTCGTCGAACAGCGCCGTGGCGTAGTCCAGCGTACCGAGCAGCGTTTCACCCTGCTCGCTCAGGTTCAGCGAAAGGTCGAACTTGGACACCTGATTGACTTGCTCGATCGGCACCACTCGCAGGTCGCCCAGCGACGCGGCGGCGTGTTTGCCGGGCATCCAGTTCAGCGTGTTCTGGAACAACGGGGGATGGGCCAGGCTGCGCGTCGGACGAACCACTTCAACGACCTGCTCGAACGGCAGGTCCTGATGCTCCTGTGCTTCCAGTACGCGCGTCTTGACCTGAGCCAGCAGCGCTTCGCCGCTCGGATTGCCCGAGGTGTCGATGCGTACCGCCAGGGTGTTGACGAACAGGCCGACCAGGTCTTCCAGTTCGCTACGGCCTCGCCCTGCCACCGGGCTGCCAATCACCACTTCGCCCTGACCGGAAAGACGTGTAAGTGTCGTCGCCCAGGCGGTCATCAGCGCCATGTACAACGTAACGCCCTGGCGTTGCGCCAGTTGACGCAGATCTGCCGTCAGACGTGCGTTCAGTTGCACCGCAAGGCTGGCTCCGGCGAAGTCCTGCTGCGCCGGACGCGGCCGGTCAGTTGGCAACGTGAGCAGCGTCGGCGCGCCCTCCAGTGCCTGACGCCAGTAGGCCGCCTGGTGCTGCAGACGCTCGCCCGATAGCCAGCGACGTTGCCATACTGCGTAATCGGTGTACTGGATCGCCAGCGGCGGCAGTGGGTCGGGCTGTCCCTGACAGAACGCCGGGTACAGCGCCAGCAGCTCCTGGCTCAGCACACCCATCGACCAGCCATCGGCGACGATATGGTGCACAGTCAGCAGCAGCACATGACGGTCGTCGGCCACATGCAGCAGATGAGCGCGAATCAGTGGGCCGTCAGCCAGATTGAACGGTGCGACCGCCTCGACCCGAATAGCCTCTTGCAGGCGATGGGGCACATGGCGAATGTCTTCGACAGACAGTGTGGCGTCTGCGCAGGTAGGCGCGAACAGCACCTGCGCAGCGCCTTCGCGGCTCACGAATCGGCTACGCAAGGTTTCATGGCGTTCGACGATGCGTGCCAAGGCTCGCGTCAGGGCGGTGACGTCGAGAGTACCCTCAAGGCTCAGCGCCATCGGGATGTTATAGGCTTGGTTACCGCCGTCCATCTGTGCCAGGAACCACAACCGTTGCTGGGCGAAGGACAATGGCATTGGCTGATCACGCTTCACCGGCAGGATCGCTGTCAGCTCACTGCGCGCCACGCCACCCAGCGCTGCGGCCACCGCTGCCAGTTCACCGCGGGCGAACAGCTCGCCCAGCGGCAATTCCACGCCCAGTTGCAGGCGCACTTGAGACACCATGCGCATGGCCAGCAGGGAGTGCCCGCCGAGATCAAAGAAGTTGTCGTTACGGCCAATCCGCTCGACCTGCAGCACCTCGGCCCAGATCTCGGCCAGCGCCACTTCGACTTCGCCTTGCGGTGCTTCGTAACCACGACTGATCAGCGATTGCGCATCCGGCACTGGCAGGGCCTTGCGGTCGAGCTTGCCATTGGCGGTCAGCGGCAGCGCATCGAGCTGCACGTAGGCCGCGGGCACCATGTACTCCGGCAATGTGCCTTGCAGGTGGCTGCGCAGAGACTCAATGTCGAGCACGGTTTCAGGCTGTCGCGCCGTGACATAGGCCACCAGACGCTTGTCACCAGGCACATCCTGACGGCATAGCACCACGGTCTCGCTTACATCGGCGTGTTCGGCCAGGCGCACTTCGATCTCACCCAGTTCAACACGGAAACCGCGGATTTTCACTTGATCGTCATTGCGACCCAGGTATTCCAGGTTGCCGTCGGCACGCCAGCGCACCAGATCGCCGGTGCGGTACATCAGTGCATGTTCAGAAGGGCTGAACGGGTCGACGACAAACTGCGTGGCGCTCAATTCGGCACGATTCAAATAGCCCTTGGCAACGCCCTGCCCGCCGATATACAGCTCGCCGGGCACGCCCAACGGCACCGGTTGGCCTTGGCCATCGAGCACATACAGGCGGCTATTACCCACCGGTTTGCCGATAGGGATCGAGCCATCGCCGACCGACGTAATCTCGTAGGTCGCGGAAAAGGTCGTCGCCTCGGTCGGGCCATAGCCATTGAGCAGATGGTGTGGAGGATTGTTCGCCAGCACTCTGTTTATAACGGCAGGGTCCAGCACATCGCCGCCGACGATCAGGTAGCGCAGACGTGAAAACGCTTCGCCCAGCCCCGAAGCGTATTGATGGAACAGCCCTGCGGTCATCCACAGCACGGTTACCGATTGCTCCAGCAACAGGCGCTGGAAATCGCGCGGGGACAGCAAGTCATTCTGCCCGATCACCACCACGCAACCGCCATTGAGCAACGGTGCCCAGACATCCAGCGTACTGGCATCAAACGCCGGGTTGGAGGCAAACGCTACGCGATCCTGAGCATTGAAATCGGCGTAACCGTTGTTGATCACCAGACGGCTGATGGCGCGATGCGGCACCAGCACACCTTTCGGGGTGCCCGTCGAGCCGGAGGTGTACATGATGTACGCGACACTTTCGCTGGACTGCGGCAATGCCAGATCAGTGTCTTTCAGGCCGTCCAGCGTCAGATTGTCGAGGTCAACACGCTGCGCAGCGGTCGTCAGCGACATCTGGCTATGGGTCAGCAGAACACGCGCCTGACTGTCTTCGATCATGAACGTCTGACGTTCGACCGGTGCATTGATGTCCAGCGGCACGTACACCGCCGAGCACTTGAGCACCGCCAGCTGGCTGGCGAGCAGGTCGAGGCTGCGTTCCAGCAGGATCGCTACGCTGTCACCCGGCTGCACACCGAGCCCCAGCAGATGCCGCGCCAGGCGATTGGCCCGGGTGTTGAGTTCGGCATAGCTCATGGCCACGCCATCGTGGATTGCAGCGCAAGCTTTGGGGCACGCCCGTACCTGGGCTTCGAACAGACTCTGCACGGTCTGCTGCTGTGGGTAATCCCGCGTGGTGTCGTTGAACGCCACCAGCAGTTGCTGCCGTTCGGCTTCCGGCACTACCGGCAGATCGCACACCACCGAATCCGCCGCGAATTCAAGGGCTTTGACCAAGTGGCTCAAGGTGGTCTGCATGTAGGCGCAGATGCGCCGCGCATCAATACCGGTCACAGCCTGCACATTCAGCCTGAAACCCGTACCCAGGTCATCGACGTTCACAATCAACGGATAGTTGGTTCGCTCTTCACTGCTCAGGGCATGGATACCCTGCCAGGCCTGGGTGTCCCGCTCGGAGACGTTGCCAACCGCACTGTGGCGGTAGTTGAGTAGCGCATTGAACAATGGCAGCGGCGCGGCCACGCCACTGCAACGCTGGGCGAGCACCAGCGGCGCATGCTCGTGACCGAGTAATGCCGTCAGTCGCTCGTGAGTCGCTTTTAAACCCTCGAACACTGTTATCGCACCGACGTCCACGCGCAGGGGCAACGTATTGATGAACATGCCCAAGGCACGGTCGGCGCCCTCACTGCTCTGCATCCGGCCCATCAACACTGTGCCGAACACTACGTCGCGCTTGTCCGACAAATTGCCCAGCACCTGGGCCCAGGCCAGATGCACCAGGCTGGCGGCACTCACACCCTGTTGCCGGGCCTGAGCTCGCAGGCGCAGATTCAGTTGGGCGTCCAGCACCAGGCTGGCTTCTTCAATATCACGACCGTCGCCCTGCACATTCCCCAGGCCGAACGGCAGCGTCGGCTCGTCGATATCGCCCAGCATGTCGCGGAAGAACGTTTCGTGATCTGCCTGGCTGACACCCAGGCGTGCCTGGGCCACATAGTTGCGGTATGGCACGGGCACCGACGCTGCCAAGGCTTCGGCCTCGTCAAGCAGACAGCTCTGTATTTCGTGCTTCACCACTTCCAGCGCGGCGTGGTCCAGGGCCATGTGATGGAACAGCAACATCGCGCAAATCCGCTGGTTGAGCGGATCTGCGGCATAGGCTACGCGCATCAAGGGAGCCTGACCGATGTCCAGACGGTAGTGACGCGGGTCGAAACGGCTGTGCAATTGCTCCGCGATACCACCGTTTGCCGGATCCAGTTCAAGCGCTTCAAGGTGCAACCGGGCTTGACGCCAGACCACCTGGACCGGGGAGTCGAGACCTTGCCACACCACGCTGGTGCGCAGGATATCGTGGCGGTCGATAACTGTTTGCAGTGCGTGAACAAAGGCGTCCATGCGTTCGCGGTCGTCAAAGACGAACTGAGTCTGCAACACATAGGGGTCGCCGGTTTCGGCTGACAGGTGGTGATAGAGAATACCTTCCTGCAACGGCGCCAGCGGGTAGATGTCCTGCACATTGGCCACGCCGCCCGGCACGGTGGCTAGGACTTGATCGATCTGCACCTGCGTCAGGTTGATCAACGGCAGCAGCTCAGGCGTAATTTGCTGGCAATCGTCATTAATGAGATTGGCCGGCACCACTATCTCAGTGCTACCACCGATTGCTGCGGCCAGTGCGGCCAGCGTGGGCTGGCCGAACAGCGCACGCACGTCGACGCTCAGGCCTGACTGGCGCATATGACCTATGAAACTGACTGCCAGCAGCGAGTGACCGCCCAGTTCGAAGAAGTTGTCGTGACGACCGACCTGCTCGACGCCCAGCAATTCTTGCCAGATAACCGCGATCTGCGTTTCTGTTTCGCCCTGCGGCGCTTCGTAGCCACGGCTGATCAGCGAGTCACTGTCGGGTGCTGGCAGTGCTTTGCGATCCAGCTTGCCGTTGGGGGTCAGCGGCAGCTTATCCAGCATCACGTAAATGGCTGGAACCATGTACTCCGGCAACCGTTGCTGCAAATGACTGCGCAGGCTGTCGATGTCCACTACGGTGTGCCCGGCCGCCAAGGTGTAATAGGCCACCAGACGCTTGTCGCCGGGAATGTCTTCGCGAGCCGTCACCACCGCTTCATGGACGGCCGGGTGTTTAGCCAGACGCGCATCGATCTCGCCCAGTTCGATACGGAAGCCACGGATCTTCACCTGATCATCGTTACGGCCCAGGTATTCGATATTGCCGTCTGGCAGATAGCGACCCAAGTCGCCAGTGCGGTACATGCGTGCCGCTGGGTTTTGGCTGAACGGGTCCTTGAGGAAGCGTTCGGCAGTGAGGTCGTCACGGTTCAAATAACCCCGCGCCACACCGGCTCCGCCGATGTAGATCTCACCCGCAACACCCAGTGGAACAGGCTGCTGTTGCTCATCCAGCAGGTAAAACTGGGTGTTACCGACCGGTTTACCAATGTGCGGAGCGAAGCCGTCTTCGCGATCCATCGCCACCCAGCTTGAATAGGTGGTGGTTTCCGAAGGACCGTAGAGGTTGCACAGGCGCTGCACGCCTGTTTTTTCGAACAGGTTTTCTACCAGACTGCGCTTGAGCGCTTCACCGGCCACGTTCACCGTGTGAACCGTGGCCGGCAGCCCCTCAACGTCCAGCAGTGCTTTAAGCGCCGACGGTACGGTGTTGATCAGGCCGATATCGTGCTCGCCGTGTTGCAGTTCCAGCACGTTTTTGACGACTTCGATGCTGCCGCCCGAGGTCAGTGGCGCAAAGCACTCGTAGACGGCGAGGTCGAAGTTCAGCGAGGTGGAGAACAGCGTTTTTTCCAGTGCCGACCCGTCAAAAGCCGTGTGTGCCCAGCTCAGGAAGTTCACGGTGTTACGGTGTTCGATCATCACGCCTTTCGGCAAGCCGGTCGAACCCGAGGTGTAGATCAGGTACGCCAGATGCGCTGAGGTCAGCCCAGGTACCTGCGGATTCTGGACGGATTGGTCCTGCCAATCGCTCAGATCAAGATTGATCACAGGCACCGAAACGTCGGCCAGCAGGCCCTGAGTAGCGGTTTGAGCCAGAACGGCTGCCGGAGCGCTGTCCTGCAGCATGTAGGCAATACGTTCTGCCGGGTAAGCCGGATCGAGCGGCACATAGCCGCCGCCCGCTTTGAGAATCGCCAGCAAACCGACGACCATTTCTGCGCTGCGTTCTACACAGATACCGACTCTGGAATCCGGCTGCACACCCTGCTTGCGCAAGGCATGGGCCAGGCGGTTGGCCTGCTCGTTCAGCTCGCGATAGGTCAAGCGCTGTTCGCCGTGAATCACTGCCAGCGCGTCCGGTGTGCGCTCGGCTTGCGCTTCAAACAGGCCATGGATGGTCTGCTGTTGCGGATAGTCCAGCGCCGTGTCGTTGAACCCCAGCAGCAACTGCTCACACTCGTCGGCCGGCAGGATCGGCAGGCTATCGAGGGCAGTGTCTGGTGATTGTTCCAGCGCGATAAGCAGATTTTTCAGTGCGGTCTGCATATAGCCGCAGACACGTCCGGCGCCAACCTTGCCGGTCACCAGCACCGACATTCTTAAGCTGTCACCCCGGTCATCGACGTTCAAGGTCAACGGATAGTTGGTCCTTTCCCCGCTGCTGAGCATGTCGATACCGCGCCAGGCCTCGATCGACTCATCGGAGGGTTCGGTCACGCCGCTGTGGCGGTAGTTGATCAGCGCGCTGAACAGGGGTAAGGGCGCTGCCACACCGCTGCAACGCTGCGCCAGCACCAACGGCGCGTGTTCGTGGCCAAGCAACGCGGTCAGGCGGGCATGAGTCGCCCGCACTCCGCCGCGAGCGCTCTGCCCCGCCATATCGACGCGTAACGGCAAGGTATTGATGAACATGCCCAACGCCCGTTCGGCGCCTTCGCCACTTTGCATACGGCCCATCAACACGGTGCCGAATACCACCGTGCGCTTGCTCGACACCTTGCCCAATACCTGAGCCCACGCCAGGTGCACCAGACTCGCGACGCTTACCCCCAATTGCCGTGCCTGAGCGCGCAGGCGCAGAGTGAGCCGACGGTCCAGAATCAGGTTGCTGTCTTCAATGTCGTGGCCATCACCCTGCACATCCAGCAGGCCGAACGGCAGCGTCGGCTCGTCAATGTCCCCCAGCAGCTCGCGGAAAAACGCTTCATGAGCTTCGCGGCTCATGCCCAGACGGGCTTGGGTCACATAGTTGCGATACGGTATCGCGGCGTCGAGCTGGTCCGCTTTGCCGAGTAGCCGGGCTTGCATGTCATTAAGCACAACGTCCATCGATTTGTGGTCGAGAACCATGTGATGGAACAGCAATATCGCCACCCAACGCTGGTTGGGCTGGTCTTCGGCGAAGGACAGTTGCAACAGCGGTGCCTGGCTCATGTCTAGCCTTGAGTGACGAGGGTCGAAGCGCTGTTGCAACTGATCCATGACCTGGCCATCGGCCGGATCGAGTTCGACCTGCTCCAGAAACAGCAGAGCCTGACGACAGACCACCTGCATCGGTGTTGCCAGACCTTGCCAAAGCACCGCAGTGCGCAAGATGTCGTGACGGTCGATCACACTTTGCAAGGCATCGACAAAGGCGTTCAGACGCTCGCGGTCAGCAAAGGCGAACTGCGTCTGTAACACATAGGGGTCGCCGACCTCGGCGGCCAGATGGTGATAGAGAATGCCTTCCTGCAGCGGCGCCAGCGGGTAGATATCCTGCACATTCGCCGCACCGCCTGGCACGCTGGCGACAATGAGGTCAATGGCGGCCTGATCGAGATCGGCCAGCGGCAGCATCTCCGGCGTAATGCGCATGCAGTCGTCGGGGATAGCATTTTCGGGGACTGTTACGTCACTTGCGCCGCCGCCCACGGCCGCAGCCAGCGCGGCGAGGGTCGGCTGGCTGAACAGTACGCGAACGTCTGCGCTCAAGCCGGCCTGGCGCATACGTTCGATCAGGCTGACGGCCAGCAGCGAATGCCCGCCCAACTCAAAGAAATGGTCATGTCGACCGACTTGCTCAACCTGGAGCACTTCGGCCCAGATCGTCGCCAGCAGGTTTTCCACTTCACCTTGCGGCGCTTCGTAGCCACGGCTGATCAATGCCTGCGCATCCGGTTCGGGCAGCGCTTTACGGTCAAGTTTGCCGTTGGTTGTCAGCGGTAGTGCATCGAGGCGCACATAGGCTGCGGGCACCATATAGTCCGGCAGGCGGGTTTGCAGATGGCTGCGCAGTGTCTCTATTTCCAGTGTTCGCTGAGCCTCATGCACAGTGAAATAGGCCACCAGGCGTTTCTCTCCTGCGTCCTGTCGCACCAGCAGCGCTACTTCGTGTACCGCAGGGTGTGTGGCCAGAACGGCCTCGATTTCGCTCAGCTCAATGCGGAAACCGCGAAGTTTCACCTGGTCATCGTTACGGCCCAGGTATTCGATGTTGCCGTCTGGCAGATACCGGCCAAGATCGCCGGTACGGTACATGCGTGCCGCTGGTCGCTGGCTGAACCGATCCTGCAGGAAGCGTTCGGCGGTCAGTTCGTCACGGTTCAGGTAGCCCCGCGCTACACCGGCGCCGCCGATGTAGATCTCGCCCGCAACGCCCAGGGGGACGGGCTGTTGCCGTTCGTCCAGCAGGTAAAACTGCGTATTGCCAACCGGTTTGCCGATATGAGGAGCGAAACCGTCTTCGCGATCCATCGCTACCCAGCTTGAGTACGTGGTGGTTTCCGACGGGCCATAAAGGTTGCACAGGCGCTGCACGCCGGTTTTTTCGAACAGGTTTTCCACCAGACTGCGCTTGAGGGCCTCCCCGGCCACATTCACGGTGTGGACCGACGTCGGCAGTCCTTCTACATCCAGCAAGGCCTTGAGCGCCGACGGCACGGTGTTGATCAGGCCGATATCATGTTCGCCGTGTTGCAGTTCCAGAATATTTTTAACCACCTCGATCCTGCCGCCCGAGGTGAGTGGCGCAAGGCACTCGTAGACGGCGAGGTCGAAGTTCAGCGAGGTGGCAAACAGTGTTTTTTCCAGCACAGAAGCGTCAAAGGCTTTGTGCGCCCAGGTCAGGAAGTTAACGGTGTTGCGGTGCTCGATCATCACGCCTTTCGGCAGACCGGTGGAGCCCGAGGTGTAGATCAGGTAGGCCAGGTGCGCCGAAGTCAGCCCCGCCACCTGCGGATTCTGGACGGATTCGTCCTGCCAATCGCTCAGGTCAAAATTGATGACGGGCATCGAAATATCGGCCAGCAAGCCCTGAGTAGCGGTGTGAGCCAGCACGGCTGCCGGAGCGCTGTCCTGCAACATATAAGCAATACGTTCCGCTGGATAAGCCGGGTCGAGCGGCACATAACCGCCGCCCGCCTTGAGAATCGCCAGCAACGCGACGACCATTTCCACGCCTCGTTCGACACAGATCCCGACTCGCGAATCCGGTTGCACTCCCTGTTTACGAAGGGCATGGGCCAGGCGGTTGGCTTGCTCGTTGAGTTGGCGATAGCTAAGGCGCTGTTCACCGTGAACCACTGCTACAGCATCCGGCGTGCGCTCGACCTGCACTTCGAACATCCCGTGAATGGTCTGTTGGTGCGGATAATCCAGCGCGGTGTTATTGAACCCCACCAGCAACTGCTCGCGCTCCTCGGCAGGCAGGATCGACAACTCTTGTAAGGAGGCTTGTGGTGTCTGCTCCAGCGCCGTTACCAGGGTTTCCAGCGCCATCTGCATGTAATTGCAGACGCGTTTGGCGCCGATTGACGAAGTGACCAACGCCGTGAGGCTGAACCCCTCACCCAGGTCATCGACGTTCAACGTCAATGGATAGTTGGTGCGTTCTTCGCTGTTCAGGGCATAAATACCCTCCCAGGCCTGGGCGGTCCGTTCTGAAACGCTGCCAGGCGCACTGTGGCGGTAGTTGAGCAAAGCGCTAAACAATGGCAGTGGCGCGGCCACACCACTGCACCGCTGGGCGAGCACCAGCGGTGCATGCTCGTGGCCGAGCAAGGCAGTCAGTCGTTCGTGAGTCGTTTTTAATCCCTCGACCACTGTTATCGCACCAACATCCACGCGCAGTGGCAACGTGTTAATGAACATGCCCATGGCGCGGTCAGCGCCCTCACCACTCTGCATACGGCCCATCAATACCGTGCCGAACACCACGTCACACTTGCTCGATACATTGCCCAACACCTGGCCCCAGGCCAGATGCACCAGGCTGGCGGCACTTACACCCTGCTGCCTTGCCTGAGCCCGCAGGCGCTGATCCAGCCGGGCGTCCAGCGTCAGGCTGGCTCCTTCGATATCACGACCGTCGCCCTGCACATCCTGCAGGCCGAACGGCAGGGTCGGTTCTTCGATGTCGCCAAGCATCTTGCGGAAGAATGTTTCGTGACTGGCCTGGCTGACACCCAGGCGTGCCTGGGCCACGTAGTTGCGGTACGGCACCGGCACCGACGCTGCCAAGGCATCGGCCTCGCCGAGCAACCCGCTCTGTATTTCATGCTTCAACACTTCCAGTGCCACATGGTCGATGGCCATGTGATGAAACAGCAACATCGCCAGCCAGCGGCCGTTGAGCGGATCATGGCTGAAGACAATGCGCATCAGGGGCGCGTGACGCACATCGAGGCGGTAATGCCGGGGATCGAAGCGCTCGTGCAATTGCTCATCAACCGGGCCGTCTGCCGGGTCGAGGAGCAGCTCGGTGACTTGCAGTTCGGCTCTGCGCAGCACCACTTGCACCGGCTCGGCGAGACCCTCCCACAGCACGGCGGTGCGCAGGATATCGTGCCGGTTGATCACGCCTTGCAAGGCGCCGCTGAAAGCGTCCAGTCGTGTCCGGTCAGATATCTCGAACAGCGCTTTCAAGGTGTAGGGGTCGCCCCCTTCTGTACTGATGTGGTGGTAGAGAATCCCTGCCTGCAGAGGCGCCAATGGATAGATATCCTGCACATTCGCCATGCCACCCGACACGCTGGCAGCTATCTGATCGATCTGCATTTGGCTCAGGCTGATCAGCGGCAACAGTTCAGGGGTGATGTATTCACAATGTTCGGGAATCAGATTGGCCGGCACCACGACTTCCGTGCCACCACCGACCGCAGCTGCCAGCGCCGCCACGGTCGGCTGGCTGAACAGCACGCGAACGTCGGCACTCAGGCCGACCTGACGCATCCGCTCGATCAGCGTCACTGCCAGCAGCGAGTGGCCACCCAGTTCGAAGAAGTGATCATGGCGACCCACCTGCTCGACCTTGAGTACGTCTGCCCAGATTGAGGCCAGCAGGGTTTCGAGCTCGCCTTGCGGTGCTTCGTAACCATGGCTGATCAGCGACTGTGCGTCCGGCGCTGGCAGGGCCTTGCGGTCGAGCTTGCCGTTGGCGGTCAGCGGCAGCGCATCGAGCTGCACGTAGGCTGCCGGTACCATATAGTCCGGTAACAACCCTTGCAGATGGTTACGCAGGTGTTCGATGTCCGGTGCAGTTTCAGGCTGCTGCGCCGTGACATAAGCGACCAGACGCTTGTCGCCAGGCTCATCCTGACGGCACAGCACCACGGCTTCACGAATATCCGAGTGCTCGGCCAGGCGTGCTTCGATTTCACCCAGTTCAACGCGGAAACCACGGATTTTCACCTGATCGTCATTACGACCCAGGTATTCCAGATTGCCATCTGCGCGCCAGCGAACCAGGTCGCCAGTGCGGTACAGGCGAGCCTGTGGGGCGCTGTCAAACGGGTCGGCGACGAACTTCTCAAGAGTCAGTTCATCACGGTTCAAATACCCCCTGGCGACACCCTGTCCACCAATATACAGCTCGCCGGGCACGCCCAAAGGCACTGGCTGGCCTTGGCTGTCGAGCACATACAGGCAAGTGTTGCCCACCGGTTTGCCGATAGGGATCGAGCCATTGCCGACTGACACAATCTCGTAGGTGGCGGAGAAGGTCGTCGCCTCGGTCGGGCCATAACCGTTGAGCAGATGTTGCGGCGCATTGTTCGCCAGTACCCGGCCAATAACGGCAGGGTCCAGCACATCACCGCCGACAATCAGGTAGCGCAGGCGCGAAAAGGCCTCGCCCAGACCCGAGGCGTATTGATGGAACAATCCGGCGGTCATCCACAGCACGGTTACGGCTTGTTCCAGCAGCAGGCGCTGGAAATTCAGCGGCGAGAGCAAGTCGTGCTGCCCGATCACCACCACACATCCACCATTGAGCAGCGGCGCCCAGACATCCAGGGTGCTGGCGTCAAACGCCGGGTTGGAGGCAAACGCTACGCGATCCTGAGCATTGAAGTCGGCATAACCGTTGTTGATCACCAGCCTGCTGATGGCCCGGTGCGGCACCAGTACACCTTTCGGAACACCCGTCGAACCAGAGGTGTACATAATGTAGGCGACACTTTCGCTGGACTGCGGCAATGCCAGATCAGTGTCTTTCAGGTCGTCCAGGGTCAAATCGTCGAGATCGATACGCTGTGCACCACTCGTCAGCGATACGTGGCTACGAGTCAGCAGGACACGCGCCTGGCTGTCCTCGACCATGAACGCCTGTCGCTCTACAGGCGCGTTGACGTCCAGCGGCACGTACACCGCCGCGCATTTGAGCACTGCCAGCTGACTGGCGAGCAAATCGTGGCTGCGTTCCAGCAGGATCGCCACGCTGTCACCCGGCTGCACACCGAGCCCCAGCAGATGCCGCGCCAGGCGATTGGCCCGGGTGTTGAGTTCGGCGTAGCTCACGGCAACACCATCGTGGATTGCCGCGCAAGCTTCGGGGTACGCCCGCACCTGAGCTTCGAACAGGCCATGCACCGTCTGTTGCTGCGGGTAATCCCGCGCGGTGTCGTTGAACGCCACCAGCAGCTGCTGGCGCTCGGTTTCCGGCACAACCGGCAGGTCGCACACGGCTGAATCCGGTGCGGATTCAAGGGCCTCGATCAGATGACTCAAGGCGGTCTGCATGTAATCGCAGACCCGCTGGCCATCGAAACCGGCTGCAACCTGCACGCTCAACAGGAAGCCTTCGCCTTGATCGTCCACCGACAGACTCAACGGGTAGTTGGTCCGTTCGCGGACGCCGAGCACCTGAGCATCCGCCCACCGCTCGCCACCGCTGGCTTCGCGCGCCGGGCTATGGCGGTAGTTGAGCAGCGCGCTGAACAGCGGCGACGTTGCGGAAACCGCACTGCAACGTTGAGCCAGCACCAATGGTGCATGTTCGTGGCCGAGTAATGCAGTCAAGCGGTTATGGGTCAGACGCACGGCCTGACGTACGCCGCCGCTACCGACATCGACCCGCAGCGGCAAGGTATTGATGAACATCCCCAGCGCGCGGTCGGCGCCCAGGCCGCCTTGCATGCGTCCCAGCAACACGGTGCCGAAGACCACGTCTTCACGTCCACTAGCGGCGCTCAGCACTCGTGCCCAGGCCAGGTGGTGCAGGCTTGCTGCACTCACCCCCAGTTGCCGAGCCTGAGTGCGTAGACGTTGACACAGATCAGCCGGAAGATCATGGCGAACCTCCTTGACGCCCTGCCCATCACCCTGAACCTCAAGCAGGCCGAACGGCAGGGTCGGTTCATCGACATCACCAAGCATCTCGCGGAAAAACGCTTCGTGTTGCTCGCGACTCACGCCCAGACGGGCCTGACCCACGTAATTCCGGTAAGGCATCGCCGCCGGCAGTTGCGCTGCGGTACCTTGCAAGTGAGCGAGCATTTCTGCGCTCATCACGTCCAGCGCGGTGTGGTCGAGGGCAATATGGTGGAAAAGCAGGATCGCCACCCAGCGCTGGTTCTCAGAGTCCTCGGCGAAGGCCAGGTGAATCAGCGGGGCCTGCCTGAGATCGAGGCGGCACTCGCGCGGATCAAAACGGTTCTGCAACTGAGCGACGATATCGCCGCCGTCCGGGGCCAGGGTGATCTGCTCCATCGACAGCTCGACCCGGCGCAGAGCGACTTGCAGCGGTTGCTCCAGATCTTCCCAGACCAGCGCCGTGCGCAGGATGTCATGGCGATCGATCATCGCCTGCAAGCCTTCGGCAAAGCGTCGTACGTGTGCCGGGTCGCGCAGGGCGAAGGTCGCTTGCAGCAGATACGGGTCGCCCTGTTCGGCAGCAATATGATGGTAAAGAATGCCTTCCTGCAACGGCGCCAGCGGGTAGATGTCCTGCACGTTCGCTGCGCCACCGGGAACGCCGGCGACAATACGCTCGATACTCGCCTGGTCCAGTGCTGTGAGGGTCAGCATGTCCGGGGTGATGTGCCTGCAGCCCTCGGGGATGCCGTTGGCGGGCACCTCGATCTCGATGCCGCCGCCTACGGCCGCCGCGAGTGCGGCAAGGGTCGGTTGGCCGAACAGCACGCGCACATCGGCACTCAGGCCAGCCTGGCGCATGCGCTCGATCAGCTTCACCGCCAGCAGCGAATGACCGCCCAGTTCGAAGAAATGGTCCTGCCGACCGACCCGCTCCACACTCAGTACTTCGCACCATAGTGCGGCCAGCGTGGTCTCGGTGTCGCCAAGCGGCGCCTGATAGTCGCGACTGGCGAAAGCATCGGCCAATGGCTGTGGCAACGCACGACGATCCAGTTTGCCATTGGGCGACACCGGCAGTTTTTCCAGGTGTACATAGGCTGCCGGGACCATGTAGTCAGGCAGCAGAGCCTGTAAATGCAGGCGCATCTGGTCGGTCTGGGGCACAACCTGGCCGGCCTGCACGCTGAAATACGCCACCAGGCGCTTTTCACCTGGAACGTCCTCGCGGGCCAGCACTGCCGTATCGCGCAGGCCTGGATATTGACCAAGGCGTGCCTCGATTTCCCCCAGTTCGATACGAAAACCACGCACCTTGATCTGATCGTCGTTACGGCCCAGGTAAACAATCCTGCCGTCCGCCTGCCAGCAGGCAAGGTCGCCGGTCTTATACAGGCGCGCGTGTGGGTTGCCGACATAGTTGCTCGCAAACGGATCAGCGATAAAGCGTTCGGCGCTCAGGTCATCGCGGTTCAGGTAGCCACGGGCGACAGCTGCGCCACCGATGTACAGTTCACCCGCGACGCCCACCGGCACCGGGCGCATGTGTTCGTCGAGCAGGTAGATGCGGGTATTGGCCACCGGCTGGCCGATGCTTGGCAAGGTCGGCCAGGCCTGTGGATCGCCATCGAGAGTCAGCGCCGTGACCACGTGGGACTCGGTCGGGCCGTAGTGATTATGCAGGCGGGCATCGCTCAGACGGGCGAATAACTGCCGCATCGGTTCGGTGATTCGCAGTTGTTCACCCGCAGTGATCACGTCCTGCAACAGGCACTCAGGCTGTTCAGGCTCGTCAACCACGGCCTCGGCCAATGCCTGCAGGGCAATACACGGCATGTACAGGCGTTCGATACGCTGCTCGCAGATATGCTCGAACAGGCGGCGGAAATTCAGACGAGTATCAGCGTGGATCAGCGACAGCTCGCCACCTGCGCACAAGGTGCTGAAGATTTCCTGAAAGGCCACATCAAAACCCAGTGCTGCGAACTGCAAGGTACGTTGCCTCGGGCGACGGTCCTCGACAGACTGGGCGATCTGCCAGTGCATCAGGTTGACCAGCGGCGCATGGGGCATGGCCACGCCTTTTGGCTGACCGGTAGAGCCCGAGGTGTAGATCAGGTACGCCAGGTGCTGCGCGCCAAGCCCTGCGAGCTGCGGGTTGGTTGCCGGCGCGCGGTCGATACCGCTCTCGGCGCGGGCCTCAGCTTCCAGCAGCAACACCGGCATGGCGGCCTGCGCAAAGCGCTCGCGCAAACCACGTTGGGTCAGCAGCATTTTCGGTGCGCTGTCCTCAAGCATGTAGGCCAGACGTTCTTCAGGGTAAGAAGGGTCGAGTGGCACGTAGCCTGCGCCGGCCTTGAGAATGCCCACCAGGCCGGCGATCATTTCCAGACTGCGTTCCACACAGATCGCTACGCGGTCATCAGCACCAACGCCTGCAGCGATCAACCGGTGGGCAATCTGGTTGGCCCACTGATTGAGCTCGGCGTAACTCAGGCGCTGGCCTTCGTAGGTGACCGCCACCGAATCGGGCTGCGCAGCTGCCTGAGCTTCGAACAACTGGTGCAGCAAAAGGTCTTGCGGGTAGGCGCTATCGAACGCGTTGAAATCTTCCAGCAATTGGCGACGCTCGTGCGCGGGCAGCCAGTCGAGGCTGTGCAAGGCAGCATCGGGCCGGTTGTCCAGCGCGTCGGCCAGTTGTTCCAGCACCGTGTGCATGTAACCGCAGATGCGCCGGGCATCGATTCCGGCCACCGCCTGAACGGTCAGACCGAAGGATTCGCCGAGGTCGTCTACCGATAACGACAGTGGGTAGTTGGTGCGCTCTTCACCGCCGAGTACCTCGACACCGCCCCAGAGTCTGGTCTGCCCAGCCTCTTGGGGTGTCTGGGCGCCGACCGCGACATGGCGGTAGTTCATCAGCGCACTGAATAACGGTGTCGGTGCTGCTACGCCGCTGCATCCCTGGGCCAGTGACAACGGTGCATGCTCATGACTGACCAACGCCGCCAACCGGGCGTGAGTGGTGCGCACTGCAGCCTCAATGCCCTGCTCTCCGGCAGCGACGCGCAATGGCAAGGTATTGATAAACATGCCCAAGGCCCGCTCGGCGCCTTGACCACTGAGCAGGCGGCCCATCAACACGGTACCGAACACCACATCCTGACGCCCCGACAGGCGCCCGACCACCTGGGCACAGGCGAGGTGATGCAGGCTGGCATTACTGACGCCCAGGCGCCGCGCATGGGCGCGCAGACGTCCGGCCAGTTTCGGCTCAACCGGCAATAGCGCTTCGTCGACTCCGCTGCCGTCGCCTTGCACGTCTTGCAGGCCAAATGGCAGGGTCGGCTCGTCAACATCTGCGAGCATGTCGCGGAAAAACGCCTCATGCTCCTCGCGGCTTACGCTCAATCGCGCCTGAGCCACATGATTCCGATACGGCACCGACGCGGGCAGATGTTCGCCGCGCCCCTGTCTGAACGCATCGATCTCTGCGCCCAGCAAGGCCAGCGATGTGGCGTCGTCGATCAGGTGATGGAAAAGCAGCACCGCAACCCAGCTTTGGTCGACGGGATCTTCGGCGTAGTGCAGGCGCATCATCGGGGCCTGATGCAGGTCCATGCGTATCCGCCGTGGATCGAACTGTGCCTGCAACTGGGCCGCAACATCACCTTGATCCGGGTGCGGTAAAAACGCCTCGACCCGCAGTCGTGCCTGACGCCAGACCACCTGCACCGGCTCGTCGAGTTCTTCCCAGGCCACAGCCGTGCGCAGAATGTCGTGACGATCGATGACTTGCTGCAAGGCTTCCGTAAAGTCCAGCAGTTGCTCGAAGCTATCGACTCGCAACAAGGCCTGCAACAGGTATGGATCACCCTCCTCATTCGCCAAATGGTGATAGAGGATGCCTTCCTGCAACGGCACCAGCCCATAGATATCCTGCACATTACTCACACCGCCCGGCACGCTGGCGACCACCCGGTCGATCTGGGCCTGGGTGAGCGCGGCCAGAGGCAGCATGTCCGGGGTAATGTGCCGGCAATAGGCGGGAATCTTATTGGTGGGCGCCTGCACCTCTGTGACCTTGCCGCTGGCTGCCGCCAGCGAGGCCAGGGTTGGCTGGCCGAACAGCACGCGCACGTCGGCATTCAGACCGATGTCGCGCATGCGTTCGATCAGTTTCACCGCGAGCATCGAATGCCCACCCAGCTCGAAGAACTGGTCATGGCGGCCTACCTGCTCGACGCCCAGCAACTCGGTCCACAACCCGGCCAGGCGGGTTTCCGTCAGCCCTTGCGGTGCCTCGTATTGACGCCGGGCATAAGCTTCGGCCGAGGGCAGCGGCAGTGCCTTGCGGTCGAGCTTGCCATTGGCGGTCAGCGGGAACGCCTGCAGACTGACAAAAGCGCTTGGCAGCATGTGCTCGGCGAGCGACAGGCGCAGCTGTTCACGCAAATAGGTAGCGTCGGGTTCCAGGTCTGCTGTGCCGATGACATACGCCACCAGACGCTTGTCGCCCGGTTCGTCTTCACGCACCACGACCACAGCTTCGCGCACGCCTTGGCAGGCGCTCAATTGAGCTTCGATCTCGCCCAGCTCGATACGGAAACCGCGAATCTTTACCTGCTCGTCGTTGCGGCCCAGGTATTCCAGGCTGCCGTCCGGCAACCAGCGACCCAGATCGCCAGAGCGGTACATCCGCGCGCCCGGTTCCGAAGCAAATGGATCATCGAGAAAGCGCGTCGCGTTCAATTCGTCGCGATTGAGGTAGCCACGGGCCACGCCTGCCCCGCCGACGTACAACTCGCCCACCGCACCCGGTGGCAGCGGATGGCCATAGGCATCGAGCAAATAAAGTTGCAGGTCGGGGATGCGCTTGCCAATCGGGCTGGCGCCCACGCGCTGGGCGTCTTCAGGCTGCAACGGATAGTAGGTGACGTGCACGGTGGTTTCGGTAATGCCGTACATGTTCACCAGTTGCGTGTCAGCGTTCACGCTGCGTGCGTACCACGGCTTGAGCATCGCCGTATCCAGTGCTTCACCGCCGAAAATTACCTGGCGCAGCGAATGTGCCTGTTCCTTTTCTCCCTGGGCCGCAATCAATTGGCGAAACGCACTCGGCGTCTGGTTGAGCACCGTAACACCTGCACTGCACAGCAGGTCGTGGAAGTCTTCAGGCGAACGGCTGACCAGTTGCGGCACGATCAGCAGACGTCCGCCGTGCAGCAGCGCGCCCCAGATTTCCCAGACTGAGAAGTCGAAGGCAAACGAGTGGAACAGCGCCCAAATATCCTGTTCATTGAAACCGAACCAGTCCCGGGTGGCCGAGAACAGTCGTGCAACGTTGCGATGCTCGACCATCACACCCTTGGGCAGGCCGGTGGAGCCGGAGGTGTAGATGACGTAGGCAAGGTCGCTGGGTTTGACCGCTACTTGCGGATTGCAGGCGCGTTCATCCTGCAAGTCGACATCGTCGAGATAGATCAGCGGCACATCCGACACCGGCAACGCCTGTTGTACTGATTGCTGGCTCAACAATGCTACCGGCGCACTGTCGCCGAGTGTGTAGGCCAGACGCTCGAGCGGGTAAGCAGGGTCCAGTGGCACGTAACCGGCGCCGGATTTGAGGATCCCCAGCAAGCCGATAATCATTGCCGGGCCGCGTTCGACGCAGATCGCTACACGATCGTCCGGGCGTACACCCTGTGCCAGCAAACGATGCGCGACCTTGTTGGCACGCGCGTTGAGTCCACCGTAGCTCAGGGTCTGCCCTTCGAACATCAGCGCGACGGCGTCTGGTCGCTCTGCGGCGCGGGCTTCAAACTGCTGGTGGATCGTCAGGTACTCGGCGGAATGTGGCTGACCGGCATTCCACGTCTGAATCTGCAAGGCGTCGGTCTTGCTGATCAGCGAGAACTCATGCACTGGCAGTTGTTCGTTCGCCAGCCCCTGCTCCGTGACTTGCTGCAAGCGCTCGGCAAGCGGGACGATCTCGTCGTGCTGAAAATAGGCCTCGTTGTAGATGTAGTGCAGCCGCGATTCAGTGTCGCAAGCGTTGCTGCGCAGGTGGATGGCCAGCGGTGTCTGCTCGTGGTTGTTTGAACACTTGAAGGCGCGGGCGCTTGCCTGACCGAAGCGAAGCAGTTGGTTTTGGCGCTCATAAGAAAACGTCAGGTCGAACAATTGCGTACGCTCGGCACGGCGCAATTCCAGCAAGCTGTTAAGGTCGCTGACCGGAAACCGCTGGTGGCGGTAATCCTGCTTGACTGCCCGACAGATGCCCTGGACCAGTTCAGCGAACGTCAGGTCGGGACTGAATTTCAGACGCACTGAACTGAGCTGGGTAAAAAGCCCCAGGGTCTTTTTGTAGCTGGCAGTGGAACGGTTGAGAATCGGCAAGCCGATGACCAGTTCATCACGCTGACAGGCGCGGGTGAAGTACACGTACAGCACTGCCAGATGAACGTGGAACGACGAGGCGTTCAGTCGCAGGGCCAGCTCCTCGATCTGCTGCTCCAGGCCACGGTCCATGCCGTAGCTGAGGTGGCCGCTGCGGCTCGTCGCCGGGTGCTGAATCCGAGCCTGGTGACGTGGCGCCAGCAATGGATCGGGGATGTCGCGGTATTTGTCCAGCCAATAGGCCTGATCGAGAGCAAAGCGTGGCGACTCGCGATACTGGCGGTCGTCCTTGATGAAATCGACATAGGACGGTGCCGCCAGATCGGGCACACGTTGATCGTGCAATACGCTGTAAAGCTCACTGACGGACGCACAGAGCCGGTCGATGCCCCAGCCATCGAGCGCAATGTGGTGGGCATGAATCACGAAGTAGAAACGCTGTGCTTCGAGCTTGAGCAAATGCACTCGGAACAGTGGTCCACCTTCCAGCTTGAACGGTTGTTCAAGCTGAGTCTGCATCCAGTGTTCGGCTGCCTGACGCGGGTCGTCCCGCCCTTGCAGGTCAAACGGTGTCACAAGCATCGGCATGCTCGTGGCGAAGGTCTGCATCGGCACGCCTTCCTCGTCCCGCTCTTCGAGCAGGACCATGCGCAGCGCATCATGCTTCTCGATCAACAGGTCCACGGCTCGCTGGAATATCCCGGAATCGAAGGGGCCTTCGATCTCCACGTAGCCGCCGATGTTGTATAGCGGCGAGTCGCCCTGGGTCATCTGGTCCAGCCAGATATTGCGTTGGGCAGCGGTCAGGACAAATGCCATACATTTCTTCTCGCAAAGGGTTGGCCTTGTCGCACGCAAGAGGCGGCGACAGCCGATAGTCGATTCGGGGCCAGGGAGTAGCGCGCTTCATGCCGTTTTGCGAAGGATCATCCCTGGAAATTTGGACCGCGCTTCAGTTCAGGCGCGCTTGTCCTGCACCGCGCACTTCACGTCGGAGACGATGCAACCATCGACCAACTTGATGATGCGATCGGCCAGCTGGAAGTACTGGTCGTCGTGAGTGATGATCAGAACGGTCTTGCCGCGCCGTTTGAGGTCCGGCAGCAGTTCCTCGTAGAAGAAGCGCTTGAATGGCGGGTCCTGGTCGGCGGCCCATTCGTCCAGCAGGTAAATCGGACGGTCTTCCAGATAGGCGCAAACCAGGGCCAGGCGTTTCTGCTGGCCGTATGACAAGGCTTTGGTAGTTGAATAACCCTGCCCTTCGATTTTGACCTTGTCTTCCAGGCCCAGAGTCGACAGGTATTTCTGCGCCTGGTCGGTGCTGGCCAGTTCTTTCTCGTCAGGACCTATCAGCCGGTTGAACAGATGGAAGTCGGAGAACACTGCCGAGAACAGATCGCGATAGTGGCTGCGCGAGTCTTCGGTGATTGCCGTACCGTCGAGCAGTAGCTGACCTTCTTTCGGGATGTACAGGCCGCATAGCACTTTGGCCAGGGTACTTTTGCCACACCCGTTGCCGCCGACAATGTAGATCAGCTCACCGGACTGGATTGTCAGGTCGATAGGCCCCAGGGCAAACCCGGAATTACTCAGTGGGTCCGTGTAGTTCATGTGGACGTTTTTCAGCTCGATCCTGCCCCAGGACTTCTTGTGATCGAGGAGCAACACATTGTCGGCGTCGCTGGTTTCCGGTTCCGGATGCGGTTCGTTGATGGAAAATCCGAAATCCGCCAGACGTGTGCAGGCGATACGTCCCTGGGCCAGCATCGGCATGGTGGTGACCAGCATCACCAGCGGGCCCATGATGTACAGCACCGCCAGGACGCTGGCGCTCATGGTCTTGGCATCGATTACAGCGAACATGGGAGCAGCGAACAACAGGCAACCGATCAGCAGCGACAGGGTCAACTGGCCAACGTTGTCGGCGGTGGTGTACCAGAGCCGTTCGATGTAGTTGTACCTCGCGACCCGGGCCGAAGACTCCTGGATCGCCGAACGGCTGAACCAGCGGCGACGAATACCGTTGAGTTTCAGTTCCTTGAGGCCGAACACAAGCGCGTGTGTGTATTCGTTGAATGCGGTGAACTCGTCGCGCACCTTGTGGGTGTACTTGATGCCGCCCGCGAAAAACAGCAGGTACAGTGCGACGCCCAGCACCATCAGTCCGATGGTTATTGCGAACACCACCCAGGACAGGTAAGCCAGATAGGCAATACCAAACAGAAATACCGCCGACTCCACGAGGATCGTCGGCATGATCAACAGCGTTGCGTTGAGTTGCGGAATATCGCTGGTGAGCATCGTCAGGACATTCGGCGCACCGCGGCGGTCGACTTCCTCAAGCGGCGTGCCGAGGATCTTGCGGCACAGGGCAATGCGCAGGCGGGTCATGATGCGCATGCTGGCGTAGGCCGGAAACAGCGCCGCACCGTTGCGGAAAACCAGGGCAACCAGGCTCAGGCCAACGAACCAGAACAACGACTCACGCTGAAAGGTCTCCTCGTGAATCGCCTGGTTGATCACATTGACAACGGCAATGGAAGCCACGCCGCTGATCAGACCCGTCAGCAGCGTAAAGAACGTCAGCCAGGGATGGCTGCTCCATAGCAGACGCATTATCGAGCCCGGTCTGGTCTTCTTCTCTTGCTTGGTTTTCATTGCTTGCTGTCCTTGTATGCATTGGCCCGCGCGGGCGTCGGTGGTTGAACGCCCTGGCGGTTTCACTGGATATCGATCATTCAGACCGGTCGCCAGACATCGCCCCGAGCGGTCATTTCACCCATGGCCACGACGATCAGCCGGGGTTCTTCATAAGGGTCACGGGCATGGGCGACGAGCATGTTGTCAAGCATCACGACATCGCCCTTGCGCCAGTCGAAGCGCACCGCGCACGCCTCGTAGGCATCACCGATCAAAGCCATCACCGAGTCTTCGATGGCTGAGCCGTCGCCATAGCTGACCATCCGTGGCAGGCGGTCGGGGCCAAACATGTCGAGCAGGTCCTCGCGCAGTTCCTCGCCCATGCAATAGGGGTGATGCAACTGCACCTGATTGAAAAACCCACGCTCGCCGGTAAACGGATGGCTGATCACCGCCGGGCAGAGGGTGCGAAGCTGCAGGGTGTCGCCGTCGAGCCATTCGAAGTCCGTACCCTGCTCGCGGCAACGCTGTTCGATAGCGCTGCGTTCGGAGGTGCCGAAGAACGATTCCCAACTGGGCTCGACACCGGCTGTGAAGGTGCGGCTGTAAAGCAGACCTTTGCTTTCAAAACGCTCGATCACCTCTTTCGGCAGGTAGGCGAGCACTTGGCGAATGTCCGCCAGTGGCGTCGCCCCGCCCACTTGCGATGGCTTCTCACAGAAGAACCATTGCTTGCGTGGCCAGCTTTCCAGGTGCGAACTCTCGTTGTGATAAAGGATCATCTCGCGCTCGGGATACGGCGTTGAGCGATAGACATTACGCCCGCCTTCCTTCTTCGGAAGGTCGCCATACGTGCCGTGCAGGCCAGGCGACAGCGCCTCGGCAAACGCTTCGAAGGCGGCGACCGAAGGCAGGTCAAACCCGCGAAACAACACTGCGCCGTGACGACACAGCAGTGCCTCAATCGCCTCGCGTCGCGCGTTGGCCCACTGGGCCGGGTCCAGTTCATCAACGGTTGGCTCGATCACTATCGGCAAACTGATGCCGGCCGCCAGCAAGGACAACCGCACCGAGGGGGCAGCGGCCTTGTCGGGCCAGCTTGGCGCATCCGCTTGCTGTTGGTCAGCGAAAACGGGCGCAGTGTTAGCTTGAAGACTCATGAACAAACTCCTGGACCTCAGCCCTTCACATCCACTTTTTGTATAGAGCCAGACCAGCACGCTCCGGCACTACGCAAGAATCAAAACACTGATGACCAGAAGCGTCTGTCACCGCAATCCGGGACAGCGGTCGCACAGCGGGTCGATGTGTGGTGATGAGATTGGGCAGGCTTTGTCCCCATTTCCCTCGACAGACGCCGGCTGACAGTCGGTGCTGAAATGCGACAACTGCGGATCATGCCGGCCCATTGACGGATTCCTCAGGCCGCAGGGATGTCTCGATTGCAGCGGATTTGAACGCTGCATCTGGTTATTACACAGGAGCCTTGGTCATGCCGATTAAGAACACTGACGAATCGCCCAGCGCTGCGTCAGCCCCTCTCAAGCCCGGTGCTTTCCTGCACGAGATATTCAGTGACAGCGCACGTCAATTTCCCGAGCGCACCGCCGTTAGCGATGCGCTCAGGAGCTTGAGCTATGCACAGCTCGACGCACTCTCGACAAAGCTGGCTGCACGTTTGCGCGACGAAGGCGTGACCCAGGGCATGCGTGTGGGTATGTACCTGCCGCGCAGCGTCGATCTGGTCATCAGCCTGCTGGGCATTCTCAAAGCCGGTGGTACCTATGTGCCGGTCGATCCGCAATATCCCGGTAAGCGCGTCGAACACATCGTGCGCGACAGCGGCCTGAACCTGATCATCGGTGATGCTGCCAATCTGCCGAAAGTACCGTCTCTGCGTGCCTTGGCGCTCGACGAGTTGTTGTCCGCACCGGCGCTGGAGCTGGCTGTCGAAGACAGCCGCGTCGACCCTGATCACGCCACTGCGTACATCATCTACACCTCTGGTTCCACCGGTGAACCCAAGGGCGTACAGGTTTCTCATGGCAACGTCAGTCGCCTGCTGGAAAGTACTCAACGCGCCTACGGCTTCAACGCCCAGGACGTCTGGTCGATGTTCCACTCCATCGGTTTCGACTTCTCGGTCTGGGAAATCTGGGGTGCCCTCGCCCACGGCGGCCAGGTGGCCGTTGTCCCGTATGACGTCTCGCGCTCTCCTGCCGCTCTGCGTCAATGGCTCGCCGATCAGCGCATCACCGTACTCAGCCAGACGCCATCGGCTTTCCGTGGTCTTGATGAGGCCGATCGTGGCAACACCGCGCCGCTGGCGCTGCGCTACGTAGTGTTCGGTGGCGAAGCGTTGCCCGCCAGCGTGCTGCGTCCCTGGGTCGAGCGTCACGGCGACCAGAAGCCCGCGCTGATCAACATGTACGGCATCACCGAGGCCACCGTTCACACCACCTTCAAGCGAGTGTTGGCGCAGGACCTGGAAACAGCAGCCATGGTGTCGCTGGGCAAGCCGCTGGACGGCTGGCGCCTGCACCTGCTTGACGCCAGCCTGGCGCCAGTGGCGGCAGGCACTACCGGCGAGCTGTACATCGAAGGTGCTGGCGTGGCTCAGGGCTACCTGAACCGTGAGGCGCTCAACGTCGAGCGCTTCGTCGAGTTGCCCGGTGCCATACGCGCTTACCGTACTGGCGACCTGATGACCCTGGAGAGTAATGGCGAATACAGTTATGCCGGTCGCTGCGACGAGCAATTGAAAATCAGCGGTTTCCGCATCGAGCCAGGCGAGATCGAAGCCTCTCTGCAAACCAGCCCCAGCGTGGCCGCTGCCCATGTCGGCGTACATGATTACGGCGATGGTGACCTGCGCCTGGTGGCTTACGTGGTACCAGGCCAGGGCGTCGATGCCTGGACCGAACAGGCTCGCAGCGAAGTTGCCGCGTTGATGGCCGAAAATTTGCCGGAGTACATGCGGCCCTCGGTGTATGTGCCGCTGGCAGAACTGCCGGTGACTCATCACGGCAAAATCGACAAGCAACAACTGCCCTCGCCTGCCGCTGACACGACGCCTTCAAGCGCGGCAGACGTCAAGGGCCTCAGTGAACAGGAGCACTTCGTGCTCAAGGTCTGGAGCGAAGACCTGGGTCTGAAAAACATCGGCGTCAATGATGATTTCTTCGATTCCGGCGGCACTTCACTGGCATTGATCCGCTCGCTGAGCAAGCTCAAGACACATTACAAAATCAACCTCGACCCCGGGATCCTGGCGGACGGCGCAACGGCCAAAGTTCTGGCCGACCACATCTCCCGTAGCCTTGTTCAAGCCCATTGACCGAAAAGGAAAAGCTCATGAGCAAAAAATTCGCTTTAACTGCGGAACAGCGTGCCTCGTTCGAGAAAAATGGTTTTATCGGTCCGTTTGACGCCTATTCGCCAGAAGAAATGAAAGAAACCTGGAAGCGCACCCGTCTGCGCCTGCTCGACCGCAGCGCCGCGGCCTATCAGGATCTGGACGCCATTTCCGGGGGGACCAACATCGCCAACTACGACCGCCATCTGGATGATGATTTCCTGGCCAGCCATATCTGCCGCCCGGAAATCTGTGACCGTGTCGAAAGCATCCTCGGACCTAATGTGCTCTGCTGGCGCACCGAGTTCTTTCCCAAGTATCCGGGCGATGAAGGCACCGACTGGCATCAGGCCGATACGTTCGCCAATGCTTCCGGCAAGCCGCAGATCATCTGGCCGGAAAATGAAGAGTTCGGCGGCACCATCACCGTCTGGACGGCGTTCACCGACGCCAACATTGCCAATGGTTGCCTGCAGTTCATTCCTGGCACCCAGAACAGCATGAATTACGACGAAACCAAGCGCATGAGCTATGAACCCGATGCCAACAACTCGGTGGTCAAGGATGGCGTGCGTCGCGGTTTCTTCGGTTACGACTATCGGCAGTTGCAGATCGATGAGAACTGGAAACCCGACGAGGCCTCTGCTGTGCCCATGCAGATGAAAGCCGGGCAGTTCATCATTTTCTGGTCAACGCTGATGCATGCGTCCTATCCGCACAGCGGCGAATCACAGGAGATGCGCATGGGCTTCGCGTCACGCTACGTACCGTCGTTCGTGCACGTCTATCCGGATTCGGACCACATCGAAGAGTACGGCGGCCGCATCAGCCTGGAGAAATACGGCGCGGTGCAGGTGATCGGTGACGAAACACCCGAATACAACCGTCTCGTGACACACACCACACGCGGCAAGAAATTCGAAGCGGTCTGACCCACAGACGTCAGACGAACGTAGCCTCGCGCAATGTGCCTGAAAAAAGCGCCCAACAAAGAGTGTAGATCCATGACTATTTCCTCCGATGCAGCGATGCGTCTGTGCGAGACGGTGAGGATGCTCAGGCACCTTGCCCTCAATTTGCCCGATCCCGTGTGCCTGAGCTTTCTCGCCCGGGACAACGACCCGCTGCCAGAGCCGGCGTGCTCCAGCGTGCGAGCCACAGAGCGGGCGATCAATGCCGCGTTTGCGCGCATTGGTGTGCGCACCCTGCAGTACTTGCACGGTGGCGAGGCACAACTGTCGTCGTTCGAATACTTTATAAGCCGCAAACTCTGCGAGGCGCTCGACTACAGCTACGAGCACTTCGACGATGCTGAAGACGTCACCGCCTTCAATCGACTGCTCAAGCATTTTGAATTCAGCGGTGCAGTGCCGCACATCGAGACATTGCACCTGACCACCCGTGACCATGCGCCTTTGCTGGTGCATGCGAGCGCCAACCGCGAGCTGCCTCCCGTGGTTCTGGCATTGCCTTGCGGCATTCCGTTCGATCTCTGCCGCGACTGGTTCAATGCCTTGAGCGAGCGGTTTTTTGTCGTGACCTGGGAGACCCGAGGGCTGTTCGGTGCCTGCGAGGCATTCGACCAGATCGCGGTGGACACCGATGCCCAGGTTGCCGACATGATCAGCGTAATGAATCACTTCAGGTTATCAACCGCACATCTGATGGGTATCTGCGGCGGCGCAGTGATCGCCCTGAGCGCCGCTGCTGCCCACGCCGACCGGGTCAACTCCCTGAGCCTGTGGCATGGGGATTACAACCTGGGCGACAACGACCTGCGCACCGCTCACCAGCAAAACTTCGAGTGGCTGATGGAAAGCGCAGCTCAGGATCGTGGCGAGGCTGCTGACCTGCAAACGATGTTCCTGGACCAGGCGACGCTGGCCACCACCCCTGAGCCCATTGCCCACGTGGTGCTTTACCCCTACGTCAATCCCGAGTTGTTTTATCGCTATGCGCGCCTGAATGACGCGCTGAACAAGACCGAGCTGGCACCACGACTGACGCGCATCACCGCGCCAACCCTGGTGGTGGCGGGCGATGCCGACTCGACTACGCACATCGGCGGCTCACGGTATATCGCCGCGTCGATCAAGGACGCCACGCTGCACGTAGAGCGCGATGGCAGCCACCTCGCGTTCTTTGCCTCAAGCCATCAATCGAAACAAACCGCCTTCAGCTTCCTCGAAGAAGTTCTTCAGCCCGCTGTTGCCTGACAGTGGTTCGATACCTCGTCGAGTAAAAAAGGGGGCTCAGGCCCCTGGCTTTACTCTGCGCGGCGACCTTGAGCGCGGCGGCGACCGGCTCACCTTCAAAGCGCCACACTGGCGAAGCACCAACCTTCCTTCACCGACCCGCTCCATAGGCCAATGGAATCGGTCCAGGCCTTTATACCGGCGAGGCGCAGCGTAGCCTTGAGTCATTGATCACCCAGCCCGGAAGACCACCGCGCGCAGTTGTCCCAGCTTCCCATGACAGACATCCCCAGGTGGATGCTCTATTTTTTTTTCAATGTTCTTAATCCTCCCGCCGACTGGCATTCGTCCAGCGCCATGCCGCGCCGCCCTTCGACCGGAGACGAGCCAATTGATTTCGCAAACAGGTGCTTTGAGATGAATTCGTTGATCGACAATCTGTGCACGCAAGGACAAGAGCTCCTTCCGCTGGCTTCGGTTCAGCAAGGTATCTGGCTTGATCAGCTCGCCTATCCGCACCTGCCTTATTACAACATCGGCATGACTCTGGAGATCAAGGGCGACATCGATATTGCGCTGTTCGAGAAAGCCATCCAGATGGTCGTCGACGGCCATGACGCGCTGCGTCTGAGTTTCAGCCACGAAAGGGGCATGGGCGGCCAGCGGGTTCTGTCCAAGGCGCCGTTCACGCTTGAAGTGACCGACTTGCCTGACGTCGACGGCGACGCCGAGCAGGCCATTGCGCATCTGCGCGAGTCCTTCCGCCAACCCTTTGAGTCAATGATCGGACAACTCTGGGAGTCGCGTCTGGTTCGTTGCGGGCCGCAACTCTATTACTGGTTCAATCGCTTGCACCACCTGGTCGCCGACGGCATCGGTGCAGTGCTGATAGCGCACACCGTAAGCGATGCCTACTCAGGCTTGCTGGAAGGCAAGCAAACGCTGGCCGAGGGGCCTTCTTACCTCTCGTTCCTTGAAGAAGACAAGGCCTATATGACGTCTTCTCGCTACGAGCGTGATCGACTGTTCTGGGAGCAGGCCTACGCCCAACTGCCGCCGGTTCTGCTGCAACGCAGAGCAGATTTCAAGGCAGGCGTAACCAACGGCCCAGCCCCCAGTGACCAGGTTCAAGCCATGTTGCCCCGCGCGCTTTACAACGCGCTGACTCAGTTTGCCGGCGAATGCAATCTGTCCGTGGCTCATGTACTGGTCGGAGTGATCAGCACCTATTTCTGCCGCACCGCGGGCGTCGATGAGATCGTTGTCGGCATGCCGGTGCATAACCGTACCAATGCTCGTCAGAAAGCCACCATCGGTATGTTTTCGTCTATCAGCCCGATTCGCGTGGGCTTCGATCCGCATGAAACGCTGGTCGACCTGATGAATAACATCGGCACGCAACTACGTCGCACTTACCGCCACCAGCGTTTCCCGATTGCCGAACTCAATCGCAGCCTGCGGCTGGCGCAAAACGGACGCCACCAGCTGTTCGATGTTTCACTTTCGTTCGAAAGCTTCGATGGTGACGTCACATTCGGCTGCGAGGACCCGGCACGGGTGCTGATGCTGGACAATGGTTACGAGCAGACGCCCATGGCGATCTTCGTACGCGATTACCATCCCTCTGAAGACATCCACCTGGATTTCAACTTCAACACGGCTTATTTCACCTTAGAGGAAGCGCAGCGCGTACAGCAGCGCATTTTCGCCATGCTTGAAGCAGTGCTGAATCAGCACGACACGCCTTTGGCGCACTTCCCGCTGATGAGCGAAACCGAGCATCAGCAACTGGCAGCTTTCAACGAAACCGCCCTCGCCTATCCCCGCGATGTCGTTATCCACCAACTGATCGAACAACAGGCCGCCCAGCGTCCGGATGCCTGCGCCGTACGCGGCGACAGCGGGCCGTTGCTCACTTACGCCGAACTCAATCAACAGGCCAACCAGCTCGCCCATCGCCTGATAGAGCTGGGTGTGAAGCCGGATACGCGGGTCGCAGTCAGCCTGCGTCGCGGACCGGAAATGGTCGTGGCGCTCTTGGGTATTCTCAAGGCCGGTGGCGCCTACGTGCCGATCGACCCTGACCTGCCCAGCGCCCGCCAGACTTATATGCTCGAGGACAGCTCGCCGCAGGCAGTGCTGACCACTCAGGACCTGAGCGACAACCTGCCGGCCCTGGACCTTCCGGTGCTGGTGCTTGATAGCCACGATGACAGCGCGCAACTGGCCAGGCAGCCGACCGGCAACCCGGATGCCAAGGCCCTGGGCCTGCAGCCGAACCATCTGGCCTACGTGCTCTACACCTCGGGTTCCACCGGGCAGCCCAAAGGCGTGATGAACGAACACCTGGGCGTAGTCAACCGCCTGCTATGGGCCCGCGACGCCTATCAGGTCAACAGTCAGGATCGCGTGCTGCAAAAAACCCCGTTCGGTTTCGACGTGTCGGTCTGGGAGTTTTTCCTGCCACTGCTGGCCGGGGCCGAGCTGGTCATGGCTCGTCCCGGTGGCCATCAGGATCCGGAGTATCTGGCTCAAGTGATGAGTGACGCGGGCATCACCCTGCTGCACTTTGTACCTTCGATGCTCGATGTGTTTCTGGAACACCGCTCAACCCGCGACTT
Source organism: Pseudomonas sp. BS3767 (assembly GCF_900099665.1). NCBI lineage: Bacteria > Pseudomonadati > Pseudomonadota > Gammaproteobacteria > Pseudomonadales > Pseudomonadaceae > Pseudomonas > Pseudomonas sp. BS3767. The sequence continues at coordinate 427,304 of NZ_FNCX01000001.1, read as the reverse complement.
CCCGCAACTGCGCCGCGTGCTGTGCAGTGGCGAGGCCTTGCCGCGTGCGTTGCAGCGCCGCTTCGAGCAACAGCTCAAGGGCGTTGAACTGCATAACCTGTATGGCCCGACCGAAGCGGCCATCGACGTTACTGCCTGGGAATGCCGTCCGACGGATCCGGGCGAAAGCGTGCCTATTGGCCGCCCGATTGCCAATATTCAGATGCACGTACTCGATGCCTTGGGCCAGTTGCAACCGCTGGGCGTGGCGGGCGAGCTGCACATTGGCGGCATCGGCGTGGCGCGGGGTTACCTGAACCAGCCGCAGCTGAGTGCCGAGCGTTTCATCGCCGATCCGTTTTCCGAAGACCCGCAGGCACGCCTGTACAAAACCGGCGATGTGGGTCGCTGGCTGGCCAATGGCGCGCTGGAGTACCTGGGCCGCAATGACTTTCAGGTGAAGATCCGCGGTTTGCGTATCGAAATCGGCGAAATCGAGGCCACCCTGGCCAAACACCCGGCGGTCCATGAAGCGGTGGTCACCGCTCGCGAAGACATACCCGGCGACCAACGTCTGGTGGCTTACTACACGCAGTCTGCCGAGCACACTGCTGTCGATATCGAAACCTTGCGCGGTCACCTGCAGCAACAGTTGCCGGAATACATGGTTCCGGCCATTTATGTACTGCTTGAGGCGATGCCACTGACGCCGAATGGCAAGCTCGATCGCAAGGCGCTGCCAGCACCGGATGCACAGGCGCTTATCAGCCGTGGTTACGAAGCGCCGCAAGGCGAAGTGGAAACCCTGCTGGCGTCGATCTGGGCCGACGTGCTCAAGGTTGAACAGGTGGGTCGCCATGACCATTTCTTCGAACTGGGTGGCCACTCACTGCTGGCGGTGAAATTGATCGAACGCATGCGCCAGGTCGGCCTGAGTGCCGATGTGCATGTGCTGTTCGGCCAGCCAACCGTGGCGGCACTGGCGGCAGCTGCCGGTGGTGGCTCGGAAGTCGTGGTGCCGGCCAATCTTATTCCCGAACGTTGCGACCGTATCACCCCGCAGATGTTGCCGCTGATCAACCTCTCTCAGGCGCAGATCGACCACGTGGTGAAGGGCATGCCCGGTGGTGTTGCCAACGTGCAGGACATCTACCCGCTGGCACCGTTGCAGGCGGGGATTCTTTACCACCATATCAGTGCCGAACAGGGCGACCCCTACACCCTGAAAGCACTGTTCGCGCTATCTGACCGGGCGCGACTGGACGATTTCAGCGGTGCTTTGCAAGGTGTGATAAACCGCCACGATATCCTGCGCACCGCGGTGCTGTGGGAGGATCTCGATGAACCGGTGCAAGTCGTGCTGCGTCAAGCTGAACTGCAAGTCATCGAGTTGTTCCTCGACCCTGCAGACGGCCCGGTTGACGAGCAATTACACCAGCGCTTCGACCGCCGGCATTACCGCCTCGATGTGCGTAACGCGCCATTGATGCGCATTGTCTTTAGCCATGACCCGGTCAACGACCGCTGGCTGGCGATGCTGCTGTCCCATCACCTGGTCAGCGACGCCACTTCCCTGTCCGTGGTACTGCATGAAATTCAGGCGCATCTGCTCGGTCAGGGCAATGACCTGGGTGAGACAGTGCCATATCGCAACTATGTCGCCCAGGCTCGCCTGGGTGTCAGCGAGGCACAGCACGAAGCGTTCTTCCGCGACATGCTCGGCGACATCGACGAGCCGACGCTGCCGTTCGGTTTGCAGGATGTGCAGGACCGTGGCCGCAACCTCGAAGAGGCCAGCGTGACCCTGGCGGCCGAACTGAACCTGCGTTTGCGGGCTCAGGCTCGACAGGCAGGCGTCAGCGTCGCGAGCCTGATGCATTTGGCCTGGGCGCGGGTGCTGGGCAATGTCTCGGCCTGCGAACAGGTGGTGTTCGGCACGGTACTGCTGGGCCGGATGCAGGCCGGTGATGGCGCCGACCGTGCGTTGGGCATGTTTATCAACACCTTGCCGCTGCGCGTCGATATCGGCGCGACGACAGTGGCCGACGGATTGAAGGCAACCCACGAGCGGTTGACGGCTTTGCTGGGGCATGAGCATGCTCCGCTGGTGCTCGCCCAGCGTTGCAGCGGCGTGGCCGCTCCGACGCCGCTATTCAGTGCATTGCTCAACTACCGGCACGATGCTGTGAGCGATGTTTCAGCAGAAGCTGCCAGCGCCTGGGGTGGGATCGAGTCCTTCGGCACCGAAGACCATACCAACTACCCGTTGACCCTGAATGTCGATGACCTGGGCGATGCTTTTACGCTCACCGTTCAGGCCGTCCAGCAAATCAATGCCCAGCGCATCGGCGAGTACATGCAGGTTGCACTGCGCAGCCTGGTGCAAGCGCTGGAACACACGCCGCAAGCAGCGCTGAACAGCCTGCCGATATTGCCGGACGATGAGCGCGAGCTATTACTGGCGGGGTTTAATGACACTGCCCACCCTTATCCGCGCGACGTACTGATCCACCAATTGATCGAACAACAGGCCGCCCAGCGTCCGGATGCCTGCGCCGTACGCGGCGACAGCGGGCCGTTGCTCACTTACGCCGAACTCAACCAACAGGCCAACCAGCTCGCCCATCGCCTTATAGAGCTGGGTGTGAAGCCGGATACGCGGGTCGCGGTCAGCCTGCGTCGCGGCGCGGAAATGGTCGTGGCGCTCTTGGGTACCCTCAAGGCCGGTGGCGCCTACGTGCCGATCGACCCTGACCTGCCTAGCGCCCGCCAGACTTATATGCTCGAAGACAGCTCGCCGCAGGCGGTGCTGACCACTCAGGACCTGAGCGACAACCTGCCGGCTCTGGACCTTCCGGTGCTGGTGCTCGATGACCGCGATGACAGCGCGCAACTGACCAGGCAGCCGACCGGCAACCCGGATGCCAAGGCCCTGGGCCTGCAGCCGAATCACCTGGCCTACGTGCTGTACACCTCGGGTTCTACCGGCACGCCCAAAGGCGTGATGAACGAACACCTGGGCGTGGTCAACCGCCTGCTCTGGGCCCGCGATGCCTATCAGGTCAACAGTCAGGATCGCGTGCTGCAAAAGACCCCGTTCGGTTTCGACGTGTCTGTGTGGGAGTTTTTCCTGCCACTGCTGGCCGGTGCCGAGCTGGTCATGGCCCGTCCCGGTGGCCATCAGGATCCTGACTACCTGGCGCAGATAATGAGTGACGCGGGCATTACCCTGCTGCACTTTGTGCCCTCGATGCTCGATGTGTTTCTGGAACACCGCTCGACCCGCGACTTCCCGCAACTGCGCCGCGTGCTGTGCAGCGGCGAGGCCTTGCCGCGTGCGTTGCAGCGCCGCTTCGAGCAACACCTGAAGGGCGTTGAACTGCACAACCTCTACGGCCCGACCGAAGCGGCCATCGACGCTACCGCCTGGGAATGCCGTCCGACGGATCCGGGCGACAGCGTGCCCATCGGCCGTCCGATTGCCAATATTCAGATGCACGTACTCGATGCCTTGGGCCAGCTGCAACCAATGGGCGTGGCCGGTGAACTGCACATCGGCGGTATCGGCGTGGCGCGGAGTTACCTGAACCAGCCACAGCTGAGTGCCGAGCGTTTCATCGCCGACCCGTTTTCCAGCGACCCACAGGCACGCCTGTACAAAACCGGCGACATGGGTCGCTGGCTGGCCAATGGCGCGCTGGAATACCTGGGCCGCAACGACTTTCAGGTCAAGATCCGTGGCTTGCGTATCGAAATCGGCGAAATCGAGGCCGCGCTGGCCAAACACCCGGCAGTCCATGAGGCGGTAGTCACTGCTCGTGAAGATGTACCGGGCGATAAACGCCTGGTGGCTTATTACACCCTGATCGCAGAGCATGCTTCGGTAGACATCGACAGCCTGCGCGGTTGGCTGCAGGAACAACTGCCGGCCTACATGATCCCGATGGCCTATGTGCTGCTCGACTCAATGCCGCTGACGCCGAACGGCAAGCTGGATCGCAAGGCGCTGCCGGCGCCGGACGGTGATGCGCTGATCAGCCGTGGCTACGAAGCACCGCAAGGCGAAACCGAAACGCAGATTGTGGCTATCTGGCAAGACCTGCTGGGCGTCGAGCAGGTCGGGCGTCACGACCATTTCTTCGAACTCGGTGGCCACTCACTGCTGGCCGTCTCTCTGATCGACCGGCTGCGCAAGCAGGGGTTGAATCTCAACGTAAATACCGTATTCACTGCGCCCAGCGTGCGTGAAATGGCCCTGGCCATCAGCCAGGACAAACAAGTCCTGTTCCAGGCTCCGGCTAACCGCATCCCGGCCGACTGCACGCAATTGACGCCAGACATGCTGCCGTTGGTGAAACTAAGCGTCGATGAGATTGAGCTGATCACCTCCGCCGTTCCCGGTGGAGCCGCCAATGTTCAGGACATCTACCCGCTGATACCGCTTCAGGAAGGCATCCTGTTCCATTACCTGCTCAATCGTGAACGCGACGCCTATCTGGTGCGCTCGACGATCGAGTTCGACAACCGTGCGCGTCTTGACGCCTTTCTTGAGGCGCTGCAGACGGTTATCGACCGCCATGATGTCCTGCGCAGTTCGGTGCATTGGGTCGGCCTGCCGCAAGCGGTGCAAGTGGTGCACCGCCAGGCGCAATTGCCGGTCCATACCCTCACCCTGACGCCGGATGAAGACGCACTCAGCCAGGTGAATCGTCTAAGTGATCCAGGTCGTCTGCGCATGGACCTGCAACAGGCACCGCTACTACTGGCCTACATTGCTGGTGACCCGAACTCGGATCGTTGGCTACTGGCGCTGATTGATCACCACATGATCAGCGACCACGTCACTCTGGAGCTCATACTCGAAGAAATTCGCCTGCTGATGCGAGGCAAGAGCGCAGACCTGCTGCCAGCGCAGCCTTATCGGGAGTTTGTCGCACAGACCCTCGCCAGCCCTTCAAGTGCCCACGAAGCCTATTTTGCACGCCGTCTGGCGGATGTTGATTCACCCACCGCTCCGTTCGAACTGCTGGAAGTTCAGGGCGACGGCAATGACGTCATAGAGGCCGAACTGGCATTGAACGGTGAACTCTGCGCACGTATCCGGACTCAGGCCCGGGAGCGCGGTATGTCCCCGGCGGTTCTGTTCCATGTCGCCTGGGCGCAGGTGCTGGCCCGTTGTACCGGTCGCGATGATGTGGTGTTCGGTACGGTGGTCACCGGCCGCCTGCAAGGTACGGTCGGCGCCGAGCGGGCCATGGGCATGTTCATGAACACCTTGCCGGTTCGCGTGCAACTGGCCACGCAAGGCGCCCAGGAACTGGTCATGGCCACCCACCGTGATCTCAGCGAGTTACTGAGCCACGAGCAGGCATCATTGGCCCTGGCCCAGCGTTGCAGTAGCGTGGCCACGGGGGCGCCATTGTTCTCCAGCCTGCTCAACTACCGGCACCAGAGCCAGGACAGCCAGTTGCAATGGCCGGGCCTGCGCCTGCTCGACAGCTCCGAGCGCACAAACTACCCGTTGTGCTTGTCGGTCAATGATTACGGCAGTGACCTGGGCCTGTTGATACACAGCGTGCAACCTGCGGATCCGCAACGCCTGTGCGCCATGATGCAGTGCGCGCTGGAGCAATTGACCGACGCGCTGGCGCACACACCACAGATGGACGTTACTCAGCTGGATGTGCTGCCCGCCGCCGAGCGCAACCTGCTGCTGGAGACCTTCAACCAGACCCGCCAGGACTACCCGACGGAGCTGTGCATTCAGCACCTGTTTGAAGCCCAGGTACGCACGCAACGCGGTGCCATCGCCGTGGCGTTCCAGGGGCAGCGCTTGAGCTATGCCGAACTAAACCGTCAGGCCAACCGTCTGGCTCATCACCTGATCGGCCTGGGCATCGGCCCTGATGATCGCGTGGCGCTCTGCGTCGAGCGCGGTGTGGAAATGATGGTCGGCCTGCTCGGTGTGCTCAAGGCCGGTGCTGCTTATGTACCTCTTGACCCGGCCTACCCGGCCGAGCGCCTGGCCTACATGATCGAGGACAGTACGCCGTCGGCGTTGCTGACACAGCGTCACTTGCAGGAATATCTGCCGACCCTCACCTTGCCACTGGTGCTGCTCGACGATGATCAGCGCAAAACCTTTACCGAGCGTGACGACAACCCGGTCGTACCGACCCTCGGCGTGCGCAACCTGGCGTATGTGATCTACACCTCCGGTTCCACCGGCAATCCCAAGGGCGTGATGATCGAACACCGCGGTCTGGTCAACTACAGCGTCGATGCGGCACGACTGTTTGGCCTGTCCCAGAGCGACACGGTGCTGCAACAAAACACCCTTAACTTCGACCTGTCGGTGGAGGAGATCTTCCCGGCACTCCTGGCCGGTGCCACCCTGGCGCCGAGCCGCGAGATATTCGGCAGTGAAGGAACTGAAAATCACGGCATTTACCCGACCGTCCTGCATTTGACCGCCGCTCACTGGCACACCCTGGTCGCCGAATGGCACAACCAGCCGCAGGCTGCTGAACAACGCCTGGCCGAGGTACGCCTGATCAACGTCACAGGTGACGCATTGTCGGCACAGAAACTCAAGCTCTGGGACGAGATGCGCCCGGCGCACACGCGTTTGATCAATACTTATGGGCCTACCGAAGCGACAGTGTCCTGCACCGCCGCTTATGTCAGCCATGACGCCGTGGCCGGCAGCGAAGGCAGCGGCAACGCGACCATCGGCAAGCCAATGGCCAACACGCGTATCTACCTGCTTGATGCCCACCAGCAGCCGGTGCCATACGGCGTGGCCGGTGAGATTTTCATCGGTGGCGACGGCGTGGCGCGGGGTTACCTGAACCTTGAAGAGGTCAACGCCGAGCGTTTCCTCGCGGATCCGTTCAGCAACAGCCCTGATGCCAGGATGTACAAAACCGGCGATCTGGCGCGCTACATGGTCGACGGCCGTATCGAGTACCTGGGTCGTAACGACTTCCAGGTCAAAGTACGCGGTTTCCGTATCGAGCTGGGCGAAATCGAAGCCCGCCTGGGCAATTGCACCGGGGTCAAGGAAGCGGTGGTGGTCGCTCGGGAAGATAACCCGGGAGACAAACGCCTGGTGGCCTATGTGGTTGGCCAGCCGCAAAGCCAGCTTACAGCCGCTGAACTGCGTGCCGAACTGGCGCCGCAACTGGCCGAGTACATGCTGCCGAGCGCATTCATGATCCTCGACGCCTTGCCGTTGACGCCGAACCGCAAGCTCGACCGCAAGGCCTTGCCAGCCCCGGACGCTGATGCACTGATCAGCCGTGGCTATGAAGCCCCACAAGGCGAAACCGAAGAGCGGATCGTGGCTATCTGGCAAGACCTGCTGGGCATCGAGCAGGTCGGGCGTCACGACCATTTCTTCGAACTGGGTGGCCACTCACTGCTGGCCGTCTCGCTGATCGAACGTCTGCGCAAGCAGGGCCTGAATCTCAACGTAAAGACTGTATTCACTGCCCCCAGCGTGCGTGAAATGGCCCTGGCTATCAGCCAGGACAAACAAGCCCTGTTCCAGACACCGGCCAACCGTATTCCGGCCCACTGCACGCAATTGACGCCAGACATGTTGCCGCTGGTGGAACTGAGCGTCGCTCAGATTGAACTGATCACCTCCGCCGTTCCCGGCGGCGCCGCCAATATCCAGGACATCTACCCGCTGGCACCGCTTCAGGACGGCATCCTGTTCCATTACCTGCTGAATCGTGAGCGCGATGCCTACTTGATGCGCTCGATGATCGAGTTCGACAGCCGTGCGCGTCTTGACGCCTTTCTTGAGGGCCTGCAAACGGTAATCGACCGCCATGACATCCTGCGCAGCTCGGTGCATTGGATCGGCCTGCCGCAAGCGGTGCAAGTGGTGCACCGCCAGGCGCAATTGCCGGTCCATACCCTCACCCTGACGCCGGATGAAGACGCACTCAGTCAGCTGGACCGGCTAAGTGATCCAGGTCGTATGCGCCTGGACCTGCGACAGGCACCGCTTCTACTGGCCTACATCGCTGGCGACCCGAACTCGGAACGTTGGTTACTGGCGCTGATTGATCATCACATGATCAGCGACCACGTCACCGTGGAACTCATACTCGAAGAAATTCGCCTGCTGATGCGAGGCCAGAGCGCAGACCTGCTGCCACCGCAGCCTTATCGGGATTTTGTCGCACAGACCCCCGCCAGCCCTTCAAGTGCCCACGAAGCTTACTTCACCCGCCGCCTGGCTGATGTGGATTCACCCACCGCTCCGTTCGACCTGCTGGAAGTTCAGGGCGACGGCAATGACGTCGAAGAGGCCAAACTGGCATTGAACAGTGACCTCTGCGCACGTATCCGGACCCAGGCCCGGGAGCGCGGCATGTCCCCGGCGGTTCTGTTTCATGTCGCCTGGGCCCAGGTGATGGCCCGTTGTACTGATCGTGATGATGTGGTGTTCGGCACCGTGGTCACCGGCCGCCTGCAAGGTACGGTCGGCGCCGAGCGGGCCATGGGCATGTTCATGAACACCCTGCCGGTTCGTGTGCAACTGACCACACAAGGCGCCCAGGAACTGGTCATGGCCACCCACCGTGATCTCAGCGAATTATTGAGCCACGAGCAGGCATCACTGGCCCTGGCCCAGCGTTGCAGTAGCGTGGCCACAGGGGTGCCGTTGTTCTCCAGCCTGCTCAATTACCGGCACCAGGGCGAGGACAGTCGGTTGCAATGGCCGGGAATGCGCCTGCTTGACGGCACCGAGCGGACCAACTATCCGCTGTGCTTGTCGGTCAACGATTACGGCAGTGAGCTCGACCTGATAATACACAGCATGCAGCCTGCGGATCCGCAACGCCTGTGCGCCATGATGCAGTGCGCGCTGGAGCAATTGACCGACGCGCTGGCGCACACACCGCAGATGGCCGTTACGCAGCTGGATGTGCTGCCTGCCGCCGAACGCAACCTGCTGCTGGAGACCTTCAACCAGACCCGCCAGGACTACCCGACGGACCTGTGCATTCAGCACCTGTTCGAAGCACAGGTACGCACGCAACCTGGTGCCATCGCCGTGGCGTTCCAGGGGCAGCGCTTGAGCTATGCCGAACTGAACCGTCAGGCCAACCGTCTGGCTCATCACCTGATCGGCCTGGGCATCGGCCCGGATGATCGGGTGGCGCTGTGCGTCGAACGCGGTGTGGAAATGATGGTCGGCCTGCTCGGTGTGCTCAAGGCCGGTGCCGCTTATGTGCCGCTTGACCCGGCTTACCCGGCTGAGCGCCTGGCCTACATGATCGAGGACAGTACGCCGTCGGCGTTGCTGACCCAGCGTGATCTACAGGAGCGCTTGCCGGCGCTGAACTTGCCGCTGGTGTTGCTCGACGACGATCAGCGTCAGGCTTTCACCGCGTGTGATGACAACCCGGTCGTACCGAATCTCGGCGTGCGCAACCTGGCGTACGTGATCTACACCTCGGGTTCCACCGGCAATCCGAAAGGCGTGATGATCGAGCATCGCGGCCTGGTCAACTACAGCGTCGATGCGGCGCGGCTTTTTGCTCTGTCCCCAACTGACACCGTCCTGCAGCAGAACACCCTGAACTTCGACCTCTCGGTGGAAGAAATCTTCCCGGCACTCTTGGCCGGGGCCACCCTGACGCCAAGCCGCGAGATCTTCGGCAGCGAAGGGACTGAAGATTACGGCATTCATCCGACCGTCCTGCACCTGACCACTGCGCACTGGCATACGCTGGTGGCCGAATGGCACAAACAGCCGCAGGTCGCTGAGCAACGTCTGCAGCATGTGCGTCTGATCAACGTCACGGGTGACGCACTGTCGGCACATAAGCTCAAACTCTGGGCCGAGATGCGCCCGGTGCACACGCGTCTGATCAATACTTATGGGCCAACCGAAGCGACGGTGTCCTGCACTGCGGCCTACGTCAGCCACGACGCTGCGGCCGGCAGCGAAGGCAGTGGTAATGCGACCATCGGCAAACCGATGGCCAACACGCGCATTTACCTGCTCGACGCTCATCAGCAGCCAGTGCCGTATGGCGTGGCCGGTGAAATCTACATTGGCGGCGACGGCGTGGCACGCGGTTATCTGAACCTTGAAGAGGTCAACGCCGAGCGCTTCCTCGCGGATCCTTTCAGCAACAGCCCTGATGCCAGGATGTACAAAACCGGCGATCTGGCGCGCTACATGGTCGACGGCCGTATCGAGTACCTGGGGCGTAACGACTTCCAGGTCAAGGTTCGCGGCTTCCGCATCGAACTGGGCGAAATCGAAGCCCGCCTGGGTAATTGCAAAGGGGTCAAGGAAGCGGTGGTGGTCGCTCGGGAAGATAATCCGGGAGACAAGCGCCTGGTGGCCTATGTGGTTGCCCAGCCGCAAAGCCAGCTTACAGCCGCTGAACTGCGTGCCGAACTGGCACCGCAACTGGCCGAGTACATGCTGCCGAGCGCGTTCGTGCTGCTTGATGAACTGCCGTTGACGCCGAACCGCAAGCTTGACCGCAAGGCCTTGCCGGTTCCGGCGGACGATGCTTTTGCCAGTCGCGAACACGTGGAGCCGCAAGGTGCTACCGAGATTGCGCTGGCGCATATCTGGCAAAACCTGCTCGATCTGGAACAGGTGGGCCGTCATGACCAGTTCTTCGAACTGGGCGGCCACTCCTTGCTGGCGATGCGCCTGATTTCCCAGGTGCGCCATCAATTGGGCGTCGAACTTGGTCTGGCCGCGCTGTTCGCCCATCCCGAACTGAGTACCCTGGCCGCGGCCATCGCTCAGGCCGGACGCAGCGACTTGCCGGACATCGTGCCGGTGGCACGCGATCAGGCGTGGCCGTTGTCATTCGGCCAGCAACGTCTGTGGTTTCTCGCCCAGATGGAAGGCGCCAGTGCGGCCTACCACATACCTGCCGGCCTGAGCCTGCATGGCAAACTGGATCTCAAGGCATTGCAACGGGCGTTGGAGCGTATCGTGGCGCGCCACGAAGGTTTACGCACCACATTCATGCAGGGCGATGACGGACAGCCGGTGCAACGCATCAGCCCGGCGCACACCGGTTTCAACCTGCAAGTGCACGACCTGCAAGGGTTGGCGGATGCCGAGGAAAAACTTCAGGCACTGGCCAGCGAAGAGTCGCTGCAAAGCTTCGACCTGCAACAGGGCCCGTTGATTCGTGGCCGCCTGATTCGTATGGCCGAGGACCATCACGTATTGTTGCTGACCCTGCACCATATCGTTTCCGATGGCTGGTCGGTTGGTGTGCTGACCCGCGAATTGTCCGCGCTGTATGCGGCATTCAGTCAGGACCAGGACGACCCGCTGGCGCCGCTGGACCTGCAATACCTGGACTACGCGGTGTGGCAACGTCGCTGGCTGAGTGGCGATCTGCTGCAACAGCAAAGCAATTTCTGGCAGCAAACCCTGGCAGATGCTCCGGCGTTGTTGATGTTGCCCACCGACCGTGCGCGTCCGGCGCTGCAGGACTATGCCGGTGCAGCACTGCCCGTCGTTTTCGACAAAGACCTTACCCGAGGTCTCAAGGCATTGAGCCAACGCCGCGGCAGCACCCTGTTCATGACGGTCATGGCCGCGTGGGCCGGCCTGCTGGGACGCCTGGCGGGTCAGGACGATGTGGTCATTGGTACGCCTGTGGCCAATCGTACACGCAGTGAAGTCGAAGGGCTGGTGGGTCTGTTCGTCAACACCCTGGCCATCCGCGTTGACCTCAGTGACAAGCCTACGGCAGAGACGCTGCTGGCGCGGGTCAAGCAGCAGACTCTCGATGCCCAGGCGCATCAGGACTTGCCGTTCGAACAAGTCGTGGAAGTCATCAATCCGCTACGCAGTCTGTCCCACAGCCCGATTTTTCAGGCCATGCTGTCGTGGGAGAATAACGAGGCGTCTGATCTGACGCTCGGCGACATGACTCTGAAAAGCATCGAATTGGCCGCTGATACGGCCCAATTCGACCTGACGCTGGACATGGCCGAGGTGGATGAGCAACTGGTCGGCACGCTGGAGTACGCCACCGCGTTGTTCGACGAGAGCACCATGCGGCGCTATCTGGGCTACTTCCAGCGTGTGCTGGAGGCCATGGTCGCTGACGACCAACAGGTGCTGGAGCACGTTAACTTGCTGGGTGTGGACGAACGTGAACATCTACTGGTGGGCCTCAACGCAACAGAGGCGCCCTACCCGCAGGACTTCACGATTCATCAACTGTTCGAAGAAAGGGTTCAGGCACAGCCCAACGCCATCGCCTTGGCTTTCGAGGCGCAGCGCTTGAGCTATGCGGAATTGAACCGTCAGGCAAACCGTCTCGCTCACCATCTGATCAGCCTCGGCATCAAACCGGATGATCGGGTGGCGATCTGCGTAGAGCGTGGCGTGGAAATGCTGATCGGCGTGCTCGGTGTGCTCAAGGCCGGTGCTGCTTATTTGCCACTGGACCGGGCCTACCCTGCCGAGCGCCTGGCCTACATGATCGAAGACAGTGCGCCGTCGGCACTGCTGACCCAGCGTGATGTACAGGCGCATCTGCCGACGCTGGACTTGCCACTGGTGCTGCTCGATGAAGATCAACGCGACACCTTCAACGAGCGTGACGATAACCCGGTGGTGGAAAACTTCGGTGCGCGCAATCTGGCGTATGTGATCTACACCTCGGGCTCAACCGGCGTGCCGAAAGGCGTAATGGTCGAGCATCGCGGATTGCTCGCCGTCAGCGCGGCGTGGGAGAAATTGTATGCGTTACACGCGCCACTCAATCATCTGCAGATGGCCGGGTTTTCCTTCGATGTGTTCAGCGCCGACCTGATCCGCTCACTGGGTTTCGGCTGCACACTGGTGCTGTGCCCACGCGAGACCTTGATGGACCCTCCTGCGCTTTACCGCCTGTTGAGCGAAGAGTCGATCGGTTTTGCGGATTTCGTGCCTGCCGTGCTCAACGCGTTGCTGGGCTGGGTGGAAGAGACGGGTCACGACCTGTCGTTCATGCGCACCGTGGTCTGTGGTTCGGATATCTGGACCGCGCACAGCGCCCGGCAACTGCGCAAGCTTTGTGGCGATCACGTGCAGATCGTCCAGGCCTACGGTGTCACTGAGGCCAGCATCGACAGCACCTGTTTCGAGTTCGAGGCAAACAGCCAGGTCGACGGGGTGTTGCCGATTGGCCGCGCGTTGGCCAACACGCGGATTTATCTGCTCGATGAGCTTGGCCAACCGGTTCCGCCGGGTGTCGCGGGCGAGCTGTATATCGGCGGCGCAGGTATTGCACGCGGTTATCTGAATTTGCCGCAACTCACCGCCGAACGCTTCATGGACAGCCCCTTCGTGGCGGGCGAACGGCTGTATCGCAGCGGCGATATGGCTCGCTATCGGGCTGATGGCAATATCGAATTCCTCGGCCGCAACGACTCCCAGGCCAAGCTGCGCGGGCTGCGTCTGGAGCTGGGCGAAATCGAAGCACGCCTGGCCGAGGTTGCGGGCGTGCGCGAAAGCCTGGTCGTGATTCGCGAGGACAGCGGCGGCACGCCGAAACTGATCGCGTATTTTGTGGAATATGCCACTCGCGAAGAGTCTGGCCCTACCCTGACCCCGCGCGCGCTGCGCCAGCAGCTGCAACTCAACCTGCCGGAATACATGATCCCGGCAGCGTTCGTGCGCATGGCCGCATTGCCGCTGAGCGCCAACGGCAAACTGGATCGCAGAGCATTGCCCGAGCCGGATGCCGACGCTTTCGATCAGCAGGATTTCGAAGCAGCCGATGGCCCGCTGGAGACGGCAATCGCCGCAATCTGGGCCGATATGCTGGGCGTCGCACAGGTCGGCCGCAATGATGACTTTTTCGCGCTCGGCGGTCATTCATTGCTGGTCATGCGCGTGCTGGCTCAGGTCCGTCAGCAGTTGAATCTGGAGGTTTCACCGTTGGCGTTTTTCGCGGCACCGGTGCTGCGACAGTTCGCTGAGCTGCTTGCCAATACGCAGGGCAACGCTCGCCTGGTGATTACGCCTGCACAACGTTCGGGTGCGTTACCGCTGTCGTTTGCCCAGCAGCGCCTGTGGTTCCTTGCGCAACTGGAAGGTGGCAGCGCCGCTTACCATATTCCGGCGGGACTGCGTATGCGTGGCAGCCTTGATCAGGCGTCGCTGCAACGCGCGCTGGACCGTATCGTGGCCCGCCATGAGGCACTGCGCACGACCTTTGTACAAGAGCAGGGACAGCCTGCGGAGCAGCGTATCTCTGCCACTGAAACAGGTTTCAGACTGCAACTGCAGGTACTGGCCGGGCAGACCGATGCCGAAGACAAGCTGCTCGCCATCGCTGCACAAGAGGCCAGCGAGCACTTCGACCTCGTCAATGGCCCGTTAGTGCGCGGGCGTCTGGTGCGCATGGCCGATGACGACCACGTGTTGCTGGTGACCATGCACCATATTGTCTCCGATGGCTGGTCAACCGGGGTGTTGAACCGCGAGCTGGGCGCGCTCTATGCAGCCTTCAGTGAGGGGGCGGAGGATCCGCTGCCGGCGTTGCCGGTGCAGTACGTCGACTACGCACTGTGGCAACGTGACTGGTTGAGTGGCGACGTGCTGCAACAACAGCGTCAGTACTGGCAGCAGGCACTGGCCGGTGCGCCAGCCTTGCTGACCTTGCCGACCGATCGGCCACGTCCGGCGCAACAGGACTACAGCGGGCAGACGCTGGAGCTGGTGCTGGATACGCAATTGACCCATGGCCTCAAGGCTTTGGGCCAACGATATGGCAGCAGCCTGTTCATGACCGTGATGGGTGCCTGGGCCGCGCTGTTGGGACGGCTGTCCGGTCAGGACGACGTGGTGATCGGTACGCCGGTTGCCAATCGAATGAGCGCCGAGGTGGAGAACCTGATCGGGTTCTTCGTCAACACCCTTGCTGTACGGATCGACCTCTCGGGGGCGCCGAGCGTCGAAGCGCTTATGCGGCAGGTCAAACAGCAGACTCTGGCTGCTCAGGCAAATCAGGACCTGCCGTTCGAACAAGTGGTTGAAGTGGTTCGACCACAACGCAGCCTGTCTCACAGCCCGATTTTTCAGGCGATGCTGTCATGGCGAGACAATGAGGACGACGCCCTGGTGCTCGGCGACATGAGCCTGCAAGGCGTTGCAGTGCCCGGTGATGCATCAAAATTCGACCTGGCGCTGGACATCGGTGAGGTAGACGGACAACTGATCGGCACGCTGGAGTACGCTACGGCGCTGTTCGACGAAAGCACCATGCGACGTTATCTGGGCTACTTCCAGCGTGTGCTGGAAGCCATGGTGGCCGACGATCGGCAAGTGCTGGAGCAGGTGCCGTTGCTCGACACGGCGGAGCGCGAGTACCTGCTGAAGGATATCAATGCCACAGAGCGCACCTACCCGCTCGGTCAGTTGATGCATCGCTTGTTCGAGGCACATGCCGAAGCTGCACCGCAGGCAATTGCAGTCCGCCAGAGTGAGCAAACGCTGACCTACGCCGAACTCGACAGCCGAGCCAATGCCTTGGCTCAGCACCTGCGCAAACACGGTGTGGGGCCAGGAACCCGGGTGGCGATCCTGCTGGATCGGTCGGTGGAATTGCTGGCCAGCATGCTGGCCACCCTCAAGTGCGGCGCGGCTTATCTGGCGCTGGATCGTCTGGCGCCCGAAGAGCGCCTGCGCTTCATGCTCGAGGACAGCGAAGCCATCATGCTGCTGAGCCGTAGCGACCTGACGGCACCTGACATGACGCCAAGACTGGATCTGGACACACTGGAACTGTCGGCGCTGAACCAGGGGCCAGTCATGCTTGCAGATGAAATCGCAGGCGAAACCCCCGCGTGCATCATCTACACCTCTGGCTCCACCGGTGTGCCCAAGGGCGTGATCGTGACTCACAACGGCATTATTCGGCTGGTTAAGGACAACGGCTACTACGACTTCTCCGCCGAGGACCGTGTGGCGTTTTCGTCCAACCCGGCGTTCGACGCCAGCACTCCGGAAATCTGGGGTGCATTGCTCAATGGCGGCCAGTCGGTGATTATCGAGCCGCAGGTGCTGCTTGAGCCGGTGGCCTTCGCCGCCCTGCTGAAGCGCCATGGTGTAACAGCCATGATCAGCTCGACCGCCCTCTTCAACCTGTATGCCGGGTTGATTCCCGAGGCCCTGGCAGGCCTGCGCATGATCATGTGTGGCGGCGAGCGCGCTGATCCGGCCTCGTTCCGTCGGGTCCGGGAGCACTCCGCTCAGGTACGCCTGTTCAACGGCTATGGCCCGACCGAGGGCACCACCTGTGCCACCAGCTACGAAATTTTCGATGTACTGCCTGACACCCTGAGTCTGCCGATTGGCAAGCCTAATGCCAACGTGCGGGTCTATGTGCTTGACGCCGGGCGCGAGCCGGTGCCGATGGGGGTGGTCGGCGAGATCTACATCGGTGGCACAGGCGTCGCACTCGGCTACCTGAACCGCCCGGAACTGACCGCCGAACGTTTCAGCGAAGACCCGTTCAGCCAGCAGGCCGGCGCGAGACTCTATCGCACCGGCGACCTGGCGCGCTGGTTGCCGGACGGTAACCTTGAATACCTGGCGCGTAACGATGGGCAGGTCAAGGTCCGCGGCTTCCGCGTCGAGCTGGGCGAAATCGAAAGCCTCCTGCACTTGTGCGACGGCGTGCGCAACTCCGTGGTGGTGGCGCACGAAGCCAGCCCGGGTGACACCCGTCTGGTCGCCTACTACACCGTGCATGCAGACGCTGAAGCACCTGATCCAGAGGATCTGCGTGCGCAATTGAGTGCCGATTTGGCGGAATACATGGTTCCGAGTGTGTTCATGCGCCTGGATACCTTGCCGCTTACGCTCAATGGCAAGGTCGACCAGAAAGCACTGCCGGCACCGGACCTGAACGCCATGTCCGCGCGAACTTACGTTGCGCCGGAGGGTGCCACCGAACAGGCCTTGGCGGACATATTCCAGGAGCTGCTGAGCCTTGAACGAGTGGGTCGCCATGATGGCTTCTTCGAGCTTGGCGGTCACTCGCTGCTGGCTGCGCAACTGGTTTCCCGTGTGCGTCAGCAACTGAACGGCGACATGGCGCTGCGTCAGCTGTTCAATCACCCGACCGTGGCCGAACTGGCGAAAGTGGTCGACGGCCTGCAAGCGGCCGACACCGACAGTATCGAACCCATCGAGCGTAACGCGCCGCTGGCACTGTCCTTTTCCCAGCAGCGCCTGTGGTTCCTCGACAGGCTCGACCCTGGTGCCAGTGGCGCCTACCACATGCCGATGTCGCTGCTGCTGCGCGGCGAGCTTGATCACGGCGCGCTCAAGGCTGCGCTCGACCGTCTGGTTGCACGTCATGAAAGCCTGCGCACCACCTTCGAGCTGCACGGCGAACATCCGGTGCAGGTCATCGCTGCGGCGGACAGCGGTTTCGCCCTGGCAGAGCAGGACTTGCGCTCGCAGCCTTATGAACAGGCCAGCCTCAGCGCTTCACGCATCGCCGACAGCGAGGTCGCTGCACCGTTTGACCTGCGCCAGGGCCCGCTGATTCGCGGGCGTCTGCTGCGCCTGGCGGATGATGAGCATATGTTGCTGATCACCCAGCACCACATCATCTCCGACGGCTGGTCGGTGGGTGTGCTGATCAACGAGTTCGTCGCTCTCTACCAGGCCTTCAGTCAGCATCAGCCTGACCCGTTACCGGCCCTGTCAATTCAGTACGCCGACTACGCCGCCTGGCAACGCCGCACCTTTACCGGCGAGCGCCTTGCCGAGCAGGCCGACTTCTGGCGTGAGCACCTGGGTGGCGCGCCGACGCTGCTGTCGCTGCCCACCGACCGGCCGCGTCCGGCGCTGCAAAGCTACCGCGGCGGCGCGGTGCCCGTGACGATCGATGCGACGCTTTATCAGCGTCTGGAGCGCTTCTGCCAGGCCCATAACGTCACCCTGTTCATGGGCCTGCTCAGTGCCTGGTCGGTGCTTATGGCACGTCTGGGCAACGAACGCGATGTAGTGATAGGCGTGCCGAGCGCCAACCGTGGCCGCACCGAAACCGAGAACCTGATCGGTTTCTTCGTCAACACCCTGGCCCTGCGCATTGATCTGGCGCAGAACCCCAGCGTGGCGCAACTGCTGGAGCAGGTCCGCCAGACCACGCTGGCGGCCCATGAACATCAGGACATTCCGTTCGAGCAAGTGATCGAAGCCTTGCAGCCGCCACGCTCGATGAGCCATAGCCCGCTGTGTCAGGTCGCCCTGTCGCTGGATAACACCAGCATCGGCGGCGAGTTGAAGCTGCCGGGCCTTAGCCTGCACCCCGTGTTACAAGCCCATGAAACCGCGCAGTTCGACCTGATGCTGATCCTGGGCAGCGAAAACGGCACCCTCACCGGGGTTATCGAATACGCCAGCGATCTCTTCGATCGCGCCACCGTCGAGCGTTTTGCCCAGCATTTCCATACGCTGCTGGAAGCGATGGTCGAGGATGTCGCGCAACCTGTGCTCGGCCTGCCGTTGCTCAGCCCGGCGCAGCGCCTGGCCTCGCCAGCGCTGCTGCAGCCCAAGGCGGTATTCGCGTCGGGTCTGATGGTGCATCAGCGCTTCGAACAGTTCGCCGCCGCCCATCCGCAAAACATCGCGCTGGTCTTTGGCGGGCAAGAGGTGAGTTACCAGACGCTCAATCGCCGAGCCAACCGTCTGGCCCATGAACTGCTTGCCCAAGGCGTACGTCCCGATGACCGGGTGGCGATCCTCGCAGAGCGTGGCACGCAGATGATCTGCGCGGTGCTGGCCGTGCTCAAGGCCGGTGCGGCCTACGTACCGCTGGACCCGACTTACCCCACCGAGCGTCTCGGCTACCTGCTGACAGACAGTGCGCCGGTAGCGTTGCTGGCCCAGTCGGCCTGCCTCGACGTGCTGCCGGTACACAGCGTGCCGGTACTGACCCTCGGCGCGGACAACGACAGTGCCGATTTGGCAGATGAATCGCTGGACCGCAACCCTGAGCCTGCTGCGCCGGGTCTGTCTCGCGAGCATTTGGCATACGTCATTTACACCTCAGGGTCTACAGGCCTGCCCAAAGGTGTGCTGGTGGAGCACGGCAACGTTGCACGCCTGTTCGACGCCACCGCCGGGCAATTCAACTTCGGGCCTGAGGATGTCTGGACGCTGTTCCACTCCTTTGCCTTCGACTTCTCGGTCTGGGAAATCTGGGGCGCGCTGTGCTACGGCGGCAAACTGGTCATCGTCCCGAGTGAGGTGGCGCGTTCACCGGATGACTTCTATGCGCTGGTCTGCGAGCAGCAGGTCACCGTTCTGAACCAGACGCCAAGCGCTTTCCGCCAGTTCATCCAGGCTCGCGAACGCAGCCCGCAGGAGCATGCGCTGCGTGAAGTGGTGTTCGGGGGGGAGGCTTTGGACTTCCGCAGCCTGCAGCCCTGGACCGCACGCACACCGCTGTCGCGTACCCGTCTGGTGAACATGTACGGCATCACGGAAATCACCGTGCATGCCACTTACTATCCGATCAGCCAGTCGGAAATCGACACAGCCATGCCAAGTCTGATCGGGCCGGCACTTGATGACCTGTGCCTGCGTATCCTCGATGACTATCAGCAGCCGGTGCCGGTCGGCGTCAATGGCGAGATTTACATTGGCGGTGCCGGGGTTGCCCGGCATTACCTGAACCGCACCGAACTGAATGCCGAACGTTTTATTGCCGACCCCTATGCGTTGCAAAGCGGCGCACGGCTCTACCGCACTGGCGACGTTGCGCACTACCGCAGCGACGGCGGCGTGGTCTACGTCGGCCGCAATGACTCGCAAATCAAGATTCGCGGTTTTCGTATCGAGTTGGGCGAGATCGAGGCGCAATTGCTCGCCTGCCCCGACGTTCGTGAAGCGATGGTCATCGTGCGTGAGGATCGCCCTGGCGACAAACGCCTGGTCGCCTATCTGATTGCCGAGGACGGCGCTGCTCCCGAGTCAGCGCTTCTGCGCAGCCAACTGGCCAGCGTGCTGGCCGAACACATGCTGCCAAGCGCCTTTGTGACCCTTGAAACCTGGCCGTTGACCACCAACGGCAAGCTGGACCGTGCCGCCCTGCCCGCGCCGGACCAGTTCGCAACGGTGAGTCGTGACTACGAAGCACCGCTAGGCGCTATCGAAACGACCCTGGCCGCTGCCTGGCAGGAATTGCTCGGGGTTGAACGTGTCAGTCGCCAGGATCACTTCTTCGAACTGGGTGGTCACTCCTTCCTGGTGATTAACCTGATAGAGCGCTTGCGTCAGATCGGCTTGGTGCTGGACGTCAGCACGGTGTTCTCGGCGCCAACCCTGCAAGCCATGGCTGCGGTCCTGGCGGGCGGTACTGCGGCGGAACGGGTCGCCCCGGCGAACCTGATTCCGGTCGATTGCACGGCATTGACCCCGGACATGCTGCCGTTGGTGAAGCTGACCCGGCAGGAACTGGAACATATCGTTGCCGATGTGCCAGGCGGCGTCGCCAATGTTCAGGATATCTACCCATTGTCGTCGCTGCAGGAAGGCATCCTGTTTCACCATCTGTTGCAGTCAGAAGGCGACGCC
The DNA here is from genome assembly GCF_900099665.1 of Pseudomonas sp. BS3767. NCBI lineage: Bacteria > Pseudomonadati > Pseudomonadota > Gammaproteobacteria > Pseudomonadales > Pseudomonadaceae > Pseudomonas > Pseudomonas sp. BS3767. The sequence continues at coordinate 406,726 of NZ_FNCX01000001.1, read as the reverse complement.
TACCTGATGCGCACCATAGCGACGTTCGACAGCCGTGCGTTGCTCGACAAATTCCTCGGCGCGCTGCAAGTGGTGATCAACCGCCACGACATCATGCGCAGCTCACTGCGCTGGCAAGGTCTGCCGCAACCGGTACAAGTGGTGCATCGTCAGGCAACGTTGCCAGTCATTCAGCTCGACACTGCACCGGGTGAAGACGCCTTGCAGATGCTGCGCGAACGCACCAATACCTACCATATGCGCCTGGACCTGCAACAGGCACCGCTGATAGCCGCGTATATCACCTACGATACCCGGCAGGAAAAGTGGCTGATGGCGTTGCTGGACCATCACCTTATCAGCGACAACGTCACCCTGCGCCTGATCATGGGCGAGATCCAGGCAGTGATGGACGGACGCGCCGACGCCCTGTCGCCATCGCAGCCGTACCGCAACTTCATCGCCCAGGCCGCGTGTGTGTCCCAGGCCGAACATGAAGCCTACTTCCGTCAACTGCTGGGGGATGTCGATACCACCACTGCGCCTTACGGCGTGCTCGATGTGCGTGGCGGCGATGCAACAATCCTGCGTTCGGTGCAGGATCTGAGCGACGATCTCAGCGCGCGGATCCACGCCACCGCACGGGCTCAGGGCGTGCCGACCTCGGTGCTGTTCCATGCGGCATGGGGCTTGGTGGTAGCCGCCACCAGCGGCCGCGACGACGGGATTTTCGGTACCGTGCTTTCGGGACGTTCCCAAGGCACCTCCGGTGCCAACCATGCGCTGGGCATGTTCATCAACACCTTGCCGATGCGTATTCGCCTGCAACAGAACAGCGTGCGCGATATCGTTCAGGACGCCTACCAACAGCTCAGCGGCCTGCTGACCCACGAGCAGGCGCCACTGGCCCTGGCGCAGCGCTGCAGCGCAGTGGATGCATCGCTGCCGATGTTCACCGTGATCCTCAATTGCCGTCACGGTGATCTGGTGAACACTGCCGGGGAAAACATCGAGGACATGGGCGAGGAGCAGGAAGGTGTTCATTTCCTGGGCTCCGAAACCCGTACCAACTACCCGATCGAAATTGCCGTAGCCAATGAGGCCAATGGCTTTTCGCTGACCGCGCAGTCTATAGATGGCATCGATCCGCACCGGATTGCCGCCTACCTCGGTCAGGCGGTTGCCGAGCTGGTCAATGCCCTTGAGCAGGATCCGGCACGCCTGGCAAGCAGCCTGGAAGTGATTCCGCAGGCCGAGCGGCAACTGCTGCTCAACGACTTCAACGACACTGCCAGCGACTTCGCACCGGTCGTGCCGATCCATACCTTGTTCGAAGACCAGGTCCGCCGCAATCCTGACGCCGTGGCGCTGGTCTACGAAGACCGCCAGCTAAGCTATCGCCAGCTCAACCGCCGTGCCAACCACATAGCCCGGCAACTGCTGCAACTTGGTGTACAACCGGACGAGCGCGTGGCCATCTGCGCCGAGCGCAGCCTGGATATGATTGTCGGCCTGCTGGGGGTGCTCAAATCAGGCGCCGCCTACGTGCCGATCGACCCTGCCCACCCAACTGACCGCATGGCCTTCATGCTGCAGGACAGCCAGCCGCGTGCGCTGCTGACCCAGAGCGCCCTCAGTCTGCCGGCCGGCGATACACCACTGATGCTGCTCGACAGCGCTGAATCGCTGCTGGCGGCGGATGATCAGGCGTTCGATGCCAATCCGCTGGTCGACAGCCTGACGGCGGAAAACCTGGCCTACGTGATCTACACGTCAGGCTCCACCGGCCAGTCGAAAGGTGTCATGGTCGAGCACCGCTCGGTGTTCAACTTCTGGAACGTGCTGACCCGCACCACCCATCAGCATTGCCCGACACCGGCCACCGTGGCGCTGAACGCCGGCTTCTTCTTCGACATGTCGATCAAAGGCATCTCGCAATTGTTCTCCGGCCACACGCTGGTGATCATCCCGCAACTTATTCGTGCCAACGGCAGCGAACTGCTGGACTTCCTCGAAGCCCACCAGGTTCATGCCTTCGACTCAACACCCTCGCAGCTCGACACCTTGCTCTCGGCCGGTTTGCTGGAGCGCAGCAGTTACCAGCCGGTCAGCGTGCTGTTGGGTGGCGAGGCGATCAACGCCAGCACCTGGGAAAAGCTGCGCAACTGCCCGACCATCCGCTTCTACAACATGTATGGCCCGACCGAATGCACAGTGGACGCGACCATTGATCTGATCCGCGACCTGGGTGAAAAACCAAGCATCGGCCGACCCATCGCCAACGTTCAGGTGCATGTTCTGGATGCGCGTGGCGAGCCCGCACCACTGGGCGTCGCCGGGCAAATTCACATCGGCGGTAGCGGTGTGGCCCGTGGCTACCTCAACCGTGACGAGCTGAGTGCCGAACGCTTCATCGCCGACCGGTTCTCCGATGTTGCCAATGCGCGCCTTTACAAAACCGGCGACCTGGGTCGCTGGCTGGCGGACGGCACGCTGGAATACATGGGCCGTAACGACTTCCAGGTGAAGGTTCGCGGTTTCCGTATCGAGCTGGGTGAAATCGAAAACGTTCTGCTGGCCGTATCAGGCATCCGCGAGGTGGTGGTGATTGCCCGCAACGACAGCCAGGGTGATTCGGACAGCCAGCGCCTGGTCGCTTATGTCTGCGGTGAATCGGTTGCGGCCGAGCACTTGCGTAGCGAGCTGCTCAAGCATCTGCCTGAGTACATGGTGCCCAGCGCCTTCGTCCAGCTGGATGCCCTGCCGCTGACCTCGAACGGCAAGCTCGACCGCCGAGCGCTGCCGGCCCCCGGTCAGGATGCGTTGGCCAGCAAGGCTTACGAGGCGCCGCAAGGCGAAACCGAAGAGGCCATCGCCGAAATATGGAAAGCCCTGCTGCATCTGGATCAGGTCGGCCGCGACGACGGCTTCCTTGAACTGGGCGGCCATTCGTTGCTCGCCGTGCAATTGCTGTCGCGACTGCGACGCAAGCTCGGTACACGAATCACCTTGCGCGAACTGTTCGACGCACCGACCGTTCGTGGCCTGGCCTCATTGGTCAACGCCACCGCGCCAAGTGAAGCGCAATCGATTCCAAGGGCGGATCGCTCGGGACGTCTGCCATTGTCATTCTCCCAGCAACGCCTGTGGTTCCTGGATCATCTGGATCATGCTGCCGGTGCGGCCTATCACTTGCCGATGGCCTTGCGCCTGACAGGGACGCTGGACACGGTTGCCTTGCAGGCGACGCTTGATCGTCTGGTTGCACGCCACGAAACCCTGCGCACGCGTTTTGAACTGGTGGACGGTGAACCGGTGCAGAAGATCGCCCCGGCCGATACCCGCTTTCCGCTGTTGCACCAGGATCTGCGCGATCTTTCCAGTGACCAGCGCACGGCGACCCTGACCCGTCTGGGTCAGGAAAATGCCACGCAACTGTTCGATCTGACCAAGGGCCCGATGCTGCGCGGGCATCTGCTGCAGGTTGCGGATGCCGAGCACGTGCTGTTGATCACGCTGCACCACATCGTCTCCGATGGCTGGTCCAACAGTGTGCTTGCCCAGGAAGTGAGCGTGCTTTACGCCGCCTTCAGTCAAGGCCAGAAAGACCCGCTGCCAGCACTGCCACTGCAATACGTGGACTACGCCGCCTGGCAACGGCAATCCCTTGACGGCCCGGCGCTGCAAGCTCAGATCGACTTCTGGCGCACGCATCTGAAAGGTGCGCCAAGCGTATTGAACCTGCCACTGGACCGTCCGCGCCCAGCCATCCAGAGCTATACCGGCGGGATGATCGACTGTGTGCTCTCGCCAGAGCTGAGTGCCGACTTGCGTTCCTTCAGTCAGGCTCAGGGCAGCACACTGTTCATGGTCCTGCTGGCAGGCTGGTCGATGCTCATGAGTCACCTCAGCGGCCAGAACGATGTGGTGGTTGGTACACCTGTCGCCAATCGTCAACGCCCGGAGCTGGAGCCACTGATCGGCTTCTTTGCCAATACGCTGGCATTGCGTGTGGCAACCTGCCGAGAGACCCGACTGAGTGAAGTGCTCGGTCGGATCAAAGACATCACGCTGTCTGCCTACAGTCATCAGGATCTACCGTTCGAGCAAGTGGTAAGCGCCTTGCAGCCAACCCGTAGCATGAGCCACAGCCCGTTGTTCCAGGTGATGCTGAGCCTGGACAACACGCCCCCTTCGCTGTTGCAACTGCCCGGCCTGGAAGTCGAGTCGCTGGACAGCGCCCATATCACCACTCAGTTTGACCTGTCTTTGTCACTCAACGATACCGGCGAAAGCCTGAGCGGCGGTCTGCAATACTCCAGCGACCTGTTCGACAAAACCACTGTACAGGCCATCATGCAGCTGTTTGCCAGGGTTCTGGAGAACATGGTGACTGACGCACAGCAGTCGATCGGTCAAGTGCTGGACAACACGCCGGCGCTGCCGCGTTCGGCGCATAGCGCGGCGCTCGCTGCGACGGTCGAGGACGAACAGCCTGAAGACCTGCCTTACGAAGCACCCGAAGGCGACACCGAGATCGCCCTCGCCAACCTCTGGAAGGAGTTGCTCAAGCTGGACAAGGTAAGTCGCCATGACGACTTCTTCAGGCTGGGCGGTATTTCGCTGATGGCCGTGCAGATGGCGTCGCGTTTGCGCAAGGTACTCGGCAAACCGATCGCTGTCCGCGATCTGTTTATCGAGCCGACCATTGCCGGTTTCGCCAGGACACTGGACAGCCAGACACGTCCCGGCCATCACAGCAATCTGGTACCGGTCCGTCGCACTGGCTCGAAAAGGCCGCTGTTCCTGGTCCACCCGTTGGGCGGCGAAGTGCAGTACGTGCGCGATCTGGCCGCGGCAATCGACCCACAGGTGCCGCTCTATGGCTTGGCCGCCAGTGGCCTGGCAGCTGGCGAGAAGCCGTTGTCTGACGTGCCGGCCATGGCGGCGAGTTACCTGGCAGCGATTCGCCAGGTACAACCGAAAGGGCCTTACCGGATCGGCGGCTGGTCTGCAGGTGGTCTTATCGCTTATGAAATGGCCCGCCAGCTGCAATCCAGCGGTGAACAGCTGGAGTTCCTCGGCATCATCGATACCTCCGCGCGTCTTGAGCAGCAAGCGCCGGAGGTATTGAGCGAAGGTCAATTCCTGATGAGCTGGCTACCCGAGCAGCTTGATCCCGAGGTTCTCCGGCAGCTCACCGAGCTGGCCAGCGCGGATGCCGTCGAGGAAATGCTGGCATTTTGCATGGCACAGCGCCTGCTTCCGGAAGAACTGCCGCAGAACGTCGATGCCACCATGCTACGCAGCCATGTTGCGGTGGCCCATGCGATCCATATCGCCATCAGTGCCTATGTCAGCCTGCCCGCCCCGCTTCACGTGACACTGTTTACCGCAAGCGGGCAGGAGCGTACCGATCCGCTGCTGGGTTGGGGGGCTTTGCTTGAAACACCGGTGAGCGTTACAGCGCTTCCCGGCACCCACGACACACTGGTCAGGGCGCCTCACGTCAGCGCATTGGGCCAGGCGATCTCTCGAGCGCTCGACAAGGAGCCCGTCCAAATGAGCAGCAGTGAAGAGGTCCATGTTCGATAACCGCACTTTCTGACGGGTAACCGCTCGGTTGTGCAGGATGTCCCGGTATCCCGTGACAGACTTTTCCTGCACAACTCAGCTTAATTGGATCCTCAAGCTGAATCGTTTCTTGTGAAGATAATCGCGCTTGATACCGGATTCGAGTGATGTTGAGGCGCGAAGGATTTGAGCGGTCTTAGGGCCGAATTCACAGTCTGGGCGACAGAATTGCACGCAACTTCTGATCGTCAGGAATGGACATATGAACCGACAAGTGAATGCCAAAGATGAAGTGAAAACGCACATTTATCTGGAACTCGGGAAGCTGGTGTCTAGCGTCGGAGATGACATGTTTCTGAGCAATATGTACCAGTTAATCAATACATCGCTGGCTGTAAGCCGTGTGGAACTGAGCGAGTGGACCGTTGATGACAGTCAGGCGACGGTGACCGATGTACAGTTGCTGGGCTACGCGGGCGCTGAGTTGAATCCGCAGATGCAAACGGTGTGTCCGACCCGTGCCAGACACCGCAGCGACCATCCACTGGTCAAGCGCGTGCTGGAGGTAGAGGACGACCTGCTGATTCACCTGAACGCCCGGATGAAAAACCAGCAAGGCAATGACTGTCTCGGAACCTCCCACCAGTGCAGCATGATTTCGCGCAAGGCCAATCGCTGTTGTGTGATCTCACTGCACCGTCCGCAAGCTGACAAAGATTACTCGTTGCAAGAGCTGTCTTTTTTGAAATACCTCTCGGAGGCCCTGCTGCCTTTGTCGGAGCGCCATGCCCGCGCCCATCGCCAATCCGGTATGAAAAGCGCTGGGGTGCCGCTGTCCCATGGCCCGCTTTCCCTCGAGCACAAGCAATTGCAAAGCGAGTTCAACGAGCGCTTGCGTGCCTGCGACGTCTCACTCTCGGCACGGGAGAAGGAGGCCTGTCTGGAATTCCTCGCGGGCAGCACAGTTCCTGAAATCGCAGAGAAGCTTTGCGTCAAGAGCAGTTCTGTCGAAACCTATCTGAAACGCTCCGCCGCCAAGCTGGGTATCAGCGGTCGACATGGGCTGGCCAAGTGGCTGATATGCGCAGAATGAACAAATCCGTTAGCCCATGGCTATTTGCAGTACTGTCGTTGAGCGGCTGCTCGCTGATTCCGGACTATCAGCGCCCGGCAGCCCCGGTTGCCGCACACTACCCACAATCTTTCGACTCGGCGCCAGCGCTTTCTGGCCCACTGGCGGCGGACATGGGATGGCGTGACCTGTTCCGCGACCCTACGCTGCAACAACTTATCGAAAGCGCCCTGCTCAACAATCGTGACTTGCGCGTGGCAGCACTTAACGTCGAAGCCTATCAAGCGCAATATCGCATTCAGCGCGCCGATCTGTTTCCCGCGATCAGCGCCACGGGCAGCGGTACCCGGCAACGCCAGCCCGCCAGTATCACGCAGACCGGCGGCCCGGTGACCAGCGGTACTTATTCGGCGACGCTGGGCATCAGTTCCTATGAACTGGATTTGTTCGGACGCATACGCAGCCTCAGCGATCAGGCCTCGCTCACCTATTTGTCCAGCGAAGAGGCCCAGCGCAGCGCTCAACTCAGTCTGGTGGCGAGTGTCGCCACCGCTTACCTTACCTGGCGTGCCGACCAAGAGCTGTTAGCCTTGACTCAGGACACGCTGATGTCCTACGAAAAAAGCCTGAAGCTGACCACTCGTAGCCAGCAAGTCGGCGCTTCCTCGTCACTGGACCTGGCCCAGTCGCGTACATCGGTGGAGAGCGCACGAGCAAGTCTGGCGACGTTCCAGCGCCAGGTCGCCCAGGACCTCAATAACCTGACCTTGCTGGTGGGCACGACGGTTGCGGACAGCGCGCCCAGCCGTCCGTTGTCCTCGGAATGGCTCGCTGAAGTGCCAGCGGGGCTACCTTCTGAGCTGCTGCAACGACGCCCGGACATTCTTGAAGCCGAATACCAGTTGCAGTCGGCCAACGCCAGTATCGGTGCTGCGCGAGCGGCGTTCTTCCCGAGTATTACCCTGACGGCCAACGCCGGTACATCCAGCACCGAACTGTCCGGCCTGTTTAAAGCGGGTTCGGGAGGCTGGGTGTTTTCGCCGCAGATCAATATCCCGATTTTCAACGCCGGCAGTCTGCGGGCAAGCCTTGATTACTCGAAGATCCAGAAGAATATAAGCGTTTCAAAGTACGAAAAATCGATACAGTCCGCCTTTCAGGAGGTCTCCGATGGCCTGGCTGCGCGCCAGACCTACAAACGTCAGCTGAAAGCGCAGAGCGACCTCGTACAGGCAAGCCGGGAGTATTACAGCCTTGCCGAACGCCGCTATCGCATTGGCGTCGATAGCAGCCTGACATTCCTCGATGCACAACGCTCTTTATTCAGCGCTCAACAAACCCTGATCACCGACCGACTGTCGCAGCTGACCGCCGAAGTCAATCTCTACAAGGCGCTGGGCGGCGGCTGGACAGAGCGTACATCAAAACCCTTGTGAGGACTGAAGATGGGCACATTCGAACCAGGAGCACATGTACGCCTTCGCTCGGGCGGCAAAATCATGGTGGTCAAGCATGAAGCTGCGATCACTCCTCTCCCGGACACTCTGCTGGTGATGTGCGAGTACCGGTCAAAGAATCGTCTGGTGCAGGGCTTTTATTCGGAGCGGGATCTGATCCTTGCGCGCCGCGAGCCAATGCCCAATCATGACTGAGAGCAACCCGGCCTAGTGGGTTGCGTCGCATCAGGAACCACTTGGGCGTCGCAGGGATTGCAGCAATCGCTGAACCGGTACTAAATGACACTGATCATTTGACTCGCAGGCAGTCCGGTGCAGTAGATGACATTGCGATAAGCGGCTTGATTAGTTGCTCTTGTGCAAGCATGTTCTGGCTGTGCAAGCTGTAGAGTCTGTCCCTGGACTGGCTGGTCATAACAGAACATCAACGCTTTATTCGGGCGTTTCGGATATCCCCCCGCCACCCTTACTGGACTTTTCTTCGACGTCCGAACCGCTGGGCAGTTCTGATACGTTTGCCAAGTGTGGTCTTATGTTGTTGGCGGCCCATATGCGCTGGACGCTGGCCGGCGATATACCGACAAGCTTCGCCATGCTTCGACAGCTCCAGCGAGCGTGACCTACACACGGCTGAGTGACTTGATCAAGGGCCTTCCTCAAGGCTTCGGCTGGCAGGGATGACTTGCGGCCTCTTCCAGGCAGATCCACCAGACCTTGCAGGCGCAGCTCTCGGAAGCGCTTGCACCAGCGGGTGACTGAAACAACCGATAGCCCGGTCAACCTGGCAATCTCGTTACGCGAGCAGCCTTGTGCGGCGAGCAAAATCACCTGCGCCCGGCGGCCTTCGCGCTGACTGACCGTGATTGATTCAAAGCGCCGATTCAACTCGACCTCTTCATCTTCACTGAGCACAATGCCACGGTAGCTCACGTGACCACTCCACTCATTATTAACCTCATAAGTACAATCAACGGTCGGTACACATTTAATAGATAGTGTATGGGCGGGGCACTGTCGGTTTGAATAACTCAGGCGAAGATCGCGGTGGTGGCCACGTTATACAACGCAATAATCGCGAACAGTCCAATGACCAATGAAACAAATCGGTTGACTCGATTGCCCGATAGTAACGAGGGTAGCTTTCGGCCGAAAAATGCGCCCAACGCGACCCACGTTATTCCGACAGGAATAACGACCAACGAAAAAACAGTCATGAATGCCCCATAACTTTCCACGTGCAAAAAGGTTCCAGCGGGCGCTATGATCGTAGCGAAAGACAGCCCTTTTGGATTGTTGAGTGTTGCCAAAAACAACGCTCGGATCGAAATCGGCGCTGGCTTTCCATCGGTGTCCTGTTGAATCGAAAACCACAATTTCAGAGAAATATAGAACAGGAACATCACGGCCAGAACTTTGGTCGCGACCACTACCCAGCCATAGTTTTCGATCATTGCGTCGATGGACAAACCCCACGAGGTGATCTGAATCAGATAAGCCGCCCACTCGGCAGCGACCAGCTTCAGCGAATACATGCCCAGCCCGCGACTGATGCCTGATTGCAGCAGCAGCGAATTAGTCGGCCCTGGCACCAGCAGCAAGGTGAGCATTGCAATTGCAACGTAATACATGGCCATACCCAACACTCCAAAATAGATTTTTTCCAGCTCGCCGGGGTTTTCAAACATGAACACCACGGGTGCATGGGCAAGCGCCTAAGCCTTCAGGACATTGCTGAAGCTGGCATCGATTGTTAATCCACGGTTGACCTTGTTTTACTACGTACGCCCATTTCATTAACAAGGCGCTTACAACGTATCCGTTATCGATTTGACGCAGACTTACTGCCGCCCTCGATGTCTTGTTAGTCGGCTCCCCCTTCAAGCACCCTCCACACCGCCCCGCTCTCCGATGACAACCCTGTCGCCGGCTTTGAGCCCCGAAAGTACTTCGACCCTGACCTGGTTATTGATGCCTGGCACCACGTCCGCTGTTCTGACCTCGTCACCTTCACCCAGAACTCTTACGCTGTAGGTGCCGTCTTCCCGCCGGTCACCCAGCGCGGCAACAGGAATCGTCAACACGCCCTCTTTCGCCTCCAGCACAATTCGGACGTTAGCGGTCATGTCGATGTAGAAGCGGCTTTCAAGGTTGGGGACATCAAAAAGGGCGTTGTAGAAGACGGCTTTACTGTTTTCGCCTGTTGCTCCGGACTGGCTTGCAGCGTCCACAGGACCTGGCTCGATCGCCTTGAGGGTGGCGTTATAGCGCGTATCAGGATCGCCCGGGATAGTGAAGTAAACCGCAAGACCGGGTTTGATTTTGAGCACGTCGGCTTCGGAAACCTGCGCCTTCACGGTCATGGTGTCGAGTTGCGCCATCTTCAGAATGACCGGTGCCATCTGGTCTGCAATGACGGTCTGGCCCTCCTGAGTGACGATGGCGAGGACCTGACCATCCATTGGTGCGAAGATTCGTGTGTAGTCGAGTTTGATGCGTGCCGCTTCTTCCTGCACGCGGGCGGTCTGCAATTGTGCGGTGAGCGAAACCAGATTGGCGCGCTGGGCCTCCAGCTCAAATCGAGTCTTGTCCTGATCCGCTTTGGAAACCGCCGTCGTGGAGCCCAGTGCCTGGTATCTGCGATCATTCGACTCGGCAAGCTTCAACTTATGCAGCGTCGCGTCCCGTTCAGCCGTGAGTTGTTCGATTTTGACGACCGCCTGGCGCAGAGCATTTCTGGCGGGCAGAGGGTCGATCTCTGCCAACAGCTGGTTTTTTCTGACCATGTCACCAGGTTTGACCTTCAAGGACTGCAATTGCCCGGAAACCTGTGCGCCGACGTCCACCTGATTACGCCCATGGAGCACACCTTGTGCCATGACGGCGTACTCCATGTCCGTAACTTCCGCTGCGGCAGAGAGAAAAGCTGTCTCTTCTTCCCCGCTTGCGCCCTTATAGAAGGCGTAGCCAGCCAGCGAGATCGTTAGATCGATCAACACGAGTCTCAAAAGGATTTTGCGGAAATTCAATTTCCGGAAAAAGCCGACAATGCTCACTGTATTCCCCGCCTAATGGGCTTCCCGGATCTCGGATGAATCAACGGCTCAACACTTAAATAAAGGGCGTACATGAGAATATCTACTTCGCCACTACCGCTGTCCTGCGAGGCAGGCGCTCATTCTGCAGCCATGCACTAATGGAAACATCAGGACCTGTGTGCGTCTGTCCCCGCATTCAGGGACATTATCGCGGGGCGTCGCCGGATGGTTGTGTCTGAAACGCAAAAACGAAACATATTTTGAGCACCCTACAGCGATCACGTGAGGCAATGGACTCTTGGCATGAAGAACTTTATTTTTGAGACAGATGGCCCGCCATGTATTTCGTCGCAGGCGTCAGGCTTCAGTAGTTGCAATCGTGACGTATCGAAGAGGTCAGCCACGCAAAAGATCTTTTATTCTGAGACTAATATCGGGTTCCCGCTTAGGGTGTTTGTCACTTGCTAGTGAGCACCGTCGGCGCTGGCTATCCGGCCTCTAGCGAGACGCTTGTCCCCCTTTTCCCCTACAGACTGGGTATGGCCTCTATGTGTAAATTCTCTAATGCACTAGTAACATTGTCCTACAATCAGACAGTATACTCATTGCTAGGTATGAGACGGCTGCCCTGTATGCGAGGTTGCTTTTGGTTCGGCTGGAGATTAACGCCATGGGGGCGAATGTGTAATGGAAGCCAATCTACAAATGACGGGAAATCAGTCAGCGTATTTTCTGGAGCTCGGGAAGTTAATCGCAAGCGTGGGTGATGCAGGATTCGCTTCGAACATGTACCAAATCATCGCGGCCAGCGTTCCCATCGGTTGCCTCGACCTGAGCGAATGGACGATCGACGAGAATGAAGGAAGCGTTATCAGCATCCAGCCTCTGGGGCAGGAGACCGCCGATCACAAACCGATGATTCTAACCGTGTCGCAGAACCAGGAGACGCTGCTCGCTCGAATGCTCAGTGTTGACGACTTTCTGCTCGTTCATCTGAAACTACCCAGCAGCGTTGGACAGGCCAGCTCTGGCCCGACAGGTACCTATCACTGCAATCTGGTGTCGCGCAAGTCGAACAGGCGCTGTGTCATTTCCTTGCACCGCGACCATCATCAACGTGATTTTTCACTTCACGAATTATCGTTTTTGAAGAATTTCTCAGAGGCCCTGTTGCCCCTGCTGGACAGACATGCCCAGACAACCCGTACTTTGTGCACTGCGCATGCTGACAACGAAGCCGTTACACAGGGCGGCCAGCAGCTTCAACGCGAGTTCAACGATAAGCTGAGTCAAGCGGAGGTCCGGTTGTCATTGCGTGAAAAAGAAATATGCCTTGGCATATTGGCTGGCGCTACGGTCCCAGAGCTTGCCGACAAACTGCATGTCAAGAACAGCTCCATCGAAACCTACCTCAAGCGCGCCGGAGCGAAGCTTGGTGTGAAGGGGCGACACGGTTTGGTCAAGTGGATGACAGGCGTATCTCAAACAGCCTGAGCCCGCCATGCGCCGCAGCGCGGTTTTACCTGTCTGATCGTCTCGCCCAGCGGGTGGCCGAAGCCAATCTGCACCAGGTGCTCGGTGATGTTGCCTGTGTCGCACCGCCAGCCAACCGCCCCTCCATCGGCTAAACCGAGTGAGGCTACTGTTGTACAGCGATAGTTTTATAAAATGCCTGTAGCGAAGTCAGCAAACACCAAAATTAAAAACAAGCGCCCCCCTGATGAAGGGCGTTGTGATGCGCACTTACTGTGCACTATCGTACGCGTGGGTACTTATTCACTTGCTATCGAGCAGGATAACTAGTATGGCGTGCCTGTCCGGAGCGTCATGCCGCTTCGCTGCTGTCCAGCACATCCAGTAATACTGCGCGGAATGACACCCAGCGTTATAAGCGTCACGTGTGATCTCTCTCTTATTATTAAGCTTTTTTCATTGCAATTCAGGTGTGAAACATGAACTATATGGTTAGTATTCGGTCATACGCTCAGATGGATTTATTTAAGGCCCCTTCGATCAATATGATCACCTTAATATAAAAAAAATGGTGCAACACGCCCCCGTATTGCCACCCCCGTGTGCGTACGTGGACAACATGGACAGGGATAGGAGTTGATCGTCATGCCAACGTTACTCGCTGCCTTTAGATCGCCGCCGCAGGCGTTATGGCTTCACTCTGTGGGACGATTGTCATCAGACAACCCTCTAGTTACTCAGAGTGATTCGCATTTCCCTGCGCTACCTGGCACACCTCAGACTCAATAAACATCGATAAAAGAAGTTATCAATATTAACGAGTGCATTGCTTATGGTTAGCATTCTCGCTTTTCTTAACACGCATGAATTTTTACTAGTGCATGCTCTTGGGCAACGTTATCGCTCCACGTTCAACCTCTTGTTAAGTCAGTATAAATTTTGTATGACGCCCTACATATAATCTGTTTGGTCGCAGGGCTTGAAGAGTACAAAGCACTTACTTATTCATTTGCTGAATCAAGGCTGCGCCTTGGCGTGTCTCTTTATAAACGGAAAAAGGAACCCCGATGAACATGCAACAGCTTTTCCCGCATCTCGGCAAAGTGATCTCCGGTATTGGAAGCCGTCAGTTCGCTCGCTTGCTCCACGAGATGATTACCGCTTCATTGCCCGTGGATGCGACCCATGTCATTCAGGGACTCAGTCGATCTACGAATGAAGTCACCGGCGCTCAGGCCATAGGTGCATTTGGCGGAAACCTACACCAGGTGCTCACTCCCGGGGTCGATAGCAGACGTCTGGAGCCTGTTCTGTTGAGCCCGACAGAGCTGGCAGATACGCGCATCGACAGATCCATCAGGTTCGAGTCGCCCACTTACAGCGCGCAAGAGAAGCCAGGTCATGTGCCCTCCCACGCCGCTCTCCCCCAAGTACACCTCGCTTACCCGGGAAAGGGGGAATATGTGCTGTCGGTTTATCGATCACCCTCTGCCAAGGCATTCACCAGTCAAGAGCGCGCCCGACTCAAAGACCTGTCCTGGGTCGTATTGCCCATCGTGAAGCAACACATTGCGACCGTGACACCTACCCTCGTTTCGACAAACCCCTTGCCTGTCACAAAAAGCCTGAAAAACAAAGATGCCATGGAAGGCCTGCGCCAGCGTTTCCTGGGCCGCCTCGAGGCATCGGCGCTAAGCCTGTCTTCGCGCGAAACCGAAGTGTGCGTCGGCCTGCTGGCTGGTCTCACGGTGCCTCAACTGGCAGAAAGGCTTGATCTGAAAGTCAGCACAGTGGAGAGCTACTTCAAGCGCGCGGCGGTAAAAATGGGCATCGCGGGTCGCAGTGCGCTACTTCGCTGGTTGCATGCAGAGCAGCGCATGCAGCATGCAATCCCAGTAGAGATGTTTCAGGCGGCTGTCTGAGCAGAGTGCGGTTTTATGGTCGTTCCACGTTAAAGGATTCTCCCACCGTGCAGCGGTACGGTCTGTAGACCAGTTGATACCCGTCTCGACCGCGACCGCCGCGCCATCCGGCGTATGCCGGACGTCATTGCCGTCCCCTCGACTGATCAATGTCGAGGGTAAACGACAATACTGTGCAGGTTTATGCGTATAGCGCTATTCCTCTAGCGCATAAAAAAACCCGCCGAAGCGGGTCGTTTTTCTATCAATACCATTCCGACATCCTGTCAGTAGCCGTCCCGGCAATGGTGATCATCCTTGACCTCCGAAGCGCCTCCTGCGCAACGGTTGATGGCTATAGATTGCTACTTCGCGAGCACGTCGTACAGGGCTGATGCACTCCAGCGCGTGTAAGCCTTTCGCTATAGGTTCAACTATGGCGCAGCGAGATCACCCCTGTTCAAACTCGATCAACACCTTGCCGATGTGCTGTGCTGCGGCGAAATACGCGTAGGCTTCGGGGGCCTCGGCGAATTTGAATGTCCTGGCGACTACCGTTTCAACTCCATTGGCCTCGATGGCTCGAATAAGGTCGACAAACATCTCGCGGCTGCCGTTGGCGATGCCTCTGATTGTGACGTTTTTGAGGATCAGCGACAGGTAGTCGGGAATCGGCGAGTGCTGACCTGGCGTCACGCCTATCACGGCAATACGGCCGTTGACGGCAGCCGCCGCGATCGATTGTCCCAAGGTGTCCTGCCCTCCTGTCTCGATAATGATGTCGGCACCGGCGTTATCACTGAGCGCCATGACTTGAGCCGCCCAGTCCGGGTGCGTGCGGTAATTGATCGTGATGTCGGCGCCAAGCTGACGCGCGATGTCCAGCTTCTCGTCACTCGATGAGGTGATCGCCACGCGTGCGCCGTGAAGCCTGGCCAGTTTCAACGCGGCCAGCGCCACTCCGCCGGTCCCCAGACACAGGACGAGTTCACCCGGTTTGACCTTGCAGACCTCCATCAGCGCGTTCCAGGCGGTCAGACCGGCAGATGCCAGTGCGGCAACGTCCTTGTCAGCCAACGCGTCCGGTACGTGAATCAAGGCAGCGGCGGGCAATACGACTTTTTCAGCCAGCCAGCCGTCATGAGTTACACCGACATCGTGGGCGAACACGCTGGTGCGAAATTCGCCCTGCAGCCAGCCGGGAAAGTGACCGCAGATGACCCGGTCGCCCGGTTTGACCTGGCTGACGCCCTCGCCTACGGCGATGACTTCACCCACGCCTTCGGACATGGGAATGCGCTCTGGTAATTGTCGGGGGCCGTATGTACCACGCAGAATTTGAACATCCCGGCTGATAAGGCTCACCAGGCGAGGCGCCACGATGGCCTGCCCCGGCCCGGCGATCGGCTCGGGCCGAGTGGTCGCGGTCAGCGCGTCCAGGCCTTGTTGAGATCCGATCTGAAAAGCTTTCATGAACATAATCCTTGTGCCGTCAGCGCCATGAGGTCTCTGCATCGCGCCTTGAAAATATCGTGTCGCCCGGTTCAGGGCCGCGGGTTTTTCAACGTGTCGCCTACACAATACCTGCTCAGCGCTGAGCATCAAGTCCGGCACTCGCATCCCGGCCGCCTTGGTCTGCTGCCTGGCGTGGCGTAACGGCACGGCGCAGCGCAGCGTTGCGTTGCGTTGCGCCACGGCCGTGCTTACGCCTGATGTACCGAGTTATTGTGGTAGCTGGCAGCCCTTTTTCTTCAAGGATTCCAGGACCCAGGAGCGATCGTTTTCTCCCTTGGCGATCTGTTCCAGTTGCTTTTGTTCGGCATGGTGCTTGGCCGCGGCTCGATCATAGACGTCGGCGACATGCTCGTACGGTACGCACAGCAAGCCGTCCTCATCGCCTATGACCAGATCACCCGGTTCGATCACCATACCGTCGATCGCAATGGCCACGTTGATCTCACCCGGTCCGTCCTTGTAAGGGCCCCGGTGGGAAATGCCTGCTGCAAACATCGGGAATGTCCCCGCAGCAATGCTCCCTGCGTCCCGAATCGCGCCGTTGATGACGATGCCCGCCACGCCACGCTTCACCGCATAGGCCACCATCATCTCGCCGATGAGCGCGTTGCTCAGGTCTCCCCCCGCATCCACCACGATCACATCGCCCGGTTCGGCGATATCAATGGCGTAATGCAACATGAGGTTGTCACCGGGCCGGGCTTTCACGGTCAGAGCAGGTCCGGCCAGCACGCCTTCGCGGTGCATCGGACGCAGTCGAGCGCCGCCTGCGGTCATTCTATTCATCGAATCGCTGATATTTGCGACGGGTACGTCGCGATAACGTGATACCCACTCGGCGCTGACTTTGCGGGCTGCTTCGAGGACTCGGAATCCAATCGTCATGGGGCATGGCTCTCTTGAAATTATGGGTTGCCGCCGAAAGGCTGGGAGAAGAATTTTCAGAATCACATTTCATTTTGTATCAATCAAGCGGTAAAAAATAATTAATAAACTTTTTTATTCCGATAAAAATCAGGATAGTGAAATGGCATTTCATTATGGTAGGTTTTGGATATCGGGTTGAAGTCGCTGCCCGGTCGCACACCAAACGCGACGCAAACAAGAACAAGGTACGCATCCATGACCCGCAAGATTTTGCTGACGGGCCCCGCCCTGGCACACAACGCGATGAGCTATGCGAATGATCTGGGCATTCAGATTTTCCCCACCACCCCCTATCTGCCGGCTGAAGAGCTCACTTCGCTCATCCGCGACGTGCAGCCCGACGCGATCATCGTCAGGCAAGGCAAGCTCACGCGAGAAATGATCGAAGCGTCCCCCATGCTCAAGGCGGTCGCCAAGCATGGGGTCGGCTACGACACCATCGATATTCAGGCGGCGGCAGAGAAAGGTGTCCCTGTCATGATCGCCCTCGGGGCGAACGCGCAATCCGTGGCCGAACATGCCTTTGCGCTCATGTTCAGCGTGGCTCGGCAAATTGCCTGGCTGGATGCCCGTACACGTCAGGGGCATTGGGACAAGGCCACCGCCAACGGCATCGAGTTGTCCGGCAAGACATTGGGGTTGGTTGGCCTTGGAGCGATCGGCAGCATCCTGATGGATCTGGTTGCGCCCTTGCAGATGAAGGTCAAGGTGTTCGACCCTTACCTCAAAACGCTACCCGAACGTTCAAACGTCGAGCGTGAAACCGACTTTGACCGCCTCATCGAATCCAGCGATATCATCAGCCTGCATTGCCCGCTGACTGACGAAAATCGCAACCTGATCAGTACCGCGCAACTGAACCGCATGCGCTCCAACTGCATCCTGATCAATACTGCCCGTGGTGAACTGGTCGACACCCAGGCGCTTATCCAGGCGCTGCAAGCCAACAAAATCGCAGGTGCGGGGCTGGATACGTTCAATCCGGAGCCACCGCCTGCCGACAGCGCGCTGTGGCAGCTGCCAAATCTCGTTGCCACACCGCATACGGGTGCCAATACCACCGAATCCCTTGATCGCGTGGGACTGCTGGCCGTTCAACAGATCGTGAAAGTGTGGGGAGGCGACGCGCTTGATCCTCGCTGCGTCGTGAATCGCCAATTGCTCGATAGCTGATCCGGCTTGCGCCCCGCTGCCTGGCCGGCGGGGCGAACATCTACCGTTTCTCCACAAAAATAAACACAGGAGAGCACCATGGCCCGCCCCCAAGCGACTCAACCGGTCACCGAACTCGAGCGCACTACCATGCGCAAAGTTGCATGGCGACTGCTTCCATTCCTTATCCTCTGTTACCTGATTGCGATCATCGACCGCGGCAACATCGGCATGGCATCGCTGCAGATGAATCATGACCTGGGCCTCAGCCCGACGATCTTCGGTTTCGCGAGCAGCCTGTTCTTTGTTTCCTACTTTCTGGTCGAGGTGCCGAGCAACCTGGCACTGCAGAAATTCGGCGCGCGCATCTGGATTGCACGCATCATGATCACCTGGGGGCTGATTTCCGCAGGTACGGCTTTTGTACAGGGCGCCAACTCGCTATACGTCATGCGCTTTCTGCTGGGCGCTGCCGAGGCAGGTTTTTTC
The DNA here is from genome assembly GCF_900099665.1 of Pseudomonas sp. BS3767. Classification (NCBI taxonomy): domain Bacteria; kingdom Pseudomonadati; phylum Pseudomonadota; class Gammaproteobacteria; order Pseudomonadales; family Pseudomonadaceae; genus Pseudomonas; species Pseudomonas sp. BS3767. The sequence continues at coordinate 388,152 of NZ_FNCX01000001.1, read as the reverse complement.
CCGGGGGTGCTGCTGTACATGACTTACTGGTTGCCGTCAGCCTATCGAGCACGCATGGTGGCGATCTTCATGGTCGCTATTCCAGGTGCAAACTTTCTGGGCTCGCCGCTTTCGGGCTACCTGCTGACACTGGACGGCTGGATGGGCATGAGGGGCTGGCACTGGCTGTTCATTCTTGAGGGGATCCCCGCGGTACTGCTGGGAATTGCCTGCCTTTTCATTCTCACAGATCGTCCCGCTCAGGCCCGCTGGCTGAATGACGCGCAGCGCACCTGGCTGGTTAACAAGCTGGACGAAGAGCGCAAGCTCAAGACCAATATCGGCCATATCTCGCTGTGGAAGCTGCTCAAGCACAAGGACATATGGGTCATGGCGCTTATCTATTCAGGCGCGTCTGCAGCAGGCAGCACCATGAGCGTATGGGCACCGCAACTGTTGAAAAGCTTTGGCCTGAGCAATCTGGAGATCGGCTTCGTCAATGCCATTCCCTACGGTATTGCATCGGTTGCCATGATCGTCTGGGGGCGCAGCTCGGACCGCAGCAATGAACGTCGCTGGCACACCTCCGCCACGTTGTTTTTGATCACGGCAGGTCTGCTGCTGGCGCTGGTCACATCCTCTCTACCCGCCACTGTGATGATGCTGACCATGGTGCTCATCGGCGCCTACTCGATGAAAGGCCCGTTCTGGGCACTGGCGTCCAACTGGCTTTCGAGCAGCACGGCAGCTGCCGGACTGGCGGCCATCGGCGCTCTGGCGAATCTGATCGGAGGCGGGATCATGGTCAATGCTTATGGTGCTATTCACCAGGCCACGGGAAGTTATGCGATCGCTCTGCTGCCTCTGGCCGCGCTGTGCACGGCTGGTGCAATCGCCGTGGTTGTGATGGGCAGAAGCCGCAAGCGTGAGGCGCATGAGGACGCCAAATCTGTAGAGGTCAACTGAGAAACTGGCGATAACGGTTTGAAACGCTGCCTTGCGCAGCGCTTCAAGTCGGCCGTTTATGGAAACTTCGCACTGCTGCCGGACTCAGACCGCTTCGTCGACCGCCGGTGCGCGATGTGCCACCTTCTCCTCGCCGAAGCTTTTCCCTCCCAGGCTGCGCGTCAGGTCGTCAGCCACCTCGATGAAGATCGACCGGATCGCTTTTGCGTAGTCAGCGGTCAGTCGCATGGACGGGCCCGAAAGTACCAGTGCTCCGATGTTTTCATGCAGCGGGCCAAAAATAGGCAATGCCATCGAGGCAGCATGCGGGTCAGTCGCACCGCTGGAGTAAAAAGGCTCCAGCCCATCCTTCGCACGGGCATACGGGGTACGCAATGCTTCGGCACTCGCCGCACCGTCCATGGGGCGCATGTCTCCAGGCTGCATATGCAATCGCAGCCGGTGAGGAGAGTTGACCCGGTACTGGCACAACCGATAGGCGCCGTGTTTCACATAAAAAGAGGCCGTCTCGCCGGTTTCACCGGTCAACTTGTGCAGTCTTGGCAACACATGCCGCTCAAGATCCAGAGCATCCTGGTAGACCGCATTGAGGCGCATGACCTCGCTCGCGAGCATATAGCGACCGTCTGCAAGACGATTGACGAAGCCATAGGTTTCCAGGGAAACCATCAAACGCATGATCGTGCTTTTGATCAGTCCGGTGCGCTCGACCAGTTCCACAAGGCTCAAGGCCGAGTCTCCGATCTGAAACGAAGACAGAACGGTGAGCACTCTATCCGCTGATGCGACTCCATTCACGGCGGGACGTGGACGCGTTTTGACCATCATTATCTCCTGTGCGGCAGATTGCAGCATGAACCTCGAACTCGCAGCATTATCCGTTAGCTGAAAACGGATAGCCATGAAACCCTTGGTATCAGCCGCGCTGCAAAGGTCAAAAAAACGCCGCCAGCCCAATGTCGGGCTTACTGCTTCAAATGCCAGACACCTTCCACCTTGTGCGCCAGACCTCGCTCGCCCAATGATTCGATATATTTCTGCATGCCCTTTTCGCCACGTTTTTGTAGCAGGCGGATGGCCCGTGGCAATAGATTGGGGAACAACATGGCCAGACTGGACGCCCAGGATTCACTCGGTTTCGGTGATCGCTCCAGGCAGGGCTTGTCGAGCATGAGCATTACCTGACGTGCGACGTCATCCGGCGATTGCGGCGGCGCGATGAACTGCAAGGCGTTGCCGCCCTCAATCGCTTCCTTGCGCAACATTTGTGTGTCTGTCGCAGTGGGCAGGATCGAGCCGACCTTGATGCCCTTCTCTGCCAGATCCAGCCCGATCGACAGCATGGCGCCACGCAGGCCGAACTTGCTGGCGCAATAGATGGGTGATTCCGGCGTGGGAAATACACCGCCCAGCGAAACCGTGGAGATGATCCGGGCGTCAGCCGAGCGCTTGAGCAATGGGATGGCGAGGCGCGTAAGAATCAGGGGTGCAACGAGATTGATATTGAGCTCTCGGCTGATGCTGTCCACCGAGCGTGTATCGAACGCCTCGACCACCGCGATGGCGGCATTATTGATCAGCACGTCCAGTCGGCCAAACTCTGCTTCTATATAGGCCATCAAATCAGCCAGGGCTTGCTGATCGGTCAGATCAACCACATAGGGATAAGCGCCTTCCCCCAGTTTTTCTGCCAGCGAACACAATTGTTTTTCGTCGATATCAGCCAGGACCAGTTGCATCCCCCGACGGATCAGCTGGGCACAGATGGCCTGGCCTATGCCACCGGCCGCACCGGTAATCAGGACCACCGTTTTCATGAGCACGTCTCCTGAATGGCGGCTGTTTCCTGGAGCAGCGGCGCAGCCACATAGCCGGCACCTCTGCGCAGGTTCTTGTAGTAGCCTTCCTCGACCATTGGCCAGCCCAGCCCATGAGACAACTTGCGCAGGTATTTCTTGAGCGTATGAGCCTCCAGGTACACCTCATGGCGTTGGGATTTGACGAACGTGATCCCCCCGGAAAGATCCGGATCGTCAGACGCAATCAACCGATCAAATTGACGAGCTCTGGCTTTTTGCTGCAATTGGTCGCGCAAGTAACAGGCCACCGCGTGGGCCTCGCTGTCGAACAGCTTGTAGGCGCTGGAGTTGGTTTCAACGTAACCGATGCCAAACAGGTTGTGGTGCTCCCGGCTGAAAATCGACAGGTATAACCGGGGCCGACCGCCCTTCCACTCGAAATAGTTTGCGGCGTATTTGCAGCTCCATTTATAACCGGTGGCGTAAAGCACCAGATCCAGCGCCTCGCGTGTGCCATCCTTGAACACCACGTACTGCCCCTCATAGTGCGAGACATCCGCTTTGACCTGAATATCACCGTGCTGCAAACAGTGCAGCAACTGGGTATTGAGCAACGGGTGGCTTTCAAACAGCTTGTGGTCAGGTCTGGGCAAGCCAAAACGGCGCGTGTCGCCATTGATCACGCGCAGAATCGCCTGAAATATAGGCCGCGCCAGCCATATTGGCAGTTGCGGCCCCTTTTCGCCGAACTCATCAACCGGCATTCCGAACAGATGCTTGGGGATGAAGTGATAGCCGCGGCGCATGCTGATAAAGGCTTTATCCGCATGCCTGGCGGCGTCACAGGCAATATCTGCACCGGAGTTGCCCGCACCGATGACCATTACCCGTTTGCCCTTGAATTCGTCGGCATGCTTGTAGGTTACCGAGTGCCTGATGGTGCCTTCGAACTGACCTTTCACCTCGGGCATGTTCGGGTCCCAGTTGCACCCTGTGGCGCACACAACCGCGCGATAGCGGCGTCGTTCACCGTTGGCCAGTGTCACCAGCCAGCGGCCGTTTTCTTCCTTTTCGACATTGTCGACGGCGGTGTTGAAGCGGATTTTGCCGTACAGGTCGAACGCCATTGCAAAGGAGCGAACGTACTCGAAAATCTGCCGATTGCTCGGGTAGTCGGGAAAGTGCGCGGGCATCGGGTAATCAATGAAGCCAGACTGATCGCGCGAAGAGATAAAGTGCGCCGAATGGTACATCGGCGTTCCGGGGTTATTGATATCCCAGACACCACCCACTTCACTGTGTCGCTCGAATTGTTCGTAATCGAGTCCCTGGCGCTTCAGCGCCCTGGCCATGCAAAGCCCGCCAGGCCCGCTTCCGATAATGCACACCGCGTCGGCGCAATCGTGGATCTTGTTGTCGTTGCTCACGTTGTATTCCTCGGGTTCTACAGCGAGAACCCTAAGTTAGCCAACGAGCCGTAGCGCTAGCAGGGGGTTTATGGACGTTAAAGGGGGTGATAACGGACTTGTCCGACAGGCACTTCAAGCCGATAAAAATGAACGTTTCCACGGATGTTTCAGCTGTTTTTTCAGGCATGCTGTGATTCGATGGGACAAAAATACCTGCACGTGAAAGGTCTGGATCAATATGAAGCTCATTGCCGACCCACTGTTCTCCGAAGCCTCTGCCCCGCCACAGGTATCGCGCATGCTCCTGCAGTACGCGACCGATCGTGGCGTCAATACCCAGTGGCTGTGCCGTGGCCTGGGTTTCGCTCCTGACGACCTGAAGAAATCGGGTTATTTACTGTCGCACCGGCAAAGCAACCTGCTGGTGCGCCGGACCCTTTCGGAGTTGGGCGATGATGGCTTGGGGTTGTCGGTCGGCCAGCGCCAGACGGCCGTGTCATGGGGTATCGTCGGATTGGGCATGCAGGCCAGCCCGACGCTGGGCGATGCGCTCAATCTGGCCATCCGCTATCAGAAACACGCCGGCGCCCTGCTCTCCCACCGTATGGAGTTTCACGAGGGGCGTTGCCTGACGTATATCGTGCCGCAGTTCTTCGACCCCGATGTAATCGGTTTCTATCTGGAAGAGGCGTTCGCCAGCGCGATGGCGATCGTTCGGCACCTGAGTGGCCGTCATGATCTGGTTCCCAGTCGTGTGGAACTTGAATACCCGGAGCCCGAGCACGCGCATCGGTACAAGGAAGTGTTCCGCTGTCCGGTGGTATTCGCCGGTACGCATAATCTGATCGAGTTCGACGCCCGTTGGCTGGAAACGCCATTGGTCACGCGTGACGATTTCGTCGCGGCCGAAGTGGCCGAGTTGTTGGACAGCGCAAACTGGGAAGATAAAGGCACGTCTGATCTTGTCGAAACCGTGCAACGGGAAATACGCAAGCGGCTCTGCGCGCCGCCGTCACTCAATGAACTCGCGCAGCAACTCAATATAGGCGAGCGCACCTTGAGGCGGCGTCTGGATGAAGCCGGACAGTCTTATCAGGGCGTCATCGATTCACTGCGCCGGGCAAAGGCACTGTCACTGCTGAGTCACCGCGAAACGAAGCTGATCGACGTGGCCAGCGAAACCGGCTTCAGTGATATTCGTGATTTTCGCCGGGCATTCAAGCGCTGGACCGGGGTAACGCCGCGAGAGGCCAGGCACGAGATGCAGCAGTTCCGCAAAGATATCCAGCGCCCGACATCGCCCTGATGTTTCGCGTGATCCGCAGTCTGCAGCGTATTGACGGAAGTCCATCGCCGCCCCCTTTCGCGTCCGGTTCAGCCCTGATCGTTCTGTAACCGATTGTTTAACGTAGCCCTGCTCTGCATAACCAATCAAACAAGAGATGGGCTGCCATGACCGATCGAGTCCTTGTTACCGGAGGTGGCGGGTTCGTTGCCTGCCACCTTATTCAGCAATTGCTCGCCAGCGGTATTACCGTCAATACCACCGTGCGCAATCTCGCCAACGAGACAAAAGTGCTGCCTTTGCGGACGCTGCAAAAGCAGTATCCGGGCAGGCTTTATCTGTTCGAGGCGGACCTTCTGGCAGAAGGCGCATTTGATGCGCCCATGCGCGACTGCAACGTGGTCCATCATGTGGCGTCACCTTTTCTGTTGCCCGAGAAAATAAAAGACGGTCGCCGGGAGATGCTTGAGCCCGCACTGCAGGGCACCCGGAATGTTCTGCAGAGTGTCGATAAAACCCCCAGCGTGATGCGCGTGGTCATGACCTCCACGGTCGGGGCAATCTTTGGTGACTACATCGATGTGCTGCAGATGAGCAACAAGACCCTCACCGAGGAGTATTTCAATACCAGCAGCACACTCGAGACCAATCCCTACCATTACGCCAAGGTCGAAGCCGAGAAAGAGGCGTGGCGAATCTGCGAAGCGCAGAGCCGCTGGAGCCTGGTGACGATCAATCCCGGCATGATTCTGGGCCCGTCTCTGACACCCGCCTCGGAGTCCGGAAGCCTCTTCCTGCTGGATGAGATGTTCCGTGGCTACTTCTTTTACGGGATGCCCGACCTGAGCCTGACGACGGTCGACGTCCGGGATGTGGCGACAGCCCATATCACCGCGGCCAATAAGGCTGACGCTCATGGACGTTACATCCTTGCCGAACAACGAATGATCTCTTTCGTGGAGATCGCCGGCATTGTGCGAAGTCTGCATCGACGTCCCTGGCTGCTGCCCCGCTATCAGATCCCCAATGTGCTCGTGCGCTTGATCGGTCCGATGTTCGGGCTCACTCAGGCTTACCTGAGCAAGCATCTGGGCATCCGTTTCAGCGTGGATAACCAGCGCAGCGTGAATGATCTGGGAGTCAGGTATCGCTCGATCACCGAAACGCTGACCGACCACTATCAGTGCTGGGAAGCGCAGCGCCAGCTGAAAGGTCAGGCGGCCCGAAACCGTTAGGTTGCTCCGTCTGTGTAAACGGAATGGAACATGCATGGTTATCTGCCATCACGTTTCACCCGAGGTCTTCCCATGCGCCATCTCGATACCGATTGCCTTGCCGCTTTTGTTGCTGTCATCGACTGCGGCGGGTTTACCAACGCCGGTGAGCGTATCGGCAAGACCCAGGCAGCGGTAAGTCTGATGCTGGGACGACTGGAAGCCAGGGTCGGGCGCAAGCTGCTGGAGCGCTCTCGCCGTGGCGTCACGTTGACGGAGCATGGCGAAAGGCTGATCGGCTATGCCCGGCGCATCCAGATGCTTGAGGATGAAGCGCTTGCCGCGCTGGATTGCGGGCAGGAGGCTGCCCGCGTCCGTATCGGCATGCCGGATGACTACCTGGAGTCACTGGGGTGCGAGCTGATGCAGGCGTTCGCCCTGCGCCACCCGCATCTGCAGGTGGAAATCATCTGTGATTTTTCTTCTCGCCTCGAGGCGATGATTACGGAAGGTAGCATCGACCTGGCGATCATCACCCGCGCCAACGCCAAGGTACAAGGTGAGTTACTCCGGTGCGAGCCGATGTTGTGGTGCGCAGCGCCGGGGCATTTTCCCGAGCAGCAGAAGGTTGTGCCGCTGTCATTGTTTACCGACAGCTGCCGGGCGCGTCCGCAGATCATCGAGGCGCTGGATCTGCTAGGCACGCCCTGGCGAGTGGTCAGTTCGTCATCCCATCTCCCGGGCGTCATGCATTCGGTTCGATTGGGCACCTCGGTGACGGTATTACCCGCTTCGGTCGTGCCGTCCGGCTGGCGCATTCTGCATTGCGAGCAATTGCCCGAGCTGCCGAGCATCGAGCTGGAGCTTGTAGTGCCCGAACATGCCCTGCTGAACACGCGCCGCCTGGCACATTTCGTTCGCGACTGCTTCAAGGCCGAAAGCCTCTCGGAAAACAGCTCACAAGTCACTTCTAAAGGCACGATTCAAAGCGAAGCGATGGCCGCCTTGTAGCCTTCCAGCAAGGCCTGCAATGCCTGCTCCTGATGGGCAAAGGTCAGGTAGGTGCGGCCGAAAGCAAACGGCATGCTCATGACCCTTTGCCGACGCAGCGCCTTGTGCAAGGCCAGCGTCCAGCGACTGTCAGCCATTTGCGCTGCATCAGCGTAGTCTTTGGGCGGGACTGCCGACGGCCATAAGGTGAACACCGACCCGTAACCCGTGCTGCTTACCGCCATGCCCTTGTCGGCAAAGGCTGCCACCAGTTGCGCGCGCAACTGATCGCCGCGTCTCAGCAGTGCGGGATAGTCCGCAGTGGCCAGTTGCTTGAGGGTTGCCAGTACTGCGGCGCAGGCCGGCGGCGCTCCGCTGTAAGTACCGGCACGGACGATTTTCCCCTGTTCGAACAACCCCATGTATTCGGGCTTTCCGACCAGTGCAGCGACTGGAATACCACTGCCGATGGCCTTGCCGACCGTGGCGAGGTCGGCCTCGGCACCCAGCAACGTGCCGGTCAGCCCCGGGCACAGGCGCAGCCCCATCAGCACTTCATCCAGAATAATGAGCGCCCCGTTGCGGTGGGCCAGATCGCTGAGGTACTTCAAGTACCCGGCTGCAGGTTCGATGCAACCCGCATTGGCCAGCACCGGTTCCAGCACCAGAGCGGCAATGTCGTGGTAGTCGCGAAACAACTGCTCGGCGTCGGCAAAATCGTTGTAGCGCAGCAGCAGTACACCGTCCCTTTCCGGACGCTGCGTACCGGCCATCAGGGCCGATGCCTGTCCGGCGTTGCCAAAGGCGACCGAGTCGTACCAGCCATCATAGCCGGCAGCGAACTTGACGATACGCTGGCGGCCCGTCGCGACGCGGGCAGTCCGGCAGGCCAGGTGCACCGCTTCGCTTCCGGTATTGACGAATATCACCTGGCTGAGATCGCCGGTGAACGCTGCCAACGCCGCCGCCGCAGCCTCCTCGTCTGCGTGGGCGAAGGACGGCATCGGGCCATTGATCATCGCAGCACTGGCTGCAGCCATGACCTGCGTCTGGGCATGACCGAGCATGGTTGCACCGAAGCCCATTGCCGTGTCCACGTAGCGAATCCCCTCGCTGTCCCACAGCCATGGGCCACTGGAACGCGTGACATTGAAGACCTGGCCATCGATTTCAGGCAAAGCGCGGCCGCCGCTGGAAATTCCACCGATCAAATGTTTCATCTTTTTTCTCAGGAAATGGGAGGGATCAATAGCCCATGACGCGGGGCAACCATTGGGTCAGATTCGGGAAAAACACGAGCAAGGCGATGGCAAATGCCGTAGCGATCCAGAACGGTATCAATCGTCGTGAGACGGAGCCGATATCAATACGCCCGACATTGCACACCACAAAGATGTTGGTTCCGATAGGCGGAGTGAACAGCCCCCAGCCCAGGGTCATGGTGAAGATCAGACCGATCTGGTAGGGCTCGAAACCTGCCGCCTTGGCAACAGGAACCAGAATGGGGGCCAGGATGATCATCGCCGGGCCCAGGTCCAGCCAGAAGCCAACGACCTTGAGCACCAGAATCACCAGCAATATGGTGATCAGCGGGCCGGTATGCAGGCCGACGATCCAGGTCGCCACGGTATGCGGTACCAGTTCGAAGGTCAGAATCCAGCCGAACGGCATCGCCACGGCCATGATGATCATTACCGAGCCAGTTGTGGTGACCGCTTCGGTCACGGCCGGGAACAGGTCACGCCAGCGCAATTGGCGGTAGACGATGGTGCCGACGAACAGCGCGTAAAGAACCGACAAAGAGGCTGCTTCAGTGGCCGTGGCAAAGCCGGTCACTATCGTTCCCAACACCATGAACGGCATCAGCAATGCTGGTAGCGCGCCGGCGGTATCACGCAGGAACAGGCCCCAGTCCATCTTGCCTTCGGCTTTTGGAAAGCCCTCGCGAACCCCTACTATATAAGCGGTCAGCATGAAGACTGCGGCGAGCATCAGGCCGGGGATCACGCCGGCCATGAACAGACCGCCGATAGACGTATTGGTCAGCACGCCGAACATGATCAGAATGACACTCGGTGGCACGATAATACCCAGCGTTCCGGAGGCAGCGGTGACTGCCGCGGCGAAGGCACGAGGGTAGCCTCGCGCTTCCATCACCGGAATCATGACCTTGGCAACGGTGCCGGTATCGGCCGTGGCCGAGCCGGTCAGGCCGCCATAAACGAACGCAGTGGCCACGTTCACCAGTCCGAGTCCACCACGCAAACGTCCGAAGCAATGCTCTGCAACGCGCATGATGCGCAGCGTGAGGCCGCCACGATTCATCAATTCTCCAGCCAGCAGAAACAACGGAATCGAGGCCAGGGTGGATGAGTCCGCACCGCGCAGTGTCTGCTGGGCGAGCCAAGCCAGCGGCATGTGCAGATCGCCCCATAGCAAAGCCGTGATACTGCCACCGGCCATCGCCCAGACGACGGGCAGGCCAGCCATCAACAAACAGAAAAACGCCAGAAAGAGAATCAGCACGGTCATGGGCGTACTCCGTTGCGAATCAGGCGTGCCAGGCGCACAACGGCCAGTATCGCGAGCATTGCGGCAGCGCTGATCAGCGCCAGTGAACTCAGTCCTGCCGGCCAGCGCAGCACCGGGGTCGGCATCCAGCCTGTGCGTGAAATAAACGCCACACCGCTGCTCAGCAGCCACGCGCTGATTCCCAGCAAAGCCACGCTCGCAAAGGCATCCAGGGCCTTTTGCAGAGCGGCCGGCAGCATGCCTGCCAAGCCTTGGAATCGCACGTTCTCCTGCCTCATTTCAGCGATCACCGCGCCAGTGAACGTCACCCAGATAAACCCGATGGTGGCGATCTCGAACGACCATTCGAAGCCATGCAGGTTCAGGTAGCGGGAGAAGACGCCCGCCAGAATGGACAGAAAGGTGACGGCGAACATCAACGCGCCGAATACAGCAAGGCAGCGTTCAGCCAGGCTGCTGGGTGGTTGGTCGGGATGCGGGCTGATAGACATGGCATCACTCGCCTTGCGCGTCGTGTCGCAGCTGGCTGACGAAGTCTTCGCCCCAGACCTTGCCGAACTGCGTATAGACCGGATTGCTCAGCTCGCGAAACGGCCGAGGGTTGACGTCGTTGAACTTCACGCCCTTGCTCTGCATTTCCTGCTGGATTTTGCTGTACACCGCTTCCAGCTGTGAGCGATACCAGGCGGTGGTGTCGACCACCGCCTTGTCGAGAGCCGCCCGCTCCGTTGTGCTCAGGCTTTCATACTTGTCCTTGTTGATGAACCAGAAGTTTGCCGACCACACGTAGTTCGAGAGCGAGACATACTTGGCGACCTCGTACCACTTCTGATCATGAAAGTCGCGCAGTTCAGGCTCGACCCCGTCCACTACACCCGATTGCAGCGAGGTATAGACCTCGCCAAACGGAATCGACTGCCCCAGCCCGCCCAATTGCTTGATGGTTGCCAGAATGACCGGGTTGGGCGGCGTGCGTATTTTCAGGCCGCTAAGGTCCGCTGGTTGCAATATCGGGTGTTTGCTGTTGGCGAACTGACGAAAACCCGAGTCCAGTGCCGAGAGCATGACGAAACCGTGGTCCTGGCCCATGCTCAGAAATTTCTTGCCGGCTTCGCTATCGAGGTAGGCATGCACGGCGACAGAATCTTCGAACAGAAATGGCAGTGACAATGCATTCAGGCGTGGATCGATGCCGTCGGTCGAGCCGCCCAGGCCAATGTCGATGGCACCGGCGCCGACCGAGTCGACGATAGGCGCTTCGTCGCCCAGTTGGCCGTCCGGATAGACCTGTACGTTCAATTCACCTTTCGTCTCGGCGCTGACCTCGGCGGCAAAACGCGTCATCGCCTGGTTGATCAGACTGTCGGAGCTGGAGGCATGGGCCAGACGCAAGGTCTGCCCGGCCATTGCCAGGTTGGTACCCACGAGAAACGCCAGACCGGCGATGGCCTGAAGTACTACGGTTCTACGAGACAGGGATCTGAGCATGGCGGCGAACTCTCGTTGATGGCGTTGAAGCTATTAACCATGAGCCGCTGCTGCAGCGTCAATTGAGAGATGGCTTTTTGCGATTAAGATGCGTAATACATCCATACATATATTTATTTATGGGCACCCTCTCCGCCATCCTGGCGCTCTCAGTCAACTCTGGCCGCTCCACTCAAGTATTGCGATAACCCGGTGATTACAGTCGAGGTGCCAAGCGAAGCCTTCTGCTCACAACTCCAAAAATAGAGCCGCGCCGATGACACTGAAAATATCCTTGCCAGCCTGCCTGGTGCTTAGCTTCATGCCGTTCGTTGCCCACGCAGCAGATGGCCCTCCTCCGCCCTCGGTCAGCCAGCCCAGTGGTATCAATCTGGGCGGCACGAGCTTTTACGACGGTTTTGCCGGACCGCCTGGCCTGACGCATCAGACCTATCTGAAGTTCAGCACGGCAAGCAGCATCAGAACCAACGGCGGCAAAGACAACAGCGCCTTCGACGACCCGAAGATCAATGTTGTCACGATGATCAATCAGTTGAGCTATTACTCGCCAGAGAGCATTGGTGGTGCGCACCTGGGCTGGAGTCTGCTGGTGCCGGTGGTCTCTCTGGACGGTGACTTCGGTGACAACGGTGCCACACTCAAAGACAACGGCGCGGGGCTGGGCGACGTTACGGTCGGGCCTCAGGTGCAGTTCGACCCAATAATCAACGCCCAGGGAAGGCCGGTTTTCGTCCAGCGTGTGGCTTTCGATACCATCGTGCCCACGGGCAAATACGACAAGCACAAAGACCTGAACCCTGGCTCCAATCATTTCTCGCTGAACCCCTACTGGGCGGCCACCTGGATGCCTGCGCCGCGCTGGGAAATGAGTTGGCGCCTCAACTACCTGTACAACTTCAAGAACGACGACCCGGCGAGCAGTTCGCAACAGTTTTTCGACGGGCAGTCAGTGCGCAACACCCAATCCGGCCAGTCGGCGTGGGCCAACTTCACCGCGTCGTATGAAGTGTTCCCCAAGGTTTCCGTCGGCATCAACGGCTACTACTTCAGGCAGATATCGGATGATCAGGTCAATGGCAGCCGCTTGAGTGACTCCCGGGAAAAAGTACTCGGCATCGGACCTGGCCTGTTCTGGAAAATAAGCGAACCGCAGGCGTTCTGGCTGAACACCTACAAAGAAACCGGCGTCGAGAACCGCTCACGCGCGGATTACATGGTGCAGGTTCGTTACGTTCACACGTTCTGACCGATGTCTGTGTCCGCCCGTGCACGGTGGGCGGCCCCTTTGTAGAGGTAATGAGTGAATATATCTGGCAACGACGCCTGTCGCGTTGCGCCGAAGAGTTGCGCAGCAATGAGCATGCCCATCGTTCACTGACCGATATCGCCTATGCCTGGGGCTACGGCAGCAGTTCGCATTTCAGCAGGCAGTTCAAATCGACATTCGGTATGTCGCCCCGCCTGTTTCGAGAGATGGCTCGCGGCAGGGATAAGCCGTCGAGTGCCGCCTGACAGCTGCAATCAAGCGACGGTTTCAGACCGGTTTCGAGCCGTGCAGTGCCGGCAAAAGCACGTTAGCTCGACAATCGGCGCGCGTTGCAAGAAACTTGGCAGCACGGTCTGCTCGTATCGGCATTCCGCCTCGGCACCATGACCTCCAGCATCCCTGCTCCCCAATACGCTGCAACGGGCGGCGTCGGCAGGACCAGATCGGCCTCATTACTGCCCGTGCCGTTGACGCAGTTATCCACTTCATCGATATCGCCAACGGAGCACGTTAATGTTTCATGTCATGTTCAGCATGCCCTGCCTGTACGTCATCGCCCGATTCCTATGGCCGATGCCCTGGGCGTTATCGGCGAAAATCGCCGTTGCGGTGCTGCTTGTCCTTGCCTCGCAATATCATCTGTATTGCCGGTTTTCCTCCGGCAGCGTGTTCTCGCCGGAATTTCCACGCTACATCGTGATGCTGTTCAACTGGGCGTTCGGCGCGATCCTGTTGCTTGCGGTACTGCAAATCATCGTCGACATCTGCACATTGCTGACGATGCTGGTGCGCCGGCAGACGCTGAGCATTCCGGCCAATCTGCGTTATTTCATCGGTATGGCGGCCCTGGTGCTGGCGGCAATCGGCGTCCAGCAGGCCGTGCGCGTGCCGCCAGTGAAAGACATCCAGATCGCGATTAAAAACCTGCCTCCGCAATTCGAAGGCTACAAGGTATTGCAACTGACGGACATGCACATCAGCCGCCTGTTCGATGCGCCCTGGACCCGGGCTGTGGTGCAGCAGTCCAATGCGCTGGGGGTTGACCTGATCGTCATCACCGGCGATCTCATCGACGGCTCGCTCAACGACCGGAAGCAGGATATCGAGGCGCTGCGCGATTTGCGTGCGCCGGATGGCGTGTACGTCATCCCCGGCAACCATGAGTACTTTTTCGATAACCAGGCGTGGATGCAGCACTTCGTCTCGCTGGGCATGATCCCTCTCGCCAACAGCCACACGCTGATCGAGCACGACGGTGCACGCATCGCTTTGGCCGGCGTCACCGATGTCACGGCGCCGAAAACCGGCTTCCCTGCGCCAGACCTGCAGAAAGCCATAGCAGGCATCGCGAAAGACACACCGATCATCCTGCTCGACCACCAACCCAGAAACGCCGAGGAAACAGCGACCCACGGCATAGCGCTGCAACTCTCCGGGCATACCCATGGCGGCATGATCTTCGGTCTACACCGGCTGCTGGCCCTGGCCAACGGCGGATTCGTATCCGGGCTTTATGATGTGGGCGGGATGCAACTGTACGTCAACAACGGCACCGCACTCTGGCCCGGGTTTGCCATTCGTCTTGGCAAACCTTCGGAATTGACCCGGATTACGCTTCGGCGGGCGCTTTAGCGTTCCATCAGTGGGGCGTTGGCTGTTCGTTTAGTGGGTCTGCTGTCTCCTCCCGGGATTGAGCCAAAAGATCGTTCAACGCTGCATTCAGCCTCTGCAATGCTCCCTCTTTGTCTACCCACCATTCCGTGGACCATAGCCGCACCAGATTCCAGCCGAGACCGCTGAGAATTGCTCCGCGGACCTTGTCCCGATCCCGAGCAGTGGCAGCGCTGTGATAGGTAGCACCATCGCATTCGACGCCAGCCAGATAGTCACCCGGACGATCGGGATGAACAATTCCCAGATCAATGCGGAAACGAGAGACTCCGATCTGCGGAATCACTTGCCACCCAAGACGCCTCAGGCCCTGAGCGACTGCCTCCTCGAACGGCGAGTCGTAACCACCGACCGAGCCTTGTACCGCCTCGGCCAAAGCTTTTGGTCCGCGCTGGGCAAACTCTATGAAATGCTTCAAGTCACGGACTGCGCGGGCATTGGTGCGGTTCAGGTCGATCATTGAAGGATCAAAGGATGAGAACACCAACATTTCTCGGCGAGACCGGGTGATCGCCACGTTAAGCCTGCGCCAGCCGCCGTCCTTGTTGAGGGGACCGAAGTTCATGGACATGACCTGCGCGCCGGGCTCGGTAGGACCGTAGCCTATCCCGAGCATAATCAGGTCGCGCTCATCGCCCTGGACTGTCTCCAGATTCTTGACGACAACCGGCTCGGTCTGTGTGTCCTGAAAAAACGGCTCGATCTGCGGGTACTGCTTGCGGGCATTGTCCAACAGATCATTGATCAGTTTTTGCTGATCGGAGTTGAGCGTGATAATACCGATCGAATGGCCAGCAGCCACGAACGCGGGATCGGTAAGGCGCTTGACTGTCTCGCTGACAATGGCTTCGGCTTCAGCCTGGTTGTAGCGCCCTTTGCCTTTTGCATAAACACCGTCAACCCTGCGCCACTCGACGGCACTCGCGCGAGTCTCTGCTGCCGGAAAGGTAATGAGATTACTGTCGTAGTAACGATGATTGGAGAAGGCAATCAGGCTTTCATGGCGACTCCGGTAGTGCCAGCTCAGACTGTGGCTCGGCACCCCTGCTCCCAGGCATTCGTCCAGAATGCTTTCCATGTCTTCCGCGGTATCGTCGTCGCTGGCATTCGGGCCACGGTTGAAAAAGTTCGTCGGCGGCATTTGACGCGGGTCACCCGCGATAACCACTTGCCTGCCGCGAGCTATCGAACCGATTGCGTCCCATGGAGCAATCTGCGAAGCCTCGTCGAAAATGACCAGATCGAAAGGCGGTTGATCGGCGGGCAGGAATTGCGCAATCGACAGCGGGCTCATCAGCATGCAAGGCGCCAGGCGATTCAGCGCGTCGCCCATTTCGACAGCCAGTTGCCTGACAGGTTTGTGCCGGCGAGACTTCTGCAATTCATGTTTGAGAATGGCAAAGCCGCTGCTCTTGGGTATGTCATTTTTGGAGGGGATCAAGCCACACAGTTTGGCCCGGATGTAACGCACCGTCAGTTTCGCCATTTCGTCGTCCAGACGAACGAAAGCCGCAATATCACTCATGTGCTCGGCAGCCACAAAATTCCGCAACAGAGGTTCGCCGTCTATACCCTGCGTAGCGAACCAATGGGCATAGGCCGTGATGAAGGTTTCCTCGCTTGCTGCAGGTGACAGACTCCCTGCCTCGAGCGCACGCGCCAGACTGGCTAACCCAGCCTCACCAGCCTGCTCGCGAACCCGGCACCAATCGCACCATGCCTTGAGCTGCTCTTCTTGTTGCTGGATTGAGAGCGAAGTAGCCCTCAACACGCCAACGCTCGGTTGTGTATCTGTACCGGCTGCAGATAATTCGGCAAACAGTCGAGCGGCGTCTTCATAGCGAGACAACGCCTGTTGCAAGGCTGATAACGCTACGCCGATTTGCCCGCCCGGCGCCAACATTTCGTTCGCCTCAACGACCAGTCGCGCGACGGCACCGCGTAGCGAAACGAGGTGGTCCGGTGATTGGGCCAGACCGCTTATCAGCCCGCGCAGACGTTCAGCCATTGAGGCTGCACGAAATATCTGTGACACGTCACTGGTCAGGCCCTGCCAGCCCGGGATCGATTGCAGGCTGCCGGCCAATGTATCCAGTTCGTTCAGTTGCGCGTGCAGGCGCTCGAAAATCGCCAGGTCGCCAAGCGTGTCCGGCAGGCCTGCTGCGCCACCTGAAGAGGCCAGCTTCTTCGCGACCTTTTTCTTGGCGAAAGTCGCCAGGAACCAGAACTTTCCTTCGGCATCTCGCCATTCGCTGCGCATCGCCTCAACGGGAATGCGACGGCAGGCTTCGTCCGCATAATCCAGCGACAGACCTTCCTCAAGCTCTCGATAGCTTTCGATTAACTGGCACGCGCGCCGGGCGGCTTCAATACGCGCGACGGCGTCGGGTGCAAAAGCGAATGAGAGGTTCAGTCCATAGGACTCCACGACCAGAGTCGCCAATTCGCCAAGGTGCTGAACCTGCGCCACTTCGGCTACAGGCAAGTCAAGGTGCGTCAGGACAAGAAGCCTTTCACTCGCCGCATTCAGCGCGTCAAGGGCCTGCGGCAGCTCACGTGCGGCATTCGCAATGTGTGCCTGCCAGGCGTTCGACCACTGGGTCTGCGCCAGAGCGCCGAATTTGCCTGACAAATTACGTGCGGCATCACCGTTCAGGCCTAACCGGCGCGACAGATCCAGCAACTGGCTGTACTCGGCAGCATCATGCTGCGTGTCTGATGGCCAGGTCAGCCTGGGTGTTTGAGGGCCATGATCACGAACCACACGACCAATCGCCTGATGCAGGGAGAGCCCGTTGCTCCAGCGTCGGTGCAGTACCGCGACCAGTTCGTTGAGTCGCGAACGCAGTGTCTGCAAACGAGTGGCTTCACGCTCCCATTCGTCGGCGCTCAATGCGTCGCTGACGTCCCAGGCGCGGTCCAGTTGTTTGAGTACTTCAACTTTAGAGGTCTTGCTTGAATGCAGTTCCAGGCAAAACTCGCCCAGCCCCTGTTCTGCCAGGCGACGGTAAACCACGTCCAGTGCCGCGCGCTTCTCTGCCACGAACAGCACGCGGCGGCCCAAGGCCAGATTGTGGGCAATCATGTTGGCAATGGTTTGCGACTTGCCGGTTCCCGGAGGCCCATCCATGACGAAACTATGAGTACCGGCAGATGCCACCACGGCAGATAACTGTGAAGAGTCGGCCGGCAACGGGGCGAAAAGCGTGGCGGGCGTTACTGACGAGTCCAGATGCTCTGGTCTGGGAAACTCGTCTGAGCCGGAGAAGCCCTCATCTACCTCAGCGGGGTCCAGCAAATGCTTGACCAAAGGGCTTTGCAGCAGCAGTGCTGCGTTGGCATTCAGGTCTTTCCACATCAGGTATTTGGCAAATGAGAAGGTTCCCAACACAAGTTCGGTACTCACCTCGAAACCCGGCACGTCACGCACTGCTCGCCGCACCATGTTCCAGATACCCGTCACATCAATGCCACTTTCATCGCTGGGCAGTTCGCCGTCCAGTCCGGGAATTACCAACTCGAAGTCATGGCGCAGCAGTTCAAGCAGCGTCAGATTGAAACGTGGTTCCTCATCAAGAAGGCTTAGCGTTACCCCGGACAAGGCACTTTTACGTTCAAGTTTTACTGGCAGCAAGATCAGGGGCGCGGAGTAAGTTTTCGGGTCGTCGGCACTCTTCTTCCATTTGAGAAAGCCGATGGCCAGAAACAGTGTGTTTGCACCGCCCTCTTCCAGGTCGCTACGCGCCTTTCGGAACAGATCAATCAGGGTGGCTTCAAGTTTGACTTTTTCCAGCCCGGCGAGCACTTCACCACGAGCAAGAGCCTGACGAGCAACTTCGTCAACCAGGTTTTCATTATTCTGCTGTTCGTACAGCGCCTCATCCCGGCCACTGCTTTTCAGGTCAGGCACCGGCAGCACGCGAATTCGCTGCCCACTGGAGAGAAGGTCTTCAAGCGCTGCCGGATCGGGGCACAACAGGCGTACGCCTTTTGCGCTGTCCGGGAGATGCAGGAGACGGTTGCGGGTCGTCAGATCGAGGAGTTTGCGTTGCCACAGCGTCAGTTTGCCGGCAGGACCTTCGCTGTCGGTATTTATTTCGACATCGAACCCCGGGAGTGCCGGCGCCTCCTCCAGTCCTTCAATAGTGGGCGGAGCATCGGCTGTCGCATCAGATCCTTCTGTTACTGATATGAGCGCCATCGGACGAATCTTCTGCATCCGGGCACGGTGCAAATCGATGGCCATGATGAACTGCTCATCATCGAGTTGCCGCTCGGCAGCTGCAATTGCCTGGGAGAACCCCGGCGCAGGTGTCTGGGTAGAAAGGGTGGTTTCGAAGACCACCATTTCCTTCAGATCCATGCGTTTACGTACTGCCGACGCCTCATCGGTCAACAATTGGGAAAACTCTTGAGGCTGCAACCATACGCCTGCAAATGCATGTCCCTTGGTCATGATCAGCAGAGCATTCAAGCCCGCCTGCTCCAACGCCGCAGCAAACAGCAATGCAGTGTCCAGACAGGTCGCCACGCCGTTTTCCAGAACCACACTCGGAGGCCTGACTTTTTGGCCCTGCTGCTCAAAACTGGCCGGAGGTAATGCATAGCTCAACTGAAAGCTGCACACTCCTGACCAAATGGCAGAGGCAAGCTCCCAGGTTCGCGTACGCGACTTGCTTTCATAGCCGTCAATGCCATCTTTCTTGCCTGCGCGCCGTAATACCTGTGAAGCTGCCTTGAGTACGCGATCTACCGCGGGATCATTGGGCATGCAGAAAGCTGCAAGCAACTCCGGCATTGCGCTCAAGCCGCCCCATTCTGTTCGCGCCAGGAGTTCTATAGGGAAGCGCTGCTCGACGAGCACGTTGTCGCCCTGGGACAAGCGCATCACCACGTCTGCGCTGAGGCTTTCAGTCAGCCCGGCCAAATAACCCGCATTAAGCTTGATATCGCGCTCGGAGATGTTGAGGCGATCACCTGCATGGATGCGATCTATATGCCAAGTCCGGCTTTCTACGAAATCGGGGTCGGTGCTTAAACTCAGGGTCAGGTTTTCAAAACCGGTTTCTTCCTGGTTCCAGATGCTTAGTTCACGTACCAGCGGTACGGCGTTCTGGTGAGAGGCGAAACCGATCTTCCGGGCGATCAGCGCCTCAATCTCGATGTTCATTCACGGGCTCCTGAAGCTGCGAGCGCTTGCCTCATAGAGGCAGCCAAAATGCGCATATACTCCATGAGTCATCGACAATAAGGAATGCTTATATGTGAATGGAACGCCTTATTCGCAGCAGCACCTCACGTTGACGCGATCGGTGCCTATCCCGATCACAGTTCCAAGAGGGTGTTGCAGCTCGCTGTACTGGCAGAAAGCCGCAGGTTTTATTGGGCGCCAAGCACTAGAGAACTCTCATCGTCTCTGGTGAATCCAAAGTTCCGCATTGAAGTTCGAGAGCGCCTGACTTGAAGCACATCCCCCTTATTTTCCAAGAACCGCCAACGCCCTGACCGGCCCTTTAGTCTCACTCATTGTCAGCAGCTCTGTTACCTGAGCCAACGGTAAGGGCCGTCCGAACAGGTAACCTTGGGCAAAGTCGCACTCATGAGTGGCCAGCCAGTCAGCCAGTCGCTCGTGCTCAACACCCTCGGCGGTGATTTTCATCCGCAGGCTTTTCCCCAGAGCGAGGATGGCCTTGACCATCTCGTTCTGGTTCTCGAGCGTCGTGTCGAAGAACGATCTGTCGATCTTGATCTTATCGATGGCAAGTTTGGTCAGGTGGTAAAGCCCTGAATAGCCGGTCCCGAAATCGTCCAGGGCGACGCTCACGCCTATCGCGCGCAGACGTTCGAGATTCAGGCGGGCACTGTCGACATTGGCGACGAGAGCGTTTTCCGTCACTTCCACTTCCAGCCGACTCAGCGGGAATTTTCCTTCGCTGGCCAACTGTTCCAGCCAGTCCGGAAAGTCGGGACTTTCGATCATCAGTGAGGTGACATTGATTGCCAGCGTGAAGTCGCTTGGCCAAGCGCGTGCCTGATCGAAGGCCTGAAGCAAAAGGGTCGCGGTGAGTGGCTTGATCAGCCCCAACTGTTCTGCTACGGGTATGAAGTCAAGCGGCAGAATGATTCCGCGCTCCGGATGCAGCCATCGCGCCAACAGTTCGAACCCGGACAGGCGCTGCTCTGGAAGGCTGACAATGGGCTGATAGAACGGTTGAATATCCTTCTCTTCGATAGCCTGGGTGAGTTCCCGCGCGAACTGCTCCTGCAGGCGCTGCTCGCGCTCGAAGCTGACTTCATAGAAATGAAATGTGGCTCGGCCACCGGTCTTGCCGCGGTACATGGCGCTGTCAGCACGTTGCAGCAAGAGGTCGGGGTCTGAGCCGTCCATTGGCGCAATGGCAATGCCGAGGGTTGCACTCAGGACCACACGCGGCAGGCCGACGCTGGATGCCGCGATTTTGGCCAGAATGTTTTCAGCGAGCGGCGCCAGTTCGGCATGGCTGAAGTCACCGCTGACCGCCAGGCCAAACTCGTCGCCACCCAGTCGCGCAACGGAAGCCTGCCACCCGACAGTGGCGTCGCGCAGGCTTTCGGCAACGGCGCAGATCGCCGCGTCTCCCGCCGCATGCCCATGGGTATCGTTGATGAGCTTGAATTTATCCAGGTCGATCAGAAAAACCGCAGTGTGTGTCGCTGGCTGCCGTAAGCGTGCAACCAGTTGCTCGTGAAACACACGCCGATTGAGCAAGCCGGACAAAGGATCGTGGCGGGCCAGAGATTCGCTGAGCGCCTGTGACTCGAGCAAATCGTTGTAGCTGCTATGGAGCCGTTGCATCAGGCGTTTCAGAAGAATGAACGGTATAACCATCGATAACACTGCAAAGCCTGTCGAGGTCAATACAAAACGCCAACGCTCGGCGTTTTCGAAGTCCTGGTCGTAGGGTAAGCCCATTGCGACCATGGCGACGGATTCAAGTTCGAATTCCCACGCGATGGCCAACAGGAAAATAGAGAACACGTAAAACCACAACAAGGTGTAAAGGTACTTACGAACCATGTGTGGGCTGCGCAGGAAAGTCATAATAACGATGCTCGAAATGACGGCGGGTGCAACGGTTATAAGCAGGGTATCGGTAGCCGGCTATCAGTCTTGAGGCAGTAGCACAGTGATTCCGATAGTGGGCGCCTTGCGCGAGTGCTGTCCCATCGATTTAATAAAACACACTCATTTAAAACTTTTATACGCAGGTGGCTCTGCACAGATCAGTACACTTCCTTTCCTGTTTAACTGCGCAGTGAGTGACTCAGGGCAGCACACCTTTAGTGTCCCCTGAGTCGACCCGACTGTTCACACTTAACTGGAGCGCTGGTCCACAAACCGGCTGACTGCCCGCACTACCGTGTTGGCACCTTGCTGGATTTCCTGGATCACACGGTCTGCGTCGTTGGCCAATACCAGCGCCTCGGAAGCCTGTTCGGTGCTGCGCACAATGACGCCTACTGCGTCTGAAGCCAGGCTTTGGTTGGTCTTCACGACGTTTACGATTTCTTCCGCGGCTTTTGTCGTGCGGGAGGCCAGCTGGCGCACCTCATCGGCCACTACGGCGAACCCCCTGCCCTGTTCGCCAGCCCTGGCGGCTTCAATCGCTGCGTTCAGCGCGAGCAAGTTGGTTTGTTCGGCAATACCGCTGATGGTTTTAATGATTGTCCCAATCACCTGACTTTGCGAATCCAGTGCTTCGATACCTCGTGTAGCCTCTGCCATCGAAATGGTCAGCTGGCCGAGCATATGCAGCGTGTCCTTGATGACTTTTCGGCCTTGCTGCGCGCTGCTGTCAGTATCGATAGATGTTTGATAAGCCATTTCCGATGCTTCGGCGACGGCTTTCTCGCGCTCGACCTGTTCAGTGATGACCGTCGCGAACTTGGCAATTTTATAGAGTTTGCCGTTGGCGTCGGTAATCGGGTTATAAGACGCCTCCAGCCATACATCACGACCACCTTTGTCAACTCGACGAAAACGATCGACGATAAACTCACCTCGGCGCAGTCTTTCCCAGAACTGGGTATACGCGTCAGAAGCGGATTCTTCAGGCAGGCAGAAAATCTTGTGATGTTTGCCCTTTATCTGATTGAGTTCGTAGCCCATCGCCTTCAGAAAGTTGTCATTGGCGCCTATGACAATGCCATCGAGGGTGAAATCGATAACGGCGGTGGAGCGCTGCAGTGCGTTGACCAGGGCCTCGTTCTCACGCGAGGCTTCAATGGTTCGCGTCAGAACACTCGAGTACAGGGTGATCTGCTCGACGCCGCCGGTTTCATTTTTATAAGGAACGACAATGGTTCTCAGCCACACCCTCGATCCGGCCTTGCTGACTAGGCGCAACGTGCCGCTGAAATGCTTGCCGTCGCGAATCGCGGTCAACGCGCGTTTCTGGTGAACGTCACCGCTCAGTTCCGGCGGGCTCAGTTCAGACAGGTTGCGTCCGACAAGCTCTGCTTGGGCGTAGCTCATCTCCGTCTCGAACAACGCGTTGACGGTCTGTACCTTGCCCGTGCCATCCAGAACGACGGCGACTGTCTCCAGATTGAGGATTTGCCCTGCTTGCTCAAGCATGGCGAGGCGGCGCTCCAATGCCTTATTGGTATTTTTCAAATGCGAATTGAACATTGCGGCTATCCGGGACAGTTTGGGTTTGCAATCTGCATCGGTCATCGAACCGCAATCTTGAGCAGTGCCGGCGAACTTAATACGTAAATGGCCTGCCTATTGTCTGATTGTCGATATTAGGATCCAAATATTAAACATATTGTCATTGCCGACTTCTGATTTCCGGCTGCTGCCCCTTAAGTCTGTCGAGCAACTCCGCCCGTCTTTTTCTGTCCGCACTCTCCTTGCCAAGCAACTCGGGTAACAGTTCGTTCGCCTGTTGCGGACTCAGGATAAACACCCCGTCATCATCCCCGACTGCGATATCCCCCGGCTTTACATCCACGCCGCCTACATTGATCAGCCCATTGAGCTCGCCGCTTTCCCCGAGACTGCGCGTCGTCATTGCGCTGACTCCCCGGCTGAACACGGGCAGACGATGTTCGCGCAAGGCGGCGACGTCGGTAACCGTACCCGAGATGATGACGCCGGCAAGCCCCTTGATGAGCGCGGCCAGGGTGCGCAGGTCGCCCCAGCAGGCACAATGCTCGTCGCCGACGCATTCAATCACCAGCACATCCCCGGGCAGGCTGTTCAGCAAAGCGTCGCGCAGGATGCTGCCGTCGGGCAGCTGCAGTTTGACCGTGACAACGTTGCCGACCAGTCTGGCACCCTCGAACAGCGGTCTGATCCCACGCAGGTAACCCACGTCGGTCAGATGGCCAATGGTTGACGCGGCAACATCACGGTATTGCTCTATGACCGCGTCGCTGAGCTGTTGCTGGCGGTGGGCGATCTGCTTGTTCATCGACATTTTTTGGGCCTCAGTAACGGGCAGGTCGAGCAATACTCGACAGGGTTGCTGGCGTCATAATAGAAACAGCAGGTACGCCGAAAACGGACGCTTTTGCCTTCGCCTTCGAGCACAATCGGTGGACGGCGGAAGTGTTTGAGCGGGTTGTAGGTCAGGCCGAACAGTGCCGGATCGGCCTGATGCAGCAGCCAGTCGAAATCGGCTTCACAGCGCTGCCGGATCACCAGGTCTTCAACCGTGTCCATGCGCTTGTCGTACAGCGAATAGACACGTACTGCGGTGTTTTCCCACAAAATGCGTCGGGAAATGCCAGTGACACGGTTGAAGGTTTCCCACAGTGGCTGAAGCAGGTCGCGGAACAGGGTGGCGACGAGCACATCACGCCACGCCTCGCGAGCCCCCGGTGCGTAACCCACAGGCGTTGTATCGAGCAAGGGCATTGAAGAGGTCCAAAGGCCGTTATCGTGCGCGTATTCAACCACGCTATTGTCCAGCGACAGGGCCAGGCCCTTGTCGTAGACCGACATCGCGTACAGACAGGCACCGGTGCTGAGGAAGGAAAAGCGCTTGGCCAGCAATGACGCGGTGATTGCCTGGGTAGGAGAACCGATCACCGGCCCCAGCACGCCGAGCAATTGCTCGCAGACGGCGTCGTCCAGCAGCGCTCGGGCCGGGAGTGAGCGCGGATCGTGTTCACCTGCCGGCCCTAGCCGCAGCGCCCCGGACAGCAACGACCATTCGGACTCGCTGAACGCCTGCGCCAGACTCATTGCGGCAGTTCCCGGCCAAAGGGAATGCACAGCGGCGTACCAAAGAATGGATCGGCGATGATCCGGCAGTTGAGGCCGAAGACCTGCTTGACCAGCGCCTCGCTGAGGATGTCCGCCGGACGCCCCTGAGCAAAGGCGCTGCGTTCGTGGACAGCGACCATGTGATCGGCGTAACGGCAGGCCAGATTCAGGTCATGCAGGACCATCACGATGGTCTTGCCTTCTTGCCGATTCAGGTCGCGCAAGAGGTCCAGCACTTCGATCTGATGAGCCAGATCGAGAAAGGTCGTCGGTTCGTCCAGCAATACAATGTCGGTATCCTGCGCCAGGGTCATGGCGATCCATGCGCGCTGACGCTGACCACCTGACAGGGCATCGACAGGTCTGTCGGCCAGTTCCTGCATGCCGGTCTGCGCCAGAGCCCGTGCGACCATGGCTTCATCCTCGGCGGACCATTGCTGCATCCAGTTCTGATAGGGATAACGCCCCAACGCCACCAATTGCCGTACGCTGATGCCTTCCGGTGCGCTGGGCATCTGCGGCAGAATCGCCAGCTCACGCGCGACAGTCGCAGTGGACTTCTGGTGAATGTCGGCACCGTTGAGTACGACGGTGCCTTGCTGGGGTTTGAGCAGGCGCGCCAGGGATTTGAGCAAGGTGCTTTTGCCGCAACCGTTACTGCCGATCAGCACGGTCACCTGGCCTGCGGGTAGCTGCAGATCAAGGCTGTCGATGATCACCTGCCGCTGGTAACTCAGGGTCAGGTCGTGGGTTGCGATTGACGCCATCCGTAATTCCTTAATGCCGCTGGTTGATCAATAGGTACAGAAAAAACGGTGTGCCCAGCACCGCGACAAAAATCCCTGCGGGCAGATCCAGCGGCAGAAACAGCGTGCGCCCGGCCAGATCGGCAAGCATCACCAGATTGGCACCGATCAGCGCCGCCATCAGCGCCTGACCGACGAACCCCGGCGGCATCAGGCGTTTGGCGATATGAGGCGCTATCAGCCCGACAAAGGCAATCGCCCCGCCCCAGGCGACCGCCAGGCCGGCCAGCGCCACGCTCACCAGCAGCAAACCGGCACGCAACCATTGCACGCGCACGCCGATGCCCTGGGCCAGCGCGTCATCCAGTTGTTGCATGCGCACCTGACGGGCGAGCAGCGCCAGCAGCGGCAACGTCAACAATAGCCAGCCGGCCAGCGCGCGGGGCTCCGGCCAACTGGCACCATACACGCTACCGGTCAGCCAGACATAAGCCGACAAGGTGGTGGTCAACGGGCTGAACACCAGAATGAACGTGGTGACCGCAGCCAGCAAAGCCGACACCCCTACCCCGATCAACACCATACGCAAGGGTGAAGCGCCCTGATTCCAGGCCAGCAGATAAATGACCAGCGCCGCGAGGCCTGCGCCGGAGATCGCCGCCAGGGGCAGAAACTGCGCGCCCAGTGCAGTCGAGAAGAATGACAGGTACAACACGGCTGCGGCGCTGGCACCGCTGGTGATGCCTAACAGATCCGGTGAGGCCAGCGGGTTGCGAATGATGCTTTGCAGGATCAGCCCGGACACCGCCAGGGCCGCACCGACCAGTGCGGCCAGGGCGAGCCGGGGCATGCGCAGTTGTTCAACGATGAACACCAGGCTGGCGTCCGCCTGGCCGGTAAAAACACTCAGCAGGGTCGTGGGCGACAGGTTGATCTTGCCCGCGGCCAGCGAGATCAAGGCAACCAGCAGCGTCAGCGCCAGACCCGTAAGCAAACGCGTCAACACTGTCAGGCTGAACTGCCGGGAAAAGCTCCGGTAGCGCACGGTGACATGCTTATCCATAGCGCGCCCCCCGCCGAACCAGCGCAATGAAAAACGGCGCACCAAACAGCGCAGTCATTACACCCACCGGCACTTCCTGAGGGACAATCACCACTCGTGCCAGGGTGTCGGCCAGCAACAACAGCGTCGCGCCCAGCAACGCACAGCCGGGCAGCAGCCAGCGATGGTCGATGGACAGCGTCTTGCGCACCATGTGCGGCACCAGCAGACCGATGAAGCCGATACTGCCCGCCAGCGCCACGGCGCTGCCTGCCAGGGCAATGATCACCACGCTCATCATCAGGCGAATCAGCCCCGTACGCTGTCCCAAAGCCGTCGCGATGGATTCCCCGGTGTTGAGCACGTTGACCTGCCCCGCCAGCACCAGTGCACCGACAAGCCCCATGACCACGCAGAAGAGCAGCGGCGCAGCAGTGCTCAGTTCGCGCTCCGACAAGGAGCCAGCCAACCAGAACAGCACGGTATCCAGACCGTCCTGATTGACCACCAGCAAGGCCTGACTGAATGCGGTAAACAAGGCAGTGATCGCTGCGCCAGCCAATACGATGCGCAATGGATTGAGGCTGCCCTGCCCCCGGTTGCCGATGACCCAGACAATAGTGCCCGCCACCGCAGCGCCGATGAACGCGCACCACAGCCATTGGCTCATGGACGACAGTGAAAGCAGCGACGAACAGGCGATGATGGCAAACGTCGCGCCGGCATTGATGCCGAACAGGCCAGGCGATGCCAGCGGATTGCGCGTCAGCGCCTGCATCAGCGCCCCGGCAACCGCCAGACTAGAGCCCACTGCGACGGCCATCAGGGTGCGTGTCAGCCGTGTGTCGAGCAGCACGTGCTCGATAGCGCTCAGCGCATCGGGCTGCCAGGCACTTCGCACAATGGCAGCGGGCGATATCCAGGTGGCCCCGGTGGCCAGACTCAGCCCCATGCACGCTACCAGTACCAACAGCCCCAGGCCCAGTTTTACCGCAGCCGTCATGAGGCGCTATCCGCCAGCGCCACGCGAGCGATTTCATCAAGCATGCGGTTGGCGCCCAGAATGCCGCCGGACAGACTCCAGGCGACGGCATCCACGCGCCATACCTGAACGTCGCGTACTGCCCGCAACTGTTGCCAGAACGGGTTCTCTACCAGCTTGTCGTAAGTGTGTTGCGCGGCGGTGCTGTCCGCGCGCTGAAAGACGAAGAACAGGTCCGCATCGACCACAGGCAAACTCTCTTTACTGCTGAGTTTAAGGGACACGCCCGTGGCTTGGCGGGCCGCGGGCGTCCAGGCAAAGCCCAGTTCACTGAGCACCGAGCCAGCAAAGCTGGCCGGCAGATAGCTACGGATATGGTCTTCGCGAATGTCGAGCACCGACACGGTGATTGGCCAGCGTCCGGTGAACTTCGCCTGCAACTGGCCACGCAGCGCTGCCACACGCTGTTGCCATTGCCCGAGCAGCGCGATGGCCAGTTGTTGACGCTGCAGGGCCGCACCCATCATCGCCAGGGTGCGCTTGAATTCGAACACCTCTTCAAGCATCAGTACCGTACTGATCTGTTCCAGCAACGGTGCAATGCGCTGATGACGAAAGCGTGAGGCGACGATCAGGTCCGGCTTGAGCAGCACGATATCTTCAAGGCTCGGCTGGGTTTCCAGACCCACATGCGGTACCGCCGCCAGCGCCGGGCGCAGGTAGCGATACATCGGTTTTTCGCTCCACGAATCCACCACGCCGCAAGGCGTCACGCCCAGAGCCACGGCAGTATCGGACGCCCCCTGAAACAGGGTGACAACGCGTAGCGGCGCTGCCCGGGCAATGCCAGGCAGCGCCAGTAACCCCAGCGAAAGGCGCAACACTGTGCGCCGCGAAGGATGCAGGGTTCGGTCAGGTTGCACGGCGTAACCTGTGGAACGGGTTGACCACTTCGCCCTTGCCGAACGGCATGCTGCCCGGACCGCCCGCGCGCTCGATCATGGGTGTCAGCAGAAGTTTCTGCGGCCAGTTGGGGGCTTCGAACAGTTGTTGCCTGATCATGCCACGCGCCTCGTCGTCAAATTCGATGGTTGTGATCAGATTATCCAGAACATCACGCAATACGGTCCACAGCGCTGTGACAGGCACGTCATACACCTGCGCCAGCGTATCCATGATTGCCCGCACGTTTACCTGAATACCCAGTGTCTGCAGCCAGAACAGCAAGTCCTCGGGACGGTCATGATAAAGCGTATTGGCATGACCTTTCTTGATGCGATACTCCGGGTCGTGCATGCCGTTGCGCTCCAGCCAGGGCACGAAAATACGCAACGAGTCGTGGTCACGCAACAACAGCCCTTGCGCCTGTCCGGCTTTCCAGACCATGACCGCGTTCTGGCCATGCACTTCGCCGAGCATCCCCAGGCGGAACATGCGCAGGTTGATGTCGAAGAAACTGTGGCTCAACTCGCGAAACAGTGTCAGTACCGAAGCCTGATTGCGCGGCAGGTCGCGATAGTCCATCCACTCGTCGAAGAAATGCCGATTGCTCCCCGGTAGCGGTGTGCCCAGTGCCGCCATGGGCAGCAGGCGGCACTCCGGATCATCGAGCAAGGCGGCCGGATAGCCGCGCACCATCGCCGAAAGATGCCGGGGCCCTTCGTCGAACAACGTGGCTTGCGGCGGCATGAATGCCCACCATTTGCGCTCGTCGCACAAGTGCAGCGAACGGCCCAGGGTTTGATCCTTGTCGACCACCTGGCGCAGCAGTTTTTCGCTCAGCCCGCCGTTGATCATTTTGACCGCTGGCAGGTAACGCGAAGCGCCGAGCGAATAAATTGCCATGGGCAGCTTCAGGTAGTCAGCGCTGTTGAAGCACGGTGTCATCGAACGCAGCGACGAAGTGGCGTGGACCTGCGCCTGATTGAAGTCAAGCCGCTGGCAATCGCCCTTGGCGAACGCATCGCCCAGCTGGGCCTGCAGAACATGCTCGAACTGCCACGGGTGAACCGGCAGCGCAACATGGCTGCCGGCAATGCCACGCGTCTGCATCTCCTGGTCAAGCTCCGCTTGCAGGTGCTCGGGCAGCAGATAGCGGGCCGGAAACGATGCGTTCAAGTCCTCTACGCCGTCGCCGCATTGCAGCAAGGTCTTGTCGACCGCCACCCAGTTCAGCGCTACCGGCCGGGCGAACTCGGCCTGATAGTGTAAGTATTCCTGTTCATTCAAGCCTTGTTTGGCCTTGGCCAGCGGGTGATACGGGCGATCACGCAGCGACGCCCACTGCTCCATGGTCCTGAAGAACGTTGCGCCGTCCTGAGCCATCAGGTTCTGCTCGTCGACTTTGTGGTCCAGCGACAGCGCGGTCTGCCAGACACTGATACGCAATACCTCGAGAAACAGCGCGATACCCTTTTCGTTGTCCTGGCGCTCGCTGTCCTGAAGCAGCGTTGCCTTGCCGGCGAACACCCACTTCATGAAGTCTTCCGGCGACAACTGCGTCCAGCGCTCGTCCTGTCGCCCCAGTACCGGCGTACCGGGTACTTTTTCCCATTGCTGGGTAATACCGGCGCGCAACGCGATGCTGATAAAGCGCTGCTCCGAATCATCGCAGCACCATTCCCAGATTTGCTGCGCACTGCCCTGCTCCACCAGTTGCGGAGCCTGTGGATGGCGCAGTTGCCATTGGCTGCTGTCCTGCAGGCGCAATGGCTCGCGACCAAAGAAATCTTCAGCCAGCAGGCAATCGACCAAATCCTGCATGACCAGGTCAGCGGCGAGTGAAGTGAAGTTCATGGTTTATTTTCCTTCTGCTGAATGTTGAGCCAGGCGGGCCTGAAGCGCGCGAAAGGCAATGCCGCGCTCATCCCCGAGGACAAAGGTGTTGACCCCGCGAGCCTGCCAGCGGGCAGCGTCACCGGGTTGACGAGGGATCGCGCAATAAGCGATGCCCGCCGCGTCGGCGGCTTGCCAGGTTGCAAGCAGCGCGTTTTGTACATCTGGTTGATCGATCTGCCAGGGCATGCCCAGTGACTGCGACAGGTCTGCCGCGCCTTCAAGAATCATGTCCAGCCCCGGCACGCTGGCGATCTCGGCGGCACGTCGCACGCCTTCGGCGCTTTCGATCATCGCCACCACCATGATCTGTTGATTGGCGGCCTCCACGTACTGCGCCAGGCTGTGCTTGCCGAAAGAGCCGGGACGTCCGGCATTGAGGCTGCGACGACCCAGCGGGTAGTACTTGCAGGCGGCAATCGCATCTGCCAATTGCTCAGGGCTCTCGATCATCGGCAAGACGATGCCCTGCGCGCCGCCATCGAGCAGGCGCAGCAGGGTTTTCGGGTTGAGATCGGCGACCCGCACCAATGGTGTAAGGCCGTAGCTCTCTGCCACACGGATCATGTTTTCCACGGTTTCCGGGTTGATCAGGACGTGCTCCATGTCGATGATCACGAAGTCGAACCCGGCTTCAGCGATCAACTCGATGGCGGCCGGGGCCGGAATCGAACTGATCACCCCGTGTGCCGGCTGTCCGTCCGCAACTCTGCTTTTGAGCGCATTGGTCCTCAGCATCATTGCGGCCTGTAGGTATGCAGTGGGTTAGGTACCGAGCGGAAGCGGCGCTCGCCATCTCCCAACAGGCGGCGCTTGGTCAGCTCTTCGACTTCGTACGAGGGTGCAAACACGTCAAACAGCCCGAAACGGTCGCGGTGCTGCGGGTGAGCCTGCTGATAGTCAAGAATGACGTCGGCGGTCATCTGCCAGAACAGCGCTTCGTCCAGCTGGTATTGCTGGCGCAGGAAAATCGCCATTTCGGCCAGGCAGATGAAGAAGAAACAATCGCAGGAAAAGTCGCGCACCGCGTTGACGTCGTCGGTAATGATGAACGAGTTGCGGTTGAGCTTTGCGTGGCTGGCGGGCAGCGGCACTAGCTCCGGGCACAGTTCGGGACGCCCGAGGTGCTCAGGTGAATAACGCACGCCGTCATGGAAGTCCTTGAGGGCGATGCGCTGCGGCCAGCCCTGCTTGACGATCAGCACGATGTTCTGGCCGTGGGACTCCATGCCGATGCCTTCGGCATAGAGCATGTGAATGATCGGCGGCACCGTGACCTGCAGCAGTTGCCGGGTCCATTCCTTGAGCCCGTACTGGCTGACCCATGCGTCTATGAAAGGCGTCTGCTGGCCATCACCGTAACGATTTTCCACATGGCTGAGGCCGTTGAATGGCACCGCCTGCTCGTCGTCCCGGAGGTATTGATGCAGGCTTTCCCGCCAAATCGCACCCAGCGTGCCGTAGGTCTGCGCCGAACGCGATTCCGGCAGATGGCGGTAATCGAAGCTCACCCCCGCCACCTCACCGAGAATCACGAAATCCAGCGCTTGAGCGGTGCTGTCGGTTGCGATCAACTGGTGCAGCCAATCGGTGATGATCGGGCCGTTCAACACCGTGTGACGCGCCAGAATCCGCGTGCTGGAGGTATTAGTCATGCTCATCGCCAGCTTGACGTATGGGCGCTGTGGCTGACTGGCGTTGGCCAGCGTGCGAATCGACTGCTGAGCCTTGTAGCGATCGGTCGAGGTGCCCAGATAAATCAGCTCGCCGCTGGCCAGTTCCGGGTAGAAAGTCGACACCGTGACGTTGTCCCACTGCCACGGATGCACCGGCATCAGTTGATAGTCGTCGATGGACTTGCCCTGCGCAGCCAGTTCTCGAGTTATTTCCTGCCAGCGTTGTGTACCCAGCTCCTGACGGATGAACGCCTGAAAATCCATGCTCCGCGAGTGGCCGACCGAGGCGCTGGACTTCGCCACGGCCAGCCAGACCACCGCGAAAGGTGTGGCAAATTCTGGCCCGTAGTGGCGATTGTCCGCCAGGGAAAAGCCGATCCGCGACTTGTAGCACGGGTGATAGCTGTGGGCGTCCATGAAGTGCTGCTCCAGCGCATCGACATCCAGCTGATGCGCAGGCCTGGCGGGCTGATAACCCTGATTACGGGCCTGCAGGTCCTTGAGCTGGGTTTGTTCGATTTCCTGGATGAAGCGCGTCAGGTGCGGGCTGTCCTTGAACGGGCTGAGCAGCTCGGTCAACGCCAGATGCAGATCCGGCACGCTGCGTTCGCCGGCACTGTCCACCCGCTCAAGCGTGGCGTGATTGAGGCGGATCAGCTCAAAGCTGGTGCTCAGCAGGCCCTCGCAGTGGTATTCCACACCGCCACTGACGGCCACGGCAAAACGATGCCGATGATCATCCTGCGGCTCACAGCGATAAGGCAGCGCCGCCTCGTACAGCAGGGTTTGTAGCAACTGGCCAATCACGCGGCGTTGCACTTGCTGATAGCGCTCGGCGCTGACGTCAGCCAGCCAGGCACCCGTACCCGTCGTTGTCGTTGTCGAAGCGGCGTTACGTTGCAGCGGTAAAGGGGTAGCCATGTTCATACCTCGAACGAAAAATTATCGGGGTTCGACCGCGTCGGGCTGGGCCTCGGCGCGCTCGTCGTTAAGGGGGAAACGCCAGGCACAGGGCAGTGCCAGCAGGATCAGCAGGCCGGTGGCGATGAACACTTCACTGATGGCCGAGGGCGTGGCGGCCGGTCCCGCGGTGTTGAAGCGGAACTCCAGCCACAGCGACGCAATGACGATGGCCAGCGACGCGACCAGACGGCGGGAAATGTTGTTCATCGCGGCGCCCTGAGTGACCATCGGCTCGGGCAAGGCATTGAGCCCCGCCGTGGTCACCGGCATGTAGGAGAGCCCGAGACCGGCGCCACGAATCATCATCAGCACGAACACCACGCCGATTGCGGCATCGGCCTTGAGCATGCCCAGCGCCAGGGTCGAAACGCCGGTCAACAGCAGGCCGACGGCGACGACGGTGCGCGGGCCATGGCGGTCCAGTGCCTTGCCGCCCCACTGCCCGAACAGGCTCGCGAAGCTGGCGGTACACAGCAGCGCCAGGCCGGTCCAGATCGGGTTGTAGCCCAGCACGCTCTGCACCAGCAGCGGCAACAGCACCAGACACTCGAACATGCCGACCGATTGCACCACGGCGATGATTACGCTCAGACGATAACCGCGCAGGTTGAACAGGCGCAGATTCAGCAGCGGTGCCTGGCGACTCAACTCGACGCGGACGAACGCCAGCAGACAAGCCACCGCGACCAGCACCATGGCCTGATTGACTGGGTCGAGCAGCGCCTGAGCATGGTGCATGCGGCTGATGGCGATCATCAGCAAGCCAATGCCCGACGCCACCAGCAGGTAGCCGATCAGGTCGAACGGCTTGCGCTCGGCAGGCTCGGAGTCCGGCAGCACGCCGACGCCCAGCAACAGTGCCAGCAGACCAATGGGCACATTCATCAGGAACAGTGAGCGCCAGCTGAACCACTCCAGCATCAGGCTGCCACACAGCGGACCAAGCGCCGGTGCGAGCATTACTGCTGCGCTCCAGAGCCCGGTCACCCTGCCCCGTTCGTGCTTTTCATACACCGAGAAGATGATCGCCAGCGATAACGGGATCATCAGCCCGCTGGCAATGCCCTGTACCACCCGTGCGGTGATCACCAGTGCGATGGAGTCGGCCAGCGCGCCCAACAGCGAACCGCCGATGAACAGCGCCACACCCCACAGATACAGGCGTTTGCGTCCGATGTGCTGACTGAGGAAGCTGGTCAGCGGCATGGTCATGCCCATGCTGGTCATGAACCCGGCGACAATCCAGGTGGCCAGCAGAGGGCCGATCCTGAACGCATCCATAAAGGTCGGCAGCGCCGGGTTAAGCGAACTGTTGCTCAGGCTGACCGTCAGCGTACCGAGCAGCACGTTGAACACCACCCAGCGGCGTGGGACGTTGAAACTCATTGGCGAACCCGTTCACCGTTGCGCACGAAGTGCTGTGACGGTCGTGGATGGCAGAGAAAGTCGGCGTGGGAGATGTTGTAGCCATAGGCTCCCGCCAGCGGCAGGACCAACAGGTCACCAATGTTCACACCTTTGAGTGGCTGGCGACGGCTCAGCACATCCTTGGGCGTGCACAGCTGCCCGACAATGGTGTAAGCCTGCTCTGACGACTCAGTGCTCTGCGGTGCATTCGGCAGGTGGATAACCGGATGGTCATGGCTTTGCGCAACCGGCAGGCGAAACTGGTGAGTACCGCCTCGACAGACCAGAAAATGCTCGCCGTGGCTGGTTTTGCTGTCCAGCACCTCGATGGCGTAATAGCCGCAATAGGCACTGATGAAGCGTCCCGGCTCGAAGCGCAGGATCGGCGCGTCGTGCTGCTCGCCCAGGCGTTTTTCCAGATAACGGCACAGCCGCTGCCAGTCGAACTGCTGACTGTTGAGGTAATCGACGCCAATACCGCCGCCGACGTTGAAATGGGTGAGCTGGCTCGGATCGCGGGCCAGAGCCTTCCATTCCGGCCAGCGCTGCAGGTAGAAATCGAGCAGTTGCTCATGACGTTCAACCGACATCTGATGCGACATGGCGTGTACGTGGAAGCCCTTGAGCGTCAGGTGACTGGCGTTGTCCACGCGTCTGACCGCCTCGGCCAGATCCGCTTCGTCAATCCCGAACGGTGTCGCGGTCCCGGCCATCGCCAGCCTGCTCGATTGCGCAGCGGGCAGTTGCGGGTTGATGCGCAGGAACACCGGCTGCACGCGCCCCGCTTGTTCTGCCAACTGTTGCAGACGCGCGATTTCGTTGAGGCTCTCCAGGTGGATGGCTTCAACCTTGTTCAGCAACGCCGAACGCAGATCGGAATCAAGTTTGCCTGGGCCCGAGAACACGTAGGGCTTGCGTGTCGGACAGGCCATCACCCGCTCGATCTCGCCCCCAGAGGAAATTTCAAAGCCACTGACCAGCGGGGCCAGGGTTTCCAGCATCAGCGCTTCGCTGTTGGCCTTGATCGCGTAATACAGCTCGACACCGGCGGGCAGCGCCGCCATGACTTCACTGACATGCTGCTGCAGCGCGTCCAGATCGTAGACAAAGGCCGCCAGCGGATCGGTTTCCAGCGCCCGAGCCTCCTTGATGGCCGCCAGTACGGTTTCCGGCACCTTATGCATAACGTGCCTCCGTGGCCCACGGCGACGCAAGACGCACATAGTTGGCTTCGCGGTCGGCCTTGGCGGCGAGCCGGACCTTGAGGTTGGTTTTGCAGGCAATCGACTGGCCTGCGATCAGCGCGTCCAGCTCGGGCGCAGGCAGCACCAGTTCATCACGGATACGCTGCAATTGGCGCTCGACGCGCTGCCACATCAGTGGTGCCAGGTGCGGGCGCTCCCAGCTCAAGGCCAGCACGGCTTCGGACAGGTTGTTGATCAGCAGGCAATAGGTAATGCGGTTCCAGCCCTGTTCGCGGCTGTAGAGCAGCGACTGGCGAATTCTCGGGTGCAGCCCCACCTGAATCGCCTTGATGCCCAGCTCTTCGGTCAGCTTGACGCCTTCAAAGTCGCGCAACAGCAGCTGTTGCGGGCGTCCGTTGTCGTGAATCAGCACCGCATTCTGCAAGTGCGGCTCCATCACGATGCCGTGATTGAAGAACAACGCCATGACCGGGTTCAGCAGCAAGGCCTGATACTCATCGAACCAGTCCAGCAGATGCTGGTCCTCAAGCTCCCCTCCATTGAAACGCTGGAGGAAGTCGTGCACCAGCGGGCGTGAACGCAGATCACGAGCGAACAGTGTGCCCGCCATCACGCTGCTGTCGGCGCCGGAGCGGCGGCAGAAGTTTTCCCGCAGTATGGCGCCGGTCTGCTCGCGGAACCAGTGACCGTCAGCCTCGCTCGCACCTTTTGGCGCCCAGCTCATCGAACCGGGTTCGGCGACTGTGGACAGCCCACCGAGGGTTTCCGGACGAGTCTGCTGCAGGCGCTGAAACAGTTCGTCGATGATCAGCGTGCTCTCCAGTTCATACCATGCGTTTTTCCTCACGCAGTTGGTGATGCGCACATTCAGCGAACCCTTGATGAAGTAGTCGTGCCCCTCGATGTACCAGGTGCGCATCGACGCCGTCGGGCTGGCCAGCAGCCCACTGGCACCCAGGTCCGAGATATCCCCCAGCTCAAGCAGCCTTTGCACGCGGCGGTCCTGCATGAACAGTTGCGCCTGTACCGGATGCATGCAGATCAGCGCATGCCCGGGCCGGGCCCGCGATTGGTCCGCGAAGCCTGACATCACCTCGGCTTCGCTCAAGCCATTGGAGGTGATTCGCAGCCCTTCCAGCGGCACTTCGAACAGATGCAGCGCGGTCTGCGCCTGAAACTCCGGGGCGTAGGTCTCCTGCGCCAGATGCTCAGGCCACAGGCGCGCCTTGGGCGCCGGATGGTTGGGGTGGCCGAACCACAAACCCTGCTCACTGGCCAGATAGCCGCTGAGCGGTGCCGGATGCTGACCGGTCATGTTGTGCGCAACGATGGCAGCAGTCAGGTGCTGGCTTTGCAGGACCTGATCCAGTAGTTCGTCATTGCTGGCACGGGTCATGTGCTCACAGGCGGTCAGCAGTTGCCGGGCGAATTCGGCGAACGCCAGACAGCGCCAGGTGCCCTGCCCCTGACGAGCGTAGACATCGGAAAGGTAGCGATGGCTGCCCAGGTGGTCGCGGCGGTCCACCAGAACAAAGAACTGCTGCTGATTGGGCAGGCTGATGGTGAGCGGAATGCCCTTCCATTGCCCGCCATCGACGAAACTGCCAGGCGCTATGCCTTGCATGCCTTCAGGCCAGGTGTAATGCAGGCACTCTTCCGGCAGTGCGAATTCCTTGATCAGGCAATTGAGTAACGCGCGAGTGGTTGCCAACTCGCTCACCATGTTTGATAAGACGGTGCGATCGGTATTAGTCATGTCTGCTCCACAGTCGCCTTTACGCTGACCGTTCAAATGACGTCGCAACAAACGTTGATTTATCGCTTGCGGCACAACAATCGAGCTGTCGAGGGGCGATAAGTTCGCCCAGCCAAACGTTGTGTGCGGTGTTGTTTCAATCGTGATATCAGTGTCACGATGATGGGCTGTTTATGCCTTGCTTATTACAAACTTTTATTTACGTAGCTGGGACAGTGCCGCCTTGAGCGCTTGTTCAAAACGCTGGATCACCAAGTGGCATTGCTCTTCGGTAATGATCAACGGCGGCAATAAGCGAATGACGTTGCCATTGCGACCACCGCGTTCAAGTAACAACCCCTGTTTGAAACAATGCTGCTGAATGGCGACAGCCAGGTCCGGGTCCATCGGCAGGCTGCCGAGGCGGTCAGCCGCTTTGCGCTCATCGACAATCTCGATGCCCAGCATCAGGCCGCGGCCGCGCACATTGCCGATCGCCGGATAGCGTTGCTGCAACAGACCGAGCTGTTCCTTGAGCCAGTCGCCACGTTTTGCGGCCTGGCCAGCGAGGTTCTGTCGCTGCAGCACTTCAAGGGTCGCCAGGCCGGTGGCCATGGCCATCTGGTTGCCACGAAAGGTGCCGGCATGATTGCCCGGAGACCAGGCGTCGAACTCGCGTTTGAAACCCAGCACTGCCAACGGCAGACCGCCGCCGACCGCCTTGGACATGACGATGACGTCGGGTTCGATCCCCGCGTGTTCGAAGGCAAACATCTTGCCGGTACGGCCAAAACCGGCCTGCACTTCATCCAGAATCAGCAGAATGCCGTGCTTGCGGGTGACTTCGCGAATCTGGCGCAGCCATGCCGCAGGTGCCGGATTGACACCGCCCTCGCCCTGCACCGCTTCCAGAATTACCGCGGCCGGGAGCGACACACCACTTTCCACGTCTTCGATGAACTGGGTGAAGTAATAACTCAGTGCTTCAGTGCCGGCCTCGCCGCCAATGCCCAGCGGGCAACGGTATTCGTGGGGATACGGCAGGAACTGCACACCGGGCATCAGGTTAGCGACAGCGTTTTTTGGCGCCGTGTTGCCGGTCAGCGCCAGGGCGCCATGGGTCATGCCGTGGTAGGCGCCGGAAAAGCTGATGATGTTATGGCGGCCGGTGGCGGTCTTGGCCAGTTTGATCGCGGCTTCGACGGCGTCGGCCCCGGACGGACCACAGAATTGCAGGCAGTAATCACGCCCCTGTCCTGGCAGCAGACTCAGCAGCGTTTCGCTGAAGGCGTCCTTGACCGCAGTGGTCAGGTCAAGGGTGTGCATCGGCATGCCCGAGGTCAGGAAGCTGTCGAGACTGGCCATGATAGCTTCGTGATTGTGTCCCAGTGCCAATGTTCCGGCGCCGGCCAGGCAGTCCAGATACGTGGTGCCTTCGACATCCGTGACCCATACGCCATGTGCCTTGGCTATCGCCAATGGCAACTTGCGCGGGTAACTCCTTACATTCGATTCAAACTTGCTCTGCCTGTCCAGATAGTTGGCATTGGTTTTCTGCGACGTCGTAGAGTGCAATAAGCCATTATTCAACATCTGTAAGTCCTCGCTGGATTTCCGGATGCAAATTATTATCATTTACCCAAAAGTGCAACCCATTATTTCGAAAACAAAGATGAAATTTAAATGAACGTTTCTGCGCGCCTGACAATGAATAAGGCACACAGTTATACCGACAGAATTAATCGGTATAACTCAATGTGCCACTATTGAAAGTGGCCATTTGTTATTCTGGCATATGACCAAGCAGTCTATTTAAATAACAGACTGTGGTGTCGCCGTGTTGAGGTTTATTATTTAATACTGCACACAGGTTATCCCTCGATGAGGACTGCCGGTCGTTCGCTATACACGTGAGCCCTTCCCTGGGCGTCGCGTATCCACTCAGAAACCGATGGTGGCCGACAACAGATAGGTGCGCGGTGTCGACAGGGTCAGCCCCGGCTCGCTGTCATCCGACGCGCCGGCCGAGCTCCAGTAGTACTTGTTCATCACGTTCTCGACGTTGGCCCGCAGTGTGATGTCCTTCTGATCGACCTTGAAAGCATACCGCGCACCGACGTCGAAACGCTCCGATGAGTCGATGCTTTTGCTGTTGGCCTGATCCAGATACTGCGAGCCGGTGTAGATGCCCCGTCCGGTCAGGGTCAGACCGTTTACGCCCGGAACGTCCCACTCGGCCCCCAGATTGACGTTGTATTTGGGGGTAGCCGGTGCGCGGTTGCCGTCGAATGTGCCATTGACGGTGTTGGTCAGATCGCTGTCGATGTACATCACCCCGCCCAGCAGACGGAAGCCCTTCATCGGCTCACCGAACATGGTCAGCTCGACACCGTCGTTACGGCGCTTGCCGTTCGGGCCGAACACACGGGAGGTGGTATTGGTCTCGTAGGCCGGTTGTTTGATACGGAATACGCTGGCAGTGAAGGCGTATGACCCCAGGTCATACTTGGCGCCAACCTCGACCTGACGACTGACGAACGGCGGGAAGATCTGGTCTTCGTTCACCGAGGTCGACGGAGCGATCTTGCCCTGGCTCAGGCCTTCCATGTAGTTGGCGTACACCGAAAAGTCGTCGGTCACCTTGTACAGGATGCCGCCTGATGGTGAGACCTTTTCCTCATCGTAGGCGGTGTCGCCTTTCACGCCATCGGTCCAGTCATCAACCTTGACACGCTGCCAGCGGGCGCCGAGTGTCAGCAGCAGACGGTCCTCGAAAAACCCTAGCGTGTCAGTCAGCGCCACACCGCTGAAGCGGTTCTCGGTGTAAACCTTGGAGTCGGCCCGCGTGGGATTCGAGGGTGTCGGCGTGTCGACCGGGTTGTAAAGATTGCTCGGCGCTGCCGCATAGCGTGCACCACCGTTTTCAAAGTCCATATAGAAATAGCTGGCAGCCAGGTTGACCTCGTGGCTGACCGGCCCGGTAGTGAACCAGCTGCGCGCGCCGGCAGTGGCTGTGCGCACATTTTCGTCACGGGTGAAATCGCGTGGTTGAACGCTGAAGTCGCCTGCATCGTTGGTGACCGATACCGCATGGCGCAGGAAGTCATGGTTACTTTTGCGCGCGCCGACACCGCCGTAGAGCATCACCGAGTCGCTGAGGTCATATTCGGCATTCACTGAGCCGAACGTATCCTTGGTGCGCGCCTTGCTCCAGGACTGCGCATAGTTGTCACGCACATCGTTGGCGTTGGGCACCTTCGCGTTGGCACCGACCTGCACGCGTTCCTGCGGAGCATCGGTGTCGCGTTCGGTGTGCCCGATGTCCGTCGACAGACGCAGGCGATCACCACGGAAATCCAGGCCCAAAACGGCCATGTCGCGATCAACGCTCTGGTGATCCCATTCAGTGTCGCCGGACTGCTTCACGCCGTTGAAACGAATCCCGAACTTGTCGTCTTCGCCAAACCGACGGGCTACATCGACTGCAGCACCCACCTGCCCCTTGGAGGCATAGCTGGTGGTGAGCTCGGTGATCGGTTTATCCGTCGCGCGCTTGGGGACCACGTTGATCCCGCCGCCGACACTGCCTCGCGGCGAAATGCCGTTGATCAACTGGCTCGGCCCCTTGAGGATATCCACCCGTTCGGCCATTTCCATGTCGATCGTGTAAGTGGGCAGAATGCCGTACAGGCCGTTGTAGGAAACGTCGCTGTTGAACAGGCTGAAGCCGCGAATCGTGAACTGCTCGTAACGCCCGCCTGCGGGGTTGGTGGCACGCACTGACGGGTCACTGGCGATCAGGTCGCCCAAGGTTCGGGCCTGCTGGTTTTTCACCGCGTCCTTGGTGTAGGTGGTCATGCTGAACGGCGTTTCCATGAAGTCGCGCGAACCCAGCATGCCTTGCGAGCCTTTGCGTGCCACTTGGCCGCCTGCGTATTCCTGGCCATCCGTAGAGCCGCTGTCACCGACAATCGAGGTGGGTGCAAGTTGCAGGCCTGCGCTGGCGCTGTCAGGTGCCGGGATCAGCGTGTAGGCCTGCTCCCCGACGGGCATCAGTTGCAGGCCGGAACCTTGCAGCAGGCGCGCAAAGCCTTCCTCGACCGCGAACTCGCCGGACAACCCCGAACTGTTCCGTCCATTCACCAGCGCAGGGTCTACCGACAGGTTGACCCCGGCCTGCCCGGCAAAACGGGTGAGCGCAGCGCTCAGGCTGCCGGCCGGCACCTCATAGGCGCGTCTGCCCGATGTGTCGGCCCAACTGGTCGAGACGAATAACGGACTGGAACTCAACGTCAGCAACAGGCTGAAATGCAAAAGTGGACGCAAACGGTAGGAAGACACTGCGGACATAGAGGGAAGCTCTCGTATTTTTTGTGCACTTACCTGGAATGACCAGCGAGACAAAAAAAAGGGACAGCATTACGCACTATTTTTTGTCGAAATGTTTTTTCGAGGCACCAGGGTCACCCAATAACGCGTGCGCATCTGCACGTCCACCGGCAGACTGGCCGCCAGCAAGGACAGCACGCGGTCGGTATTGTCGAGCCTGAAACTGCCCGTCACTCGCAGGTTTTCCAGCTCAGGTTCCCAGCGCAGCAGGCCCGGACGGTAACGACTCAGCTCGCGAAGGAAATCGCCCAGTGACTGGTTCTGCGCGCTCAGCACATCGTCGCGCCAGCCAGGCAGCAAGGCGTCGAAGGCACTGACAGGACCGATGCCGCTCTGCTTCAGCGTGACCTGCTGCTGCGCATTCAAGGCCAGCACCGGCCCGCGCAGGGGATAAAGCTGCACCGTGCCGCTGATGACCGAGACCCTGCAATCGCTTGCGTTGAGACGCACACAGACTTCACTCCGGCCAACCACGATGCGCCCGTAAGGACCGTTGATGGTCAGCGGCGCGCTGCCAGGCACCTTGAGGGCTATTTCGCCCCGTACAAGGGTGATTGCCCGGGCGCCCATGTCCACGTTCACCGCACTGTCGGTATTCAGTTGCAACATGCTGCCATCAGCCAGCGACAGGCGCTTGTGCTCGCCGACTGCGGTTTGCAGGTCGGCACGCCAGACATCCAGCGGCAATTGACGCCCCAGCAGCCAGACTGCAGGGACCAGTGTCACGGCCCCCAACGCTCTTTTTAGCGTCGCACGCCTGGCCTTGTCAGGACGATCCAGCGTCGCCATGGCGAGGTTGGCAGGCAGACCGAAAAAACGCTGACGCAGCTGTTGGGCCTTTTGCCAGGCGCGTTCGTGACTGGCGGAGCTGTCACGCCAGTGTTGCAGCATGGCGTGATCTTCATCGCTGGCACCACCGGATTCCAGAAGCGCCAGCCACTGCGCCGCTTTGCGTACTACCTCGCGTTCTTCGGTAGAAGGTGCCGGACGAATCACCAGTCCACCAGCAAACAGTGCTCGTAGGCTTGTGCCATATAGCGTTTGACGGTGCGTTCGGAAACACTCAGGCGTTCAGCGATTTCCCGATAGCCCAGCCCCTCGAGCTGACTCCAGAGAAACGCCCGCCGCACCACTGCCGACAGACCATCGAGCAGCTCGTCCAGCGCCTGCAGGGTTTCCAGAAGCAACCAGCGCTGCTCCGGCGACGGCACGCTTTCTTCGGGCAACTGCGCCAGCGCTTCCAGATAAGCCTGTTCAAGGCTGCGGCGAGTGTAGAAATTACTCAGCAGGCGCTTGCCCACGGTCAGCAGGTAGGCACGCGGCTCCTGCATATCGGCGATCTGCTGGGAGCTGGAGAGCACGCGCAGGAACGTATCCTGACTCAGGTCAGCCGCATCCCAGGCATTGCCCATGCGTCTGCGCAGCCAGCTTTCCAGCCAGCCATGATGATCGCGGTACAGGGAATGCAAGGTCTGCTGTGATAGCGTCGCTGCTTGAGTCATGTCAAAAGCCTTGAGCGATGGGATGCGCCAAATGAGACTGATTCTAATTAGTGTTATATCCCGAGTCCACGCTCTTTTTTTCAAAAGGCCCATCGCCGCTGCGTGAAATCGGGGCTGTCAGCCCGCAACACGTTGATCCGCGCTGCATCCGGGCGATTGACCTGCACGACAAATTAGCGCTGAAAAAGCGCCCCTTGTGTCCTGTTTGTACGTTTTCCGAGACAATGCCTGCCGGGATGGGTGAATCGGCTACTCCCATTACTGTTAAGTACGCCGCCAATCAAACCCCGCCCACAACCCCGACCCTTCTATCAACTGCCCGCCGGTGCAGCAGCGCTATCAGGCACAAAGCCGATACCGACAGCCAGACGCTGACCAGCAGTACCGGTTGAGCATTGTCGCCAGACACCCATTGCGACGCCAGCAGCGGTCCGAATGCGCAGCCCAGCAGTTGCATGCCGGGAATGAGCCCGGCGATGCGTCCCGAGGGGTCTATCTGCAGCGCAATGCGCACCTGAAACGGGGTCAGCATCAGGTAGATCAGGGCAAACAGCGCGCACAGGCCCAGAAATACGTTTACCCCCTGATCGGCTGTTATGTACATGCCCAATGCAATGCCGGCCAGAAGAAACGCGGCGGTAGCCAACATCGAGTAATCAGGCACCCTGCGTACCAGCAGAATGCCCAGGCAGCCGCCCAGAACCTGCATGAATAACATCGCGGACACCAGCAATTGCGCCGCATGAGCGCCCAGCCCTGCGTGGAGGCCCAGCGGCTCCAGATACGCCCACAACCCGCCAACGGCCGAGAGCTGCATGAACACCAGCATCAGCAGCAGCACTTGCTTCAAATTCCATCTGAAACCTGATGTATCCAGCTGTCTGTCAGGCTGCTGCGGCAAGCGTCCGGGTAGCCAGACAACGAACAGCACTGAGCTTGCGGTCAGCATTCCCAGAAACACGAACCCTGCATGCACG
This sequence comes from Pseudomonas sp. BS3767, assembly GCF_900099665.1. Lineage (NCBI taxonomy): Bacteria > Pseudomonadati > Pseudomonadota > Gammaproteobacteria > Pseudomonadales > Pseudomonadaceae > Pseudomonas > Pseudomonas sp. BS3767. The sequence continues at coordinate 343,838 of NZ_FNCX01000001.1, read as the reverse complement.
CTACGATCAGGCAGTATCAGGTACGCAAGCGCTGCGGCCATCAGTGCCTGAGCCAGGGTCTGGACGACCATGAACACGCCTGCCACCCGGTCTGGCGCAGGCCCCTGAACGATAAGGCTGACGGCGCCCCAGAGCAGTAGGCCCTCGGCCAGCCCCGCCAGCGCGCGTGCAGCGGTCAACGGCCCGTCGCCGGTGACATTGGCCGTGACCAGATCCATTCCGGCAGCGCACAGGATGGCGATGACCGTCAGCAGGCGCAGGTTGAGCATCGAACGCAGCAGGTCGCCCAGCACCACACCGAGCCCCAGCGCGACGATTTCACCCATTGCGACCAGCCCGACACCTTCCAGTGATACGTGGTCTTGCGCCAGTAACTCGCCAAGAAGCAATGGTTGCAGCCCTACCATCAGCACCGCGACAGAGCCCAGTGCCAAGGCGGCACTCAGGTGCCTGCGAGTTACAGCGGACGACGTTTGCATGGCATGCGCCTCTTCGGAAGTTTCAGTAACCGCGGGTTTCAGGCGGAATACGGCCTTCGGCAAAACACTGCGCCGCCCGCTTCTCGTCTTTCATCAGCCTTCCGTTGGCCACCAGCACCACCCACCAGGGCAGTAACGTAAGGTGCGTGCCACATGCCTTGGCCAGCGTATAGGCCTTGGCGCATTTTTCGAACAACTCTGCATTGAGGACCATTCGCGCCCCTGTAGTACCCATCACCACCGGTGTGCTGTCGATCACCGCAGCATTTCCCCCACGCTTCAACAGTCGCGCCAGTGGTTGCTCGGAACTGGCAGGCGTAGCCATATGGCCTATATGGCGTGCCTGCTCATCAAATAGAATCGGCAGGACTCCGCCAAAATCCACCAGGCTTTTGGCGAAGGCACCGCCGCCGAGCAGAACGGCGCCGACGTCAGCTCGGGCGCGGTAGATCGCCGCGTGCGTCTGGCCGTCGCCCGCTGCCGAGTCGTTGCAATCAACCACCTGCGGCGCCAGGTCGTCGAGCTTGCCCAGCCACATGCTCTGTTCGCCCGGCAATCGCAACGACACACTGCTGTGTGAGTCCACCTGCCCCATCAGGCGTTCACGCAGATCAAACCACTGTTTTCGAAGTGAATCGCGCATGCTGCTCACCTCACACCAACTGAAAGACAGCGTCGAAGCGTTCGAGCGCGTCGTCGATGACATCGTCGGTGTCAGCCAGGCTGGTGTACAAGCGGCTCCCGGCCAGCGTGATCAGGCCGTGAGCGGTATACGCGGCGCCCATCTCTTCCATCATGTGCTTGCGAGTCTTGGCTTCATTGCGCGCCCTCAGCAGCTTGAGCGGGTTGCCGGTATCGAGCAGCAGGACGCCGGACGTCTGCAGGTGAACGATGGAGCCCATGTTGTACGCCACGTAGGGCAAGCCGCGCCGATTGATGATCTCTTCCAGTCCTGCGCGCATACGGTCGCCCGCCCTTCCCGCCAGCGCCGGCGCGTTCAGGCGGCGGGCTTCGACCAGCGCGTAATAACCAGCGACGCATGACAACGGATTGGCCGACAGCGTGCCGCCGACGAACGCCCGTCGCGAGGATGTGCCGATGCCACCGGCAAGCAGTTGCATCACGTCCCGGCGCCCGCCAATGGCACCCGCCATCGGATAGCCCCCGGTCAGGCATTTGCCCAGTACCGTGATGTCCGGCATGACATTGAAGTAAGCCTGTGCGCCGCCCAGACCGGCACGGAATCCGGTGACCACTTCGTCGAAGATCAGCAGGGCATCGAATTCGTTGCATAGCGCACGCAGCTGTCGGTTGAAGTCGGCGTGCACCGGACGCGTGCCACTTTCCGGGCCAAAAGGTTCGACCATAATGGCTGCGGTGCCACCACGCAGACGATTGATTTGCAGCCTGCGACGCAACGCATCGAGATTGTTGGGTGGGCTCTCCTGAGTGTTTGCGGTGGCGCCTCGCGGGATTCCCACTGCCTCCATGCGCCCGGTGCCCGGCAAGCGCATGCCATAGACCAACTGGTCGCTCCAGCCGTGGTAGGCGCCGCCGATCTTGATCACCCATTTCTTGCGGGTATAGGCACGGGCCAGACGAACCGCGGCCATGACCGCCTCGGTGCCCGAGCCCAGCAAGCGCAGCATGTCGACGCCCGGCATCGATTGGCAGACCAGTTCCGCCAGTTTGACTTCATATTCATGCAGCAAGCCGGTCACCGGCCCGCACTCATCGAGAATCCGGTCAACCTGTTCGCGAATGGCCGGATGGTTGGAGCCCAGCAACGTCGGGCCGCCTGCCTGCAGGAAGTCGGTGTAGCGATTGCCATCGACATCGGTCAGGTGCGCACCGTTAGCCTGGGCGAAGGCCAGCGGAAACGGATAGTTGAACGCCAGATTATGTTGCACGCCTCCCGGTATGACCTTTTTCGCCGCCTCGGAAAGCCGCTTCGAGCCTTGGCAGCGCTCGTCGAAATAGCCCATGATCTTGTTCATCGCGTCGCGCTTGATCGGGCGAATCGGCTGTTTCACGAGCTCATCGAAGCGGCGATACAGTGAATCGACATCGGGCCATTGCGACACGGCCGATGCGGGAATGTCAGGGATGTTGGCAGGATCGAGAGGTCTGTTCATGATTGAGTCTCTGAAAAAGTCTGAGGGCTGAGGGCGTGCGAGCCGGCACTGGTCAGGGCGTCGATCAGGCGTGCTATTGCAACGCGTGATTCGGGTTTGCCACGGCTGTTGGCTTTGATCTGGTTGAGAAGATGGTCACGACAGAATGTTTCCAGGTCCTCCAGGCGCTTCAGGGTGGCTTCTATGTCCGGGCCACAGCACAGAACGCCGTGATTGCGCATCAGGTAGGCGTTTTGGTCAGGCCGGATGGTCTTTTCCAGCTTGCCCGCCAGCCAACCGGAACCGGACGGCGCATAACCCACCAGCTGAATTCGCCGGCCCAGCGATTGCCACAGCGGCGGGTATGGCACTTCCAGCGATTTGCCGAACAATGTGCAGGCGCTGGCCAATGGTTGATGGGTGTGAATGCTGCAGTTGACGTCCGGGCGACTGCGCAGGACTTTCGCGTGCAGCTCGCTTTCAACCGAGGGCGAACGTTCGCCCGACAACTGCTTGAGATCCTTGAGTCGCAATACGCAGACGTCCTCTGGCCGCATGCTGAAGTAGTCGGTGGCCGACGGAGTGACCGCGATGTGCAATGCGTCGATACGCAGCGCAAGGTTGCCGCCGGTTGCGGCAAAGAAGCCGCGGCGTGACAGATGCCGCGACAGGTCGACGATCTGCTGTTGAACATTGCTCATGGTGCCGTCTCCTGCGATGGGTTCAACCTGCGATAGAGCGGCGCCAGACGTTTGCGGACTTCCTTGAACGTGGCGAAGCGGTCGTCATACAGGTTTCGGGTTGATTCGGAGGGTTCGTACAGCCGATGCGGCCGTTGCAGGGCCGGCAGATCGTTGAACTGCAGTTTTTCGAGCGCTACTGCAGCAATGAAGGCCGCACCGCGTGCGTTGGTCTGAATCGGGTTATGCGGTTGCTGAATGACTCGCCCGCAGACATCGGCCATGATCTGGCACCACACATCCGATTGCGCTCCGCCTCCGGTGGCGACGATGACTCCGCGCGACTGGCCGATAAATTGCGAGAACGGTTCCAGCATCCAGCGCGTGTTGTGCGCGACGCCCTCCATGAAGGCCCGGATGATGTCTTCCCGCGAGTGCTCGAGTTTCAGGTTGATCAGGCCGGCACGCAGGCTCGGATCACCTACCGGAGAGCGCTCGCCACACAACCATGGCGTGTAGATCAGCCCCCTCGAACCCGGTGGCACTCGGGCGGCGATACGGTCCAGCAAGGCGTACACGTCCGGCTGCTGCTCATCGCTCAGCAACTCGTCCGGGTGATACAGCACCTTGTCGCGCAGAAACGACAGATTGGAGCCCGCCGCCGATTGCATGGCCATTGCCAGATACCGGCCCTTGACCGCACTGGGTACCGCAGCAATGTGGTGGCGAACACTGGATTTCTTGAACGGCACGTGAGCGCCGACCCACGACGAGGTGCCCAGATAAAGATGCGGAGCGAAGTCGCGCACGGTGGCGCCAACGGCCACCGCCGAGGTGTCCACAGCACCCGCCACCACAGGTGTGGATCGAAGCAGCCCCAAAGCATCGGCGAGCTCGGGCTTCAAGGTGCCGATGACTTCCGTCGAGCCCACCAGCTCAGGCAGCTTGCCTGCGTCGATACCCAGAGCCCTGATCAGGCTGGCGTCGTAACGGATGTGATGAGGATCGCGATTGTCGGTTACCCAGGCGGTCAGCATCGAGTCACCTGTGGCGCAGAAACGCCCAGACAAGCGCATGTTCATATAGTCGAGCACATTCAGAAACTTGTGCGTCTGGTCATACCTTGCCGGATCGTGGTCAAGGATATAGGCCATGTGCCCGGCCGAATCCATGCCCGACAGCGACGCTACCCCGCCGGTCAGTCGCAGCGATTTCCAGAGTTTGAGCGGCCCGTAGCCGCCCAGATTGCACCAGCCTCCGCCCATGCGTTTTTTGATCGAGTCGGCGCCGCGTTTGTCCAGCCACAGCAGCGCCCGGCCAATCGCGGTCCCGTCGCGATCGACACAGACCGTGCCTTCGCTTTGCGTCGAGCAACACACGGCCACCACCTGACGACGCCTGAGCGGGTCGGCTGCCAGCAATTCGTGGGCACCAAGCAGAAACGCGTTCCACCAGTCCTCGGGTTCCTGCTCGGCACTCAGGCCACTGACGTGCAGCGGTACACCGTGAAACGCCCAGGCGCGGATGTCTCCCTCCATGGAGACCAGCGCGCACTTGCAGCCGGACGTTCCCAGGTCGATCGCGAGGACGAGTTGCTCCAGGCCGGTAGCCGCCTCAGGCGTCCGGGAAATGAAAAGCGAAGTCATAAAGGTCTACTCAGAATGTGCGGGAAATCGACGCTACCCAGCGACTGCCGTCCGTGGTGCGCACATGTCCGTCGTCCTCGGCCATATACAGCTCGCGCGCCCTGGTCTTGGTCGTCACCCAGTCAAGCCCCCAGTCGAAGCCCCACCAGTGGTGGACCAGACCTGCGCCATAATCGGCAAAGTCGGCTTCCGAGAAGTTTTCGATCTGTTGATAGCCGGCGTGCAGCTTCAGGTTGGTGTTGATGCCCAGCGCGTATTTGTAATCGAGGTCATAGAGCATGCTGCCCCGGGAGTTGCGGTCACCCTTGGCATAGCAATCGAGGCCTTTGGTCGGGTCATCGCGGAACTGCAATTGCGCGCCGCATACCCCGCCACTGTTGGCACCCCGGTAGTTTTTCGAGAGCACCCGGGCGATTCGCCCTTCGAGCGCGCCGTAACCGATTTCAAGCACGGCGAACTGGCTGTTGTAATTGGTCGAGTGCTCTTCACCTGGCGTGAACGTTTCGAAATCGAACCGGTTCGGCGCCTTGAACTGAGCCCCTGGAAACATCTCGGCCGCCAGCCCGACGCCATAGTGCCAGGCATCCGGATCGCCGAAGCGATAACCGCCCGCCAGCAATACGCCTGCACCGTCGCCGTCGAGGAACTGTTTCTTGCTGACCGTGGTAAATTCGGCAAGCGCCACCAGGCCTGTTTCATGGGCGACCTGGAGGGTCACCTTGGCCCCGGGCCGATTCAGAGAATCGGAAATCCCGCGGGTACGAATGTCCGAGCTGACCTTGGCGGTAACATCCACTGCGTAGCTCGACATTTCATCGGCGATGGCAAGAGTCGAGCCTGCTGCGCAGCACAGGGCTGCAGCCATTGCATAACGGGTTGTATACGTGCGCATGATTCTCTCCCACGCTAAAGGGCCGGATTTACGATTTGCAAACCGGGGCAGGAGGCAGTGTTGCGATTCGCTCGAATTGCTCTGTCTTGCCGAGAACTTCGGTGCCGACAAAAGCCCTTACATTGAGGCGTCCATCCTTGACTCGAACGGCGCCCTTATATTTTTTCTGATCACGGGGGTCATACACCCAGCCATCACGCCAGGCGTCCTGGTCGTAGCGGGTCAGCTGCAGAATCTGTACGCCGCAGTCACTCGACGTCGAAGCAGCATCCTTGACCCAGACAATCTGGCCGCAGATAGCGCCGGTCTTGTCTGCGCAGTCGTCAAGCCTGACTACCGCGTCCTTTTCCGCCGTCAGCCAAAGGCCCTTGGCCTCAAGCGGACCGGCAGCAGCATGAATGCTGGTGGAGCACATCAGAACCGAAGAGAGGAAAAGCCACTGCCGTACGTTCATAGCGTCACCTTTTTTTATTTTTTGTTTTGACAGACCGTCACAATAACGACGCTTCAGTTATGATAGTCATCGCTACACGATAGTTATAACTATCATTTTATCGTGCAGCAACTGTTTTTTTGATCGTCATGCTGGCGCCCCATTCTTCTTGACAGGTACTTATGGCCAGGCTGAAAACCGAAACCCTTCCCGAGCAGATCGCCGGGAAAAGCGTTGAACGCAAGAAGTTGCCCGCGCAGCAGCGTGCTACCGAAACCTACGAACGCATTCTGGTCGCCACGGCAAACACCCTGTGCGAGGTCGGCATAGAACGTTTGTCGACCAATCTGGTATGCGAACGGGCCGGCCTTACGCCGCCCGCGTTGTATCGCTATTTCCCCAATAAGTACGCGCTGTTGACGGTGCTGGGCGAACGTCTGCTCGAGAAACAGAACGAGCGGATCGATCACTGGATCACCCCCGAGCTGATCGCAGGTCCGCCTCAGGCGCTTGAGCAGGCGCTCGCCGAGCTTATTCTGGATACGTACCGGGTCACCGATGCCACGCTGGGCGGCATGTGGACGCTCAAGGCACTGAGGGCGGTTCCCGCGCTGGAGCATGTGCGGCTCGACTCCCACCGCAGGGTTTCCAAGGCTCAGGCCGCCATCATCGGCAGTGCTTTTCCAGACGCGGCGTCCGAGGACATCGCCATGGTTGCCCGCGTTGCGGTGGAAATGATTCACGCGACCATTGAGTTGTTGTTCGATGAACCGCTGGAGCCCGCGAAAACCTGCGCGATGGTGGCAGCGATGATTGTCAGTCATCTGGATCGCCTGGCGCCCGAACCTGTGCATGGCGAGCAATGATTGCAATACAGGTTGGCCGTTCCAGCCACTTTAACCGGCCGGATCGCCCCTCCATTGGCTTTGCAGTGTCCTATACGGTTAGGTGAGCCAGGACATCGACACATTACCGCTGACACGCCTGCACTTGCGGCAGGTTCGGTCGCAGTGACTATAAAAAACACGCAGCCACAGGAGCAGCGTCATGAATCAACCCGCCAGGGTTCCGCCAGGTACCACGTTCCACGCTGCCGGGCTAACCGAGCTGTTCGAGGCACAGCAGGCTGCATTCCGTGCTCAGGGCGCACCTTCCTACGATCAACGAATCGCAGACCTCAACGCCGTCCTGCGTATGGTCAGCGATAACCAGGACAGGTTGCTCGAGGCGGTCAGCGCAGACTTCGGCAACCGTTCGTTCGACGAAACCCGGCTCGGTGAATTGATGCCGGTGGTCAACGGCATCAAGCACATCCGCTCGCACCTCAAAGCGTGGATGCGTCCGTCCCGGCGCAAGGCGGGTATTGTCTTCAGGCCCGCCGCAGCACGGGTGGTTTATCAGCCGCTGGGCGTCGTCGGCATTCTCGCTCCGTGGAACTACCCGCTGACGCTGACGCTGGTGCCCTTGATAGAGGCGCTGGCTGCAGGTAACCGGGCGATGATCAAACCTTCGGAACTGACACCCCGAACCTCCGAGCTGCTCAGGCAGTTGCTCGGCGAAACGTTTCCCGCCGAGCAGGTTGTCGTGGTCACTGGCGACGCCACGCTGGCGGGCCAGTTCAGTGAGCTGCCTTTTGACCATCTGCTGTTTACCGGCTCGACCCGCGTGGGCCGCCAGGTCATGGCGGCGGCGGCACGCCATCTGACACCGGTCACACTGGAGCTGGGCGGCAAGTCGCCAGTCGTGGTCTGCGACGACTTTTCGATCACGAAAGCCGCCCGGATGATCGCTATCGGCAAACTGTTCAACGCCGGTCAGACCTGCGTAGCACCTGACTATGCCCTCGTCCCGCGCGAACAGGTGGACAGCTTTGCCAGCGAGTGGCTGGCTGCGGCAAAAAAACTTTACCCGACCCTCGATGGCAATCCGGACTACACCTCGATCATCTCCCAGCGCCACTACGACCGGCTTATGGCGATGGCCAGTCAGGCCGTCGCGACGGGGGCCAAGGCGTGGCAACACAATGCGCCTGCAACGGCGGGCGAACGCAAGATTGCACCAATGGCACTCACTCAGGTGTCCCTGAACGCAGATGTCATGGGCGAAGAGATTTTCGGCCCGCTGCTGCCGGTGCTCGCGTATGACTCTCTGGATGAAGCCATCGCCTTTATCAATGCTCGTCCGGCACCGCTGGCCCTTTATTGCTTTTCCAACGTTCAAACGTCTGTGGACAGGGTGCTGAACCGCACGCAGTCCGGCGGCGTGACCATCAATGGCACCATGCTGCACGCAACCCAGGATGACCTGCCCTTTGGCGGTGTCGGCGACAGTGGCACCGGGGCCTATCACGGCTACGAAGGCTTCGTTCGCCTGTCCCATGCCCGCGGCGTTCTCAAGCTCGGTCGTTTCAACATGTCCGACAAGGTCTCGGCACCTTACGGACGGCTTACGCGTCTGGTCACCCGACTCATGATCGGAAAGTAGGCGCCTGCCGAACGATGTTACCCCGCCATATCACGACGTTTACATGCATATGCGCGGGGTTTTTATTCACTTTCTACTTCCCGTCACAACATCAGGCAGCATGAGCTAACGCCGGCCAGCCCGCCCCACTTCTGCGACGCCATTGTCCGCCGTCCGACCGATGACCATCACTCTTTCTGATAGTGAAGTATTTAGGTAACCTCAGGACGATACTCTTTGCTGTACTCCACTAGAGATGCTCTAGCGGGCATCTAACGCTGATCTCGCGCCGAAAACGCCAGCGACTAAGTTGATGTGACTGCGCCATGCTTACAGCGTCTATAACATTGTCAGCAGTTCTAAACTCATGGATGACTAAATGCCTCACACACTACTTCCGCAGATTGGCAGGGCCATCGCCAGCATCGGTAGCGGGAATTTTTCCAGCATGTTCCACAAGCTGATCGATACTCAGCTTGCCGTAGATGCCACGCACCTCTCATCACTGCCGCAGCCCTGGCAAACGCCGCCTGCCTCTGCACCAACGGTCTTTAACGAGACCGTCACGTCATCGCGGGGCACGCTGTTGCTCAGTGACTCCATTCATCTTTACCCTGATCAGGCCTCGGAAAGCTTTAGTTGTAAAATAACGGTATTTCGGGCGCTTCCCGCGCACGAATTCTCAGAAAAGGAACGCCGGCAGCTGGGCGACATTTCCCCTCTGCTGTTTTCGATACTTGAAAAACATGTCAATGCCCTGCAATCGGCAATGCCCGGCATCGAGCATAAAAAGCCCGAAAGCATTGAGAGGCGCTTCCAGGAACGACTGCGCGAAACGGGTCTGACGTTGTCCGAACGCGAAACCCAGGTGTGCCTTGGGCTGCTCGCCGGTCATACCGCGCTTGAGCAGGCCGAGCGGCTCGCACTCAAGGTCAATACCGTGGGCAGTTACCAGCGCCGTGCGGCGATCAAACTGGGCATCAGCGGTCGTAATTCACTGATGCGCTGGATGTATGGCTCATCAGCGGGCGTTTTTTCAACCTGCTGACCGCCAGTCGATGCAACGGGAGGGGCGATACCGATCGCCCCTCTCGGATACACCCTCACCGCCTCCGATGCAAGACCTCCCTGCGCCTGCAATCACGCTTTATCAATACCCACCAAGTCATTGCGTTTCCCCCACACCGACTGTCAATCCGTCATACCACCAGGCCGACAGGCTATAGACGTCCGGAGCTTTCAGGACGCTGAAGTGGTTGCCCGGCCCCTCCCAGAGCGAAAGTTGCGGCAGCAAATGCTGCCATTGGCTTGCGCAAGCGGCATGTTCGAGTTGATTGTCCAGCGCATCCAGATGCGGGTCATTCACCAGTACCAGACTTGCCCTGCCGCTGTAGCCTCCCGGCTCAGGTCGATAGACCGTGCGCAAGGCGCTGGCAAACGTGCGGACGATCCCTTGCAGGGCCTGTGCCGCCAGACGTGGCGGCAATAACCCGACGCGCACCATGGCCTGCTGAAGCAGGTGCATTTGCGCGACCGTGTCGCTGTCGGCAAACGCCAGTGGGTCGAGCTCCAGGCTTCTTCCACTGGACAACTGCAGCGCCTCGATCAGGCGTTCCAGCACGGCGGTGGCGGTATAAGGCTTGCTGCTCAGACCCTCGCCGCCAGGCGCCTCGCTGTCGATCAAGGTCAACGAGACAACCTCGCGGCCTCGGGCCTGAAGCTTGACCGCCATGGCGTGCGCCGCCCAGCCTCCGAACGAATGCCCAACCAGATGCAGCGGGCCTTTCGGATACAGCGCTTCGATGGCTTGCACATGGCTCTGCGCTGCCGCTTCCACCCTGCTGTGCGGAACACTGCGACCGTCCAGGCCGCGCGGTTGCAGGCCGTGGATCGGCCAGTCCGGCCCCAGCGCCTCTGCCAGGCCAATGAAGCTGGTGACGCTGTCACCGGCGCCCGGTACACAAAACACTGGCGCATGCCCGTCACGCCCGCTCTGGATCGCCAGCAGCGACTGATGAGCCGGTGCCGGCGGTGGCGTGGCGGGCACGCTGTGCAACGCCTGAACGATGCTCCGACCGAGCACGGCCACGTGCGGTGCCTGCATCATCGTCATGTGGTCCCCCGGGACATCGACGCACTGCAGTTGATTTCTGGAGAGAATCTCACCCCAGCCCAGGGTCGAACTGCTTCCGATCGGCGCCATTGGACGCTGTTCGGCGCGGAACAAATGGATCGGCAGGCTGAGCGGTTCCAGCTGGTAATGCGCCAGGGCCTGACCATGCGCCACTTCCCGGTCCAGGTAATGGTGCAACTGCTGATCGCTCGCCAGCGCCAGCTCCTCGTACAACAGACCTTCGTCGCGGCACAGTTGCAACAGCGTCGCGAAGTCCGGCAGCGGTGCTTGCTCGCTCAATGAGGTGAGGCGCGCCAACCTGGCGGCACCCTCACCCGCCTGGGCTTGCCAGTGCGCAGTGCAGTGCGAGAGCAATTGCCGCTCAAGCAAGTCAGGTCCCTGCCAGCGTGCCTTGCCCTGATCGGTCAGGCGTGGCACATAGCTGTCGATCAGGCCGAGGAATGTGACGGCCTCGTCCATGCCCAGCAGTTGAGTAGCCACTTCGTAGGCCATAACCCCACCAAACGACCAGCCGGCCAACCGATACGGACCGCGCGGCTGGACCTGACGAATGCGCTCCACCATCCGCGCAGCCAGGCACTCCATGGTGCGTAATTGCTGCTGCCCAAGGCCAATGCCCGGCAAGCCGTAAATCGGAAAGTCGCCCTGAAGATGTTGCCCAAGCACAGGGAAATAAGCATCCAGCCCTGTGAAATCGTGGAGCAGAAACAACGGTGACTCGCTGCCACCGGCACGCACTGTGATCACCTCACGAGCTTCGTCCGGTGATCCTGGACGCTGGTCGAGCAACCCTGCCAGCGCTGCGACGCTAGGGTGCTGAAACAGCTCGGCCAGCGTCAGTGACACGCCTGCTTTTTGCAGCAGGCTGACCAGACGGATGGCCGATAGCGAATGGCCGCCCAATTCGAAGAAGCTGTCGTGCCTGCCTATTTTTCCGACTTCAAGAACCTCGGCCCACACCTCCGCCAGACGCTCTTCCAGCGCTGTCGAAGGCGCTTGGTAGGCGAGGTTCGCAAGAGCGGCCAGGTCCGGCGCAGGCAACGCCTTGCGGTCGACCTTGCCGTTCTGGGTCAATGGCAGCGTATCAAGACCTACAAATACCGCAGGCACCATGTATTCCGGGAGCTGCCCCAACAGATGCGCACGCAAGGCGGCACTGTCGAGCGATGCATCGCGACGGGTGAAGTAGCCCACCAGACGCAACGAACCATCGTCCAGACGCTGGGTGGTCACCACCGCTTCGCTGACGCCCGGGCATTGCGCCAGGTGCTGTTCGATCTCTCCCGGCTCGATACGCACGCCACGGATCTTCACCTGATCATCGTTGCGGCCCAGGTATTCAAGCGTCCCGTCGGACAGCCAGCGCACCAGATCGCCGGAGCGATACATTCGGGCGCCGGGGCTGTCGCTGAACGGATCGTCGAGGAAGCGTTCTGCGGTCAGGTCCGCACGGTTCAGATAGCCGCGAGCCACGCCTGTGCCGCCGATGTACAACTCGCCGGGCACCCCGAGTGGCACTGGCTGTCCACGCGAATCCAGTACATACAGTCGGGCATGGGAAACCGGCTTGCCGATGTGCAGCACCTTGCCCGGCTGCATCCGGCCAGAGCTGGCCACCACCGTGGTCTCTGTCGGGCCATAGTTGTTGACCACGGCGAAACCCGGATCACGGTTGAAATGGCGTAAACGATCACCGCCAATCAACAAAGTCTGCAGCGTTGGATGGTGTAATTCACGGCTGAAGGCGTATTCGGCCACCGGGGTCGGCAGAAACGCCACCTGCAGCGGCTGAGCCAGCCACCAGTCGAGCAGCACATCGAGCTGTTCGTTGCCAATCTCAGCTGGGGGCAGGTGCAGCACCGCACCGGCACACAGCGCAGGCCAGACTTCCCAGGCCATGGCGTCGAAACCAAACCCGGCAACGCTGGCGGTATGACTGCCGGCACGCAGGTTGAACGCTTCACAGTGCCAATCCACCAGATTGTTCAGCGTGCGGTGCTCGACCATCACGCCCTTGGGCAGCCCGGTGGACCCCGAGGTGTAAATCACGTAAGCCAGATGGTGCGTGGTCATTTCCGGCACGGACGGGTTGTCGGTGCGCTGTGACCAGTCCGGGCGATCAAGCGCGATCACCGGCACCTGCAGTTCGGGCAGACGCGTCAGCAGGTCGAATTGGGCCAACACCACCACGGGCGCGCTGTTCTCCAGCAGATAGCTGATGCGTTCATCCGGGTGGGCCGGATCGACCGGTACGTAGCTCGCCCCGGCTTTCAGCACTGCCAGCAGCCCCGTCAGCGTCTCCAGACCGCGCCGCGCGATCACCGCCACCCGGTCGTCAGGACGTACGCCCAGTCCGATCAGATGATGGGCCAATGCGTTGGCACGGGCATTCAACTCGCCGTAGCTCAAATGCTGGTCGCCCGCCTGAGCAGCCAGTGCGTTCGGCTGGTCAAGCGCCTGCTGTTCGATACGTAGGTGAACGGGCAGCGGGTACTCCGCCGTAAGGCGATCGGCATTGAAGCCATTGAGCAGTTCGGTTCGCTCGGTGCCGGGCAGAATATTCAGGGTTTGAATCGGTTCCGCCGGTGACTGCTCGAGGGCATCGACCAGCCCGTTCACGGCACTGGAAAGGTACGCACAAATACGTCGGGCATCGATACCTGTCGAGGTCAGCGCAGTCAGGTCGAACGCTTCGCCCAGATCATCGATGCTGAGCGTCAACGGATAGCTGCTGCGCTCGCCGGACTGCAACAGCTCGATACCCTGCCAGGCCTCGCCGGCAGCCTCGTTTACCTCACTGGGCACCGCGCTGTGGCGGTAATTCAACAGCGCACTGAACAGCGGTACGCCCGCAGGCAAGGCGCTGCAACGCTGAGCGATTGCCAGAGAAGCCTGTTCGTGGGCAAGCAATCCGGTCAGGCGGCGGTGAGTCTGGGACAGAGCATCGCGTGCACTCTGATCGGCCAGGTCGATGCGCAGCGGCAAGGTGTTGATGAACACCCCGAGTGTACGTTCTGCACCCTCGCTGCCATTCAAGCGACCCAGCAGTACGGTGCCGAACACCACGCTGTCACGCCCGGACAATCGGCCCAGTACCTGCGCCCACGCCAGGTGCATCAGGCTGGCAGGACTGACACCCAGCTGCCGCACCTGATGGCGTAGCCGCCTGCTCAGGTCCGCATCCAGACGCACTCGGGCCTCGCCTGCAACCTCCGGCCCTGGCAACCAGGTCTGAGCGTACGCCAGGGTCGGCTCATCCAGATCGCCCAATTGCTCGCGGAAGAACGCTTCGTGCGTGTCGTCCCCCGCCCCCAGCAAGGTCTGCGCGATGTAGTTGCGGTAAGGCACTGGCGCAGGCAGTTGCGCTGCCTGATCGAGCAGTACCGCCTGCAATTCCTGGCTCAGCAGGTCCAGGGCAACGTGGTCCATGATCAGGTGATGGAACAGCAGGACCGCGACGATACGCCCGTTTTCCGGGTCATCGGCATGAACCAGACGCAACAGCGGTGCACGCACGAGCTCCAGCGGCTCGGGCGCATCCAGCGCCGCCAGCGGCACCTCGATCACCGGCAGATCGGCATGCCGCCAAACCACTTGCACAGGCGTTTCCAGACCTTCCCAGCACAGCGAAGTCCGCAACACGTCGTTGCGGGCGATGACCTGTTGCAGCGCCTGGCTGAAGGCATCCAGTCGCGAGCGGTCGGCAAAGGCGAAGCGTGCCTGCAAGCGATAGGGATCATCCTCAGCGGCGGACAGGTAGTGATAGAAAATGCCCGCCTGCAGAGGCCCCAGCGGGTAGATGTCCTGAATATTGCTCGCCCCCCCGGTAACGCTCGCGACAATGCGATCAATGCCTGCCTGATCCAGTTTCACCAGCGGCAACAGGTCCGGGGTGATTGATGTGCAATCCACACCGATCAGGTTGGCCGGAATCTTCACCTGAGCGCCGCTGCCGACGGCACGCGCCAGGGCGGCCAGGGTCGGCTGGGCAAACAACACGCGGATATCGGCATCCATGCCACGGCGACGCATGCGCGCGATCAGGGTAACGGCGAGCAGTGAATGGCCGCCGAGCTCGAAGAAATGATCGTTGCGCCCTATTTGCTCGACTTGCAGCAGCTCGCTCCAGATGTCGGCCAGGGCCATTTCCAGCTCGCCTTGCGGCGGCTCGTATTCGCGCCCTGGCATGGCGTCGCGATCCGGCACCGGCAAAGCACGTCGATCGACCTTGCCGTTGGCGGTCAGTGGCCAGGCATCAAGGCGCACGAATGCACTCGGCACCATGTAGCCCGGCAGGCGGTCCAGCATGTCGGCACGCAGCCTGGCGATATCAAGCGCCGGGTGCGGGCCTTGTTCAATGAAATACGCCACCAGACGTGACTGTCCAGGTTCGTCCTCGCGCGCGACCACCAGCGATTCCTCGATACCCGGCAACGAGGTCAGTTGCGCCTCGATTTCGCCCAGTTCGATGCGCATACCGCGGATTTTCACCTGATCGTCGTTACGCCCCAGATAGTCCAGCGTGCCGTCGGCATTCCAGCGTGCCAGATCACCGGTGCGGTACATGCGCGCCTGCGGGTGCTCACAGAACGGATCGCTGAGGAAGCGCTCGGCAGTGAGTTGCGGCTGATTCAGATAACCGCGCGCTACGCCTTCTCCGCCGATGTACAACTCGCCAGCAACACCGGTCGGCACCAGTTGCTGGTGCTCATCCAGCAGGTACACGCGGGTGTTGGCGATCGGCTTGCCGATGTCGAGGCTGCCGTCAGGCAACAGACGACCGGAAGTGGCGACCACCGTGGTTTCGGTCGGGCCATAGTTGTTGATCACTGCGAAACCTGGCTCGCAGTGGAACTGCCGCAGGCGGTCGCCACCGATCAGCAGCGTGTGCAGCGTTGGGTGATAGAGCTCGCGGCTGAACGCATATTCAGCCACCGGTGTCGGCAGAAACGCCACGTGCAGCGGCTGCGTGAGCCACCAGTCGAGCAGCAGATCGAGCTGTTCATTGCTGATCTCGGCGGGCGGGATATGCAGCGTTGCCCCTGCACACAGCGCCGGCCAGACTTCCCAGGCCATGGCATCAAAACCGAAACCGGCCACCGTGGCCGTGTGACTGCCGGCGTGCAAAGCGAACGCCTGGCAATGCCAGTGGACGAGATTGGCCAGCGTGCGGTGTTCGACCATCACGCCTTTCGGTTGCCCGGTCGAGCCGGAGGTGTAAATCACATTCGCCAGATCGCCGGGCGTCAGCCCCGACACCAGCGGATTTGCCGGTTGCTCAGGCCATTGAGGTCGATCAAGCGCGAGCAGCGGCACTGTAAGTGCAGGCAGGCGCGCCATGAACGCCTGTTCCGCGAGCACCACTGCTGGCGCGCTGTCGGTCAGCAGGTAGCTTATGCGCTCATCGGGGTGCGCCGGATCCACCGGCACATAGCAGGCACCGGACTTGAGCACGGCCAGCAGGCTCACCAGCGTGTCCAGCCCACGACGCGCCACCACCGCGACGCGATCATCCGGGCGCACGCCCAGGCTGATCAGATGATGGGCAAGGCTGTTCGCCTGACGGTTCAGCTGCGCGTAGCTCAGTGACTGCTCGCCGACCCTGGCGGCAACGGCTTCGGGCGTGCCTTCGGCGCGTGCTTCTATCAGGGCATGAATGGTCTGACCTTGCGGCAGATTCACCGCGCTGGCGTTGAGGCTTTCGAGCAGATACTCGCGTTCCTGCTGGCCCACCAGCGGGATATCAGCAAGCACCACCTGCTGGTTATTCACCAGCGTGCGCAGCAACTGTTCGAAATAACCGTAATAACGCTGCACTGTTGCCTCGTCGAACAGTGCAGTGGCGTAGTCCAGCGTGCCGAACAAAGCATCACCCTGCTCGCCGAGGTTAAGCGACAGATCGAACTTGGAGACCTGACTCTGCTGCTCAACCGTCGTCAGCAACAGCCCGTCCATCTCCGGTAACGTCGTTTCCCCGGCCAGCCAGTTCAGCGTCGTCTGGAACAATGGACCGTGGGCCAGACTGCGTGTCGGGCGGAGGATTTCCACGACCTGCTCGAACGGCAGATCCTGATGGTCCTGAGCCTCCAGTACTCGCGTCCTGACCTGTGCCAGCAGCGCCTCACCGGTGGGTGCCGATGCCGTGTCGATGCGTATGGCCAGCGTATTGACGAACAGACCGATCAGCCCTTCCAGCTCGGCCCGACCACGGCCCGCGATCGGGCTGCCGATCACCACCTCGGCCTGACCGGAAAGACGCGACAGCAGTGCGCCCCACGCAGTCAGCAAGGTCATGTACAGCGTGACACCTTGCCGCTGTGCCAGCGCACGCAGACCTGCGGTCAGTTGCCCATCCAGCCGCACGTTGAGGCTGGCACCGGCGAAATCCTGCTGCGCCGGACGCGGCCGGTCTGCAGGCAGGGTCAGCAGTGTCGGTGCGCCTTCCAGCGCCTGCCGCCAATAGGCAGCCTGATGTTGCAGACGTTCGCCGCTCATCCAGCCCTGCTGCCAGACCGCATAGTCGGCGTACTGGATGCTCAGCGCTGGCAGTGGATCGGCCTCGCCGCGACGCAGCGCCGGGTACAACGCCAGTAATTCGCGGGTCAGAACTCCCATCGACCAACCATCGGAGACGATGTGGTGCACGGTCAGCAACAACACGTGCCGCTCGTCCTCCACCTGTAGCAGGCAGCCACGGATCAGCGGCCCACGCGTCAGATCGAACGCTGCGGTGGCCTCTGTTACGACGCGTTCGGTCAGGGTGTGCGGGTGTTGACGCAGGTCTTCGATAGGCAGGAACGACATGGCCGTCGCAGGTATAAACACCACTTCGGCACCCTCCTCGCGGGCGATGAAGCGGCTGCGCAGGGTTTCGTGGCGCTCGACGATCCGCCCAAGCGCGGCCGTCAACGCTGCCACATCCAGCGATCCTTGCAGACTGAGGGCCAGCGGGATGTTGTAGGCCTGATTGCCGCCCTCCATTTGTGCCAGAAACCACAAACGCTGCTGGGCAAACGACAGCGGTAGCGACTGATCACGCGGCGCAGGCAGGATCAGTGACAGTTCACTGCGTCCGGTACCAGCCAGCGCACTGGCCACGGCTGCCAGTTCGCCCAGCGCGAAGAGTTCGCCCAATGGCAATTCCATCCCCATCTGCTGACGCACCTGCGACACCATGCGCATGGCCAGCAGGGAGTGCCCGCCCAGATCGAAAAAGTGATCATGGCGACCGACCCGCTCGAGCTGCAGAACTTCAGCCCAGATCTGCGCCAGGGCGATTTCAATCTCTCCCTGCGGTGGCTCGTAGGCCAGCCCCAACAGCGACGAATGATCCGGTTTGGGCAGTGCACGGCTGTCCAGCTTGCCGTTGGCCGTCAGCGGCAGAGCGGTCAGCTCGACAAAGGCTCCAGGCACCATGTATTCCGGCAGGTTGGCCTGCAAGTGAGCCCGCATTTGCTCTGGTGCAGGCGCTTCGGTGTCCAGTCGGCTGGTGAAATAGGCAACCAGACGCACATTGCCCGGCTCATCCTCGCGCGCCAGAACCACAGCCTCCCTGATGCCCGGCAACTGGTGCAGGCAGTTGACGATCTCGCCCAGCTCGATACGGAAACCGCGGATTTTCACTTGATCGTCGTTGCGTCCCAGACATTCCAGCTGGCCGTCCTCCAGCCAGCGGCCCAGATCGCCGGTGCGGTACATCACCGCGCCGGGCTGATCGCTGAACGGGTCGGCGATAAACTTCTCTGCGGTCAGGTCCGGACGATTCAGATAGCCCAGCGCTACACCGTCACCACCAATGTAAAGCTCGCCAATCGCGCCCAACGGCGTCAGGTGCTGATGAGCATCGAGTACGTAGACCGTCGTGTTACCGATAGGCCTGCCGATCGGTATTGATTCGGCATTATCGCCCAGCGTTCGTACATCGCTGGCGGTCGCGAAGGTAGTCGTTTCTGTGGGGCCATACACATTCAACAAGTGCAGGCCCGGAGCCTGGGCAAGCAGCGTGCGGAAGCTCGCCGTGTCGGCACGCTCACCGCCGGAAAGCAACAGCCGAAGGCCGCCGAGTGCCTCGGGGATCAGTTGCACGTACTGGTTGAACAGCGCGCTGGTCAAAAACAGCACGCTGACATTGCCCTGACGCAGGGCTGCACTGAAACGCGTCGGGTCGATCAGCGTGGTGTGTTCGATCACCAACAGTTGCCCGCCGTTGAGTAAGGCACCCCAGACTTCCATGGTGCTGGCATCGAATGCCGGGTTGGAGGCAAAGGCGATGCTGTCCTGCTCGTTGAAGTCGGCATAACCGTTGTTCAATACCAGCCTGGCAATGCCGCGATGGGCCACGCGGACGCCTTTCGGGGCGCCCGTCGAACCGGAGGTATACATGACGTAAGCCGCTGTGTCGGACGCCTGTGGCAGGCCCGGGTCATGCGCAGGCTGGTCATCAAGGTTCAACCGGTCCAGATCGATGCGCTGCACCGTCGAGCCCATCGAGATGGCGCTCTGTGTCAGCACACATTTCGCCTGGCAGTCATCGAGCATGTAATGCTGGCGCTCGGCAGGCGCGTTGACGTCCAGCGGCACGTAGGTCGCTGCGCACTTGCAGATCGCCAACTGGCTGATGAGCAGCTCCAGCGAGCGCGGCAGCAGGATTGCCACGTGTTCGTTCGGCCGCACACCTTGTCCCAGCAGGTAGTGAGCCAAGTGGTTGGCGCGTTCGTTCAACTCACCGTAAGTGAGTGAACGACGGCCATGTACGGCAGCCACTGCATGCGGGTGAAGCGCAGCGCGGCGTTCGAACAGAAGGTGCACGGGCTGTTCGCGGGGGTAGTCACGCCGGGTATCGTTGAACGTTACCGACAGACGCTCGCGTTCTGCCTCCGGCACCACTGACGATTCGATCAGGGCTGCTGCCGATTGCTGCTCCAGGGCCTGCACCAGGTGGACAAGGGCTTGTTGTACGTAGGCGCAAATCCGTTGCGGATCAATGCCCGGCGCAGCCTGGGCTGTCAGGCTGAAACCATCGCCGAAGTCATCGATACTCAAGGTCAGCGGGTAGTTGCTGCGCTCCTCTGCATGCACCACCTCAATCCCCTGCCATGCCGTGTTGTTCGCCTGGTCATCGACCTCAGGCACAGCACTGTGGCGGTAATTGAGCAGCGTATTGAACAGTGGCGCGCCAGCCGGCAAGGCACTGCAGCGCTGGGTCAGAGCCAACTGAGCGTGCTCGTGGGCAAGCATCCCGACCAGACGACCATGAAGGTCGAGCACCGCACTGCGCGCGCAATGCCCGCCCAGATCCATGCGCAATGGCAAGGTATTGATGAACACACCCAGGGCGCGCTCACCGCCTTCACCGCCGCGTAACCGTCCAAGCAGCACGGTGCCGAATACCACGCTGTCACGCCCGGACAACTGGCCCAGTACCTTCGCCCAGGCAAGGTGCATCAACGTGGCAGCGCTGACCCCCAACTGCCTTGCCTGGTCGCGAACCTGACGGCACAGGCCGCCGTCCAGCGTGAGACGGGCTTCGCCAGGAATCTGCTCTGCGGATGCCGTTAACAGGCCGTAAGGCAAGGTCGGCTCATCGATATCGCCTAACTGCTCGCGGAAGAACGCTTCATGAGCGTCGTCGCCAGGCCCTTGCACAACGTGGGCGATGTAGTTCCGGTAAGGCACGGGCGCTGCGAGCTGAGCTTCGTTGTCCAGCAGTATGGCCTGCAACTCATGGCTCAATATATCGAGGCCGATATGGTCCATGATCACATGGTGGTAGCGCAGCACTGCTGCGATCCTTTTGTTGGCTGGATCATGGGCATAAACCAGCTGCAACAGCGGCGCCTGCGTCAGGTCCACGCGTGGTGCATTGAAAAGGTCCTGCAAGGCGGTCTCTTCAACCCGCAATGGCGCCTGACGCCAGACCACCTGCACCGGCGCTTGCAAACCCTCCCAGAACAACCCGGTGCGCAGGATATCGTTGCGCTCGATCACGCGCTGCAAGGCATGGCAAAAAGCGTCGAGACGCGAGGCGTCGGCAAAGGCGAACTGCGGCTGCAGCAGATAAGGATCGCGGTCCCCAGCTGTCAGGTGGTGATAAAGAATACCGGTCTGCAACGGGCCCAGCGGGTAGATATCCTGCACATTCGCAGCACCGCCCGGCACCCGCGCCACGATACGGTCGATAGCGGGCTGATCCAGCGCCACCAGCGGCAGCAGTTCAGGAGTGATGCGCTGACAGTGCGCATCGATCAGGTTGGCTGGCACATTGATTTCAGTGTCGCAACCTACGGCCGCCGCCAGCGCCGCCAGCGTAGGCTGGACAAACAGAACGCGAATGTCCGCACGCATGTCCAGACGACGCATGCGCGCAATCAGGGTCACGGCCAGCAACGAGTGGCCGCCCAGTTCAAAGAAATTATCCTGACGACCGACCTGCTCCACATGCAGCAGCTCGGCCCAGAGGCTCGCCAGGGCGGTTTCGATCGCCCCTTGCGGCGCTTCATAGGCGCGGCTGGCAATGCTGTCGCGATCCGGTGCCGGCAGGCTCTTGCGGTCCAGTTTGCCGTTCGCCGTCACCGGCAGGCTGGCCAGCCGTACATAGGCCGCAGGCACCATGTAATCGGGGAGCAGGCCCGACAGCCAGGCACGCAACTGTTCGATATCCAGCCCGGGTTTACCTTCACCCGAGGTGTAATAGCCAACCAGTCGTTTGTCACCCGGCACATCCTCGCGCGCCACCACCACAGCGTCGATAACATCTGGATGATCGTTCAGGCGAGCGGCGATCTCACCCAGTTCGATACGGAAACCACGAATCTTGACCTGTTCGTCATTACGGCCCATGTATTCCAGGCTGCCATCGGCCAGCCAGCGGCCCAGGTCACCGGTACGGTACATACGCGCATCAGGGGCGTGGCTGAACGGGTTGTCGAGGAAACGTTCGGCCGTCAGTGCTTCACGGTTCAGGTAGCCGCGTGCCACACCGGCGCCGCCGACATACAGCTCGCCAACCACGCCCATCGGCACCGGCTCGCCGCGGGCATCGAGGACATACAGCTGCAAGTCGGGAATGCGCCTGCCAATCGGGCTGGCGCCAAGGCGCTGAGCGTCTTCGGGCTGCAACGGGTAATAGGTCACATGCACGGTGGTTTCAGTGATGCCGTACATGTTCACCAGTTGTGTGCCGGCATTCACGTTGCGGGCATACCACGGCTTGAGTATGACTGTGTCCAGCGCTTCACCGCCAAAGATCACCTTGCGCAACACATGCGCCTGGCCGTTCTCGCCCTGTGCAGCAATCAGCTGACGGAACGCACTCGGCGTCTGGTTGAGCACCGTCACCCCGGCGCGGCACAGCAACGTATAGAAGTCTTCGGGCGAGCGGCTGACCAGTTGCGGCACGATCACCAAATGCCCGCCATGCAGCAACGCGCCCCAGATTTCCCAGACCGAAAAGTCGAAGGCGAACGAATGGAACAGCGCCCAGACATCCTGCTGGTTGAAACCGAACCATGCTTCGGTGGCCGAGAACAGCCGCGCAACGTTGCGGTGTTCGATCATCACGCCTTTGGGCTTACCGGTAGAGCCGGAGGTGTAGATCACATAAGCCAGGTTGCCGGGCTTTACCAGCACCTGCGGATTGCAGACGGATTCGTCCTGCAAGTCGTCGTCGAGACTGATTACCGGCACTTCCGAGACCGGCAAGGTGCCCTGCACTGAACGCTGACTCAACAACGCCACCGGTGCGCTGTCCTCAAGGGTATAAGCCAGACGTTCAAGCGGATAAGCCGGGTCCAGTGGCACGTAGGCGGCACCGGCTTTGAGGATCCCCAGCAGGCCGGCGATCATCTGCAGGCCGCGAGGCGTGCAGATGGCGACTCGGTCGTCCGCACCAATGCCCATGCCAATCAGGCGATGCGCGATCCTGTTGGCCTGGGCGTTAAGTGTCGCGTAGCTCCAAGACTCCTCTTCATAGCTGACGGCAATCGCATCCGGCGTGCGCTGCGCTTGCGCTTCAAACTGACTGTGCAGCGTCTGCTCTTGCGGATAAACCGCATCGGGTGCATTGAAACCTTCGGTCAATTGCAGACGCTCGGCCTCCGACAGCAGCGGAATGTGGCTCACAACCGTCTGGCTGTCAGCCACCATGGCGCGCAGTATCGCCTCCAGATACCCCAGATAGCGTTCGATGGTGTCGTGGTCAAACAAAGCCGTGGCATATTCCACGATGCAGCGGAAATGGTCGGGGCCATCGCTGACGCTCAGCGCCAGGTCGAATTTCGCAAAAGCGGCCTGTTCATCCAGCGGTTCGAGCTGCATATCGCCCAGTTGCAATTCCAGCCCCTGGCTGCCGTCCCAGGTCAGCGATGCCTGGAATAACGGGCTGTGCGCGAGGCTGCGCGGCGGCCGCAGGCGCTCCACCACTTGTTCGAAAGGCAGGTCCTGATGGTCCTGCGCTTCCACTACGCGGGCCTTGATGCGCTCCAGCAGCGTCACCACATCCGGCTCGCCCGACGTGTCGACACGCACGGCCAGGGTGTTGACGAACAGACCGATCAAGCCTTCGATTTCAGCACGACGGCGGTTGGCAACCGGCATGCCGACGACCACCTCTTCCTGCCCGGACAGCCGCGCCAGCAATACGGCCCATGCGCCCATGAACAGCATGAACGGTGTCATCGACTGTGCCTGGCAGAAGGCTCTGAGGTCGTTGCTCAGACGCGGATCGAGATCCAGCGCGACGCTGGCCCCGGTGTAGTCCTGATGCGCAGGACGCGGCCGGTCAGTGGGCAAGGTCAGCAATACCGGCGCACCCGTCAGGGTCTGCTGCCAGTAATCGGCCTGATGACTCAACCGCTCGTCGTCCAGCCAGTTGTGTTGCCACACGGCGTAATCGCCATATTGCAGCGCCAGCGCGGGCAGTGGATCGTCCTGCCCTTGACTGAACGCCTGGTAGAGCGCGGTCAGCTCGCGGGTCAGTACGCCCAGTGACCAGCCGTCAGCAACGATGTGATGCACGGTCAGCAACAAGACGTGACGGTCTTCAGCCAGACACAGCAAACGGCCACGGATCGGCAGGTCATGCTGCAAGTCGAAGGGCTGCGCGGCCTCTTCCCTGATCGCTGCCTGCAGCGCTTGCGGGTCCTGATCGCGTAAATCCTGCCAGCAGATGCGCGGCACTTCAGTCACCGGCGCTGCCTGTACCCAGGCATTGTCGTCTTCCTGGCTGAAGCGGCTGCGCAGGCTGTCGTGGCGGGCCACAATACGTTCCAGCGCACGCGTCAATGCTCGACTGTCCAGCGGACCGCTCAGTTTCAGGCCCAGCGAGATATTGTAGGCGCTGTTGGCATCTTCCATTTGCGCCATGAACCAGATGCGCTGTTGAGCAGAAGACAAAGGTACAGGACCATTGCGCGGCTGCACTTCGATGGCCGGCAACTGACTGCGCGCGGCAGCGGTCAGGCAGTGTGCGACCGCGATCAGCGAACTGTCGGCAAACAGGTCGCCAAGGGCCAGTTCCAGTGACAGGCGCTGACGTACCTGAGAAACCATGCGCATGGCCAGCAGCGAATGACCGCCCAGCTCGAAGAAACGGTCATGACGCCCTACTCGCTCGACCTGCAGCAATTCGCTCCAGATCAAGGCCAGTGCGCTCTCCAGATCGCCTTGCGGGGCCTGGTATTCGCCGGTCGACAGCGCGGCGCGGTCGGGTACCGGCAAGGCACGGCGGTCAACCTTGCCATTGGCCGTCAACGGCCAGCTGTCCAGGCGCACCAATGCGCCGGGCACCATATAACCCGGCAGACGGGCCAGCAGCGCGGTACGTAATTGTTCCACGCTGCTGGCGGCAGCGCCTGCACGCTCGGTGAAGTAGCCCACCAGCCGTGGTTGCCCCGGTTCGTCTTCACGAGCCAGTACCAGTGCTTCCTCGATACCCGGCAATTGGCTGAACTGGTTTTCGATTTCTCCCAGCTCGATGCGCACCCCACGAATTTTCACCTGATCGTCATTACGACCCAGATATTCCAGGGTGCCATCAGCATTCCAGCGCGCCAGATCCCCGGTGCGGTACATGCGCGCCTGTGGTTGCCCGGCGAACGGGTCATGCATAAAGCGTTCTGCTGTCAGTTGCGGTTGATTCAGATAACCGCGGGCGACACTGTCGCCGCCGATATACAGCTCGCCCGGTACCCCGAGCGGGACCAACTGTTGGCGTTCATCAAGCAGGTAAATCGAGGTGTTGGCGACCGGTTTGCCGATGTCCAGGCTGCCGTCGGGTAGTAAGCGACCGGAGGTGGCGACCACCGTGGTTTCGGTGGGGCCATAATTGTTGATCACCGCAAAACCGGGATCGCGATGGAACTGGCGTAGCCGGTCACCGCCGATCAGCAGCGTGCGCAGGGTTGGATGACGCAGATTGCGACTGAAAGCGTATTCGGCCACCGGAGTGGGCAGAAAAGCGACCTGCAGTGGCTGGGCGATCCACCAGTCAAGCAGCGCATCGAGCTGCTCATTGCCAATTTCGGCCGGTGGCAGGTGCAGCGTCGCCCCGGCGCACAAGGCCGGCCAGATTTCCCAGGCCATGGCGTCGAAACCGAAGCCCGCCACACTGGCGGTATGACTGCCCGCGTGCAGATCGAAGGCCTCACGGTGCCAGTCGATCAGATTGTTCAGCGAGCGGTGTTCGACCATCACGCCCTTGGGGTGGCCGGTCGAGCCCGAGGTGTAGATCACGTAGGCGAGATGGGTCGCATCGAGCGTGGCGATATGAGGATTGTCTTGCTGCTCCGGCCAGTTTGCCAGGTCCAGCTCGATCAGCGTGGTGTTCAATCCCGCCAGGCCCAACCCTTGCAGGCGTTCGACAAACGCCGGTTGAGCCAATACCGCAACCGGCGCGCTGTCGCCGAGCAGATAGGCAATGCGCTCATCCGGGTGCGCCGGATCGACCGGCACATAGCCCGCACCGGCCTTGAGCACTGCCAGCAAGCCGACCAGCGTCTCCAGGCTGCGCCGCGCTACCACCGCCACACGGTCATCGGGTTGTACGCCAAGACTGAGCAAATGATCGGCGAGCGCATTGGCCCGCGCGTTCAGCTCGCGGTAGCTCAGGTGTTGTGCACCTACCTGTGCGGCAATGGCGTCAGGCTGCTGCTCTGCCAGCTGTTCGATACGCTGATGAATCGTCAGCCTGCGTTCGTAGTCGGCACGTCGGTCATTGAAGTCCAGCAACAACCGCGCACGCTCGCTGGCAGGCACGATATCAAGCTGTTCGACCGGCATCTGCGGCGTCTGCTCCAGCGCATCGACCACGCTTTCCATGGTCCATTGCATATAGGCGCAAATGCTTTGCGGGTCGATGCCTGCGGTGGCTTGTGCCGTCAAGCCAAAGGCTTCACCCAGATCATCGACGCTCAGTACCAGCGGATAATTGCTGCGCTCCTGAGCCTGTAGCACTTCAATGCCTTGCCATGTTTCACCGGACGCCTGCGCCGGCGCACTGTGGCGGTAGTTGAGCAACGCGTTGAACAACGGCGTCGGCGCCTTTACCCCACTGCAGCGCTGCGCCAGTGCCAGCGGTGCGTGTTCGTGGCGCATCAGCGCGGTCAGGCGCTGATGGGTGGCGCGCACTGCGGCTTGCACGCCCTGCTCAGCCAGATCGAGGCGCAGCGGCAATGTGTTGATGAAGATGCCCAGCGCCCGCTCTGTGGCTTCGGCACCCAGCAGGCGTCCCATCAGCACGGTGCCGAATACCACCTGCGATTGTCCGGCGAGGCCCGCCAGCACCCGTGCCCAGCCCAGATGGAACAGGCTGGCGACACTGATGCCCAGGGTTCGCGACTGAGCGCGCAGGCGCTGACACAACTGCTGATCGAGCGTGACGCTGTGCTCTTCGATGGCATCTCCCTCACCGCTCAAATCCTGCAGGCCGTAGGCCAGTGTCGGTTCGTCGAGATCACCCAGCATTTCGCGAAAAAACGCTTCATGCTGAGCTTCGCTGACGCCCAGCAGCGCCTGTCCGACATAGTTGCGAAACGGTACCGGTACGCCCAGCATTTCAGCTTGCCCTGACAGGCAGGCCTGTATTTCATGGCGCACCACCTCAAGGGCACTGTGGTCCATGGCAATGTGGTGGAACAGCAGCGTAGCTTCGACCCGTTGCCCTGCCGCAGGGGCATGGCAGACCAGGCGCATCAGCGGCGCCTGGCCCAGGTCCATCGTCAGGTCTGCCGCGAGCGGCGAGCGGTCGACCTTCAGTTCAGCGTGGCGCCAGACCACCTGCACCGGGGTTTCCAGCCCCTTCCAGTGCACCGACGTACGCAGAATGTCATGCCGGGTAATGACGGTTTGCAACGCCTCGGCGAACGCGTTCAGACGTGCCTGATCGGAAAAGGCGAATTGCACCTGCATGACATAGGGATCGCCCTGGGTGGCGGTGACGTGGTGGTAAAGAATGCCCTGCTGCAGCGGCGCCAGCGGGTAGATGTCCTGGACATTCGCGGCACCTCCCGGTATCGCGTCCATCAACAGGTCGATAGCCGCCTGATCAAGGTCCACCAGCGTCACCATTGCGGGAGTGATTAGCTCGCAACCCTGTTCGATGCCGTTGGCTGGCAATGCCGGTGCGCCGCGCTTGCCGTTCTGATAATCGCCCTGTTCGATGAGCTCGATCAGCGCCGGCTTATGCTCACGCAGATGTTCAAGTAGCCCGTTCTCGGTCAAGGCACGGCGATTGCCCTGTACCACCAATTGACCGTCCTTGACCGTCAGGTGGATTTCGTGAGCTTTGAGTGTCGCCAAGAGTTCGTTGATGCTCACAGGGTAATCTCCATGTTCTCTGTGATGGCTGCGTAGCCCGCCAGCGTAGGTTGTTCGAAAAGCGCCCGTACATCGGCCTCGATGCCTTCCTGGCGCAGGCGCGCAGTCAGACTCACCGCCAGCAGCGAATGACCGCCCAGCTCGAAAAAATTGTCATGACGGCCGACCTGCCCGACCCCGAGCAGTTCGCTCCAGAGCCTGGCCAGCAAGGCTTCGGTTTCGCCTTGCGGTGCTTCATAAGGGCGGGTCAGGAGCGCATCCTGCCCGGGCGCAGGCAGCGCCTTGCGGTCCAGCTTGCCGTTGGGGCTCAGGGGCATGGCATCCATATGCATGAACAGTGCTGGCACCATGTAATCCGGCAACTGCGCGCGCAGCACCTCACGCAAGGTCTCGACCGGCAGCTGTGTGCCGGTGTAATAGGCCACCAGCCGCTGCCCGCCCGGTTGCTCGTCGCGCACCAGAACGATTGCCTGTTCGATACCCGGATGGTTGATCAGGCAGGCCTGAATGTCGCCCGGTTCGATACGCAATCCGTGGATCTTCACCTGATCGTCGTTGCGGCCAAGGAACTCGAGGTTACCGTCTGCCCGCTGGCGTGCCAGATCGCCACTGCGGTACAGGCGATCACCCGTCACGAAGGGGCTGTCGATAAAACGCTCGGCGTCGGTCTTTGGCAGGTTCAGGTAGCCACGCGTCACCCCGGCACCGCCGATATGCAGCTGGCCGATAACCCCCTGCGGTACGGGCTGGTCATGGGCATCGAGCACGTAAAGCCGCGTGTTGCTGATCGGACGCCCGATAGGCAAGGCGCTGTCCGGCACGGCTTCGTTGGGTCGCAGCGTCCAGACACTGCAATCGACGGTGGTTTCGGTCGGGCCATACACGTTGTGCAGGCGCACCCCTGGCAAACGTTTGCGTAGCTGCGCGGCCATCTCCACGGTCAGCTCACCGCCCCCGCAGACCACGTCGGTCAGGCTGCTGCACGCGCTGCTCTGCGGCAAATCGAGAAACTGCTGCAACAGCGCAGGAACGAACTGCACCACGCTGACCTGGCGTTCCTGAATCACTTGCGCCAGGTAGGCAGGATCGCGCTGGCCGTCAGGACGCGCGAGCACCAGCGCAATACCACTGCTCAGTGGCCAGAAGATCTCCCAGACCGAGGCGTCGAAGCTGATCGGGGTCTTTTGCAGCAAGACGGTGTCCGAGCTGGGTGGGCACAACACCGAGCTCCACTGCACCAGGTTGCTGACGTTGCGGTGCTCGACCATCACTCCTTTCGGCGTGCCGGTGGAGCCCGAGGTGTAGATCACATACGCCAGATGCTCCGCGGTCAGGCCGGTAACGCGCGGATTCTGATTACGCTGTGCGTCCCAGGTCACGCTGTCCAGATCGATCCGCAGGGCGTGCTCGTCGTCGAGCAGATCGCGGGTGCCGGCCTGTACCAGCAAGGCGACCGGCGTGCTGTCCTTGACCATGTACTGCAAACGCTCGCGCGGGTAGCTGGGGTCCAGTGGTACGTAAGCGCCACCGGCCTTGAGGATCGCCAGCAGACCGATCACCATCGACAGGCCGCGCTCGACGCAGATCGCGACCCGTTGATCGGGCCGCACGCCCAGATCGATCAGGTGATGAGCCAGGCTGTTGGCCTGTTCATTGAGCTGGCGATAGCTCAATTGTGCACGTCCGGCGCGCAGGGCTATCGCCTGCGGCGTACGCACCGCCTGGGCTTCGAACAGCCCGTGCAGGGTTTGCTGAAGATCGTGGTGGATCGTCGTGGCGTTGAAGTCGACCAGCGAACGCTGCCGCTCTTCAGCGCCGAGTACCGACAGGTGCTGCACCGGCAGATCCGGCTGGCCTTCAAGGGCGTCAAGCATGGTCACCAGCGTCTGCTGCACATAAGCACAGATACGTTGCGCCCCTACCCGGGGTGGCACGGTAACGCTCAGACGCAGGCTGTCGCCCAGATCGTCGACGTTGAGGCTCAACGGGTAGTTGGTGTGCTTCTCGCTGGTCAGAATCTCCAGGCCTTGCCATGCATCGAGCTGCGCATCCTGGCGCGCCTGGCCTGCTGCGTGTCGATAGTTGAGGATTGCACTGAACAACGGCAATGGCGCTGCCACCCCGCTCCAGCGCTGTGCCTGAGCCAGGGATGCGTGCTCATGGCCAAGCAGTGCCGCCAGTCGTGCATGTGTGGCACGTGCGCCGTCGCGCACACTGAGGTTGCCCAGATCGACCCGCAACGGTAGCGTATTGATGAACATGCCCATACCACGGTCGGCACCCGCACCGCCCTGCAAACGACCCAGCAGCACAGTGCCGAATACCACGCGGTCATTGCCGGTGGCCGCGCCCAGAACCCGCGCCCAGGCCAGATGCAACAGGCTGGCGACGCTGACACCCAGTTGTCGCGCCTGACTGCGCAGGCGCTGTAGCAACGCATCCGGCAGCGCCTGCTGGGCTTCCTCGATGCAACGGCCGTCACCCTGCACATCGCGCAGATCGAATGGCAACGTCGGCTCGTCTATATCGCCCAGTTGTTCGCGGAAATACGCCTCATGCTCCGCCTCGCTGACACCCAGGCGTGCCTGAGCCACATAGTTGCGATACGGCACAGGGGGCTGAGTCGGGCCCGGCTCGCCGCGCAGATGGGCGAGCATTTCTTCGCGCATGACTTCGAGTGCAGTGGCGTCCACCACAATGTGATGGAAGCGCAGCGTTGCCGACAGGCCTGGGCCTTCCGCGTCCGGGCAGTAGGCCAGGCGGATCAGCGGCGCACAGCTCAAGTCCATACGCGCCGCGCCCGCCGGGGTGTCGATTTGCGCCATTGTCACACGCTCGACAAGCAGATCCGCCTGGCGCCAGACCACCTGTTGCGGCGTTTCCAGGCCTTCCCAGACGATCGCCGTGCGCAGACTGTCGTGCCGCGCGATGACCTTGCGCAAGGCAGCGGCCACTGCCTCCAGACGCTCCGGGCTGTCGACGTTCATGCGCAATTGCAGCAAGTACGGGTCGCCCTGCTCGGCAGTCAGGTGGTGATAGAGGATGCCTTCCTGCAGGGGCGCCAGCGGGTAGATTTCCTGAATATTGGCCGCACCGCCAGGCACCGTGGCGACAATGCGCTCGATGGTCGTCTGGTCGAGCTGTGACAGGCTCAGCAGCTCTGGCGTGATGTGGGTGCAACCGGCCGGAACGCGATTGAGCGGCGTCGGGACTTCACGCCCTTTACCCACGGATGCGGCCAGCGCGGCGACGGTCGGCTGGCCGAGCAGGACACGTACATCGACGCTGAGTCCGGCGTTGCGCAGGCGCTCGACCAGACTGACCGCCAGCAGCGAGTGGCCGCCCAGTTCAAAGAAGTTGTCATGCCTGCCGACTTTTTCCAGGCCAAGCACGTGCGCCCAGAGATCAGCCATAAGGATCTCCGTTGCACCCACGGGTGCCTCGTAGGCCTGACTGGTCAGCGCTTCCAGCTCCGGGTCCGGCAAGGCACGGCGGTCAAGCTTGCCATGGCTGGTCAGCGGCAGCGCGTCCAGGCGTGTGAAGGCCAGCGGCACCATGTGCGCGGGAAGACGTGCACGCAACGCCTCGCGCAGCGCTTCGGGTTCGACGGGAGCATTTTCGGTGAACCAGGCTAGCAAACGGTCACCGCGCACCAGCACCACGGCGTCCTGCACTTCGGCCTGACTGGCCAGCGCCGACTCGACTTCGCCCAGCTCGATGCGCATGCCGCGAATTTTCACCTGATCGTCGTTGCGCCCCAGATAGTCGAGGCTGCCATCGGCATTCCAGCGCACCAGATCGCCGCTGCGATACAGGCGCGCCTGCGTTGCGGCACTGAACGGGTCGGCAATAAAACGCTCTTCGGTCATTTGCGGACGATTCAGATAGCCACGGGCAACCCCCGCGCCACCGATATACAGCTCGCCGACGACACCCACCGGCACCGGCTGCAACTGCTCGTCCAGCACATACACGCGAGTGTTGGTGATCGGACCACCTATATGCAACGGGCCGCCCGGCTGCATGGCACCAGAGGTCGCCACCACAGTGGTTTCAGTCGGGCCGTAATTGTTGATCACGGCGAAGCCAGGGTCGCTGTCGAACTGGCGAAGACGGTCGCCGCCGATCAGCAACGTACGCAGCGTCGGGTGCTGGCGCGGGCGTCTGAAGGCCTGCTCGGCCACCGGGGTGGGCAGGAAACCGACCTGAAGTGGCTGTTCCAGCCACCAGTCGAGCAGTTCATCGACGTGCTCGTTGCCGACTTCGGCCGGTGGCAGATGCAGCACTGCACCGGCACACAGCGCCGGCCACACTTCCCAGGCCATGGCGTCGAAGCCGAAACCGGCCACGCTCGCCGTATGACTGCCAGCCTGCAGAGCGAACGCCTGACAGTGCCAGTGCACCAGATTGACCAGCGTGCAGTGCTCGACCATGACGCCCTTGGGCTGACCGGTGGAGCCGGAGGTGTAGATGACGTACGCCAGTTTTTGCGCATCAAGGTCCGCAACGCAGGGGTTATTGCCGGAAGAACCAGGCCAGTCAGCCTGCTCGATGTTCACCCGGGCAGTATCGCCGGCCAGATCATGAGTCAAGTTTTCAGTCAGAACCACGCGGGGCGCGCTGTCCTGTAGGAGGTAGGCAATACGCTCAGCCGGATAGACCGGGTCGACCGGCACGTAGGCCGCACCGGCCTTGAGCACCGCCAACATGGCAACCAGGCGTTCGGGACCACGGTGCAGGCACAGGGCAACACGTTCATCGGTTTTGACGCCCAGACCCATCAGATGGTGGGCCAGGCGATTGGCGCGCTGGTTGAGCTGAGCATAGGTCAGGACATGGCCGCCCTGAATCACCGCTGGGCTGTCTGGCTGGCTGGCAGCCTGCGCTTCGATCAACGCATTCACGGTGCAGTCCTGCGGGAACGGCTGCTCGCTGCCATTGAAATCGAGCAACAAATGGTTGCGCTCTGCCGCATCGAGAATCGCTACGTTCTCCAGCCGCAGCGGCAGTGCCTGTTCCAGAGTGTCCAGCAGATGCTCCAGCGTGTTGAGCACCCAGCAAGCGATACGCTTGGCTCCCATACCCTGCTGCGCCAGCATATGCAGGTCGAAACCTTCGCCCAGATCGTCCACGCAGAGGGTCAGCGGGTAGTTGCTGCGTACATCGCCACCGAGCACCCGCACGCCTTGCCAGAGCCCTTCGCCGTCCTGCGGTTTTACCTCCCCGCTGTGGCGATAATTGAGCAAGGCACTGAACAGCGGGGAACCCGATGCCACCGCACTGCAGCCCTGGGCGAGTACCAGTGAAGCCTGCTCGTGAGCGATCAGCGCAGACAGCTTCGTGTGAACCGCTTTGACGGCTGAACGAGTGTCCTGCGCCGTATCCACGCGCAGCGGCAAGGTATTGATAAACACACCGAGTGCCCGATCAGCGCCCTCACCGCCCATGCGTCCCAGCAACACAGTGCCGAACACCACGTCGCGACGATTGGCGAGCACGCCCAGAACCCGCGCCCATACGACGTGCATCAGACTTGCAGCGCTCACCCCGAGCTGGCGTGCCTGTTCGCGCAGCCGCAGCGCCAGCTCAGGGTCGAGGGCCCGTCGCTCCTCCTCGATGCCACTGCCATCGGCGTGTACGTCCTGTATGCCAAAAGGCAGGGTTGGCTCATCGACGTCACCGAGCATTTCAGTGAAAAACGCTGTGTGGCTTGCCTCATCATTGGCCAGGCGTACTTGCGCGACGTAGTTGCGATACGGCACTGGCGTTTTCAAGTCATAGCGGTGGCCGAACAGCAACGCTTGCATCTCGCGGCTGACGATCTCCATCGCCGTGTTATCCAGCACCAGATGGTGGAAGAGCAGAATGGCGACGGTTTCGCCGCTCGACGATTGCTGGGCATGCACCAGACGCATCAAGGGGGCCTGGGTCAGATCCAGTCGATGATGACGAGCGTCGAACTGGCGTTGCAGACGGTCGATGACAGCTGTTTCGGGGTCTTCGGCCTCGAACTCGATGGCTTGTACTGTCAGCTCGGCATTGCGCCAGACCACCTGTTGCGGGCTTTCCAGGCCTTGCCATACCACTGAGGTGCGCAGGATATCGTGGCGGTCGATAACCTCCTGCAAGGCCGCGGCCCAACTGTACAGGCGCTCCGGCGTGTCGAACGCCAGGCGCCATTGCAGCAGATAGGTATCGCCGTGCTCTGCGATCAGGTGGTGATAGAGAATGCCTTCCTGCAGCGGTGCCAGCGGGTAGATATCCTGCACATTGGCAGCACCGCCCGGTACGCTGGCGACGATGCGGTCAATGGCTGACTGTTCGAGCGCCACCAGACTCAACATGCCCGGAGTGATCTGCTTGCAGCCTGCTGGAATAAGGTTTGCCGGCACTTTGAAGGTGTTGACGTCCGTCTGAGATGCCGCCAGAGCGGCCAGTGTCGGCTGGCTGAGCAGCACATGCACATCCGCCTTGAGTCCGGCCTTGCGCAGTTGCTCTACCAGACTGACGGCCAGCAGTGAATGGCCGCCCAGTTCGAAAAAGTTGTCGTGCCGCCCTACGCGCTCGATGCCCAGCACTTGTGCCCAGATGACCGCCATGGCGATTTCCACTTCGCCCTGTGGTGCTTCATAAGCGTTGCCGAGCAGGTACGCCGGGTCGGGATCGGGCAGCGCACGACGGTCAAGTTTGCCGTTGGCCGTCAATGGCAGCGACGCCAGCCGGGTAAAGGCACGCGGCACCATGTAGCCCGGCAGACGTGCGCGCATTGCCGCTGACAGCGTGTCGGTGTCGACCGTGGCGGTTTCGGTGAACCAGGCAAGCAGATGGAGATCGCGAACCAGCACGACTGCGTCTTTCACACCGTCCAGACTGGCCAGCACCGACTCGATTTCGCCCAGCTCGATGCGCATGCCTCGAATCTTCACCTGGTCGTCGTTACGGCCCAGGTAATCCAGAGTCCCGTCGCCGTTCCAGCGTACAAGATCGCCACTACGGTACATACGTGCCTGCGCGACATCGCTGAACGGGTCGGCAACAAAGCGCTCGTCGGTGAGTTGCGGCTGGTTCAGATAGCCCCGCGCAACACCCTCACCGCCAATGTAAAGCTCACCGGGTACTCCGACGGGCATCGCTTGCAAGTGCTTGTCGAGTACGTAAACACGGGTGTTGGCGATGGGGCCGCCAATGTGCAGCGCGCCATTGGCCTGCACCTGACCGGAGGTGGCGACAACGGTGGTTTCGGTCGGACCATAGTTGTTGACGACGGCATAACGGCGGTTGTGAGTGAACTGGCGCAGACGATCGCCGCCGATCAGCAGCGTACGCAAGGTCGGATGGTCGTGATTCTGGCTGAAGGCGTACTCGGCCACCGGGGTGGGAAGAAAGCTCACGTCCAGCGGTTGCGCGCGCCACCAGTCGAGCATGGCTTCAATGTCCTCACCACCGTCCTGGACCGGCGCCAGATGCAGGGTTGCACCAGCACACAGGGTCGGCCAGACCTCCCAGGCCATCGCGTCAAAACCGAAGCCGGCCAGGCAAGAAGTATGACTACCCGCCTTCACATCGAAAGCCTGACAGTGCCAGTCAACCAGATTGGCCAGGGTTCGATGCTCTACCATCACGCCTTTGGGCTGGCCTGTGGAGCCGGATGTGTAAATGACGTAGACCAGATTGTCGCTGCCCAGCCCCGCTACCTGCGGATTATTCTCGGCGCCCTGGCCGCCGGTGCAATGGTCCAGCTCGATCAGCGGCATTGCCAGCGGCGGCAGACGCTCGATCAGCGAAGACAGGGTCAGCACCACCACCGGCGCGCTGTCACTGAGCAGATAATGCAGGCGTTCACGCGGGTGCGACGGGTCGATGGGCACATAAGCCGCCCCCGCCTTGAGGATGGCCAAAAGCCCTACCAGGGTTTCCAGGCCACGGCGCGAAACGATTGCCACGCGATCGTCAGGGCGTACGCCCTGGTAGATCAGACGCTGAGCCAGGGCATTGGCCTGCCGGTTGAGTTGCGCGTAGGTCAGGTGTTGCCCCTGGAATATCGCCGCCACGGCATAGGGGCGAGTACGGGCCTGCTGTTCGATGCGTCGATGAATCAGTTGCTCGTCGCCCACAGCCGTTTCAGTCTGATTCCAGGTCTGCAGTTGCAATTGCTCGGCAGGTGCAGACAGGTGGAAGTCCTGAATCTTCAAAGCCGGGTTTTCCAGCCCCTGTTCCAGAACGTGCAGCAAGCGTCCGGCAATCGCCGAGGCCTCGTCGTCATCGATCCAGGCACGGTGGTGAACCAGGTGCAGCGAGGCATCGTCGTTGCAACTGTTGCTGCGCAAGTGGATGGCCAGCGGCGTCGCCTCGTAACCATTGGACACTTTTACCGTCCGCGCCTGCGCATCGGTGTAGCAGTAACCGTGGTCCTCCAGCTCGTAGGACACCGAAACTTCGAACAGTTGCGCCCGTCCCTCACGCGACAATTCGAGACTGCGATTGAGCTCGCTCAAGGGGAAGCGCTGATGACGGAAGTCACGTTTCAGTGCGTCACGCACCTCGACCACCAAGGCAGCGAAGTCCAGCCCGTCGTCGAAAGCCATGCGCACGGCACTGACCTGAGCGAAGTGACCCAACGTCGCCTTGAAGCGCGCGCCGCTGCGGTTGAGCAGCGGCAGCCCGACAATCCACTCGTCGCGTTGCGCAGTGCGCGTGAAATAGACATGCAGAACCGCCAGCAGTACATGAAACGCAGAGGCGTTGTGGTGCTCGGCAAATTGTTTCATGCGCGCATGCAAGGTACCGGGAAGCGGCTGCACCCAGGCATGGGACGGCGCCGGGTCAGTCGCCCGGCGGTTGTGATAGCGCGACACCAGCAACGGCTCCGGCAAATCGCGGTATTTCTCCAGCCAATAGGCCCTGTCCAGCGAATAGCGTTCTGATGCCTGATACCGGGCATCGTCTGCAATGAAGTCGCTGTACCCCGGTGCAACCAGTTCGAGGTCTTTAACTGCCATCAATGCGCTGTAAAGCTCGCCCAGGGACTTGAACAACTGTGCGAAACCCCAGCCATCGAGAATCAGGTGGTGGGCCTGGCCTGCCAGCCAGTGGCGATCATCCGCCAGACGGATGAGGCTAAAGTCGAGTAGCGGGCTGCCGTCGAGCACGTACGGGCGGCGCATGCTGTCGTTGATCAGTGCTCGCGCTGCCTGCTCCGGCTCGGGGTGGCTGCCGAGGTCGTAAAATGGCAGTGACACCGGCATGGAGGCCGCATAAGTCTGAAGCGGCACGCCATCCGCTCCGGCACCCGGCATCAGCACCGTGCGCAGCGCCTCATGTGCACCAACCAGTTGCTCCAGCGCCTTGTGCAGGGTTGTCGGGTCAACCGCTCCGGACAGTTGCAGATAGCCGCCAATGTTATAAAGCGGAGAGTCACCGCGGCTGATCTGATCAAGCCAGACGTCGCGCTGAGCAGCGGTCAATGGGAATGTTGCGGCGCTGGAGGCGAGCATGACTCAAGGTCCTTCTTGGCAGGTAGGCAGCGGATTAAGCACTGCCGTCCCAGCTGTGTATGGCCCCTTAAACCCGGACAGTGCCGTACGGCCAAATGCCAGCGCAGACACACTTTCGGCGGATTGCAATCCTGTCCCTGTTTTTTGTTACAGACGCAGGATGAAAGCTTAGGCTGAATACCCAAAGACCAAGTGCCATCATCAGGCTTATCAGTAAGTGCAATCAGTAGTTGCCGCGCAGCAGTCGACATGGTCCGTCTTTGCGCGGTCGGAATCAGGAAAGCTCAAGATGAACACGGCGCAACATTTCGAGTACAACGACGACCCACGCTTTTATCTGCAACTGGCCAAGCTGGTATCCAGTACAGGCGACGACACTTTTGCCGGGCACATGCTGCAATTGGTGGATTCGCTGGTGCCCATTCACGGGCTTGGCCTCAGTGAATGGACGCTGGACCTGCGCGAGAGCAGTATCAGTCGTATCAATCTGCTGGGCAGCGCGGGCCTGCAGCATGATCCTCCCCACAGCGAGGACACCGGCCATCCTCTGCTCTCGAGCATTCTGAACATGCAGGCCCCGCTGCTTGTCCAGCTCAGGACCCCGCTGAGCGCGCAACACCCTCAGCACAACACCCACCAGTGCAATCTGGTGTCCAGCCACGGTGAACGTCGACTGATCATCTGCTTTTATCGGCTGACCGCGCTGCGGGCGTTTTCCCTGACTGAGCTGTCCTTGCTCAAGAGTCTCTCCGACACGCTGCTGCCACTGGTCGAGCATCACGCACAGAGTCTTGCTCAGTCCAGCAGCAACGCCGCGCGGCTCGAGCCGGAACCTGGTTCGCTGGATCAGGCCTTCAGTGGCAGGCTGGCACAGGACTCGGTCACACTTTCAGCACGCGAGCAGGAAGTCTGCCTGGGCTTGCTGACCGGCGGCACCGTGGCCGAAATGGCACAGCGCCTCAAGGTCAAGAACAGTTCGGTGGAGACCTACCTCAAGCGCGCTACCGCCAAACTGGGCGTCAGCGGACGACATGGTCTGGCACGCTGGATGGCGGGTGATTGAAGCTCGCATGTTCTGGTGCCTGACGGGCAGCGATACGCCCCACGAAAAAAGGGCCATTAGAGGCCCTTCTCGCGCATACGCCTCTGCCTTCAATCAATCCGAAAGGCAATCACGCTGTCGCCCAATGTCGTACCGAGCGATCCGTGACCGCCGGCAGCAATGACCACGTACTGCTTGCCGTCGTTGCCGGTATACGTCGAAGGAATGGATTGTCCGCCTGCGGGCAACTCATGATCCCAGAGCATTTCGCCATTATTGACGTCATAGGCGCGGAAAAAGTTATCCGCCGTTGCACCGTGAAAGGCCAATCCGCCTGCTGTCACCATCGGACCGCCATGGGCGACCATGCCCATTGGAAAGCCAACCGGGAAACGCTCCTGCATGAAGCTGGTCTTGAGGTTTTTGGTCGTGCCGACCCGGCGCATCCATTGGGTCTTGCCGGTCGTGAGATCGACCCCGGCCATGGTTCCCCACGGTGGCGCTGTGCACGGGATGCCAAGGCTTGAGGCGAATCTGGAAATACGGATGGCATAGTCCCCGTCGAAGTTCTCGTTCCAGTAGGGTTTGCCTTCCTGAGTGAACAGACGTTTTTCCTGGGCCTGCTCGGGGCGCTTGATCAGGTTGTAGACATACGCCAGACGCACCGGTGCGGCGATCAGCACCTGGCGGTCAGGATCGACGGCCACCGAGCCCCAGTTGAACACGCCTATGTTGCCGGGATAGATCAATGATCCCGACTCGGTGGCCGGTGTCCACGGATTGCCGTCATAACGAAGTGTGTTGTAGGCGATCCGGCAAGCCATCTGGTCAAAAGGCGTAACCCCCCACATGGACTTCTCGGTCAGTACGGGAGGAATGAAGTTAAGTCGCGAGACCGGCTGGGTGGGTGCAAAGCGCTCGCCGTCGACACCTCCCTCGGTGCGCACACTGACCTGATCGACAGGCACGATCGGCTCGCCGGTCAGTCGGTCAAGCACGAAAATATTGCCGACTTTGGTCGGTAATACCACCGCGGGCTGGCGGTTGCCGTCCTTTCCCAGGTCCAGCAGTGAGGGCTGTGATGGGTTATCGCGATCCCAGAGGTCGTTGTT
Source organism: Pseudomonas sp. BS3767 (assembly GCF_900099665.1). NCBI lineage: Bacteria > Pseudomonadati > Pseudomonadota > Gammaproteobacteria > Pseudomonadales > Pseudomonadaceae > Pseudomonas > Pseudomonas sp. BS3767. The sequence continues at coordinate 304,537 of NZ_FNCX01000001.1, read as the reverse complement.
CGAAGTCTGGAATCTCCAGCGCAGCGCACCGGTTTTCAGGTCAAGAGCCACCAGCGCATCGCGAAACTGCTCGGTATTGCTGTCAGGGTTACGCCGAGTGCCGGTTTCGTCGGGCGAAGCGTTGCCGAACGGGACGTACACCAGACCGTTTTTGACATCGGCGCTCAGGGTTGCCCAGGCGACCGGCGTGTCCTGCGGATAGCTCTGGTCAGCCGCTATGGGTTGGGTGTTTTTCGGATTTTGCGGATCGAAATTCCACACCAGCCTGCCAGTGATGACGTCGTAGGCGCGAATCACTCCGGACGGGTTGCCGTCGTTATAACCGTTATCCATGATCGAACTGCCGATCACGATCAGTTCGCCCGCAATCAGTGGCGCGGAGGTCTGCATGAGCGCGTGCGGGCGGATGGTGCCCATGTTGACGCTCAAGTCGATCACACCGCCGCTGCCGAAGTCGCTGCACAGGTTGCCGGTGTCGGCATCAAGCGCTACCAGTCTGGCGTCTGCGGTGGCGGTAATGATGCGTTTGGCGCATTGAGCAGGCTGTTGTGGCTGGCCAGCCGGGCTGGAGGCCGCAGAATAGTAGCTGACGCCGCGGCAGGTCTGGTGCTGCTGCAGGTACGAGCGCTTTTTCTCGGGGGTGTATTTCCAGGCCAGTTGCCCGGTCTGCGGGTTCAGTGCATGCACTTCGTTATGAGGCGTGCACACGTACACCCGATCGTTGATCTTGAGCGGCGTCGCTTCAAAGGTGTACTCACCGGCGTCCTTGTCCTCGTCACGCAGGTCGCCGGTGTGGTATTCCCAGGCCACCGACAGCTTGCCGACGTTGTCCGGGGTGATCTGATCGAGGCTGGAGAAACGCTGGCCCGCGTTGCTTCCGCCATACGCGGCCCAATCACTGCCTGCCGAGTCGGCGCTGCGGGTGGTCGCCACGTTGTCGATCCTCCCCTGCTGCGGGTACGGATCGTGAAACATCAGCGCAATCACGATCAGCAGCATTGCGCCAAGCGTTCCGCCAAGCAACGGGTGAAAACGACGGTTATCGGTACTTGAGCGCGCCTGATAAAGCGGCCGCACTACCCAAGGCATGGCCAGCCAAAGGCCGATCAGTGCAAACAGATCGCCGCGAGGAATCCACTGCCATTTGTCGAGGCCGACTTCGTAGATGATCCAGATCAGAATCCCCCACATCATCACGGCATACAGGGTAAGCGCCGATTTTCTTTTCAGGAATACCAGGGTTGCTGTGGCCAGCAAACCCAGGGCAATCACCGAGTAGGCCGGTGAACCGCCAGCAGCCACCAATTGCGCGCCCATTAACAGCAGAATGAGGCTGAGTATCGCGATCACGATACCGGTCACTTTGAGAATCATCTTCCTTGCCCTTTATTGTTATTCAATCTTGCGCCGCGACACTTTCGACCACGGATTTCGTCCGTAGTGTCAGTTTTTGCGTGTCGCGTCATCCAGGGCAAGGATGGTGTGGGCGTTGGTGACGGTGGTTGCCAGGGTGTTGATCACGCCTGAACGCAAGGCGCCCAGCGTGGCGGCGGCCTTGGTGTTTTCGCTGGCAATGGCCACTACATCGGGGATACGAAACAATTCCTGCACGGTAAGGCCGATTACCCTGCCCTGTATGGCATTGACCGCAGGCTGGCCGTGAATGTCGATGAAGTCATAGCCCATCATGTCGCCCACCGTGCCGGACAGCCTGGCCTGAGCGATTTCCTGCGGAGAGAACCAGCCCATGCGCACCATGTTGCTGTTTTCGCTCATGTCACCAATGCCGATCAGCGCCATGTCGGCACGCCGTGCACGGTCAAGCGTCGAGCGCACAGTGTCGTTGCTGATCAGAATACTGCGCAGCTCAGGGTTGGCGACCAGCGCCGGAGCGTACAGGCTTTCGCTTTCGCCACCGAACCGCAGCGCCAGACGGCGGCAAATGTGGTCGGGGTTCATGTACTCGCCCGCCTTGAGCGAGCCGCCAATAGCACAGACAAATGTGCAGTTGCGCGTCACCGGCAGGAACACGTTGTCCGCGACCGCACCCACATTGCGGCCCATGCCCACGGCGACGATCATGCCGTCACCAAGGGTCTTGTTGAGGTAGTTGGCAACCAGACTGGCGACCGCCGAGCGCTGGGTATCCGGGTCACTGTGGTCGACTGCAATCAACGCCCTGTCCAGCTGAAACCGTTCGACCAGCGCCAGTTCCAGCTCGTTGTTCATCGCCGGGTGCTGCAGCACCCGTACTTCGACAATCCCTTCATCGCGTGCGCGTTTGAGCAGTCGGCTGACTTTTGCGCGCGACAGGTCAAAGCGTTTGGCGATGGCTTCCTGAGTGACGTTCTCAAGGTAATAGAGCATCGCGACTTCAGTCATCAGATCGATGTCGCTGGCCATGCGCTGGGTACTGTCACTCATGTGGACGGGCTTCCGTTTCGGCGTCAAAGGCACATTCTCCCTACTCGCGCCCTGTCCCGTCCACTGACTATTGATGCCCGTCACGCTCTATCGCGTTGATGCGCTCGACCTTGGCGCCGGAGCGCGCGGCTTCGAACTCCGACTCCAGGAACGATTTGACGATGCTTTTCGCCAGTTCCGCGCCGATCACCCGTGCACCGATGGAAAGAATTTGCGCATCGTTGCTCTTGCGCGCCCGCTCAGCCGAGTAGGTGTCGTGGGCCTGGGCCGCACGAATGCCTAAGACCTTGTTGGCGGAGATGGCCATGCCTATTCCGGTCCCGCAGACCAGCACGCCAAGCCGCTGCTGCCCGGCATTAATGGCTGTGGCCACGGCCAGGGCGATGTCCGGGTAAAGCACCGGTGCCGTGGAATGAGTACCGAAATCGGTCACCGGATAACCCAGCGACTCGATATGGCGCTTCAACAATTCCTTGAGTTCATAACCCGCTTCATCACATCCGATAGCCACCGGGAAAGGTGTGTTCATGGCATCAGGCTCCGCTGCCGAGGTCTTATTATCTGACCAAATGTTCAATCGGTGAAATTCCGATCAGTCATTTCTGAAACATTAGCCTGGTTCTGTCAAGCAAGTTTTCCAACGAATCCTGAACAAAAGCTCAGAACTGCCGCAGGATTGCCTTTAAACGAACACTTGAAAACTTTTACAGGAAACAGATTGACTGATCAGAATTTCATTTGGTACACATATGCTCACTGAGCAACGCATCAGCACCTAATAAGAATTCACAGCACGAGGACACGCCAATGGCCAAGCCATTACTGCTCCAGGCTGAACACGTCACCAAGGCTTACGCTGGCATCCCCGCCTTGCGTGACGGGCGTCTCTCATTGCGAGCCGGAAGCGTGCACGCCCTGTGCGGCGGCAATGGCGCGGGCAAGTCCACTTTTCTGAGCATTCTGATGGGCATCACCCAGCGCGATGCCGGGACCATCCTGCTCAACGGCGAGCCAGTGCAGTTCAATCGCCCCGGCGATGCCCTGGCTGCCGGGATTGCGATGATCACCCAAGAGCTGGAACCCATCCCCTTCATGACCGTCGCCGAGAACATCTGGCTGGGCCGCGAGCCGCGTCGGGCCGGGTGCATTGTCGACAGCAAGGAACTGAACCGACGCACCCGTGCACTGCTGGACGAACTGGAATTCGACGTCGACGCCACCAGCCCCATGCATTTGCTGAGTGTGGCGCAGATACAACTGGTGGAAATCGCCAAGGCCTTCAGCCATGACTGTTCGGTAATGATCATGGACGAGCCCACTTCGGCCATCGGCGAGCGTGAGGCGCAAACACTGTTCAAGGCCATCCGCCGGCTTGCCGCCCGGGGCGCGGGCATCATCTATGTTTCCCACCGCCTCAGCGAACTGGCACAGATTGCCGACGATTACAGCATCTTTCGAGACGGCGCCTTTGTCGAAAGCGGACGCATGGCCGATATCGACCGGGCCCACCTGGTGCGCGGCATCGTCGGCCAGGAATTGCAGCGTATAGATCACAAGGTCGGCCGAGAATGCGCGGTCGAATGCTGCCTGAAGGTCGAGGGCCTGAGCCGCAACGGCGAGTTCGAAGACATCAGCCTGCAAGTGCGTCACGGCGAAATTCTCGGTATTTACGGGCTGATGGGCTCGGGTCGCAGCGAGTTCCTCAACTGCCTGTACGGCCTGACCACCCCTGACGCCGGCAGCGTCACCCTGCAAGGCAAGCCAATGCCGGTCGGACTGCCCAAAGCGACCATTCGCGCGGGCGTCTCACTGGTTACCGAAGACCGCAAGGACAGCGGCCTGGTACTCAGTGGCAGCATCCTGTCCAACATCGCGCTGTCGGCTTACCGGCAGCTGTCGAACTGGTCGCTGATCGATGCCCGCAAGGAACACAAGCTGGCCGAAGACATGGTCAAGCGCCTGCAGATCAAGACGACGTCGCTGGATCTGCCCGTCGCGTCGATGAGCGGCGGCAACCAACAGAAGGTCGTCCTCGCCAAATGCCTGTCGACCGAACCGGTGTGCCTGCTCTGCGACGAGCCGACCCGGGGCATCGACGAAGGTGCCAAGCAGGAAATCTATCACCTGCTGGATCAGTTCGTACGCGCTGGCGGAGCCGCCATCGTGGTCTCTTCAGAAGCGCCGGAACTGCTGCGCCTGAGTGACCGAATCGCCGTGTTCAAGGGTGGCAGGCTGGTGACTATCAGCAGCGATGCCGATCTTTCCCAGGAAGTCCTGTTGAGTCTTGCCTCATGAATGCCAAAACCATCATTGCCCCAGCCTCCACGTCTCCACGCAGCCGCCTGCGCCTGTCTCTCGACCGTTTCGGGCTGCCGCTGGTGTTCATTCTGTTGTGCCTGGTACTGGCGTTTGCCAGCGAATATTTCATGACCTGGCGCAACTGGATGGACATCCTGCGCCAGACCTCGATCAACGGCATTCTCGCGGTCGGCATGACCTACGTGATCCTGACCAAGGGCATCGACCTTTCGGTCGGTTCGATTCTGGCGTTCGCTGGATTGTGCAGCGCCTTGGTCGCCACCCAGGGCTATGGTTTGCTGGCAGCAGTCAGTGCGGGCATGTTCGCCGGCGCCATGCTCGGCGTGGTCAATGGCTTCATGGTTGCCAATCTTTCGATTCCACCGTTTGTAGCCACCTTGGGCATGCTCAGTATCGCCCGCGGCATGACCTTCATCCTCAACGACGGCAGCCCGGTGACCGACCTGCCCGAAGAATACCTGGCGCTGGGTATCGGCCGCGTCGGCCCGATTGGTGTGCCGATCATTATCTTCGCGGTGGTCGCGCTGATTTTCTGGATGGTACTGCGCTACACCACCTACGGCCGTTACGTGTACGCCGTCGGCGGCAACGAAAAGAGCGCACGCACCTCCGGTATCGGCGTACGCAAGGTGATGTTTTCGGTGTACGTGGTTTCCGGGCTGCTCGCCGGACTGGCAGGCGTAGTGCTGTCCGCCAGAACCACCTCCGCCCTGCCCCAGGCTGGCATGTCCTACGAGCTGGACGCCATCGCAGCAGTGGTCATCGGCGGCACCAGTCTGTCCGGAGGCACCGGCAGCATCGTCGGCACGCTGTTCGGCGCACTGCTGATCGGCGTAATCAACAACGGCCTGAACCTGCTCGGCGTGTCCTCCTATTACCAGCAGGTCGCCAAGGGCCTGATCATCGTGTTTGCAGTGTTGATTGATGTGTGGCGCAAGAAAAAACGCTAAACCGGCATGAACGACTGACTACAACAATAACGAGGTTCTCATCATGAAATTCGGTACATCCCTGGCCGCGGTCGCGGCGTTCTCCCTGCTTGCCAGCAGTATCTCCATGGCCGCCGATGGCAAGACCTACAAGATCGGCGCGGCGGTGTATGGCCTCAAGGGCCAGTTCATGCAGAACTGGGTGCGTGAGCTCAAGGAGCATCCGGCGGTCAAGGACGGCACCGTGAAAATCACCGTGTTCGACGGTAACTACGATGCGCTGACCCAGAACAATCAAATAGAGACCATGATCACCCAGCATTACGATGCGATCATTTTCGTGCCCATCGACACCAAGGCCGGCGTCGGCACTGTGGCCAGGGCAATGGAAAACGACATTCCGGTCATCGCGTCGAACACCCGGGTTGCCGGCAACAAGGTGCCTTATGTCGGCAACGACGATGTCGAGGGTGGTCGGCTGCAGGCGCAGGCCATGGTCGACAAGCTCAAGGGCAAAGGCAATGTGGTAATCATCCAGGGACCGATTGGCCAATCGGCGCAAATTGATCGGGAAAAAGGCGAACTGGAGGTCCTGAGCAAACACCCGGACATGAAGATCATCGAGAAGAAGACCGCCAACTGGTCCCGGGCCGAAGCCCAGACCCTGACTGAAGACTGGCTCAACGCGCATCAGAACGGCGGCATTTCCGGGATCATTTCGCAAAACGACGACATGGCTCTCGGCGCCCTGCAAGCGGTGAAATCCCGCAATCTGAAGCCTGCCGATGTGCCGATCACCTCCATTGACGGCATGCCTGACGCCATCCAGGCGGCGAAGAAAAACGAAATCACGACCTTCCTGCAAGACGCCCAGGCCCAGTCCCAGGGTGCCCTCGATGTCGCGCTTCGCACCCTGGCCGGGAAGGATTACAAGCCGCAGTCAGTGATCTGGGAGCGCTATGCCAAGGACGTCAAATGGGGCGATGGCACCGACAAGAACTACATCCTGCCCTGGGTGCCAGTCACCGATGCCAACGCCGACGCGCTGTACAAGCAGGTCAGCGGCGGCAAGTAACCGGTCTGAGATTCCCGCTTCTGCCCGAAGGGTGTGGGAGCGAACCGGGCGACGCTTCGCTTGTTCGCGAAGACAGTATTTCAAACGACGCATTTTCGGCGGTCATACCGGCCTCTTCGCGAACAAGTTCGCTCCCACGGCCTTCGGCCAGAATCAAAAGCTAACGTGTTTGAATCTTCAAAACAACAGCGCTACAGGAGTCATCTTCATGTCTGAATTCTGGAACAAGGCGTTCGATCTCAATGGCCGTTGTGCGGTCATCACCGGCGGAGCAGCCGGGATTGGCCTTGCCTGTGCCAGCCTGCTGGTCGCACGCGGCGCACGGGTCGCACTGCTGGACCGTGATCCGGCAGTGGCCGAGGTTGCCGCCGGCCTGGGCAGCGGGCACCTCGGTATTGCCGTCGACCTGCGCCGGATCGATCAGGTCAACAGCACCATCGACAGCGTCTTCGAGCATTTCAAGCGCATCGATTATCTGGTCAACAGTGCCGGAGTTGCCCTGCTGGACAAGGCTGTCGACGTCAGCGAAGAGGCCTGGGACACGACGCTGGACATCAACCTCAAGGCCAGTTTCTTCGTCGCCCAGGCCTGTGCGCGACATATGCTCGGCCAAGGCAGCGGACGCATCATCAACCTTGCCTCGCAGGCCGCGGTCATTGGCCTGGACAGGCACGTCGCCTACTGCGCGAGCAAGGCCGCAGTGGTCGGCATGACCAAAGTCCTGGCCATGGAGTGGGCGCCGCACATCAACGTCAACGCCATCTCGCCCACCATCGTCGAGACCGCGCTGGGCAAAAAAGCCTGGGCGGGCGAAGTCGGAGAACGGGCCAAAACGCAGATCCCGGCAGGCCGCTTCGCCCAGCCGGAGGAAATAGCCGGGCTGGCCCTGTACCTGCTCAGCGACGCCGCCAGCATGATCACCGGCGAAAACGTAGTGATCGACGGCGGCTACAGCATCCAGTAATTCATTTTCTGTCGTGAGGTTCATCGTCATGTCCACCGTCACCGAACGCACTGCCGAACAACTTTCACCGGTCATCCCGAAAACCATGCAGGCCGTGGTCTGCCACGGTCCGGAAGACTACCGGTTGGAAACCGTGGATGTGCCGACTCCCGGCCCCGACGAAATCCTGACCAAGGTCGAGCTGTGTGGCATCTGCATGGGCGACATCAAGACCTATCGCGGCGCACCCTCGTTCTGGGGCGATGCCGAGCAGCCTCGCTACGTCAAACCACCGATGATTCCCGGCCATGAATTCGTCTGTCGCGTGGTGGCGCTCGGCCCTGGTGCCGAAAAGCGTGGCGTGCAGATCGGCGACCGGGTGATCTCCGAACAGATCGTGCCGTGCTGGGGCTGCCGCTTCTGTAACCACGGACAGTACTGGATGTGCCAGAAGCACGACCTTTACGGCTTTCAGAACAACGTGCAGGGTGCCATGGCCCAGTACATGATTTTTACCAGGGAAGGCATCATTCACAAGGTGCCCGACTCGATCGCCCCGGACGAAGCCATTCTCATCGAACCTCTGGCCTGCTCGTTGCACGCAGCCGAACGGGCCGATGTCGACTTCGACGACATTGTAGTCGTCGCCGGTGCCGGCACACTGGGCCTCGGGATCATTGGCGCAGTACGCATGCGCAACCCGAAAAAGCTCATCGTTCTCGACATGAAGCCCGAGCGCGCTGCCCTCGCCCTGCGCATGGGCGCCGATGAGGTGTGGAACCCGGCCGAGGTCGACGTGCAGGCGAAAATCCGCGAGATAACCGACGGCTACGGCTGCGACATCTATATAGAGGCCACCGGACACCACAAGGCCGTCAATCAGGGCCTGGCGATGCTGCGCAAACTCGGACGCTTTGTCGAGTTCAGCGTATTCAACGATGAGGCCACGGTGGACTGGTCGATCATCGGTGACCGCAAGGAACTGGACGTACTCGGCTCTCACCTCGGCCCCTACATGTACCCGCGCGCCATTGATTTTATCGGCAACCGCAAGATCGACATGCGCGACGTCGTCACGCACAAATTTCCCCTGGCGGAGTTCAAGGAGGCGTTTGCCGTCATGGAGCGCGGCGATAAATCATTGAAGGTGGTTCTGGAACCCTGATCCGCCCGATCCTTATAAAAAGAACACAGGAAATCGCGTTATGAACCGAGTGATAAACGATCCGGACCAAGTGGTCGAGGACATGCTGCGCGGCATTCTGGTAGCGCACCCCGAACTGTCGCAAAGTGACGGTAATCCACGGGTCATCAGCAAAACCCGGCCTTCGGAGCAAGGGCGCGTCGGTATCGTTACCGGCGGCGGCTCGGGTCATGAACCGGCCTTTCTCGGCTATGTCGGTCCAGGGCTGGTGGATGCGGTAGCGGTCGGCGAGATTTTTTCCTCGCCTACTGCCAAGAGCTTTTTCGACGCCTTTCGCGCGGCCGATCACGGGGCAGGCATCGCCTGCCTGTACGGCAACTACGCGGGCGACAATATGAACGTGAAGCTGGCGATGAAAATGGCCGCCAGCAAAGACCTGCAAGTGCGCACCGTGGTGGCCAACGACGATGTGGCCTCGGCGCCGAAAGCCGATATCGCCAAGCGACGCGGAGTGGCCGGGGAAATTTTCATGTGGAAGGTCGGCGGCGCTGCGGCCGCGCACGGTTACGATCTGGACGGTGTGATCCGTGTCGCGCAAAAGGCCGTGGATCAATGCCGATCCATCGGTATCGGCCTGACGCCCTGCACCATCGCGGCGGTCGGCAAACCCAACTTTCAGATCCCCGACGGCAAAATGGAGCTGGGCATCGGTCACCATGGCGAACCGGGTATCGAAGTCATCGACATCGAGTCTGCGGCGGCCATGGCAGAACGCATGCTCGCGCCGATTCTGGCCGACCGGGATTTCAGCGTGGACGACAGCGTAGTCGTGCTGGTTTCAGGCCTCGGAGCAACACCGGTAATGGAACTCTACGTGTTCTACGCCGAAGTGGAGCGTCTGCTGAAGGCTCGGGGCTTGAAAATCCATCGTTGCTACGTGGGCAATTACTTCACGTCGCTGGAGATGATGGGGGTAACCCTGACGCTGCTTGGCCTGGACGCCGAACTGAAAACCCTGATCGACCACCCTTGCCGTTCCATCGGAATGACCCAGGCGGAGTGAACCATGAGCGAGCAATTCTCTACCCAACATGGCACTGCCATCGTTGCCGACCTGGTGAGCGTGATCGTCGCCAACCGCGAATACCTCAGCGAAGTGGATGGCGCGATCGGTGACGGCGACCATGGCATCAATATGGCCAAGGGCTTCGCCCACTGCGGCCGTACCATCGAAGACCGCCAATTGAGCCTCGCCGAGGCGCTGGATGAGCTGACCCTGAGCCTGATGGAAGGCATCGGCGGATCCATGGGCCCGCTGTATGGCAGCCTGTTTATCGGCATGGCCGATCAGGTACGCGGCTGCGAGGAGATCGATGCCGCGGCCTTCGCCAAACTGCTGCGTGGCGGCCTCACTTCACTGCAGGACATCACCGAAGCCGGCGTCGGCGATAAATGCCTGATGGATACACTGATTCCGGCCGTCGAAGCCTTCGAGCAGGCCCACGCCCGGGGTGAATCATTCAGTGCAGCGCTCGATGCAATGAAAAGCGCAGCATCACAAGGGCGCGATTCCACCCGCGATCTGATCGCGAAGATAGGCCGGGCGAGTCGCCTCGGCGAACGCTCGCTCGGCGTGCTGGATGCAGGCGCGGTGTCGTGCTGCCTGATACTGACGCAACTGGCGGATTCAGTGCAGCCGAGGCTGAAAGACCGTTAAAACACCGCACTATCAAAGCTCGAATCGAATCCGCCGCTCGCGGCGCTGTGCTTCCGGCAGCGCCTCGCCGGCCATCCTGCGCGAGGATCTATACAGCAGCAACCCCTCACTGCGCCTGCGCACGCAACCGGGCGGGCTCGCCGTTCTTTTCGGCGTAGTAACGCGCGCGCCGCAAGACATGCTGGGTGGCTCTGCGCGCCTCCTCCTTGTTGAGTTCGACATGCGCTTCCAGCAATTGCTGCGCCTGTCGCGGCCGACGTTGCAGGAGGGCCTTCAGAATACTGCCATGCTCTTCATACGTTGCATCGATTCTGGAGGCGCTGAATTCGAGACGCCGGATGGTTCGGGTCTTCTCGGTAATCTCGTAATGCAGCCTGGCCATTTCCCGGTTACCCACTGCCTCGACCAACGCACAATGGAACCGTTCGCCCAGCCCGGCCAAGAGATCGGTGTCTCTCAAACGCTCGCTTTTCGGCACCAGCCAGGTGCGTATGAGTTCGTCGATCAGCGGCTCGACACTCAGGTTCATCAAACCCAGCCTGGCAAGCGCCGTCAGCTCGAGCACCACCCGAACGTCATACAGTTCCTCGAAGTGACGAGGGTCGAAGGGCCGCACCTGCCAGCCGCTTCGGTAATAAACCTCCACATAGCCTTCCTGCTCCAGCCGGAACAATGCCTGCCTGACCGGTGTACGGCTGGCTTGAACACGCTCGGCCACTTCACCTTCAGTAAATCGCTCGCCGGGTAATAGACGAAACTCGGAAATGTCTTCTTTGAGCAGGGCGTAAATCCGCTCGGACATGGTTTCCGAGCGCTCTTTCAATTTTTTGGCGCATGCTGTCTGCATTGATGATTCGTCCTTGTAATCCAGTTACTTAACCTTGGCGCAGATGACCTGCGGTATTGCCGGACATCCACCAGCGTGGGAAATCTGCAATCCCGTTAATCACCGCATCCACGTTTTGCCGATGGGCCTCGAATAGCTTCGGGTCATATTTTCCGGTACGCACCAACAGGCTGCTGGCACCGACGGCTTTCGCCCCTGCGCAGTCAGTCAGAACGTCGTCGCCCACCACCAGTGTGCGGCTGGCGCTGGTATCGAGTTTGCGCAAGGCAGCCTCGAAAAACATCGGTGACGGTTTGCCCATGACCAAGGCCTGTACCTGTGCTGCGGCCTCAAGCCCGACGATGAAGGCGCCGCAATCGAGGCGCTCCCCGTCACGATCGAACCAGAACAGGTTTTTTTGCAGCGCAATGAGACGAGCACCGCCTCGCAACATACGGAAACAGCGATTCAGCGTGGCGTAGTCGAAGGCTTCGCCGATATCGCTGATGACCACTACGTCCGGGTTCTTATCGTTTGTAACGATGCCGCTGAACGCCGGCCGTATCGAATCGGGGACCAGCAAATGGCACTTGAGGTGCGGATGTTGCTGCAGATAGCCCAGACACGCCGTGGTGGCGGTCTGGATTTCGTCGGGGACGACCTCGATTCCGGCGTGGCAAAGCTCCTCTGCCAGCGCCTCCGGCATCTTCGCCGTGGTGTTGGTCAGCAATTGCAGCCTTAACCCCTGCGAGCGCGCGAAGCTCAATGCATCGGCTGCGCCCGGCAGAGGCTGTCCCTTGAGCATGAGTGTGCCGTCAATATCGAAAAGCAGGCTGTCGAAGCGCATGGATAAGCTCCCTGTGGCTGAAAGTATCGAGTCAGGTGTCAGAATGTGGCTGTGAGCCACTGGCGAATCGCAGGCAATGTCATTTCAGCGTCGGCAGGCCGTGGCAACGGCGTGCTGCTGGCGTCCAGCAACACGCCACGCAACCACGGGTCATTGGCGAATACCGTGTGATCGCCACCTTTTCGGCTGAGGCGAACGGCGTGTTCTGAACGAGCGGCCAGCAGTCGCGTGCCGCGTGGGGCCTGCCAGTAGCAGCCGCCCGTCCAGCCTTCAGCAAAGACCTGCCCGCCGGCGCACTCGAACATCGTCCACTCATCTCGAAACGGCTGTGCGAGGCTTTTGCGCCAGGCGTCGGTCACTGAGCCAGGGTCGTGTCCGGACAGCGCCAGTCGTCCGGTGTTGAACAGCACCAGACCGTTGTCGGCCGGATGAAAGAGCGCCGCGCTTTTGTGCATATCCGGCACGCCTGATGCGTCATAGACCAGCCAGCCCTGCTGCTCGAAAAAACTGTTGGGGTAAAGATCGTGATGGACAGGTGCCATGCCGTGATCCGAGTGAGCGACGCAGCGTACTTCGCCACCCGCGGCATCGACGCAGCGCAGGATCAGCTCATCGACCCACCCCGCTATCTCGTCGAACAGGCGTTGCCCAACTGCTTGCATCAATTCGCTGGCCCAGTCTTGCGCGAGGTACTTGAGCAGATGATGTGACAGCAGATCCACCACCGGGTAATAACCGATGACACGCCGTGCGTCACCGGCCCTGACTGCGCCGACAATGTCGTCGCAAAAGCTTTCATGCATCTCGCGCATCAGTTCCAGCAGCAGCCATTCCGCAGCGCCCTGCCCGCCCTCATCCAGCCGCTTGCCAAGCTGTCCGGTGCGATACAGCACCGTCAGGTCATTGGCCACGTAAGCCTTGCCGGCGTCGCCCTGCAGATCAAGCGCCTGGACCTCACGGTAACCGAAGCTGATCACACAAACACGGTTTTCGATGTGCACCGCGCGCACTGCAATCGCCTTGCATACATTGCCCGGGGCCTGCCGCGACAACGGCACGTGTATCGTGCTGCCCAGCGGCAATGGGCAAGGGGCACGGCCGTGGTTCTCTGGCCAGTCCAGCACCGCACCGTCCTGTTGAAGACTGACCCTGGCAACCACATCCAGGGCCTCGATACGCAGGCAGCCACCGTTTTCAATGACCTCGGGACGCAGCGAAAAACCCTGGTAGACGCAGCTTTGTCCAAGCAATGCATCACCCAGCCTGTCGGGCTGGACAAAGGGCACGGCACACAGGCGGAAGGTGATGCCCTGGCGCGCCCATTCATCCCAGACCATATCGATGTGGCGCGGCCAGACCTCAAAGGCATCCGTCACCGCCAGGCAGTCCTGCGGCGTTGGCGCAGGCACGAGATAGCCCATCAAACCGTGCTCGCTGACCGGTGCGCCGCTGAAGATCGACAACAGCGAGGGCGGGGTCTGGCAATTGGGCGACAGTGGCAGCAAGGGGTAACACGGCCACTGCGCCGAGGGCCGTCCAGGCTGTCGTGCCCGGTAACGCTTGACCAGCTCCCACGACAACCCGTCGATCAACAGCCATACCAACGGATCAGCGCCCCTCATGAAGCGATCCGGCGTTGAGAGTTGTCCAACGCCCACCGGGCCACCACGGCAACACGCTGCTTCAACTGTTCGAGAGAACCGCTGTTGGGCAGTACATAATCCGCTTCGATCCGGCGCATCTGCAGATCCAGTGCGCTGTTTTCCACCACACTGATGTCGCCTCGCTGTCCCAGACGCGTTTGTCTCACGGATGAATCGGCAAGCACCTTGATCACCTGAAAGCCTTGCGCCTGAAGGTACGGCCAGTCGACCGTGTCGTCGCGCAGGTCATCATTGATGACCACCTGCGCGCAGCACCGGGCCAATCGTCGGGCGAAGTTCGTGACCAGCGACTGACTGTCCAGATCCCTCAGCTCGCGTGCGATGCACTCCAGCAAACGCTGATTCTGGCTGCCGCTCGCCACTTGCACCCCGGCCTGCGCATAGAACATGCCTTGCAACTCATACAGGGGCTGGGCGAGCTTGATGACCTCGACCGACAGCCCTGACGTTTCGAAATACTCACGCAGCAATTCAGCGGTTGTACTCTTCCCGGAACCGCTGGGGGCCACCAGTGCCAGACGCAATTGGTTAGCGTGGTTCATAGGATCTCCTTATCAGGCGCTGATCAGCTCGCGCGCCACGCCCACACGGCTTTGCCACTGTACACCGAGCAGCCCACGGACGATCTGCGGCGGTACGCTGTCGGTCAGCGAACCGGCATCCAGCAAACCGTGCCAGGTCGAGGTAACGAAACGATGCGGCCACTCGAAGAGCGTGGGTGAGTGAATCTGTTCCAGAATCGCATCGCGGCCCATTGCATCGACCCGCAATTTGCCCCGCGTCGCCACGTTGGGCAGGATCACGGTCTCCAGCCAGCCACAGCCTTCCGGGCTGGCCTTGAGTGCGGCGCGCATGGTTTCAGGCATGCACAGGCGTTTTTCGGTGTGTGCAATCGACAGGTCATCGGCCACCGCAGCCAGATCGAGTCGCTTGGCCAGTTCGGGGTGTGTACGCAACGTGCCGACACCGACATGCGGGTAGTCCGGCCAGCCACGGGCACGAACCCGGCCGTCTATACAGTCCAGCAACAGCTTGTCACCGGAGAAGTACAGATACTCCTCGGACAGCACCAGATCCAGCATGGTAGTGGTCTTGCCAGCTCCCTTCGCACCGCCGATTGCAACGATTCCACCGTCTGGCCCGACCACCGCCGACGCATGCATGATCACACTGCCTTTGGCCTGCTCGACCAGCAGGCCGTAGTAGCGCACCAGCTCGATCAAGTGGATGAATGCATTTTCGTCGCCGTGAAAATCCACAGTGTGACGCGCCCGGTCAATCCGGTAACCGACTCGCGTATCGGCATCCCAAGCGTAATCCAGACCTGTGTCCGGGTCATGGCCACGCAACACCCGCAGGGTAAAGCCGGGGGCGTAGGTTTCGCGGATGATGTCAGGCGTCACGCAGAGGCCAATCCATTCCTGCTTGAAGGCGGTGCTGTCGTGCAGCCGGATCCTTAAGTCGACGGTGGTCTGGCCGTCGTCCGCGACTTCGGCAAAGTAAGGTGCGAGGAAGACTCGCAGCCGCTGGGCCAGTGCGGAGCCCGAGGTCTGATCATCCAGTTCGAATCGATAGCGTCCATTGCAAAGATAGCGGCTCATGAGTACAGGCTCTCCCGGGTGGTGATAAAGGGCGATGGCGAATGCAGAAAGGCAAAGCGGTCAGTCAGGGGCCAGCATTCCTGGCGACGTTCGCTCAGAAATGCCCGCAGATGCTCCATCAGCCTGCGCAGATCGGCATCGATCGACTGAGAGTCCAGTGCGCCCCGGCACTTGAGAAAACGTACCTCACCGCGCGTCGTACTCCCCGCCTGCGAATCGAGCGGCATGCAGGTCTCGAAGGTGATCGCGAAGAGGTTGCCGCTGTCCACGGATTCACACGGGGCACTGAACGCATAACGTCGGTACTCACCAAGTGCCTGCAACGTGCTGTCAATGTTCATGGCCATAGCCTCCAGCGTCGGAGAGCCCAGCGACAGGTGCCTTACGGTGCCCGACAGGTTGCCCGGGGCACTGCGAAACAACTGCACGATGGGCTCATTGACCGCCAGCTTGCGTTTGCGGCTGCAATGCTCGACCCACACATAGCCCCCGTCTTCATCACGGGCGGCGGTCACCTGATGATCCCAGACCTGAAATTCGTCACCGCACTGGCTGGTGAACGGCGCCATTGCCGGGCTGAAACTGGCATCGAACCAGGCCTCGCCGAGCATCCGCGCATGGCAATCAGGTGCCATCTCGATGGACTCGACGTAGGTCTGTTCGCTGGTGGCGTAGCGACATTCCCAATTGTTGATCGCCAGATGGTTGCGCTCGAACGCATTGCGCAGCGAGATCAACAGGTTTTGCGGGACGGCAGGCTGCTCGATTTCGAGGGGCGGCTGTACGAACAGCGAACGATGCACATCAATGCGATTGAGCAAATGGCTGATGTACACCCGGTCCGCCTGCAAGCGGATGATCGCCAGCGGGATGGCGGCACCGGACAGGTTTTGGCAGCTTTCATCGCCCAGCGCGCCGTGCGAATCCTCAAGGAACATCGCCCCGTCGGCATCCCAACGTGCCAGTACCCGATGGCGGCCTCGCAGGTCAGCGACGGCGGTCAGCTCACCCAGCAACGCCGTGTCCGCGGCAATGGCATACAACGTGTGGTCATCGCTGCCGAACGGCTCCTGATGACGGATTTTCCAGCTACCGAACACAATAGCCGTCTGCGTGGTCGTGGATTGCGACATGCTCATCTCCCCGGCAAAGTGAATTCAGAGCCGACTCGCCTCACGGGCAAAGTCGAGTTTCGAATAGAGATCCTGCTGAAACGGCGGATGCCGCTCCGCCAGAAAGTCGCGCATTACGTTGGATACGGTTTCAAAGTCTTCCTCCACCTCGCGCAGCGTGTGCAGGGTCCTGCTGCGGCAATATTCGACTTCGACCTGGGCGAACTCCGCACTCCCGTCGACCATGCGGCAGACATCGAAATACGCGCCAAAACCATTGCCGGTCCTCAGCGATTCGAAATTGATGTCGATCCGGGTGCGCCTGAACGGCTTGAGCCGACACAGATTTGCCGAGGTCATCGAGCGGGCGTGAGTTTCGATATCGGCAAACGCCACCGGCTGATCGGTGTTGAAGTCTTCGCGGCGCAATTCGGCGTTTTCGAGAAACCATTTGCGTTTGACCGCCATAAGCCCATCGGCCTGAGGAATGAACGAGATGTAACCGGTTTCGAGCGGGTCGCCCGTCACTTCGAAAATGTGCGATTCATAATCGTAGGTTTGAAAGTCACGGTCGATTTCCAGCACCAGGTCCTTGAAAGCGCCCTCTCCGAACGCTTTGTGCATCGCGGTGGACAACTGCCACATGTCAGGTATCTGAAACGAGGTGAATTTACGTTCCAGCTCCATTTCCGGACGCCAGCGCACGTACCAGCAGTCATCACTCAGCATCGGTTGCGAAACAGCCACGCGCGCAGCAGCGGATCGGGCCAAACGTTGCCAGGCCCTCCAGGAAGCACGCTCGACCGGTTCGACCTCCATCAAGTGCAGGAACAAGGCCCCGGCTTCACCCTCGTGAACGTAGTGATAAACGCTGCATTTACCGAGGTGATGCGTCACCGCCAGAGTGGCCATCAGCGCCTGATCGGACGGCCGACGGTGAAGCGTCGGGTCCAGCACATGCATGCGTGAACGGCTGTCTTGCGTACGCTTGCGCTGCCCGGCATTGAAGACTTGAAAGTCGAAGTCCTTCATCGGCATCGGCACATGGGTGTGATGAGCGTTGGAAAGCCACTGCGCATGCAACGTACCACTGGGAATGAACAGACCGTTGTCCGAGTGACGGGCCCGCGCAGCCTCTGTGTCGACAATTGCAACCAGCGCAGAATCAAGGCTGCCGTTGAGGGTGTGCGGATCGAAGAACAGCAGTGAAATATCCGTAGTCATTGTAGCTCCCGTACTTCGTTGACAGCGTGAGGCAGCGCCTTCGGGCTCTGACTGAAAGTGATCCGTTGTCCGGCAAGACCCTGTTGATACAGCGCCTCGGACTCCACGGCAGGTATGCCGTGTTCACGCAACAGGATCGAAAGATGACAAAGCATGGACGCCTGCTCGAAGACAAAACCGCGCGCGAACGGCAGCAACGCCGCCAGTGCCGCATAAGGGCGTGGCGAGACGACAATGGCTTGTCCGTCATGAGCACGCAGTTGCCGCTCAAGCTCCTCCAGTTCAGCCCCCAGAGAGCTGGACGTGGGGATCGAATTGATCGACACGGTGGCCGAGATACTCAGTTCTTCCAGCTGTCGCCCCGCCGTGACCAGCACCACCGGCCCGTCGGCATAACCTGGCGAAATCAGACGGATTTCCGTTGAGTCCTCTACCTGAACGAACGTCGACAACGGCGAGAAATCAATCAGGTGCAGCTGCTCGCCCGCTCTCACCCACTCCAGTTGCACCGAGCCCAACAGTTCGCCGGCGGCGTGAGTAATGCTGTGCAATTGCAGGGCATCTGCCGGGCCAGTCGGATCGTGCGCTACCAGCCGGGCGCGTTGCGTTCCGGCGATGCCGCGATTGATCGCCAGCAAGCCTTCCGATGACCATTCGCAGGTCGTGGAGCCGTCATCGCACGCCTGAGTGATAAGCCCTGTTTCACCTTTCAGAAACTCGCGGACCACAAAACACACCACCCGCTCATCACTGAGCTCAAGCAGTCGTTCAAGCAATGCGCCGCGCTCGAGGATCTGCTGGCGTACCTGATCGGAGAAGTCCAGCACGACCTGATCGGTATTGAGTCGGTCCAAAAGCACCTGGCTCATTGCTGGCTCGACCAGTCCCTGACGGTTTGCCTTGACCAACAGCGCCTGGCCCGCAGAAACGCCGTGGGTTTGCGCGAACAACGCCAGCGGGCGGCGCTTGCTTCGAAAATACTGCGCAAAGGCAGGCAATGGCCGGAAATCCATCAGCGCATCATCACTGGCGATATACAGTTCGGCCCACTCAAGGACCGGCTCCAGGCTGCGTGCTTCGCGCAGGCTGGTGACGGGCCTTGCCTGGAGCAGCCAGAGTTGCTGGTCATCAGCCGCCCACTCGATATCGGCGGGCAGCCCCAGCGCCGCAGATGCATTGGCAGCCAGTGTCGCCACCTCCAGCAGCAACGCCTTGTGAGGCTCCAGCGCGGGGTCACAACCCAGCAATTGCTGGTCGCTGACCCGCGCCGACATGCCCTTCTCTACCCCGGAGACCATCGCTTCGCCCAGCGATGCGACGGTTTCAATCAGCGTTACTGCCTCCCCGCTCAGCGGATCATGGCTGAAGGCAACGCCTGCGAAGCGGGCCTTGACCATGCGCTGCACGATCACCGTCATCTCGACCGGCGTTTCCAGCATCGACGCTCGCAGGCGTTCCAGAATGGCCTGCCGGGAAACTCCGGAGCGCCATACATTGAGCACCGCCGTCTTGAGCGCTGGCAAACCCTGCACCGAAAGGTGTGTGCTGAAAATCCCGGCAAAACTGTGCTGATTACCATCTTCGATATTCGCCGAAGAACGTACGGCAAGTTCGCTGCCGGCATCAAAGCCCGCTTGCTCAAGCAGCGCCTGGAGATGGCTGTCGGCAGCCTCACTCCATTCAAACTCGGCCAGCCGGGCGATTCTGTCCATGTGCTCGTCAAGAAAGGCACCTGCGGTGATGCGCACGGTTTTCAGCGTGTCTTCAATAGCCTTTTTGCGGTCTGCGAAGTCGTGCCAGAGCACGCGGTAGTCTGCATCGTCCAGTGCGCTCAGGGGCGGCACCGGCAATGTATCGGCAAGCTGTTGCAGGGTTGAGTATTTACTGGACACGACGGCCTCCTGCTATCAGTGGAAGGTCAGTGGCTCTCCGAGCGGGCCCACTGGCCAGTGCATCCGGGACTGCATCAACGTCCTCCTGGGCTGCCAGAACCGGAAACGGCGCAAGATTGGGCACCACCAGTGGCTGTGGGCGTGGCGTCTTTTCGAAATCCATGAATATGCGTGACGCAAAGGCTTCGGTCGCGCCCTGATACTTCCCGGAATACAGCTCGATATCGCCTTTGACGTTCCAGAACATCATCTGACCGATGTTCATGCCGGGGTAAACACGGATGCGGTTCAACGCATACAACTGCAAGGTCCAGCGTCCGACGAAACCAATGTCGCCCAGTGGGGCCGACAGGTTGATGAACATTCCCAGTCTTGCAATCGAGGAACGCGCCGCATAAGTGGGTACGAAATGGGTGCTGCCCATGGTTTCTATGGTTGAAGCCAGGTACAGCTTCATCGGCTGCAATTCATAGCCTTCCGGACCGATTTCGATGGTTTGGGTGGACGCCTCGGCGCGCACATCGATCACATCGTCTTCGTAGACCTTCATCTGGTCATGCAGGCGGAAGTTGTAACTGTTGGGATTGACGTTCTCATGGGAAAAAGGACTGATGACGATTTCACCCGAACGCACACGATTTTCGATTTCACTACCGGTCAGTATCATGGTCAATCCAGAATGATTTTCGAGGGCACGGTGCTCTTGGAGCCCAAGTAGCGTCCCGCATAACAGGTGGTCAGGCCGAAGTTTGCCCAGAAGCAGACCTTGGCCACTTTGGTGCCGGCATAGACCCGCACCGGCTGGGTAACGACGATCTCCAGGGTCCAGCTGATGGCCGCGCCGGTGTGGCCGAGCGGCGCACTGGTCTGAATGAAAACGCCACAGGAGGCGGTGGAAACGTTGGCGTAAAGCTCACTGGCAAAATCGATACCGCCGATCTGCTCGGCCGTGGCGCCCAGGTAAAAGCGGTTGGGGTACAACACAAAGCCTTCGGGCGGAATATGATGCTCGACCACCTCCAGCTCCCCGTGAGGATCGATGCGGTCGCTGCGGTACTCCAGAAGCAGATCCGCCAGGTGACAGCCGTAGGAATTGACCTCGACATGAATGGGGTCGAAAGGCTCGATGACGACACTGCCGACCTCGCGCATTTTCACTATTTCAGAACCGGTCAGCATCATGGGTTCAAGCCTCCTGATCCAGAGACGCCACGGCGCGTGCCTGCCCGTTCGCACCGTACAATTCGGCCCGCATGCTGCGCGCGCCCCAAAGATAGCCTTCGGTGTTGCAGGCGGCGGCCGAGCCTGGCAGGCGCTGAGCAAGGCGTTGCGACAAGGTGCCCAGGTGATAGCTGGGCACCTGTTGAAAAAGGTGGTGCTCCCAGTGCCTGTTGATATTGCACGGTGCAAACAACCCTCGTTCCAGCCAGCCCGGGCTGACGCTGCGTGCATCGCGCTTCACGCTCCGGGTCGAGAGCCCGGCATGCTCCGACAGACTGCGAATGCGCAGAATCGGCGGAAGAAAGAACACCAGCGGTGCCAGCCAGTACAACAGCACGCCCGGCCAGGCACTGAAAGCGCTGATGAGCAGCACTGCACAGGCATAAAAAGCCAAAGCCTGATAGCGCTCGGTGCGGGTCGCGGGCGAAGGGCTGGTGAAAAGCCCGATCACGCTGAAACTGTCCATCGTGCGTAACGATTGCAGGGTCGACAACCCGCTGATGTCGCGCAGCAAGGCCTGCCAGAACAACATCGAACTCGGTGGTGCGAACGCATCGGCGTAGTCCGGGTCGGCAGGCGTATTAAGGTGCTTGTGATGGGCAATATGGTGGGCCCGATAACGTGACGTGCTCAATGTCAGAGGGAACGTCAGAAAGACGTTGGAGATCAGGTCGTTACGCCGCTTGCCACGGCTGATCAGCAAATGCGCCGCGTCGTGCATGAGTACCAGCAACGCGTGCTGTCGCGTCGCAATGACGACTACGGCGATAATACAAACCAGCGTCGAATCGCTGACTTCAGCCAGCGTGACTGCGGCGACGATCACCGCCCACTGCACGCCTATCTGCAATGCCTGCCGCCAGTTGCTGAGTTGCTTGAGATCCGAGGTCAGTGACAGGTTGTCGCGTGCCAACCTGGCGCGCTCCGAGCGTCGGTCGTAAGCGCCACTGTCCATCGTGTCGAGTTCGATTGTGTCTTCCATCTTCCATCTCCCGTTCAATCGTTGAAAGGGCCTGCTAGCCGTGCATTGCCGCTGACTTCGCGACAAGCCTGTCGAGGCTGAGCCGCGCATCGGGCGCATGAGCCAGCCAGTAATCCACCGCTCTGGGTAAAAATATTTCTGCGCTGGGTGCCGGGTGCCGGACATTCAACGGGGGTCTGACCAGATCGCTTTCGGCGTACACGCCATAGATCTGTAACAAGCGCTCGAAATAGCGGAAATCTCTGGTTGAAATACCCTCCGGCCGCCATGCAACCAGCGAGCGCTTGAGGAACGCCCATTGCCGACTGCGCAGGATCGGTGCCGGGGTCAAGGGCGCAATACCCGCCTGCTGTCGAGCATGGTCGACGCGCGACTCGATGATGCGGATCACCTGCTCATAAGGCAGGCGTGCATCCCCCGCCGAGGCGACGACCTCACGCGCTTCGCCACCGGCCACGCAATGACTGACCAGATGGATCAATTCGTCGACCACCCAGTCGATAGGCACCAGGTCAAACAGCCCCTGGCGGTTGCCGACCAGAAACGGCGGTGAGAAGGAATTGATGAAGCGAATCAACGGATACAGGCCATGAAAACGGCTGATCGCACCGTCGCTCGTAGCGCCGATGACCAGGCTGCAACTGAATACGGAAATCGGCATTTGCCTGCCGAAGGTTTCACGTAAACCCCGCTCCGCAGCGGCCTTGCTTTCCTCATAACCGTTGCGATAGGTCCAGCCCTCACACTGCGTGAAAGCCGTGGACACGTAGATGAAGTGAGGCTTGCGCACCAGTTTCTGAACAAAACTGCAGAACAGCTGCGCACCTTCGACATTCAGCTCATGCATCTCCTCGAACGTCTTGTCCCAGGCCACATCGGCAGCGAGGTGGACCGCCGTGGCGCACTCGATGGCTGGCATGGCGTCCACCAGCGCATTCAGGGAAGCTGCGTCGGTAAGGTCGGCGATCCGGCACTCCAGTCGCGAGCGACTGTCCACTGGCAAGTCTTGCAGGCAGCGACTGGCAGCTTGCCCGGAACGACACAAGGCTATGACATGCGACTCCGGATGCTGACTGAGCCAGTCGCGCACGAACCAGGAGCCCAGTGCGCCGCTGGCACCGGTGATGATCAGTGTCGAACGCATATCAACAGCCCCCTGCCGCAACCCGCTGATGACGGCGAGCGAGCAATTGATTGCGTATACCGTCGAGCATCTGGATGTTATTGGCGCGAATCGCGCGCTCGCCTATGGGGTGCAAAACCTCGGCCAGCGACGGGATGCCAAGGTCGAAGGTGACATTCAGGTCCACATGCAAGCCATCGGCGCGTTGTATCAGCAGCCACTCGCCGTACCAGACCTCAAGGTCGCCATCGGTCTGCTTGAACTCGATGCGCTCGTTGGTCACGAGCCAGTCCTGCTCGGTCCAGGTCAGCTCGCTGCCATTGATCAGCACGCGCCACGTACTGGAGACATATTCACTCTGCCGGGGGTGAACGATCACCTCCAGCACATCACTCATGAAGTCGGGATAGCGGGCGAAGTCCGAGAGGATCGGCCACACTTCGCCAGGCTCGAAGTCACCAAGAAGCACACTGGTTGATACATCAGGCATAGGAACTCTCCGTCATTGGATGGAACGATAGGCCGCATCGACGGCATCACAGAAACTGTTGATGCCGTGTTCGAGGTCGTCCCGGGTGATGGTCGCGTCGGGATAAACCCGCAGTACCCGGGTTGCGCTCAGGCAGAAAGCCAGCAGCACGTTGCGGTGTGCGGCCTCGATCAGGGTCTGCGCCACATAGTTGCTGGAGGTGAACTCCACACCGATCATCAGGCCACTACCGCGTACTTCAGCCACTGCCGGGCAGTCCTGCAGACGTTTGCGCAGGATTTCCATGGCCACTTGCCCAAGCTCATTGACGCGTTCGCAGAATGCGGGATCGCTAACCACGTCGAGCACCGCGTTGACCACTGCCCCGGCCAGGGCGCTGCCCGCATAGGACGAGGCATGCACGACAGGATCACGCGCGGGCGCACCGAACCGACTGCTGTCGTAAATGGCGGCGGCAACCGGGAACACGCCACCGCCCAGGGTTTTGCCGAACACGATGATGTCGGCTGGCGCGCCGCAAACCAACGAACCACTGCGCCCCAGACCTGACTGAATCTCGTCATGAATCATGAACGCGTCATGCTCGCGGCATAGCCCGGCAAGTTCTCCCAGAAAGCTCAGGTCCACCGGCCTGATTCCGCCCTCTCCCTGAACAGGCTCGGCGATGACCGCTGCAATATCGCCTTCTGCCAGTGTCTTGCGTGCAGCGTCCAGATCACCGGCATCGATGAACACCACATCTTCGGCATGCATCAGCGAGGCGTGGCCCCTGTAGCCATAGCTGACCGCCAGCGCGCCACTCGTGCGCCCGTGATAAGCATGAGTCAACGCGATGATTCGCCGCCTGCCGGTCTGCATGCGCACCAGCTTGAGCGCCGCTTCGATGACCTCCGAACCGCTGTTGCCGTACAGCACACCATTGCCCGGCCGACCGACACAGGCCACCAGGCGCTCGGCTGCGCTGAGGCTGGGTTCGTTGGCCAATATCCGACTGGAAAGGCCCAGCGACGTCACTTGCCGCGTTAGAGCAGCAACCACCGCGGGGTGCCGATGGCCCAGCAAGTGCAGGCCGAACGAACCAAAGTCCAGCCAGCGCCGGCCGGTGTCATCGGTTATCCACGAACCCTGGGCCGAGTGCTCGGCTGCGGTAAGCCCTGCCATTCGCAGCATCAGGCCTTGCTCTCGGCCGAATACCGCCCCGTAACGCTCGACAAACGATGATTTGCGCACCGGCACTGCAGGCGCGGTCATGACATGACTGTTCATAGAGACCTCATCAAAGGAGCCAGAAAGGCAGCATCGCGTCCTGCCAGGCGGCAGGAGCGGTCCCAGTCACGCAGGGTCCGCAGGACCTGGCCCTGAGTACCCGGCAGCAACGGGTTGAACAGCTTTCCGGGAAAGGCCTGCAGAACTTCCTTGAACAGCTGGATCAACCGGCTCGCCTCATCACTGCGGTCGGCATCGGTATCCGTGGGGACGCCCAGCCATTCGACGGCGACTGGCCCGGAGTGAGCAACGACGTCTGTGAGCCCGTATTCACTGAACAAGGCGAACTGGTGCAACTCGTTCGGGGTGTCGGCACCGGCGAGTCGGCAGTCAATGTCGACCATCAATTCAGCCAGCTTGATTCTCAGCGCATCCACCACTTGAGGCTCGTTCGCCGCGCCTTCGAGGTCCTCCAGATAGGCTTCAAGCTCGGTCATCAGCAACCAGGCCACCGATATCAGCTTTTGCGCGTAAGGCCCTGCCGGGTATACATAGCCGCCACTCAGCCGGGGAAACCACTGGCGACCGGCTGCCTGTGCTGAAATTGCAGTCATGCGTGTGCTCCCTGCATCGGGTTGTGATCCTTGAGTGAGAAGCTGACGAGTCCGGCACGCGCAGCGCGCAGAAGACAGGCGGCAGCCTCAGGGGATTGCTCGGCAAGATCGATCGGGCGGGTGCTGGACAGCTCTGGCACATCCAGACGTGCCAATAGCGTCGCCTGTTGATCGTCGGTGAGCACAAAGTCGACCCCCGGCAAAAACGCACTGGCGGCGGAACGCTCGATACCTGGTTTTAACGCGGCATAGTCCGCTTCGCAGGCAAAGGTTTGCTCGGCGAGCTGGGTCAATTCACACAATTGCATGAGGCCTGCCCCCTGCAATCCATTGCGGCAGGCAGGATAGGCGCGTTGCCACAGCTGCCCGATGGCACGGGCAAGGCCGTCGTCATTCAGCATGCCGTGCCTGTTGAGCGCGCGGTCCCATCGCAGGAGTGTCCACTTGCGATTGGAGTTGACCCAGCCATGGCTGGCCAGCGTCGCGTTCATCAGAAACAGTGCGGCGTTGCAGGCATAGGCGGCGGCCGCGCGGTATTCGCCACTGCGCCAGGCCAGCATTGAAAAGCAGGCGCTCTGGCGGAAGTCGTCGAACGCTGCCACCGACCAGATCGAACTCAAGTCCTTCTGACTGTCCAGATAAGGAAGCGACTGATCGGTCGACACCGCGCAGACCAAGCGCTCCAGGTACTTTCGCGATACCGCCTGCTGCTTGTCCCACTGCTTGAACGCAACGAGTTTCTGTGCGGTAGTTTTGTGTGCGTCCGTCGCCAGTTGGGAGAACGCGTTGTGAACTTCTTCGCGGGCAAATGCCACCACTTCCATATGGTGTTCATTGTGGTAAATCTGCGAGGCCATCGATTGATCGGACTGCCGATCATCGGTCACACATATCAGGTCTATATCACTGGCCGCATTAGCGATGCCATGAACGGGAGAGCTGCTGATCAGCGCCAGTTGTGCATCGGCATACTGACGTTTCACAACCTCTTCCAGTTCAGAAAAAGCAAGTTGGCGCGAGGCCAGAAACTGCAGGGCGTTGCCTGAATAAAAAGCACGAAAATCCATGTACACCTTCCACTCGATAACGGTGACTTCATTGGGGCTGCTATTCGGCTTGCCGAGCAACCCCCTGCCTGATCCATGACCATGAATTACTTTGTCGTCGTTAACGCGAGCGCTGACGCAATGGAACAAGCCCCCATTACTTCACGATGTTGTACCCAGCAAGTGGCGTGCCACCGTTATTGATCATCGTGTATTGGCAAGGTGCCAGATAATCGCCAACGCTGGCCTGAAGCGTGACTGAAGGATCGGCAAGCCTTTAAATTAAATGATTTTTTTACGAAAGCTTTCAAAATATGACAACTTTAATATATGTATCAAATTATGTATAAGCCACTATTAAAAGTAGCAAAGTGCTATCCACGTTTATTATTTCAGGGCACGTAAGCAACTGCACCGCGACGACTCGATAGCGTCGAAATCGCACTGTTTTGGTTTATCGTCTTGTATACATGTTTATTAAATCACTGCCGTTAAGTTTGTTCAGCCGCCTGATAAAGCAGTGGCACGAAGCTTGCTCAAGCACTGCTCACACTTCGAAGCCAGGGAAGTTCAACGTGGACACACTTCTTGCACAATTAGCCGACGACACCAACGACACTTTCTATACCGTTGACCCGCGCTGGATCACCCGGAATGCGCAGCAATTTAGTGGCTGTTTTCCAGGTACCGTGCTGTATGCAATGAAGGCCAATCCACTTGAGCAAGTACTTGAAGCCTTGAGCCAGGGTGGTATCAATCATTTTGACGTAGCGTCGCTTGCAGAGGTGCAGACGGTACACAACACGCTGCCCACCGCAGTTCAATACCTGATGAACCCAGTGAAGTCCCGCCATTGCCTGCACGAGGCCTACTATCGGTATGGCGTGCGTTCATTTGTGCTCGACAGTGAGGAGGAACTCTCGAAGTTGCGGGACGTGTTGCCCGAGCGCGACAGCACGATCAGCCTGTTCGTGCGCTACGCACCCTCCGAGTCGACGGCGGTTTATGATCTCAGAGGAAAATTCGGGGCAAGTCCGGTGTTAGCGACGCAACTGGTGCATCAAGTGGCGTCCAGCACCGACTGGTCACTCGGGCTGTCATTCCATGTCGGTTCGCAAGCCATTGAAGACGGCCCGTGGCTCGCGGCCCTCAATGACGCCGATGCCATTGTGCGCGACACCGCCGAGCACGTCAGGCACCTGGATATCGGTGGCGGGTTTCCGGGTAATTACCTGAACTCCATGGGTAACACGCCAGACCTGGTTGGCAGAGTCTGCGACCATATTCAGACCAGCCCGAAACTGAAGGACCTGAACCTGATCTGTGAAGCGGGTCGTGGCCTGGTCTACGGCGGCATGTCGCTATTTGCACGGGTGCTTTCAAGACGTGAACAGAGCGTTTTTTGCGGTGCCGGTATTTTTGGCGGTTTGCTCTCAGCCCAGCAGTGGCTGCAATTTCCCGCACGCGTGTGGCGAGATGGCACCCCTTACACCGGTGCTGCGGAAAACACGTTCAATATCTTCGGCCCCACCTGCGACAGCATGGATCGCCTGGCCTTCCCCTACTCGCTCGCCAGCGATATCAGGGAAAGCGACTGGCTGGAATTCCAATCGACCGGCGCTTACTCGGTGTCCCTGCGCACCCCGTTCAACGGGTTTTACGCCGACCGCATCATTTCTCTGCCTTCCTGAATGCCTGAAAAGCGATCTGCCGCCATGCTCATAAAAGCCTATTTGTTCCTGCTTGCAGGAATTGTCGCTGAAACAGTGGCGACCATCGCACTGAAAGAAAGTAACGGGTTTACCCGTTGGGTCCCGGTTATTGCCTCTATCGCGGGCTACGGGCTCGGAATCGTCTGCCTGGGGTATGCACAACGGGACTTGCCCATGTCCCTGATCACCTCCATGTGGTCAGGGTTGGGCATTACGCTGATTACTGTCATTGCCGCGTTTCGCTATCAACAGGTGCCCACGTTAATGGCCGTGAGCGGTATCGGCCTGATCATCGCGGGCATCATTCTGGTCAATCTGGCCAAGGAACAAGTGGCCTGACAGCGCATGGTTGCCAGGCTCATATGTCGGTTCAAGCGAAGTCAAAAGGCCCCTCGAAACGACCTATCGGCACCCAGTGGGTAATAAGGCCGGTGTCGGCCTTCCAGTGGTGCAGCAACAGCGCGGGAGGCTCGACATAGGAAGCGTCGGCAGCATCCGGGCGCAGTTGCAAGGCAATGGCCGTCGTCGTGCTCGGGGCCGTGCACATCAGCGTGCCGCCAAAGCGCAGCTGCATGAAACGATGAATATGACCGCAGACGATTCGCTCGACAGCCGGGTATCTGGAGACCACCTCGGCCAGCCGCTCGCCCCTTTCACAGCGATAGGCGTCGATGCAGTGAATGCCACTTGAAAACGGCGGCTGATGCATCATGATCAACGTCGGTTTGTCAGGCTCCAGCGCCAGTGTACGATCCAGCCATTGGGTGGCGGTATCGGTCATGTCGCCGTGGTGCTGGTCGGGCACGCTGATATCCAGCCCGATGATGCGCATCGGCGCGGAACCCGAGTCGACGAAGCTGCAGTTTTCCTCATTGATGAAGTAATCGTGCTCCGGGAAGGCACTACGCAGGTTCTGCCGATGATCATGGTTGCCCGGTATCATCAAAAGCCTCTGGCGCAGCGGCTGCAGCAGCTCTCGGGCCATTGCGTACTCCTCGGGTCGCCCCTCGTCCACCAGATCACCGCTGAACAGGATCAGATCAGGCGCCGGATCCAGGGCGTTTATCGTTTCGACGGCAGCCGCCAGCATTGCATTCGAATCGACAACGCCTTGATAGAGTAGCCCTCTGGGTCGTACATGCGTGTCAGAAATGTGCGCTATCAGCATTCCATTACCTCAATCGTGACCAGGTCGCTTATCCACTAGTACAGCGAACCTGCAACGACCGGGCCAGACTTCGCCCCGGCCATTACTGAAGCGCCGCAGCGATTGAGAACACCGCAGTCTTTAAACCTCTGGAAACACTGGTTCTCCCAGATTGAGCATCAGCCGGTTCGCCCAGGCGAATATCGAGATGGCGTGAATCAGGTCCAGCACCTGTGTATCGTCCAGCCCCTGCTCGTACAGCGCCTGGATATGCCCGGCGTTGAGCGAGGCCGGTTCGAGCGTCAGGTCGATGGCGAACTGCACGATGGCTTTTTCACGCGCGGTCGTACCTGCCGTATGGGGGTCGGCAAATACCTGGGCGATAACATCATTGCGCTTGGCCAGTTGTTCGAAGCGTTGCGCGTGCACTGACGCGCAGTACACGCAGCGGTTGATCCGCGACACGACAGTGCTCGCCAGCTCCCGCTCGGCGCGCGACAGGCCACCCGGTGCGTACATGATCGCGTTGAACGCCTGTGAGCGCTGACGAAGGATGTCAGGGTGATGTGCCAAGGTCAGGTAGTAATCCGAGGTCTTGGCCTGCGGGTGGCTTTCTTCAAGCACCGCAACCTGCCCGGCGGTCGCGCTGTTCAGGTCCACGGTTGGCAGCCAGGCTTTCCAGCCCAGTACCTGATTGGTGAAACCTTCAATTTCAATCAGTTCGCTCATCAGGCTGCTCCGGCAGACTTTAACGCACCCAGCCCTGCGGCCAGACGCACTTGATAGGACAGGAATGCGATCAGTTGTGCCAGTACTACGATTTCAGCGGTGCTCAGGCCCTGATGTTGCAGCGCCTGCAACGCGCTTTGATCGCCGTGTACCGGAGACTCGATCAAGGTCCGCGTGAAGCGCAGGATCGCCGCCAGACGTGGGTCTTCCAGCAGATCGATTCGGCTGGCGTCCACATCGGCCAGCACATTTGCCTCGGCGCCTGCCGTCTGCAACTGCGACAGGTAATACCCGCTCAGAGTCGGCTGCGCGCTCAGCAGCGTTGCGTAATACGCCACCCAAAGGCGTTCGCTCAGTGACAGGTTGTGTGCCAGTGCCGGGTCGAAAAACAAGTCCTGACTGCCCTGGGTTGCCAGGGCCACCTTGTCCCGCGCATGACGAACCGCGTGCAGCGGACTGCCGGGTGCAATGCCCAACAGGCTATCGAGGGTGTCCGGAGTCGTTGAATGTTCAGTGGTCGATGTCATGACAGGTCCTGCAATGCTGTGGTTGCATTCGCGCAGCCGCTGGCAAAAGCGGCGCGTTCATGAAAGAGAATCAAGGCTGCTCGGTGACCATGGTCGCTGCAGTGCGGTCGCTGACCAGCGGCTCGACCTTAAGGCCTTTGCGCGCTGCCCAGATGTTCTGGTAATGGAACAGCGGGATGATGCCGACGTCGTCACTGACAATCTGCACCGAGTCCTGGAGAATCTTGCGGCGCTTGGCCTCGTCGAACTCAGCGGTCGAATCAGCCAGGGCCTTGTCCACCAGCGGATTGCTGTAATGCCCCCAGTTGGAAGCGCCCTGCCCTTTGCTGCTGTCGACCGTGGTCAGAATATTGGTCAGGGCATACGCCGCCTCGCCGGTGCCATTGCCCCAGGCAATCACGCTGATCGCCAGTTCATTCTTGTTGGCCTTGCCCGCGTACACCGCCCACGGCAATACCTCCAGCTGAACCTTGACGCCGATCCGTGTCCAGAACTGCGCCACCGCCTGCATGACCTCCGGTGCCTGCGGATAACGGTCACCTGGCACATGCACAGTCAGTTGGAAGCCTTCGGGAAAGCCTGCCTGCGCCAGCAGATCCTTGGCCTGCTTGACGTCATAGGGAATGTTCTTGATCTGCGGGTTGTAACCGAACGTATTGGCCGGCATCCATTGATTGGCTTCGGTGACGGTGCCCTGCATGATGCGTTCGTTGATGGCCGGGCGGTTGATGGCCAGGGACAGCGCCTTGCGCACCCGCACATCCAGCAGCGGGTTTTCGGCCAGCGGCTTGCCCGCGTTGTCGCGAATGAACTCGTTCGGGCCGGCGCGGAAACTCGGCTGAACGATCAGCGCACGCAGCCCCTGATAGGCGAAGACATTGACGTTCGGCGTTTTGCGCAGGCGCTCCACATCAGTAGGCGATACCTTGTCGATCACGTCGACATCGCCCGCCAGCAAGGCTGCAGTACGGTTGGCGGCGTTGGCGATGAAACGGAAATCAACCTTGTCCCAAGTCGGTTTGCCACCCCAGTAACTGTCATTGCGAGCGAATATCGTGCGATCACCCGGCACGAACGAGACAAGCCGGTAAGGTCCGGTGCCAATCATCGCCTTGCCCGAGTTGTAATCGGCACTGCTGGCTGCCGCACCGGCGTGGCGACTGACGATATAGATCGAATCGACGTCCGGCAGCAGATTGGCGTTGGGCGAACGGGTCTTGATGATCAGTGTGTGATCGTCCTTGGCCTTGACCGATTCCACGGTACGCATGGCCCCTGCGTAAGAGGCCACGCTGCCGGGTACGTTTCGCGCGCGCTCGAAGGAGAAGACCAGATCATCGGCGGTCAGCGGCGTGCCATCCTGCCATTTGACGTCATCACGCAGGGCGAACTCCCAGGTGGTGTCGTCCACGACCTTCCAGCTCTTGGCCAAGCCTGGCAGGGTCTTGTCATCACGGCGGCTGACCAGCGATTCGAAGGCATGCAACGCTACCGAACGGTCTCCGGCATAGTTATTGAGCTGTGGATCGAGGGACGAGACCGGGTCGGCATAGCCGATGCGCAAGTCCTGTGCCGTGACACTGCCGGCGGCCAGCAGCAGGGCCGACGCTAACAACGAACGAACGAGTGGTTTCATGGGTGATTCCTTGTACGCAATGGCAGAAGGTGACGGGTTTGAGGTGCCCGTTCAGCGTTGGTCATTCAGGTGACAGGCGCTCTGGTGATTCGGCGAAACCTCCCGCAGCGCTGGAACTTCCTCGCGACAGCGCGCCATGGCGTGCGGGCAGCGAGGGTGGAAATGACACCCGGCAGGCGGGTTAAGCGGGCTGGGGATTTCCCCTTGGATCGCGTCATAACGGGTACTGCGAATATCGAAGCGCGGGATCTGCGCCAGCAAAGCCTGGGTGTACGGGTGATTGGCCCGCGCGAACAGGTCATCGACCGATGCTGTCTCGACCACACGACCCAGGTACATCACGACGACGCGGTCGCAGAGGTGCTCGACGACGCCCAGGTCATGGCTGATAAACAGATAGGTCAGGCCCAGTTCGTCGCGCAGGTCCATGAACAGATTGAGGATCTGCGCCTGAATCGACACGTCCAGCGCCGCCACCGACTCGTCGCACACCAGCAGTTCCGGTTGCACCGCCAGCGCACGGGCAATCCCGATGCGCTGACGCTGGCCACCGCTGAACTGATGCGGATAGCGCTGACGCAATTGCGGGCTGAGCCCGGCACGCTGCAATTGCGCACTGACGTAATCATCTGCGCCCTTGCGGTCGGTCAAGCCGTGCAACAGCGCACCTTCGCCAACGATCCGGTCGACCCGCAGACGCGGGTTGAGGCTCGAAGACGGGTCCTGAAAAATCATCTGCACTTTCAGGCGCAGCGCCTTGCGCTCACGTGTGGTCAGGCTGTCCAGCGGCCTGCCGTCCACCGACGTGGTGCCTGAAGAGACCGGCAGCAGCCCGGCAACCATGCGCCCCAGGGTCGATTTGCCACAGCCTGACTCGCCCACCAGCCCGACCACTTCACGGCGCATGATGCGCAGATCGACACGATCCACCGCATGGGTCAGCGGTTTTGCACGGGTAAGGTGCAGCCGTTGCAGGAGCCCCTGAAGGGAGCGCTTATCCACGGCTTTGCCGAAGGTCTTGCTGACCTGATGCAGCTCGATAAGGGGAATCTGATCACTGGGCATCGGCCGCTCCTGGGTGAAAACAGCGAACCATCTGGCCCGGTCGTGCCTCGTGGGGTTGAGGCTCCTGCGCACAGACCTGCGAGGCTCTGGGGCAACGCGCCGCGAAAGCACAACCGACCGGCATCGACAGCAGGTCGGGTGCCATGCCCGGGATCTGCCGCAGGCGCTGACCGCGCTGGTTGCGACTTGGCAGGCTGTCGATCAGCCCTTGTGTGTAGGGGTGTTGCGGGCGATCCAGTACATCGGCGACCGAACCCTGCTCGACGATGCGTCCGGCGTACATCACCGCCACATCGTCAGCCAGCCCCGCGATCACGGAAAGATCATGGGTGATCCAGATCAGCGAGGTGCCCTGCTCGCGCACCAGCTTCTGCACTTCACTGAGAATCTGCGCCTGAATGGTCACATCCAGCGCCGTGGTCGGCTCATCGGCAATGACCAGGTCCGGTGCATGCAGCAGCGCGATGGCAATCGCCACCCGCTGGCGCATACCGCCAGACAACTGATGCGGATAGGCGCGCAGCCGCTCTTCCGGGCTGGCGATGCCCATCAGCGCCAGCGTGCGGCTGGCATGTTCGCGGGCCTCGCGCTTGCTCAGCGGGCTGTGCGCACGTACGGCCTCGATCATTTGCGTGTCGACCCGCAGCACCGGATTGAGGGTCATCATCGGGTCCTGAAAGATCATCGCTACCCGGTTGCCCTGAATGTCACGTAGTTGCGAGGCAGACAGTCTGGTCAGATCGCGCCCCTTGAACAGCACCTGGCCGCCGCTGATGCGCCCAGGTTCATCGACAAGACCGAGGATCGAAAAGCCGGTGACCGACTTGCCCGAACCGGACTCACCCACCAGGCCCAGAATGCGT
This sequence comes from Pseudomonas sp. BS3767, assembly GCF_900099665.1. Lineage (NCBI taxonomy): Bacteria > Pseudomonadati > Pseudomonadota > Gammaproteobacteria > Pseudomonadales > Pseudomonadaceae > Pseudomonas > Pseudomonas sp. BS3767. The sequence goes on along the minus strand of NZ_FNCX01000001.1, from coordinate 270,459 downwards.
CCCGGTTGTACCCGCAGCGAAACGTTGCGCACCGCTGGCAGCACACCGGCGCGGGTATGAAACGAAGTGCACAGGTCGCGCACATCGAGGGTCGGCTGTTGGGCTGCGTCAGGTGCAGGCGACATTTCAGACACGCTCATCGCTGTAACCTCGGGTTCAGGACATCGCGCAAACGGTCACCGACCAGATTGATCGCAACGATAGTGATCAACAGCGCCAGGCCCGGAAACAGGCTGATCCAGTATTCATTGCTGAGCATGTATTGAAAGCCGTTGGCAATCAGCAGCCCCAGAGACGGCTCGGTGACCGGTACGCCCAGGCCGAGAAACGACAGGGTTGCTTCGAGCGTGATGGCGCGGGCGATCTGCAAGGCGCCGATCACGATCAGCGGTGGCAGGCAATTGGGCAAAATGTGGCCAACCACAATACGCAGCGGCCCCACGCCCTGCCCGCGCGCCGCGTCGACGTATTCACGGCGGCTTTCGGTCAGCGCCTGACCGCGTGCGGTGCGCGCGTAATAGGCCCATTCAAGCATTATCAGAGTCAGCATCACGTTGCCGACGCCCTTGCCCAGCCAGGCAAGAATCATCAGTGCCATGAGAATCACCGGGAACGACAGCAGCAGGTCGACCAGACGCATCAGCAAAGCATCGAGCCAACCGCCGACATACGCAGACACCAGCCCGAGCAGCGTACCGATCACTGCCGCAATCAACGCCGAGCCAATGCCGACCCACAGGCTGATGCGCAGGCCATAGATAATCGCCGAGACCAGATCGCGGCCCTGCCCGTCGGTACCCAGCCAATAGGTGTAACCGCTGTCCCCATTGAGGCTGCCAGGCGGCATGCGCGCGTCCATGACGTTAAGCTGCATCAGGTCGTAGGGGGTCTGCACCACAATCCACGGAGCCAGGGCTGCAACCAGCACAATGAGCAGCAGGACCACCAGGCCCGTCACCGCCGTGGGCGAGCTGAAGAACTCGGCCAGCACTCGTCGCCAGGGTGACTGGGCCTGCAACAGCGTGCTGCCGATCGGGACTTTTTCAATGACATTCATCGGGAGGCCTCGATGCGTACACGTGGGTCCAGCAGGTAATACAAGCCGTCGACGATCAGGTTGAGCACCACGAAAATCACCACGACCACCATCAGGTAAGCGACCACCACCGGGCGGTCAAGCATGTTGATGCTGTCGAGAATCAGCTTGCCGGCACCCGGCCAGGCGAAAATGCTTTCAGTCACCACGGCATAGGCGATGGTCGAGCCCAGTTCCATGGCCAGCACCGTCACCACCGGAATCATGGTGTTGCGCATGACGTGCATGCACATCACGCGCATCGGTGACAGGCCCTTGGCGCGGGCGAATTTGACGAATTCCTGGGGCAGCACTTCGCGCACACCGGCTCGGGTCAGGCGCAGCACCAGGGAAATCTTGAACAACGCCAGATTCAGCGCTGGCAACAGCAGGTGCTGCAAGCCGTCCAGCGTCAGCCATGACCATTGCACGCCCAGCCACTCACGGGTCTCGCCCCGGCCGCTGGCCGGTAGCCAGCCCAAGGTGATGGAGAACAGCATGATCATCATCAATGCGACCCAGAAGGCTGGTAGCGAGAAGCCGACAATGCTGGCGGCCATCATCAGCCGGGACAGCGGATGCTCGGGGTACATGCCGGCAAACATTCCCAGCGGCACACCGATGACCACTGCCAGAAACAGGGCACTGAACGCCAGTTCGAAGGTTGCAGGCAAACGCTGCAGAATCAGGCGCATGGCGTCCTCGTGATACACGAAGCTTTGCCCCAGATTGCCGTGAAGCGCACCCTTGAGAAAAATCAGGTACTGCTGCCACAGCGGCTTGTCCAGCCCCAAATGCGCCATGGCCTGCAGACGCTCGGCCTGATTGAGGTCTTCACCCACCAGAATGTCCATCGGGTTGCCGATGGCATTGAGGCCGACGAACACCACCAGCGTCATCAACAGGATGACCAGCAATGATTGAGTCAGCCGACGCAGCGCCCAGCCGATCATTGGCGCAGCTCTGCAGCGCCTGGCTGGCTGGCGACCCACTCATCGCCCAGCAGCTCTGGCTCGGCGTAATCGAGCATGGTGTCGAAATGCAGGGCGATGTCCTCGTTGAACAACTGCCCGACCAGGGCATGGGCCAGACGTTTGGAGCCCTCGCTGATAGCAGGAATATCCCCGGACACCGCGCCGTAGCTCAATGCTGCCGGATAACTGAAGCAGTGAATGTGGTTCAGCCCCGGGCAGGCGCCTGGGGTCTTCTCCTGAAACTCGAAGCAGTTGCCCAGATCCGGCAGCGCAGCCAGTTCGGCATCGGTTTCGCCGCTCGGTGCCTGGAAGCGATCCTGCCAGACGCGGATCTGCGCAGAGAATGGCGCAAATTCCGGGCGCTGCCGGAAGTCGGTGCGAAACCCGGTGGCAAATACCACGAAATCTGCTTCGATACGGGCCTTCGGCGTATTCAGCCAGACGCCTCCAGCAGCGCTCTCCTCGACGGAAAGCACCGGACTGTCGAGCATGAACCGCGCCTTGCCGGAAGCGGACACTCTGAGGGTACTGCCGCGCGGCGGTGGGACCTGCTGGGTATTGAGGTAGTGGCGAATGCGCCATTTCCAGACGTCGGGCAGGCGCCAGTAGCCATGGACCATGCCGGGATTGCCGACGCCCTTGCCTTTGTTGATGCGCGGCAGCTCGGCACGCCGGATCAGCAGATCGACCCGCGTTGCGCCAGCCTCCAGCGCCGTGGCAGCGCTGTCCATCGCCGAGGCGCCACCGCCGATGACCGCAACGCGTCTGCCGGCGAACCAGCTGTCCTGCAAACCCGCCGCCGAGTGTGTCCACAAGTGCTGCGGCAACTGCCGGGCAAAATCCGGCACCCAAGGACCGCCCAGACCGTCCCGACCCGTGGCGAGCACCACATGGCGGGCCAGCAGGAATTGCGTCTGCACCGGCGTGACGACATCCAGCTCAATCAGACCGTCCGTTCTGGGCGCTACCCGGCTTATGCGGTGCTCATTGCGTACGTCCAGGGCCAGCACCTTGCGATACCAGCGCAGGTACTCGGCCCATTGCAGACGTGGAATCTTGTCCAGCAACGCCCAGCCGTCGACGCCGAATTGCGCTTCGTACCAGGCGCGAAATGTCAGCGCTGGCAAGCCCAGCGCCGGCCCGGTCAACTGCTTTGGCGAGCGCAGGGTCTCCATCCGTGCGGTGGTGGCCCAGGGGCCTTCGAAACCTGCTGGTGACTGATCGAAAATGACCGCCGCTACGCCGAGGTTACGCAGCTCTGCGGACAGCGCAAGACCGGCCATGCCTCCGCCGATGATCGCTACGTCGAGCACGGCCTGCCCTGCGCTGATCCTGGGCTTGACCCATGGCTTGGCGGGCAGATCCAGCCAGGCCAGATCCTGCTGCAAGCGAGCTTCCAAAGCGGCCAGGCCAGTGGGTGCGTTCACATCGGACATTGATCGGTACTCGAAAAAATGATCGGGCTACAAGCCCGAGCCTTGATTCAAAGCACTTCAAGAATCATTCCAATATTGTTTTAAATGAATTCTTAAAGCCTTTGAATGCTTAATTCGAATATTAAAAGCCGATTTTTATTCTCGCAACGCGCAAAAAAGCATATTTATATTCCGAAATGGAATTTGAGCGAGCTTTGCGTGCCGAGAAACAAGGCGTTACGGAGGCTATTCATGGACGCGCTGCGTCCGGCTTTCAGTCTTGTGCGACGACAGGCGTTATCAGCAACCGGGCATGGCCCGCTCACTCGGCATAAATGCTCTGTAACAGGGCATCGTGCGCGCTGGCTTCGTGCATGATCATTTCCGGCAGCAGGATTTTTGCGCTGTCGGCAATTTCATCGATCAGCGCGCTCGCCACATCCGACAACGGGCTGGCGAAGGCTGAAATCAGCCCGAAGAAAAACGGAATGTTGCAGGCGATCGGTCTGACGACCAGGCCTTGTACCGGCACCCCCAGCGCTGTGAACGGATCGACCAGTGCAACGCCCAGACCGACCCTGGCCATCTGCATGGCAATCAGCGACGTATTGGTGTCCAGCATGCGCGGCGGCTGACCACCCGCCTCCTGAAACGCCTTGTCGATGCGTCGACGAAAGCGATACGGGTTGGCCATGGTGATCAGCGTCTGCTGACGCAGCAGCTCCATCGACAGCACCTCATGAGCGGCCAGCGCCGAATCGGCTGGCAATACCGCCACACAAGGCGCCTCGCCGATCCAGTGAATTTCCAGACCACGATGCTCCAGCGGCAGGCTGACCGCGCCCAGGTCCATGGTTTTCGACAGGACAGCCTGAACCACGTTCTCCGGAGACATGCTCTGCAGCTGAATCTGTTGCGGACGCAGGTGCGCGGGCAGGCGCGACAATGCAGCAGGCAGCAGGCCAGCCGCCAGGGCCGAGATCGCCACCAGCTTGATCTGATGGTTTTCCTCCTGGGCAATGTGCTGCGCGCGCTGGCGGATGTTGCGCACCCCCAGCAGCGCACTCTCCACTTCGCCATACATCATGAATGCCTTGTGGGTAGGCGTGACCTTTGGCCCGCTGCGCTCGAACAACGCAAAGCCCAGTTCCTGCTCGAGTTCCTGAATGGCCCGGGTGACCGAGGGCTGAGATCGGCCGAGCATTTTCCCTGCCGCCGTGACACTGCCTGCCGACATGACTGCCGCGAAGGCTTCGAGCTGACGCAAATCCATAAGCATGCCTTGATCGATACACCGCCGATGAGGAAGCACGACGCTGTGCTCCCCGGTTCAAAGCGCGAAAGTCTACACGCTGGTAGCGCCTGACGTGAGCCAGCACCTCATCCGGCGATCATTACCCGGTTTCGGCCCTGCTGTTTGCCCATGTACAGCGACGTGTCGGCGCGATTGAGGGCCAACTGAAACGCCTCGCCCGTCGCGATGGTCGCCACAGCGACTGTGGCGCTGACGGCGATGATGCGCTCGTTGATCAGACCGGCCTCTTCGGCGATACGCCGCCAGATACGTTCTGCCGCGCGCAGTGCGTCTTCGGGCGTAGTGTCAGGCATAAGCACCAAAAATTCCTCGCCGCCCCAGCGCGCTGCCATATCACTGCTGCGCACGCTCGAACCGATGATCTCGGCGACCCGTTGCAGAACCACATCGCCGGTTTCATGCCCGTGGATATCATTGATCTGTTTGAAATGATCGATGTCGAGCAGGATCAACGAAGCCGACAGCCCCTGCCGTCGGCCTTCCAGCTCGCGTATGCGATGCAGCACTCGTCTGCGCGTATAAAGATTGGTCAGGCTGTCGCGGCTGGCGATATGAAACAGGCTCAGTTGCATCGACGAGGTGAAACGTACCGACAGTGCAGTGGCGTAAATCGACAGAGTGGTCGCAGAGAGTACGTTGACGATACCGAACGCATCGAGCACGTTCTGGCTGAGACCGGATCCCTGCCCCGTGTATCGGCGAAAGGCAAAGCAGCCCACCAGCGACAGCAGAATCGCCACGCTGTAGGCAATGCGTCTGATGACGTTCAGTTGAAACGTGAAGGCAATGACGGGAATCACGCAGAATATGTAGAAACTGAAGTTGCTTTCCCAGCCCAGCTGCCACGTCGCGAGCACGGCATGGCCGATGATCTCCAGGCACATCAGTTGTCCGGCTTGTCGATGCCGACGCCTGCGGATCAAGTAGATGCAGTTGACGTAAACCAGCGTGCTGACGATGTTCGCCATCCACATGATCTTCATGCCCAACCCCAGGAACACTGTCAGCCACACACAGTGAATGCCCAGAGCGACATAAACGATCGGGGTGATGTGTTTCCAGAACTGGATAGCCGTGTCCTTGAACAGCTGGGTGCGGTCTTCCGTCGGAAGGCTCATCATCACGTTATCTCGAAATGCAGGTGGAATATGACCATCAGCGTAGGGGCGAGATCATGATGTATTGTCGGCCTGAACCGACGCCGCTTTATACAGCGACTGGATAATATATTTGTCTGCAGCGCCCGAACCCCGTGAATGCCGGAAGGACTCAAATGGACATCATTGAGACCGTGTAGTGCAATCCCGTGCCTGACTTTTTCATAGTCCGATGGGCCGTCGGCAGCGTCCGGCAATATGCAGTGAGCTTGCACTCCGGGCAGCGTATGGCGGTTTTTCGTCGCTTTACGGTAGCGATCCTGATGCTCCGGAAATACTATCGGGAGCGGACCTTGTGTTGATCACGTATTGCTCGTCAGCCCGCCAAGATGCAGGCAGCCCTGAATGATTCGGAAGGAAGCTTACCGATGGAACGTCTCACCGCAAAAGACTTTGCTCCTGAACTGCTTGAGCTTTATGACTACTACGCACACGGCAGGATCAATCGGCGCGAGTTTCTCGATCGTGCAGCGATGTTCACCTTTGGCGGCCTGACCGCCAGTGCGCTGCTTGCCTCGCTGAGCCCCAACTATGCGCTGGCCGAACAGGTGGAATTCACCGACCCGGACATCATTGCCGAGTATGTCTCCTATCCTTCGCCCAAGGGGCATGGTCAGGTTCGCGGCTATCTGGTACGTCCGGCCAAAGCCGCCGGAAAAGTACCCGCAGTGGTTGTGGCACACGAGAATCGCGGCTTGAACCCTTACATCGAAGACGTGGCGCGCCGCGTTGCCAAAGCCGGTTTCATTGCGTTGGCACCTGACGGGCTGTCGTCGGTCGGCGGCTATCCGGGCAACGATGACAAGGGCCGTGAGCTGCAGCAGACGGTCAACCCGGAAAAGCTCATGAACGACTTCTTTGCCGCCATCGAGTGGCTGATGAAGCATGACGCGACCACCGGCAAGGTCGGCATCACCGGTTTCTGCTACGGCGGCGGTGTGGCCAATGCTGCGGCGGTTGCGTACCCGGAGCTGGGCGCTGCGGTGTCGTTCTACGGGCGTCAGCCCAATGCCGAAGACGTGGTGAAGATCAAGGCGCCGGTGATGATTCACTACGGCGAACTGGATACCCGCATCAACGAAGGCTGGCCGGCTTATGAAAAAGCCTTGAAAGCTTCGGGAAAGACGTACGAAACGTACATTTATCCGGGCGCCAATCATGGTTTTCATAACGACTCCACCCCACGTTACGACGAAGCCGCGGCCAAACTGGCCTGGGACCGCACATTGGGATGGTTCAACAAGTACCTGGTCTAAGTTCTGGCCGAACGGCGCGGCACAGATCTGTGACGCGCAGCATCACGCACGGCATTCCCACGCTGGAGCGTGAGGAACGATAGTCCTGTAACTATCGTGCCCATGCTCCGCGTGGGCATGCCGTTCTGGACGCTCTGCGTCCTCTCTATAGCGCTCTCACCCGTTCCAGCAGTACCTGTAGTGGATGCTGCACCACTTTGCCATCCTGGCGCTTGACCTGGCTGCGGCATGAGTAGCCATCGGCGACCAGTCGACCTTCACCGCCATGCCGCGCCACCAGTGGCTGCCAGGACTGACGATAGATGATGTCGCTGGTTTTCGCGTTTCGGGTTTCATGCCCATAGGTGCCGGACATGCCGCAGCAGCCGCTGGCCAGCACTTCCAGCTTGAGCCCGGCGCGGGCGAAGGCTTTCTGCCAGAGGCCGACACTGGCGGGCTCGTTGGTCTTTTCAGTGCAATGCGGCAGGAAGTAGTACGTCTCTTCCGATGCCCCATCACGACCTTCCTCGACCGTGGACGCCAGCCATTCCTGCGGCAGCATGACCTCGGGTACATTCTCGCTGCCCAGCGTCTTGCTGTACTCCTGGCGGTAAACCAGGGTCATGGCCGGGTCCAGACCGATCAGCGGGATGCCGTACCCGGCCAGCTTGCCCAGCGACTGGCTGTTGAAACCGGCAGCCTTCTCGAACGCCTGCAGAAAACCCTGCACCTGCAGCGGCTTGCCATTGGGCGCAAACGGTGCGAGGTAGACCTGATAACCGAGACGCGAAATCAGCTCCAGCCAGTCTGCCGCCAACGGGGTTTCGAAGTATCGGGTGAATGCATCCTGAACCAGCACCACCGTGCGCTTGCGCTCCTCCTCGCTCAACGCGGCCAGGCGCTGCGGCGTAACGATGCCGACATTCCAGCGAGCGCAGGCCGCGCGGAAATCGGTCAGGCTCAATAACGGGCTGTCGACCATACCGGCTACATGCTCAAGCAGGTAACGCACCGGCCTTGCGCCCATGATCGCGTTATACAGCTTCGGAAAGCGCGCCAGGTGCGGGATGCTGAACTCCAGCGAGCCAATCAGGTAATCCTTGATCGGGCGCAGGTAGCGGCTGTGGTACAGCTCGAGAAAGCGCGAACGGAACTCGGGCACGTTGACCTTCACCGGGCACTGTCCCGCGCAGGACTTGCAGGCCAGGCAACCGGCCATGGCGTCGTAGACTTCATGGGAGAAATCCTTCTGCCCCGCAACTCTGGCGACGCTGTTGACGGTTCGCTCGGCAAGGCTTTTCAGCACATTGGCACTGCGCGCCCTGGCGCTGGCGGTGAGGACATTGACGTCCTGCTCGCCTTGCAGACGCAGCCATTCCCTGACCAGCGAAGCGCGGCCCTTGGGTGAGTGAATACGATCACGGGTGGCTTTCCACGACGGGCACATGGCATCGTCGGTGTCATAGTTGTAACAGGCTCCGTTGCCATTGCAGTGCAGCGCGCTGTCGTAGCTTTGCCAGACCCGTTCATCGATCGTGCGATCCAGGTCACCACGCAGTGTCACTTCATCCACCAGCGTCAAGCGTGATTCCGGCACCGTCGCAGGCGTGGCGATCTTGCCGGGGTTCAGCTGGTTGAACGGGTCGCAGGCAGCCTTAAGGGCCTGCAATGCGGGATACAACTCGCCGAAATATTCAGGCACGTATTGCGAACGCAGGCCCTTGCCATGCTCGCCCCAGAGCAGCCCGCCATAGCGTTTAGTCAGCGCGGCGACGGCGTCGGAGATTGGCCGAATCAATGCCGCCTGCGCGGGGTCCTTCATGTCCAGAATCGGTCGCACGTGGAGCACGCCGGCATCCACATGGCCAAACATGCCGTATTGCAGCCCGTAGCTGTCCAGCAGCGCACGGAACTCCTGAATGTAGTCGGCGAGATTTTCCGGAGGCACGGCAGTGTCTTCGACGAACGGCTGCGGCCTCGCTTCACCCTTGACGTTGCCGAGCAGCCCCACCGAGCGCTTGCGCATGGTGTAGACGCGGTTCACCGCTGCACTGCCAGCCGCCAGCGTGTGGCCGAGGCGCACCACCGATGTGTCAGTCTGCAAGTGCGCAACGAACGCATGAACGCGCTGTTCCACCTCACTCAACTCATCGCCGCTGAATTCGATCAGGTTGATGCCCAGCGTCGGCGTCGCAGGGTCCTGGGGGAAATACTCGGCGACGCCATGCCAGACGATATCCTGCATGGCCAGCATCAGCACCTTGGAGTCCACGGTCTCGATGGACAGCGGCTTGTGCGCCATCAAGGCCTTGGCGTCCCGCAGGGCGTCCATGAAACCGGCATAACGAACGTTGACCAGAATCGAATGTTTGGGGATCGGCAGGACGTTGAGTCGGGCCTCGACGATAAACCCCAGTGAACCTTCGGAACCGCAGAGTACGCTGTTGAGGTTGAAACGCCCGTCTTCCTCGCGCAGGTGCGCCAGATCGTAGCCGGTCAGGCAGCGGTTAAGCGGCGGAAAGACATCCTTGATCAGTTGTGCCTGCGTATCGGCGATCTGCTGCGCGCAACGATAAACGTCGCCCGCGCGGTCGACGCGTGCCTGCTCGCTGGCCAGTTGTTCGACATTCAGCGCATGGCTGTTGACGTACGAACCGCCCAGCAACACCGTGGACAGCTCAAGGACGTGGTCACGGGTCTTGCCGTAGCTGCAACTGCCCTGCCCGCTGGCATCGGTGTTGATCATGCCGCCAATCGTGGCGCGGTTGGAAGTCGACAGTTCCGGCGCGAAAAACAGCCCGTGCGGCTTGAGCGCGGCATTGAGCTGGTCCTTGACCACACCGGTCTGCACGCGCACCCAACGTTCCTCGACGTTGATCTCAAGAATAGCGTTCATGTGCCGCGACAGGTCGACCACCACGCCGTCGGTCAGCGACTGCCCGTTGGTCCCGGTGCCGCCGCCACGCGGTGTCAACACCACCTGTTTGTGCTCGGGCCGCGCCGCCAGCCGGGCGACGATTGCGACGTCATGGCTGTCCATCGGGAACACGGCAGCCTGCGGCAGGCGCTGGTAGATGGAGTTGTCAGTGGCCAGCACTGTGCGCGCACCGTGGTCACGGGCTATTTCGCCACGAAAGCCGCCCTCCGCCAGGGCATTGAGGAAACGGTCATAGTGACCGACCTGCTCGGAAGTCGGTTTCAACAGCGCAATCATGGGTGGTGTTCCTCGCTAGGCGTTTTATATGCAAAGCACGTATGCTTCGAAACGCTCGAATGCATGGCGTTATCAACGGTTAGCGTGATTCTCCGGCCTGTCATGCTTCAGTGCAAACGTAAAACCTGCCGTTTTTCCATGAGCTTTATGAATGAACACCCGAAGACTGACGCCCTCCATGTCGCTGCTGCTTGCCTTCGAGGCGGCCGCCCGGCATGGCAGCTTCACCAAGGCCGCAGATGAACTGGCCCTGACCCAGAGCGCCGTCAGCCGGCAGGTGCAGGCGCTGGAGGCACAACTGGAAGTCGAGTTGTTCAAGCGCGATGGCAGACGCATCGAGCTGACCACCGCAGGCGCGCTGTATCAGCATGAGCTGGCTGCCGCACTGGGCCGCATCCGCAGTGCAACCCTGCAAACCATCGCGCACAAGGCCGAAGGCGGCACGCTGCATCTGGCCGTGCTGCCCACCTTCGGCTCGAAGTGGCTGCTGCCACGCATGAATGACTTTTACACCCGGCATCCGGGCTATGTGGTGCACATCCATTCACGCATCGTGCATGCCGACCTGACGCCCGCGGCCAGCGAAATGAACGCGATCATCTGTGCCGGCAACGGCAACTGGCCCGGTTACATCGCTCATCCGCTGGTCAGTGAAAAACTGGTGGTCATTGCCAGCCCGGCAGCCCTTGCCGGCTACCAGTCGATGACTCCGGCGCAGGTGGCCCAGCATGCGTTGCTGAGCGTTGTGTCGCGGCCCAATGCCTGGTCGGACTGGTTCGACAGTAATCGGCTGGACCACCACATCATGCGCCCCGGCCCGAGTTTCGAACTGACCTCGCACCTGATCCAGGCCGTCGCGGCCGGCATTGGTATCGCACTGGTGCCGCGCATTCTGGTGCAGGACGAAATCCACAGCGGCGAACTGGTCACCCTGTTCGAGCCTCTGGACAGCGGACGCAATTACTATCTGGCCTACGCCACGCGCTTTCAGAACCTGCCCTCGCTGTGTGTGTTCAGGGACTGGCTGCTGGCGACGCCGTTTCCCGACCCTTTGTAAAACCTGCCCGCAACAGGAGCCACTGTGCGTATCGAGCCCCTTCCGCCGCTGCAGAACCTGATCGCTTTCGAAGCTGCCGTCCGGCATGGCAGCTTCACGCGTGCCGCCATCGAACTGAACCTGACTCAGAGCGCGATCAGCCGTCAGGTCGCGCAACTGGAGGAATTTCTCGGCCGCGCGCTGTTTCGTCGCGAGCACAAGCGCATTCATCTGACGGTCGCCGGACAGATTTACGCCGAGCAGATCCAGCGCGTACTGACCCTGTGCGCCGAGGCCACCGCACAGGTGATCACTCACAGCGGTGATCAGCAACTGACCCTGGCCTGCTCCAGTGGCGTGGCGGCCTTGTGGCTGGGGCCTTTGCTGGGACGTTATCGCGATGCCTTTCCGGCCGTGGATATCCGACTGCGCGTGGTCGATGGGCTGGATTCGCTGATTCGCGCCGAATTCGATCTGGCGCTGTATTTTCTGCGTGAAGTCTCACCGGCAGGTCTCGACAGCCGTCTGCTGTTCGCCGAATCGGTCAACGCCTATTGCTCGCCCGACTATCTCGGCGGGCGCCTGCTGGAGCCCGCGCAACTGCTGGATCATTGCCTGCTGATGCTCGAAGACGGCCAGCGTCAATGGCTGTCCTGGGGTGACTGGTTCGGCCGCCAGGGTGTCGATGCCTCGCTGATCCGCAAGCGCATGACCGTGAACCTGTATCCGGTGCTGGTCGATCTGGCGGTCGCCGGGCATGGCATCGTGCTCGGCTGGCAGCCGATGATCGACCGCCACGTACAGTCCGGCGCGCTGGTGCCCGCGTGCCGCAAAAGCGTCGGCGCGGTAGGCGGCTATTATCTGCTGACACCCAACGACAAGACGCCTCGGCGTGCCGCGCGTGCCTTCGAGAAATGGCTGGCAGACGAAATAGCCACACTGGCTCCACCGCTCTGAATCCTGCATGCGTTTGGCGCATGCAAATCTGCGTAATAAGCGTTTTGTTAAAATCGGCCCAGCGCCTACTCTCGACTGAAACGGGCAAAAAGACCTGACTCGGCCGCACTCACACACACCCTGCCCCTCAATCAATGCAACCGATGCAGGGGGTTTCCCTGCGTGTATCGCATGCAGGAGCCTATCCAGTGAGCACACCACAATCCTCTGCTTCACGCACCCATGAACAAAAGGCACGCCGCGCGGTGGTCGCCACGGTCATCGGCAATGGCCTTGAATGGTTTGACTTCACGGTCTACAGCTTCTTCTCGGTGATCATCGCCAAGGTATTCTTCCCCACCGGCAGCGAACTGACTTCTTACCTGCTGGCGCTGGCGACCTTCGGGGTGGGCTTCTTCATGCGTCCGGTGGGTGGCATTGTGCTGGGCATCTACAGCGACAAGCGCGGGCGCAAGGCAGCATTGTCGCTGACCATCCTGCTGATGGCGCTGGGGACACTGATCATCGGGCTGACACCCGGCTTTGCGCAGATCGGCTATCTGGCACCCCTGCTGATTGTCCTGGCGCGTCTGCTGCAAGGCTTCTCTGCCGGTGGCGAGATGGGCAGCGCCACGGCGTTTCTCACCGAGCATGCGCCTGAGGGCAAAAAAGCCTTCTACTCCAGCTGGATTCAGGCCAGCATCGGCGTCGCGGTACTGCTGGGTTCCGCGCTGGGCGCGGTGCTGTCCAGTTACCTGACCCAGGCACAGCTCGAAAGCTGGGGCTGGCGGGTGCCGTTTCTGATCGGCACGCTGATCGGGCCGGTCGGCTTCTATATTCGCAGCCGGGTTGACGAGACACCTGCCTACAAGGCTGCAAAACCGGTCGAATCGCCGCTGCGCGAAGTGATCAAGACCTACCCGCGACAGACCCTGATCAGCTTTTCGCTGGTCGTGCTATGGACCGTCTGCACCTATGCCATCCTGTTTTACATCCCCTCCTACGCCCAGCGCGTGCTCGGCCTGCCGTCATGGATGGGCTTCAGCGCCGGCATGATGGGCGGCGCGGTACTGATCGTCGCCACACCGATTGTCGGCGCTCTGGCCGACCGCAGCGGGCATCGCCCGTGGCTGCTGGGCTCGGCCATTGCCATCTTCCTCAGCGCCTACCCGATGTTTCTGTTCATCAACCAGATGCCGGGGCTGTTTTCACTGTTGATCTTCGAGCTGGTGCTCGGCCTGCTGATTTCCGCTTACATCGGCTCGATCCTCGCAGCCTTCGGTGAATTGCTGCCAACCCACGTGCTGTCCACCGGGCTTTCGGTGGCCTACAACTTCGCCGTCACGATCTTCGGCGGGTTTGCCACCTTTACCATCACCTGGCTGATTGCCTCGACCGGCAGCAACCTGGCGCCGGCCTTTTACATCATGTTCGCCGCCATCGTCAGCGGTATTGGCGCACTGCTTTATCGCGACCGTGCGCCCGCGGCTCACCCCCCCTTGTCTGGAGCTTACCAATGAGTACCACTGAACCCACACGTCTGATCCTGCGCAACGGCCGCCTGCTGGACGTGCAACGCGGGCAATTGATTTCGGGCCAGGAGGTCGTGATCGAGGGTGAGCGCATTGTCGAAGTACGTGCCGAGGGTGAACCGGCCCCGGCTGGCGCTCAGGTCATCGATCTGGGTGGCAGAACACTGATGCCCGGCCTGATCGACTGCCATGTGCACGTGCTGGCTTCCAACGCCAATCTGGGCATGAACGCCCTGCAACCCAACGCAATCATCATGTACCGCGCCTTGCCGATTCTGGCGGCGATGCTCGACCGTGGTTTTACCACCGTGCGCGATGCCGGGGGCGCTGACTGGGCACTGGCCCGTTCGATTCAGATGGGGCTGATTCCCGGCCCGCGCATCTTCGCATCGGGCAAGGCACTGTCGCAGACCGGCGGCCATGGCGACATGCGCGCACGCGGCGAATTGCTGCTCAACGAGCCCTGCTCCTGTTGCTTCCGCGCCGGGGCCATCGCCCGCGTGGTGGATGGCGTCGACAACGTGCGCCTGGCGGTACGCGAGGAGCTGCAGCAAGGCGCCAACCAGATCAAGATCATGGCCTCGGGCGGAGTGTCCTCGCCAACCGACCCGATTGCCAACACCCAATACAGCGAAGCTGAAATCCGCGCCATCGTCGACGAGGCCGCCGCCGCGAACACCTACGTCATGGCGCATGCCTACACCGCCCGGGCGATTCGCCGTGCCATCGAGTGCGGTGTCAGAACCATCGAACATGGCAACCTGGTCGATGCCGACACCGCGCGGCTGATGGCCGAAAAAGGCGCATTTGCGGTGCCCACCCAGGTCACTTACGAAATGCTCGCTGAATACGGCGAACGCTTCGGGCTGCCGGCTGACTCGGTCGCCAAAATCGAGGATGTGCGTCAGGCCGGGCGCAATGCCCTGCTGCTGTTCGCTGAAGCGGGTGTACCGATGGGCTATGGCTCGGATTTGCTGGGGGAAATGCATGAGTACCAGACTCATGAATTGAAGATTCGCGCCGAACTGCTGGGTAATCTGGCAGCGCTGCGCAGTGCCACAAGCGTGGCAGCGCAGATCCTTCAGCGCGAAGGCGAACTGGGCTGTATCGCCGCCGGCGCGATCGCCGATCTGCTGGTGGTGGATGGCGACCCGCTGAGCGATATCAGTTGCCTGGTCGGTCAGGGCGAACGCCTGGCAATGATTGTCCAGGGCGGTCATGTGCGCAAGAACACCCTGGTCTGACGCCTGGTCAGTGCGCGTTGTGGTCCCAGATCCAGTTCCACACACCGGGCAAGCTGACAGGCTCGCCCGCCTCCTTGACCGTCCTGGCCAGTGCTGCGCGCTGCAACTGCGCACTGTCGTCGTAGAACGGCTTGTCGGCGAGCCTTACGCCAGTCTGCCCGGCACTGTCGACCAGAATCTGCAGGTACTCCCGCGCATGCCGCGCGGTGTAGCGGTTCAGGTCGTGGAAGGTCACCACCACCGGAATCACGCCATCCACCGCAGGCAGCTCTCCGGCGGCAATGCGTTCGCGCACCTGCGAGAGCTGGCTGACCATGTTGGAACGGCGGCGCAGGCTGAAGTTATAGCCCCAGATCTTGCCGTCATTGGCACTCAGGTCAGTGAGCAGTACCTGCAGATGGTGGCGCTGATAGGCGCTGAACGTGCGTTTGTCGTAGTTCCAGAACGGCGGACGCAGCAAGGTGGTCGGCACACCGGTGATAGAGGCGATGATCGCGCAGCCCTGGGTCAGGGATTGCTCCAGTTCCTCATCGCTCAGTGAACGGTGGTTGGTGTGGTGCGGCGTGGCGGTGTGAAAGCCCAGCAGGTGCCCTTCTTCATGCTGACGGCGCATGATCGCCCGGCCCTGATCACTGTTACCCGCACCGGTTGCGCCGGTCTGCACGAAGAACACCGCCTTGATGCCCGGCTGCAGCGGATTGTCCGCCAGGCTGTCGAGCACGGTGATGCTGGGGTTGTAGAACGTCGAGGCGCTCGGGCCATCGTCGAAGGTCAGCAGAAAGCGCACCGGTGGCTGTTGCTGCAGCTGCGCGGCGGTTTTCGCGGTCAGCGGGATCGGCGCGCTGATGCAGGCCGACAGGCTTGCAGCGATGGCCAGTACGCAAAAAGCCTTGAGCACGAACTTAATCACGATAGGGAATCCTGTGGCCGGTCTGCTGAAGCGCCCGCATGATCATCCACAGGCGCGGCAAACACAATCACTGCCGCCCGAAGTTTATCGGCACCGAAACAACTCATGCGATTGAAGTCGGCATGGCTTACCGGCATATGCTGGCAGTCAATGGCTTGCCGATGCAGGCTGTGATCAATATCGGGATCGTGCAGGTAGACGAAATCGCTGTCGCAATCGGTGACCATCACCCAGTGCGGTGCCTTGGAACGGGTCAGGCGGTAACTGCTGATCAGCACCAGCGGCTTGCCGCCGTCGGCCAGTAAGCGCGGCAGGTTCAATGAGCGGTTGGGCAGCGTCTCTACACCGCAGGTTCGCAGCTCATGACAGAACTGCTCATGAACCAGGCGAATCACCTGTTTCTTGTTGTCGCTGCGCACGCCGCCCAGAAACAGCGGGCCCGAGACCGACACCAGCAACTTCACGGCAAAGCCCCGTCGCCGGGCAGCCAGCGCCAGCCCCTGAGGACTGCAGCCGCCGTGGCCGGAGGTCATAAACACGGTGGTCGCCTCGCGCCAGATCTGCAGCTCTTCGGCACGCCCCATCGAACGCGCAGGTTGCAGGGCTTTCATGGCCATCAACAGGCAGGCCGGGCCGCAGGTGAACTCCAGAGTCTGCTGGTAGTAAGGCACTGAGCGACTGTCCAGCCGGGCGTGCTCAACGATACGTTTCTCGTAGCGCAAGGCCGGGGCATGGTCCTGGTAATAGTCGTCGACCTGAGCGAAACGCCGGTAACCATTGCGTTCGTACAGCCCAATAGCCGCGTGGTTATCAGGGCGCACCTCAAGGCGCAGGTAAGCGCAGTCGCGGCCCACGGCCTTCTGCTCGGCACGTTGCAACAACTGCTTGCCCAGCCCCTTGCCCCGCGCCGCATCGGCAATCGCCAGCGAATACAAACGCCCCAGCGAGGTGCCCCGATGAAACAGCACCAGCGCATAGCCGGTGAGCTGTCCGGCCTGCTCGGCGACGATCAGGCTGGCATTGGCGCGGCGAATCATCCAGTGAAAGCTGCGCTCGGTCAGACGGTCGCCGTCAAAACACTGGTTCTCCAGAAGCAGCAAATCATCGACATCGGTTTCAACTGCATCTCGAAATATAAAGTCCATCTCCACCGCCGTAAAAGTTGTGTAACGAAACGGGACATTTCAAAAAGCACATGCTTAATAGAAAGGACTTGTTTCCCATCGGATCGATTACACATGTCAGCGGCACAGGTGAAGATGAACGAAGTATCTGCGCAACTTGCGCTTTCAGCAACAACCCGACGAGCAGACCCCACAACACTCTTTGCAGCGCAGAGGCAACTGGTGATTATTGTCGAACGGCTCGAAGACTGGGCATCGTACTTCCCCAGCGAAGACTTGATCAGCGCCCAGGACTATCTGGAAAAACCGCTGAAAGCCACGGCAGGCAAGCGTGTGCAAGTCATCAACCTGTGCCGCAGCTACAAATACCTGGGCCATGGTTATTACTGTTCTCTGCTGGCCGAAGCGCGCCAGCACAATGTCATTCCCTCGGTAAAGACCATCAGCGAATTGACCCGAAAGTCACTCTACGGCCTGGCACTCGATGACCTGGACAAGTTGCTGGAGACCGCACTTGAGGACCATCCCTATGACGACACCGAAGGGTTTACCCTGACACTGTACTTCGGTCAGACCACACTTGAGCCGTTGAAGGATCTCGCCCGTCAATTGTTTGAAGTCTTCCCCTGTCCGATCCTGATGGTGGAGTTTCGCAAGCGCGACAATTGGCACATTGCCGGTATCAAGGCCGGAGCTCTGCCGCGTCTGCGCGAGGATCAGCAGGATGAGTTCGCCACGGCGCTGGAGGGCTTCAGCCGCAACGTCTGGCGCCAGCCCAGTTCGCGGCGAATGGCCCGCTACGACCTGGCGATTCTGCATGATCCGCAGGAACAGCTGCCGCCCTCCAACCCTGAGGCGCTGGCCAATTTCATCCGCGTCGGTCAGCGCCTGGGCATCGATGTCGAGCTGATCGAAAAGAAAGACTACGCCCGACTGGCCGAGTACGACGCGCTGCTGATTCGTGAAACCACCAGCGTTGACAACCACACCTATCGCTTTGCCAAGAAAGCCGAAAGCGAGGGGCTGGTGGTCATGGATGACTCAACCTCGATCCTGCGCTGCACCAACAAGGTGTACCTGACCGACCTGCTCAAAAGCCATGATCTGGGCATGCCGCGAACGGAAATCCTCTACAAGGACCGCCCGGAAGAACTGCAACACGTGGCCACACGCCTGGGTTTCCCGCTGGTATTGAAGATTCCCGATGGCTGTTTTTCCAGAGGCGTGATCAAGGTCAGCACACCCGAGGAAATGCACACGGCAACGACCCAGCTGTTCGAGCACTCGGTATTGCTGCTGGCTCAGGAGTTTTTCTACACCGAGTACGACTGGCGCATCGGTATTCTCAATCGCAAACCGATATTCGCCTGCCAGTACTTCATGTCCAAGGGGCATTGGCAGATCTACAACCACAAGGCGATCGGTGCCGAGGTGATTGGCGAATGCCGCACGCTGGCGGTGCACGAAGCGCCGCGCGCCGTGGTCGAACTGGCGCTCAAGACCGCCAATCTGATTGGTGACGGCTTGTATGGCGTGGACTTGAAACAGTCAGGCGATCACGTGGTGGTGATCGAGGTCAACGACAACCCGAACCTGGATGCCGGCATCGAAGACGCTTATCTGCAGGATGATCTTTACAGCCTGGTGCTGGAAGAGTTCGTCCGCCGTCTGGAGCTCAAGCGCCTCGGTCAGGCATGGTGAAACGATGATTCAGGGCCTGAAACTCGACAACAACCAGTTGCTGGCATGTGATCCGCAAAAGGCTCAGGTGCTGTGGTTCAGCAAACCGGATGCCGGGGAACGCAGATTATTGCTGGAGCGATTTCACCTTGATGAGCATGCCGTTGCCTCGGCACTCGACCCGGACGAAATTTCGCGCATCGAGTTTCACCCTGATGCGTTGTTCGTCATCTGGAAACGTCCCGAGAACTATTCGGGCAAGGACAGCTTCTCGTTCGACGTTTCGTCCTTTGGCGTGCTGTTGAGCCGGGATCAGCTGGTGCTGATCTGCGATGACGAGCAACCCTTGAGCGCGCTGGGGGCTCACCGCCCGTTGGACCAGCCGCTGGATATCCTTCTGGAGCTGCTGTTCAACAATATTCATCACTATCTGGGCCATTTGAAAGTCATCAAGATGGTCGCCCGGGAATTGCAGCAGAAATTCAACTCTTCCCTGGAAAACCGCCATTTACTGCAGATGTTCAACCTCAGCGAAAGTCTGGTGTATTACATCAATGCCATCCACAGCAACGGTGCGGTCCTGACGCGTCTGCGCAACCATGCGCAAGGCCGGCAATACGCAGCCGACAGCCTGGCGCTGATCGACGACATGATCATCGAGAACGATCAGTGCTACAAACAGGCCGAGATCTATTCCACGGTGTTCGCCGGGTTGATGGATGCGCGAGGCAATCTGGTCAATAACAGCACCAACACCCTGCTGCGCAAGCTGACCTTGATCAATGTGGTGTTTCTGCCCCTGAACCTGATTGCCGGGATCGGCGGCATGTCGGAATTCAGCATGATGACCGCCCCGCTGCACTGGTGGGTGGCTTACCCGGCACTGCTGCTGGCGATGCTCGGGATGGGGGCGGTGATGGTCTGGGGACTGCGCAGAATGGCGCGCGCAGCCTGAGCGGTTATTGCTCCCACTCGGCCTTGGCGATCTGCAGACCATGCAGGCCGTTGTAAGCTGCGCGCTCGGGGGACTGCCAGCCGTCCAGCAGCGACGCGTCGAGGTCATAGATCTCGACGCCCAGCGGTCGGCAGACGCTCAACGGGTCCTGCGCATCAGGCCCCCACATCGGCAATGACAGGTCGCCACCCGGACACGTCGACAATGCGCATAGCAGGTCGATTTCCGCGAAGAACTCCAGATAGTCGCCCTTCTGCGCCGGGCAGGCTTTCATGAAATACAGGTCGTCATGGTTCAGGCCGGTGCACTGGAAGATGTTCAGCACATCGTGCACATCGAACTCGGTCAGCCCGTGCGGCAGCACTGCGCGGGTCAGGTTGGAATGGCAGTGATGGTGAAAGTCTTCGCCGGTCAGCATCTTGTTGACGTAGGGATCGCAACGCGTGCCGAGCAGGTCATGCAGGCGGCCGCCGTGCTCGTCGGTTCCGTAACTGGCCAGACTGTCATCGGTGATGGTTACCATTGGCCGCAAAAACGGCAGATTCGACCACAACCGGTCGTGGGTACTGACATGCGCGCCCTGCAACTGACGCGTGCGCGCAGCCCACAGGCGCTCGCGGGGGTCGTTGGCGTTCCAGACATTGAAATCACCCACCTGCGGGCCCACCGGTGTGGTGACCCGAAACACCTGACCGGCCTTGACCTTCCAGGCCCGCCCGGTACGAATCGGTACTTCGAACTGTTCGACGAGGGTGCGTTGCTGCGCATTCGTGCGGATGCGCTCATAAAAGGCAGTGGCCACTTGCAGCGCCGCGCCTTTGCTGACCTGGTAAGCGGCTGGATAGTCTTTGTACATACAGGGCTTCTCGGTGGCAGGATGTACCGATTGCTACTGCAAATTACAGGCCCGATTACTGGAAGTCCCGACTGCGCACATCCAGTCCGGTCAACAGCGGCGTCAGGTCATACAGCCGCTGGGCGATCAGGTGCCGTACGCCGCTTTTTGATTCCAGGCGCCCGAACACCTGCAGCAGTTGCGAGCCCACCAGCACCTTGCGCTGACGTTCGGCCAGGTCGCGCCAGACCACGACGTTGACCATGCCGAATTCGTCTTCCAGCGTCACGAAGGTCACGCCACTGGCGGTGCCCGGTCGTTGACGGCCAATGACCAGCCCCGCCACGCTGAGGGTCCGGTCGTTTTCCAGGTGTAACAAGTCTTGTGAGCTGCGAAAGCGCTTGGCAGCCAGTTGCCGGCGCAGCAAGGCCAGCGGGTGTGGGCCCAGGGTGGTACCCAGCGTTGTGTAGTCGGCCACCAGGTCTTCGGCGACAGTCGGCAGTGGCAAGATCACTTGGGTTTCTTCGCTGGGCAGGTCGTCGAACAGCGGGCGCTGGGCCTCAACCCCGGCCACTTCCCAGCGCGCCCGGTGCCGATGGCCGATCAGGCCGCGCAAGGCACCGGAATCCGCCAGTGCTTCGGCGGCGCGCGAGTCCAATTCGGCGCGCAACGTCAGGTCCGTGGCATCGACAAACGGGCGTTTCGCGCGCGCGACTTCGATGCGCAAGGCATCTTCCTCACGAAAGCCACGGACCATGCGCAGCCCGAGGCGAATCGCCAGATTGCGTGTGCGGTCGGGATGATCGAGCGGCTCCAGCGAACAATCCCAGTCGCTGTAGCGCACATCCACCGGGCGGATTTCAATGTGGTGGCGACGTGCGTCTTGTAACAATTGATCCGGGCTGTAAAACCCCATCGGCCAACTGTTGATCAGCGCACAGGTGAACGCTGCCGGCTCGTGGCATTTGAGCCAGCAACTGGCGTAGGTCAGCAAGGCGAAACTGGCGGCGTGGGATTCGGGAAAACCATAACTGCCAAAACCCTTGATCTGTTCGAAAATCCGGTCGGCAAAGCCCGCTTCATAGCCGTTTTTCAGCATGCCCGTGCGCAGCCGTTCGCGATGTGGCTCGAGCCCGCCGTGACGTTTCCACGCAGCCATCGCGCGACGCAGCTCGTCCGCTTCGCCCGGGGTGTAGTCGGCAGCGATGATCGCCACTTCCATGACCTGCTCCTGGAACAGCGGCACGCCCAAGGTGCGCTCAAAGACGCTTTTTAGTTTAGGCGGATAGGTAATGGCTTCCTCTTTATTACGTCGACGCAGATATGGGTGAACCATGTCGCCCTGGATCGGCCCTGGCCGGACAATGGCGACTTCGATGACCAGGTCGTAGAATTTTTCCGGTCTGAGGCGCGGCAGCATGGCCATCTGCGCACGCGACTCGATCTGAAACACGCCGATGGTGTCGGCGCGGCTGATCATTTCGTAGGTTTTCCGGTCGTCGCCCGGCAGACTTGCCAGGGCCCAGCGTTTGCCCCGGTGCAGATGCACCAGATCGAACGTGCGGCGCAAGGCACTGAGCATGCCCAGCGCAAGAATGTCGACTTTCAGCAGGCCGACCAGATCCAGGTCGTCCTTGTCCCACTGGATGATGGTGCGGTCGGCCATCGCGGCGTTCTCCACCGGCACCAAGGTCTCCAGTGGGTGTTCGGAAATCACGAAGCCACCCGGGTGTTGCGACAGGTGCCGGGGAAAACCGATCAGTTCGCCGGTCAGCGCCAGCACGCGCTTGAGGATCGGCGTGTCGGCATCGAAGCCGTATTCGCGCAAGCGTTCAGGCGACGGCAATGAATCGCTCCAGCGGCTGAAGGCTTCGGCCAGGGCATTGATCTGGTCTGGCGGCAAGCCCAGCACCTTGGCCACGTCACGCATCGCGCCGGAGCCGTGATAAGTGCTAGCGACAGCAGTCAGCGCCGCCCGGCCCCGGCCATAGCGCCGAAAGATGTACTGAATGACTTCTTCGCGGCGGTCATGCTCGAAATCCACGTCGATGTCCGGTGGCTCGTTGCGCTCTCTGGAGATGAAGCGCTCGAACAGCAGATTGCTCTTTTCCGGATTCAGCTCGGTGATCCCCAGCGCATAACATACTGCCGAGTTGGCAGCCGAGCCGCGTCCCTGACAAAGGATGTGCTGGCTGCGGGCAAACTCGACGATGTCATGCACGGTCAGAAAGTAGCTGTCGAACTTCTTTTCCGCGATCAGCGCCAGTTCCTTCTCGACCTGCGCGCGGGTAGCTGGCGTCAGCCCCTTCGGCCAGCGTTTTCGGACACCGCGCTCGGTCAGTTCACGCAGCCACGACGTAGGTGTCTGGCCTTTGGGGACAAGCTCGTGCGGGTATTCATATTTCAATTGTTTGAGATCAAACGTGCAGCGCCGGGCAATACGCACCGATTCGGCCAGCAGCCAGTCCGGGTAATGCTCGGCAAGCGCATCCAGTGGCCGTAAATGGCGCTCGCCGTTGGCAAACAACAAGTGCCCTGCTTCGGCCACGGTCGTGTGATGGCGAATGGCAGTCATGGTGTCCTGCAGGGCACGCCGGCCGCGTGCGTGCATGTGCACATCACCACTGGCTACTGCCGGGATACCCAATGATTGAGCCAGCGCCAGCAAGTCGGCCAGACGCTGCTCGTCATCCGCGCCGCGATGTAACTCCACGCCGAGCCAGAGGCGCTCGGCAAAGCGCTCACGCAACCAGCGTCCATGCGCCAGACAGGCTTGAGCGTCACCGTCGAGGTCCGGCAGCCAGAGGGCCAGCAACCCGTCCGGCGCAGGCTCGAAATCTTCACGCAACAACCGGTATTCACCTTTTTTGGCTCTGCGGCGTGCCACCGTGATCAATTTGCACAGCGCCTCATAGCCTGTCTGGCTTTCCACCAGCAGCACGGCTTTCGGCCCGTTCTCGATGTGCATTTCGCTGCCGATGATCAATGGCAGGCCGGTGCTGATGGACGCCTGCCAGGCACGTACGATACCGGCCAGCGTGCACTCGTCAGTGATGGCCAGCGCCTGGTAGCCGTGGCGCAAGGCTCGTTCGAACAGCTCACGGGCGCTTGAGGCGCCGCGCTGAAAACTGAAGTTGGACAGGCAATGCAGCTCGGCGTATTCGCTTGTCATGCGAACCAGCCATGCAGCAGCAGTTCACCCTGCTCGCCCACGCTGCGATAGGCCCAGGCGCGCTGGCCGCTGGAGGTTTCGACCAGATAGTAGTCGCGACGTACATCGCCGCCGTCCCACCAGCCTGATTCGATTCGCTCGGGCCCCGCCACGATGCGCGTGGCATGAAGTGGCAGCGGCTGGGGTTCTCGCAGCAACCAGCCCGGGCGCGTACAACCCTTGCTCGGCAAGACCGGTTTGCTTGTGCTGTGCGGTTGCCAGGCGCATTCAGGGCGGTGATCGGCCTGAGCGCGTAAGCCATTGACCGACTCGTCGCCCAGACGCGCCCGCAGGCGCTCGCGCAGTTGCTCCCAGGGCAAGGTTTGCTGCACGCGCTCATCGAACAACTGACGGTGCGCCGGGACAAAATCCGGCAAGTCTCGCGCCAGCAGGCGCACGGCACGTACCGGCGACGCGACCAGCACCTGCTCCAGCCTGCCGCGGGCCAGTTCGAACAGCATCGAAGCATCGCGCTCGGCACTCAGCAGTCCGACGGGTACCACAGTCTCCGGACCTTCAACATGCTCCAGATGCAGGGAAAATCGCTGCACACCGCTGTCGCGTCCGGCGAGGAACAAGGCCAGATCGGCGATCAGCCGCTTGAGCGGAAACAACAGGGCCTGATGGGACTCGACATCGAAATTCAGCTCGATGCGTACATCGAAAAAATCCGGCGGCGTGTAGCATTCCAGCGCCACGGGGCGCTCGCCGAGCAAGGTGTCGAAGTGCTGCAGCACGC
Source organism: Pseudomonas sp. BS3767 (assembly GCF_900099665.1). Taxonomy (NCBI): domain Bacteria; kingdom Pseudomonadati; phylum Pseudomonadota; class Gammaproteobacteria; order Pseudomonadales; family Pseudomonadaceae; genus Pseudomonas; species Pseudomonas sp. BS3767. The sequence goes on along the minus strand of NZ_FNCX01000001.1, from coordinate 245,872 downwards.
TGGCCGGAAACCGCCGTGCCAGCGTATCGCGGGGCAGCGCCAGCACCTGCCGCACGCTACGCAGCCCCATGCGCGTCAGGGCAGTAGCGGTTTCGCGGCTCAGGCCGATGCGTTCCAAAGGCATCTGTTCCAGACGGCGGCGCAATTCATGCGGACAGTCGATGCTCAGCCCGTCATGCATGTTGGCCAGCATTCGCGCGGCTATCGGGTTGGGCGCGACCACGATGCGATGGCGGAAACCCTGCGTGGTCAGCTCTTCACGCAAACGCGCCTCGAACACTGGCCAAGGGCCGAACAGCTTGAGGCTGGATTCGATTTCCATCAGCAGTACCCGCGGGTACTTGAGGCTGACATTGGAGCTGAAACCGTAGGCCCAGGCCGCGAGCAGTTGCTGCAAACGCTCGATATCGGCCGGGTCATGCTCGATCGTGGTGAAGTTCGGCACCAGCGCCTGTGCTGCGGTCAGCGACTGCCCGGCTTTCAGCCCCAACGCACGCGCAGCCGGATTGACGCTCTGCAACACGCGACGTTGAGCGCTGCCGCTGATCAGCGCCAGCGGCTCATCGGGGTTGCCGTGACGACGCATGACGCCGTCCAGCGCCAGTTGCGGCAGCAAGACACAGGCCCAGAGCATAAGAACCTCAAGCGTCGGTCGGGAACGGAATGGGGAAAGGCGGCGCAAGTCCGCCCCGGCATTTGAGCACTCGCAACTGTGCCGGGCGGGTATCTATAGCTATGCGCAGGGCTGCGGGTGAAGGGTTGGCGGCGGCCTGCTGCGGGCGACAGGCAAAAGCCAGGGTCTGCCCGGTTTCGGCAGCCACCTGCAAGCGTCGCAGCGCACGGTCATCGACCATGCCGGGCCAGCACACGACCGCGCCACAACTGCCGGAACGCAGGCATTGCTCGGCGGCCCACAAGGCATCACGGGGACTCGCCTCGATTACCACCAACTGGCGCAGATCGACACCGGCGGCCAGCCAGGCCTGTGGGTACGGAATATAAGGCGGTGCGACCAGCACAATGCGCTCAGCGATTGCGGAAAGCCGTGCCAGGCTTGGCCACAGCAGGCGCAGTTCGCCGCTGCCATTGGCCGGAATGAGGATTTCAGTCAGGGCCGCTGCAGGCCAGCCGCCGGTGGGCAATGCAGCATCCAGCAACATGTGGCCACTGGGCTGCGGGCTGACCGGTGGCGCGCTCTGCTGGCGCCCTTTCCAGACCCTGCGCTCATCCAGCAAGGCATCCAGGCTGACCACCGCGCCCATCATTCGCGGCGCACCAGCCCGCAGAACACACCTTCGATGGCGAAGTCCTGATCGGGCGTGACGATGATCGGCTCGTAGGCCGGGTTGCGCGGCAACAGGCGCACCTGCTCGGCGCGGCGTTGCAGGCGTTTGATGGTCACCTCGCCGTCCAGCCGGGCAACCACGATCTGCCCGTCACTGGCCTGCGGGTTACGGTGCACGCCCACCAGATCGCCATCGAGAATACCGTCCTCGATCATCGAGTCACCCTGCACACGCAGCAGGTAGTCCGGCACACGGGTAAAGGTGCTGCGGTCCAGGTGCAGCGTGCTGTGTATATCGAGGTCAGGCCCGATAGGTGCGCCCGCCGCCACGCGCCCCAGTACCGGAATTTCCAGCAATTCGGGGAGTGGCTCACTGTTCAGCAGGCGAATGCCCCGCGCCTGATGCGCTACGACTTCGATCAGCCCGGCCTCGGTGAGGGCCACAATGTGTTTGCGCGCCACACTGCGCGAAGCAAAACCGAAAGCCTCGGAAATTTCCGCCAGGCTCGGTGATTGCCCCTGCTGCGCGATGCGATCGCGGATGAAGGTAAGGATGGCGCTGCGTCGAGGAGATAATGTGCTCATGGAGTACATTTGTACTCCACTGGTGATTTTGTGACTAGTACGGTTTGTCGGATTGACGCCGCACGCTCTCGCGCTTGGTGAACGTTAATTATTCGGATTTTCGCAACGGTGAAATAAGAAACACCAGGTTTATTGCGCCAGCCAAAGCGTAGAGACTTGATGGCTCTTTCAACGATCAGGAGCACTCATTGTGATCACGCGCCAATTGGGTCAACTCGGTCCGCACGTATCCGCCGTCGGGCTGGGCTGCATGGGAATGTCGGACTTCTACACCACCGGCATCGATGAAAAGGAATCCATCGCCACCTTGCACCGCGCACTGGAGCTGGGTGTCACCTTTTTCGATACAGCGGACATGTACGGCCCGCACACCAATGAAGCCTTGCTTGGCCGGGCCCTCGAAGGCAAGCGTGAAGGTATTTACCTGGCCAGCAAGTTCGGCATCGTGCGTGGCGACGATCCGCATGCACGTGGCGTCAATGGCAGCCCGGCGTACATTCGCCAGTCCATCGACGCCAGTCTGAAGCGGCTGAACACCGATTACCTTGATCTCTATTATCAGCACCGCGTCGACCCAAAGGTGCCCATCGAGGACACCGTTGGCGCCATGGCCGAACTGGTCAAGGCTGGCAAGGTTCGCCATATAGGCATCTGTGAAGCCAGTGCAGCGACCATCGAAAAGGCCCACGCGGTACATCCGTTGGCGGCTGTGCAGAGCGAGTACTCACTCTGGTCACGCGATCCGGAACAGAATGGCGTGCTTGCCACCTGCCGTCGCCTGGGCATTGCTTTCGTGGCTTACAGTCCGCTCGGCCGGGGGTTTCTGACCGGTGAATTGCGCACTCCGGACGATTTCGCGGCCGATGACTATCGTCGCTTCACTCCACGGTTTCAGGGCGAAAACTTCAATCGCAATCTGCAATTGGTCGAGAAGGTCAAGGCACTGGCTACGGCCAGAGGCATCAGCGCGTCGCAACTGGCGCTGGCCTGGGTGCTTGCCCAGGGAGAGGACATCATTCCGATCCCGGGCACCAAACAGCGCAAGTACCTGGAAAGCAACGTGGCCGCAGCTTCATTGACGCTGAGTACCGATGACCTTGCCCAGCTGGAAGCGATTTTTCCGGCTCAGGGGTCGGCATCCGGCGAGCGCTATAGCGCGGAGTCGATGAAGTCCCTCAATGGCTAACGCTTGCGATTCGAGATCAGGTCGCCTCAGGGCAGGTCTCGGTGCCGTTGTTGAGGCCCTGTTTTTGATTCTTGTAATCGAGCGTGGCCTTGCCATCGACCCATTTCAGGGTGACGACAATCACTGAGTCGAAATCATCGTTCGTCCAGTCATCCAGCAGGTTAGTGCTCTTGCCGGACGCTTCTTCAGCAACCTTGTTGATCAGCTCCGGCAGGTAGCCATGCGACCAGGCGGTGTAGATAACTGCGTTGTGGTACTTGTCCCGCATCAGCTCATCGGCCAGGTCTGCGGTGTCGTTGGCACCAAAGTCGAGGTTGACGGGCAGACCCAGTTTGATTGCGCTGGGCCCTACCGTCATCAGCGGACGCACGTAGCTGTAGGACTGATCGCCCTCACCCTCTTCCACATGTCGGCTCGGATTGGCAGCGAAAATGAAGTCAGCCTTGCCGAATTCCTTGGGCAGGACTTCCGACAGTTCTATCGCCCTGTTAAGCCCCTGACAGTTCAGTTGCCCCAACCCCATGGCCGGTTTTTCGGCATGCCGAAGGAATACCAGTGTCTGGGTGCCATTCTTGGGCTCTGCATGCACGCCTTTGCCCATGGTGAACAGGGCCAGGGCCGAAGCCACCAGCAAGGAGGGGAAGAAGCACCACGCAAGACGGCGCTGAAGTCGGGTGATGGAAGGCATTTTCGGCATATTCATTATTTTCTGAGTCCGGTGCGCATTTGAAAGGGGACAGCCATCTGGCTAGTGCGAATACGCAGGCTTGTGCAGCTCGCCCTGGAAATTTCTGCGGATCAGTCAAACAGGGTCACGCGCGAATCCACGCGCGAATCTTAGTGCGCACATGTTTCGAAATTAAGAATGTGGACGATTAAGAGTGTCAAAAAACGATTCTGTTGCAATACCGGCAAAAAAATCGTCTGACAAGCAGAGAAAATGTCAAAAAATCGTCGAAAGATGGGTCATCAGACCGACTGTTTGCCTGGCAACAGCCATTCAACAGACCGCTGTCAGATCAACATCACGGACGTCGGAAAACCGCGTAAGGCCCCGGAATTCAAGCACCCTGGTGTTTGGCATAGAGCGTGCAATATTCCTGTTCTGAATTTCACGCCCTGCGAACTGCCTGTTTTGGAATATACCAGCCGGTCGCTGCGGCTCTAGTTTTCCTGACCTGGATGCCACTATGCCACAACCCTCCGTTTCCTTTCGGTTGCTGTCTCCCCGTGCGCTGATTCGCTGGATGGCCAGCACCTGCGTATTGGCGTTGAGCCTCAACGGCGCGGTGCAGGCCGCCGAGGCCGTACCTGCCGAAATCCGTCTGGACTATGCCTACTATTCGCCGGTCAGCCTGGCGCTCAAGCATTTTGGCTGGCTGGAGAAAGCCCTGCCGGAGGCGAAAGTCACCTGGGTGTTGAGCCAGGGCAGCAACCGCTCGCTGGAATACCTGAACAGTGGCAGCGTCGACTTTGCATCGTCGGCCAGCCTGTCTGCGGTGCTGGCCCGGGCCAATGGCAGCCCGATCAAATCGGTGTATGTCTACAGCCGGGCAGAATGGACGGCTCTGGTGGTGCGCAAGGATTCTCCCCTGCAATCGGTTGCCGAACTCAAAGGCAAGAAAATAGCCGCCACCAAAGGCACCGACCCTTATCTGTTCACCTTGCGCGCGCTGCAGAAGGCCGGGCTGAAAAAGGATGATGTCGAGTTGCTGCACCTGCAGCATCCCGATGGACGCATCGCACTCGAAAAAGGCAACGTAGATGCCTGGGCAGGGCTTGACCCGCACATGGCGGCCAGTGAAATACAGTCCGGCTCGCGCCTGCTTTACCGCAACAAGGACTTCAACAGCTATGGCGTACTGAGCGTCACGGAAACCTACGCCAAGGAGCATCCACAGGCGATCAGAACAGTATTGAGCGCTTATGAGCAGGCTCGGGAATGGGCAGTGAAAAACCCTGACGAGCTGGCCAGGCTGCTGGCGACCGAGTCGGGTTTGCCGCTGGAAGTCGCCAGGCTGCAATTGACCCGCACAGACCTGAGCAACCCGCAACTGAGCGCGAAAGACATGGAAGCGTCCAAGGCCGCGGCGCCGATTCTGGTTTCCGAGGATCTGGTGCGCAAAGGCGTCAATGTCGAGCAGGTCATCGATCAACTGATCACGCCTGAATTCTCCAAAGCCGTGATCGCCACTCCATGACCAGCCGGGACAAAGCGTTGTCTGCATCAGCGCAGGCAGCACCGGACAAGTCGCAACCAACGCTTTGGCAGCGCTACCGAACGCCACTCAAGGGCCTGGTGGTGCCGGCGGCGATCATCGTCCTGCTGGAAGTTATCGTCCGTATCGGCTGGCTGCCTGCCTACCAGATGCCAGCGCCCAGCGAGATCGTGCTGACCCTGCGCGATCTGGCGGACGGTGCGTTGTGGAAGCACATCAGTGCCAGTCTGTTGCGTGTGCTCAGCGGCTTTGTGATCGGCGCGAGCCTGGCCCTGGTGTTTGCTGCGTGGGTGGGGCTCAGTCGTGAAGCAGAGGCGTATCTGGAGCCGACGTTCGCCGGGCTTCGCTCCATTCCAAGCCTGGCTTGGGTGCCGCTTCTGCTGTTGTGGCTGGGCATTGGCGAAACATCGAAAATCGTGCTGATTGCCATCGGCGCGTTCTTTCCGGTCTACCTCAACGGCGTGGCCGCGATTCGAGGCATTGACCGAAAGCTGGTGGAAGTCGGCCAGATGTATGGCTTGAGCCGCTATCGCCTGACCCGGCGCATTCTTCTGCCCGCCGCCCTGCCCGGCCTGTTTACCGGTTTGCGCAGCGGCATGAGCCTGTCGTGGATGTTTCTGGTGGCCGCCGAGCTGATCGCGGCCACCAAAGGCCTGGGCTACCTGCTCAGTGACGGACGCGAAACCTCGCGCCCGGACATCGTGTTGGCGGCCATCATCGTTCTGGCCACACTGGGCAAACTCAGCGACGGTCTGCTGGCAAACCTTGAAAAACGCTTCCTGGCCTGGCGCGACACATTCAACGGGCAAAGCCGTGAGGGTTGATAGATGCCGGAATCACTGATGGACATACGCGTCGACCACAAGGCATTTGCGGGCAATACCGTACTGCACGGCATCGATCTGTCGCTGCAGTCGGGGGAAATCGTCAGCCTGCTGGGCCCCAGCGGCTGCGGCAAAAGCACGCTGCTGAGAATTGTCGCCGGACTGGAGCAGGATTTTCGTGGCTCGGTGCAGCGCATTCAGGGCGAAGTGGCGTTCGTGTTTCAAGAGCCGCGCCTGATGCCCTGGCTGACCGTCGCACAGAATATCGGTTTCAGTGATGATGACCGCTACGACCGCCGCTGGGTCGGTCAATTGATCGAAGAAGTGGGCCTTTCCGGTTTTGCCGACGCCTTGCCCAAAGCGCTGTCAGGTGGCATGGCGCAGCGTGTGGCGATCGCGCGCGGCCTGTATTCGCACCCGGCGGTGTTGCTGCTGGATGAACCGTTCAGCGCAGTCGATGCGTTTACCCGGATGAGGCTTCAGGACCTGCTCCTGCAACTGGCTGCGCGCCATGCCATCACCCTGTTGCTGGTGACCCATGATGTCGACGAGGCGTTGTACCTGAGTGACCGTGTGCTGGTGATGGGCAGCCGTCCCGGCACAATCACCCACGATTTGCCGGTCGGGCTGCAGACGCCGAGGGATCGTCGCGATCCGCTGCTGGCGCGATTGAAGGCTCAGGCGCTGACCGAGCTGCAGCAGGCCCATGTCATCTGAACAGCGTTACCTGCCGGCCCTGAATGTGTCCCAGAGCTTCTCGCGCAACGTATTGATAGTGTCCGAGACCTGAGACATCACGAACAGGCGGCTCAACATGTCGGCGTCCGGGTACACCGTGGTATCGGTCCACAGGCCGGGACCGATCAGCGCGTCGGCCTTTTCATTGCCATTGGCGTAATGCACCGTATTGGTGATGTTGGCGATCACTTCGGGGCGCAACAGGTAATTCAGAAACGCGTAGGCGCCCTTGGTATCGGTGGCGTCAGCCGGTATGGCGACCATGTCGAACCACATGGGTGCGCCCTCCTTCGGAACGACATAATCGATGGTAAAGCCATTGCCTTCTTTCTGCGCCTGCTCCTGAGCCTGGGAAATATCCCCGGAATAGCCCACTGCGACACAAATACTGCCCTTCGCGAGGTCGGCGATGTAATCGGCAGAGCTGAAATTGCGTATGTACGGCCGTACGCTGTCCAGTACCGCCTTTGCCTGACGGTAGTCGTCAGGCACTTCACTGTGCGGCGGCAAGCCAAGGTAATTCAGGGTGATCGGCAGAAGAGCCGGTGCGCTGTCGAGAAATACGACACCGCATTGGGCGAGTTTTTTCATGTTTTCCGGCTTGAGCACCAGATCCCATGAATCGAGCGGTACATCCTTGCCGAGGATGGCCTTGACCTTGGCTACGTCATAGCCGATGCCGGTACTGCCCCACAGATAGGGGAAACCATGCTGATTACCGGGGTCACTGCCCTCCAGCGCCTTGAGCAGGACCGGGTTGAGGTTTTTCCAGTTGGGCAATTGACGCTTGTCGAGGGTTTTGAGCAGCCCACTCTGGATTTGTCTTCCCATGAAATGAATGGACGGAAAAACCACATCGTAGCCTGAGTGGCCGGCCAGCAGTTTTGCGTTCAGCGCCTCATTGGTTTCAAAGGTTTGGTAAGTGGTCTTGAAGCCGGTGGCGGCTTCGAAATTCTTCAGGGTGTCCGGCGCTATATAGTCCGTCCAGTTGTAGATATTGACCGTCTCCGCCGCGTGACTGGTGGAGGCCAGCAACACCAGTGCGGCAAGGGATTTTCTCAGCATGTGCAGTTCCTCGGGTCAATAGCGACAGCTTGCCCCAGACCCGGCACGAAAACCATCCTCGTCACGGCAAATTCAGTCCGTTGAAGGACTTGCGGCAGCGGCTCGGCAGATGCATGGAGCGTGCCCATTAATACCTTCGAATGACACCGGTCATATAATTGATTTTTTTATGCTGCGTCATAAAAAATTTTTCCAGAACGGCACTGGCAAATGCTATTTTCAGTATTCGTCAGACCGCTCAGCGATCCTGCTGGAAAGCAACTTGACCGACCGATGATGCGTACTGCTGGTCATCGTCTCGTCATCATGGCTTTACCGGACGCATTCTGGCTGTCTGCCTACCCATTGGAGCAAGGGAAGTGCTCGATTGATTCAGGTGGGCCATCGTCATGACTAAAGTCACATTCCCCAATGCATGCCAACTGATGCGCTGGCACTTCCATCCCGTGGGCTTTGAAGCCTCGATGGATGCGCCAGGGAGCATGATTGCGCGACTTTTCGACCGTGCCAGCGGTGAGACCGTGGTCGCCATTGCCGGCCTGCCCTGTTCTACCGTGATGAATGCCGCAGACGTGGAGCGCATCATCGAAGCGATCGAGGACGAGCTGGAGTTATTCGGCACTCAGACGCAACGACAGATCGCCGGTTTCATCTGACATGAACGCCTCAGCCAGCACGAACCCTGTTACGCAGGTCTTCGAAGAAAGGCTTGTCGCGGGCAATCCTGTCTGACGCTTTGGGCATCTGAACTGCTTCTCCCGAACTGGCGCTTTCATCGATATACCAATAACAGTGCCGCGCCGAGCGAGTAATGGCGACATAGGCCAGACGCAAGACTTCATCCTTCTGCGCTGTATCGAATGGCTGAAGATCACTCGCATCACCCAGCCCTGCCAACCGGTAAACCTGATTCTTGTATGGCGAGACGGTCAGATGCTGACAATCGCCCAGCAGAAATACGGCATCCGCCTGCAAGCCCTTGGAACTGTGGTAGGTCAGCGTTCGGATGCGGCGATTCTGCGCGCCATTTGCCGAATCAGCGTCGATCAATACTTGCAGGCGCGTCGGGAAACGTGCCTTCTCGCTGCCCTTGCGGTACAGCAGCAGGATCGAGTCGCCATCGTGATAGTGCTCGGCGACCCGCTCGGCAAGCTCGTCCTCATCGCGATCCAGTACCTTGACCGGCAGCAGCTCCTGGAGCGTGCCACTGGCGCGGGCCTTCTTGCCAGGGATAGCCGGGGCCGCACGGACGATGTGCTCGGCGGCGTCGATGATGTGCTGATGACTGCGAAAATTGTCGCTGAGCATGACCTTGGTGGTCGCCGGGGAGGAAAACTCCTTTGCGAACTCCATGAAGTATTTCGGTGAACTGCCGCGCCAGCCGTAGATCGACTGCCAATCGTCACCGACACATAACAACGATGAGTGCTGAGCGATGCGGCCGGTGTGCAATGCCGGACCACGACGCCTGATTTCGCGCAAGCTGGCGCGTAGCCATGAAACGATCTGCGGCGAGACGTCCTGGAACTCGTCGATCATCAAATGCGCCAAGGGTCTGAGCATCGGGTCACTGACGTGCTTGAGGTTCTCGGGAGACGTTTCGCCGAACAAGGCAAACATGCGGTTGTAGGTCATGATCGGCGGCGATTGAGCCAGCAGGTGCGTTTCGAAGGCTTTCCAGAACAGGCTGAGCGCTTCGAAGAAGAAACGGTCCGGGTCATCGCTGGCAAAACTCATCTCGGATACAGCGCTCGGCACATCCAGCCCGAGGTTCTCGATGAAACTGGCAGCCGTGACAAAACAGTCCAGCAAGGGTGCCGCACCGAGCTCGCCCTTGACCCGGTAATCGAATCCAGGCCCAGCGACGGCATCGCCTGCCAGGGATTGCAAAACCTGATTGGCAGACTGGTAATTATCCATCCATATCAAAGGCTTATTGCAGAAAGCTTGAAACAGGGTGCGCTTTATGATGCCCTCTGCCCACACCGGTAGCTTGGCGCCAGGGCGCTTGAGTTGCTGGTCCTCACTGGCGTCCAGACCCAGCACAACCCAAGCATCCAGCTCAGCGATATAGCCGTGAAACGAAAATGAAAAACCATTTATTTCAACAGCTTGGCGCATGGGCTCAATGCCCTTTATAGGCCAGGCCCCGGCGCGGATCCACAAGTCTTCAACGGTGTCACACCACTCTTCATCGCGTTTCGAGGACAATTCGGTCACGGCGACCCGTTTCTGCACATCAGGGTGATCGCGGTCCAGTTCCTTGAGCTGCAGGGCATGGCGATACAGCGGCGCCATGACTTCGCGAAAACGCTCATTGCCAGCGTACAGATCGCGATAGCAGAGATTGAGTTGCTGGCGCTGCGCATCGTTGATCCGCAAGTCGAAGGGGTTGCTATCCGCCTCTTCCAGACCGGAAGACTGGCTGCTCAGGTTCTCGAACGCGCGCAGCTGCTCAAACCCCGGCAGACTGCGCACCAGCGGCAGAATGCGTGAATGGAAGGTGCGCACTACCTCGCGCGCCTGCTTTTGCTCCAGCGCATGCCCCCAGAGGGCCATGACGTCGATCAGTTTGCTGATGAAGTCCTTGCGCGACTCGCGGGTGAAGGTCACCACCGTCATGGCGTTCAGTTCGAAGCCCAGGTAGTGATGCAGCAGCAGAATCCGCAGTACCAGCGACGTGGACTTGCCCGCGCCCGCCCCGGCAATCACGTAGGTAGACGGCGTGTCGCTGAAAATCATCTTCCACTGTGCCGTGCTGGGCTGGGCATGTGCGGGGAGCTTTTCGGCGACATCGGCCTTGATGCGCTTTTTCAGTTCAGGTGTGAGTGCCAGTCGCCAGTCATCGAACAGATGATCATCGACCTTGGGGCCACGATGCCGTGCTGGCCGGGTATCGCTGATGACCAGCACCTGACGGCCCGACTCTTGGCCATCCAGATAACCCTCTTCATAGCCTTCACGCACGCCTTCGATGTGGCCGTTCAGATAACCGTCGGCATGCCCCTGCGACCATGAGGGCGCGTGCTGCGAGCGCAGTCCGGTAAGACCACGCCCCATCAGCCGCGCCAACAGGCGTCGAAAAAACGGCAATTGCCGGGGCGGTACAAGGTCGACATCCAGGTCATGAGGAAGCGCAGAAGGCAGGTCGTCAGGCACGCAGACTCCGGTGGTGGGCTCGCAGGCGAAAAGGTCGCCTATGGTGGCCGGATTTTCGCGCGGGTTCCAGCGAAATGCTTGTCTGTCAGTGTGTTAGCCGATCAACTGCATGTTCTGTGGCAAGTGCCATCAGACTGGCATGACCGACTTGGGCACCAGCGCGCCTGGATGCTGGATCACGATACTGGCCAGACGATGCCCTGCTTCCGCCGCCTGCAGCGGGTGGTCACCCGTGAGCCGGGCCGCGAGATAGCCGGCACTGAAGGAGTCACCCGCTGCCGTGGTGTCGACCACACGCTCGACCTTCTGCGCTGCGATGTCGAAACGTTCGCCGCCGGCTTCGACGAGGCAACTCTGCGCGCCACGCTTGACGACGATTTCACCGATGCCGCGCCCGCGATAGGCGGCCAGCAGCTGTTCGCTGTCGGCATAGCCATACAGTGCCTGCTCGTCGTCTTCGGTCAGCAAGGCCAGATCCACATGCTGCAGACACGCACGGTAGGCTTCGCGGGCCTGCTCGACACTGGCCCACAGCCGCGGACGATAGTTGTTGTCGAAGGCGACCCTGACTCCGCGCTGACGCGCACGCGCCAATGCCTCCAGCAGTTTGGCACGCCCCTGCTCGCCAAGCACTGCCAGGGTAATGCCGCTGAAATACAGCACGTCATAGCTGGCCAGCGCTGCCAGGATCGGCTCGGCCGCCGGGGTCATGAAGCAGTCCCGCACGGCAGCTTCGTTGCGCCAGTAGAGAAAGCGCCGCTCACCATTGGCGTCGGTCTGGATGCAGTAGAGTCCCGGCAAGCGTCCGGGCAGGCGCTGCACCTTGCCCAGACCGATGCCCTCGTCCGCCCAGATCCGGCACATCGCATCGCTGAAGCTGTCGTCACCCAGTGCCGTAACGTAGTCGACCTTGGCCCGCTCACCCAGCAATCGGGAAAGGTAGACCGCCGTATTGAGTGTGTCGCCGCCGAAGCTCTGGCGCAGACTGCCATCGGCATGTTGTTGCAGTTCGATCATGCATTCGCCGATCAGGGCGACCCGTGGAAGGCTCATGTGACGATACTCCTGCAAATACTTTGACTAGAAATATGTACTGAAAGACTCGATCACGTGTAGGTCATTATCCACCAGGCAACCTGAACGCCACTTGTCGAACGTCAGACACGGGTGCGAGGTGCCGAAGGAAATGATATCGCCGACCTTCAACTCGCATCCGGGTGCAACCGTCATGAACGCGTGCTGGTCCATAACCGCCGTCACCTTGCAGGCGCTCACATCGTCGCCAGCCGATTGCACGCCTGGCTTGTAACGCAGCAGCGGGTTGGGCAACCCGGCGTCGTAGGCAACATCGCGCTTGCCCATGGCAATCACTGCAAAGCCCGGTTCCGGCAGGGATTGCACATGCGCCCAGACCTCCAGGGCCGGGCGCAGTGCTTCGCTCAATTCGGCGCGCCGATCCAGCACGCAGCACTGCGCGTCCTTGTAGATGCCGTGGTCATGCACCACATAGCTGCCGGGCCGCAGCACGCTGAGGAAGCGCTCGCGAACAGACTGGGCATCGAAGGCTTCGGCGATCAGGTCATACCAGGCCGAGCCGGAGGCTGTGACGATCGGGCGATCCAGGGCGAAGGCGCCCTTGTCCTGCAGGTCGACAGCCAGGCGCACCAGCGATGCGGCAAAGGCCTTGATGCCTTGGATGGCGTGGTCGCCGTGGATGACGCCCTCGTACCCTTCAATGCCGGTCAATGCCAGCGCCGGCTGTGCCAGAACAGCGTCGGCCAGTGCCAGCACCTGCTCTTCGCTACGGCAGCCGCAACGCCCGCCAGGTACGCCGTATTCGATCATCACGTTCAAACGCAGGCCACGCGCAGCGAAAAACTCGCCCAGCGCAGTGACATTGTCCGGATGGTCGACCATGCAGTGAAACTCGAACATGGGATCAGCCAGCATGTCGGCAACGATTGCCATGTTCGGCGCACCGACCAATTGGTTGGCCATCAGCACCCGGCGCACGCCATGCGCATAAGCGGCCTGCGTCTGGACCGCCGTGGCGAGGGTCATGCCCCATGCGCCTGCGTCCAATTGCCGGCGAAACAGCGCGGGCACCATACTGGTCTTGCCGTGCGGTGCCAGCTCTGCACCGCTGTCGCTGACAAACTGCTGCATCCAGCGAATATTGTGTTGCAGCGCCTGATTATGAATTACCAGTGCGGGCAGGCTGACATCACTGACCAGGCTGTCACCCGGCTGCGCAGTACCCTTGTCCATTACGGCGGTGCTCATCGGTAATCTCCTGCGGTTATTCATTGATACGGCGAGCCAGGCCATTGGCGCTTTCGATCAGCACCCGCCGATAGTCGTCGTAGTGGGTCTTGGCGTCGGCACGCGGCGCGACGATGCACAGCGTGGCGATGCACTGACCGTGTTCGTTGTTCACCGGAGCGGCGAAGCAGTGGGTGAAGGTGTCAGCCACGCTATTGAAGGAAAAGAAGCCCTCCTCGCCGGCCTTGCGGATTTCCCGAAGAAAGGTCTCCAGCGGCAGACGTTCGCCCCCCGGCAGAATGAAGTCGTCGGGGTCGATCAGGTCGATGATCTGCTGATCGCTCAGGTGACTGAGCAACAGACGTCCGGACGCCGTCCATGGGATGGGCGCGTTCTCGCCGATGTCCGAAGAAATCCTGAAATGACGCTCACCCTCCTTCATCAGCGCCACGGTGTATTTGCGACCATTGAGCAGGCACATCTGCGCAGTTTCCCGCGTCCGGCTGACGATCTCGCACAGGCAGGCCTCGGCCTCGCGAGTGAAATCGAAGTGCCGCAAGTGTGCCTGCCCCAGAAAATACAATTGACGGCCCAGATAGACATGCCCGTCCTTGCCCACCGTCTCCAGAATCCGCCGCTCCAGCAACGATGCCACCAGCTCGTAAACCGTCGATTTGGGGCTGCCGATCCCGCTGGCAATCTCATTGGGGCGCATGGGCCTGGCCTTTTCCTTGAGAAAATCCAGGATATCGAACGCCCGGTCCAGTCCACGTGCCCGGCGCTTGATAGTGTCTTCGGTCATGAGATTCGTTCCTTGGGAAAGCGGCAAGCCAAAAGCCTCAGGTGATCGGGCTTCCGGCTTGCAACGTGTAGCTGTACGTGTGCTATTTGCGTTTGTAGGCAATACAGTCGATTTCGACCTTGCAGTCGACCATCATGCTGGCCTGAACGCAAGCGCGTGCCGGCGCATGCTCGGGGGTGAAGTACTCACCGAATACCTTGTTGAAACTCCAGAAGTCCCGCGGGTCCTCCAGCCATACACCGACCCGGATCACATCCTTGAGCGCATAACCGGCCTCTTCAAGAATTGCGATCAGGTTGCGCATGGTCTGGTGCGTCTGCTCGACGATGCCGCCGACGATGATCTCGCCATCCAGCGCAGGTACCTGGCCGGAAACGTGCAACCAGCCGTCAGCCTCGACGGCGCGAGCGAATGGGCGTGGCTGGCCGCCTCCTGCTGTGCTGCCTGCGCCATAACGGGTAATAGTCATGAGTTTTTCCTTGTCTTGAAGCATTGGACGTAGTGAACGTTTAAAAACGGATGTTCTTGAGAAACTCGCTCAAGCGCGCCGACTTCGGCTGCTCGAACAAGGCCTTGGGTGGCCCCTGCTCTTCGATGCGGCCCTGATTCATGAACACGATCTGGTCCGACACTTCGTAGGCGAAACGCATTTCGTGCGTCACCAGCAGCATGGTCATGCCCTCCTCGGCCAGGTCCTTGATGACGCTCAGCACTTCGCCCACCAGCTCCGGATCGAGTGCCGAAGTGACTTCGTCAAACAACATCAGGCTGGGGTTCATGGCAATGGCGCGTGCAATCGCCACACGCTGCTGCTGCCCGCCGGACAACTGACCGGGGAAGTGATTGCGCCGCTCCAGCAGGCCGACCCGGTCCAGCCACTTTTCGGCCAGCGCAACGGCTTGATCCTTGGGCATCTTCTTGACCTTGAGCAAGCCCAGGGTGACGTTCTGCAAGGCGCTGAGGTGCGGAAACAGGTTGAATTGCTGGAAGGCCATGCCGGTCATTGCCCGGTGTTGCGCGATCAGACGCTCCGGATGGCGGGTGCGCTTGCCGTCTACGTTGCTGTAGCCGATGTCCTGCCCCTCAAGACGGATATGCCCGCCCTGAAACTCTTCCAGCAGGTTGACGCAGCGCAGCAAGGTGGTCTTGCCCGAGCCGCTGGAACCGATCAGGGTCACGACATTGCCTTTCTGCATGCGCAGATCGACGCCCTTGAGCACTTCCACTGCGCCGTAGGATTTATGCAAGCCTTCGATGCTGAGCAGCGCCGGGCCGGGGTTATGAGTCTGTGTCATGACAATGCCACCCGTTTTTCGATTTGCCGCCCAAGAAGCTCGATGGCGTAGTTGATGAGAAAGAACAGGAAACCTGCAAACAGGTAGAACTCCAGGGTCATGAACGTGCGCGCGATCACCTGCTGGGTGCTGAGCAGCAGTTCAGCCACACCGATCACCGAAAGCAGCGTCGACGCCTTGACGATCTCGGTCGAGGAGTTGACCCAGGTCGGCAGGATCTGGCGCATGGCCTGAGGCAGCAACACATAGCGCAGCGACTGGCCGAAGCGTAGACCGATGGCCTTGCCGGCTTCCAGTTGGCCACGGGGAATGGCCTGCAGGGCGCCGCGCACGATTTCCGAAACGTGAGAGCCGCAGAACAGCGTCAGGCCTATTGCGCCGGCCTGAAACGCGCTGATCTGCCAACCCAGCGCCGGCACCATGTAAAAGACCGCCAGCACCAGCACGAACACCGGGGTACCGCGAATCAGATCCACATAGAGCCGGATCGGCAAGCGCGCGAAAAAACCGCCGTAGGTCAGTACCAGACCGGCCAGCATGCCGATCAGCGTACCTGCGGCAATCGCTAGCGCCGAGCACTGGATACTGGTCAGAAAACCGGACCAGAGCACTTCCCGCGCATTCCACAATTCCTGCAACCAGCCAGGGGGTTGATACATGACAGCCTCCTAGCGGCGAATCGCCAGACGTTGTTCGAGGGTGCGCAGAAGCAGAGCGATCACGTAGCAGGCCACCACATAGAGTGCTGTGGTCACCAGCCAGGTTTCGATCACCCGGTAGCTTTCGACGTTGATCTTGCGCGCGTAGTAGGTCAGCTCCGGCACGGCAATGGCGGCCGCCAGCGAGGTGTCCTTGAACAGCGAAATGAAGTTGTTGGAGAGCGCCGGCAATACATTGCGCAACATCACCGGCACGATAATATAGGCACGCACCTGCCATTCACCCAGGCCGATCGCCAGCCCCGCTTCACGCTGCCCTTTATGGATGCTCAGCAGCCCGGCACGGAACACTTCGGTCAGATAGGCACCGGCGTACAGCGACAGCGTGACGATGAATGACGCCAGCTTGTCGAGTCGAATGCCCAGCCCGGGCAACGCGAAGTAGATCAGCAGGATCAACACCAGGATCGGCGTATTGCGTACCACCGTTACATAGATCGACGCGACGATACGCAACGCCTTGTAACGCGACAGCAGCGCAAATGCATTCGCCAGCCCGATCACACAACCAATCGCGATCGAGATCAGGGCCAGTTCCAGGCCAAGGCCCAACCCCGCCAGAAGGCTGGGGAAGTCGCGCCACACGGCATCAAAATTCAATTGGTAATTCATGCTTGCCCGTACCTGGCAGGGAAAGCCCGAGGGCCTGCCCTGCCGCTGAAGGTCAGAGTGGACTTATTTGTATTCCATCGGAAAGCCGATTGCAGGCACCGGCAGATCGACACCGAACCACTGCTTGAAAGACGCCGCGTAAGCCGGGAACTCGACACCGGTCATGGCTTCATGCAACGCGGTGTTGACGAAGTTCAGCCAGTCCTGGTCGCCACGCTTGACCGCGCAGGCATAGGTTTGCGGGCTCCAGGCAAAGGCAGGCGAACGGTAGCGACCAGGGTTCTGCACCATCAGGTACTTGACCGAAGACTGATCGGTGGCCGCTGTATCGGCACGCCCGGAGTTGATCGCCTGGTACATCAGGTCGACGCTGTCGTACTGATCGACCTTGGCCTTGGGCAGTGCCTGATGCACCAGTTCCTCGGCGTACACGTTTTGCAGGACGGCCACGGTCACATCGTCACCTGCTGCCTTCAGGTCATCGATTTCCTTGTACTTGCTATTGGCAGGCAACAGCAGCGCCACACCCTCGCGGTAGTAGGGCAAGGTGAATGCCACCTGCTGTGCGCGACTGGCGGTAACGGTGATGAACTGGCAGCTGATGTCGACCTTGTCGGTCAGCAGGTTGGGGATACGTGCATCCGAGGACTGCACGACAAATTCCACCTTGCTCGGGTCATTGAACAGGCCTTTGGCGATGATTCTGCCAATGTCGATATCGAAGCCCTGCAACTTGCCGTCCGCGCCCTGAAAGTGCCACGGGGCATTGGTACTGCCCGTGCCTACCACCAGATTGCCACGTTTCAATACCGCATCCAGCTTGCTGCCTTCGGCTGCCTGCACCGTATTGGCCAGCATGAATGAAGCTGAAAGAACAAAGGCACAAGCTTTCACAAAGGAAGGTCCGCGATGCATGACTTAAACTCCGCCGAAGTATTCGTTATTCCGCTATAGCGGATACAGGTATTTAACAACGGAATAGATAGCAGAAAGTGTGCCACAGAGGACGCGCGGAGAACACCGCATGAAAAAGTCGAGATAAATCAACAGACTGGAATTTTGGCTTGAAGCGGAGACGCGGGGGCGCATTGCGCAGGTAACGCTACCGATTGCCATATCTGAGTGCCAGGGCCCCACTCTTGTGCATATGCGCTGTTATCGGGCGTGGAGTATCGACCCGGTCAAGCCCGAAGCATGAGTGGGCGCACACAACGCATCCAGAACGGCATTCCCACGCGGGCGCATGGGAATGAGAGGTGTCAGTGTGAAAAGACTTAAAGGCAGGTAGCAATGGCCGCAGAGCGCAATGCGGCCTGAGCATCGCCTTGCGGGGCATAGAACTCAACGGCAGTGGTCGGGCCCTTGCCGCGCACGTCAGCGAAGTAGGTCGACTCAGTGGTAAACACGGTGAAGCCGCCGCCGGAGAGGTCATGAAGGAACACGTCAGAGGACGTGCCGAACATGGCTTCGTTCTGCCAGGTCACCTGAATGCACTGGGCAACGGCGGCATCCTGCTTGGCGCTCGACAGGACCTTGTAGGGTCCTGCGGCACGTGCAGCACTGGAAGGCGCTGCACACCCGGTCAATAAGGTTGCCGCAATCACCGTCGCGCTTGTCAGAGACAGAAACTTCATGTCATGCCTTCGCTGATAAAAAGCCGATTCTAGCACTGCACAGCGCTATCAACCCTCAGCCAATTGCTCTTCGTATTCCTTCACGTATTCGCCGGCCAGACTCTGTTTCTGCTTTTCGTCGAGCAATTTGCCCGCCATCTGGAAGAACTTCTGCTCTTCTTCTTTCAGGTGGTGGTGCACTTTTTCCGACAATTTTTTCGCAGTGGCCAGCCAGGCCGGGCTCGACATTTCAGTTTCATCGAGTTCTTCCATCATCTCGTCCATCTCATGATGCTCGGAAATGGCGTGACGGCTCAGGTCCACGCCATTGTCGTGGGCCATCAGAGGAATGTAGAAAAACCGTTCTTCGGCCGTTTCGTGTGCCTGCAGTTCTTCCTTGAGCTGTTTGTAGGCCTTCTCGCGCTCGGCGCTGTCGCCACTGGTCTGGATCAGGGCATCAGCGTAGCTGCGTTGACGGTCATGGCTTTCGCGCAGGGCTTCGAAAATATTCAAGGGCGTGTCTCCAGGTCGGCTTCCGGGAGCTGGAAGCATCGTGGACTAGACCCCTGGCGAAGATCAGCAGTTCCACCAAATACTGGCAAATGCGTATCGCGCAATAACGGCAGACTCAAGCAAGCTCGAAAACCACATCCTGAGCGCCCTCCCAAAGCGTCTTCACGCCCAGCTTGCGCAGGTTTTCCTTGCCCTGAGTGATGGTCAGAAAATGGTTGCCCGCCAACTGCCCCATCTTGCTGGCGAAACAACACGAACCGTAGGCAAGGATAATCTCGGTTTCGCTGTAACCGCCCGGGTAGAAAAGAATGTCGCCCACCGAAGGATGGCTGGTTGCGTTCTCGAAACCGATCAATGCGTCATCCAGCTTGAGCTGATAATCATCCAGCGGCACCCAGCAGCCCTCGCCGCTCCAGCGTACATGGATGAATTTCTGCCGATAAGGCAGCAGCTTGAGAAACGCCTCCACCGTTTGCGGCGCGTCCGGATGGGTTTCGGCGAGAAACTCGTATCCGCCCGCGGTGATTTTGATGGTGGTCACTTCAACGACTCCTTAACAGACAACAAGGCTCAGAATAGTGCCCAAGGATAAACGCGAGCCCGACAAGCCGTCACGGAGTTCCGTTACGCCCATACAGAAGGTAGCCGGAGCGATGGCTCAGGCGTTCGTAATACGCATTGACGGCGGGCAGGTCGGGATGCTCGAGAGGCGTCTCGAACCAGCGATTGACTGAAAGACCGATGGGGATGTCAGCCAGGGTAAAACGCTCGCCGCAGACATAGGCGCCAGTCTTTTCCAGTTGCCTGTCGAGTATTTGCATATGCCTGGCCCACTGGGCACAGGAAGCGGCTATGGCGACAGGGTCCTGGTGCTCGCTCGAGCGTCGCACCAGTGACATGAAGGCATAGCTCCATGATCTGTTCAGATCCGAGCCTTGCCAGTCGATCCACTGATCGGCCTGCGCTCTGGCACGTGGATCCAGCGGATAAACAGCGTCGCCAGCATAACGGTTGGCCAGATAGCGAACGATGCTGTTGGACTCCCAAAGCACGAAGTCATCATCCACGATAACCGGCACCATGGCATTCGGGTTGAGCGCGACAAACTCGTCCGTGTTGGCAGGTTTGAAGCCTGACCCCCAGTCTTCCTGAGTGAAGGGTATCTTCAGTTCCTCGCAGGTCCAGAGTACTTTTCGTACGTTGATCGAGGAGGTCTTGCCCAGTATGCGCAGCATTCAGCGTCCTTGTTGCACAGCAACGTCGTGTCAGTCAGTGGTCATCAGCGATTTGGCAAACAGGTGATTCTCATGTGTCTCGCCCTGAAACACATAGTGCGGAGCACCTTTCAATTCATAGCCTTGACGAGGGTAAAACGCCAGCGCGCGCGGGTTGCCAACCCAGACCGTCGCCCATAATAGCGAGGCGTGACGGCTTGTTGCACGCCGCTCGGCGGCTTCGAGTAACAGCCGCCCTGCTCCACGCCCTGTAAAACGTTCCTGCACATAGAGCCGTTGCAACTCGGCAGCGGTCGATACGCCCAGCATTGCATGATCGGTGCGCAACGCGACCTGAGCAAAGCCAATCAAATGCCCTTGCGACTCCGCAACGATGATCAATGTCGTCGGCTCGATGAGCAGTTGTGCGAAATTCGCAGGCGAGAAAGCTTCCAGCGCTTCGCGGGCGATGGATTGTCGAATGCCCTGCGTTGCGTAGGTGTCGAGAAAAACCTGCATGCCGAGCGCCGCAAGGCACAAAGCGTCCGCAGAGGCAGCATCACGCAGGGTAATGGTCATTGAAGAGGGAGTGATCATCAGACGGTGGATTCCCGGCGTCAGGTAGACAGATGGCGGAATCATACCTGACACAAGGATCGGCCCGGCAGCAGGACCGGGCCGTCACTTCAGACGCAGCAGCTCGTTATCAGCGGCCGGTCATGAGCGATTGCAGTTTGGACTGGGCTTGTTGCGCGTTCTTGCCCTGCTCATTCAGCTCTTGCAGCAGTTTGTTGAGCTCGGTCTGTACCACCGGGTCCTTGACGGTGATGGTCGAACCCGAGATATCGATCTGCGATTTGTGCGCGTCCACATAATCGGCAACCTTCAGGCCACTGGAAAAGGTGCCCTTTATCTGCGGCAGCACTTCACGGAAGGTGTTGGCGGGTACGCTGACAGTTCGGTCGTAGGCCTTGTCGTAAACCACCTTCAGGTCTTCTGGCTGCTTGAGTTTCGCACGTGCCGCGTCTGCCTTGCCCTGCTCGATGGTCAGCTTTTCGCCCACTTCATCGAGTCCCGTCTGCACGGCGGCCAGGTCTGCACGGCGTTGAATGACATCGCTGACCGAATGAAAGGAGCCTTTCTGCATCAAGCCGGCGAGTGGCTGCACCGCAGTGTCCATGCCCGCGCCGAAGTCGGAGATGACCGCGTAGTGCGAGGTGTAGTCACCAAAGGCTTTCTTTTCTTCATCCGTCAGCTTGGGCACATGCACGCCCGGCTTGTCGACAATTCGGGTTTGCAGGAACTGAGTGAACGCAGTGCGCTGCTCGGGCTCCTTGTCTCCGCAGCCAGCCAGGAACAGGGGTAAAGCGACAGCCAGCAGCAAAGCTGGACGGAAAAGGGACTTCATGTCAGTAACCTCCGGGATCATAAGAATGCACGTTCACAGGCCACGCCTGCTGAACGCGAGCGTGCTTATAGTCTCGTCATCGCCTCATCTAGTTCCACGACGGCATTGAAGATACTTGTCGGAATGCCAGCTGACCGTTGAGGGTTTCGGGTGATGGGCGGTGCAAACGTCAAGCGGTGCGGGTCCTTCGAAGAGCAGCAGGATGCCGGTCGAACCCGGTTTCAGATAAATATCGCGTGCAGCTTCAGCGCGTCATCCTGGCAAAGTCGGCGCGCGACCGGACTGGTTCGGCGGAAGGAAACCGGGCATCTGCGCCCGGATCGTGCGTACGTCTGCATGGCGCCGGGTCCTCTCTTGAAGCCACTGCGGGAAAGTTCCTTAACATTTCTTCATGAGGTGAAACGTTTCAGCGACTAGTCTTCAACGGACCGACAAAGTGACAACAGGAGTCAATCACTATGTTTGCACACGAAGGGCTGGGTCTGATCCTTGTCTCCATCGTCTTTCTGCTCGGAGCGATTGCGATGTTCATTCACCCTTTCCATGCGCTGGGAAGCTGGTTCAGGAGGAAAAAGCAGGAAAGGAAATCCGACTAACCGTCAACACGCACCAGAAATGGCGGGCCCGGTGATCACCGGGCCTTGCAGAAAAAACCTTTTGTCGCCGACTTCGTCCAACTTACCCTCTGCAAATGTATCGTCCTGATACATATTTCGATCTTCTCGCTGCGCATCTAAAGTACAGAATATTTTGCCAGAAACAGAAGCCGATACAGCCGCCATCAAGTAGTGGCTAATCAGTATTAAATCAATATCACCGACCTGACCTTACATCCGAAAACCATCTAGTGAATAACGCGTTTCGTGAATTGGCGGCCGTGCTATGTAGCCAGTTGTTTCCAGTGTGATACTCTTTTTAGACCCTTTGATGTTGAATTACTGGCCACCAGCCAATAACATCCTGCGCAATATGTCCCAACTAATTTGCCACTAGTGCCTACAGGGTAGTCATGACTAGTCAATCAATTAATTCGACGCGCTACCTGCGCAATGCTGTTGACGAGCACATGCCTGAACCGACGCGCGTGCTTGATTTCAGTACATGCAGGGGCACTAAAAAAGGGCCGGTCTTCCTGATTGGCTCTGGGAAGTCAGCGAAGGATTTCCCGATCAAAGAGTTCTCGCACATCCCCATGATCACCATGAACGGCGCGTTCTCGATGTTCGCAGGCACGAACATAAAACCGTTGTTCTACGTCTGCTCCGACAGGGATTTCCCCAACCAGCAGCCTGAGCTGTTCGCCGCTGCAATGCGCTCCAGCGAGAATGTAGGCCTTTGGGAAGATCAGTTTCGCGGCGACATTCCCAGACCTTCCGGACGCGCTTATGCACTGAAGAAATCGCCCAGATTGTCGACGGTTGCAGCGCTGTGCTCCCGGGAAAATGCACTGGTCAGAAAACTTTCGTTATGGAGTAGCAGAAGCCGGGATATCGGCTTCAGCAAGAATCTGGAACTTGGTTTTTTCGACGCCCGAACGGTCATGTATCTGGCGCTGCAACTGTCCTATCACCTTGGTTTCGACGACGTCTTTCTGGTCGGTTTCGACATGAATCAGTCCGTGGGCCGGTTCTATGAATCATCCAGCGACAATTGCTCACCCTGCGGTCTGGATCAGCATTACGAATCAAGAATTCTTCCTTCGCTGGAGCTGATGTCGAAACAGGTCGTCGGGAGCGACTTCCAGGTATTCAATGTCTCCAAGAGCTCGCGAGTACCGCATGAGGTCATTCCCAAGTTGAGCCTTGATGAAGTTCGCCATAAAGTCAGTTGCGCACTTCAGGGATAGTACTTCGCCACTATAGAGAGCGACGCCTGCAATGCACCTGTTTATCTTGAGGCATCCGCAGTTGCCCGCAGCGAAGGGTGCTGAAACGGGCGCCAGCCCTGCCCCGAACCGTTAAACTCGGCAATCCTCTGCCGTCCACCATGTCACTGCCGCCCGACCTATGCGACAATGCGCGCCAATGTCTGGCGTGAACCCCCACATTCATATCCCGGCAACGCAGTCGTGGCAGGCTGACGTTGCGGTAGACGTATGCCCGTTGGGTCAGCTCATGCTCGGACGGAGCGGACTGAACAGCTTGGGTGGGGTCCTGAACACCACACCCCTGACGCCAGCGCTCCCCCGGTTATTGCCCACGTTATTGATAGGTAAAGTAATTGATCTCCACAGCTAACATCACCATGCAGTTCGGCCCCAAACCCTTGTTCGAGAATGTCTCGGTCAAGTTTGGCGCCGGTAACCGTTACGGCCTGATTGGCGCGAACGGCTGCGGCAAGTCCACGTTCATGAAAATCCTCGGTGGCGACCTCGAGCCTTCGGGTGGGCAGGTGATGCTGGAGCCGAACGTGCGTCTGGGTAAGCTGCGCCAGGATCAGTTCGCCTATGAAGAGTTCACGGTGCTCGACACCGTGATCATGGGTCACGAAGAGCTCTGGAAGGTCAAGGCCGAGCGCGACCGCATCTATTCTCTGCCGGAAATGAGTGAAGATGACGGCATGGCCGTTGCCGAGCTGGAAACCGAGTTTGCGGAAATGGACGGTTACACCGCCGAGTCCCGCGCCGGTGAACTGCTGCTGGGTCTGGGTATCGGCATCGAACAGCACAATGGTCCGATGAGCGAAGTATCGCCGGGCTGGAAGCTGCGCGTTCTGCTCGCTCAGGCACTGTTCTCCGATCCGGAAGTACTGCTGCTCGACGAACCGACCAACCACCTGGACATCAACACCATTCGCTGGCTGGAAAACATCCTGACCCAGCGTAACAGCCTGATGATCATCATCTCCCACGACCGTCACTTCCTGAACAGCGTGTGCACGCACATGGCCGACCTGGATTACGGTGAGCTGCGTCTGTTCCCGGGCAACTATGACGAGTACATGACCGTGGCGACCCAGTCCCGCGAGCAGTTGCTGTCCGACAACGCCAAGAAGAAAGCGCAGATTTCCGAACTTCAATCGTTCGTCAGCCGCTTCTCGGCCAACGCCTCGAAAGCCAAGCAGGCCACCTCCCGGGCCAAGGCGATCGACAAGATCCAGCTGGCCGAGGTCAAGCCCTCCAGCCGTGTCAGCCCGTTCATTCGTTTCGAACAGACCAAGAAGCTGCACCGCCAGGCGGTCATCGTTGATCGCATGGCCAAAGGCTTCGACGGCAAGACCCTGTTCAAGGACTTCAGCTTCCAGGTCGAAGCCGGCGAACGCGTGGCCATCATCGGCCCGAACGGCATCGGCAAGACCACCCTGCTGCGCACGCTGGTCAACGAGCTGCAAGCGGATGCCGGCACGGTCAAGTGGACCGATGCGGCGGAAATCGGCTATTACGCTCAGGATAATGCTCACGATTTCGAGGATGACTCCACCCTGTTCGACTGGATGGGTCAGTGGACCCAGGGCGGCGAGCAACTGGTACGTGGCACCCTGGGCCGCATGCTGTTCTCCAACGACGAGATCCTCAAGTCGGTGAAGGTGATTTCCGGTGGTGAACAGGGCCGCATGCTGTTCGGCAAACTGATCCTGCAAAAGCCCAACGTGCTGGTGATGGACGAACCGACCAACCACCTGGACATGGAATCCATCGAGTCGCTGAACCTGGCGCTGGAAAACTATCCAGGCACACTGATTTTCGTCAGTCACGACCGCGAGTTCGTGTCCTCGCTGGCTACCCGCATCATCGAACTCAGCCCAAGTGGCGTAGTCGATTTCAGCGGCACCTATGACGACTACCTGCGCAGCCAGGGCGTTTCGTTCTAAGCCTGTCAGCCTGCAATAGCAAAAAGCCCTGTCTTGTGACAGGGCTTTTTGGTTTCAGAGCGCTTATTCGCTCGGCTGGCTGAGCATTTCAATCCACAGCGCACCCTTGCCCGAAGGCGCTTCGCCGATCCGTTGCAAGGCACCCTTCTCGTCGATGGCGTAGCTGCCGACCTTGTCGCTTTTCTCGCCACTCACCAGCAACCAACGTCCATTGGGCGACACCGCGATGTTGCGCGGCTGCTTTTCCTGAACGGGATAATTTTCAACGAACGTCACTTTGCCGCTGGTGGGATCAACGTTGAACACCGACACGCTGCTGCTGGTGCGCTCGCTGATGAACAGCCATTTGCCGTTCGGCGCGAGGCGAATATCCGCAGCCCAGATGCGCGGCGTCGGGTCATCCTTGAGATCGTTGTTGCGCGCATCACGGGCCTGCCCCGGTGCCAGGTTCAAGCGTTTGGGAATACCGTCTGCCTGACTGGTCTGCTTCAACGCACCGGTTTTCTGATTGATCGCGAAGGCCGTGACGGTGCCACTCATTTCACCGACGACATACAGAAACTTGCCATCGGACGAAAAGGTCAGGTGGCGTGGGCCGGTGTTGTCGGGAACGACGACGTAGCCCTCGCCGATGGGCACAAGCTTGCCGTTGCCGTCCTTGGGCTCCAGGCGGTATTGCAGCACACGATCGACGCCCAGGTTACCGGCGTACACAAACCGGTTGCTCGGATCGGTGCGCACCGAATGCGCGTGCATGCCGGTCTTGTAAGTCTGAATGCTGTCGCTCGGGCGGTGCTGCGCGTCGATGGGCTGGACGCTGAGCAAGTCGGCGCCATAGGACGCACCAAACAGGAAGCGTCCGCTGCGATCGGTAGACAGGTAGGCCAGACTCTCGGCCAGCGGCGCCTGACTGAGGGGTTTGAGGTGCCCGGTGCCAGGCTCGATGCTGAAACTCAGCACCTGATAGGGTTTGGCGCGCAGCGCGGCGAATAACGCTTTGCCATCCGGCGTGATGGCCATCGGATTGACCTGATCACCTGCCTTGGTCTGCTCGACCAGGCTGAGCGCCCCGCTCTGCTCATCGAGACGGTATTGAGAGATCAGCCCATCGATGGGGCTGGAAATGTAGGCGAAGGTGGCTGCCTGGGCGCTCAGGCCGAATGAACAACCAACCGCAGCGGCCAGCAACAGAATATTTTTCATGACAAACCTTTTTATTATTGTGATGTGATCAGTCATCCTATGAGTATCTCCTCACAACGGCAACTGTCTGATAAGCAGCCGCATAATACCGTTAGCCTGCTTTCATTTATCCACGACGCACGCCATGATGGGGCACTCCCACCGCCTGCCAGCGAAGAGTCCAATGCCTGCCGCACAACCCGGTTCCATGACGATTACGCTGCAGATCGTCTCTATCGTCTTTTACACGTTCATCGCCTTCCTGTGCATCGGCCTGCCTATTGCGGTGTTGCCCGGCTATGTTCATGACCAGCTCGGTTTCAGCCCGCTGATTGCCGGCCTGACCATCGCCTCGCAGTACCTCGCCACCCTGCTCAGCCGGCCTTTCGCCGGTCGCGCGACAGATACGCTGGGCAGCAAGCGCTCCATCGTATTCGGGCTCTGGGGCATCGTCATCAGTGGCAGCATGACCTTGCTGGCCACACTGCTGCACGAGTTTGCCACGCTGAGCCTGTCAATTCTCATCGTCGCGCGGCTGTTCCTCGGCGTCTCTCAAGGGCTTATCGGGGTCGGCACCATCAGTTGGTGCATCGGCAAGGTCGGCCCGGAGCACACTGCCCGCTCAATCTCGTGGAACGGTATCGCGTCCTATGGGGCGATTGCCATCGGTGCACCGCTGGGCGTAGTGGTCATCGATAGCATTGGTTTCAACAGCCTGGGTATTGCCCTGATGGTGATGGCAGGTCTGGCGCTGAGGCTGATTCGCGACAAGCCTTCGGTGCCCATTATTGTCGGTGAGCGCCTGCCCTACTGGTCGGTATTCGGCCGGATCGCACCCTATGGTCTGGGCCTGACGCTATCGTCGATCGGCTATGGCACGCTGACCACCTTCATCACCCTGTTCTATCTGAATCGTGGCTGGGAAGGCGCGGCCTATTGCCTGAGCATGTTTGGTGTGTGCTTTATCCTCGCCCGCCTGCTGTTCATCGGTGCCATCAACCGGCTGGGCGGCTACAACGCGGCCATTGTGTGCATGGCGGTAGAAATCTGCGGGCTGTTGATGCTCTGGCTTTCGTCGAGCAGCGGCGTTGCCCTTGCAGGGGCCGGATTGACCGGCGTGGGGCTATCGCTGGTCTACCCGGCGCTCGGCGTAGAAGCCATCAAGCGCGTACCCACCCCTAGCCGCAGCGCAGGCCTGAGCGCCTACGCGGTGTTCTTTGACCTGGCATTGGCAATCGCAGGTCCGGTGATGGGCGCAATTGCCTTGGGCCAGGGTTATGACTGGATATTTTTTTACGCTGCCCTGCTATCGGTTTGCGCGCTGGCCCTGACAATCTGGTTGTCGCGGCGCACCGCTCGACTTGAGTAAATCGCCCTCGACAGTGGCTTTGCCGCATAAGCTTTTCGGTTGTAGTTCCAATAGTTAGTAGATAAAGCTTAAATTCTGCCATCGGTCGGTCAACTTCTTGACGCATTCAGCAACGACTTCTTGACTTGATACTGCGAGCCTCGAAACAGGCTTGCAAAGCGATTGTCAGCCGCCTTGGCGTGACGCCGCTTTGCGTAGCAGTCAGGCACCTCGATCCCTCTCGATTGCCTCCGCCTCCCTGCTGCCAGCCTGGACGGGAGTGCTGTCATGAAAATCCGTTGTGTCCATCTTTACCAGACCTGCAACGTGCTACCGGTAGTGATACTGGCAACCATCCCTTCCTGGGCCGAAGGTGCCTGCAGCCTTTCCTCCCTGGCATCGGCAGGCGTTCAGGTCTGCGACAGCGGCAGCAGCGGGCCGTTTAGCGCGCTGAGCGGTGACCACGTGCTGATATTTCCGGCCGGCGGAACGGGCACCGTGTCCGGCAATATCCTGTTCGGTCCAGGAATGGACAGCGTGGACCTGCAGTCGGGGCGGATTCTGGGCAACGTCACCCAAGCGGCCGGAATCGACCGTTTCACACTCTCCACAGGTGAGGTCAGCGGCGATCTGAACCAGGGCGATGATCCCGACGATTTTGTCATGAGCGGCGGCACGCTGAGCGCTCTGGCCCAGGGGGATGGACGGGATACCTTTCTGATGACGGGCGGCACCATCACCCGCGCGTTCGAGGATGGTGACGTGGCGGTGATGAGCGGTGGCAGCATCGGTCGCGTGGACATGAAGCTGGACAACAATGTATTCGAGATGTCCGGTGGCACCATCATCAACAACCTGGTCACCGGCTTTGGCCGGGACACGATCACCTTGTCGGGCGGCATTGTTGGCGGCAACGTCAGCGTCAGTGGCGGCGACGACCAGATCACCCTCAGCGGCGGCGAGATTCGCGGCGAAGTTCGCACCAGCGTTGGCAATGACAACTTCAACTGGCTGAACGGCGGTTACGCACGCAGCAACGTGTTGATGGCCGACGGCAACGATACGGCACGCCTGTACAACCTGAGCGAATACTACCTGAGCGCCAACCCGCTGCTCGACGGCGGCGCGGGCAACGACGTGTTGACCTTCGATAACACTGTATCGTCGCAGCCGGGTCGTTATGCCAACTGGGAAACGATCAATGTGAGCAACGGCTCGCAGCTGGACCTGGCCAGCGCGCTGGTCCTTGGTGACAACGTGAGTAACACCGGCGTTCTGAACATCGATTCCACCAGCACATTGATCTCGACTTCGGGCAGTATTCTCCCCTTCAGCGCCGGATCCCTTGCGTTACTGGAGAATGCGGGAACGCTGGACGTCAGCGATGCAGGCCGTTCGCTCACTGGCACATTGACGGTGACCGGCAATTACACCGGCCAGAACGGACGGCTGCTGTTGCTCTCGGCACTGGGCGATGATGCATCCGCCAGCGACCGACTGGTGGTTGCACAGGGTCGTATCAGTGGGTTTACGCGCATGATCGTCAGCAACTCGGGTGGGCTGGGCGCCCTGACCCGTGGCAACGGCATTGAAGTGGTACAAACCATCAACGGTGCAACCAGCGATAGCGGCGCCTTTTCGTTGCAAAATCCGCTGTCTGCAGGCGCTTATCAGTATTACCTGTTCAAGGGCGGCGCCACTGCCGGCTCGGAGAACAGCTGGTTCCTGCGCTCTGCGGTGATTGCTCCGCCAACGTCAACGCCTGTCGAGCCCACCCCAGAACCGGCACAGCCAACGCCACTGCCAACACCTGTTCCTGTTCCCGAGCCAACACCTACACCGCAGCCTGAACCTGCTCCCGAACCTGCACCCACGCCACAACCTGTACCTGCCCCTCCCCCAAACCCTGAGCCTGGGCCGAACAGCCCACCCCCTGTCCTGCCAGCAGCCACACTGCCGGTGCCTGCCATTGGAACCCCGCCACTACCTGAACCCGTTCGTGGAGCCGCGCCCATCGCGCTGTACCGACCCGAGGTCGCCAATTACTCCGTCCTGGCGCCAACTGCTGCGGTACTCGCACTGAGTTCACTGGGCACCTTTCATGAGCGTCAGGGTGATCAAGCCCTGCTGACACAAAACGGCGCGACGTCGGCAGGCTGGGCACGCGTGTTCGGCAGTGATTTCAAGCAACGCTGGTCCGGAGACGTGAGGCCTGGCCTGGACGCTTCATTCAAGGGTTATCAGATTGGCCATGACCTGTATGCCTGGCAACAGGACAGCGGACAGACTCAGCGCGTCGGCCTGTTCGTCGCGCATAACCGTCTGGACGGCAAGGTGAAGGGTTTTGCAGACGGTTTCAGCGACTACGAAACAGGGCGTCTGAAACTGCAGGGAGAAAGCCTGGGCGCGTACTGGACGCTGACCACACCGAGTGGCGGATACGTCGACGCAGTAGCGATGGACACACGCCTGGATGGCCGCAGCCGCTCTGTCAGGGGCATCGGTGTCGACACTGAAGGCCACGTCATGAGCCTGTCTGTCGAGACAGGTTATCCGCTGCCGCTTTCACAGCGCTGGGTTGCCGAGCCGCAGTTACAGATCATCTACCAACGCGTAGACCTGCAGGATCAGGATGACGGCATTGCCCATCTCGGGTTCGACAGTCAGGCCTACACCACAGGGCGCATCGGCGTGCGTTTCAAGGGACGCTATCAATTCAGCAGCGTACCGATAGAGCCTTATCTGCGGGCCAACCTTTGGCACACCAAAGACGGCCATGACACGCTGACCTTCGATCACGCAGAGCAGATAAAAACCGCGCATCAATCAACGACGGGCAGTATTGGCGCAGGGATGATAGCGACATTGAGCAGCAACGCCAGTCTGCACTGGAGCGCTGATTACCTTGGCGATCTGAACGAGCGTGGAGCGGAGGGAGTGAACACCAGCCTGGGGTTCAGGCTGGTGTGGTAACACGACCATCAACGCGGGAACGCGCCTTGGTCAGTCTTTCTTCGGTTTGAGGATCAACACCGCAAGTGGTGGCAGATTCAGCACCAGCGAATCTTCCATCCCATGCGCCGGCTCGGCTTCAGTCATGACCTCGCCACCATTGCCAAAGTTGGAGCCTGCGTAGGTTTCCGCATCACTGTTCAACAGCTCCGTCCAGGCACCTCGCATCGGCGCGCCGAGACGGTAGTCCAGGCGCGGCACCGGGGTCATGTTGGCGACCACCAGCAGCGGTTCACCCTCGTTGCTCCAGCGCAGGTAGGCAAACACGCTATTGGCACTGTCATCGCCAACCAGCCACTGGAAGCCGGCAGGGTCTGCATCGCGCTCGTGCAGCGCCTTTTCGTCTCGATAGAGGCGGTTCAGATCGCCGACCAGATTCTTCACGCCCACGTGTTCGGCGTATTGCATCAAGTACCAGTCCAGTTCCCTGTCGTGATTCCACTCGCGCCATTGGCCGAATTCGCAGCCCATGAACAGCAGCTTCTTGCCGGGGTGCGTCCACATGAATGACAGATACGCGCGCAGGTTGGCGAATTTCTGCCAGCGGTCACCCGGCATCTTGTCGATCAGCGAATGTTTGCCGTGCACCACTTCGTCGTGGGAAATAGGCAGTACAAAACGCTCGGACCACGCATACACAAGGCTGAAGCTCAGCTTGCCATGGTGATGCCCACGGTTGATCGGGTCCTCTTCCATGTACTGCAGCGAGTCATGCATCCAGCCCATGTTCCACTTGTAATTGAAGCCAAGCCCACCCTGCTGGGTCGGCTCGCTGACGCCCGGCCACGCCGTCGACTCTTCGGCAATCACCATGGTCCCGGGGGCTTCCAGCGCAACCACGTCGTTCAAATGACGCAGGAAGTCGATGGCCTCGAGGTTTTCGCGGCCGCCGAAGCGATTCGGCACCCATTCGCCCGCATTACGCGAATAGTCGCGGTACAGCATCGACGCCACTGCATCCACGCGCAGACCGTCGATGTGGTAATGCTTGAGCCAGTGCAGTGCCGAGGCCAGCATGAAGCCATGAACCTCAGTGCGCCCCAGGTTGTAGATCAGGGTGTTCCAGTCCTGATGGAAGCCTTCCTTGGGGTCCGCGTACTCATACAGGCAAGTGCCGTCGAACTGCGCCAGACCGTGGGTATCGGTCGGAAAATGCGCGGGAACCCAGTCAAGAATGACGCCGATCTCAGCCCGGTGGCAGGCATCGACGAAGAAGGCGAAATCTTCCGGCGAACCGTAGCGGGCAGTTGGCGCGAACTGGGCCAGCAACTGATAGCCCCACGAACCACCGAACGGGTGCTCCATGATCGGCATCAGCTCGATATGCGTGAAGCCAAGCTCCTTGACGTAAGGAATCAGGCGATCAGCCAGTTCACGCCAGTTGTACTGCCGCCATTGATTGTCGTCGACCTGCTCCATCTGCCAGGAGCCTGCGTGCAACTCGTAGATCGACAAGGGTGCAGTCACTTGGTGACGGCCTGCCCTTGATTGCAGCCACTCTTGGTCATTCCACTCGAATTGCAGCGGCGCAGAGATC
The DNA here is from genome assembly GCF_900099665.1 of Pseudomonas sp. BS3767. Taxonomy (NCBI): domain Bacteria; kingdom Pseudomonadati; phylum Pseudomonadota; class Gammaproteobacteria; order Pseudomonadales; family Pseudomonadaceae; genus Pseudomonas; species Pseudomonas sp. BS3767. The sequence continues at coordinate 213,484 of NZ_FNCX01000001.1, read as the reverse complement.
TTCGACGAGGTATCGGGCGGCAACGTGGTGGCCAGGGCCATCGGGTCGCTTTTCAGCGGCAGAATACCGTGAGCACCGAGAATCTCGTACTTGTAGAGCTCACCTGGCTGCAGACGCGGGACGAAAATTTCCCATACGCCGGTCGGGTGGCGCATGCGCATCGGATGGCGACGGCCATCCCAACTGTTGAAGCTGCCAACGACAGAAACACGACGCGCATTGGGCGCCCAGACCGCAAAACGCACACCGTCCACGCCATCGACGCGGGTGACTTGCGCGCCCAGACAGCTGCTCAGGTCGCGATGATTACCCTCGGCAAACAGGTAAAGGTCCATCTCGCCCAGCAGCGGGCCAAAACTGTAAGGGTCTTCGGTGATCTGTTCACCACCGGCCCAGTTGATTTTCAGCAAGTAAGGCTGCGGGTGCTCAAGGTGGCCGACGAAAAACCCCGGCACCTCGCTCATTTCCATCTCGCCCAGTTCACGACCGTCATCCCTGGCCAGCAAGCGCACACTCAAGGCTGCGGGCAAATAGGCGCGAACGAACTGCCCGCTGCCGCCATCGCCATGCGGGCCCAGGACAGAGAACGGATCACGATGTTCAGCACGGATCAGCGCGTCGAGGTCCACAGCAGCGGGAATCGCGCGGCGGCGCGTGCCGGTTTTGTCAGGCGCATTCATATTGACTCTCCATCAGACGGTTGCAGCAGTCCACGCAAGCCTTGCAAGGGAACGGCCAGCCACGCTGGGCGGTTCTCGGCTTCGTAGATCACTTCATAAGCAGCTTTTTCAAGGGTGAACAGCTCGAGTGCAGCGTCCTCCCCTTTCGCATCTTTCCAGGCATGGGCAATGCCGGTGGTCGCCGAGCGATAACCTTCGATGAAGGTTTCTCGCGCCTGCGCCAGGTAGGTATCGGCAACACGTTTGCGCGCGCCGGCAGCCTCGGGAGACGTGTCTACGCTCTGCGCACTGCGTACAGCCATCGCCGCAGCGTAGTCGAAGGAGCGCAGGACACCGCTGACATCCTTGAACGGGCTGTGCTTGGCACGGCGCTCTTCGAGTGCGCGGGCCGGCTCGCCCTCGAAATCGATCAGGTAGGCATCGCCCTTGACCACCAGTACCTGCCCCAGATGCAGATCGCCATGCACACGTATGCGCAGGCCACCGGCCGAGCGCTTGGCCAGGCCTTCGACGCGCTGACGGATCTGCTTGCGCTGCGCGAGCAAGTCTTTGACCAGTTGCTGATCGTCCTGCTCCAGCTCGCCCATGCGCTGCTCCAGCAACTGCAAGGCGCGCTCGAGCTGAGCGTTGACGCTGGCACCCGAGGCCTTGCTGTCCTGGCTGCTGGTGACCTCAACGGCAAAGTCGGCATTGTCGGTGGGCGATGCCAGAATCTGATGCATCTCACCCAGGCGCTGGCCAAGACTGCGCGAGAAGTCCGCGAGTTCGAGCAACGCGTTGTAGTGCTGTTCCTGGCCGGAAACACCATGTGCCAGCTCGTCGCGTACCGCACGCTCGAGATTGTTCTGGGTCCATTCCCACGCATCGCCCTGATTGCTCAGGTAGCCTTGAGCAATCATCAGCAGGTTGGACTGACCGTCCTTGCCGACGCGTACCAGAGAACCCAGTAGCGGTGAAATGTTCTTGAAGCCGGCATGAGTCAGGAATGCGCCCATTTCCAGCTCGGGGTGCGTCCCGGCACTGACTTTGCGAATCAGCTTGAGCACCAGGCTGCTGCCCACCACCACTGAACTGTTCGATTGCTCGGCAGACAGGTAGCGCACTTCCGACTCGGCGTTCAGGCCGAGGGGCGCCAGCTGCGAGCTTTGCTCAAAACGCAACTCGCCGTCGGCACAGGGTATGACGGTATCCGACTGCATGCCCTGAATCACGGCACGGATGAAGGTTTCCAGAGTGAATGCATCCGTGATCAACCCGACATCGCGGTTGCGACGTACTCGGGCGAGCGCCAGCTGCTGCGGCAATGCACTGCTGATGTCGTCTTCGGCCAGCAAGCCGAACGGCAATTGATAGCGATCGGTCTGCCCGCCTGCGGAGACTTCTATTTCACTGAGCAATACCGGATTCGCTTCGTCGCCGAAGCGCACGGCGTAGGCAATGCTGACCTGCTCGATCGCCTTGTCCTTGCCCGCGAACCAGCGTCGTTTGGGCAGGTAAACCGCCAGCGAGGTGTTTTCCATGGTGCTGCGCAGTGGCTCTTCGAGCAACTCTTCCAGACGCTTCTTGAGCACCAGGGTCGGGAAGTCCGGCATGCTCTGCGCGGGTTCAACGTGCCAACTGGGCATTTGATTCTCCGAAGCCAGTAAAAACCAGTAAAAGCCGTACGGCGGCAGCGTCAGCAGGTAGCTTAACTGGCCGATAGGCGGGAATGCGCTGCCGCCGAGCATTTCCACCGGCACCGTGCCTGCATAGGCAGACAGCTCAAGCTCTGCAGCCTGGGCAGCGCTGGAAACGTTGGCGACACACAGCACAACTTCACTGTGTCCGTCAGGCGCTGTGTATTCGCGGGTATAGGCAAGAATGCGGCGGTTCGACGGCGAGAGCATTTTCAACGTGCCACGCCCGAATGCCTTCTGCTGTTTACGCACGGCGAGCATGCGCCGGTTCCAGTTCAGCAGAGAATGCGGATCACGTTCCTGGATTTCGACGTTGACCGACTGGAATCCGTACATCGGGTCCATGATCGGTGGCAACACCAGACTGGCCGGATCGGCGCGCGAAAAGCCGCCGTTGCGGTCGATGGACCATTGCATGGGCGTGCGCACACCGTCCCGGTCGCCCAGGTAGATGTTATCGCCCATGCCGATCTCGTCGCCGTAATACAGCGTCGGTGTGCCGGGCATCGACAACAACATACTGTTGAGCAACTCGACCCGACGGCGATCGCGATCCACCAACGGCGCCAGGCGCCGACGGATGCCCAGGTTGATCCGTGCACGGCGGTCGGCGGCGTAGTAATTCCACAGATAATCACGCTCACGATCGGTGACCATTTCCAGGGTCAGTTCATCGTGGTTGCGCAGGAAAATCGCCCACTGGCAGTTTTCCGGAATCTCCGGCGTCTGCCGCAGGATATCGGTGATCGGAAAACGATCTTCCTGAGCCAGTGCCATGTACATGCGCGGCATCAACGGAAAGTGAAAAGCCATGTGGCATTCATCGCCATCCGGGCCTTTGCTGTCGCCAAAATACAGTTGGGTGTCTTCCGGCCATTGGTTGGCCTCGGCCAGCAGCATGCGGTCCGGATAATTAGCGTCGATCTCGGCACGGATGCGCTTGAGCACCTGATGGGTTTCCGGCAGGTTCTCGTTGTTGGTGCCGTCCCGTTCGATGAGGTACGGAATGGCATCCAGACGCAAGCCGTCAATGCCCAGATCCAGCCAGAAGCGCATGACTTCCAGTACCGCATCCAGCACGTGCGGGTTGTCGAAGTTCAGGTCCGGCTGATGCGAGTAGAAACGGTGCCAGAAGTACTGGCCGGCAACCGGGTCCCAGGTCCAGTTGGACGTCTCGGTATCGAGAAAAATGATCCGCGTGCCGTCGTACTTCTGATCAGTGTCCGACCACACATAGAAATCCCGCGCCTTGGAGCCGGGCTTGGCATTGCGGGCTTTCTGAAACCATGGATGCTGATCGGACGTGTGGTTGATGACCAGCTCGCTGATCACTCGCAGGCCGCGCTTGTGTGCCTGAGCGATGAAACGCTTGGCGTCGGCCATGGTGCCGTAGTCGCTGTGCACATCGCGGTATTCGGAAATGTCGTAGCCATCGTCCCGGCGCGGCGACGGGTAAAACGGCAACAACCAGATGGTGTTGACGCCCAGCGCGGCAATGTAGTCGAGCTTTTCGATCAGGCCCGCGAAATCGCCGATTCCGTCGTTGTTGGAATCAAAGAACGATTTCACGTGAACCTGATAAATCACCGCATCCTTGTACCAGAGCCGGTCTTTGATAAATGTCGCGTCACCGGGCTTTTTGGCCATTATTGACTCCTCGGGAGTGTTATTGCGCGGCCTGGATACGCCAGATTCCAAACGGTTGAGCTGGATCGAGACGCGTGTGCTGATACTTGCCATACCAGGTCCAGCGGTGCCCTGTCATCAGGTCTTCACCCGACGTAGCGGCGTCATCCGGCAGCCCCATTTCCCACAGCGGCAACTCGAAATCCGCTTCCTGTGCGTTGTACGGGTCAAGGTTGACGGCAACCAGAATGAAGTTGCTGCCATCCGCAGAGCGCTTGCCGAAATACAGGATGTTGTCATTCCACGCGTTATACAGCTTCAGCCCCAGGTGCGTTTGCAGCGCAGGGTTCTGCCGACGAATACGGTTGAGCTGAGCGATCTCGGCAATGATGTTGCCCGGCGCCGCGTAATCGCGAACCCGAATCTCATACTTCTCCGAGTCCAGATACTCTTCCTTGCCAGGGATTGGTGCCGCTTCGCACAGCTCGAACCCCGAATACATGCCCCACAGTCCGGAGCCCATAGTGGCCAGTGCCGCCCGGATCAGAAACCCAGGGCGACCGGACTCATGCAGGAAGCGCGGGTTGATATCGGGCGTGTTGACGAAGAAATTCGGGCGATAGCAATCACGCCACGGGACTTCATTGAGCTGAGTGAAATACTCAGAGAGTTCCGCCTTGGTGTTGCGCCAGGTGAAATAGGTGTAGCTCTGGCTGTAACCGACCTTGCCCAGGCGTGCCATCATTGCCGGCTTGGTAAAGGCTTCGGCCAGGAACATCACCTCAGGGTGCTGACTGCGCACTTCGCCGATCATCCACTGCCAGAACGGCAGCGGTTTGGTGTGCGGGTTGTCGACGCGGAAGATTTTCACCCCTTCGTTGACCCAGCCCAGAACGATGTCGCGCAACTCCGTCCACAGGCCGGGGATGGCGTCTGGTGCGTAGAAATCGACGTTGACGATGTCCTGATACTTTTTCGGCGGGTTTTCCGCATAACGGATCGTGCCGTCCGGACGCCACGAGAACCAGCCCGGATGCTGCTTGAGCCACGGGTGATCCTGAGAACACTGAATGGCGAAATCCAACGCGATTTCCAGACCATGGTCGGCCGCAGCTTTCACCAGGTTACGGAAATCTTCACGGCTGCCCAGCTGTGGGTGAATGGCTTCATGGCCGCCATCCTCGCTGCCGATTGCATACGGGCTGCCCGGATCATCAGGTCCGGCGGTCAGGGAGTTGTTCGGCCCCTTGCGGTGGGCACGGCCGATAGGATGAATCGGCGGGAAATACAGCACGTCGAAGCCCATGTCGCGAATGATCGGCAGACGCGAATGGACGTCGTTGAACGTCCCGTGGCGCGCCGGATCGTCGGTCATCGAACGGGGAAACAGCTCGTACCAGCTGGCAAACTGTGCTAGCTCACGCTCGACATCAAGCGGGAACTCGACGCTGCGGCTCAGGAACGCCTGATTGTCGGCCAGCTTCATCAGGCTGGCGGTTTCGCTGTGCAACAGTAGCGCTACTTTCTCGTCTTTGTCGCCCTGTTCAAGTTGGCCCAGCAGACTTTCGATCTGCTGGCGCTGTTCGTTCTGGCTGCGCTCGGCGGCGTGGACCAGATGAATGCGGCCCTCTTCCAGCTCCAGATCGACAGGAACGCCAGCGCCGAACTTCTTCTCCAGTTCATAGCGGTAGCTGCCGAACTGATCGATCCAGGCTTCGAGGCGAAACACATGGCGGCTTACGGAGGTCGGGGTGAATTCACCAACCCAGCTGTCATTGCCCAGCTCGCGCATTGGCGCGCTGTGCCAGTGTTCTTCATCGGCAGCACGCCAGCGGATATTCACCGCCATTTTGTCGTGCCCATCGGCATAGACCTTGCTGGTCACGGTAACCGGTTGCCCGATGATCGCCTTGGCCGCAAACAGGCCACCGTCGATCACCGGCAACGTGTCTTCGATCACGATGCGGGGTAATTGCAGCGCCTGAGTCAGTGACAGCGGAAGGGTTGCTTGCGGGACATCGGTGGCCAGGGAATCCGGACCGTATGGCTGTTCATTCATCGAGCATCACTCCTCACGCCCCAGGGACGCTCCTGTGCATTCCATGCAATGGAAAAATTGACGGTATGGCAGCGTACGATCGCACTGTGCTGGCGACTCGTCTATTTCCGCTGCCTAGGTTCCGAGCGGTCAACGAGGGTAAAGTTCAAAGGTTTTGAGGATGTTTGGTGGTCGTGCGCAGAGATGAAGCAGCCATCGAGCGGATCAACAAGGCGACTGTAGCGGGAAGCAAATCAATTGAATCATCGGCCCTGCCGGGCGGTCGTAAACAGGGTCGACAAGGAGGCTGCAACCATGACCCTACCCAATCCGGTAGAAGTACCCGATCCAAACATCGATGACCCCGCCCTGCCCGAGCCAATCCCCGAACAGGAGCCGCCGCCATCCACGCCACCACCCAATGAAACACCAGTCGGCGACCCGCCTGCCAATGCGCCACCGGTTACGGTGTGACGAGTCAGTAAACGGGATCTGAAGGCGTCTGTCCGAGCATGGACACCTTCAGCGCCCTCCCGCTACATCGATGAACGTTCCCGTCGTATACGACGCATTGTCCGACAGCAACCAGAGAATGGCCTCGGCGACTTCCTCCGCGGTGCCGCCACGGCCCATGGGCAATGCACCCTCAAGCTTGCTGACGCGGAACGGATCGCCGCTCAGAGCGTGAAAGTCGGTGAAGATGAAACCCGGACGTACTGCGTTGACGCGCACGTTTTCCGCCGCGACCTCTTTGGAAAGTCCGATAGTGAAGGTGTCCAGTGCCCCTTTGGATGCCGCATAGTCGACGTACTCGCCTGCCGAGCCGAGGCGCGCCGCGAGCGAGGATACGTTGACGATGCTGCCGCCGTGCCCCCCGTGTGCCGGCAACATGCGCAACAAGGCGTGTTTGCTGCACAGCATCGGGCCGACGACGTTGTTCATCATCATCTTCAACATGCGAAATTCCGACATGTCCTCGACTCTGGAAGCCTGCGCCAGGGTGCCCGCATTATTGACCAGATGAGTGACTCGACCGAGTTCGGCGTCGACCCGGGCAAACAGCCGCATGATCTCATCTTCGTTGCTGACGTCGGCTTGCACGGTGATCGCTCTGGCGCCCATCGCCCTTACCTGGACTGCGGTCTTTTCGGCGGCGGCATGATCCGACAGGTAATTGATGCAGATCCGATAACCCTGTGAGGCGGCCAGACGCGCCGTGGCAGCGCCGATCCCGCGCGAACCACCGGTGATAATGAGGACTTTTTCCATGGAGTGTCTCGTGTTTTTTTAAAGGCCGACATCAGGATCCAGCCAACCCTCGCAGGTTAACCAGCCGGTTCAGATCGTGCCAGCCTTTACCGTCCAGCGCCATCTGTGCGTTTCAGAAATCGGATTGCCCGGTATCGGACTCATCCACCGCAGCTTTTGCCTCGGCAGCATGGATTTCTTCGAGAAACTGCTGGGCCGGCAACGGATAACCCAGCAGGAAGCCCTGCAGCGAGTGGCACCCCAAATGAGTCAGGAAACGCTGCTGAACGGCGGTTTCGACGCCCTCGGCGACTATCCGCAGATTCAGCGCCTGCCCTACCGCCACGATGGCCGAAACAATGGCAGCGTCGTCGGTGTCATGCTCCAGATCGCGGACGAAGCCTCGATCAATCTTGATTTCATTGGCAGGCAATCGCTTCAGGTACATCAGGCTGGAGTAACCGGTGCCAAAATCATCGATCGACAGGTCCACACCCATTTCCGAAAGCCTTCTCAACACCGCCAGGCTGGCATCCGCATCATGCATGGCAGTGGTTTCGGTGATTTCCAGGGTCAGGCAGTTGGCCGGTAACTGATGCCGCGCCAGTGTGTCCGCCACTGCCGTGACCAGCCCGGAATGACAGAACTGCAAGGCTGACAAGTTGACTGCAATGCGCCAGTGCGAGTAACCCTGCGCGTACCACTCACGCATTTGCCGACAGGCTTCATCCAGGACCCACTCGCCGATCTGAATGATCAGACCGGTTTTCTCTGCCATGGCGATGAACAGGTCGGGAGCGAGGATCCCCTGTTCCGGATGGTTCCAGCGCAACAATGCCTCTGCCCCTACGGGCAGTCCGGTCATGGCATCGAACTTGGGCTGGTAATAGATACAGAACTGTCGATGCTTGATCGCCTTGTGCAAATCCTGCGACATTTGCAGCTGATTGCGGGCGTTACTGTTCATCGACGCATCGAAAAAGCTGTAGCCGTTCTTGCCGGCAGCCTTGGTGTGGTACATAGCGGCGTCGGCATTGATCAGAAGCTCATGCTGGGTGCTGCCATTGCCCGGGTAGATGCAGATGCCGATGCTCAGTGAAATCTGCAACTGATGTTCACCAATGGTGAACGGGTTGCCGACTTCGTTGACCTGTCGTCTGGCAACGGCCAATGCATCCTCAGGGTGTTGAAGCTCCACCAGCAGGACGAACTCATCGCCGCCGACTCTTGCCAGCGTGTCACGCCGCTGCAGGCTGTTGCGAAGACGCAAGGCGACCTGCCGCAACAGCAGGTCGCCGGTGTGGTGGCCGAATGCATCGTTGACCGGTTTGAAGCCATCAAGGTCCATGAACATCAATGCAAAGCACCCACCCGTCTCATTGGCCCTCTTCATTGCCCGATCAATGCGCTCCGTCAACAACGCACGGTTTGGCAAACCGGTCAGGTTGTCATGCAGGGCCAGGTGGGTCAGTTCCAGATTGGCTTCAGTCAGGGAATCGGCCAGAACCGCGGTACGTGTTTCCAGGTGAGAATCGAGAATGCAGCTGAACAGCGCAATCCCCAGAATCGACAGGCTGGCGACCAGCACGAATCTGTCCAGCCCGTTGCTGCTCAGCCCCTGCGGCAGCGCCCCGCAAAAGCTGCCATCAGCAAAATTCGCAGCGGCCATACCTGTGTAATGCATGCCAATGACAGCCAGCCCGAGCAACAGTGCCGCCGAGGCGCGTAGGAGGTAGACTCTGGGGCGTCGCTGACGAAGATGGAAGGCTATTCGCAGTGCTGCCGCGGACGCAGCGACAGCGATCACCAACGAAAGTACCAACAGCCACGGCGTGTATTGAATCCCCGGCTGCATGCTCATGGCCGCCATGCCGGTGTAGTGCATGGCGCTGATGCCAAGCCCCAGCAATAACGCCCCCAAGCTCAGTTGCAGGGCAGGCAATCGCGGCTGGGTGGCGAGCCACAGGGCGAACCCTGAAAAGCCGATGGCGATCAACAGCGAAAGCAGCACCAGTGGCACGTCATAGCCAAGGTTGATGGGCAATACGAACGCCAGCATACCGATGAAATGCGTTGACCAGGTACCGACGCCCATCGCGATCGCGCCTCCCGCGATCCATACGTGAACGGCACGGCCCCTGGCCGAGACGATGCGGCCAACCAGATCGAGGGCCGTGTACGCAGCAAGAATAGCGACGAGAATCGAGATTACGACGAGTGAAGGGATGTAACTGCCAATCAACATAAACGCACCTGGAAACCAATGAGCGCGTCCATGCCGATCTTGTGCGGGTGATTGTACGCATTCGCGGCAGAATGTCGCGGCACTTGGTCGCAAAGATGGCGAATAGCTATTATTTTTCCGGTTACTGCGAACAGTTCACTGAAAAAGTGTGTTTGAACCCGAAATATTCACTCCCGGAGCGTCAGGCCTGTCTCGGCATTCCAGCCCCCGCCCAGTGCGGCGATCAATTGAACGCTGGCAATCAAACGGCTTTGCAGCACGCTGAGCACACTGCGCTCGTTGCTCAATGCGGTGGCCTGGACATTGACGACGTCCAGGTAACCGATCAACCCGGCCTTGTATTGATTGTTGGTCAGGCGCAGCGAGTCACGAGCCGAGACCAGCGCTTCCTGGCGTACGGCCGCTTCCTGCTCGTATACCTTGAGCTGAACCAGATAGTTTTCGACCTCCTGGAAGCCGTTCAGCACGGTCTGCCGGTACTGGGCGACAGTCTGGTCATACACCGCTTCGGTGCGATCGACCTCGGCCGAACGTTTTCCGCCGTCGAACAGGGTCAGCGCCAACTGCGGGCCCACCGACCAGAAGCGGTTGGGCAGGCTGATCCAGTTGGCAAAGGTACTGCTGCTGTAACCGCCGCTCATGCTCAGCGTGAAGTCCGGATAATAAGCCGCCTTGGCCACGCCGATGTTGGCATTGGCGCCCATGACCGAGCGCTCGGCTGCGGCGATGTCAGGGCGGCGTTCGAGTAACTGCGAAGGCAGGCCTGGCGGGATCTGCGGCAACTGCGGAATCGAAGTGGTGACGGGCAGATTGAAGTCTGCCGGCGCCATGCCCATCAGTACGACGATGGCATTCTCGTATTGCGCCCGTTGCCAGGCCAGGTCAATCAGATCGGCCTGGGTACTTTTCAGTTGCGTCTGTGCCTGCGCAACAGCATCACTTCCGGAAATACCGGCGCGGTACTGGTTCTGCGTCAGGGTCAGGGAGCGCTGGTAGGCATCCACTGTGGACTCCAGCAGGCGTTTCTGTTCATCGATCACGCGCAATTGCAGGTAATTCTGCACCAGTTCCGATTGCAGGCTCAGGCGCATCGCCGCCAGGTCGGCAAGACTCGCCTGCGCATTGGCGGTGTCGGCTTCCAGCCCGCGACGCAGCTTGCCCCAGACGTCGGCCTCCCAACTGACGCCCAACTGCGCGTTGTAACTGTTGCGAATCCCCGAAGCACTGGTGCCGGTGTTCGAGGTGCCAGTGCCCTGCCCCGAGCGCGTCTTGCCGGTCGTCAGGTCGAGGGTCGGCAGGAAGGCAGCCCTGGAGCTGCGCACCAGTGTCTGTGCCTGTCGATACTGCGCGTCGTACTGGGCGACTGTCTGGTTGGAGGTGTTGAGGCGCTCGACCAGAGCGTTCAACTGCGGGTCCTTGTACACCTCCCACCATGCACCTTTGGCCATCCCGTCACTTGGCGTGGCCGCACGCCAGCCCTGCGCAGCCTTGAACTGCGCGGGCGCGGCCATCGACGGCTTCTGGTAATCCGGACCCACAGCGCAGGCGCTGAGCAGCACGACGCAAAGCCCCAGCGCGAATGGACGAATCAGCCCTGTCGGGCGGGAGGTGAATGCCAGGCGTTCGGTCATAGCGGAGTTTCCAGAGCAGCATCGGTGCGCACGCCACGCCATTTGTTGTAACGATGGCGCAGACGGTCGAGATAAAGGTAAACCACCGGGGTGGTATAGAGGGTCAGGACCTGGCTGAAGATCAGGCCACCAATGATGGTCAAACCCAGCGGCTTGCGCATTTCGGCACCTTCGGCGGTACTCAGCAGCAGCGGCAAGGCACCCAGGATGGCGGCCATCGTGGTCATCAGAATGGGCCGCAGGCGCTGCAGGCAGGCGCTGCGAATCGACTCTTGCGGCGTCATTCCCTGTTCGCGCTCCAGATGCAGGGCAAGGTCGATCATCATGATCGCGTTTTTCTTCACCACGCCAATCAGCAGGAACAGCCCCAACAGGGAAATCAGGCTGAATTCGCTGCCCAGCACATAGATCGTCAGCAATGCGCCAACGCCTGCGGACGGGAGCGTCGAGAGGATCGTCAGCGGATGAATGTAGCTCTCATAGAGGATACCCAGCACCAGGTACACCGCCAGCAACGCACCGAGGATCATCCACGGCTGACTCTTCTGCGTGGAAGCGAAGGCGTTGGCGGTCCCGGCCATCTTGGAAATGATGTCGGATGGCAGCCCGATGGCGGCAATCGCCCGTTCTATCGCCACGGTGGCCTTGTCGAGGCTGGCCCCTTCGGCCAGATCGAAGGAGATGTTCTCGGCCGCGAACTGACCGTCATGCGATACCCGGTCATTGGCCAGGCTGCGCTCGTAATGGGCGATGCTCGATAGCGGTACACGCTGCCCGTCTGCGGTAATGACCTGAACCTGCTCCAGCGTCACCGGGTCCTGGGCGTATTTTGGATTGACCTCCATCACCACCTTGTACTGGTTGAGGCTGTCATAGATGGTCGATACCTGGCGCTGGCTGTAAGCGTTGTTGAGCACCGCCGTGACCATGTTCATATCGATACCCAGTCGCTTGGCCGTGTCACGGTTGACCACCAGGGTCACCTGTTGTGCCCCGCGCCCTTCCCGTGCGTCGATGGCGGTCAGCTCGGGCACCGACTTGAGCGCTGCGACAATCTTGGGGTACCACAGACGCAGACTGCCCAGATCAGCGCTCTGCACGATGTATTGATACTGTGAACTGGTCTGCTCGCGACCGCCGCCCAGTTGCAGGTCCTGATCCGGGGCCAGGAACAACCTGCCGCCCGGCACATGCGGCATGTTCTTGCGCAGGCGCTCGACCACTTTCTCGGCAGACAGCTTGCGCTCGGCAATCGGCTTGAGGCGCACGATCATGAAGGCGTTATTGGTGCCACCGCTGCCACCGATAAAACCGGCAACGCTTTCCACCGCAGGGTCAGCGAGAATCGACAGGCGGAAGGTCTCCATTTTCGGCTGCATGACCGAAAACGAAAGACCGTCGTCACCGCGAACAAAACCCATCAGTTGCCCGGTGTCCTGCTGCGGCAGAAAGGTCTTGGGCACCACCACATACAGCGCGATATTGACCACCACGGTAACCAGCAGGCTGAGCAGCGTCAGCCGTCGATGCCGCATCACCCAGCCCAGCGAGCGGTCGTAGCCTGCCACCATTCGATCGTTGACCCGCTCGCTCCAGCGCTGAAAGGCGTTTTCCCCATGGGCTTCGCGTGGCTTCAACCAACGCGCGCACAACATCGGCGTCAGGGTCAGGGACACAATCAGCGAGACGATGATCGCTACCGACAAGGTGATGGAAAACTCGCGAAACAGACTTTCGACCAGACCGCCCATGAACAGGATGGAAATGAACACCGCGACCAGCGAGACGTTCATCGACAGCAAGGTGAACCCCACCTCCTTGGCGCCCAGAAAAGCCGCTTTCATGGGGTCGAGGCCGTTGTGAATATGCCGGGATATGTTTTCCAGCACAACGATGGCATCGTCCACCACCAGACCGGTCGCGAGGATCAACGCCATCAGTGACAGGTTGTTCAGGGAGAAGCCGAACAGGTGCATGATCGCAAAGGTGCCGACCAGCGATACCGGAACCGCCAGGGTGGGGATCAGCGAGGCGCGAAAACTGCCGAGGAACAGGAACACCACCATCACCACCAGCACCACGGCAATCAGTAGGGTCATTTCGGCTTCGTGCAGCGTCGCCTTGATCACCGGCGAGCGGTCCATCGCGATATTGAGACTGACACTGGCCGGCAGCACCGCTCGCAGCGCCGGCAACTGCGCCTTGATCTGCGCCACGGTTTCAATGATGTTGGCGCCCGCCTGGCGATTGACGACCAGCAGCACGGCACGGTCATTGTTGTAGAACCCGCTGTTGTAACGGTCTTCCACGGCATCGCTGACTTTCGCCACGTCCTTCAGGCGCAAGGTCGCTCCGTCCTTGTAGCGAATGATCAGCGGCGCATAATCCTCGGCGGTTTCCAGCTGGTCGTTGGCCTGCACCTGCCAGTTATGCTGGTCGTCCTCCACAAAGCCCTTCGGCCGTCGTACGTTGGTGCCAGTGATGGCAGTGCGTACGTCGTCCAGCGATACACCGTACTGGGAGAGCATCTGCGGCTCCAGTTCGATACGCACAGCAGGCAGCGAGCTGCCGCCGATCTGCACTTCGCCGACCCCGGAAACCTGTGACAGGCTCTGTGACAGGATGGTGGACGCCAGGTCGTAAAGCTGGCCCTTCTCCAGCACCGTCGACGTCATCGACAAGACCATGATCGGCGCCTGGGACGGGTTGACCTTCTTGTAGGTCGGCATACTGCGCATACCGCTGGGCAGCAGATTGCGTGAGGCATTGATCGCCGCCTGCACTTCCCGCGCGGCGCCGTTGATGTCGCGATTCAGATCGAACTGCAGAATGATCCGCGTGGTGCCCTGGCTTGAATTGCTGGTCATGGTGTTGACACCGGCAATACTGCCCAGCGATCGCTCCAGCGGCGTTGCCACCGTGGACGCCATCACTTCCGGACTGGCACCGGCGAGGCTGGCCGAGACCACAATCACCGGGAAATCCATGTTCGGCAACGGTGCCACCGGCAACAAGCGAAAGCTCACCGCGCCCAGCAGCATGATCGCCAGGCTTAGCAGAACGGTCGCAACGGGGCGACTGATGAACGGCGCTGAGAGGTTCATGCGTCAGCCCGTTCCAGTCGGTCCGGGTCAGCCGGTTTGCGACTCCAGCGACGGCCAAGGCGGTCGAAATACAGGTAGATGACCGGCGTTGTGAACAGTGTCAGCACCTGACTGAGCAACAGTCCGCCAACCATCACCAGCCCCAGTGGTTGCCGCAATTCGGCGCCGGAGCCACTGGCGAGCATTAGCGGGATGGCGCCGAACAATGCGGCCAGGGTGGTCATGAGAATCGGCCGGAAGCGCAACAGTGCCGCGTCGTAGATCGCCTGCTCGGGCGCAACACCGCGGTTGCGCTCCGCGTCGAGCGCGAAGTCGATCATCATGATCGCGTTCTTCTTGACGATGCCGATCAATAGAATGATGCCGATGATCGCGATCATCCCCAGATCGTTGCCGCTGATCAGCAGAGCCAACAAGGCTCCCACTGCTGCCGACGGCAGGGTCGAGAGGATGGTGATCGGGTGAATGTAGCTCTCGTAGAGCACGCCCAGCACGATGTACATGGTGACCACCGCCGCCAGAATCAGCAGCAAAGTGCTGGACAACGAAGCCTGAAACGCTTCGGCAGCGCCCTGGAACTGAGTCTGCACGCCGATCGGCATGCCGATCTCCTGCTCGACCTCCTCGATCACCTTCACCGCCTTGCCCAAGGCAATATCGGGCGCCAGGTTGAACGACATCATCACCGCCGGAAACTGCCCGAGGTGGGCGATGGCCAACTGTGCCTGGCGCTGCTCGACACTTGCCAGGCTGGATAGCTTCACCTGCGCGCCATCGGTGGTCTTGACGTGGATCTGCTCGAGCGCCGCCGGGCCAAGTTCACTGCCCGACGCAGCCTGCAGCACCACGCGGTACTGGCTGGCCTGCGTGTAGATGGTGGATATCTGGCGCTGACCGAATGCGTCGTACAGCGCATCGGTAATGTTCGCAACCGTGACCCCGACCCGGCTGGCCGCATCACGATCGATGTTCAGGTACACCTGCAAACCTTTATCCTGCAGGTCGCTGGCCACATCCGTCAGCTCGGGCCGCTTGCCGAGCGCGTCTACCAGTTTTTCGCTCCACAGCGTCAGCAGCTCGGCGTCGGGCGACGACATGCTGAATTGATACTGGGTGCGACTGACGCGGTCTTCAATGGTCAGGTCCTGCACCGGCTGCATGAACAGGCGGATATCCGACAGCTTGTCGACCTCGGGTTGCAGGCGCTGGATCACCTCGGACGCGGTCAGGTCGCGCGCCCCGTGAGGCTTGAGGTTGATCAACAGGCGCCCACTGTTGAGCGTGGCGTTGTCACCGTCGACACCGATGTAGGACGACAGACTGACCACTGCCGGGTCCTTGAGAATGATGTCGGCAAGTGCCTGCTGACGCTGGCTCATCGCTGCGAACGACACCGACTGCGGCGCTTCCGAAATACCCTGAATCACTCCGGTGTCCTGCACCGGAAAAAAGCCTTTGGGTACGACGATGTACAGCAACACAGTCAAGGCCAGGGTGGCCAGGGCAACCAGCAGGGTCAGTGGCTGATGCTTGAGCACCCAGCGCAGTCTGCCCGCGTAGATGTCGATCAGCCAGTCGATCCAGGCACCGCTGGCCCGGTAAAAACGGCTCTGCTCTTCTTCCCTGGGCTCGCGCTTGAGCAAGCGCGCGCACATCATCGGCGTCAGGGTCAGCGAGACCACCAGCGATATCAATATCGCGACCGCCAGGGTGATCGCGAACTCGCGGAACAGCCGCCCGACCACGTCGGCCATGAACAACAGCGGGATCAATACCGCAATCAGCGAAAGGGTCAGGGAAATCAGGGTGAAACCGATCTGCTTCGCGCCCTTGAGTGCGGCCTGCAAGGGCGTCTCGCCCTCTTCGATGTGTCGGGAGATGTTTTCCAGCATGACGATGGCGTCATCGACGACGAAACCGGTCGCAATGGTCATGGCCATCAGCGTCAGGTTGTTGACCGAAAAACCGGCCAGGTACATCACGCCGAACGTGCCTACCAGCGACAGTGGGACGGCGATAGAGGGAATGATCGTCGCGCTGAAACGACGCAGGAACAGAAAGGTGACCAGCACCACCAGGACGATCGCGATCAGCAGTTCGTGCTGAACATCGGTCACCGACGCACGGATGGTCTGCGTACGGTCCGTCAGGACCACGACGTCGAGCCCTGCCGGAAGGTTTTCGGTGATCGACGGCAGCAACGCCTTGATCCGGTCGACCACCTCAATGACGTTGGCGCCCGGCTGACGCTGAATGTTGAGCAGCACCGCCTGGCTCCGGTTGGCCCAGGCCGCGAGCCGCTCGTTTTCGGCACCATTGACGATTTCGGCCACATCCTTCAGGCGCAAGGGTGCGCCATCCTTGTAAGCCAGAATCAGGTTGGCGTACTCCTCCGGAGACTTCAGCTGATCGTTGGCATCCAGCATCGAAACCCGGGTCGGCCCGTCGAAATTGCCCTTCGGCTGGTTGACGTTGGAGGCGCTGATCAGGGTACGTACATCGGACAGGTTGAGACTGTTGGCGGCCAGCGCCTCCGGGTTGACCTTGATCCGTACCGCCTGCCGCTGCCCGCCGGCAATGCTGACCATGCCCACACCGCTGATCTGCGAGATCTTCTGCGCCATGCGCGTATCGACCAGATCATTGAGCTTGGGCAACAACATGGTTTTCGAGGTGATCGCCAGGGTCAGAACCGGTGTGTCGGCCGGGTTGACCTTGTTGTAGACCGGAGGCGCCGGCAGATCGGTCGGCAGCAGGTTGGTGGCCGCGTTGATCGCCGCCTGCACCTGTTGCTCGGCGACATCCATATTGATTTCAAGGCTAAAGCGCAACGTAATGACCGACGCACCGCCAGAACTGGTCGAGGCCATCTGGGTCAGGCCGGGCATCTGTCCGAATTGACGTTCAAGAGGCGCAGTCACGGAGCTGGTCATCACCTGCGGGCTGGCGCCCGGGTACAGGGTCATCACCCGGATGGTCGGATAGTCGACCTGGGGCAACGCCGAAACAGGCAGCAAGGTATAGGCGATCAGACCCGCCAGGACGATTGCCAACATACTCAGCGTGGTGGCAACCGGACGCAGGATGAACAGGCGTGACATGTTCATACGCTTGGTTTTTCCACCTTGCCGAGCGCCGCCGACTTGTCGGTCTTGCTGTCAGGCTTGCCTTGCAGCTTCTGAGCCGGGCCGGCCGGCACTTCCTTGCTGTCGTTGACGACTTCGACTTCGGCACCGTCGCGCAGGCGGTCGGTACCTTCGAGCACCACCCGCTCGCCGGCTGCCAGACCTTCGGTAATCACCGTGGATGTCTCGTCGCTCGGGCCGGTCTTCAGCAGCTTGAGTTTGACCTTCTTGTCACCGTCCAGCACATAGACAAAGGTCCCGTCGGTGCCGAACTGTACCGCCGCCGTCGGTACGAGCGTGACTTTTTTCAGCGTGTCGGCGCGCAGCCGTACATTGACGAACTGATTGGGGAACAGGACCTCGTCACTGTTATCGAAACGCGCCTTGAACTTCAGTGTGCCGGTGGCCACGTCGATCTGGTTGTCGAGGCTGGCCAGTACGCCGCTGGCCTGCATCTTCGTATCGCCACGGTCCCAGGCTTCAACGGGCAGCTTGTCGCCGGTGCGGTAGCGGGAAATGACTTTCGACAGGTCCTTTTCAGGCAGCGTGAACGCCACGGATATGGGCTGGGTCTGGGTAATCACCACCAGTGCAGTGGTGTCGTTGGCGGCAACCAGATTGCCCACGTCCAGCTGTTTGAGGCCGACACGCCCGGCAATCGGGGCACGGATGCGAGTGAAGTCCAGGCTCAGTTTTGCGTCAGCCACAGCAGCCTGATTGGTCTTGATCGTGCCCTTGTATTGATTGACCAGCGACTCGGCAGTGTCGAGGGTCTGCTTGGCGATGCTGTCCTCGGCAAACAAGCCTCGGTAACGCTGCACATCGAGCTGAGCATTCTTGAGCAGCGCCTGGTTAGTGGCCAGCGTACCTTCGGCCTGCTGCAACGCCACCTGATAGCTGCGCGAATCGATTTCAGCCAGCAGATCACCGGCCTTGACCATCTGCCCTTCCTGGAAATAAAGCTTGACCAGCTCCCCCGCCACGCGGCTGCGCACATTGATGGTGTTCATTGCCGTCACGGTGCCAAGCGCCTTGTAGTAGATCGGAAAATCACCTTCGGTAGCCGGGGCCACACGCACCGGGACCGCGACAGCCGATCCGCCGAAGCCAGGTCGTGCCATGCCGCTTGCAGCCGGCTTCTTGTTGCTCTCGGCCCCCTTGCCGGCAGTGGACGCAGGCCAGAACCACCAGCACAAGGCAACAATGACCAACAGGACCAACAAACTGATCAACCAGCGACGGGATTTACGGGAGCCAGACAATTGCATGAATAAATCAACCATTACAGGTGGGGGTTTGTTCAGAAGGCTGAACAATAAGCACAGTTACGTTACAAGCAAAGCGGCTTTACCAAGCGCTTACTTTGGATAAACGTATGACGCACAAACAAAAAAAACGGCCTGAGCGGATTCAGGCCGTCGACAGGTTGCGGAAAGTTACTTCAGCACAGCCAATGCAGCGTCATAGTTGGGCTCGCTGCCAATCTCGGCAACCAGTTCGCTGTGCAGTACCTTATCGTTCTCGTCCAGAACGACCACGGCGCGTGCTGTCAGACCCGTGAGCGGGCCGTCTGCAATAGCAACACCATAATTTTGAGCAAAATCGGCGCTGCGGAACGAGGACAGGTTCTGAACATTTTCCAGACCTTCGGAGCCGCAGAACCGGGCCTGGGCAAACGGCAGGTCAGCCGAGATGCACAGAACAACGGCGTTGCTCAGGTCATTGGCCTGGGTGTTGAATTTACGTACCGAGGTGGCACAGGTCGGCGTATCGACGCTCGGGAAGATGTTCAATACCTTGCGCTTGCCGGCGAAGGACGCCAGGGTCTTATCGGCAAGACCTGCGCCAACCAGCGTGAAATCGTGTGCCTTGCTACCGACTTCAGGCAGGTTGCCACTGACCTGAACGGGGCTGCCTTTGAGGGTCACTTGAGCCATGAAACACGTTCCTTTTCAAAATGGATGAAAGAGCCGGAAGTTAAACACGAAAGTGTGCCGCGGCCTATATGGGATAATTCTGAATTTTTTCAGGAAACCAGTCTGTCCCTGATATCTGTGTGGGCACACAATTCCACCAGCCAATCAACGAATACCCTCACTCGTCGTGACAACTGTCGATGCGGGGGGTAAAGGGCCGTCAGTGGCAGTGGCGGCGGACGATGCAATCGCAGCACTTCCACCAGCACACCGCTGCGCAATTGCGCGGCGACATGGTAGCGCGGCACCTGAATCAGGCCGAATCCCGCTTCGCACGCCGCGACATAGCCATCGGCACTGTTGACAGCGATCGAGCAGGCCGAGGCGTGCTCAACGTCCATGCCATCGGCCATGAACTCCAGACCATAGCGCTTGCCGGTACTGGTCGAAAAATATTCGATTACCTGATGTTGCGCGAGCTCATTCAGGTTCCGTGGCGTGCCGTATTGCTCCAGGTATTCACGACTGGCGCAGGTGATCTGGGTCAGACTGCCCAGCGGCCTGGCAACCAGCGTTTCATCCAGTGCGGCGCCGGCACGCAGCACGCAGTCCACGCCTTCGCGGATCAGATCGACCGGCCTGTCGCTCATGCCGATTTCCAGGCGGATCTGCGGATAGCGCCGGCTGAATTCAGGCAACGCCGGGATGATAATCATGCGCCCCAGACTGACGGGCAGATCGACACGCAGCAACCCCTTGGGCTCGGCCCCCGTCGCCGAAAACGATGCTTCGGCATCGTCCAGATCGGCCAGCAGGCTGACGCAGCGCTGGTAATAGGCCTTGCCGTCAGGGGTGGCGCTGACCTGACGCGTCGTACGCTGCAAAAGCTGTACGCCCAGGTGCGCTTCCAGCTGCTTGATCAGGATCGTTACCGAAGCACGAGGCATGTGCAGACTCTCGGCCGCCCTGGCGAAACCGCCGAGTTCGACGATACGGGTGAACACGCGCATGGCGTTGAATCGATCCATGATGACCGGCAACCTGAAGGTAAATGACGTGTGAAGGGACTTGCAGTTGCAAGAGGGACGCTCGAGAAAGGCCAGGCGGTTCGGCACAGGGCCGCGCCGTTACCGCCACCAGCCCTCGCCTAGAAGTCCCTTTTATAGAAAATATCCAGCGAGCTGGCAACACCACTCGCGGCCTCGAGGTACACGCGCTTACTGAGCAGGTAGCGCAAGGCAATGGTATTGGCCGGTTCAAACACGCCTACGCCATAACGCAGGCTGAGCTTGTCGGTGATCTTGCCGCTGGCAACCACATTGGTCTTGTCGCCGGTTCCCGAAGTGTCCAGCTCGAAATCCTTGATACCCAGATTGTCCGCGAGCTTGCCGGTGGTCGACGAGCTGCCCGCAACACCCAGTGCCAGCGCAGCCTGAGCGACCATGTTGTTGTCTTCGCCGGAAGTGCTGAGCGGTCTGCCCATGACCAGATAGGAAAGCGCCTGCTCCTGGCTCATCGCAGGCTCGGAAAACACCTCGGTGGTGGGCTGCTCGGCGCTGCCGGTCAGGCGGATACCGGCAATCACGTCGTCGGTCTGGCGAATCGCCTCGATGTCCAGATAAGGCTGGTCGACCGGGCCGGCAAACAGCAAACGCGCCTTGCGTATGGTCAGCCGTTGACCGTAGGCACGATAACGACCGTCGTTCAGGTTGAGCTCGCCACGAGTGTCCAGATTGTCACCAATGTGTACATGCCCGACCAGATTGGCGGTGAGCCCGAACCCGCTGAAACTGAGCTTTTCCTGGCCGACTTCCACATCGATATCCATCGCCACGGCCAGCGGCGGAGCGCCCTCCTCGGTCTGCTGTCCGACGATCACTGTGTCACCGGAGAGCTTCACAGTGGACGGCGGCAACTCGCGTACGGTAATCGCGCCCTTGGGCACCAGTACCTTGCCGGAGATCGCCAGTCGCTCGCCCTGCATGGAGATTTTCAGGTCAGGCGCCGCCTCTACCGCCGCATAGGGTTCGACATTGATCGGCAGGCGCGAGCCCTTGAGGCTCACATCGACATTCAGGCTTTGCCCCCAAGCCACCTGACCGCCTATGCTGCCCTGCCCGGTGCTGCCACTTTTCCAGCCGCCGTTGAGCTGTACGCTTTCTCCGGCAATCAACGCCTGGACCTTGAGGTCATGCAGTTCCATAGGCAGCTCTGCCCCCGCCACTTCACCCCCTTCAAGCGTCACGTTGCCGTTGACCAGTGGCGCCAGCAACGTGCCTGACAACCGGCCATTGCCATTCAGACGCCCATTGAGTTTCTGCACCATCGGCGCGAAAGGACGTGCCACCGAGATATCCAGCCCCGAGAGATTGAAGTCGCCCGCCAGGGTCTTGTCCTTGGCCAGCGGGTCGATCTGTGCGTTGAGCAACAGCCTTCCCAGCTTGCCGCCCTCGAAGTCGAGACGCGTGTCGATGCGTTTGGGCGCCAGCGTGGTGGCCAGTTTCAGCGTCTGATAAGGGAAGTCCAGCCACTGGTTGTTGTTGCGTACCCGCAGCGTGCCGCCTCCGGCGTCAATCGTGACCTTGCCGCTGGGGCCAGCTGCCGGAATGTCGAGCTGCACGTCTGCATTCAACGCGCCCTTCCAGGCAAAATCCTTGGGCATCCATTGCGCCAGGCTGTCCAGGGGGAAATTCTTGAGCTGATAACGCAGATGAGGCTCCGGCATCAGGCGCTGATCGCCGCCACACAGGCTGGCGCCCCCGGACAACCAGCAATGGGCACCGAAGTTGAGCCGGCCATCGGCCAGACGCTCGATCTTCGCCGACTGCTGCAAACGCCAGTTCTGCCCGCCGCTCTGCACCGTACCGCTGGCCAGTCGGCCTCGCCAATCACCCTTGTCCAGGCCACCGTCAAGGCCGATGGCCAGCTTGAGCAGCGGTCCTTGAAGGTCCAGCTTCAGCTGCTGGCTCTTGAGTGTGCCCTGACCGTCTACCAGCAAGGTGCCCAGCTGGGTATCGCCAGCCTGAATACCGGCACCTTTCAGGTTGATGATCGCGCGCTGCGCCTGATCCAGTCTGGCGTTGAGCGTGAGGGTCTGCAGACGATTGTCCTGCAAGGCGAGCTGGCTGCCCTGCAAGGCCAATTGCCCTTGGGGCGCCTGTAGCGTTCCGGCCAGGTCCAGCCGGCCTTTGACTTGCCCCTGCAAGCGTGGCCAAAGCTGGGCCAGACGCGGCAGATCCAGGTCCAGCTGCCCCTTGAGACGCTCCTGCAGGCTACCCGCACCTTGAATACGGTTGTCGCCGAGGCGGATGCTCAGGCTGCTGACATTCCATTGCTGATCATGGCCGTCAGCCTTGGCTTGCAGCAGCGCCGGCTGACCACGCAAACGCCCTTTCAAATCGAGGTCTGCGCTGAGTTCAAGCTGCGCGTTGCGCATCTGACCTTTGCTGCGCAACGGGCCTGCCAGTGTGCCGGGCAGTTCGGCAACCCAGAATGAAGGGTCCAGCGCACTCAGGTCCAGAGCCGTATCCCAGCCGATGCCGTCAGCGAATTGCAGGTTCAGGAAACCGCTGGCCTTGCCCTGCCCTGCGACCAATTCCAGTTGCGGCAGATGGATCTCTTGCAGATTGCCGCTGAACGGGCTGACCAGGGTGAATGCACCGGCAGGCCCTTTGAGGCTGGCGTTGAAATTGCCGAGGTATTTGCCATCGGTATAGGAAATATCGCCCTTGAAGGCATGCAATGCCACTTGAGGCGCTGACGCCAATGGATACAGGCGCTGCCAGGGGAAATCCAGCCAGTCGATGCTCGCATCTGCAGAAAAACCGTTCTGCCAGTTCATCTTGCCGTTGATGGCCAGACGCTGCTGATCATCGGCGGCCAGATCGAGTCCGGCGATGGTTGCGCCGTTGGCATCCACGTTTCCTTTCAATGACAACGCGACAGGACCTTTCTCTGCGGGAAGGTTGGCGCTGCCATCTATCAGATAGCCCGAGTCAAGATTGCCTTCGGCGGTCAGCAGCAACTGGTCCAGTTGCAACGTATCAGGCAATGCAGCACTGGGTTTGAAGTGCTCGGCCGTCAGCTTGATGCGTGCAGGAAGGTGTTCGGCCAGGGGTTGCAACTCGCCGGTCAGCAAACCCGGCAGGTAGCCGCTGCTGTCCGCCTTGAGTTGCAGCGTTTTCAGCAGGTCGCCCTGAATATCCAGCGCCAGCGCCCAGGGCTGGCCATCCTGTGGTGGAAGTTGCAGTTGACCTTGCACGCTGAGTGGCCAGTCGCCCTCGGGTTTCAGCAGGCCATTGAGGTCCAGCACAAGCGCATCACGTTGCAGGTGCGCACTGTCGATCTTCAAGCCTTCGGCTGTCCAGTGCGCTGCCAGCTTGAGATCGCGCAATTGTTCGACGCCATCCAGTTGCAGACCACCCAGCTGTATATCACCCAGTTGCAGCGCCAGCGGTAACCTGAGCGTCGGTAACTGGATCGGGCCGTCGCTGGCGGGCGTATCGCTCGGCGGGAAGTGCATCAGCACCTGCTGCGCATGCAGACGGTCGATGCACAGCGTCATCTTCAACAGGCAGGCAGGCGTCCAGGCGAAATCGACGGATTGAACCTCGACACGGTCTGCGCCCTGCTGCCATAACAGACGCTCGGCGCTCCACTGGCTACCCAGTCGCCCCTGAAAGTTTTCCAGCTGTACGCCGGGTACCCGAGCCAGGGCCCACTGGCTGCCCGTGTGGGTGCCCAGCAGCAGCGCGACAATAATGACCACAAGCAGCAGTAATGCGACAAGTCCCAGCCCGACGACCTTGGCTCCGCGGGTGATGTTCGACGTGTTCAAAGCTCCGGCCCCATCGAAAAGTGCAGACGGATTCCGCCGTCATCGTCCAGCGCGTGGGCCAGATCGAGACGCAGCGGGCCCACTGGAGATACCCAGCGCACGCCGAAACCCACCCCGGTTTTCAGGTCTGGCTTGTCCAGGCTGTTGAACGAGTTGCCCTGATCGATGAAGGTCGCCAGGCGCCATTTGTCAGCAATGGAATATTGGTATTCGACGCTACCGGCAAACATATACCGGCCGCCGATACGGTCGCCGTCAGAGTTGGTCGGTGACAGCTTCTGATAGTCATAGCCGCGCACGCTTTGATCGCCGCCGGCAAAAAAGCGCAGCGATGGCGGTATCGAGGTGTAACCGTCCGTGAGGTTGCCGCCAAACTGCACGCGACCGAGAAAGCGGTGATTTTGCGCGACGGTGGTCAGCCCTTTGAGCAGCACATTGGCATGCACAAGGTTAGCGTCAGACAACATGCCCTCCTTGGCCACCTGCGTATCGAATTGCAGGCGATAACCCTGGTGCGGGTCGATGCGATTGTCACTGCGCAGATACGAGTAACTGATACCGGGCATCAGCAGCGTACTGAGGCCGGCGTCATCACCCAGGCGATATTCTTCACGCTGCCATTTCAGGGATATGACCCGTTCCCAACCGCTGGGCAGCTTGCTGTGCCATTCCGGCCCGGCAGTCAGCAACTTGCTGAGGCTGTCGGTTCCGGCAATCTCTTCGTACTGATACCCGCCGGCGTAGCGCAATTTGTCGGTCAGCGGCGGATCAAGTGGCACGTCGTACCACAGGCCGATATTCTGCCGTGGCGCGGATATCTCGGATTCGAAACCGTAACTGTGGCCCTGCGGGTTGGCCCAGTGCCGGGTCCAGTTGGCTTTGCCGCGCGGGCCGACGTCGGTCGAATAGCCCAGACCCAGGCCCATGGTGCGAGGTTTACGGGTTTCGAGCTGGACGGTCACCGGAATGACCTGGTTTTGCGCTGCGGTGGGCGCCGCATCGACCCGTACGCCCTCGAAATAGCCGCTGCCCTGCATCGCCTGGGTCAGTTCGGCAATCAGTTGGGAGTCGTAGGGCGTGTTCTCCTTGAACGGCACCATGCGCTTGAGCAGATCGTCATCAAATGGCGCGTCGCCGCTGAACATGACCTTGCCGAGCGTGTAGCGCGGTCCGCTTTCATAAACCAGTTCGATATCGGCCACACCGGCCCGCGGATCGATGGCCAGACGCTGACTGGTGAAATGGCCACCGAAAAATCCGTAGCGCGAGGCCTGATTCTGGATCAGGCGCTTGGCGTCTTCATAGTTGCCGTGGTTCAACACCGCGCCGCTTTTCAGCGCGTCGCTGCTCGGCACACGAAAGGCCTTCATTGCTGCCGCCGGCCCTTCGACCCGGATCACCACGTTACGCAGGTGAATGGGCTCGCCCGGCTGGATGTTGATCACCAGGCTGGGTTGATCTCCGTCCTTGATCTCACTGTCGATCTGCGCCTGGTAATAACCCAGCGCCTGAGCGGCTTTTTCCGCCTGTTGCTCAGCGCCGAGGCTGAAATTACGCAGCGCCTGGACGTCACGCTCGCCCAAATCACCGACATACCCTTCGACGTTGGCCTTGAGTTGCGGATTGGCAGGCTTGATCCTGACGTCGAGGCGGGCCTGGGCAAGCGCTGCCGCACTCATGGTCATCAGGAACACGCTGCTGAATAGTCTGAAAAGCTTCATAGGCGTAGATGCTAC
This sequence comes from Pseudomonas sp. BS3767, assembly GCF_900099665.1. NCBI lineage: Bacteria > Pseudomonadati > Pseudomonadota > Gammaproteobacteria > Pseudomonadales > Pseudomonadaceae > Pseudomonas > Pseudomonas sp. BS3767. Next base: position 187,622 of record NZ_FNCX01000001.1, on the reverse strand, counting down.
CACGATCGACAGGCTGCACTGGAAGCCCACGAATTGTCGGATATTCAGGCCATTACGTCAGGGACCGGCAGTGAAACCTGAGGGTTCGGATGAAAAAACACATGCTCTCGGACAGGGCCTACAGCAATTTCACCGATCTCTTCGTAGCCCTGTCGCTTATAGAATTCCAGATAACGCGGATTGCCGGTATCGACCACGATGCCCTGAGAATGCTCATCCACTGCGCACCAGTCATGCAACGCTGCCAGCAGTTGCTCGCTCAGGTCCTGGCCGAGCTTCTGCCCTTGGAACTCCGGATCAAGGCCTATCAACGGCAGCACATGCACGGTTTCCGAAGGCACACAGGCGAGCACAGCGTTGTAATAGGCCAGATAGCGTTGAGTGCAGCCCAGACCGGTGTCCATCACCATGCGCAGACGCCAAGCCCAGCTTTCGGTGACACCCAGACGACGCTGCGGCGGTGCGATCAGCGCTACGCCGACCAAACGGTCCTGCAGGAACAGGCCCAGCGCAGGCTGGTTTTGTAGAAAGTGTTGTTTGACCAGCTGGCGAATGGTCGCCAACACACGTTGCTCATATCCCTCACGCTCGGCGTTGAACAGATAGGCAAATGTCGGATCGTGCCGGTAGGCCCTGAACAGCAAGGAGCGGGTTTCACGGGAATAACCACTGTCGAGTTGGCGAATTTCACCCGTGATGGCAGCAGGTAGGGACATAAAGGGCCTCGTGTTAACGGAACTGCGTCTGGCGCAGCGGTTTTGGCAAGCAGGCTTTCGAGTGATGGCCATTGATAACAGTTCCAACGAATTATCCAGACACCCCCTGGCCTGCGCTTCCGACACGGCACTGGTCCTGAAACCACAGGTCGGCTAGCATCGCTGTTTGTTTTTGCTCAGGACCGCTGCTTTATGAAAATCGTCTCGTTCAACATCAATGGTCTGCGCGCTCGACCGCATCAGCTGGCGGCGCTGATCGACAAACATCAACCTGACGTGATCGGTCTTCAGGAAACCAAGGTTTCGGACGAGCAATTCCCCCAGGCGGAAGTCGAAGCGCTGGGCTATCACGTTCACTTCCACGGCCAGAAAGGCCATTACGGTGTCGCTCTGCTGTCTCGCAACGCACCACTGGCCCTGCACAAGGGTTTCGAAGGCGACGACGAGGAATCCCAGAAGCGTTTCATCTGGGGGACTTACGCCGACAGCAACGGCCAGCCGGTAACCATCATGAATGGCTACTTTCCACAGGGCGAGAGCCGCGACCACCCGACCAAATTCCCCGCCAAACAGCGCTTTTACGAGAACCTGCAAACACTGCTCGAGGGCCACTTCAGTAACGATCAGCCGCTGATCGTCATGGGCGACGTGAATATCTCTCCGCAGGACTGCGATATCGGCATTGGCGCCGACAACGCCAAACGCTGGCTGAAAACCGGCAAGTGCAGCTTTCTGCCTGAAGAGCGGGAGTGGATGGAGCGCCTGAAAAACTGGGGGCTGGTGGACAGCTTTCGGCACCTGTATCCGGAAGTCGTCGACCGCTTCAGCTGGTTCGACTATCGCAGCCGTGGCTTTGAAGACGAGCCCAAACGCGGCCTGCGCATCGATCTGATCATGACCTCTACCGGTCTGCAGCCACGCATCAAGGAAGCGGGTGTGGATTACGATTTGCGCGGAATGGAAAAACCGTCCGATCACGCGCCCATCTGGCTGGAACTCAGCTGACTGATCCCCTCCCGGGCTCCTCCTGCGCGATCCTTCCTTATAAGGGGTGGGTCGCGCTGAAAGCTGAAACACGCACAGACCCTGAAATTGTCATATTCCGGCAATCTCTCTGACTTATTCTCCCGGCACCCTCCCGTGATTCATGGTGACGCCGATGCTGCGCGCTTTGCTTACGGCGCTCATCCTGTCGAGCGCCACCCTGCCCGCTTTCGCGCAAGCCGCACTGCCGCTGCCTGCTGGCGATATACCGGCGTTGCGCATTCAAGGCTCCAACACCATCAATGCCCAACTCGGACCTGCGCTGGTCGAAGGATTGATGCGCCAGCAAGGTCTGCAATCGGTACAGACCCTTCCCGGCAACACCCTCAATGAACAGCGCGTCATCGGAACCACGGCCGCCGGTCAACCCGTCAGTGTCGAAGTCGCCGCACATGGCTCAGGCACCGGTTTCACTGCGCTGAAAGCCGGCAGTGCGGATGTCGCGGCCTCCTCTCGACCGATCAAGGATCAGGAGGCCAAAGATCTGGCCAGCCTCGGTGACCTGAAAAGCGCAGCCAGCGAGCAAACCATTGCCATCGACGGCGTTGCAGTGATCCTGCATCCCGCCAATCCGCTGAGACAACTGGATACCCTTCAACTGGCGCGCATTTTCAGTGGCGAAGTCAGGAACTGGAGTGAAATCGGTGGCAATCCAGGCGCCATCCATCTCTATGTTCGCGATGAAAAGTCCGGCACCTACGAGACGTTCAAGGACCTTGTACTGAGCAAATACGGTAAGACCCTGCTCGGCAGCGCCGCGCGATTCGAATCCAGCGAACAGCTCTCCGACGAAGTCAGCAAGGACATCAATGGCATCGGCTTCATCGGCCTGCCTTCCATCCGCCGCGCCAAAGCGGTGGCCATAGCCGACGGCGATTCCAGGCCCATGCTGCCGACCGTCAGCCTGATTGCCACCGAAGACTATCCGTTGTCGCGACGACTGTACTTTTATGTGCCCACCTCGGCCCATCAGCGCTGGGCGCAGGCGCTGGTCCGTTTCGCGCAGAGCGCCGACGGCCAGGCCATCGTCGCGCAGAGCGGTTTTGTCGCGCAGACCGTGCAGGTGCTCAAGGTGCAGCCTACCGCGCAGATGCCCGCCGATTACCAGGCGCTGGCACGCAAGGCCGAACGCCTGTCCGTCAACTTTCGCTTTGCCCAAGGCAGCGCACGCCTGGACAACAAGGCGCAGCAGGACCTCAAGCGGGTCGCGGATTACCTGAAATCCAGCGACAAACTGGACCGGCATGTGACGCTGGTCGGCTTCGGCGACGCCAAGAGCGACCCGGAGCGTGCCGCCCTGCTTTCCAGGCTGCGTGCCATGGCCGTGCGCCGGGAACTGCTGAAAAGTGGCGTGACGTTCCGCGATATCGTTGGCCTGGGTGACGAGATGCCGGTGGCCACCAACGATATCGACGACGGCCGGATCAAGAACCGTCGCGTCGAAGTCTGGGTGCAGTAATTGGCTGACAGCTAGAGTTGGCTGCGCGCCAGATCTGCCGGCATATATTTGCCCAGTTCATACTTGCCGACGGCAGCGCGATGCACTTCATCCGGGCCGTCAGCCAGACGCAGGGTACGCTGCATGGCGTACATGTAGGCCAGCGGCAAATCATTGGAAACCCCGGCGCCACCGTGCATCTGAATCGCTCGGTCTATGACCTTCAGCGCCACGTTGGGGGCAACCACCTTGATCTGCGCGATTTCGCTCTTGGCAACCTTGTTGCCGACGGTGTCCATCATGTACGCCGCTTTCAGGGTCAGCAGGCGTGCCATGTCAATCTCCATGCGCGAGTCGGCGATCAGGTCGATATTGCCGCCCAGCCTGGCCAACGGTTTGCCGAACGCAACGCGGTCAATGGAACGCCTGCACATCAGCTCCAGTGCCCGCTCCGCCATGCCGATCGAGCGCATGCAGTGGTGAATGCGCCCTGGTCCTAGCCTTCCCTGAGCGATTTCAAACCCTCGCCCTTCACCAAGCAGCACGTTTTCGAACGGGACCTTGACGTTTTCGAACAGCACTTCGGCATGGCCATGGGGCGCATCGTCATAGCCGAACACCGGCAGTGGCCTCACGATCTTTACGCCGGGCGTATCGACCGGCACCAGAATCATCGAATGCTGCTGATGGCGCGGCCCCTCAGGATTGCTCAGGCCCATGAATATCAGGATTTTGCAGCGCGGGTCGCAGGCACCGGAGGTCCACCACTTGCGTCCGTTGATGACCCATTGGTCACCATCACGCTCAGCGCGCGCGGCCATATTGGTGGCGTCCGATGAGGCCACGTCGGGCTCGGTCATGGCAAAGGCAGAGCGAATCTCACCGCGCAGCAGCGGTTCGAGCCAGCGGGTTTTCTGGTCCTCACTGGCATAGCGGACCAGTACCTCCATGTTGCCGGTGTCGGGCGCCGAGCAATTGAAGGGCTCGGGACCGAGCAGTGAGCGACCCATGATTTCCGCCAGCGGCGCGTACTCCAGATTACTCAGGCCGGCGCCAAACCCGGAGTCTGGCAGGAACAGATTCCACAAGCCTTCCGACTTGGCCCGGGCCTTGAGCTCTTCCATGATTGCCGTGGGCTGCCAGCGATCCCCTTCGGCCACTTGCCGCTCGAAAACCGGCTCGGCCGGATAGACGTATGCATCCATGAACGCCGTGACGCGCTCACGCAGGGCCTGCACCTTCGGGGAATACGCAAAATCCATGGGGTCGCCACCGTGTCGATCGGGTTGTCGAAGTCATGAACGCGATGCTAGAGAACCGCTGCACATTTATCTAATCTATTCTCAGCGTGTATAAACATTCATAACCGATATATGATCCATCACCATTGCGGCATTACGCCCCTCTAAACAGTCAATCACAATAACGGCACGAGGCGCCCCATCAATGAACCTGAACAAGGTCGATCTCAACCTCTTCATTGTCTTCGACGCCATTTATACCGAAGCCAATCTGACCCGCGCCGGACAGATTGTCGGCATCACCCAGCCGGCGGTCTCCAACGCACTGGCGCGGTTGCGCGAGACCTTCAATGACCCGCTGTTCGTGCGCACGGCACAAGGCATGGTGCCGACACCGATGGCGCAGAACATCATTGGCCCGGTGCGCAATGCGCTTTCGTTGCTCAGGGTATCGGTGCAGGAAAGCCGCATCTTCAACCCGTTACAGGCCAACAAGAACTACCGCATCAGCATGACCGACCTGACCGAAGCGGTGATCCTGCCGGCGCTGTTCCAGCGCCTGCGACGCCTGGCACCTGCGGTGACCATCGAAAGCTTTCTGTCCAAGCGCCGGGAAACCACCAAGGAACTGGCTGCCGGGCGCCTCGACTTCGCCGTGGACGCGCCGCTCAACACTGACCCGCAAGTGCGGCATGTGAAGCTGATGGAGGACCGTTATGTGTGTGGCATGCGCAAGGGCCATCCATTGGCGAACAAGGCCATTCTGACCCTCGACGATTACCTGAGCCAGGCGCATATCCATATTTCCAGCCGCCGCAGCGGGCTGGGTCATGTGGATCTGGCGCTCGGCAAGATGGGCATCCAGCGCAGGATCGCATTGCGCTCGCAGCACTACATGATGGCAACTCAGGTGCTGCAGCAGACCGACATGGTCATGACCGTACCCGAGCGCTTCGCCCGTCGTAACGACTTACACTATGTCTACCTGCCAGTCGCCGATGTTCCCTCGGTCGAAACCCACCTGTACTGGCATGAAAGCACCGATCAGGACCCGGCCAATCGCTGGATGCGAGAACAGATCATCGAGCTTTCGCAGCGGGTTGTGGCGCAGGAGCAAAGCCTCGAAAAGACATGAAATAGAAATACAAGCCAATGATTTATAAGCATTTAAATCGCTTAGTTAATGTGATTTCTAAGTGCCGGAGTGTGACCTCTCGACCTTTGGCACCGCCACACAGCTTGACGTATACGTAAAGCAACCCTTAGCTTTGCGGCTGTATACCTTTCCGAGCCACGCCATGAGCAGTCAGACCTACAGTATTTCCGAGCTCGCCCGCGAGCTGGACATCACCACCCGCGCCATACGCTTTTACGAAGAGCAAGGCATGCTCAGCCCTGAACGCAAGGGCCTGGAGCGTATCTATACGGCGCGTGACAAGGTCACCCTGAAACTGATCCTGCGTGGCAAGCGCATCGGTTTTTCCCTGGCCGAGTGCAAGGAACTGATCTCGTTATACGACCCTGCCGGCGGTAACCAGAAGCAGTTGCAGACCATGCTGGACAAGATCGCCGAACGCCGTGATCAGCTGGAACAGCAATTGCTGGACATCCACCAGATGCAGCTGGAGCTGGACACCGCCGAAGAGCGCTGCCGAGCCGCACTCGATAAAACCGCTGCCGCCCCACTCTGACCATTCGCACTGACTACAAAGGCGCTGCCATGTCCCTTCCGCAAAAGGTGAATCTCGTTGAAGTCGGCCCACGTGACGGCCTGCAGAATGAAGCACAACCCATCAGTGTCGACGACAAGGTGCGCCTGGTGGATGACCTGACGGCAGCCGGGCTGGGCCATATCGAGGTCGGCAGTTTTGTCTCGGCCAAATGGGTCCCGCAGATGGCGGGCTCTGCACAGGTGTTCGAACGCATCCAGCGTCGTGAGGGCGTCATCTACTCGGCGCTGGCGCCAAATCTGCGTGGCTTTGAAGATGCCTTGGCGGCCGGCGTCAGGGAGGTCGCGGTGTTCGCGGCGGCGACCGAAGGGTTCTCGCAACGCAACCTCAACTGCTCGATCAGCGAAAGCCTGGAGCGCTTCGCGCCTGTCATGGAAGCAGCACGCATGCATGGTGTGCAGGTTCGAGGGTATGTGTCATGCGTGCTGGGCTGCCCTTACGAGGGCAGCGTTTCGCCCGAACAGGTCGCGACGGTCGCCAACGAACTGCACGCGATGGGCTGCTATGAAATTTCCTTGGGCGACACCATCGGAACCGGCACGCCGGGCGCTACACGGGCATTGTTCAGCGCAGTGGCTGCGCAGATACCGCGCGGCAAGCTGGCTGGCCACTTCCATGACACCTATGGCCAGGCATTGGTGAATATCTACGCAAGCCTGGAGGAAGGCATCCAGGTGTTCGACAGCTCCGTGGCCGGCCTCGGTGGCTGCCCTTACGCCAAGGGCGCCAGCGGCAATGTGGCCACTGAAGACGTGCTGTATATGTTGCAGGGGCTGGGTATCGAAACCGGCGTCGATCTGGACCAGGTCATCGCGGCGGGCCAGCGCATCTGCAACGTGCTGCACCGTAGCAATGGCTCTCGTGTAGCAAAGGCCAGATTGTCTGCGTAACGTTGTCGTCGTCTGTCGGTAACAGGGTGCGACAACTTGCCACAGAGTGTTACTCTGCCCCGCGTCGAGTCGAAACAAACGGGTAACACGGAAACACTCGGCCGCAGAATCAAACGGTCCGATGCCGGAAAAACAAGGTCATCCCCCGGTATTACAGGGGTTTTGAAAAACTGGCACGGGTCCTGCTATACCCTTCGTACAACAAAAATAAAAACACGCAGTGACCCAATAAAAACAACACGTACCGGCTCTGACATAACAAGAACAACACGGACAGAGGCGTAGCTAACAGATTTTTTTGAAGTGGATAGCTTTTCTGAACCGCTTGCCTGTCAAGTCGTTCGCAGCCAGACAGAGAACAATAAAACTGCCCCAAGGCAGCTGCCGAACTGGTTGGATCACTACGATGAAAGTGTCATCAGCGCTCAAAAAAATACGTTTGCTCTTGGTCCCGCATGCGGATCGCTCAAAAAAGATGTGAAGGGCCAGGTCGCCAAAAACAACAACAGGCCTCCCGAAAAACAAAAAAGAGCATAGCAACATACCTTGAAGGGGAGCCCAGGCTCCCCTTCGTGCTTTCCGGCGTTCCGCCCTCTTCTCTCATGATTGAACACTACAGTCCGATCACGCTTTGTTCACATCGGCATCGGCGTTGACAGCACAATCCTACAGGTTTACGTTAACGTAAAGGTCATAGCTGGTACACGCCACAACCGACCCACGAACAAAGCGTCATTCAAGAACAAAAAGGAACGCCCCATGAGTTACCCCAGCCTGAATTTCGCCCTGGGCGAAACCATCGACATGCTGCGTGATCAGCTGCAGTCTTTCGTCGCCGCAGAGCTTGCCCCGCGCGCCGCGCAGATCGACAAGGACAACCTGTTCCCCGCCGACATGTGGCGCAAGTTCGGTGAAATGGGCGTACTGGGGATTACTGTCAGCGAAGAATATGGTGGCGCGGGCCTGGGTTATCTGGCTCACGTCGTGGCGATGGAAGAAATAAGCCGTGGCTCGGCATCCGTGGCGCTGTCCTATGGCGCCCATTCCAACCTGTGCGTTAACCAGATCAATCGCAATGGCAGCCCGGCGCAAAAGGCCCGTTACCTGCCCAAGCTGATCAGCGGCGAACACGTTGGCGCACTGGCCATGAGCGAACCCAATGCCGGCTCGGACGTGGTGTCGATGAAACTGCGCGCCGACAAGCGCGGTGATCGTTATGTGCTCAACGGCAGCAAGACCTGGATCACCAACGGGCCGGATGCCAACACCTACGTGATTTACGCCAAGACCGACCTGGAAAAGGCAGCCCACGGCATCAGTGCGTTTATCGTCGAACGCGACTGGAAAGGCTTCTCGCGCGGCAGCAAGTTTGACAAGCTGGGCATGCGCGGCTCCAACACCTGCGAACTGTTTTTCGATGATGTCGAGGTGCCCGAAGAGAACCTGCTGGGCGTGCTTGATGGTGGCGTCAGGGTGCTGATGAGCGGCCTCGATTACGAGCGCGTCGTGCTCTCCGGCGGTCCCACCGGGATCATGCAGGCGTGCATGGACGTGGTGGTGCCCTACATTCACGACCGCAAGCAGTTCGGCCAGAGTATCGGCGAGTTTCAGCTGATTCAGGGCAAGGTCGCAGACATGTACACCCAGCTCAATGCCAGCCGGGCCTACCTGTACGCGGTGGCCCAGGCCTGCGACCGCGGCGAGACCACTCGCAAGGACGCTGCCGGGGTGATCCTGTACAGCGCCGAGCGCGCCACGCAGATGGCGCTGGAAGCCATCCAGATTCTGGGCGGCAATGGCTACATCAACGAGTTCCCGGCGGGCCGACTGTTGCGCGACGCCAAACTCTACGAGATCGGCGCAGGCACCAGTGAAATCCGGCGCATGCTCATCGGTCGCGAACTGTTCAACGAAACCCGTTGATTGCGGAGCCACCATGACCATCCTGCAGACCCGAATCAACACCCGCTCGCCCGAATTCATCCTCAATCGCGACGCCCTGCTCAAGCAGGTCGAAGCACTGCGCTCGCTGTTGAGCAACGTCCAGCAAGGGGGCGGCCGCAAAGCCCAGGAGCGTCACACTTCACGCGGCAAGTTGCTGCCGCGCGAGCGTATCAACCGCTTGCTGGACACCGGCTCGCCGTTTCTGGAAATCGGCCAACTGGCTGCGCATGAGGTGTACGGCGAAGAGGTGCCGGCCGCTGGCGTGATCGCCGGAATCGGCCGGGTCGAGGGCGTCGAATGTATGATCATCGCCAACGATGCCACGGTCAAAGGCGGCTCCTATTACCCGCTGACCGTCAAAAAGCATTTACGCGCACAAACGATCGCCCAGCAGAACCGCCTGCCATGCATCTATCTGGTGGACTCAGGCGGCGCCAACCTGCCACGTCAGGATGAGGTGTTTCCGGATCGCGAACATTTCGGACGGATATTCTTCAATCAAGCCAACATGAGTGCACAAGGAATTGCCCAGATCGCGGTGGTCATGGGCTCCTGCACCGCCGGTGGCGCATACGTACCGGCTATGGCCGACGAGGCGATCATGGTCCGCCAGCAGGCCACGATCTTCCTGGCCGGCCCGCCACTGGTCAAGGCAGCGACCGGCGAAGTGGTCAGCGCCGAAGAGCTGGGTGGTGCCGATGTGCACTGCCGCACGTCCGGTGTGGCCGACCACTACGCGGACAACGACGATCACGCACTTGCATTGGCGCGACGCAGCATCGCCAATCTGAACTGGCGCAAGCAGGGTCAACTGAACACGGTCGCGCCCATTGCACCGCTGTACCCCGGCGATGACCTGTACGGCATCATCCCCGTCGACACAAAACAGCCCTTCGATGTACGGGAAGTCATCGCACGCCTGGTGGACGGCTCAGTACTCGACGAATTCAAGGCCCTGTTCGGCACCACGCTGGTGTGTGGCTTCGCGCGTCTGCACGGCTACCCGATCGCGATTCTCGCCAACAATGGCATCCTGTTCGCAGAAGCAGCCCAGAAAGGCGCGCACTTCATCGAGCTCGCTTGCCAGAGAGGCATCCCCCTGCTGTTCCTGCAGAACATCACCGGCTTCATGGTCGGCCAGAAGTATGAAGCCGGCGGCATCGCCAAGCATGGCGCCAAGCTGGTGACCGCCGTGGCCTGCGCCAGGGTGCCGAAATTCACAGTGATCATTGGCGGCAGTTTCGGCGCAGGAAACTACGGCATGTGTGGCCGCGCTTACGACCCGCGCTTTCTATGGATGTGGCCCAACGCGCGGATCGGCGTGATGGGCGGCGAACAGGCTGCCGGCGTGCTGGTGCAGGTCAAGTGCGAACAGGCCGAACGGGCTGGCCAGGCGTTCAGCGCCGAACAGCAGGCCGAACTGAAGCAGCCGATTCTCGATCAGTACGAACATCAGGGTCATCCTTACCATTCCAGCGCCCGTCTGTGGGACGACGGGGTCATCGACCCGGCACAAACCCGCGACATTCTCGCGCTTGCCCTTTCCGCCTCGCTCAACGCGCCCATCGAACCTACCACTTTCGGCCTGTTCCGAATGTGAGCCGGGAAATGACCATGACTTCGACCTCCTTCGCAACCATAGAGCTGATCAACGACCCACGTGGCTTTGCCACGCTGTGGCTGAATCGACCAGACAAGAACAACGCCTTCAACGCGCAGATGATCCGCGAGCTGATTATCGCGCTGGAGCAGGTGCAAGGCGATGCCAGCCTGCGTTTCCTGCTGTTGCGCGGCCGTGGCCGGCATTTCAGTGCCGGTGCCGACCTGGCGTGGATGCAGCAGGCAGCAGACCTGGACTACAACACCAACCTGGATGACGCCCGCGAACTGGCAGAGCTGATGTACGGCCTCGCCAAGCTGAAAATCCCGACGCTCGCCGTGGTACAGGGCGCAGCATTCGGCGGTGCGCTGGGCCTGATCGGTTGCTGTGACATGGCCATTGCAGCGGTGGATGCGCAGTTCTGCCTGTCCGAAGTGCGCATCGGCCTGGCGCCAGCGGTCATCAGTCCTTTCGTGGTACAGGCCATCGGCGAACGCGCCACGCGACGCTACACCCTCACGGCCGAGCGCTTCGACGGCCAGCGGGCGCAGCAGATCGGTCTGGTCGCCGAGTGCTACCCGGGTGCAGAGCTGCAAGACCAAACGCAGCAATGGGTCGACAACCTGTTGCTCAACAGCCCGCAGGCCATGCGCGTCAGCAAGGAGCTGCTGCGCGAAGTCGGCAACGGTGAGCTGACCCCCGCGCTGCGTCGCTACTGTGAAAGCGCCATCGCGCGCATCCGTACCAGTGCCGAAGGACAGGAAGGCCTGCGCGCCTTCCTGCAAAAACGTACGCCCGGCTGGCAGCCAGTCAACCATCAGCCACCTGTCGATCCCGCTGCCGTAGCCTCGGCAGCCCGGCACGATCCACACAAGGACTCGCAGTCATGAGCACGCCCGAGTTGACCACGCTGCTGATTGCCAACCGCGGCGAGATTGCCTGCCGCATCATGCGCACGGCGAAAAACATGGGCCTCACCACGGTCGCCGTGCACAGCGCCATTGACCGTAACGCACGGCATAGCCGCGAGGCCGATATCTGCGTGGACCTTGGCGGCAGCAAGGCCGCAGAGAGTTATCTGGCGATAGACAAGCTTGTCGAAGCCGCCAGGGCGCGTGGCGCGCACGCGATCCATCCCGGCTACGGTTTTCTGTCTGAAAATGCCGATTTTGCGCGCGCCATCGAAAACGCCGGGCTGATTTTCCTCGGTCCACCCGCCTCGGCCATCGATGCTATGGGTAGCAAATCCGCCGCCAAGGCATTGATGGAACAGGCAGGCGTGCCTCTGGTGCCTGGCTACCACGGTGAAGCACAGGACATCGAAACATTCCGCGCTGCGGCCGAGCGCATCGGCTATCCGGTGCTGTTGAAAGCCACCGCAGGTGGCGGCGGCAAAGGCATGAAAGTGGTCGAGCACATTGGCGAACTGGCCGAAGCGCTGGCTTCCGCGCAACGCGAGGCGCTGTCCTCGTTCGGTGACGCGAGAATGCTGGTGGAGAAATACGTGCTCACCCCGCGCCACGTCGAGATACAGGTATTTGCCGACCGGCATGGCCACTGCCTGTACCTCAATGAGCGCGATTGCTCCATTCAACGCCGACACCAGAAGGTCGTCGAGGAAGCACCAGCGCCCGGCCTGACAGCTACATTGCGCAAAGCCATGGGCGAAGCCGCAGTGAAAGCCGCGCAAGCCATCGGCTACGTGGGTGCAGGTACAGTCGAGTTCCTTCTGGACGCACGCGGCGAGTTTTTCTTCATGGAAATGAATACCCGCCTGCAGGTGGAACACCCGGTCACCGAGTACATCACGGGGCTGGACCTGGTGGAATGGCAGATCCGCGTCGCCAGAGGCGAATCGCTGCCCATCACCCAGGAGCAGGTGCCCCTGACCGGCCACGCCATCGAAGTCCGTCTATACGCCGAAGACCCGGCCAACGACTTTCTCCCGGCAACCGGCGCCCTGGAGCTCTACAGAGAGCCTGCACCCGGCCCCGGCAGGCGGGTGGACAGCGGCGTTGCCGAGGGCGATAACATTTCGCCCTTCTACGACCCGATGCTCGGCAAGCTGATTGCCTGGGGTGAAGACCGCGAGCAAGCCCGTCTGCGCCTGCTGGCCATGCTCGATGAGTTTGCCGTGGGCGGAGTTCGGACCAACCTGGCGTTTCTGCGCAGAATCATCGCGCATCCAGCGTTCGCCGCCGCGCAGCTTGATACCGGCTTCATTCCCCGCTATCAGACGCAACTGCTGCCGCAAATCGATGAGCCGGACGAGACATTCTGGCAGGCCGCCGCCGAGGCCTTCAGCCAGAGCGAACCGGCACGCATCGATCGAGCCGATCCGTATTCGCCCTGGGCAGTCGGCAGCGGCTTTCGCGCCGGCCTGCCCGCGCAGACGGATCTGCGACTGAGCTGCAACGGTCAGACCCGCAACACCAGCCTGCACAACAGCAGTCCGTCGTTATTCACTCTGAGTGACGAGCATCTGCAGGTCGAGCACAACGGTATGCGCCAACGACACCTGGCGATACGGCGCGGCAATACGCTGTACCTCGAATGGCAAGACGAGCTGCACAGCGTCATCCGGCTGGACGCCATCGCTCAGGCAGACGTCGGTGACGGTCAGCATGCAGGCCTGACGGCACCGATGAATGGCAGCATCGTGCGGGTATTGGTTGAAGTGGGTCAGGCTGTCGAATCTGGTGCGCAACTGGTGGTGCTGGAAGCCATGAAGATGGAACACAGCATCCGCGCCGCCAGCGCCGGGGTGATTACCGCGCTTTACTGTCATGAGGGCGAGATGGTCAACGAAGGCGCGATACTGGTGGAGCTGGACTGACGCTCGTCAACCGCCGCACATGAAAACGCCCTGAACAGTCAGGGCGTTTTCGTGCAGCAACTTCCTTGCCAAAAAGAGCCGCTTAGTAGTAGGCGTTTTCTTTCTGCGTATGGTCGGTAACATCGCGAACGCCCGACAGCTCGGGAATACGCTCAAGCAGTGTGCGCTCGATACCTTCCTTCAGCGTGACATCGGCCTGACCACAGCCCTGGCAACCGCCACCGAACTGCAGCACGGCGATATTCTTCGCCTCTTCCTCGACCACGTCGATCAGCGTGACCTGACCGCCATGGCTGGCGAGGCCCGGATTGATCTCGGTTTGCAGGTAGTAATTGATACGCTCGTTGATCGGGCTGTCGGCATTGACCATCGGCACTTTGGCGTTCGGCGCCTTGATGGTCAGCTGGCCGCCCATCCGGTCGGTGGCGTAGTCGACCACTGCATCGTCCAGAAAGGCCTCGCTGAAGCCGTCGATCCAGGCCGTGAAGCTCTTCAGGCCGATGGCCTTGTCTTCCGGTTTTTCTTCACCCGGCTTGCAGTAGGCAATGCAGGTTTCGGCGTACTGAGTGCCGGGCTGGGTGATAAATACGCGGATGCCAATGCCCGGGGTATTCTGCTTTTCCAGCAGATCGGCCAGATAATCGTGGGCGGCATCGGTAATAGTGATAGCGGTCATGAAAATTCCTCGCAGACGTGCGTGCAGTTTACGCCAATCGGCCGCTTCACACAAAGTCCTAGTATTTTTGTCAGGTTAATGCCTGCGCCTGACCGAGCGCCCGGCGTCCATCCAGCCAGGCTTTCATCCGGCGGTAGAGGCCCTTCTCGATCCACTCATAACTGACCCAGGCACCGATGGCGATGATCGGCACGCAGAACGCGAAAACCACATAGGGGCTGAGGCCAAAGCGCTGCGCCATCAGCAAGCCGCCGTACAGCACCAAAACGTGCAGCAGGTACACCGAATAAGAGCAGTCACCCAACACCTTGAGCAGGCGATTGCCCTGGAAATACGGTTCCAGCGAGATGCACGACAGCACGATCAAGGCACTCGGCAGGCCCCAATTGAGCAGGCGCTGCTCGTTGGTCAGGTTATTGATCGCATACAGCCCGACCGCAATGCCTGCCATCGGCAGCCACAGCGCCGGTTTGATCCAGCCACGGCGATAGAGGATGCCGATGCCGATACCCAGCAGGAATTCGTAAATGATGTCGTTGCCGTAGAAGCGGCTGATCAGCCCGGCGCGAGCCAGAACCTCACTGACCGCAAACAGCGCTGCGGCAATGATCAGCGGCCGGTGACGCTGTTGGAAGAGGAACACCATCGAGAACAGCAGGTAGAAAAACATCTCATAGTTGAGCGTCCAGCCAACGTTGAGCGTCGGGTAGAGACCATAACCACCGGGGTTTTCGGAAGGAATGAAGACCAGTGACAAGAGGAAGTTCTGCCACCCGATGACCTGATGCGGGAGCATCGGCGCTGCAATCAGCAGCAGCAACGCCATGGCGGCGGTGTACAGCCAATAGGCCGGAACGATGCGAATCAGACGATGCAGAATAAAGCGCCGTGCTGGCATGTCGCTGTTCTGCGTCGACAAGAAGATGACCAGACCACTGATGACGAAGAAGATATCGACGCCGACCGCACCCTTTGACACAAAGAACTGCCCTACCGGACCACTGGCCTTGAAATCGAAAAAAATCTGCATGAAGTGATGACACACCACGACCCACGCTGCGAACGCCCGTAGGGCCTGAACTGAAATCAACATCACTAAAAACCTCTACTTCCTGACTTTCAATCATGAGCCGCTGAATAAACCGGGCTATGACGCGCACCATTTCGGACCACCTTTTTGAAAAAAAGGTCGCGCAAGATACATTTCGTTCAGGAAGTAAAGATGGCCGCAGGCCATGTTGCACAAGGGCCTGCGGCGTGAAGCCCCGGTTTTTCAGAGGTTCTCGTAGCGATTCATGTCCAGCACGCCCGCTTCGCGTGGTTCAGTTTCCTGAACGTAGCGATTCAGATCGTGGAAGTAACTCCAGAACAGTGGATGAGTACGACGGATGCCCCAACGCTGGACGATTTGTTCGAAACTCGCCTGATCCTTGCTCTGCTGCATGGCATCGACAAAGGCCGGCACCTGTGCGACCGGAATATTGAAGATGAAATTCGGATAACTGCTGAGCACGCCCGGGTAGACAGTCAGTGTGTCCAGGCCCGGAATATAGCGGTACGACTCGCCCAGCAGAAACGCGACATTACTGTGCGCGCGGTTGCGCAACATACTGTAGATCACGCGCTTGCCATTGCCGCCCTCGATGCGCAGCATGCTCGCTTCCGGCAACTGATCGATGACCTTCAGACCCGCAGCAGGACGCGACGTCAATCGGCTCAGCGCCTGTTCTGCCTGGGCAAAGCTGCTGTCGAGGCCAGGCCGCGAGCAATACGCCCCGGTGCAGCGGTTGATCGGGTCAGGTGCGGCATTCAAAGTGCCGAAGCGCTCGATCAGCCTGGACGCAAAGTCACGCTTTGCGGCCTTTTCATCGAGCTTGATGCCAGTCGGCGTATCGTCGTCGATCTTCTGGTAATCCAGCCACATCTTGATTTTGCCGCCCTCCTGATAAAGATCACTGAGCATGTCTTCACGCAGGTCGGCAGGCATCAGGCGCAGGAAATTGATCTCGGCACCGTTGCGGATCAAATCGAAATACAGCCGCGTCTGGGCTTGATGTGAAACATTGCCATAGACATCGAAGTTCACCGCCAACTGATAATAGGTGCGCTCCAGCAGCGGGTAGTCGAACAGCCACATGGAGTGCGGCACGTCGCCAATCAGCCCTTTATTGACCGACGCACTGTCGAAATGGCGGAAAACGGTCAGCAAGGCATTGTCATTGCCTGCCCACAGCGTGCTCCAGCCCGGCGCTGGCATTTTCGCGTAACTGTCGCGGCGCAGGTTTTCATACTCATTGCGCCGGTCGCGGTAGGACAGCCACAGGCTCAGCACGCTGCCCACGTCATCGTTCTGCCCCGGCATGGCCAGCAATGGCGTGGCCTCCCCGCGATACGTCGCATCGGTGATGTAGCGATCGTGCGACGGGTCCTGGAACAGCACCCAGAACTGATCGCGAATCACGTCTGTGGCGATCTGCCCGCGACAGA
Source organism: Pseudomonas sp. BS3767 (assembly GCF_900099665.1). NCBI lineage: Bacteria > Pseudomonadati > Pseudomonadota > Gammaproteobacteria > Pseudomonadales > Pseudomonadaceae > Pseudomonas > Pseudomonas sp. BS3767. Next base: position 171,020 of record NZ_FNCX01000001.1, on the reverse strand, counting down.
CCGGCCCGCGAATGAACGTGCGAACGAAATACTCGGCGTTGTCGAGCATGAACTGATAACGCGCCACCGCAGGGATGGCTTCGAAGGTCAGAAACGGATTGGCACGATGGCCAGGGCCGTAACCCGGCAATGCGCTGACTTTCCAGTCGGCCCCATAGAACAACTGCCTGACCCGCGCCAGTTTCTGCGGGCTCATGGCGTAGGTAATGTGGGTCTTGTGAACGATCACACCTTGCACGGGGATCAACCGGTAATAGAAGTCGCTGCCCGGATCGTCGTCGGGACGACGGGTAGCGATCAGGTCCACAGGTTTGCCGCTCGGAGTTCGCGAGCGCACCCACTGGAAGAAGTGCCCCGCCTCACCGCCTTCGAAATAGATGTGCGCCAGGAACAGATGCTCGAACAGCCAGCGACCGACCAGCGCCTGATTCGCGCCAGGTTCGTTGAGCTGCGCCTCCCAGGCATTGATCTGCGCGGCCTCGGTGACACTCGGGGTAATGGTCTGCTGCTCGACCGGCGCACCGGCGGCCAGCCAGCGCTGCAGGGTCTGGTATTCGGCATCGGTCAGTCCGGCGACCGCCAGCGGCATGCCCTGTTGCGCGTGGGCAGCCGCATAGGCATTGAATTCGCCGGGCAGCGGGCAGACGTTTTCCCGATTGATCCCCAGGGCGATGTCATCCGGAATCCTGCTGTTGGCTGGCAAAGGTGCGCTGCGGCCCAGATCAAGCATGCGCGTCATCAATGCCGCCTGACTGCCCTGGGCTTCCAGTACTGAATAGAAGCCCTTGCCGCGCCACGCGTCGGTATCACGTGCATCATAAAACAGACGCGTCGGCGCAACCGCCTCGCTGCGTTCGCCCTGATAGACAGGGACTTTGCTGGCGCCACGGCTCACACCTTCGCCACTGCCCAGATTCAACTGGCAGGGAGCGTCATTGCAGGCGTGGCAGGCAACGCACTTCTCGGTGAGGATCGGCTGGATGTCCTTCACATAGGAAATCGCCGGGGATGCCGGTATGACGGGGGGTGCAGGAGTCTGAGCCTTGGCAGCACAGCAGATAAAAAGCAAGGCGACGCTTGCCAACAAACGGTGCGGCATATCCCGTGGGCTCTGATATTAAAATGGCATAATTCTACAAGGGCATCACTCGCTCCAACATGAATGATTTTCATGCAAAAGGCGCAACAACACCAAAACCGTTCCGGTTTGCTATCATCCCGTTCTTTAAAGAATCGACCTTCTCAAGGTAGCCCCCATGTCTGACCGCAGCGCCCGCCATCAAGCCTTTCTCACTGCTCTGAAACAGCGGATCCTGATCCTCGATGGCGGCATGGGCACCATGATCCAGAGCTACAGGCTCGAAGAACAGGATTACCGCGGCAAGCGTTTCGCCGACTGGCCCAGCGATGTCAAAGGCAACAACGACCTGTTGATCCTGACCCGCCCTGACGTGATCGGCGCCATTGAGAAGGCTTATCTGGATGCCGGTGCCGACATCCTCGAAACCAACACATTCAACGCCACCCAGGTGTCTCAGGCCGATTACGGCATGGAATCGATCGTCTACGAGCTGAACGTCGAAGGCGCACGCCTGGCGCGCAAGGTCGCAGACGCCAAGACACTGGAAACCCCGGACAAGCCGCGTTTCGTGGCGGGCGTGCTGGGCCCTACCAGCCGCACCTGTTCGCTGTCGCCGGACGTCAACAACCCCGGCTATCGCAATGTGACCTTCGACGAACTGGTCGAGAACTACACCGAAGCGACCAAGGGGCTGATCGAGGGCGGTGCCGACCTGATCCTGATCGAGACCATTTTCGACACACTCAACGCCAAGGCGGCGATCTTTGCCGTACAGGGTGTATTCGAAGAAGTGGGCTTTGAATTGCCAATCATGATCTCCGGAACCATCACCGATGCCTCGGGGCGCACCCTGTCCGGCCAGACCACCGAAGCGTTCTGGAACTCGATCAGTCATGCCAAACCGATCTCGGTCGGCCTGAACTGCGCACTGGGCGCGAGCGAACTGCGCCCCTACCTGCAAGAGCTGGCCAATAAAGCCAACACCCATGTGTCCGCGCACCCCAACGCCGGCTTGCCGAATGCATTTGGCGAATACGACGAACTGCCGAGCCAGACGGCGAAGATCATCGAAGAGTTCGCCCAGAGCGGCTTCCTGAACATCGTCGGCGGCTGCTGCGGTACCACCCCGGCGCACATCAAGGCGATTGCCGAGGCGGTTTCCGGTTACGCGCCGCGGGAAATTCCGGACATCCCCAAGGCCTGCCGCCTGTCGGGCCTCGAACCGTTCACCATCGATCGCCAGTCGCTGTTCGTCAACGTCGGCGAGCGTACCAACATCACCGGCTCTGCCCGCTTCGCCCGCCTGATCCGTGAAGACAACTACACCGAAGCCCTGGAAGTCGCCCTGCAGCAGGTCGAAGCCGGCGCCCAGGTGATCGATATCAACATGGACGAAGGGATGCTCGACTCGAAGAAGGCCATGGTGACCTTCCTCAACCTCATCGCAGGTGAGCCGGACATCTCCCGCGTACCGATCATGATCGACTCCTCGAAGTGGGAAGTGATCGAGGCCGGCCTCAAGTGCATCCAGGGCAAGGGCATCGTCAACTCCATCAGCATGAAGGAAGGCGTCGAGCAGTTCATTCATCACGCGCGGCTGTGCAAGCGATACGGCGCGGCCGTGGTGGTCATGGCCTTCGACGAACAGGGTCAGGCCGATACCGAGGCGCGCAAGAAGGAAATCTGCAAACGCTCCTACGACATTCTGGTCAACGAAGTGGGCTTCCCGCCGGAAGACATCATCTTCGACCCGAACATCTTCGCCATCGCCACCGGTATCGAAGAACACAACAACTACGCCGTGGACTTCATCAACGCCTGCGCCTACATCCGTGACGAGCTACCGTATGCGCTGACCTCGGGTGGCGTGTCCAACGTGTCGTTCTCGTTCCGTGGCAACAACCCGGTGCGTGAAGCGATCCACTCGGTGTTCCTGCTGCATGCAATCCGCAATGGCCTTAGCATGGGCATCGTCAACGCCGGGCAGCTGGAAATCTACGACCAGATTCCCGCTGAACTGCGTAACTGCGTCGAAGACGTAGTGCTCAACCGCAATCCCGAGGGCACGGATGCGTTGCTGGCAATTGCCGACAAGTTCAAGGGTGATGGCAGCGTCAAGGAGGCCGAAACCGAGGAATGGCGCAGCTGGCCGGTCAATCAGCGTCTGGAGCACGCGCTGGTCAAGGGCATCACCACGCACATCGTCCAGGACACCGAAGAGTCGCGCCTGGCATTCACCCGCCCTATCGAAGTGATCGAGGGCCCGCTGATGGCGGGCATGAACGTGGTCGGTGACCTGTTTGGCGCAGGCAAGATGTTCCTGCCTCAGGTGGTCAAGTCCGCGCGCGTGATGAAGCAGGCAGTGGCGCACCTGATTCCGTTCATCGAGCTGGAAAAGGGCGACAAGCCCGAAGCCAAGGGCAAAATCCTGATGGCCACCGTCAAGGGCGACGTGCATGACATCGGCAAGAACATCGTCGGCGTAGTACTGGGCTGTAACGGCTACGACATTGTCGACCTGGGCGTGATGGTGCCTGCAGAGAAAATCCTGCAAGTGGCCCGCGACGAGAAATGCGACATTATCGGCCTGTCCGGCCTGATCACGCCGTCACTGGACGAAATGGTCCATGTCGCCAGAGAGATGCAGCGCCAGGACTTCCACCTGCCATTGATGATCGGCGGCGCGACCACGTCCAAGGCGCACACGGCGGTGAAGATCGAGCCTAAATACAGCAATGACGCAGTAATCTACGTCACCGATGCTTCCCGAGCGGTCGGCGTCGCGACCCAGTTGCTGTCGAAAGAGCTGAAGCCGGCCTTTATTGAAAAGACCCGACTCGAATACGTCGAAGTGCGTGAGCGCACCTCGGCACGCAGCGCGCGCACCGAACGCCTGAGCTACGGTGCTGCGGTGGCCAAAAAGCCGCAGTTCGACTGGGAAAACTACACCCCTGCCCAACCGACGTTCACCGGCACCCGGGTGCTGCAGGATATCGATCTGAACGTGCTGGCCGAGTACATCGACTGGACGCCGTTCTTCATTTCCTGGGATCTGGCTGGCAAGTTCCCGCGCATCCTCACCGACGAAGTGGTCGGTGAAGCGGCCACTGCGCTGTATGCTGACGCCACGCAGATGCTGCGCAAGCTGATCGACGAGAATCTGATCAGCGCCCGCGCGGTATTCGGCTTCTGGCCAGCCAATCAGGTCAATGACGATGATCTGGAAGTCTATGGCGACGACGGCAAGCCGCTGGCCAGGCTGCATCACCTGCGCCAGCAGACCATCAAGCCCGACGGCAAGCCGAACTTCTCGCTGGCCGACTTCGTTGCACCAAAGGACAGCGGCCTGACCGACTACATCGGCGGGTTCATCGCCACTGCCGGCATCGGCGCCGAGGAAGTCGCCAAGGCTTATCAGGACAAGGGCGACGATTACAACTCGATCATGGTCAAGGCGCTTGCCGATCGTCTCGCCGAAGCCTGCGCCGAGTGGCTGCACCAGCAGGTGCGTAAGGAATACTGGGGTTATGCGCAGGACGAAGCGCTGGACAACGAAGCGCTGATCAAGGAGCAATACATGGGCATCCGCCCGGCGCCGGGCTACCCGGCCTGCCCCGATCACACGGAAAAGGGCACCCTGTTCGCCCTGCTCGATCCACTGCCGGAAGGCAGCGCCGAACATACCGCAGGCAAGAGCGGCGTGTTCCTGACCGAGCACTATGCGATGTTCCCGGCTGCAGCGGTCAGCGGCTGGTATTTCGCCCACCCCCAGGCGCAGTATTTTGCAGTGGGCAAGGTCGACAAGGATCAGGTCGAAAGCTACACCGCCCGCAAGGGTCAGGACCTGAGCGTCACCGAACGCTGGCTGGCACCCAACCTGGGCTACGACGAGTAACGCCTGACCGGTTATCTGCCGCCTGAGTGGTCAGGCGGCAACATGCCTTTCAGCGAAAATGGCGACGCTTCGCCAGAAGTTTCCATATTGAATGCCTGGATATCGAGCCGGTAATGCTCGTCCCGGGTGGCATCCAGAAAGCGCTGCGCATCCTGTGGCTCGACCACGTGAATCACATCAATGATTCGTGTGCCGATCTGTTGCCGGGCCTGCCATTGAGCAGTGTCATAGTGGTGCAGGAGAATGATGGCCCACCCGCCCAGGGTGAAATGCCCTGAAGCCACGACACTCAGGCTGCCATTGAGCTGTGCCCGCAGTGAAAGCGACGTGCCGTTGATCGCACTGAACAGTACGTCCTGCCCCGGCTTGCCGCCGCTCTCGCGCAATGCATCCATCGCACCGAACGCCATTTGCTCGTTGGCAGCCCACACCAAGCGTGTCTGCGGATAGCGCTTGAACAGCACGCGCGCCTGCTCGAGCGCGCGATCACGGCGCCAGCCACCCAGCGCAATCTGCCGTAGATGCACCTCTGGGTGCTCTGACAAGGCACGCAGCATGCCTTTTTCACGCAGCAGGGAAACGGGCGTGGTGTTGGTCCCGGAAAACGCGAGCATGTCGAGGACCTGACCGTCTGCGCCAGGCGCCGCGAGGCTGATAAGCCGCTTTGCCGTCAGATAGCCGCCCTGTTCATCGTTGCCCACCAGGCTGCCGATGAAGTCCGGATAACGCGATGGCAGATCACCGAGAATCCGAATCTGGTCCTCGGTCAGCGTATTGTTGACGGCAAACAGCTTGACCCCGCTGCCCACGGACATACGCAGGACTTCAGGGGCGATATTCAACTCATTGGAAAACAACAGGTAATCCGGGCGCTCATCCCCTTGCAGCGCCGCTCGCGCCAGATCGAGCAACTTGCGAGTGTCGCGCTCGGTATAGAGTATTTTCAGTGACATGCCAGTGGTGTCGGCAGCCGTCTGCATGACCCGGGAGTAACTCTGCCAATAGCCATCGGATGGTGCGCCGGGGTTCAGAAATACCACCGAGGCGGCATGTGTCGCCCCGCCCCAGAGACAACTGCACAGTAACAGCCAGCCAGCATGTAACGCCTTCATATCAACGAACCTTGAAGCAGCAGGGATTTAGCACTACGAGCGTGTTATCGGCTGCGGCAGCAAGGTTCTGGAGACTCCGGCAGATTCTTTATCAGCCCTTCACTGGCTGCTGGCCCAGAACATCGCTGCGCCTACCGCCAGAATGACAATGAATAAAATGGCCCAGGTGTCCACGGATCTGCCTGGCTTGGCTACTTTCGGGTGCTTGCTCATCGCATCGCCTCTTGTCGGTCTTGTGGGTGATTGCACATGAATAGGAGTGTTCCGACACCTGCTCGGCATCGGTCAACGTTCAGTTAAGTCGAGTCTTGCCCACACGGCAAGCAGGGATATGCACGGACGCGGTTTTGCTTATCGCTTTTAGTGATTTGCATATATATAAACATCACTTTTATCGATAACTGCAAACTGCTATCGTCGCCTTCGCTCCCCAGGGAGTGCGCGGCCGTGCGCGCAGAATTGACCAGATGAAGCAGGAAACAACGAGCAGCGGGCTTTTTTCAGACTGACGCCACTGCCCTGCTTCATGACGAAGCCTGAGAACAGGACCTATATGTACGTATACGACGATTACGATCAGAAGATCATCGAGGACCGCGTCAAGCAGTTCCGGGATCAGACCCGACGCTACCTGGCCGGGGAACTGAGCGAAGAAGAGTTTCGACCGTTGCGCCTGCAAAACGGTCTTTATGTTCAGCGCTTCGCGCCCATGCTGCGCGTGGCCGTTCCATACGGTCAGCTGACCTCGCGCCAGGCGCGCATGATGGCGAAAATCGCGCGCGATTATGATAAAGGCTACGCGCACATCAGTACCCGCCAGAACGTACAGTTCAACTGGCCTGCGCTTGAAGATGTTCCCGATATTCTCGCTGAACTGGCGACCGTGCAGATGCACGCTATCCAGACCAGTGGCAACTGCCTGCGCAACGTCACCACCGACCAGTTTGCCGGTGTGGCGGCAGACGAACTGGTAGACCCGCGCCCATGGTGCGAGATCGTCCGTCAGTGGACCACTTTCCACCCCGAATTCGCTTACCTGCCGCGCAAGTTCAAGATCGCGATCAACGGCTCGACCAGTGACCGTGCAGCCATCGAAGTGCATGACATCGGCCTCGAGCCATTGCGCAACGAAGCGGGCGAACTGGGCTTCCGTGTTCTGGTGGGTGGCGGCCTTGGCCGTACTCCTGTCGTCGGTGCCTTCATCAATGAGTTCCTGCCGTGGCAGGACCTGCTGAGCTACCTCGACGCCATCCTGCGGGTCTACAACCGCTATGGCCGTCGCGACAACAAGTACAAGGCGCGAATCAAGATTCTGGTCAAGGCGCTGACCCCTGAAGTGTTCGCCGCCAAGGTCGACGCTGAAATGGCGCACCTGCGCGGCGGTCAGACCACCCTGACCGAAGCCGAAGTGCAGCGCGTTTCCCGCCACTTCGTCGACCCGCAATACAAGACCCTCAGCGATCAGCACGCCGAACTGGCAGCGCTGGACGCTCAGCACCCCGGCTTCGCTCGCTGGCGTCAACGCAATGTGCTGGCGCACAAGAAGCCCGGCTACATTGCCGTGACCCTGTCGCTCAAGCCAACCGGCGTCGCCCCGGGCGATGTGACCGACAAGCAACTGGACGCCATTGCCGACCTGGCCGATCGCTACAGCTTCGGTCAACTGCGCACTTCTCACGAGCAGAACATCATTCTTGCCGATGTCGAGCAGAGTGAGCTGTTCACGCTGTGGAACGAGCTGCGCGACAATGGTTTCGCCACGCCGAACATTGGCCTTCTGACCGACATCATCTGCTGCCCGGGCGGTGATTTCTGCTCGCTGGCCAATGCCAAGTCGATCCCGATCGCCGAATCCATCCAGCGTCGTTTCGACGATCTGGACTACCTGTTCGATATCGGCGAGCTGGACCTGAATATCTCCGGCTGCATGAACGCCTGCGGCCACCACCATGTCGGCCATATCGGCGTGCTGGGTGTGGATAAGAAAGGTGAAGAGTTTTATCAGGTCTCGCTCGGCGGCAGTGCCAGCCGTGATGCGAGCCTGGGCAAGATTCTCGGCCCTTCCTTTGCCCAGGAGGCGATGCCGGACGTGATCGAGAAGCTGATCGACGTCTACGTTGAAAAACGGACTGAAGACGAGCGTTTCATCGACACCTACCAACGTATTGGCATTGACCCTTTCAAGGAGCGCGTCTATGCAGCGAATCATTAAGAACAACGAAGTCATCGATGAAACCTGGCATCTGCTGCCCAAGGATACTGCCTTTGACAGCCTGTCGAACTGCGACGACCTGATCGTGCCGCTGGCGCTGTGGCGCGAACACGCGCATTCGCTGAAGGCACGTGACGGCGGTCTGGGTGTGTGGCTGGACAGCGATGAGGAAGCCGAGGAGATCGGCGAGGACGTCGACCAGTTTCAGGTCATCGCCTTGAATTTCCCGGCGTTCACTGACGGCCGCAGCTTTTCGAATGCGCGCCTGCTGCGTGATCGTTTTGGCTACAAGGGTGAATTGCGCGCCATCGGCGACGTGTTGCGTGATCAGTTGTTTTACATGCGCCGCTGTGGCTTCGATGCGTTTGCGGTGCGTGCCGACAAGGATCCATACGAGGCGCTGGAAGGCCTGAAGGACTTCTCGGTCACCTATCAGGCCGCGACCGACGAGCCGCTGCCGCTGTTCCGCCGCCGCTGATTCAGGCGACGTTGAGTCATCGCTCCGGTGTTCACCTAAGATGACTATCGTTCCCACGCTCCAGCGTGGGAGCGCAGTTCTGGACGCTTTGCGTCCTCGTTTGTGGCGCTGCGCGTCACAAAAGGGTTCTTCGATGCCAGGTAGATTCAGATAAGACTCAAGCCCCCTTTTCGCCTCTCGGCGCCCTACTTTGAGGGACCAAAGTAGGCAAAGTCCTCGCTCCTGTTTCCGGCCCGACTTCGTCGGGTTCCTTCGCCTGTCACTAACGTCGCACTCTGCGTCGTCAGTGCCATCGTGGTTGAAAAGCACTTTAAAGCAAGTGGCTAAAGCACGGCTTAGATACTAATGAAGATCGTGCCGACGCTCCGCGTCGGCATGCAGTTCGTGACGCTCTGCGTCACACAGCGGCTCTGTGATATCGGGTAACTTGAGGCTCGACTCAGGCCACCTTGCCATCCACACCTACCAGAACCGCTGCTGAGTCAAACGTCCCCACCACTTGGTGGCCAGTTGATCCGCTGAGGTGGCTGCCGCCATCCCCATGCGCTCTTGCAGGCTCTTGCGTTGCACGTAGTGCAGGTGGAACACGTCTGCATCCTTGGCACGCTCGGCCAGGTACTCGTCACTGGTCTTGAGTTCATCGACCAGCAGCTTGTCGACCGCCGCCATGCCCAGCCATACCTCGCCAGTCGCCACTTCGTCGATGGACAGTTGCGGGCGGTAGCTGGCAACGAAGTTCTTGAACAGGTCGTGGGTGATGTCCAGGTCCTGCTGGAATTTCTCGCGGCCCTTCTCGGTGTTTTCGCCAAACACGGTCAGGGTGCGCTTGTATTCACCCGCGGTCAGCACTTCGAAATCGATGTCGTGCTTCTTCAACAGGCGATTGACGTTGGGCAGTTGTGCCACCACACCAATGGACCCGAGGATGGCGAACGGTGCGCTGATGATCTTGTTGCCTATGCACGCCATCATGTAGCCGCCGCTGGCTGCGACCTTGTCGATGCACACGGTCAGCGGGATGCCCGCCTGACGAATGCGTGCCAGTTGCGAGGACGCCAGGCCGTAGCTGTGGACCATGCCGCCGCCGCTTTCCAGGCGCAGGACCACTTCATCCTTGTCGGTGGCCAGGGTCAGCAACGCGGTGATTTCATGACGCATGCTTTCAGTGGCCGATGCCTTGATGTCACCGTCGAAATCCAGCACGTAGACGCGGGCCTTGGGCTCGGCCTGCTTTTTCTCTTTCTTCAGCGCCTTGCCCTGCTCCTTGCGCAGCGTCTTGAGGCGCTCCTTGTCGAGTAATGATTGCTCAAGCCGTTCGCGCAGGCCCTTGTAGAAATCATTGAGCCGGGTGACCTGCAATTGACCGGAAGACTTGCGACGGCCTTTGCCACGCATGGACGCAATGGCAACCAGTACCACAACGATGGCGATCACCAGCGTCACGGTCTTGGCCAGAAAACTTGCGTAATCGACAACGAAATCCACGAATATCCCTCATTAGTGTCAGGCCCTTACCAATCAAGGGCTGTGATGAATGCAGCATACCGACGCCCTGTGCAGTGCACCAGCCAATGACCCGTTACAAACCATTAAAACGATGATTTCAAACGAGCGTATGTTTTTTCATTGACAGTCCCCCGGCATCCCTCATAACCTCGGCGAACCTTCAACGTACCGAGAAGAAACGGACGTGGGCAGCATCTACCTGATACGACATGGCCAGGCCTCATTTGGTGCAGACAATTACGACGTGCTGTCGCCCGTGGGTATTCGTCAGTCTCAGGTATTGGGTGCCTACCTTGCCGAGCAGGGCCTGAGCTTCGATCGCTGCGTGTCCGGTGAACTCATGCGCCAGAAAGACACCGCCCAGCATGTGCTGGGCCAGTACACCGAAGCAGGCCTCGATACGCCTGCCGTGCAACTGGACAGCGCGTTCGATGAATTCGATGCCGAAGGCGTGATCAAGGCGTTGATACCGGCGATGCTCGAAGACGAACCACAGGCGCTGGATATTCTGCGCGACGTTGCCGCAAACCCTGCAGGGTTCCAGCGCCTGTTCAACCTGATTACCGGGCGCTGGCTGAGTGGCAATCACGACACACCGGGCCTGCAAAGCTGGCAGGCGTTCGTGGCCCGCGTCGAAGCAGGCCTGAAGCGGATTCTCCAGGCTGCCGGCCCGCATGAGCGTATCGCGGTATTCACCTCCGGCGGCACCATTACTGCCCTGCTGCATCTTATTACCGGAATGCCTGCATTGAAGGCACTGGAGCTTCACTGGCACATCGTCAATACGTCGTTGCATCAGCTTAAATTCAAAGGCAACGACGTGACCCTGGCTTCCTTCAACGGTTACACACATTTGCAACTGCTGAAGGCGCCGGAGCTCATCACCTATCGCTGAGCCCGGCCAATCGCGTCCTGTCGGACGCTGGCACTCACTCTAAAAGGATCACCTCATGACCTCAGTAGCAGACGCCGTACAGACAATGAAAGACAAGTTCAACCCAGCTGCTGCTGCCGGTCTGGACCTGGTCTTCGGCTTCAACATCACCGACGAAGATAAACACTACGCGCTGATCGTCAAGGACAGCACCTGCCAACTGGAGGAAGGCGAAAACCCTGACGCCAACGTGACCCTGGTCATGGACAGCCAGACCCTCAAGGGCATCGTCAGCGGCGAGACCGATGGCATGCAGGCGTTCATGGGTGGCAAGCTGCGTGCCGAAGGCGACATGATGCTGGCCATGAAGCTCAGCGAACTGTTCCCGGTATAAACCTGCCGCACACGGCAGACTGGACTACCTGAGACCGAAGCCCCGCCGGCTTCGGTTTTTTTATGCACGCACCTTTCTGTAAAACAGCGATCAGAGCTACTGATTGCCCGGCAACACGCTAGCCTATAAAGCGCCCATGCGCTTGATCGCGGATTGGACGATCATTAGATTAGTCAATAGTTTGCGCTGACCATAATAAACACAAGGGATACGTATGGCACTGACTGACCAGTCCACCGAGGTTCGCAGCGGCGAAGAACTGGACGCCTTCCGAATCGACGCGTATTTGAAGGCGCACATGGCGGATCTTCACGGCACGCCGGCGATCAGTCAGTTTCCGGGCGGTGCATCGAACCTGACCTATCTGCTTCAGTACCCTGAGCGGGAACTGGTACTGCGTCGTCCACCCTTCGGACACAAGGCGCGTTCGGCCCATGACATGGGCCGCGAGTACCGTATTCTCAATCAGCTCAAGGAAGCCTTTCCCTACTGTCCCGAGGCTTATCTGCACTGTACCGACGAGTCACTGATCGGCTCGGAGTTCTACGTCATGCAGCGCGTCAAAGGGGTTATCCTGCGCTCCGACCTGCCGCCGGAACTGGCGCTGGATGCCCGACAGACCGAACAGCTGTGCAAAAACTTCATCGACAAACTGGTGGACCTGCATCGCGTCGATTATCAGGCCTGTGGCCTGGGTGACCTCGGCAAGCCGCAAGGCTATGTGCAACGGCAGATTTCCGGCTGGTGCGAGCGCTATGAGAAAGCACTGACCCCGGACGCTCCGGCGTGGGAGCAGGTCAAACGCTGGCTGGTCGCCAAAATGCCTGCCGACTCCCCCACCTCGAGCATCGTGCACAACGACTACCGTTTCGACAATGTGATCCTCGACCCCGCCAACCCGATGCACATCATCGGCGTGCTGGACTGGGAGCTGACCACGCTCGGCGATCCGCTCATGGACCTGGGCAACACCCTCGCCTACTGGATACAGGCTGACGATCCGGCTCCGGTGCAACTGATGCGCCGCCAGCCGAGCAATGCGCCGGGGATGCTGACCCGCCAGGCTTTTGTCGACTATTACGCCGAGCGCGCCGGCGTGCGCATCGACAATTTCGATTTCTACTACACCTACGGCCTGTTCCGTCTGGCCGGTATCGTGCAACAGATCTATTACCGCTTTTTCCATGGCCAGACCCAGGACAAGCGCTTTGCCCAATTCATTCACATGAACAGGCTGCTGGAGCAGATGAGCCTGAGCGTAATCGAAAAATCCAGCCTCTGACCGCCAGCGCCAAGACAAGGAAATGACATGTCCAGAACCCAGCTCTTCGACCTTGATGGCAAGGTTGCCTTCGTTTCAGGTGCCAGCCGAGGAATCGGTGAAGCCATTGCCCGGCTACTGGCCCAGCAAGGCGCGCACGTTATCGTCTCGAGTCGCCGACTCGAGGGTTGCCAGGCGGTAGCGGACGCCATCGTCAGCGAGGGTGGCAAGGCAACAGCCATTGCCTGCCACATCGGTGAGCTGGAACAGATAACCCATGCATTTACGCAGATTCGTCAGCAGTTCGGGCGCTTGGATGTATTGGTCAACAACGCCGCCACCAATCCGCAGTTTTGCAACGTGCTGGATACGGATCCCGGGGCCTTCCAGAAGACCGTCGACGTCAATATTCGCGGTTACTTTTTCATGTCCGTGGAAGCTGGCAAGCTGATGCGCGAAAACGGCGGCGGCAGCATCATCAACGTGGCGTCCATCAACGCGGTATCGCCGGGCGCCTATCAAGGCGTCTATTCGATGACCAAGGCAGCCGTGGTCAACATGACCAAGGTGTTTGCCAAGGAGTGCGCTGAGTTCGGCATCCGTTGCAACGCCCTGCTTCCCGGTTTGACCGACACCAAGTTCGCATCGGCACTGGTCAAGAATGACGCGATCCTCAACATGGCGCTGTCGCAGATCCCGCTGAAACGCGTTGCCGCTCCCAGCGAGATGGCCGGCGCGGTGCTTTACCTTGCCAGCGAGGCCTCCAGCTATACCACTGGCGTCGCACTGAACGTCGACGGCGGCTTTTTATCCTGAAGCCCACTTGGCCCGCAGAAAAAAAGAAAATGAATTAATTTTCCAAAATTAAAATAATTGGAATATATTTTCCGCATAACAACAATCCTTTTTGGAGAATGTCATGCGGGAATCCCTTTCCACATCGCCTGCGCAACTGGGTATTGGACTGATCGGCACCGGCTTCATGGGCCGCGCTCATGCGCTGGCGTTTGGCAACGCCAACGCTGCGCTTGACCTGCCTGCACGTATACGACTCTCCGCGCTGGCGGACGCCGACAGTGCACGCGCCGAGCGATGCGCAAGCGCCTGGGGCTTCGACCGCAGCCACGCTGACTGGCAGCAATTGATCAATGATCCGCACGTACAGATCGTGGCGATTACTACCCCCAATCACCTGCACTTCCCCATGGCCATGGCCGCCATCGCCGCAGGCAAGGCGGTGTATTGCGAAAAACCGCTGGCCGTGAATCTCGCCCAGGCCGATGAAATGCGCCGCAGTGCCAAGGCTGCGGGTGTCGTCACCCAGGTTGGCTACAACTACCAGCACAACCCGATGATCGGACTCGCCAGGGAAATGATCGAAGCCGGCGAACTGGGCGAGATCGTCAGCTTTCAGGGTGAGTTCAGCGAGGATTTCATGGGCGATCCGGCGTCCCCCTGGTCGTGGCGCTGTGAAGCGGCGCACGCGGGCGGTGCGCTGGCAGATCTGGGCAGCCACTTGCTGGCGATGGCGCGTCATTTGCTGGGCGACGTCGAATCAGTCTGCGCCGACTCCAGCACCGTGCACCGTGAACGCCCGGCGAACAGCGGCAGCCAACAGATGCGCGCCATTGCAGTGGACGATCAGACCCACGCGCTACTGCGCTTTGCCAGTGGTGCGCGCGGGACGTTCAGCAGCAGCTGGCTCAAACACGGCTACAAAAACCACCTGAGTTTCGAGATCAGCGGCACCAAGGGCACGCTGGCGTTCGATCAAGAGCGGCTCAACGAGCTGCACCTCTACCGCACAGGCACAGCCGGACGCGATGGTTTTCAGCGACTGCTGGCCGGCCCTGCACAACCGGGTTACGCCGCGTTCTGCCCGGCCCCTGGTCACCAGTTGGGTTACAACGAGCTCAAGGCGCTCGAAGTACAAGCGCTCATCCAGGCCGTATGCGGTCAGCACAGGCGTGGCCCGGACTTCGAGGAAGCGTGGCAGATCGAGCGCCTGGCGACGGCCATTCGCGTGGCCGCAGCCGAGCAGCGCTGGGTCGCGCTCGCCGACATCTGACTTCCTGCAAGCGTTGCACAAGGGGTAGAATGCGCCACGTTCGGGCAGCCATTCTGCCCCCTTGCCGTCCTCGCCATAAGCCCCCTGCCACCATGCCCTTTGAACTCAGCGTCGACCTGACCACCCTCGCCATTCTTGCCGTGGTTGCTTTCATAGCGGGATTCATAGACGCCATCGCCGGTGGCGGCGGACTGCTGACCACCCCGGCGCTGATGACCGCCGGCCTGCCGCCGCATCTGGTGCTGGGCACCAACAAGCTCAGTTCGACCTTTGGTTCAGCGACGGCCAGCTTCACCTTCTACCGTCGCAAACTGTTCGATCCGCGCCAATGGCTGCATGCCGTGGTCGGCACTGCGATCGGTGCCGCGCTAGGCGCTGTGATTGCCCATTACCTGCCAGCCGAATGGCTGAACCAGATGTTGCCGGTGATCGTGTTCGGTTGCGGACTGTATTTGTTGTTTGGCGGCACGCCCAAGGCCCCTCTGGACAGCAACGCACCGATCAAAAGGAAATGGCAGCTTCCCCAGGGAGTGAGCCTGGGTTTCTACGACGGTGTTGCCGGACCGGGTACCGGCGCGTTCTGGACAGTCAGCACCCTGCTGCTCTACCCGGTTGATCTGGTCAAGGCCAGCGGCGTGGCGCGCAGCATGAACTTCGTCAGCAATGCCGTGGCGCTCTCGGCATTCATGTTTTCCGGCCAGGTGGATTACATCATCGGCCTGAGCATGGGCCTTGCGGTGATGCTCGGTGCCTACTTCGGTGCAGGCACCGCGATCAAGGGCGGTGCCAAATTCATCCGCCCGGTGTTCATCACCGTGGTTCTGGGCCTGACCGTGCGCCTAGCCTGGCAACACTGGTTCGGGGGCGCCTGAGCGCTCGGCCAGATACGCCTCGATCAGGTAGCGGGCAATCGACCGATTGGCCGGCAACGGCGGCAGGTCATCGACATGAAACCAGCGTGCGTCTTCAATCTCTTCTGCCTGGGGCACGATTTCACCGCTTTCGTATTCGGCATGGAACCCGAGCATCATCGAGTGCGGGAACGGCCAGCACTGGCTGCCGCGGTACTTCAGGTTCTTGATACGCACCTGCACCTCTTCCATCACCTCGCGATGCACGCAGTCTTCGGCAGATTCACCCGGCTCCACGAACCCGGCCAGTGCGCTGTACATACCGGTGACGAACCGCGGTGAGCGCGCCAGCAGGATTTCATCGCCACGGGTGACCAGCACAATCATGCTGGGCGAAATACGCGGGTACAGCCGCAGGTTGTCATGCTCGCAGAACATCGCACGTTCGCCGCGAATCTGCACCGTCGCACGACCGCAGGCACCGCAGAAACGGTGTTCCCTGGCCCATGTGCTGACTTGCGCGGCGTAGCCGAGCATCTGGAAAACAGCGAAGTCGCCTTCCAGCATGAATTGACGCAAGCCTTGCCAGGCGCAGCCCTCGACGGCAACCGAGCGTTCGAGCACCAGAAGGTAGACAGGCTCACCCTCGAAATAGCCTATGCCGTGCTCGCTCTGCACCGGCAGGTCCAGCCCGTTCAGCCAGCCTCTGGGGAACATCACCCCATTGGCATCCAGCAAAAAACCCTGATCACCCTGAACCACAGCCAAACCGCCAGGGGCCTCGACATCCAGAACTGCAGTTGTCCAACGCTCCGGGCGCGACATTAGAAACTCCTTCGCTCAGACTCGAGCCTTGTCATGTATCAATTATCGAAGACCGGCTTCTGCTTGCTCATCTGCGCAGCCATCGCCAGCTTCAGGTCAGGTGATTGCAGCATGGCTGCGTTCCAGATGGCAACGTGTTCGAGGCCGTCTTCCACTCTGTGATCGCGCATGTAGCTGATCATTTGCTTGGTGCCTTCGATAGCGATGGGCGATTTGCCGGCTATTTCCCGAGCCACCGCCAGAACACCCTGCAACAGACCTTCAGTGTCCTCGAAGGTGCGATTGACCAACCCGATCCGTTGCGCCTCTTCAGCGCCGACGCTACGCCCGGTGTAGGCCAGTTCGCGCAGCACACCATCACCGATGATCCTCGGCAGGCGTTGCAGCGTGCCGACATCGGCGGCCATGCCCATGTCGATCTCGCGAATGGCGAACTGCGCGTCAGCCGCCGCATATCGCATGTCACACGCAGAAATCAGGTCGATGGCACCGCCCAGGCAGTAGCCTTGAATGGCGGCAAGAACCGGTTTGCGGCAATTGTCCACGGCCGTGAACGAGGCTTGCATGTCGCGGATCTTGCGCCGCAACAGACGTGCATTGCGCCCTGCGTCCTTACCCAACTGGCTGGCGACCGAAGCCAGCAATGCCAGATCGATGCCGGACGAAAAGTGCTTGCCTGCACCGCTGAGCACCACAACGCGCACCTCGTCGGTACGCTCTATCCAGTCGAAGATGTCGATTATCTCCGTCCAGAACGACTCGTTCATCGCGTTGAGTTTTTCAGGCCGGTTGATTTGTACGTGAGCAACGCTGTCGCCCAGCTCGACCCGGAAACTTTGATAATCGGTCACGACGTGATCCCTCAAGCAGGTGGGTGTTCAGGCGCAGGACTATAACAACTGCAACAGACACATCGTAACCGGACTGAAGTGACATTTGCAGGACCCGAAAACTACCCGCCCGGCTATATTGGATATGGATGTTCCCCTCAAATAGGGGGAACGGTCGCAGTACCTGACGGTCCAGTAATGAGGCATTAACAAAACCTGTACGGTTATCAGAGGGCGATACTTGAATACGTCAAAAGCGGCAACCGGCATTGAAGGCCTGGATGACATCCTTGCAGGAGGTCTTTCACGCAGTCATGTGTTTCTTCTTGAGGGAGAACCCGGAACCGGCAAGACAACCGTGGCGCTGCATTTTCTGCAGGCCGGGGCGGCAGCGGGCGAAATCTCGTTGTATATCACTCTGTCCGAGACTGAAAGCGAGTTGCGCTCGGGTGCAGCCTCGCACGGATGGCAGCTCGACGAACATATCAATATCTTTGAACTGACACCGCCTGAAAGCCTGCTCGATGCGGATCATCATCAAAGCCTGCTCTACTCCTCTGACCTGGAGCTGGGTGAGGCGACGCGGCAGATATTCGAGGTGGTCGAGCGTGTCAAACCTACTCGCGTCGTCATCGACAGCCTCTCGGAAATCCGTCTTCTGGCGCAGAGTTCGTTGCGCTACAGGCGCCAGATTCTGGCCATCAAGCATTATTTCACCCGCTACAACGCGACAGTGCTGCTGCTCGATGACCTGACCACCGAGGCACTCGACAAGACCGTGCACAGCGTTGCCCACGGGGTGATTCGCCTTGAGGCACTGACACCTACTTACGGTGCCGAGCGCAGGCGTCTCAAAATCGTCAAGTACCGCGGTCAGAAGTATCGCGGTGGTTTTCACGACTTCACCATTGCCGAGAATGGCATACACGTCTTTCCTCGCCTGGTAGCCGCCGAACACCGTTCCAACTACTCGCGCACTCAATTGAGCAGCGGAATCCAGGAGCTGGATAACCTGCTCGGAGGCGGCATCGAAGGTGGCTCCAGCACCCTGATTCTTGGCCCGGCCGGGACCGGGAAATCGCTCATCTCGCTGGTTTTCGCCGTGCAGGCGGTCGCACGCGGCGAGCGCGTCGGTCTGTTCATATTCGATGAGGAAATGGGCCTGCTGTTCGAGCGCATGCTCAAGCTGGGGATCGACCTGCGTGCACTGCAGGAAACCGGCAATCTGGTGGTCGAGCAGATCGACGCCGCAGAGCTGTCCCCTGGCGAGTTCGCACACCGTGTGCGGCGTGCAGTCGATAAAAAGCAGATAAAGACCGTTGTCATCGACAGTATCAACGGTTACCAGGCTGCAATGCCTGAAGAAAGCGCGCTGGTTCTGCACATGCACGAGCTGCTGCTCTACCTCAATCGCCAGGGCGCCTCGACCTTCATGACCGTTGCGCAGCACGGACTGGTCGGCGATATGCGCTCGCCAGTAGACATCACCTACCTTGCCGACAGTGTGATTCTGTTGCGTTACTTTGAAGCATTGGGTCAGGTACGCCGTGCGATATCGGTCATCAAGAAACGCACCGGCACTCACGAATCCACAATCCGTGAGTACCGCATCAGTTCCAGCGGATTGAAAATAGGCGAACCGCTGGAGGCCTTTCAGGGTGTACTGCGCGGTGTGCCGTCGTACATGGGCGACAAGAAACCGCTGCTTGAGGATGACGACCTGTGAGTACCCCAGGTCTGTTATCAGAGCGCGCGATCATTCTCGCCCCACGCGGGCGGGACAGTCAGATCGCCATGCGTATTCTCGACGAAGCAGGTTACCCCGCGACGGTCGCCCGTGACGTGCCCGAACTGGTCAGAGAGCTGGGGGCCGGTGCCGGTCTGGCGATCATCGCCGACGAGGCACTGCGCAACACTGATATGACCCCATTGCTGGAGCTGCTTGGCCGTCAGCCGCCCTGGTCGGACTTGCCTATCGTCTTGCTGACCCACGGACCTGATCACAACCCCTCTGCGCGCATGGGTAATCTATTGGGCAACGTGACCTTTCTCGAGCGCCCTTTCCATCCGGTGACGTTGGTGAGTCTGGTGATGACAGCGGTGCGCGGCCGTAGACGCCAGTATGAAGCTCGCGCGCGCATGGAGGATCTGCACGAAAGTGAAGGCCGCCTGCAGAATGCCCTGAAGGCCGGCAGGCTGGGCTCATGGGTTCTGGAGGCCGAATATCTCAAACTGACCTGTTCGGACATCACCAAAAGTCACTACGGCCGCGACGAGCAGAACACCTTCGGTTACGACGACTGGCTGGCCGCCGTTTATTTCGAAGACCAGCCCCGAATGCAATCGGCGTTGCAGCGCAGCCTGGACACCGGTGTCGATCTGATCATCGAATACCGGAATATCTGGCCGGACGGCTCACTCAACTGGGTGGATGTGCGCGCCCGTGCCACGCGCGGCAAGAACGGCCTGGTCGGCTCACTGGCGGGGGTGACATCCGACATCACCGAGCGCAAGCAGGCCGAGTCGCAGTTGCGCCGCCTCAATGAAACGCTCGAGCAACAGGTTGAAGAGCGAACCTCGCAGCTACGTCACAAAGAGGAAATTCTGCGCCAGTCACAGAAAATGGAGGCAGTCGGCCAGTTGACCGGCGGGATTGCCCATGACTTCAACAACATGCTGACAGGGATCATCGGCAGCCTCGAGTTGATAAGACGCCGGCTGGCGCGCGGGCGTGTCGAGGACCTGAACGGCCTGATCGATCTGGGGGTCACCTCAGCAAACCGCGCCGCCGCCCTGACCCATCGTCTGCTGGCCTTCTCACGGCGTCAGTCGCTGGACTCCAAGCCGGTCGAAATGAATCATCTGGTCAACGCCATGGATGAACTGCTACAGCGCAGCGTTAACGAGAGCATTCATTTGCAGCTGCGCCTGGCACACGATCTGTGGACCGCAGAAGCCGACCCCAATCAGTTGGAGAGCGCCCTGCTCAATCTGGTACTCAACGCCCGCGACGCCATGCCTGACGGCGGCACGCTGGTGGTCGAGACCTTCAACCAGCAACTGGACAGATCCTTCACCAATGCCCATGAGAACCTGCTGCCGGGTGACTATGTCGTACTGAGCGTCAGCGACAATGGCTGTGGCATGCCTGAAACCGTCATCAGTCGAGCGTTCGACCCGTTCTTCACCACCAAACCCATCGGCCAGGGCACGGGTCTGGGTCTTTCGATGATCTACGGCTTCAGCAAGCAATCGCATGGCCACGTCCTGATCAAGAGCGAAGTCGGCGTCGGCACTACCGTACAACTGTTTCTGCCGCGCTTTCAGGGACTGGCGGATGAGGCAGAGCAAAGCTTCCAGAGCAATGCCGTTTACGCCGAGAACGGCGAGACGGTACTGATCGTTGAGGACGACCCTGCCGTGCGCGCGCTGGTCAGTGAAGTGCTTGGCGAGCTGGGCTACACCTTTATCGAGGCTGGCGAGGCAGCGGACGCAGTACCCATACTGGAATCCGGACGGCGTATCGATCTATTGATCAGCGATGTAGGCCTGCCAGGCATGAACGGCAGGCAACTGGCGGACATCGCGAGGCAACTGCGACCGGAACTCAAGGTGTTGTTCATCACCGGTTATGCAGAACATGCGGCGGTGCGCGGGGGCTTTCTGGACACAGGAATGCAATTGATCACCAAACCCTTTGCGTTCGATCACCTGACGTCAAAAGTACGGGAAATGATAGAAGCCTGAGCAAGACTCAGGCTTCAGGCAGCGCAGATTTATCAGATTGCCCGCTCACTCGTCGGGCAGGCAGGCCGCTCAAGCCAGTAGTTTCTGGATCTGGGTGTGCAGGGTGTCCATGGTGAAGGGCTTGGCGAGAATAGGCGCCTTCAGCGCGATGGGGCTGCCCGAATCGAGTATCTCTGCCGGGTAGCCGCTGATGAAAATCACCTTCAACTCGGGCCGCAGCATGATCGCGGGCTCGGCAATCTGTACGCCCGAGACGCCGCCCGGCAGCCGATAATCGGTGATCATCAGGTCGAGATGGGGTTTGGTCGCCAGAATCTCGAAAGCCTGCTCGCCGTTCTCGGCTTTCAGGACACGATAACCCTCACCCGACAGATAATCGGCCAGAAGCATCAGGATCAGGGGCTCGTCTTCGACGATTAGTACGACGTTTTCTGCATCAGCGCTCATTGAACTGCCTTTGATCTTATAAATAGCTGCCATTACGACCACGGCACGCGTGGGAGGTTGCGCCAACGTGTGATTAAACTTGATCGCCGGAGGCGGCGACCTTACAGAGGCAGACAGATACGAAACACCGAACCCTTGCCCTCTTCACTCTCCACTTCGATGCGACCGCCGTGAGCCATGACGATCTGATCGGAAATGAACAGCCCAAGACCCAGCCCGGCAACAGCGTGATTAGTCGACACCCGCTCGAACTGCTGAAAGATGCGCTTCTGGTTTTCGGCCGTAATGCCAATACCTTGATCCCTCACTTCAATGAAGGCCTCGCTGTCCTTGCTGTACACATGCACTTCAATCGGCTTTCGCGCGCCGTAGCGCAGCGCGTTGGTCAACAGGTTGGCAACCACCTGCTCAATGCGGAACTCATCCCAGACGCCTATTACCGGCTGCTCGGCGAACCGGGTGATCGTGGAATTGGCGGCGGCGATCTGCGCGGCAAAACTTTCCAGCAGTTGAGTGACCAGCTCGCTCAGGTCGAACGGACTTGGCCTGATCGACAGCTTGCCGGTACGAATCCTCGATACATCGAGCATGTCTTCGATCAGGCGGATAAGGCTCTGAATCTGCCGCTCATCGCGATCGACCATGGCACGTAACTTTTCCATGGTAAACGCCGCTGCGTTGTCCTTGGCCAGGTGCAGCTTGCGCAGCTGGGTCTCCAGAATCAGGCCGTTGAGCGGCGTGCGTACCTCGTGAGAGACGATGGACATGAAGTCATCACGCATACGAATCGCATGCTCCAGCTCGCTCTGGGTCGACTGCAGACGCTTGAGCAAGGCCTCCTGCTCCTGGCGACTGCGCTCAAGTTCCTCGACTTGTATCTTCATGGCCTTGCGCTGCCGGTAAAGATCGACGAACACATTGACCTTGCTCTTCACCGCGTGAATATCCAGCGGCTTGTGCAGGAAGTCCACGGCACCGCTTTCATAACCCTTGAAGGCGTAATTCAGCTCACGTCCGGCGGCACTGACGAAGACGATTGGAATGCTTTTGGTCTTTTCCGTGCTGCGCATCATCTCGGCCAGCTCGAAGCCGTTCATCCCGGGCATCTGCACGTCGAGGATGGCCATGGCGAATTCGTGCTGCAGCAGCAGTGACAGCGCCTCATCGGCAGACAGCGCCTTGTAGACGATTCGATCACCGCGCTTGATCAACGCTTCGAGCGCCAGCAGGTTTTCCGGCAAATCATCGACGATAAGCAGTTTTGCCTGAATTTCACTTAACATGCGGTTCGTTCCAGCTCGACCAGCAAGCGGCCAATATCGTTCAGGGAAAGGAGGTAATCGGGCGAGTGCAGCGCCAGGCCAGCTTCAGGCATGGTAGAAGCCTGGGCCTGCGAGGGGTCCTGAATCACCGTGAAACCACCGTACGTCTTGATCTGCAGCAACCCGTTCGCACCGTCATTATTGGCACCGGTCAACAGCACCCCGGCCAGTCGCGCCCCATAGGCATCAGCAGCCGAACCGAACAGAATGTCGATACTGGGCCTTGAATAAAACACTTTGTCCTCCTGACTCAACGACAGGGAAAAGTCGGACTCCACCGAGACGTGATAGCCCGCTGGCGCAACATACAAAGTGCCGGGCACTATGCTCTCCTTGTCGTCGGCTTCCTTGACCGGAATCGCCAGACGGTTCTGAAACACATTGGCCAACTGGCTATGCCGGTCATCAGGCAAATGCAGAACCATCAGGATAGGCAACGCAAAACCCTTGCGCAGGCCGCTGAATATTTTCAGCAAGGCTTCCACGCCGCCGGCCGATGCGCCGACCACAATGGCATCGACCACGGGCAACGAGTGACTCAAGGCGTCATCGCCAAACGTGGTTTTCATGATTTCCGGTAAATCCGCTCGGGTTTCACCAGCGCCTCGAAAGCGCCCCCGTACGCTGAGAATTCCAGCGTCTCCTTGCTGCCCAACGCCAGAAAACCACGATGACACAGCGAGTCATGAAACAGCCCGAACGCTCGATCCTGGAGCTTTTTGTTGAAATAAATCAGTACGTTACGACACGAAATAAATTGCGTTTCGGAGAATACACTATCTGTGGCCAGACTGTGATCGGCAAACGTGACGTTCTCGCACAGCGTCTTGTCGAAGATCGCGTAGTCATAGGCGGAAGTGTAGTACTCGGCAAAATCGCGCTGCCCTCCCGCCTTTCGATAGTTCTCGGCGTAGGCCCGCACACTGTCCATGGAAAAGATGCCCTGCTTGGCCTTCTCCAGCGAGCTGGGATTGATATCGGTCGCGTAAATGATGGTTCGCTCCAGCAGCCCCTCTTCACGCAACAGAATAGCCGTGGAATAGACCTCCTCGCCCGTACTGCAGCCGGCAATCCATACCTTGAGTGACGGGTAGGTACGCAGCACCGGTACGACCTCATTACGGATTGCCAGGAAGTGCGAGGGATCACGGAACATCTCACTGACCGGGATCGTGAGAATCTGCAGCAATTGCATGAACGCCGCAGGGTCGTGGATCACACGTTCCTGCAGCGCGGAGATGGTTGCACAATCGAACTGGCGCAACGCATGGATCACGCGGCGCTTGACCGAAGCGCCGGAGTAGTCACGAAAGTCGTAGCTGTACTGAAGGTAAATCGCCTCGATCAGCAGGCGCAACTCGATGTCCATGCTTCGATCAAGCTGCATGGTGCCGCCCGGGCTTGCCATTGCAGACGCCCCTCCACTGAAGCCTCATTCAGATACGCTCCATCTTCGGCAGCCAGACGCGAATCAGCGAAAACAGACGATCCAGATCAATGGGTTTGGCCAGGTAATCGTTGGAACCCGCCTGCAGACAACGCTCCTGATCATCCTTCATGGCCTTGGCCGTGACGGCGATGATCGGCAGCTTGCGCCAGCGCGGGTCCTTGCGGATCTCGATGGTCGCTTCAAAACCATCCATTTCAGGCATCATCACGTCCATCAGGACCAGATCGATGTCTTCCACCTCATTGAGCCTGGCAATCGCCTCCAGACCATTGCGGGCGATTTCCACTACCGCACCCTTATGTTCAAGGGCGCTGGTCAGCGCAAAGATATTGCGCACATCGTCGTCGACCACGAGGATCTTGCGCGCCTCGAAGACCTTGTCACGGCTACGTGCGGTCTTGAGCATCTTTTGCCGTTCGTTGGACAGTTGCGACTCGACCTTGTGCAGGAACAGCGTGACCTCATCGAGCAGCCTTTCAGGCGAGCGCGCACCCTTGATAATGATCGAGCGCGAATACTTCATCAGCTCGGCTTCTTCATCGCGGGTCATGTTGCGGCCGGTATAGACAATCACCGGCGGGAAGGCGCAGATGTCCTCCATCGACATGCGCTTGAGCAATTCATTGCCGAGCATGTCCGGAAGCTTGAGATCAATGATCATGCAGTCATAGACATGATCGCGCAGCAGGTCCAGCGCCTCCTGGGCAAAGCCTACCGCAGTGATTTCAATATCGTCATCACCGATCAGGCGCGCGATGCTGTCACGCTGCAACGCATCGTCTTCGACCAGCAGGATACGTTTGACCTTCTGCGTCAGCTTGGCTTCCAGCTTGGCGAACACGTCCTTGAGCTCTTCACGCGTGGTCGGCTTGACCGCGTAGCCAATCGCGCCCATGTGCAAGGCGGCTTCCTGGCGATCCTCGACCGAGATCACGTGTACGGGAATGTGCCGGGTGGGCGCCAGCTCCTTGAGACGCTGCAGCACGGTCAGGCCCGAATGATCCGGCAGGCGCATGTCCAGCAGAATGGCATCGGGCGTGTAGCGGGACGCCAGGTTGAAGCCATCGTCAGCAGCATGCGCGACCAGACAGTCGTAGCCCAGCTCGTGGGCCAGGTCGTAGAGAATCTGGGCGAATCGCACTTCGTCTTCGATCACCAGGATGCAACGACGCTCGAAGGGCGCCTTGTCCCGGTCGTCGGCAAATACCGGTACCGGCGTATCCATCGGCACGGGTGCCGGTACCGGCTGCGGGATGACCGGAAGCGCAGCCACAGACAGCGGCAGCGCAGCAGGCGCTGGTGAGATGAGCAGATCGCTGTCCGGCTCGCGGCCGTCTTGTTCGACGTATTGCTCCGGCAGCACGAGGCTGAAAATACTGCCCTGCCCCGGTGCGCTGGTCACACTGATCGATCCGCCCAGCAATGCCGCCAGATCACGCGAAATCGACAGCCCCAATCCGGTACCGCCATAACGCCGGTTGGTGGTGCCGTCTGCCTGACGGAACGCTTCAAAAATGCCCTGCTGGTGCTCCTCGGCGATTCCGATGCCCGAATCACGCACGATGAACGCGATACCCGCGCCCGGATGACGCGAAACCACCATGCTGACCGAGCCTGCTTCAGTGAACTTGATCGCGTTGGACAGCAGGTTCTTGAGGATCTGCTCAAGACGCTGGCGATCCGTGAACAGCATGGTAGGCGCACCGGCCTGGATGTCGACGGTAAACGCGAGCTTCTTTTCGGCGGCCAGCGGCTGGAAGAGCGTCCGCAGACCTTCGACCAGTCGGGGTACGCTGCTGTTTTCCGGGCGCACTTCCAGCTTGCCGGCCTCGACCTTGGAAATATCCAGAATGTCGTTGATCAGATTCAGCAGGTCATTGCCCGCCGAATAGATCGACTCGGCAAACTTGACCTGTTCGGCGGTCAGGTTCTCGCCCGGGTTCTCGGCCAGCAGTTTGGCGAGGATCAGTGAGCTGTTGAGCGGCGTGCGCAGCTCGTGGGACATATTGGCGAGGAACTCGGACTTGTACTTGCTGGCGCGCTGCAGTTCGTCTGCCCGCGCCTGCAACTCGGCCTGAGCAATATTCAGTTCTTCATTGTTGCGATCCAGCGCATCGCGCTGCTCGGCCAGTGCCTGACTCTGGTCGGCGAGTTGCTCGTTGGTCTGCTCCAGCTCAGCCTGCTGGGTCTCCAGATGGACCTGGGACTCCTTGAGGATGCGCGATTGCTCCTCCAGCTCTTCGTTGGCCGTACGCAGTTCTTCCTGCTGCACCTGCAGTTCTTCGTTGAGCTGCTGGGTCTCGGCCAGCACCTCCTGCAGACGCTGGCGATAACGGGCGGCTTCGATGGACGTACCGATGTTGTCCGCCACCAGCTCAAGAAACTCGATATCGCGCTCGGTCAGGGTGCGCAGAAAGCCCATTTCGATCACGCCGTTGACCTGATCGTCATTGCTGGTCGGCACCACCACCACGCTGCGCGGCGAGCCATCGCCCAGGCCGGAGGCGACCTTGAAGTAGTTATCCGGCAGTTCATCCAGCGTAATGATGCGGTCCTGCTGGGCTGCCTGCCCCACAATGCCTTCGTCACTGTGAATGGTCTGATCCTGCTGCTCCTGTTCGCGGGAGAAACCATACGAGGCAACTCGCGTGAGGCCGCCGTGGTCCTGGCGGATGTAGACAGCGGCCACCGACGCGCCCAGGTGTTGGGTCAGAAACTGGAGGATATTCCGGCCCAGCATGCTCAGCGTCAATTGCCCCAGGACCTGCTCGGCCAGCTCGCTCTGACCATTGCGCAGCCAGGCCACCTTCTGCAGGCGCTCGGCATTGACTTCCTGCAGTCTGAGGTTTTCGCTGTAAGTGTTCGACAGCGACATCAGATCCCTGCGACCGATATAGGCCAGAATTGCGCTGACAATCACCACGAATATCAGATAAAGGGTGACGGAAAGAATGGTACTGCGCGTGACTTCCGCATTGCGGGTCAGGCGCAGTTGCTGCTCCATTTCCACGGCCTGATCGTATTCGGTGCGGATCTGATCGGTAATTCGCTTGCCACGTCCGGCCAGCACCGGCGTCTGATAATCGGCGTTGGTGCGCCGCAACGTAATCATCTCCTGGGCGAACGCATTCCACTCCTGTTGCAGCGTGGCCAGACGCCTGAACCGATCCAGTTGCGTGGGGTTGTCTTCTACCAGTTCCTCCAGCCCCTGCAGCTCGGCGAGCAACAGCGGCTTGGCGACTTCATAGGGATCGAGAAAATGCTGATCACCGGTGAGCAGGAAACCGCGCATGCCGGTTTCCATGTCTATCGACAGTTTCATTGAGCGGTTGGTGTTGTTGATCACCCGGTCAGTGTGCTCGACCCACTGTATTGCAGTGAGCAGATAACTGATCAGCAGAATGAAGAAAACTGCGCTCAATACACCGACGCCCAGTGGTAAGCCAACGTTACGCCCCAGCAATTTTCGAAAGCGTTGTTCATCGACAACAGACGTCCGATTCATGAAATATCCCTGACGAGTGGATCAAAACCGTAGAGTTTGCCGTAAACCTACGAAAAACACTCTTATTTCTGACATAGAGGATTGAAATTTCACACATAAATGCGCGATAAGCTCACGCCTGTATTCATTAATGACGCCAACCCGTGAGCCGCCCTGTCGATTTACGGTATTTGTGCCTCGATTGAACTTCCACCCGGTTTTTATTTACTGATACAGGGACTGTATCAACAGCGGACAGGCCCTCGCTCGGTTACCCTGAGTTGACGGGAAAGGATGCGTAAAATTCCACACTGTCTGCACCATCGCCATTATTCAGGTTTAAGGAGTCAACCATGCCCGACACAGCCCGCACCATTCTCGTGGTCGAAGACGACGCCATTGTGCGCATGCTGATTGTCGACGTGCTCGAGGAGCTGGAATACAAGGTACTGGAAGCCGAGGACGCTACGTCGGCACTGACCTTTGTTGCAGACGATTCCAATCACATCGACTTGTTGATGACTGACCAGGGGCTGCCTGACATGAAGGGCACCGCACTGGCCAAAAAGGTCATCGAACTTCGCCCGCAATTGCCGGTGCTGTTCGCCAGCGGTTACTCCGAAAATATCGACGTGCCGCCAGGCATGCACTCGATCGGCAAGCCGTTCTCCATCGACCAGTTGCGTGACAAGGTAAAAAGCATTCTCGGGAACAGCCTTGACTGACATCGACGCAGTCTTCAACCGTACCGACAAGCCTGTCAGCACCCGCCTATTGATCATCGGCTACGTGTGGCCAGAACCGCGCTCCTCGGCCGCGAGCGGGCACATGATGCAATTGATTCAATGCTTTCTGGAGCAGGATTGGCAGATCACCTTTGCCAGCCCTGCCACTGAAGGCGAGCACCGCGCCGATCTGCTCGGCCTGGGCATCCACGAAGTGCACATTGCGCTCAACGACAGCAGTTTTGACGTGTTTGTCAGCGAATTGCAGCCTGACGTGGTGCTCTTCGATCAGTTCATGATCGAAGAGCAGTTCGGCTGGCGTGTCGAGCAGCAGTGTCCTGACGCGCTGCGAATTCTGGAGACCTCGGATTTCCAGAGCCTGCGCCACGCCCGCCATCAGTTGTTGAAGGACGCGCTGAACAGCGATTGCCCCGAGGCTGCGCCGGGCAGTGTGGACATTTCAGCGCCGCAGCTTTTCCGGAAGATAGCGTCCAGTGATCTGGCGCAACGCGAAATCGCTTCGTTGTATCGCTGCGATCTCAACCTGATGACGTCCGATGTCGAAATTGCACTGCTGAGCGGCCCTTTCGGCCTGCCCGAGACGCTGCTGCACTGGTGTCCGCTGATGATCGACGGGGCGCCCGACAGCTTCCGGCCTTTTGCACAGCGTGCACACTTCCTCAGTATCGGCAACTTCCGTCATGCGCCCAACTGGGATGCGGTGCTGTGGATGAAAACCACTATCTGGCCGCTGATCCGTCAACAACTGCCCGAAGCCCAGTTGCACATCTACGGTGCCTATACGCCACCCAAGGCCGCGGCGCTGCACAACGCCGCTCAGGGCTTTCATGTGAAGCACTGGGCCGAGGATGCGCTGGAGGTCATGTCCAATGCGCGAGTGTGCCTCGCGCCATTGCGTTTCGGGGCTGGCATCAAAGGCAAGCTGATGGACGCGATGCTCTGCGGAACGCCATCAGTCACCACCCCGATGGGTGCGGAAGCCATGAGCGGCGGGCTGCCGTGGCCCGGCATCATTGCCGATAAGCCAGCCGACATCGCTGACGCTGCGGTCAGGCTGTATCAGGAGCAGAACCTCTGGCTTGAAGCGCAACATGCGGGTCAGGCGTTACTGCAAGCGCGCTTCCAGCATCGGCAACACTGTGCGACCCTGATCGAGCGCATCGAGACCCTTCGCAACGGACTCGCGGAGCATCGCCTGGCGAACTTCACCGGCGCCATGCTGCGGCATCACCACCACAAGAGCACCAAATACATGGCGCAGTGGATCGAAGCGAAGAATCGCAACAAGGATGAAAAACCGGCTTAGGCCGGTTTGCGTAGCAAATAGGTATCCATGATCCACCCCTTGCGCTCGCGTGCCTCGCTGCGCAGCCGCCTGATTTGCTCGCAGACCTCATCGAGCCGGCCCGACACCAGTATCTCGTCCGGCGTGCCCAGATACGCGCCCCAATAGATGTCCAGCCCCTGCCCCACATAACGCTCGAATGTGCAGTGCGCGTCGAGCATCACCACGACGTTGCCGAGGTGCTCCAGCGGAGCTGTCGCCATGCGTCGGCCGGTGGTGATAAGAATCGACTCGCCGATGCGATTGAGCGGGATCCGGTGCCGCGCGACCAGGCTCTGGACGCTGGTGATACCGGGAATCACCTGATACTCGAATACCTCGTTGCGCCGCGCCAGGACCTGATCAAGGATGCGCATTGTGCTGTCGTAGAGCGACGGGTCGCCCCAGACCAGAAACGCGCCGACTTGATCCACACCAAGCTCATCGGTCAACAACCGCTCGAAGAGTATTGCGCGCTGTTCGTGCCACCCCTCGATGCCGCGCTCGTAGGCCTGCGGATCATCTTCACGTCGAGGATCCTGAACTTGCACCAGACGGTAGCGTTCATGAGTGATATAGCGCTGACAGAGCTCTTTGCGCAGCCTCAGCAACTGATCGTCGACGTACCCCTTGTCGAGGATAAAGATCACCTCTGCACGGTTCAGTGCCGCGACAGCCTGCAGGGTGATCTGCTCGGGATCACCGGCCCCCATACCGATCAGCAGGATCTGTTTCATCGGGCAACGCCTCCACTGTGCAGGAGCCTGATCGTAGGTGATTTTTGCCAACGACCGGGCATTGAACTGAAAAATCAGGCACATTACTCTTTTGGCAACGGATGAACATGACATCGCCAATGAATAAAACAACAAGAATCGCCGACCCTTCCTACGAATTGATGGACGACCACAACGGTCTGTCGATCATCTACCGCGAGCATGGTTTCCCCTGCCCGCTGGTGCGCTGGCACTTCCACAAGGAATATGAGCTGCACCTGATTGTCGCCAGCTCTGGCAAGGTGTTTGTCGGCGACTACATCGGCAATTTCAATCCTGCCAGCCTGTTTCTCACCGGCCCCAACCTGCCGCATAACTGGATCAGCCAGATCGACGATGGCGAGGTGGTGCCCAAGCGCGACATGCTGGTCAACTTTACCGACGAGCTGCTGGAAAGCGGCAATCAGGTGTTTGCCGAACTCAAGACCCTGACGCCCTTACTGGAGCGCGCCCGCTACGGCATCGAATTTCGCTGCAAACGCACGATTCGTCAGGCCATGAAGCAAATGCAGAAGATCGCCGACTCACGAGGCATCACTCGCCTGGGCCACTTCTTCATCCTGCTCGAGCTGCTGGCCGCCAGCGACGACTACCAGCTGCTGTCAGGCACGGCGGTGGCCCACACGGCGGACGAGCACAGTGTGGATCGCACCAACCGGGCGGTGGATTATATATTCACCCACTATGGCCGCGAGCTGCCGCTGGAGGAAGTCGCCGAGTATCTGGGCATGAAGCCGACCTATTTTTCCCGGGTGTTCAAACAGGCTACCGGGCGCTGCTTCGTGGAGTTCGTCAATCGGCTGCGCATCAGCAAATCGTGTGAACTGCTTGCCGACGGCGACAAACCGGTCACCGATGTGTGCTTCGAGTCCGGATTCAACAATATTTCCAATTTCAATCGGCGCTTTCAGCAACTCAAGGGCATGACCCCGTCGCACTACCGCCGCCTCGCCGTTCAGCGTCTGACCGAACAAAACCTGTACTGATTCGCCCCGCTCTCGCCCTCATCGTCTACGCTGAAGATGCGTCGAAGCCGTCCTATGGGCGATTCGGCGCTGTTGGCTTTTCGCACCCGAGTGCAAAAAAGTATCAGTCAGAGTGCGGCGCAGGATTTGTCTTTCAGACCGAACGCCGGTGTAATCAGTGCACATCTTCCTCACCTCCGGAAGAGAAAAAAACAATAACCATCCTTCTACAGTCCTTTGGGCGTGGAAGAGGAGTGATCAATGAAGAACTCAGCAAAACTTCTGCTCGCCAGTTCCGTCCTCAGTACCTGTTTCGTGTTCAGTGGCAGTGCCACAGCGGGGACCGTGACCATCGCCACGGTCAACAACAGTGACATGATTCGCATGCAGCGCCTCTCCAAGACCTTCGAAGAACAGCACCCCGACATCAAGCTCAACTGGGTCGTGCTGGAAGAGAACGTCCTGCGCCAGCGACTGACCACCGACATCGCCACCAAGGGCGGCCAGTTCGACGTGCTGACCATCGGCATGTACGAAGCCTCACTCTGGGGTCAGAAAGGCTGGTTGCAGGAAATGAAAGACCTGCCTGCCAGTTACGAGCTGGACGATGTGTTCCCTTCCGTGCGTGACGGCCTGTCGGTGGACGGCAAACTGTTCGCCCTGCCGTTCTATGCTGAAGCTTCGATCACTTACTACCGCACCGACCTGTTCAAGGCGGCCGGCCTGACCATGCCAGAGCGCCCTACCTGGACGCAGATCGCCGAGTTCGCCGGCAAACTGACCGACAAATCCAAGGAACAGTACGGTCTCTGCCTGCGCGGCAAGGCTGGCTGGGGCGAGAACATGGCGCTGATCACCACGCTGGCCAACGCCTTTGGCGGACGCTGGTTCGATGAGAAGTGGACGCCACAGTTCGATCAGCCAGAGTGGAAGAATGCGCTGAACTTCTACGTCAACACCATGAAGCAGTCCGGGCCGCCGGGCGCCTCCAGCAACGGTTTCAACGAGAACCTTGCGCTGTTCAACAGCGGCAAGTGCGCCATCTGGGTCGACGCCAGCGTTGCCGGTTCATTCGTGACCGACAAGAAGCAGAGCAAAGTGGCCGACAGCGTCGGCTTCACCTACGCCCCGCATGAGGTGACCGACAAGGGCTCGTCGTGGCTGTACTCGTGGTCGCTGGCGATCCCGACCAGCGCCAAGAACACCAAGGACGCTGCCGAGTTCACCCAATGGGCCACCTCGAAAGAGTACGCCA
The DNA here is from genome assembly GCF_900099665.1 of Pseudomonas sp. BS3767. Classification (NCBI taxonomy): domain Bacteria; kingdom Pseudomonadati; phylum Pseudomonadota; class Gammaproteobacteria; order Pseudomonadales; family Pseudomonadaceae; genus Pseudomonas; species Pseudomonas sp. BS3767. The sequence continues at coordinate 138,117 of NZ_FNCX01000001.1, read as the reverse complement.
AACTGGTTGCCGATACCGACGGCGTGTCCAACGTACCGCCGGGCACCCGCGCCTCGACCTACACCGACGAGTACAAAAAGGCAGCGCCGTTTGCCAACATCACGCTTGAGTCGTTGAAGAAGGTCGATCCCAAGTCGCCAACCCTCAAGCCCGTGCCTTACGTCGGCATTCAACTGGTCACCATTCCCGAGTTCCAGGCCATCGGCACCAGCGTCGGTCAGCAGTTCTCCGCAGCACTCATAGGTCAGTCCACTGTGGATCAAGCCTTGCAGAATGCGCAAACCGCTACCGCGCGCGACATGAAACGAGCGGGTTACCCGAAAAAGTAACCGTCACGCACCAGGGCGAAAGCCGATGCTTTCGCCCTGCCGCTCAACTGCGCAACAACTCTGGTGCAATCCGGTTCGGAGCTCCCCATGAATACCTCAGCCTCCCCTGAACGCACGGACTTGTCCGGCGAACAGCAACCGCTCAAAAGCCGTCGATTCAAGCCGGGCTGGTTTCTGGTCAGTCCTTCGGTGGCGCTTCTGTTGGTGTGGATGATCGTGCCGCTGGGCATGACCATTTATTTCTCGCTGATCCGCTACAACCTGCTCTCCCCTGGCGAAAACGAATTCGTCGGCCTGGAAAACTTCCAGTACTTCGTGACCGACAGCGGCTTTTTGCCGGGTGCCGGCAATACCTTGCTGCTGGTCGGCAGTGTGCTGGCGATCAGCGTGATCTTCGGCGTGCTGATTTCGGCGCTGCTGGAAGCCAGTGAGTTTTTCGGTCGTGGCATCGTCCGTGTGCTGTTGATCTCGCCGTTCTTCATCATGCCCACGGTCAGTGCGCTGATCTGGAAAAACCTGATTTTCCACCCGGTGTCCGGCGTACTCGCGGCGGTCTGGAAGTTCTTCGGCGCGCAACCCATCGACTGGTTCGCCCATTACCCGATGCTGTCGATCATTATCATCGTCTCCTGGCAATGGCTGCCGTTCGCGATCCTGATCCTGATGACCGCCATGCAGTCGCTCGATCAAGAGCAGAAAGAAGCGGCGCGGCTGGACGGCGCAGGTCCCCTGGCAATCTTCTGGCACCTGACCCTGCCGCACCTGGCACGTCCGATTGCCGTGGTGGTAATGATCGAAACGATCTTCCTGCTTTCGGTATTCGCTGAAATCTTCACCACGACCAATGGCGGGCCGGGCTTTGCCTCGACCAACCTGGCTTACCTGATCTACATCCAGGCGCTGCTGCAGTTCGACGTCGGCATGGCCTCGGCGGGCGGCTTGATTGCAGTGGTCATAGCCAACATCGCGGCGATCATCCTGATCCGGATGATCGGCAAAAACCTCACCGACAAGTCATGAGGACCTTGCCATGATGACCCTCAAACAATCACGCCGTCTGCAAAGCCTGCTGCTCGGGGCCCTGTCCTGGATCATCGCTGCGCTGGTGTTCTTTCCGATCTTCTGGATGGTCCTGACCAGCTTCAAGACCGAGATTGATGCGTTCGCGACACCGCCACAGCTGTTCTTCACCCCGACGCTGGAAAACTACCTGCACATTCAGGAGCGCAGCGATTACTTCCATTTTGCCTGGAACTCGGTGCTGATTTCCTTCAGCGCGACGGTACTGGCGATGCTGATCGCGATTCCTGCGGCATATTCCATGGCGTTTTTCGAGACCAAGCGCACCAAAGGCACGCTACTGTGGATGCTGTCTACCAAGATGCTGCCGCCGGTGGGCGTGCTGATGCCGATCTATCTGCTGGCCAAGACCTTTGGCCTGCTGGATTCGCGTCTGGCACTGATCATCATCTATACGCTGATCAACCTGCCGATCGTGGTCTGGATGATTTACACCTACTTCAAGGATATCCCCGGCGAGATCCTCGAGGCCTCGCGGCTGGACGGGGCCAGCACCCGCCAGGAAATCTTTCGCGTGCTGATGCCGATCTGCAAGGGCGGCCTGGCGTCCACCGCGTTGCTGTCGCTGATCCTGTGCTGGAACGAAGCGTTCTGGTCGCTGAACCTCACCTCGTCCGCCGCGGCCCCGTTGACTGCCTTGATCGCTTCCTACTCCAGCCCCGAAGGGTTGTTCTGGGCCAAGCTGTCAGCGGTCTCGACCCTGGCCTGTGCGCCCATTCTGATTTTCGGCTGGATCAGTCAAAAACAACTGGTTCGCGGCCTGTCGTTCGGCGCTGTCAAATAGCCCGGCCCAAAGAACAAGAAGGAGTCCAACATGGCTAATCTGAGCATCCGCAATCTGCAAAAAGGCTTTGACGGTCACCAGATCATCAAGGGCATCGACCTGGACGTGAAAGACCGCGAGTTCGTGGTCTTCGTCGGGCCTTCGGGCTGCGGCAAATCCACCCTGCTGCGGCTGATCGCCGGGCTTGAGGAAGTGACATCGGGAACCATCGAGCTCGATGGCAGGGACATCACTCAGGTGACCCCGGCCAAGCGTGACCTGGCCATGGTGTTCCAGACCTATGCGCTGTATCCGCACATGACCGTCGGCAAGAACCTGTCGTTTGCGCTGGACCTGGCGGGCGGTGACAAGGCCGAGATCAAGAAGAAGGTCGATGAAGCCGCACGTATTCTGGAGCTCGGACCACTGCTGGAGCGCAAGCCCAAGCAGTTGTCCGGCGGACAACGTCAGCGTGTCGCGATTGGCCGGGCCATTGTGCGCAACCCGAAGATTTTCCTGTTCGACGAGCCGCTGTCCAACCTCGACGCCGCGCTGCGCGTGCAGACCCGCCTGGAGTTGTCGCGCCTGCATAAAGAGTTGCAGGCCACCATGATCTACGTGACGCATGATCAGGTGGAAGCCATGACCCTGGCCGACAAGGTTGTCGTCCTCAATGGCGGCAAGGTCGAGCAGGTCGGCTCGCCGCTCGAGTTGTATCACCACCCGGCCAACCTGTTCGTTGCCGGCTTCCTCGGCACGCCGAAAATGGGCTTCCTCAAGGGCAGGATCAGCCGGGCGGACAGCAGCAGTTGCGAAGTCGAGCTGGATGCCGGAACGCGTATCAGCCTGCCGGTCAATGGCGCAGGACAAAGCGTTGGCGCCGCTGTGACGCTGGGCATCCGCCCGGAACACCTGAACCTTGCCCAGGGTGATGATTGCCAATTGCAGGTGATTGCCGATGTCAGCGAACGTCTTGGCAGCGACACGTACTGTCACGTGCGCACCCGTTCGGGCGAGGCGCTGACCATGCGTATTCGTGGTGATCTGGCCAGCCAGTACGGCGAAACGCTGAACCTGCATCTCGACAGTGCCCACTGCCACCTGTTCGACGCTCAAGGTCTGGTGATTGCCAAAGCCTTGCAGACTGCCGCCGCCTGAGTTCCGGAGAGCCCTTCATGAAACTGAACAAAAACAATCTGTCCCGACTGGACGCCGACATTGCCCTGCCCGCCTACACCGTCGACAGCACTCGCCAGGGCATTGCCCATATCGGCGTCGGCGGCTTCCATCGTGCGCATCAGGCGTTTTACACCGATGCGCTGATGAACAGCGGCGAAGGCTTCGAGTGGAGCATCTGCGGCGTGGGCCTGCGTCCTGAAGACAAGGCCGTGCGCGACGCTCTGGCACAACAGGACTACCTGTACACGCTCTATGAACTGGGTGACACACCCGATACCCAAACCCGCATCATTGCCTCGATCAGCGGCATGCTGCTGGCCGATGACAGTCCGCAGGCGCTGATCGACAAGCTTGCCAGTCCGGACATCCGCATCGTCTCGCTGACCATCACCGAAGGCGGTTACTGCATCGACGACAGCAACGGTCAGTTCATGGCCCATCTACCGCAGATCCAGCACGACCTGGCAAATCCGGATCAGCCAAAGACGGTATTCGGCTTCCTCTGCGCCGCGCTGGCGCGGCGCCGGGCGCAAGGCACGCCGGCCTTTACCCTGATGTCCTGCGATAACCTGCCACACAACGGCGCAGTGACACGCAAGGCATTGCTGGCATTTGCCACGTTGCGCGATGCCGAGCTGCATGACTGGATCAAGGCAAACGTCAGCTTTCCCAACGCGATGGTCGACCGTATCACACCGATGACCAGCGCAGCCCACCGTCTGCAACTGGCAGACGATAAACACATCGACGACGCCTGGCCGGTGGTCTGCGAACCGTTCGTGCAGTGGGTGCTGGAAGACAAGTTCGTCAATGGTCGCCCGGCATGGGAGAAAGTCGGCGTGCAATTCACCGATGACGTGACGCCCTATGAAGAGATGAAAATCAAACTGCTCAACGGCAGTCATCTGGCACTGACCTACCTGGGCTTCCTCAAAGGTTATCGTTTTGTACACGAAACCATGAATGACCCGCTGTTCGTGAGCTATATCCGCGCCTACATGGACCTCGACGTCACCCCGCAACTGGCGTCGGTGCCAGGCATCGACCTGGAAGGTTACAAAGACACCCTGATCGAGCGCTTTTCCAACCAGGCGATTGCCGACCAGCTGGAACGGGTCTGCTCGGACGGTTCGTCGAAATTTCCCAAGTTCACCATTCCGACGATCAATCGTCTGATCGTCGATCAGGGCAATCTCGAGCGTGCCTCACTGGTAGTCGCCGCATGGGCGCTGTACCTGAAGGGTGTTGACGAGAACGGCACAACCTACAGGATTCCTGACCCGCGTGCCGAGTTCTGCCAGGCGCTGGTGGCTGATGACGCGCTCATTGCCGAGCGCTTGTTGGCGGTGGAAGAAATATTTGGCTCGGCCATTCCGAAATCCGCAGCCTTCGTGGCGGCTTTCGAGCAGAACCTCAATGATCTGCGCACGCTGGGTGTGAGTGGCACACTGGAAAAACTTTTGACCGCCAGGGCCTGAGGGACTTCCCATGTTTCTTGGAATCGATTGTGGGACCCAGGGCACCAAGGTGTTGGTGCTCGATACCGAAAGCGGCAACGTGCTGGGTGAAGGCTCGGCGCCGCACAGCCTGATCAGCGACCATAACGGCCGCCGTGAACAGGACGTGCAGCAATGGCTGGACGCACTGCAACAGGCGACCCGCGAGGCATTGGCAGCGTCGGGCGTTTCCGGACAGCAGATCCAGGGCATCGGTGTGTCAGGCCAGCAACACGGCCTGGTGCTGCTCGATGCCCACGGCGAGGTACTGCGCCCGGCCAAGCTGTGGTGTGACACCGAGTCGGCACCGGAAAACCAGCGCCTGCTGGACGACCTGGGAGGCGCGCAGGGGTCGCTGCAACGCCTTGGCCTGGTCATCGCCCCAGGCTATACCGTGTCCAAACTGTTGTGGACCAAGGAGCAGTTCCCGCAGCTGTTCGAGCGGATCGACAAAGTGTTGCTGCCCCACGACTACCTCAACTATTGGCTGACCGGTCGCTGCTGCACCGAGTTTGGCGACGCGTCGGGCACCGGCTACTTCAACGTGCGCACTCGCGAGTGGGACCTGCCATTGCTTGCGCACATCGACCCGAGCGGCCGGTTGGGCAAGGCACTTCCGCAGCTGTTGCAAGCCCACGAACCGGTCGGCGTGCTGCGTCCTGAAGTTGCCCGATTGCTGAGCCTGAACCCTGACGCTCTGGTGTCCAGTGGTGGCGGCGACAACATGATGGGCGCGATTGGCACGGGCAATATCCAGCCGGGGCTGATCACCATGAGCCTCGGCTCTTCCGGTACGGTGTATGCCTATGCCGATGAGGCACGGGTCAGCGAGCATGAATCGGTCGCGACCTTCTGCTCATCCTCCGGCGGCTGGTTGCCGCTGATCTGCACGATGAACCTGACCAACGCGACGACCGCCATTCGCGAGCTGTTCGCCCTCGACATCGCCGGCTTCAACCAAGCGGTCGCCCAGGCGCCGATCGGTGCCGAAGGCGTACTGATGCTGCCCTTTCTGAATGGCGAACGCGTGCCCGCCCTGCCCGACGCTACCGGCAGCATCGTCGGACTGGACAGCACCAATCTGAACCAGGCCAACCTGTCCCGCGCGGTGGTCGAAGGCACCACCTTCGGCCTTCGCTACGGTCTCGATCTGCTGCGCGACAGCGGTATCAAAAGCGAGAAGATCCGCCTGATCGGCGGAGGCTCGAAAAGTGCGGTATGGCGGCAGATCGTAGCCGACATCATGAACACCCCGGTGATCTGCACCGACCACTCGGAAGCCGCTGCGCTGGGCGCTGCCATTCAGGCGGCCTGGTGCTGGTCGCACGCCAACGGCAAGGTTCAGGACCTGCAGCAACTGTGCGAACGCTGCGTAAGTCTCGATCAAAGCAGTGAGACGCACCCCGTGGTGCATAATGTGGCCGCCTATCAGCAGGTCTATCAGCGTTATCAGGCGCAGCTGCGCAAGGTTTGAACCGTTTTTTCATGGAGCACTTATGTTTCTGGTTTGTGGCGAAGCACTGTTCGACATTTTCACCCGCGCTGATGACAGCGGTTCCCTGAACAGATTGGGGTTTGATGCGATTGCCGGTGGCTCTCCGTTCAACGTTGCGATCGGCCTGCGCCGCCTGGGTGTGGAAGCGAGCTTCCTGGCCGGGCTGTCCACCGATTACCTGGGCCGTCGGCTGCGTGCCGTGCTGGAAAAGGAAACCGTGAATACCGATCACCTGATCGAATTCGACGCACCCACTACACTGGCCATGGTCGCCGTGGGCAGCGATGGATCGCCGACTTACAGCTTTCGAGGCGATGGCTGCGCGGACCGCCAGTTGCGCCTGGAACACCTGCCGCAACTCGACGGGCAGGTACGCGGCATTCACGTCGGCTCGTTTTCACTGGTGGTGCAGCCGATTGCCGACACGCTGCTGGCGCTGGTAGCCCGTGAAAGCAGCACCCGCCTGATCTCGCTGGACCCCAATGTGCGCCTCAACCCGGCACCGGACATTCAGCGCTGGCGCAGCCAGGTCGCAGCATTCGCCGAGCATGCGCACCTGATCAAGGTCAGCGACGAAGACCTGCACCTGTTGTACCCGGACAGCGACCCACAAAAAATCGCCGAAGGCTGGCTCGGCAAGCGTACGCAACTGGTCATCGTCACTCGCGGCACGCAAGGCGCCAGCGTCTTCACCCGTCAGCACGGCACCTGGTCGGTGCCGGCAAAAACCGTGGCCACCGCCGATACCGTCGGGGCCGGGGATACTTTTCAGGCCGCGCTGCTGACCTTCCTCAGTGAACGCCAGCTCGATACGCCGCAAGGCTTGTCAACGCTGTCACGGGAAACACTGGACGAGATGCTGAACTTTGCCGTCGGCGCGGCCGCGCTGACCTGCACAAAGGTCGGGCCGGATTTGCCGTACAGGCATCAATTGGGGTGAGAGGGCTTGAATACTACCTCCATACACCCGCATCAACTGCGGTGTATGGACGGTAGTCTTCGCTTGTTCACGAAAAGGTCATCAACGTCGCCGAACAAACATCAGGCCACCATACCGGCCTTGATACCTCTGATGCGGGTGTTGATGTCATCCGCAACGTCGTTTTGCTTGTCCTTGAGCGCGTCCTGAACCTTCTGGTCAATGGCCAGTTGGTCCTGAGGTGCCATGGCGTCGTAGTCTTTCTGGGTGATGCCCGTCAGCTTTTCGCGCACTTTCTCTTCGGCTGTCTGCTTCAGAGAGTCCATGAATTTCTGTTGTACCGAATCCGTCGATGCCGTGTCAGTGGTGCTGGTGGTACCAGCCACTGAACCGATGACACCGTTGTCACGGTCAGCCGTCTTTTCCGACAGTGACGTATCACCGGCGGATTTCAGGTTGATCATCATCCGTGCAAAGGATTCGTTGTAACCACTGTTGTCCTGCTTGCTGTCCTGCGATGTCGAACTGCTGGTCTGCGCGGTAACCGGTGCCGAACCTGATGTCAGGCCAGCGGCAGCGACCGAGCTGAAGGCGTCCTGGGACACCTCGTCTACGGTCTTGCGCCCGACGACAGCTCGGGAAACAAGCTGCTCAAGCGCACTCGTGCCAATAATCATCTCTCACCTCCTGATGAACCTGTTGCGCAGGTTCAACAGCAAGTCCAGTGCCAACTGCCCTACAAATAATTAACCTGTTGATTTTAAAGATTAAATAAAAACAGGGCATACAGATCGCGTCAAAAAACGGATGCATCCGGCCGCCTGCGGCAAGCATTGGCCGAGCTTCAGCCTGCCGCACGGCCGGTGTTGATATTCAATAGCTCAATCGGCAGCGGCTCGGAAAAGTAGTAGCCCTGCGCCTGTGTGGCGCCAATCTCACGCAGCAGCTCAAGGGTTTCACGGTCCTCGACCCCTTCGGCAACCACGGTCAGATCAAGGGATTCGGCCATGCGCACGATGGCACGCACAATCGCGCGGCTGCGTACACTGGAAGCCAGGCCGAAGATAAACGACTTGTCGATTTTCAATCCGCTGAAATGGTACTGGTGCACGTAGCTGAGCGAAGAGAAGCCCGCGCCGAAATCGTCGAGCATGACCGACATGCCGTGCTCGGCCAGAAGCTTCATTGACAGGCGTGCCTGCTCGGGATCGGCCACCAGTGCGCCTTCGGTGAGCTCCAGGCACAGACGCTCGGGCGCAACATTGTGTTCGGCAAGCATCGCCAGCACTTCCGCCGCGAATGCCGGACGGGTGATGCTGTAACTCGAACAGTTCACATGCACGGGTGGCCAATGACCGTTTTCGGGTTGCGCCAGAATGGCAACCACACGCTTGAGCATGTAAAAGTCCAGACGGCCAATCAGACGCAGTCCCTCTAGCGCAGGTAGAAAGCTCTCTGGCCCGACGATTCGCCCATCCGGCATGCACCAGCGGATCAGCGCCTCGAACGCCAGCAACTTTCCGCTATTGACGCAAATCACCGGCTGAAAATAGGGAATCAACTGATCCGTACGTTTCAGCGCCGTGCGCAAGGCGCCCTCCTGCTCGACCTGATCCGATACCTCGCGACGCAACGCCTGATTGAACACCGCGAAGCTGTCCCGGCCACCATTCTTGACCCGGTACATGGCGGTATCGGCATCGCGCAGCAGGTCAGCCGGCTCCTGATGGAAGCGGCTGTCGGCGCCCACCACACCGATACTGCAGGAGGAAAAAACCGTGTGATCATCGATCACGAACGGCTGCTCGAACGCCGTCAGTATTCGCTGGGCAATCTCCGTGCCGGTCTGCAACGGCGTGTCGATGCTCAACACGGCGAACTCGTCACCGCCCAGCCGCGCCAACAGGTCCTTTTCGCGCATGCAACTGCGCAAACGCTCGGCGGCCTGCACCAGAAGGATGTCGCCGCAGTGATGGCCAAGGCTGTCATTGATCATCTTGAAGCGATCCAGATCGATGAACATGACGATCAGTTGCTGGCCATCGCGGCAGAAGTCCTGCCAGGCATGCCTCAGGCGATATTGCAAATGGCTGCGATTGGGCAGCCCGGTCAGCGAATCGTGGGAGTTTTCGTGCTGCAGTCTGGCGTTGGCCCGATCCAGCTCACGGGTCCTGTCTCGAACCCTGGCTTCAAGCAAAACATTGGCGGTATGGATCGCGTCTGCCGCGCTGCGCCGGGACAGTGCCGTATCGATGTGACGAGAAACAAAGGTGAGCAGTTCCTGATCGCGCAAGGTATAGCTGACGTCCTTGGAATAACTCTGCACCACCAGCACGCCGCGAACCTGTCCGCCGTCGAACAGCGGAATGCCCAGCCATGAAGAACAACGACCGGATTGTCGCTGGACCTCGATCTCGCCAAGGCTTTCCAGCCTGCGGGCTTCATCGTAATCGATCAGGCACGGTCGCCGCTGGCCTATCACATACTCGGTAAACCCTCGCTGCCCGCGTCGTGAACGCGGCGGCGTGGGCTTGAACTCGTCAATGTAATACGGAAAGGTCACTTCGCCCGTCGTGCTGTCGTAAAGCGCGATATAGAAATTGAGCGCCACCAGCAGCTCGCCGACGATCATGTGCAGGCTGCGGAAAAGCTCGTTCATGTCGCCGGGCTGACTGGAAAGCTCGGCAATCTGGAACAGGGCACTCTGCAGATGCTCGGCACGCTCGCGATCCCTGACTTCCTGACGCAACGCGTCATTGGCTGCAGAAAGTTGTTGCGTGCGCAGGGCTACCACCTGTTCCAGGTCAGTTCGGCGCAACTGCCGGTCCAGTGCCATCGCCACATGGCGCGACACGACGGCGAACAATGCACGATCCTGGGCACTGTAGACACGAGACACATCGTAAACCTGCATCGCGACCATGCCGAAGACTTCATCCGATGCATTTTTCAAGGGCGCGCCCATCCAGAACTCGGGCAGACGTCCGACGCAGTAAAAGCGGTTCTCGGCTTTGGCCAGTTCGATGCAGGCGGCATCGAGAAACAAAGGCTGCCCGCTGCTCAAGACATACCCGGTCAGCGACATCCGGTCAGCGTCGATAAACTCGAACGTCTCGTGAGCCATCGCTTCGTCATCGAAACGGTCAATGTAATAAGGGTACGTGATCTTGCCGCTTTGCCGGTCATACAGCGCAACGTAGAAGTTCTCGGCATCGATCAGCGCCCCCAATTGCTCATGAATGCCTTGCAGAAAAGCGCCGCGGTCCAGCGTGGAGCTGGCCAGCAGGCTGATTTCATACAGAACCCGCTGAGTGTTCTGCGCGCGGATCAACGCGGCGGTCTGCAACAGCGAGCCCAGTCTGGCGGCCAGATCCACCAGCAGGGGGTGGTCTTTGTCGGCCATCGGTGCCAACACCCAGCCCAGCACGCCCTCGCCCTGCCCTGCGACCCGGCAATGCAGCTGCAATTGAGCGCAATACGCTTCGAAGTCTTCAGCCGCGATGTGTACTGGCCAGACAACGGTGTTGTCGCCCTGTCCGAGCAGGCATTTCAGTTCGCCAGCGGCGTATGCAGCCCAGGCAATATCCGCTGTCTGCTCGCGTGCGGCGCTGATGAGTGCTTCGATGGACGCGTGACAGGAGAATCGGTCGCGGTTGGCTGCCGAGGCGCTGCCGGGAGTACGTGAGGTGCACGCTACGCTTGGGCAAAGGCCCGTGGCCAGAAGTGAGACTGTCATGGAAACACCCAGATGCATGAGCCGACGGCGGTCATCCTTAAAATAATGACCAGAGATTACAAGCGTGTCAGGCATTGTTGCAAAGTTCATACCTTTTTGGCAGACCCTTGTATTCCCCTATGACGCTTGTGTGACGCAGGGCACTACACGGCTCCCTCATGTGTCAGATTCAGGTGCATTGCCGCGCAGCGAGGCTCGGCTATGCTGTCGTACGGCGTTACATTTATTCAATTGAACAGGTGACAGTAATGGTCAAGACGTACAGCTACGCAGCGCAATCTGCCCAAGACATACTCAAACCCCATCAATTCGAACGTCGCTCGCCCGGCGCTGACGATGTTCAGATCGACATCCTTTACTGCGGCGTGTGCCACTCGGACCTGCACACTGCGCGCAATGAGTGGCACAACACACTCTATCCTTCTGTTCCGGGTCACGAAATCGTCGGTCGGGTCACGGCGGTCGGCTCCGACGTCAAGCAATTCAAGGTCGGCGACCTGGCTGGCGTCGGCTGCATGGTCGACAGCTGCCAGCAATGTACATCGTGCGCCGAGGGTGACGAGCAATATTGCGAGAGCGGCTTCACCGGCACCTACAATGGCCCGGTATTTGGCGGCGAGAACACATTCGGCGGCTACTCCGACAAGATCGTGGTCAAGGAAAAGTTCGTCTTGCGCATCTCTCATGATGCCAACCTGGCCGCCGTAGCGCCGCTTTTGTGCGCGGGTATCACCACCTATTCTCCCTTGCGCCACTGGAAGGTCGGCCCGGGCAAGAAAGTCGGCATTGTCGGGCTTGGCGGTCTCGGCCACATGGGCGTCAAGATTGCCCACGCCATGGGCGCACATGTTGTGCTGTTCACGACCTCCCCCAACAAGCGAGAAGATGGCTTGCGCCTGGGCGCCGACGAAGTAGTCGTATCCAAAGACGCGGCACAGATGGCCGCTCAGGCCAACAGCCTGGACTTTATCCTCAACACGGTCGCAGCGCCGCATGATCTGGACGCCTTTCTGTCTCTTCTCAAGCGCGACGGCACCATGACACTGGTCGGCGCGCCGGCAGAACCGCATCCGTCACCAGCGGTGTTCAACCTGATCTTCAAACGTCGCAGCCTGGCTGGCTCGTTGATCGGAGGCATTCAGGAAACCCAGGAAATGCTGGATTTCTGCGCCGAGCACGGCATCGTTTCCGACATCGAAATGATCAACATGCAGGACATCAACGAGGCTTATGAGCGGATGCTCAAGGGCGACGTCAAGTATCGCTTTGTCATCGACATGGACAGCCTCAAGCAGGAAGCGGCTGCCGACTCGAACGCTGCCTGACGTGCAGCCAACAGCCAGGGAAGGCTGAGCGCACGGACATGCCGTACGTCGCCCCCGGTGAACCGAACGCGGCTAACCGCCCACTGATGTCCATACTCTAATGCAGCAAACGGGTTGCAGACCTCGGCAACCCGCCTGCTGTGCGTCTCGCTCTGGCTGTTTCACGCTAAGACCTGAGCGGCGCACCCGCCAAAATGAACTATTTATTACATTTTGGTGACTACCACTGACTGTCTTTGAGTCTCAAGTTCACGCAGTCCTTGCAGATACTCATGTCAACGGACGTTTAACAGGTGAACGGATTATGAAACAACGCGCGACAGTCATCTGCAAACGTGACGGCCAGGTCCTTTACGTGCGCAAACCGAAATCCCGCTGGGCATTGCCCGGCGGCAGGATTGAAGCGGGTGAAACGCCCTTCCAGGCCGCAGTGCGTGAACTGTGCGAGGAAACCGGGCTTGCCGACCTTGATCTTCTGTACCTCGATGTGTACGAGAAGGATCAAGTGGCCCACTACGTTTTTACCGCTCAGGTTCCAGCCTCCAGCGAGCCATCGCCGCAGAACGAAATTGCCGCCTGCAAATGGCTTGCGCCGCAGAAACTTGACGACCTGAAAGCCAGCAGTGCGACCAAAACCATCGTCAAGTCATATGCCAACGAGTCCGAAGACGTTTCCGGTGCACGGAGCCACGTGACGGGGTAATCGGGACAATCGGGTTGAACGGTATGGCCTGATTCTGTTCTGAGACAGCAGACGGTTCATTACTTTCTTCCCCGTCTCAGGAGACCCCTATGACTCAGACCGCCCTGGTTGTTGGCGCAAGTGGCATTGTCGGCAGCGCAATCACGCAGTTGTTACTGGAAAACGATTGGCAGGTTGCCGCCCTCTCCCGTAGCCCGTCAGCGCGGCCCGGCGTGATCCCGGTTGCTGCAGACCTGCAGAACCCGGAGTCCGTACGTGTGGCTCTGGCTGATTTAAAGCCCACCCACGTTTTCATCACGACATGGTCGCGTCAGGCCACTGAAGCAGAAAACATCCGAGTCAATGCCGCGATGGTGCGTAACGTGCTGGACGCTGTGCGGCCCGCTGGCAGTGTCAAGCATGTCGCGCTGGTGACCGGCCTCAAGCATTACCTCGGCCCGTTTGAAGCGTATGGCAAAGGCACCCTGCCGCAAACGCCGTTCAGGGAATCGCAGGCGCGCCTCGATATCGAGAACTTTTACTACGCTCAGGAAGACGAAGTCTTCGCTGCCGCAGAGAAGGATGGCTTTACCTGGAGCGTCCATCGTCCGCACACCGTGACCGGTGTCGCCGTCGGCAACGCGATGAACATGGCGACGACTCTGGCCGTTTACGCCTCGATCTGTAAAGCCACGGGCCGACCTTTCGTGTTCCCGGGCTCACGTGTGCAGTGGGACAGCCTGACCGACATGACCGATGCGCGGCAGCTGGCCCGCCAGCAACTGTGGGCCGCGACCACACCTGCAGCGGCCAATCAGGCGTTCAACATCACCAACGGCGATGTGTTCCGCTGGAGCTGGATGTGGGGACAGATCGCCGAATACTTCGGCTTGCAGCCAGCCGATTTCCCGAGCGAGCCAGCCCCGCTGGAAACGCAGATGGCCAACGATCAAGCAATCTGGGATGACATTGTTCGCGAGCATCAGCTCAAGGAAAGTGACATCAACCGCCTGATTTCGCCATGGCACAGCGATGCCGATCTCGGCCGTCCGATTGAAGTAGTCACTGACATGTCGAAGAGCCGCAAACTGGGCTTCACGGCATTTCAGGCCAGTGACGATGCGTTCTTCGACGTGTTTGAAAAGCTGCGTCGTGACCGCCTGATTCCCTGAAGCTGCTCACGCTCTCGTGCCAATGCTCGCATTGGCACGAGAGCTGGCACTTTCTACGGGTAACGCAAGCACAACAAAAAAGGGCCAACCTTTCGGTTGACCCTTTTTTTACCGCCCAGCAGAGCGGATTTTGTTTGGTAGGCGCGATTGGACTCGAACCAACGACCCCCACCATGTCAAGGTGGTGCTCTAACCAACTGAGCTACGTGCCTGCTGTGGGTCGGCATTCTACGGATATTCGATTGCCTGTCAAACGCTTTTTTGCAGTAACCCTCTGAATACGTGAATTTTTTAAGGCTCCTGCCAGTGATCACGCGACATCGGATTCCTTTCGCCTTACCGGCACGCTGATCGTGCGGCCTTCTTGTGTTCACCCACCTTTTGAAACCTTACCTAGCACATTTACCAGTATCACTCATCATCCAGCCCCAATAACGCTTGCTAGCGTCATAGGCGTCGACCTATGCATCACTCAGGAGAAAAAATCATGGACGATGACGTGGCCGCACTGGTGGTTGATAACGGGTCAGGCCCGGTTCAGAGCGACAATGAAAGCAACGCTGCCTCCGAAGACGGGCCCGCTATCACGAATCGCTATGCAAGGCTGAGAAGTGACGGGATCGTCATTATGATTCAAGACATCCTGGGTCCGCCCCCGACGCCGGACTGGAAACTATGCAAGGCAGATACAAAGCCAGCCAGAGACTCGCCGAGCGGGTCGGATTTGAGTACGAAGGCACGCTTAGACAGGATCGTATGAGCATTCAGGGAGGACTGCGCAACACTCGCGTTTACTCGATCATTGGCAAAACAAAAAAGGGCCAGCCTCTCGGCTGACCCTTTTGATACCGCCCAGCAGAGCGGATTTTGTCTGGTAGGCGCGATTGGACTCGAACCAACGACCCCCACCATGTCAAGGTGGTGCTCTAACCAACTGAGCTACGTGCCTGCTGTGGGTCGGCATTCTACGGATATGCGAATACCTGTCAATCTGTTTTTTTGCTAACCCTATGAAATACAGCGTTTTTTGCCAAACTACAGGCAACGACTCTTTTCGCCTGCTGCTGGCAGAGCTTTTATATCTCGGGTACGATTGCCGCCATCGTCAAGAATATTAAACGGAGTCTCAGGATGGCAAACACGCCCTACCCGCAGTCCTTCTATGCGGCTTCAGCCAATGCTGCCCCGGAACGTCCCGCGCTGCAGGGCGAAGTCGAAACTGACGTGTGTGTCATCGGAGCGGGTTACACAGGCTTGTCCAGCGCGCTGTTCCTGCTGGAAAACGGATTTCGGGTCACGGTGCTGGAAGCGGCCAAGGTCGGCTTCGGCGCATCAGGGCGTAATGGCGGGCAGATCGTCAATAGTTACAGCCGCGACATCGATGTCATCGAGCGAACCGTGGGGCCACGCCAGGCGCAGTTGCTCGGGCAGATGGCCTTCGAAGGCGCATCCATCATTCGCGATAGGGTTTCCCGTTACGGCATTCAGTGCGACCTGAAAGATGGTGGTGTATTCGCAGCGCTGACCAGCAAGCAACTGGCGCATCTCGAAGCCCAGCAGCGGCTCTGGGAGCGGTATGGGCACACCGGCCTCGAGTTGATGGACAAGCGCCGGATCAATGAAGTCGTGGCTTGTGATCAGTACATCGGCGGGTTGCTGGATATGACCGGTGGACATATTCATCCCCTCAACCTGGCGCTGGGTGAAGCGGCGGCCGTTGAAACACTGGGTGGCACGATCTACGAGCAATCAGCGGCCATTCGTATCGAGCGCGGGGCAAACCCTGTGGTGCATACGGCGCAAGGCAGGGTCCGGGCCAAGTTCATTATCGTGGCCGGCAATGCCTACCTGGGCAATCTGGTCCCGGAGCTGGCGGCCAAGTCGATGCCGTGCGGCACTCAGGTCATCACCACCGAGCCGTTGAGCGATGAACTGGCCAAGACGCTTCTGCCGCAGGATTACTGCGTCGAAGACTGTAATTACCTGCTGGATTACTACCGCCTCAGCGCCGACAAGCGCCTGATCTTCGGCGGCGGCGTGGTGTACGGTGCCAGAGATCCTGCCAATATCGAAGCCATCATCCGGCCGAAAATGCTCAAGGCGTTCCCGCAGCTCAAGAACGTGAAGATCGACTACGCGTGGACCGGCAACTTCCTGCTGACCCTGTCTCGTCTGCCCCAGGTCGGACGACTGGGCGACAACATCTATTACTCGCAGGGCTGCAGCGGACACGGCGTGACCTACACCCACCTGGCCGGCAAGGTACTGGCCGAGGCGCTGCGCGGTCAGGCAGAGCGCTTCGATGCGTTCGCCGACCTGCCCCACTACCCGTTCCCCGGCGGACAGCTGCTGCGCACCCCGCTGACCGCGCTGGGCGCATGGTATTACAGCCTGCGTGACCGACTCGGTTTCTAGATTTGCTGAACGTAAAACGGCACCTTCTCGGTGCCGTTTTTGTTCCTGCCGCGTTGATTTCATTTAACGCCGCGTGCCAGCGTTCTTTTCGCCTCGCCCGCCGCCTGCTCCTGTCCTGATGTCGATAACGCTTCGGCCGCCTGCAGCCAGCGCTGCGCATCGACATTGGCCGGCAACTGCCGGGGCGACTGAATCAGTACCGCCCAACTGCCCGCGTCCTTCCAGGCCGACGCGAAGCTGCTGAAACTCATTGAATAGCGACGATCCATGCCTGCGTTGAGCAGCACGGTCTCCTTGATGCGGTTATAGCCGATCAACACCGCATAACGCGGCCCTTTCCACAGCGCAGAGCCCTGGGCAAAACGCAGCATGACCGGATAACCCGCCGAGACCTGAGTCAGCAGGTCCTGTAATTGGCCATCAAGCGGGTAAACCATGAACCCGTATTCACGCGCGACTTTCTGCATGTTCTGTTCGAGCCGGTCCTCGGCGCCCGGCAGTTGCAGCGGCTTGTCGAGCAAACCGGGCGTTGTCTGCACCTGCTGGTTGGCCAGCATGCTAGCCAGCACCATCGGGCCGCTTTGATAGGCATTACCCCGAAAGAACGGAATCGACGTCAGCTCGACCCGGTCCGGAAAGCGTTTCATCTCCGGCGTAACCATCGACGAACAACCAGCAAGGCCCGTCAGCAAGGCCGCAATCAACCATGAACGCAGTGCACCGACAGTACCGGTATTGAAAGAAACCGACAGCATGTTCACTCACTTTAACTGTTATCGGGCAACCCGCGACCCGACCTGAGCACCGATGATAGAGCCGACCGGGTTCCGGGTATAGCCGCGCGCGGCACCTCGGTCAGCGGAATGGCGAAAATAATTCATAGCCCGATGCCACTGGTCAATTAACCGAAACATGCCCCGTACTAGACTGTCAGTTATCAAGACCGCAACAAAAAGCAGGAATGTGGAGGCACTTATGAGCCTGGAATTGACAATCGTGATGCTGATCGCCTCGTGGCTTGCCGTTGCCAGTGCGATGCTGTGGGGGGTGATGCGCATATCCCGTCGCCATCACCAGCCACGCAGTGTCGAGTCGCGCGTGGCAAAGCGGCCAGTCCTTGCAAAACATCTCAAGGCTCCCGCTGTAGCAGCCAACTGACTTACAAGGGCGTGAGCAGCGTTTAGCTGATCTGCCCTCATCAGCGTATTTGCCAGCACCTTGAACGCGAAAGGTCGACCCTGTTACCAGGGCCGACCTTTTTTACAGTTTCGCCAGCTATTAGTGCGTGGACACCTGAGTAGCGGCTTTCTTGCGTCTTGCCCTGCGTACCAGCATGTTCAAGGCTTCAACGGCTGCCGAGAAGGCCATGGCCGCATAGATATAACCCTTGGGCACATGGGCGCCGAAACCTTCGGCGATCAGCGTCATACCGATCATGATCAGGAAGCCCAGGGCCAGCATGACCACCGTCGGGTTGTCGTTGATGAACTTGGCCAGCGGGTTGGCGGCGACAAGCATCACCACGACAGCAGAGATGACCGCGATGACCATGATCGGCAGGTGCTCGGTCATACCCACGGCAGTGATGATACTGTCGATGGAGAACACCAGGTCCAGCATCAGGATCTGCACGATAGCCGCGCTCATGCTCAGCGCCACCACCGAACCCAGGGCTTTCTCTTCCTCGGTCTTGACGTCCATGCTGTGGTGAATTTCCGTCGTTGCCTTCCAGACCAGGAACAGGCCACCGGCAATCAGGATCATGTCTTTCCATGAGAACGCCTGACCAAATACCTCGAAGACCGGCTCTGTCAGCTGCACGATGTACGCAACGGTACTGAGCAGGCCCAGACGCATCACCAGCGCCATGCCGATACCCAGCTTGCGAGCCTTCTCGCGCTGATGTTCAGGCAGCTTGTTGGTGAGAATCGAGATGAAAATCAGGTTATCGATGCCCAGTACAACTTCCATCACCACCAGTGTCGCCAGCGCGATCCAGGCTGCCGGACTTGTTGCGAGTTCCAATAGGTATTCCATAGATCACTGCCCTGCCTGCGCCAATAGTTATAAGTCAGATTTCTTTATCAGACGTGTTTTCGGTTTCAGCCGAGTTTGGTGGTGGCTCCTGCAACGAAAGTTCCTGCCTGGCCTCGTCCAGTGCCTGGGTCGCGGCTTTATGGGTGTCATCGACCACCTGTTTTGCACTGTCGGCGGCGGCGTTCACCACCTGCTTGGTGGAAGACTCTAGCTGATCGCATCCCGCCACTACCAGCAGCGAACCGCTCAGTAATACAGCGTAAAGGGCTTTGTTCATGGGCTCCTCGGTCGGTGAAGCCGGGCGGCCTGTTCAGCCCGGCATTGGAGCGGATTCTAGACATCTTGAAACATAAGGAAAATTCGATTTTATAAGGCATATACTTCGGTTTTACCGAATCGGCAGAAAATATGCTCAATTACCGCCAACTTCACTACTTCTGGGTCGTGGCCAAGACCGGCAGCATCGTGCGCGCCTGTGAACAGTTGAATCTGACCGCGCAGACCGTCAGCGGGCAGATCAGTCTGCTGGAGGCGTCACTGGGGGTCGATCTGTTTCAGCGCGTCGGTCGGCAACTGGAAATGACCGAAGCAGGTCGCCTCGCCCTGCCCTACGCCGAACAAATGTTTCAGTTGGGCAATGACCTGGAAAACCTGCTGCGTTCGCAACCGGATGAACAGCAATTGCTGTTGCGCATTGGGGTGGCTGACGTCGTGCCCAAGTCGATTGTCTACCGCCTGATCGCCCCGACCATGACGCTGGAAGAGTCAATCCGCATCACCTGTCGCGAGGACAAGCTGGAACGACTGCTGGCAGACCTGGCCATTCAGCGTCTCGACCTGGTGATTTCCGATAGCCCCATGCCGCCGCACCTGGACATCAAGGGGTATAGCCAGAAGCTGGGCGAGTGCGGGGTCAGTTTTTTCGCCACGCGTGAAATGGCGGAGCGTATCGGGACGGATTTTCCACAGTGCATGCATGGAGCACCGCTGCTGATTCCAGGCCAGGAAACCGTGGTTCGAGGCCGACTGATGCGCTGGTTTGCCGAACAGAGCATTCAGCCGCGCATCATTGGCGAATTTGATGACAGCGCGCTGATGAAGGCGTTCGGCAAATCCGGCAGCGGCGTGTTCGTGGCGCCCAGCGTGATCGCCGACGAAGTGCAGAACCAGTATGGCGTACAAGTGGTTGGCCACACTGACGCGGTGACCGAATCGTTCTACGCCATTACCGTGGAGCGCAAGGTCAGGCACCCCGGCGTTGTCGCCATCGCCGAAAGTGCTCGGAACCAGCTGTTTACCGATGCAGGCTAAGCCGGGAGCGGCCCCGGATCACGCTTGATCAACAACAGCGCCAGCACGATCGCCAGCACAATGATGCCCGCAGCGGCAAAACCGACGTTGCCCAGCCCCAGGTGATCAATGACCCTGCCGCCGATCAACGCGCCGATGCCAATGCCAAGGTTGGCGCCGGCGATGTTCAGTGATGCCGCGAATGCAGGTGCTTGCGGCGCGGCCTTGATCAGCCGCACATGACTGACCAGAAACAAGGCCGCCTGGGTAATGCCCCAAACGGCAAGCGCGAGTGGCAAGGCCACCACCGAATGAATACTCGGCACCACCGCGACCATGCCGACGACCATGAAAGCGCAGAACACCAGGCTGGCAATCAACGGATGGCGGTCGACCATGCGCCCGCCCAGCGAGTTGCCCAGCAAGCCGACAGCGCCAAAGCCCATCAGACACCAGCCCACCAGAGCGCCGTCGAAACCGGCAAGACGCTCGAGCATGTCCGCCAGGTAGGTATAGGCCGTGAACATGCCGCTGAATACCAGCACCGAGAGCAGCACGTGCCCCTGCATCATCCGGCTGCGCAAGATGCCGAACTGTTCAAGGATCGAGACCGGGTTCGGCCGGGCAACCGTTTTCGGCAGATAGACCGTCAACAACAGTGCCTTGGCGAACGCCAGACCGGCCAGCACCAGAAAGGCCGTGCGCCAGCCGAACGCGTCGGAGATCAGGGTACCGATGGGGATGCCGAACACCGTGGCGCAAACGATGCCGAAACCGATCCTGGCAATCGCCCGCCCAGCAAACTGAGGACCGACAATGTCCACGGCGGTCTCGCTGGCCAGCGCCCAGAACACCGGCAAGCCCAACGCGGGAATCAGCCGGGCGATACCCATCACGGCGATATTGGGCGCCAGCGCCGCCAGCACATTTGCAAAGCCGAACAGTACCAGGATGCTGACAAAAAGGCGCTTGCGCTCGAAGCGCGAAAAGTAGGCGGTCAGAAAGGGACCAAAGGCGGCGACGGTGAACGCGAACAACGTCACCAGCAGCCCGGCCTGCGAGACCGTGACATTCAGGTCGCGGGCAACGGCTGGCAAAAGGCCAACGATAACGAATTCTGTAGTCAGCACGGTGAACCCGGCGGCTGACAACAGAAGGATGGGCAACAACATGAATACTCCAGAACAACATCAATACAGCCCGCTGCAACAGCGCGGCCTGCGGGAGGACAATTAAAGCGGCTTGAAGATGAGTGTCACGCCAATGCTGCGCATTGGCGTGCATTTCGTGAGGCTCTGCGTCGAAACTTCTCAATCCGGCAAGGCAGTGACTAAACAGTGCATCCTGTAAGAGCCGAAGCTCACGCCAAAGCTCCGTGAAAGCGTAACGAACTGCACCCATACGCTGAGCACGCGTCGGTGTAAACCAGCCCGTTTTTGATTCTGGCCGAGGGCCGTGGGAGCGGGCCTGCTCGCGAAGAGGCCGGTACAGCCCTCAGGAAAGAGGGCGCTCGATGCATCGACTTCGTGAGCAATACGGATCGCCGCCCCGGTCACTCCCACACCCTTCGGGCAGAAGCCTGTAAGCCCTTTATTTCGGGCGTTTTAGAACTTGCCCATGAAATCACGCTTGCCGATTTCAACGCCGTTGTGGCGCA
The DNA here is from genome assembly GCF_900099665.1 of Pseudomonas sp. BS3767. NCBI lineage: Bacteria > Pseudomonadati > Pseudomonadota > Gammaproteobacteria > Pseudomonadales > Pseudomonadaceae > Pseudomonas > Pseudomonas sp. BS3767. The sequence goes on along the minus strand of NZ_FNCX01000001.1, from coordinate 116,542 downwards.
GCAGATCGTAGGCAGTCGTGACGTGAAAGAAAAACTGCGGCAAGGCGTAGCTGAGCAGATAGGCCTGACCGTTCAGGCGCTTTTCCTTTTCAGTGCCGGGACGCAGGACGATTTCGATGCCTTCCTTGCCGTCGACCTGATCAGGGGTGATGCTGCCGATGAACGCGAGTGTCTTGGCAAGCAGAGCCTGCAACTCGGCAAAGGTGGTTTCGGTGTCATCGTATTGCGGGATCTCGACGCCTGCCAGGCGCGCGGAAGCACCCTTGGCAAAATCGACGGCGATCTGCACCTGACGGGTGAACGGCAGCATATCCGGGAACAGACGTGCCTGTAGCAGGGCTGGCGGCTGAATTTTCTTCTCGGTCGCGTAGGCTTCGGCTTTGGTCAGAACGTCGCTCAGCGCGTTGAGCATTTGCTGAAAGACAGGAATGGAAGCGGCGTACAGGGAAATAGACATGACATATCCTGATTGAGAAAGGCGCAATTATAGACCCACATGACGCCAAACGCCGTGACACTTTCAGCGCCCCTGCAGATCCGTGCAGCAGACACTGGCAATAATGTCCGCCACGCCCTACGCTGATCCACCGCCATCACTCAGGGAAGCGCCATGTCCATCGAATCGTCCTCCACCGAATCCTCCCCGAATGCCGAGGCGTTACAACTCAACGGCGTTGAAGTGCGCATTCTGGGCTGCCTGATCGAGAAACAGGCGACCAACCCGGAAACCTATCCGCTGACCCTCAATGCACTGGTGATTGCCTGCAACCAGAAGACCAGTCGTGACCCGGTCATGAACCTCACCCAGGGTCAGGTCGGCCAGAGCCTGCGAGCCCTGGAAGGCCGCGGTCTGACGCGGCTGGTCATGGGCAGTCGCGCCGATCGCTGGGAACACAGGGTCGACAAGGGGCTCGAGCTGGTCCCGGCGCAGGTGATACTCACTGGCCTGTTGCTGCTGCGCGGGCCACAGACCGTCAACGAGCTGCTGACCCGCAGTAACCGCATGCACGACTTCGAGGACAGCGAGCAGGTCGTGCACCAGCTGGAACGTCTGATCGCCAGAGGTCTGGCGATGCTCGTGCCGCGCCAGTCGGGCCAGCGCGAAGACCGTTACATGCACCTGCTGGGCGACCCGGAATCCCTGCAGGAGCTGCTTGCCGCCCGCCAGCACACACCGGAGCGACCTTCGGCAAGTCCGGCGGCCAACTCGCGTATCGATGAGCTGGAGGCACGGGTCGCGGCCCTTGAAGAACGACTGGCCAGACTGGAGCACGCCGAGGAGTAACGCGCCCTGCCCGACCTGCCGGCTAGCCGGCTCTGGCGAAGGCGGCCGCCTGCTGATACTGCTCGTCGGTCGGGCGCACCCCGGTATAGAGCACAAACTGCTCCAGTGCCTGGATCGCCGCCACTTCATCACCACTCACCACACGCTTGCCCAGGCGACGTGCAGCCTGGATCAGCGGCGTGTCGGCCGGGGTAGCCACCACATCGAAAACCGTTTCAGCGGCGTCGATGGCTTGCAGGTCAAACGACAGCTCGTCAGCTTGCGCGCCCTGCATCCCTAATGGAGTGACATTGACCAGCAAGGGTGGCCGCGCGCTGCCCAGCTCCGCTTGCCAGCGAAAGCCGCACGCCTCTGCGAGACGCCGGCCGGCCTGCTCGTTACGGGCCACGATCAGCCCCTCGGTGAAACCCGCATCACGCAGCGCGAACGCGACTGCCTTGGCCATTCCCCCGCTTCCACGCAGGGCAAACGCGCTGCGCGGCACCGCATGGCTCTCCATCAGTTGAGCGACAGCGATGTAATCGGTGTTGAACGCCTTCAGATGCCCATCGGTGTTGACGATGGTATTGATCGACTGGATAGCGGCAGCCGAGGCGTCCAGTTCGTCGACCAGCTCGATGCAGGCCTCCTTGAAGGGCATCGAAACTGCGCTGCCACGAATCCCCAGCGAGCGTATGCCGGCCACGGCGGCGGCGAGGTCTTTGGGGGCGAAAGTCTTGTAATAGAAGTTCAAGCCCAACTGCTGATAAAGATGATTATGGAAACGCACACCAAAGTTGCCGGGACGGGCGGCCATGGACATGCACAATAATGTCTCCCTGTTAGCAGTGACGGACATCGGGTGTTTCCTCCAGACGGTAATGGCTTGAATCTTCGATAGAAGCGTATGCTACGCACCAGCGAGCGCGAGGACATACGCGGCACACCTTACATAAAATTTACTCAGCACTTTCGCAGATTCTTACAATTTCGGTGTCATAGTGTTATCCCGTGGCAGTGCTTGAGAGTGATGCAGGCGCGCGACAACGGGTTGAGAGCGAGGAACAGTCATGATTCGTCAAATCCCCAAGATCGCCTTGTTTGTAGGTGCCCTGGCCCTTGCTGGCCAGGCGAATGCTGACCGTGGCTGGGGTGGCCCTGCCGTGGTAGGTGCTATCGTTGGCGCTGCCGTTGTCGGGGCGGCGGTATCTTCAGGTCGCGACAGAACGGTGTACGTCGAGCGCGAGCCGGTATACGTGCAACAGCAGCCGGTCTACTACGCGCCGCCACCGGTCTATTACCAGCCGGCCCCGGTCTATCAGGTTGTGGAGCGCTACCCACCGCCTCCACCGCCAGGCTACTACCACCGTTACGGGCCACCGCCAGGCCCCGGCTATTACTACGGTCCGCCACGCGGCCGTTGGTAACAGAACAAAAAACCCGCCTTTTAAGGCGGGTTTTTCGTTGCTGTGCTCACATAATTGGCTGCCAATGCAATGCGCCAAACCCTCGTTGTTATCAATGACCACTATTGAGAGCGTCGATTTCTGACTTGCCCGCCTGCCCTCTACAGTAGCGCCATGGATTGAGGAGGCACTTATGGCCAAGGTACACATCATGTCCGTCGTCGGTAGCGCAGTTCCAGCCCCGCTCAGAGAGCGCGGCCTGTTGGCCTGCTGGTACCTGATTCAGGATGGCGAACCCGTCAGCGGCCCGCTCGCGTCATTGCCTGTTGCAGAGGCCCTGTCGCGGCAACTGCAGTGTCAACCCCTCAACAGCTGACTTCTTCTGCAAACCTCGTGCGTTGCTCCGCACATCCCTTGCCCGCCTCTTCGATGGCGGGCTTTTTTTTGCCATGGAAAAAGCCGGTGACCAGACTCAGCCGCGCTCGGCCATGGCCGCGTTGACCTGACAGCGATGGGCCAGTTTCTGCAGGCGTTTCTCCAGCGCCATGAACACCACACGATCGGTACGGCCACTGTCGAGCTCATCGATCAGGTCATTGGCGACCTGACGCAATTCGTAAGCCAGCACCACGCGGTCATCGTTGAGGTCCTGTTTATGCGACTCGAACAGGCGATGCAGGTAATCCTGCAAGGTGTATTTCAGGCTATGCCGGTCACTGGCGCGCAGATGGGTCAGGTTGAGGCTGATACGGCCCTGCAGTTCGCTCAGCTCGCCGCACAGGTACTGCATGCGCCGCGCGTAACCCACTTCCCGGTCACGTATCTGCCTGTGCGCCAGTTCCGCTTCCTGCTTGCGCTGGATGGCCGGTACTGCCACAGCGGCCATCAGCCCGACGATCAGACCGATCGCCTGCATCCAGCCGGCCCAGTCACTCGGACGTGAGGTAAAGCCGACACCCAGCAGCAGAATGACGATCAATGAAGCGATGATCACCAGTACTGCGTAATCCTTGCTGACAAACCCCTTGAGCATTGCATGACTCCTGAATCGGTGACCTGAATGGCATGGAATGCTAATCGGTGCGGGCCTTGCGCACCACGAATATTCAATTCAGATGTGGTTTTTGGCAGGTTCCAGAGCAGAAAGCGACTTAACAGCAACTTAATGAATGACCGATTGCGTCATTTATTGCGCAAACGCCCACCCCAGCCCATCGACATACAGCAAAGTCTGCTCATAAAATGCAGCGTTTTGACGCGATCCCTTCCATTTACCACCTTTTATCGAGTGAGCCTTGCTCTTGAAAATCCGTCTGTCTTTTTTGGGCCTATTATTTGTACTTACCGGCCCGGTGCTTTCTACCCCTACGCTGGCAAATGAACCCGCTGTTCTGAACCGTGATCCTTCCAACCTGCACCTTGCCTCGGGCAGCGCAATGGTCATCGACCTGCAGACCGACAAGGTGCTGTATTCCAGCAACCCGGATGTGATCGTGCCGATTGCCTCGGTCACCAAGCTGATGACCGCGATGGTCGTGCTGGATGCCAAGCAGCCGATGGACGAAGTCATTCCGGTGAACATTTCCCAGACACCGGAAATGAAAGGCGTCTTCTCCCGAGTCAAGCTCGGCAGTGAAATGAACCGTCGGGACATGTTGCTGATTACCCTGATGTCCTCGGAAAACCGCGCGGCGGCCAGCCTGGCGCACAGCTATCCGGGCGGCTATCCGGCGTTCATTCTGGCGATGAACGCCAAGGCCAAGGCGCTGGGCATGAAGCACACGGCCTACGTCGAACCCACCGGCCTGTCGGTGTACAACGTGTCGACCGCGCGCGACCTCACCAAGCTGGTGATGGCGGCGCGCAAATACCCGCTGCTCAGTGAACTGAGCACCACCGAGCAGAAGACCGTGACCTTCCGCAAACCGACCTACACCCTCGGTTTCAGCAACACAGATCATCTGGTGCGCAAGGATAACTGGGACATCAAGCTGACCAAGACCGGCTTTACCAACCAGGCCGGTCATTGCCTGGTGCTGCTGACCAGCATGGCCAACCGCCCGGTTTCAGTGGTGATTCTCGATGCGTTCGGCAAGTACACGCACTTTGCCGACGCCAGCCGCATACGCAAGTGGATGGAAACCGGTCAGAGCGGCCCAGCGCCCGAAGTGGCCCTGCAGTACAAGAAGGAAAAGAATCTGGTCATGAGACAGACCGGCATTCAAGCCAGAGACTGAGTCACGCGGGCAACGAAAAACGGTCGCGATGCTTGCACATCGCGACCGTTTTTTATTTCCCCGAGCGACACTCAGTTGTATTGAGTGACCAGCTTGGTATTCAGGTAGGCCTCAATGGCCTCGGTGCCGCCTTCGGAACCGTAACCGGAATCCTTGATCCCGCCGAACGGTACTTCCGGCAAGCCGATGCCCTGATGATTGATCGACAGCATCCCCGCTTCGATAAAGGTACTCAGCGCTTGCGCAGTCTTCATCGACGTGGTGAAGGCATAGGATGCCAGCCCGAACGGCACGCGGTTTGACTCGGCAATCGCCTCCTCTAGCGTGTCGAAAGGCACCAGCAACGCGACAGGGCCGAAAGGCTCCTCATTCATGATGCGCATCTGCGGCTTCAGGCCACTCAACACGGTCGGCTCGAAGAAATAGCCCGCCCCCTCGACAGCCTTGCCACCGGCAGACAGCGTCGCGCCACCACGCACCGCATCATCGATCAGATCGACCAGCGCAGGAATACGTCGATCATTGGCCACAGGGCCCATGGTGGTACCCGCTTCCAGACCGTTACCCACCTTGATTTCGCGAGTCAGGCCAACGAATTTCTCGGTGAACGCGTCGAGTACCTTGCGCTGCACCAGAATCCTGGTCGGCGACACGCAGACCTGCCCGGCGTTACGGAACTTGGCGGTGGCCAGCACGCGAGCGGCGAGGTCGATATCCGCATCATCGAACACCAGCGCCGGTGCATGACCACCCAGTTCCATGGTTGCCCGCTTCATGTGCTTGCCAGCCAATGCGGCCAGTTGCTTGCCGACCGGCGTAGAGCCAGTGAACGTGACCTTGCGAATGACCGGATGCGGGATCAGGTAGCCGGAAATTTCTGCCGGATCACCGTAGACCAGGCCAATGACGCCAGCCGGCACACCGGCATCGGCGAAAGCGCGAATCAGCTCGGCAGGCGACGCTGGCGTTTCTTCCGGGGCCTTGACGATGATCGAGCAGCCCGCAGCCAGTGCCGAGGACAACTTGCGCACCACCTGGTTGATCGGGAAATTCCAGGGCGTGAACGCAGCGACCGGGCCGACCGGCTCCTTGATGACTTTCTGTTCGATGGACACGCCCCGCGACGGCACGAGACGACCATAACTGCGACGCCCTTCTTCGGCCAGCCAGTCGATGATGTCAGCCGCCGACAGGGTTTCCATGCGCGCTTCGGCCAAGGGCTTGCCTTGCTCCTGCGTCATGATTCGGGCGATGCCGTCCGCGCGCTCACGAATCAGGTTTGCCGCTTTCTGCATCAGCTTGTAGCGATCATAAGCCGAGGTGGCACGCCAGGTGGCAAAGCCACGCTCGGCCGCCGCCAGAGCTTCGTCAAGGTCGGCGATAGCGGCATGCGCCACAGTGCCCAGCGCCTCGCCCGTCGCCGGGTTGATGACTGACAACGTGCGATTGTCGCGGCTTGCGCGCCATTGACCATCGATATAAAGCTGTACGTCTGGATACATGAACAATTTCTCCATAAGTCGCTGAAAGGAACGGTGTGACCGACGGATCAGACTCGCTGATCAGCACCGGCCATCGGCAAAAATGCCAAGCGCTACGGCTCGTCGATTTTGCGACGCGTCATGACGCGCGTCGACAGGCTTACAAAACGTTTGAAGCCGGTGGTCTCATAGGCCTGCGCTATGCTGCACTTACGACGATACTTTACTTACATAGCCTGGACTCAAGTCACCAGTCAGGGATGACGTGATCATGAACGTACAGTCTGCCGCATTGCATCATCATACGCCCCGCCTGAGTGTCATTGAGCCACGCGGCCTGGAGATTCGCGCGATTGATTTTTGGCGCAACCAGGCCATAGACACGCCGGCAGTTCTTATAAACCGCGTGGCTTATGATGCTGCCGGGCATCCGGTCAACTGCTGGGATGCAAGGCTCTGGGAAAGCCAGGCTGCCGTCAATCTTGCTACTGTGTTTTCCTTGAGTGGTCAGGCGCTTCTCAGCGACAGTGTCGATGCCGGTTGGCGGCTGATGTTGGCCGGTGACAGCGGCGCGGTCGTGGCTGGATGGGATGGCCGTGGGACTGAGCGGAGCGTGCAGTATGACGCCCTACTCAGACCCGTTGCCATCATTGAAAACGGACGCTGCGTCGAGCGGCGGCAATACGGCGGGCCGGATACCAAGGGCCATAATCAGTGCGGCCAATGTATACGCCATGATGACCCGGCTGGTTCGCGAATGGATACCGAGTTCGCCCTGGCGGGTGGCGTGCTTGAACAGACGCGGCATTTTCTCTTCAATCTTGAAAATGTCGACTGGCCAGAACCGCTGGCCGAACGTGACGCCTTGCTCGAATCTGGTCCAGGCGCGACTACGCGCTGGGCACACAGTCCGCTTGGCGATGTCATCTCGCAAACGGACGCCCAGCGTAACGTCCAGACCTTTGCCCATACTGTGGCAGGTCATATTGAGGCCATTTCACTCAGCCTCTCCGGGCAGACAGAGCGAGTTCTGGTTCACAGTATCGATTACGACGCTCAAGGCCACGTAACCTCGGAAACGGCTGGCAACGGCGTTGTGACCAAGGCGGTGCACGACGCCGCAGATGGCCGTCTGATTGAACTCAAAGGCACACGGGCAGATGGTCAACTGCTGCAACATCTGCTGTATGACTACGACCCGGTGGGCAATGTCCTGCGTATCGAGGATCGCACCCAGCCGACACGGTGTTATGCCGGTCAGCGCATTGAGCCGGTGTCGACGTATCAATACGACACGCTGTATCAGTTGATCCAGGCTACGGGCACGGAGTCTGCGAAACTCAATCAAGGCCCTGTTTTTCCATCCTTCCAGTGTCCGCTCGACCTGACGCAGCTGGCCAATTACACGCAAAACTACCGCTATGATGCGAGCGGCAATCTGTTGCAACTGACCCACACGGGCACCCAGTCCCACTCGCGCACCCTGATCACTTCGCAAACCAGCAATCGCAGCCTGCCGGTTATCAACGATCGACCGCCGGATGAAGCGGCCATCGCTGCCGCGTTCGACGCCAATGGCAATCTGAATGAGTTGCAAGCCGGGCAAGCGATGAGCTGGGACTGGCGTAATCAGTTGCAGCAAGTGCGGCCGGTGGTTCGGGCAGCGGGTGACGACGACAAAGAGCGCTACATCTACGACGCCAGTGGGCAACGCCTGCGCAAAATCCATACGACCAAGGCGAAAGCCGTTGTCCACAGTGCCGAAGTGCGCTACTTACCAGGCCTGGAGGTGCACAGCAACAGCGCCACAGCCGAGACTTTGCACGTTATCGTCACCCAGGCCGGGCGCAACGAGGTTCGGGTATTGCACTGGCAGGCGGGTCAACCCGAAGGACTTGAAAACGATCAGGTTCGCTACAGCTTCGCCGATCATCTGGGGTCCGGCACCCTGGAGCTGGATAACAACGCGCGCATCATCAGCCAGGAAAGTTACTACCCGTTTGGTGGTACCTCGTGGTGGGCAGGGCGCAGTACGGTTGAAGCCAGCTATAAAACCATTCGATATTCCGGCAAGGAACGCGACGCGACGGGGCTGTACTACTACGGCCTGCGCTATTACGCGCCGTGGTTGCAGCGATGGATCAATCCGGACCCGGCGGGCACAGTGGACGGGATGAATCTGTATCGTTTTGTCAGGAATTCGCCTTTGCGGTTTGCTGATCAACAGGGGGCTGCTCCCTACGACGTGCCCATTACCGTTGTCGTTGCAAAGGACCTTTCCGAGTTCGCGCCTGAGCAGCTATCCAAAATGTATGACGTTAGGGATGTTGCCGTTTCGTTATTGGAGTTCACGCGTTCCGAGCTGCTAAAAGCATCACCGAGGCGAGACGTAAACAAGGCATTCGACGCAACCTTCGGTGCGCTGGATCCGAGCGCGCGCTCTGCTACGAGTATCGACGTAGAAGATTCGTTACGGCAGATGCAGGAGCTCATTGAGTCCATCGGCAGTCCAGACTCTGATCTGACGCTGTTTCTTTTTAACGGACCCGAGGACATCCTCGCATCGACTGATTTTCAAGGCGAGTTTCAGGAATCGGTCGAACGGATTGGGGTGTCAACCTCTCTTCTTGCCAACTACGATGTGCTGGAAGTTGCACGATCCCTTATTCACGAGACCACCCATGTCCGCCTGAATACAGTGGATGCGTTTTATTATCTGACGGATGCCAGTAAGCGCCTCGTTAATGGAGCGGATGCCACACAGGTTAAGACGTGGTCAGGCGAGCTCCGAAAGTCGTTAAGAAAAATCTCGACGCATGGCCCCAGGGAAAACCGATTCGATCCAGCCAACTATATACTCGCCATGCAGGCGTTGACCGAGAATGCGCACACCCGAGCAGAGCGAAAACAAGAGTTCTTGAGCAACACAACGACCCGAACTTCATTATTGCTGATGAATGCCGACACGCTTTCGTCGCTTGTCATGGCGACCGGACAGCCTGCCCGATATGCGCAGACACGGATGAATCAGTCTGGAAATTAGACAATCAATGGCAGTACCCGCTTGAGCAAATACAGAGTGTCATTGACGCCTGAAAAAACGGTGCCTGTTTGAGCACCGTTTCAACAAAAAAGGCGTTGTCGGGGTAATTACAGAATCGGCTTGCCGCCCGTCACTGCATAGCGCGAGCCGGAAATGTAACTGGCTTCGTCAGAGGCCAGCAGCACATAGATCGGCGAAACTTCCACCGGCTGCCCCGGGCGCCCCAGCGGTGTCTCGCTACCGAAGCTTTTCACATCTTCGTCGGTCATGGTCGCCGGGATCAACGGGGTCCAGATCGGACCTGGAGCAACGCTGTTCACGCGGATGCCCTTCTCGCCCAGCAACTGCGCCAGACCACCGGTGAAGTTGGCGATTGCGCCCTTGGTGGTTGCGTAGGCCAGCAACGTCGGCTTGGGCATGTCCGAATTGACCGAACTGGTATTGATGATCGAACCACCCCGCGGCATATGCGGAACCGTAGCCTTGCAGATGCGAAACATCGCCGTGATGTTGATATCGAAGGTTTTGACCCATTCTTCGTCGGAGATTTCGTCCAGCGTTTCATGCGTCATCTGGAACGCAGCGTTGTTGACAAGCACATCGATGCGACCAAACTCTGCAACGGTCTTGCTCACGATGTCTTCGCATTGCTGCTTCTGTGCCAGGTCGCCCGGCAACAGCAGACATTTACGGCCCGCCTCTTCGACCCAGCGCTTGGTTTCTTGCGCGTCTTCATGCTCGTTCAAGTAGGAGATCGCGACCTGCGCGCCTTCACGTGCAAAGGCGATCGCGACTGCGCGGCCGATGCCGCTGTCGGCGCCGGTGATCAGCGCGATCTTGCCCTGCAGGCGTCCGGAGCCCTTGTAGCTCTTTTCACCGCAATCGGGATAGGGGTCCATCTTGCCCTGCATGCCTGGAACATCTTGTGGCTGGCTGGCAAATGGCGGCTTTGGGTATTCTTCGTTCATCTGAATAAATCTCGTCGAATAAAATGTTCTGACTGAAACGCTGACGCCCTTGTCGATCGCCTGTGGCAGATACGACAAGGGCTCTCAGGCAAGGCCTGGTCAACTGCGCTTATCACGCACCTGGCTTGAGCACGACCTTGGTCCAGCCTTCATCACGCGCATCGAAGTGCTTGTAGGCGTCAGGGCCTTCTTCAAGTTTCAGGCGATGGGAAATGATCTGCGACGGCTTGGCGCGATCGTGGTGGATCAGCTCGGCAAGGCGACGGTTGTAAGCCTTGACGTTGGCTTGGCCGGTGCGGATCTGCTGGCCCTTGAACCAGAACGAACCGAAGTCGAAGGCCATCTTGCCTTCCCTCGCGAGGTCGCTTTTGGCGCCCGGATCCTGCGGCACGAAAACGCCCACGACGCCGATTCCACCTGTCGCCTTGGTCGAGGCAACGAGATTGTTCATGGTGACGTGGTTGGCCTCGTGACCATGACGGTCGCAGCACTGATAACCAACGCACTCACAGCCACGGTCGGTGCCTTTGCCATCGGTCAGATTGAGGATCTGATCCACTGCGCCCTGCTCCAGCGAGTTGATCGGCGTCGCGCCCATCTTCGCCGCGAGTGCCAGACGATCTGGATGGTTGTCGACCACGAACACCTGCGACGCGCCCTTGATCATCGCCGAGTGGGCAGCCATCAGGCCGACCGGACCGGCACCATAGATGGCAACGCTTTCGCCAGGCAGCAGCCCGGCCAGTTCGGTGGCATGCCAACCGGTAGGAAAGATGTCCGAGAGCATGACGTAATCCTCTTCACGCTCGGCGGCATCTTCGGGCAACAGCAGGCAGTTGAAGTCGGCATACGGCACACGCAACAGCTCGGCCTGGCCACCTTCATGATCGCCCATGTCAGCAAAGCCGTAAGCCGCACCCGCGCTGCCCGGGTTGGCGGTCAGGCAATAACCGGTCAGGCCCTTCTCACAGTTTTCGCAAAAGCCGCAGCCAATATTGAACGGCAGGCACACCCAGTCGCCCACTTTGATACGGTCGACCCCGGCGCCGACTTCGATCACCTGGCCGAGGTTCTCATGGCCGAAAATGCGCCCGGTCTCGAAAGACGTGCGGCCTTCGTACATGTGCAGGTCCGAGCCACAGATATTGGTGGAGGTCACTCGGACAAGAGCATCTGTTGGCTTCTGGATCTTCGCATCCGGTACGTTTTTGACACTGACGTCACGCGGACCGCCATAGACGATAGCTTTCATGTTCTGAGTCTCCTTGGGTGAAAAATTCGACAGGGCCTTTTATGGCCCACCGAATATCTGTCACGACCAGAAGACGCCTGTTCAAAGCGATTGCCTTCGTACCTGACGAATGGTCATTGATGAACGCGTGCCAGCGCTGCGCGCCCGCAGTGATTCGGGCAAATGAGGCGAGTCCCGGCCCCTGTATTCACTGCAAAGAAAGCATTTGCACGCACGATCTTATGGTATACCATCAGACGAAATACAAAAGCTCGCTCCGGGAGTCGTTCATGAGTTTTGAAATTCGCAAGATCGTCACGTACACCGAAGAAACCTTTATCGAGGGCGGCAAGGCCGCCGACAAGCCGGTCACCATGATCGGGCTGGCGGCCGTGATCAAGAACCCTTGGCTGGGCCGTGGTTTCGTCGAAGACCTGAAACCGGAGATTCGCGCCAACTGCTCCACACTGGGCGAGTTGATGGTCAAGCGCCTCACCGATGCGATTGGCGGCGCGCAGAACATCGAGGCCTACGGCAAGGCTGCAGTGGTCGGGGCGGAAGGCGAAATCGAACACGCTTCGGCCGTGATCCATACCCTGCGCTTTGGCAATCATTACCGTGAGGCCGTCAAGGCCAAGAGCTACCTGAGCTTCACCAACAAACGCGGCGGCCCAGGTACGTCGATCCAGATTCCGATGATGCACAAGGACGATGAAGGGCTGCGCTCGCACTACATCACCCTGGAAATGCACATCGAAGATTCGCCGCGTGCCGACGAAATCATCGTAGTCCTTGGTGCCGCCAACGGTGGACGCCTGCACCCACGAATCGGCAATCGCTATATAGACCTGGAAGAGCTGGCGGCCGAAAAAGCCCAGTAACTCATGAAGGGCTCGTCGCCCGATCACCTTTGTCATCTGCGCAGGAGCGATCCATGATTCAGCTCACCGCTGAACACACCCCGGCGGGTACCAGCTATCTGGCTACCGGCCAAGGTCACCCCGTGGTGTTGATTCACGGGGTGGGCCTTAACAAGGAAATGTGGGGCGGCCAGATCGTCGGGCTGGCCACGCAATATCAGGTCATCGCCTACGACATGCTGGGCCACGGTGCCAGCCCTCGCCCCCACCCGGATACGGGTCTGCCAGGCTATGCCGAACAACTGCACGAGCTGCTGACGCACTTGCAACTGCCGCAGGCGGCGGTCGTCGGTTTCTCGATGGGCGGACTGGTGGCGCGTGCGTTTGCGCTGGAGTTTTCCCAGCATCTGTCGGGGCTGGTGGTGCTCAACAGCGTCTTCAATCGCAGCGCGGAACAGCGTGCCAGCGTCATTGCGCGCACCAGTCAGGCTGCCGAGCATGGCCCGGACGCCAATGCGGGCGAAGCGCTGTCACGCTGGTTCAGCCGCGAGTATCAGGCGGCCAGCCCGGCCCAGATTGCGGCCATTCGGCACAACCTGGCCAGCAACGATCCGCAGGGTTACCTGACCACGTACAAGCTGTTCGCCACTCAGGATATGTACCGCGCCGAGGATCTGGGCGATATTCGCGCACCGACGTTGATCGCCACGGGCGAACTTGACCCGGGATCGACGCCCGAAATGGCCCGCGAACTGGCCGCGCGTATCCCTGGTGCCGATGTCGCGATATTGCCCGATCAGCGTCATATGATGCCGGTTGAATCGCCACGTCTGGTCAACCAGGTATTGCTCGGTTTCTTCGAAAAGATCGGCCTCGACAAACCGGCGTCCGCTCACCATTCGATCAAGGGGATTGTTGCATGAGCCTTACCCGCTTTCAGATGTGCATCGACGGTCAATGGGTCGATGCGTTGTCCGGCAAGACCTTCGACAGCCTCGATCCGGCGCGGGCCGAACCCTGGGCGCAACTGCCGGATGCTGACGAAGCTGACGTCGAGCGGGCCGTTCAGGCCGCCCAGAAAGCCTTCGAGGGTCAGGCCTGGCGCGGCCTGACGGCCACGGCACGCGGCAAGCTGCTGCGTAAGCTGGGCGACCTGATTGCCGAAAACAAGGAGCAACTGGCACAGCTGGAAAGCCGCGACAACGGCAAACTGATTCGCGAAACCCGCGGGCAGGTCGGCTATCTGCCCGAATTCTTTCATTACACCGCAGGGCTGGCTGACAAACTCGAAGGCGGCACTTTGCCCCTCGACAAGCCCGACCTGTTCGCCTACACCGTGCACGAACCGATGGGCGTAGTGGCCGGGATCATACCTTGGAACAGCCCGCTGTACCTGACCGCCATCAAGCTGGCCCCGGCACTGGCGGCAGGCAACACCATTGTCCTCAAACCCTCGGAACACGCCTCGGCCACCGTGCTCGAGCTGGCGCGTCTGGCACTTGAAGCCGGCATTCCACCGGGCGTGGTCAACGTCATCACCGGTTACGGCCCGACCACTGGCGCGGCCCTCACCCGGCACCCGCTGGTGCGCAAGATAGCCTTCACCGGTGGCGCGGCTACGGCGCGTCATGTGGTGCGCAGCAGCGCGGAGAACTTCGCCAAACTGTCGCTGGAACTGGGCGGAAAATCACCCAACATCATCTTCGCCGACGCCGATCTGGACAGCGCCATCAATGGCGCCGTCGCCGGCATCTATGCGGCGTCCGGGCAAAGCTGTGTTTCCGGCTCGCGATTGCTGGTGCAGGACGAAATCTACGACGAGTTCGTCGAACGCCTGGCAGAGCGCGCCAGTCGTATCCGCATCGGCAATCCGCAGGATGAAGGCACCGAAATGGGTCCGATGGCCACCGCTCAGCAACTGGCCGTGGTAGAAGGCCTGGTGGCCGACGCGCTGGCCGAAGGTGCACGCCTGCGTCTGGGCGGCAAGCGACCGACGCTGGACAGCAAAGGCTGGTTCTATGAACCTACGCTGTTCGAGTGCGATCACAATTCGATGAAGATCATGCAGGAAGAAGTATTCGGCCCGGTGGCATCGGTGATTCGTTTCAAGGACGAAGCCGAAGCGCTGGCCATCGCCAACGACTCCCAGTTTGGTCTCGCCGCCGGAATATGGACCCGCGACCTTGGCCGGGCACACCGTCTGGCGCGGGATATTCGCTCAGGTATCATCTGGGTCAATACGTATCGAGCCGTGTCGGCCATGGCGCCCATCGGCGGTTTCAAAAATAGCGGCTACGGTCGTGAGAGCGGGATAGACTCCGTGCTGGCCTACACCGAACTGAAAACGGTGTGGATCAACCTTTCGCAGGCGCCCATGCCTGATCCATTTGTCATGCGTTAACGAGGCCGCTGCGATGATAGAACCCGGTATTTACAAAGAAGTCATGGCGTCATTCCCTTCGGGCGTGACCATCGTCACCACCCTCGACCCTGAGGGCAACCTGTTCGGTATTACTGCCAGCGCATTCAGTGCGCTGTCCATCGACCCGGCCCTGGTGCTGTTCTGCCCTAACTATGAGTCGGACACTTACCCGGTGTTGCGTGACAGCAAAAAATTCGCGATTCACCTGCTGTCTGCCGACCAGCAGATAGAAGCCTATGCCTTCGCCAGTAAGGGCAAGGACAAGACCAAGGGCATCGAGTGGCAGTTGAGCGAGCTGGGCAATCCGCTGCTGAGCAAGGCCACGGCGATCATCGAGTGTGAGCTGTGGCGGGAATACGACGGCGGCGATCACGCGATCATTGTCGGCGAGGTGAAAAACCTGATCCTGCCCGCGACACCGGTCACACCGATGGTCTATCACCGGGGCAAGATGGGTGCACTGCCAGCCATCGTCTGAGGTAGCTCAGGGCAGTCTTGGTGGTTGCAGGCACGGGCGTGATAAACTCGGCCGCGACCCGGGTTCATCCATCCGGGCCATGCAGCAGCCCGCGCGGTTTGCGGGTTGCCGACATGAGCGAGACGTTATTTCCAGTCACGTTTTTACTTTGACAGCCCCATTCCGAGCACACCCGATGAAACGCCTGCCTCTCGACGACACCTTCAAGGTCAACCGCAACCCCGTCACACTGCGCGAGATCGTGCTGGACAAGCTGCGCAGCGCAATCATGAACTTTCAACTGCTGCCGGGCGATCGTCTGGTCGAGCGTGATCTGTGTGACCGCCTCGGGGTAAGCCGCACGTCGGTTCGCGAAGCACTGCGCCACCTGGAATCCGAAGGCCTGGTGGAGTTCGCCGATGCCAAGGGCCCGCGTGTTGCAATCATCACGCTGGCTGATGCCTGCGATATCTACGAACTACGCTGCGTGCTGGAAGGCCTGATCGTTCAGCTGTTTACCCTGCGGGCCAAGCCCAAGGACATTCGCGCTCTGGAAAAAGCCCTGGAGGAAAATCGTCAGGCGCTCAAGGAAGGCGAACTGCAGCAGGTGATCGACTCGGTCCAGGGTTTCTACGATGTATTGCTGGAAGGCTCGGGCAACCATGTGGCCGCGACCCAGCTACGCCAGTTGCAGGCGCGCATCAGCTACCTGCGCGCCACCTCGGTATCCCAGGAAAATCGCCGCGGTGCCAGCAACAAGGAAATGGAGCTCATGGTCGAAGCGATCAAGAGCGGCGACCCGCTGGCCGCGCACCAGGCGTCGGTCGATCACGTACGCAACGCCGCACGTGTGGCGCTGGAATACCTCAAATCCAAGCAGGACGAAGACAGCAAAGTCCGTGACATCATCGCCCCCGTTGCGCTGAAAGAACCTCGCATAGGTCGCTGAAATGGCCACACCGCGCTTCTGTCCTCAATGCGGTAGCGCTGATCTGGCTCAGCGTGTCCCGTCTGGCGATACGCACGTGCGGCTGGTCTGTGGCGGCTGTCAGTATATTCACTACATCAACCCGAAGATCATCGCGGGTTGCATCATCGAGCAGGAAGGCAAGTACCTGCTTTGCCAGCGCGCCATCCCGCCGCGCCCGGGCACCTGGACGCTGCCTGCCGGTTTCATGGAAAGCGGCGAAACCACCGAGCAGGCGGCGCTGCGTGAAGTCTGGGAAGAAACCGGTGTGCGCGCCGAGATCCTTTCGCCCTACTCTATCTTCAGCGTGCCGCGCATCAGCGAAGTCTACATTGTGTTCCGCGCCATCGCGCTGGAGGTGACCGGCCAGTTCGGCCCGGAAACCCTGGATTACAGATTCTTCGCCCCCGAAGACATCCCGTGGGACAGCATCTATTACCCCGCCATCCGCCAGATACTGGAACGCTATATCGAAGAACGTCAGGCGGGTGTCTACGGTATTTATATCGGTAACGACGACACCGGCAAGGTGCACTTTATCCGGTGAATGCCTGAAGCTTTCAGCTCGCAACTGAACGCTTAAAACTGCCCCTCGACGATCACGATCTCGGCCTTCGAAGCACCCTGCCTGTGGCTCATCGCATGCTGGTACTCGGGCGACCGATAACAGGCCAGCGCCTTCTCGTAGGATTCAAATTCGATAATCACCGTGCGCTGCGGCGTATCACGCCCTTCGAGCGCCTCGGAACGTCCGCCGCGCGCGAGGAACCTGCCACCAAACAGCTCGAAAGCCGCGGGGGCGCGCTGGGTGTATTCGCTGTACTGCTGAGGGTCGGTCACATCAACGTGTGCAATCCAATAGGCTTTCATCGCGGTCTCACTGTTTCATTGATAGGCAATCTGTGAAATATTCTGTCTTATGGTATACCACGATTCATCCACCCATAAAACCGGGAAACTGACTATGGCGTTCGATCGCATCGAAGACATCATCGAAGACTACCGCCAAGGCAAGATGGTGTTGCTGGTCGACGACGAAGACCGGGAAAACGAAGGCGATCTGCTATTGGCTGCCGATTGCTGTTCGCCACAGGCCATCAGCTTCATGGCCCGCGAAGCGCGCGGTCTGATCTGCCTGACGCTGACCGACGAACACTGCCAGCGTCTGGGCCTGGAACAGATGGTACCCAGCAACGGCAGCGTATTCGCCACCGCGTTCACGGTGTCCATCGAAGCGACCACAGGTGTGACCACCGGCATCAGCGCGGCAGATCGTGCGCGTACCGTTCAGGCTGCCGTCAACCCGCACGCAGTACCGGAAGACCTGGTGCAGCCGGGCCATATCTTTCCATTGCGCGCGCGTGACGGCGGCGTCCTGACCCGTGCCGGGCATACCGAAGCGGGCTGCGACCTGGCCCGGCTGGCCGGTTTCACGCCAGCGTCGGTCATCGTTGAAGTCATGAATGATGACGGCAGCATGGCCAGAAGACCTGACCTGGAAGTGTTTGCCAAAAAGCACGGCATCCGCATCGGCACCATCGCCGACCTGATCCATTACCGCCTGAGCACCGAACACACCATCGTCAGGATTGGCGAGCGCGAACTGCCGACCGTGCACGGCACCTTCCGTCTGTTCAGCTACGAAGACCGCATCGAAGGTGGCGTGCACATGGCCATGGTGATGGGCGACATCCGCCGTGACGCCGCTACGCTGGTGCGCGTGCATGTTGTCGACCCGCTGCGCGACCTGGTCGGTGCCGAATACAACGGCCCCGCCAACTGGACGCTTTGGGCCGCCCTGCAACGTATCGCTGAAGAAGGTCACGGCGTGGTGGTGGTGCTCGCCAACCACGAATCTTCCCAAGCGCTGCTGGAGCGCATTCCACAGCTCACCCAGCCGCCACGCCAATACACGCGTTCGCAATCACGTATTTATTCCGAGGTCGGTACGGGCGCACAGATCTTGCAGGATCTGGACGTCGGCAAGCTGCGCCACCTCGGGCCGCCACTGAAATACGCAGGGTTGACTGGCTACGATCTGGAAGTGATTGAAAATATTCCGTTTCCCGGCTGACCAGGCAAACGCTTGGCGCGCGAGCCTGATAATCCACTGCCTTTAACCGAAGGCGCTGACCAAAAAAGCCACCGTGAAGGCGTTTTGACAGGGCAAAACGCTTGCAGAAAGTTTGGAATACCATAATATGACATTCCATAAATACAAGATCTGGTCAGACGCGCCCGGCGAGGGACAGCACTAATAACAGCACCTGACCTGTACAAGGTTTCAAGGCCCATTGGACCTACTGCTCCCGATTACGCGGGCAAGAAAAGCCCGCTCAAAACACAACAAATGAGGGCGTAAAAATGGTGTTGAACAAACGTGCAACAGCAGTCCTGGCCGCAGGCGTGCTGGCTTTCTCGAGTGTCGCCGCTATTGCCGCCGAGAGCGTCAACTTCGTGAGTTGGGGCGGCTCCACGCAGGACTTTCAGAAGGAGGCTTGGGCGGCGCCGTTCAGCAAGGCCAGCGGCATCACCGTCGTGCAGGACGGTCCTACCGACTACGGCAAACTCAAGGCCATGGTCGAAAGCGGTAACGTGCAGTGGGACGTTGTCGATGTCGAAGCCGACTTCGCCCTGCGCGCCGCCAGTGAAGGCCTGCTGGAGCCTCTGGACTTCACCGCCATCAAACGCGACGAGATCGACAAACGCTTCGTGACTGACCACGGCGCCGGTTCGTTCTTCTTCTCCTTCGTGCTCGGCTACAACGAAAGCAAAGTAGGCGGTAAGGCACCGGGTGACTGGGCCGCGATGTTCGACACCAAGACCTATCCTGGCAAGCGCGCGCTGTACAAGTGGCCAAGCCCCGGCGTGCTGGAACTGGCTCTGCTGGCCGATGGTGTAGCGCCTGACAAGCTTTACCCGCTGGACCTCGACCGCGCTTTCAAGAAACTCGACACCATCAAGAAGGACATCGTCTGGTGGGGCGGCGGTGCGCAGTCCCAGCAACTGCTGGCTTCCGGCGAAGTGTCGATGGGGCAGATGTGGAACGGCCGGGTCTACGCCCTGCAGCAGGATGGCGCGCCGGTGGGTGTGAGCTGGAAACAGAATCTGGTCATGGCTGACTTTCTGGTCGTACCCAAGGGCGCAAAGAACAAGGACGCTGCGATGAAATTCATCGCCAATGCAACCAGTGCCAAAGGCCAGGCGGACTTCTCCAATCTCAGTGCCTATGCCCCGGTCAATACCCAGAGCGTTGCGCGCCTGGACTCTACGCTGGCACCTAACCTGCCGACCGCGCACGTTGCCGATCAAATCACTCTCGACTTCGCATACTGGGCCAAGAACGGCGCTGATATTGCGACACGGTGGAACGAATGGCTGGTCAAGTAAAAATGACAGCGGTTGCTCCTCGTCAATCCATGCCGGCCGGGGGTGCTTCCAGCACCGCTGGCACGGCCAGCCAGAAGGCGCCGGGCATGCAGGCATCCCCTTCCCTCGCACAGCGCTGGCGTGGCAGCCGCAATCTGCTTCCGGCGCTGATCTTCCTCGGACTGTTCTTCTTCGCGCCGCTGATTGCCCTGCTGCTGCGGGGCGTGCTGGAACCGGTGCCGGGCCTTGGCAACTATGAGCAACTGTTTGCCAACTCGGCCTACTCGCGGGTGCTGCTCAATACCTTTTCCGTAGCCGGTCTGGTGACGCTGTTCAGCCTGCTGCTGGGCTTCCCGCTCGCCTGGGTGATCACCCTGGTGCCGCGCGGCTGGGGACGCTGGATTCTGAATATCGTGCTGTTGTCGATGTGGACCAGCCTGCTGGCCCGTACATATTCGTGGCTGGTGCTGTTGCAGGCCTCAGGGGTCGTCAACAAGGCCTTGATGGCCATGGGCATCATCGATCAACCGCTGGAAATGGTGCACAACCTGACCGGTGTGGTGATCGGCATGAGCTACATCATGATTCCGTTCATCGTCCTGCCGCTGCAGGCGACCATGCAGGCCATCGATCCCATGGTACTGCAGGCGGGTTCGATCTGCGGCGCCAGCCCGTGGAGCAATTTCTTCAGAGTGTTCCTGCCACTGTGCCGTCCGGGGCTGTTTTCCGGAGGCCTGATGGTGTTTGTCATGTCGCTCGGTTATTACGTCACCCCGGCGCTGCTCGGCGGCGCGCAGAACATGATGCTGCCCGAATTCATCGTCCAGCAGGTGCAGTCGTTCCTCAACTGGGGGCTGGCCAGTGCCGCCGCTGCGTTGCTGGTGCTGATCACGCTGGTGCTGTTCTACTTCTACCTGAAGCTCCAGCCGGAATCACCGGTCGGCGCCAGCAATGCGAGGTAAACCGCCATGCTCCTGACACCCAATGCCATGAGCCCCGGCTTGCGTACGGGCCTGTACCTGACCACCGCCCTGATCGCGCTGTTCCTGTTGCTGCCGATCCTGTTCATCGTCCTGCTGTCGTTCGGTTCGTCGCAGTGGCTGGTGTTTCCGCCGCCCGGCTGGACGCTGAAGTGGTATCAGCAGTTTTTTTCCAATCCGGACTGGATGGCCGCGGCCATGTCCAGCTTCAAGGTCGCGATCCTGACCACCCTCGCCTCGGTGGCACTGGGCCTGCCCACTGCATTCGCACTGGTGCGTGGCCGGTTTCCGGGGCGTGACCTGCTGTACGGCATCTTCACACTGCCGATGATCGTGCCGCTGGTGATTATCGCCGTCGCGGTCTACGCGCTGTTTCTCAAGCTCGGCTACACCGGCACACTGTTTTCCTTCGTCGTCAGCCATGTGATCGTTGCCTTGCCGTTCACCATCATCTCGATCATCAATTCGTTGAAGCTGTTCGACCAGTCCATCGAGGATGCCGCAGTCATCTGCGGTGCCTCACGCTTGCAGGCCATCTACAAGGTGACCTTTCCCGGCATCCGGCCGGGCATGATGGCCGGTGCGCTGTTCGCGTTCCTGGTGTCGTGGGACGAGGTGGTCTTGAGCGTGATGATGGCCAGCCCTACCCTGCAAACCCTTCCCGTGAAAATGTGGACCACCCTGCGTCAGGACCTGACGCCAGTCATCGCCGTCGCCTCAACGCTGCTGATCGCCCTGTCGGTGCTGATCATGTTCATCGCCGCGACCCTGCGTCGCCGCAACGAAGCCAGGAGTACTTCATGAGTGCCGTGATCAAAGACCCCGCCCATCAGCGACAGAACACACTCGTCAGCCTGTGTAATCTGAACAAGCACTATGGAAGTTTCGCCGCCGTCGACGACATTTCCCTGGACATCCAGGACGGCGAATTCCTGACCTTCCTGGGCTCCAGCGGCTCGGGAAAAAGCACCACGCTGTCGATGCTCGCCGGCTTCGAAACGCCCAGCTCGGGCGAGATTCTGGTGGGCGGCAAATCGCTGGTGAATGTGCCGCCGCACAAACGCGACATCGGTATGGTATTTCAGCGCTACTCGCTGTTCCCGCACCTGTCGGTCCGCGACAACATTGCCTTTCCGCTGACGATCCGCAAGTTGCCTGCGGCCGAACGCGAGAAGAAAGTCGATGCGATGCTCAAGCTGGTTCAGCTGGAAGCCTTCGCTCATCGTCGCCCGTCGCAACTGTCAGGCGGCCAGCAGCAACGGGTCGCCATCGCCAGGGCGCTGGTTTACGAGCCGCGCATCCTGCTGATGGACGAGCCTCTAGGCGCACTGGACAAGAAGCTGCGTGAAGACTTGCAGGACGAACTGCGTCAGTTGCATCGCCGGCTGGGCATCACCATCGTTTACGTGACCCATGACCAGGAAGAAGCCATGCGCCTGTCACAGCGCATCGCCATTTTCAGCCATGGCAAGATCGTCGGTCTGGGCTCGGGCTATGACCTGTACCAGGATCCACCGAATGCCTTCGTCGCCTCGTTTCTCGGCAACTCGAACTTCCTCAGGCTCAAGGCTCAGGGCAATGCCGTGGCGACGTTCGAGGGCAGCACACTGGCGATTCGCCTGACCGCAGGGCTGAAGACCGATCAGGACGTGCTGCTGATGGTGCGCCCGGAGAAAGCCCAGGCGCTGAGCGTGTCCCAGGCTGCGGCCATGCCACTCGAAGCAGGCTGGAACGAGGTGAGCGCCACGGTCCATGAAGTGCTGTTCCTTGGCGAGAGCCAGACGTGCTCGGTAGTCACTGCCGGAGGCACTGCCATGACGGTCAAGGCGCTTTCCGCGAACGGCATGTCGCTCAAGGCCGGCGACCCGGTGCACGTGCGCTGGGCCGCCGCAGACGCATGCATCTACACCGAGTGGACCGAAAGCGACCTGAACAAGGCGGCTGGCACCCACTGACAGTGCGTGGCGTGTCTCAGTGGTTGACCGGCGAAGGATGCAGGGCAAGGTAGTCGCGCAGAAACTCCACCGTGACGCGGACCTTGGCCGAACTCATCAGCGGCGAGGTATGCACCGCCCAGATGTCTGCATCCTGACGGTAATCCGGCAACACCTGAACCAGCCGGCCCTCGGCCAGGTCAGTGCGCACATCCCACAGCGAACGCAGCAATACCCCGCGTCCGTCCAGGCACCACTGGCGGGCGATTTCGCCGTGGTTGGTGGACAGGCTGCCGGTCACCTTGACGGTTTCGGCACCCTGCGGCCCGTTGAGGTGCCAGATGCCGAACGGCCGGTCACGCTCCTTGATCACCAGGCAATCGTGATTGGCCAGTTCGCCAAGATTGAGCGGCGTGCCATGAAGGTTGAGGTAGCCGGGGCTCGCGCACAGAACCCGCCAGTTGCTGGCCAGATGCCTGGCGCGCAAGTGCGGAGCGATTTCGTTGCCGACGCGGATATCCAGATCGACGCCCTCCTCGATCAGATCGACCAGCCGGTCCTGAATGTCCAGACGGATATCCAGCTTCGGATAACGCGCGGCCAGTTCCGACAACGCCGGCGCGACGAAACGACGGCCAAAGCCCTGGCTGCTGACCACGCGCAACAAGCCACTCGGTTCGCCATGCAGTGCCGCCACTTGGTCGCCCATCTGCTGCACTGAGTCGAGCATACCCCTGGCCCACTCGTAGACGCGCTCGCCATCTTCGGTAATCGACACCTGCCGGGTCGAGCGGTGCAGCAACACCACGCCCATGCCCTGCTCCAGCAAACGAATGCGCTTGCTGACGTAGGCAGCGGACATGCCCAGCTCATCCGCAGCCCCGACGAAGCTTGAGCGCCGGGCCACATGAACGAACACATTCAAATCATCGAGACTGGGGTATTTATTCACGATTCGTGTTTTCTCAGTCCATTAATCGGCTGATTATCTTTGTATCGTGCGCTTATAGCATGAATGGCCTGTGCAACTCATTCATCGCACACCCGTAATGGATCGATTCAGAGAGAGCGCCACCATGAACAACAAGAAACTGCGTATCGCTGCCATCGCCGGTGACGGCATCGGCCTGGAAGTGCTGCCCGAAGGGGTACGTGTGGTGCAGGCCGCTGCCGCGCGGCACGGGCTGGACCTGGAGTTCGAATACTTCGAATGGGCCAGCTGCGATTACTACCTGAAGCACGGCAAGATGATGCCGGACGACTGGTTCGAACAGCTCAAAGGCTTTGACTCGATCTTCTTCGGCGCCGTCGGCTGGCCGGAAAAGGTGCCGGATCACATCTCACTGTGGGGCTCGCTGCTCAAGTTTCGTCGCGAATTCGACCAGTACGCGAATATCCGTCCGGTGCGGCTGTTTCCCGGCGTGCCCTGCCCGCTGGCCCATCGTAAACCGGGCGATATCGACTTTGTCGTGGTCCGGGAAAACACCGAAGGTGAATACTCGTCGCTGGGCGGGATCATGTTCGAAAATACCGACAACGAATTCGTGTTGCAGGAATCGGTGTTCACCCGTCGCGGCGTCGACCGCATTCTCAAATTCGCCTTCGAGATGGCCAGCAAACGCGAGCGCAAGCACGTTACCTCGGCGACCAAATCCAACGGCATGGCCATCAGCATGCCGTATTGGGACAAGCGCACCGAAACGATGGCCAGCCAGTACCCCGGCATCAGTTGGGACAAGCAACACATCGACATTCTCTGCGCACGTTTCGTGCTGCAACCCGAGCGCTTCGACGTGGTAGTGGCGTCCAATCTG
The DNA here is from genome assembly GCF_900099665.1 of Pseudomonas sp. BS3767. Classification (NCBI taxonomy): domain Bacteria; kingdom Pseudomonadati; phylum Pseudomonadota; class Gammaproteobacteria; order Pseudomonadales; family Pseudomonadaceae; genus Pseudomonas; species Pseudomonas sp. BS3767. The sequence continues at coordinate 92,109 of NZ_FNCX01000001.1, read as the reverse complement.
TTCGGCGACATCCTCAGCGACCTCGGCCCGGCCTGCGCAGGCACCATCGGCATCGCGCCTTCAGCCAATCTCAACCCCGAGCGTCACTTCCCGTCGCTGTTCGAACCGGTTCACGGCTCGGCCCCGGACATCTTCGGCCAGAACATCGCCAACCCGATCGCCATGATCTGGTCGGGTGCGCTCATGCTCGAATTCCTCGGCCAGGGCGATCAACGCTTCACCGCGGCCCATGACGAAATCATCACCGCCATCGAGCAAGTGATCGCCAACGGCGACGTCACGCCGGATCTGGGCGGCACGCTTTCGACTCAACAAGTCGGTGCGGCGATTGCCGAGCGGGTTTGTGCAGGCCGTTAAACGCTCGCTGGCTCGTTGCGCTGTTCCAGCAACTCGACGAAGCGAGTCAGGCTGCGTGACACCGTGCCGCGGCGCCAGATCAGCCAGGTCTGCAGGTAGCGAAACTTCTCGGACAGCGGCCAGATACTGACCGTGGCGCAGCCGGGCATGCTATCCAGCATGCTGCGCGGCATCAGCGCCAGCCCGGCACCGGCGCTGACGCAGGCGAGCATGCCGTGGTAGGACTCCATTTCATGGATCTTGCCCGGCACTGCCGCGTCATCGGTGAACCAGCGTTCAAAGTGATGGCGGTACGAGCAGTTGGCACGAAACGCATAGATACTCTCTCCGCTGACATCCCGCCCGCGCTTGACCGGCGCATGATTGAGCGGCGCAATGATGACCATTTCCTCTTCGAAGACCGGCACTCCGTCAAGCGATGGATGCTGAACTGGCCCGTCGACGAACGCAGCGACCAGTCGACCGGCCAGCACGCCGTCGATCATGGTTCCGGACGGGCCTGTGGACAGGTCCAGCTCGACCTTGGCGTTCTGCTGGTTGTAGGCGGCCAGCAGCGCAGGAATCCTGACCGCAGCCGTGCTTTCCAGCGAGCCCAGTGCAAAAGGCCCCTGTGGCTCCTCACCGGAAACGGCGGAACGCGCTTCCTGCACCAGATCCAGGATGCGTCGCGTGTAGTCGAGAAAATTCCAGCCTGCGGGAGACAGACGCAAGCGGTGCTTCTCGCGAATGAACAGGTCGACGCCCAGATCCTGCTCCAGTTGCTTGATGCGCGTGGTCAGGTTCGAGGGCACCCGGTGGATGTGCTGCGCGGCGGCACTGATACTGCCGTGTTCAGCCACCGCCTTGAAGATCTCCAGCTGAACCAGATCCATATCATTCTCCAAAAATGAACGTTAAGCTCATTATTATTCAGTTTTAGAAAGCATTGCACACCTATATTCTGGTCCCACTTCCACCTCAACAGGATGGCGCAATGACTACTGTCACCAGCAACACCCATGCAATCTCGATCAACCCTGCCACCGGCGAGCAGATCGGCCACTATGCCTTCGAATCCGCCGCCGCGCTGGATCAAAGCCTGTCGCGCGCGGCGGCCGGTTTTGCCGGCTGGAAGCGCACGCCGGTTCAGCAACGTGCGCAACTGATCATCGCCATGGGTCAGGCCCTGCGTGATGACGTCGACAACATTGCACGCATGATCAGTCAGGAAATGGGCAAGCCCGTCGCTCAGGCCCGAGGCGAGGTCGAAAAATGCGCGCAGCTGTGCGACTGGTACGCGGCACAAGGCCCGGCGATGCTGGTGGCCGAAGCAACTCAGGTCGAGAATGACAAGGCGCGGATCGAGTACCGTCCGCTGGGCCCGATTCTCGCAGTGATGCCATGGAATTTCCCGATCTGGCAAGTGCTGCGCGGCGCGATTCCGACCCTGCTGGCCGGCAATACTTACGTGCTCAAGCACGCGCCCAACGTAATGGGCTGCGCTTACCTGATGCTCGATGCGTTCAAGCGTGCCGGTTTTCCGGAGGGTGTGTTCGAGGTCATCAACGTGACCCCGGAAGGCGTTTCAAGCGCCATTGCCGACCCGCGCATCGCAGCCGTCACCCTGACCGGCAGCGTGCGTGCTGGCCAGGCCATCGGTGCCCAGGCTGGTGCGGCACTGAAGAAGTGCGTGCTGGAACTGGGCGGTTCCGACCCGTTCATCGTGCTCAATGACGCGGACCTGGATCAGGCGGTGAAGGCGGCGGTGATTGGCCGCTTCCAGAACAACGGGCAGGTCTGTGCAGCGGCCAAGCGCCTGATCATCGAGCAAGGCGTGGTCGAGGAGTTCACCCGCAGATTCGTCGAGCAAACGCGTCAACTGGTGACAGGCGACCCCCTCTCCAGCGAAACCTACATCGGCCCCATGGCGCGCTTCGATCTGCGCGACGAGCTGGATGCCCAGGTGCAGGACACGCTCGCCGAAGGCGCCACGCTGTTGCTGGGCGGCAAAAAGGCTGAAGGCCAGGGCAATTATTATCAGCCGACCGTGCTCGGTAACGTCACCGATAAGATGACTTCGTTCCGGCAGGAGCTGTTCGGCCCGGTAGCGTCGATCATCACCGCCAGAGACGCGCAGCACGCCCTGGAGCTGGCCAATGACAGCGACTTCGGCCTGACCGCGACGGTTTATACCCGCGACCTGCAGCTGGCCGAGCGCATGACCGAGGAACTGGAAACCGGCGGTGTGTTCATCAATGGCTACAGCGCTTCAGACCCACGCGTGACCTTCGGCGGCGTGAAGAAAAGCGGTTTTGGCCGTGAGCTGTCGCACTTCGGTGTACGCGAATTCTGCAATGCGCAGACCGTGTGGCGGGATCGTCACTGAGGATTCAGCAGGTACACAGCTGTTACGGAAGTGACCGGGGCGGCGATCCGCGTTGCTCGCGAAGGCCGCTGAATGTCTGCTGATCAGTCAGTCCGCCTTCGCGAGCAAGCTCGCTCCCACGGAGGCAGTGTGTGCTTGCTCATGACAAGGCTGGTGCAGCCGCTGACTATTTGCGGAGCAGTCAGTCCGCTTTCGCGAGCAAGCTCGCTCCCACGGAGGCAGTGTGTGCTTGCTCATGAAAAGGCTGGTGCAGCCGCTGACTATTTGCGGAGCAGTCAGTCCGCCTTCGCGAGCAAGCTCGCTCCCACGGAGGCGGTGTGTGCTTGCTCATGAAAAGGCTGGTGCAGCCGCTGACTACTTGCGGAGCAGTCAGTCCGCTTTCGCGAGCAAGCTTGCTCCCACGGGAACGATGAGTGTGCTTGTGTGGGAGTGAGCTTGCTCACGAAGAGGCCTTTACGGCCAGTGGAGATCGTCAGGGCCAGACATCGCGATCATTCCTCGCCCGTTTCCACCACCGCAGGCTCACCAATCGTGTAGAAATGCCCGCCCGCGACGTAATGCAGGCTGCGCCATTTCGGGTCGGCCTTTTCGAATTCCCAGTGTCCGTCGTTGAACACACGGGTATCGGCCCAGGCACCCACCACTTCACCAATGAACAGGTCATAGGTCTGCTGATTGTGCGGCTCGGGAATGACCTTGCAGATCAGCCACGCCGAGCAGCCTGCGACCAGCGGCGAGTCGTGGCCGTCGATGCGGAACAGGTCCACATTGGCCTTGTCCAGCTTGTCCGGGGTAAAGACCTTGCTCTGGGTGCCGACGTCGAAGGTCATCTGCAATTGATCCAGATTGGGCACCTGCAGGGCAAAGTAGCCACTCTTCTCAACCAGCTCGCGGGTCTTGGTCATCTTGTCGATGACCAGCGTCACTTTCGGCGGCGAGAAGTCCAGCGCACAGGCCCAGGCCGCAGCCATGACGTTATGCGTGCCCTCGTGGCTGGATGAGACCAGCACGGTCGGGCCGTGGTTGAGCAAACGGTAGGCTTTTTCCAGATCGACAGGACGAATATGATTGTCCACTTGAAACCCTCGAAAACATGATTCGTGCCGCTACCGGCAAGGCAGCGAAATAAGGCATTGTGCGTGCATCAGCAGAACTGCAGGGTGCGACGGGCAAGCCGCGTGCGCCCTCTCCTTTCACCCACTCATAAGGTTTCGGATTGAGCAGGATAGACAGCCAGATCCCAGAAGTGTTCGCCCTGGTCCTCGCAGCGGGGCGCAGCAGACGCTTTGCCGGTGACAAACGGCAGGCGCTTCTACCTTGCGGGCGGACCCTGCTCACGGCAAGCCTGGAAAACGCGCAAAACGCATTCGGCAAAACGGCGGTGGTAGTGCGCCCTGATGACCAGGCGGATGCGCTGGGGATTGCCTCGAACGTTACGATCATCCGCAGCGAACAGGCCGAACTGGGGATGGGCCACAGCCTGGCGAGCGCCGTTGCGGCAGTGATGGACTCCTTTGCCGATGCGGTTGCCATTGTTCTCGCGGACATGCCCTGGATACAGCCGCAGACCCTGCATGACCTGGCCAGAATGGCCGATTCCCAGCGCATCGTCCTGCCCATGCACAAGGGCCAGCGCGGCCACCCGGTGATTATTGGCCGCCGGTTCTGGCCAGCGCTGCTCAAGCTGGAAGGCGATCAGGGCGCGAAAGCCCTGATCATCGATAACCCCGAGGCATGTGACGTACTGCACTGCGATGACCCTGGCATCCTGCGTGACGCCGACACCCCGTCAGCGCTGGCAGAAGCCTGCCGGCAACACCTTACACCTCGGCACGACTGACACCGTTGGCCACCCGCAGGATATCGGCCATTACCGCAATGGCGATCTCGGAAGGGGTCTTGCTGCCCAGGTTCAGGCCGATGGGCGCGTGAATCCGGTCCAGGACCTGAGCGTCCAGCCCGCCAATCCGCCCCAGACGCTCCAGACGTTTGCTGCTGGTGCGCATCGAACCCATCGCGCCTATGTAAAACGCCTCGGTACGGACCGCCTCGAGCATGCTCAGATCGTCCAGCTTCGGATCATGCGTCAGAGCAAGAACGGCCGTCGAACTGTGGCAGCCGCCCTCGGCAATGAACACCGCAGGCAGCACGCCACGCACCTCGACACCCGGCATCGAGAACCCGGAAGTGACCTCGACACGAGGGTCACAAACGATCACCTCATACCCCATCGCAACGGCAAAACTGGCGCAGAACTCCGCCACCGGCGACAGTCCGGCGAGCAGCACGCGATACACCGCACCCATGCGGATACTGATCCGCTCACCGTCGACCTGTACGCGTGACTCGCCCATCGTCGCAGGCCCGATCTCCCTCTGCACGCCGCCCAGTTGCACCTGCCTGCTGACCAGCTCGCGACCGGCCAGCGCCTGCTCGATGGCCGCCAGATGAGCATCGGCTTCAGGGCCTGGGGCAATGAACTCGATCAACACATCCAGCACACCACCGCACGGCAAGGCCCGCGTCGGCGCGAAGCCGCCGTCGCCGTAACGAACCACCTGATTGACCGGCTCGAACTGGCTGGCAGCAACGCGCTCGAGAAAATCCTCTTCCACGCAGCCACCTGACAGAGAGCCGCGATGCTCGCCGCTGCCCAGCGCCACCAGCATCGCCCCCGGCCCGCGCGGGGCCGAGCCGAATGTGGAAAGAACCGTACACAGCCAGACGGCCTTGCCGCCGGCCAGCCAGTCACGCGCCTGTTGTACAACCTGCAAATCAAGCTGTTTCATGACTACAACCCGGCCATCAGTTTTTCCTTGCTGATCGGCAGGCTGCGTACCCGTTTGCCCGTCGCGTGATACACCGCATTGGCCACTGCCGCCGCCAGCCCGGTCACACCAATCTCGCCGATACCACGTGCGCCGAATTCACCCAGGTTGTAATCCGGATAATCGAGCAGCAGGACGTCGATGTCCGGCTGATCCGCATGCACCGGCACCACGTACTCGGCATAGTTGTTATTGACCGGCATGCCGCTACGCGGATCGTATTCACCGGCCTCGAACAAGGCCATACCGATGCCCATCACAATTGCGCCTTCCACCTGATTGCGTGCTGCCAGCGGGTTGACCACTTTGCCCACGTCAATGGCACTGACCACCCGCGAGACGCGCAGGCTGGAAATGCCCGGATCCCAGCGCACCTCGACAAAATGCACACCGAAGGAGCGGAACGAGTACTTGCCCGCTTCAGGCATACCGCTCTGGAAAGTGCCCTCGGCACGCGACAGGCGCTGACCGTTCAGCACATCGACGAAGCTCGCACGCTGCTCACCCATGACCAGTTGACCGTTCTCGACCTTGATCGATTCGGCGTCCTGTCCGGCGAACACTGCATCCTTGCTGACGGCGTACTGGCGCAGCTTCTGCAACGCTTCGCGGGTGGCACCGGCGATCGCCGGCATGACGCTGGCGGTGACCCAAGAGCCGCCGGATACCGGGCCTGCCGGGAACGACGAGCTGCCCAGTTCCACCTCGACGCGCTCCATGGGAATGCCGGTCAACTGGCTGACGGTCTGCGCGACGATGGTGTAAGTGCCGGTACCGATGTCCTGCAAGCCGCACTGAGCCAGGGCCGTGCCATCGGAACGCAGAATGACCCGCGCATCGGTAGGCACCTGATAGGCTTCCCAATTGCAGGCGCCCATGCCGTAACCAATGATTTCATCGCCTTCGCGCATCGAACCGACTTCAGCCTTGCGCGCGTGCCAGCCAAACCGTTCGGCGGCCTTGTCAATGGCTTCAGGCAAGTGATTACTGGACCACGGCAGGCCCGCGCTCTGATCCTTGTCAGAGAGGTTCAGCTTGCGGAATGCCAGAGGGTCCATGCCACTGGCCAGGGCCATTTCATCAATGGCCGACTCCAGTGCAAACAGGCCCGGGGCCGCGCCCGGCGCGCGCATGGAGGTAGGCGTGCCGCGGTTGATGGGGCTGATCTTGTGGCTGACCAGCACGTTATCGCAGGCATACAGGCTTTTGGTCACGCCACCGCAGTTTTCGGTGTAGTCATCGAGCATCGAGGTGTTGTTGAACGACTCGTGACGAATCGATACCAGCTTGCCGCTCGCATCGGTGGCCAGACGCAGGCGCTGGCGAGTTTCCGGACGGTGCCCCACCGTGGTGAACATCTGCGCACGCGGCAGCACTAGCTGCACCGGTCGCCCGGTGACTTTCGCAGCGGCGCACGCTGCGACCGAATGCGGCCACGGCCACAGCTTGCCGCCAAAGCCCGAGCCTATGAAGGGCGCGCGTACTTCCACCCGGTCGGGGGAAAGGTCAAAAACGTTGGCCAACAGGTTGCGGTGGTTGACCACGCCCTGGGTGCTTTCATAGACGAACAGCTTGCCGTCCTGCCACCACGCGGTGCTGGCGTGCATTTCCATCGGGTTGTGCACTTCGACCGGTGTGGTGTAGGTCTGATCGACTTTCACTTTTGCAACGTCGAAGGCGCTGTCCGGGTTGCCCCGATTGTGCCCTGCGCCGCCATCGCGGGCGCCGTTGACGCGCATACCTTCGTCAAGGTCCTTGACCGCTGGACGCTCGTCATAATCAACCGTCACGCGATAGGCCGCCGCCCTCGCCTGCTCGAAGCTTTCGGCCACCACCAGAGCGACAAACTGGCCAGGGTAATAGACCCGGTCATCCTCGAACGGCAGGCGATGCTCGTCGGCCTTGCTGGCCGAAAGCATCTTGGCGAAGCTCAGCTTGGTGTTCGGAGTACGGTGCAACGAGGGGAAGTTGTCGTGGTGAAAGATATCGACCACGCCAGGCATCGCCTTGGCCTGCTGATCCTTTATCGCCACCACGCGCCCGTTGGCGATGGTGCTGTAGACGCCATAGGCGTAAAGCATCTTGCCCATCGGATGGTCCGCGGCATAGCGCGCCTGACCACTGACTTTCTTGCCGCCGTCGATACGACGCTGCGGCACACCAATGATGTTTTCACTCATGAGAAATTCCTAGGCCGTGAGGTCACGAAGGTTGCGGACGATGACCTGCTGTCCCAGCGGGATCTTGAAGGCGTTGTGTTCATAGCCCCGCGAGCCCTTCATCGCTAACGCTGCGACCTGCGCAAAGGTATCCAGGTCGGCACGCTGACCGATCAGCGCACGTTCGGCGTCCAGGGCACGCCACGGCTTGGTGCCCACGCCGCCCAGTGCAATGCGCGCATCGGTAATGCGCTTGCCGTCCATCACTAGAATCACGGCGCTGGACGCCAGGGCGAACTGGTACGAAGTACGGTCGCGCAACTTCAGATAAGACGAGCGGCTGCCTGACAGCGGCGCGTCGAGGGTCACATGGGTGATGAGCTCATGGGGCGCCAGCGCGTGTTCGCGCTCTGGCGTATCACCAGGCAGCAAATGAAAGTCAGCGAACGGGATATCCCGCGAGCCATTGGCGCCCTGAACGGTAACCTGCCCGCCGATGGCTGCCATGCCGACACACATGTCTGACGGATGCGTGGCAATGCAGTGCTCGCTGGTGCCCAGCACTGCGTGCACACTTCGGTTCATCCCGCCGATGGCTGCACACCCGGAGCCCGGCTGGCGCTTGTTACAGGCTGAAATACCATCGCGAAAATACGGGCAGCGCACACGCTGCATGAGATTGCCGGCGGTGGTCGCCTTGTTGCGCAATTGAGTCGACGCACCGGCAAGGATCGCTTCGGACAGAACCGGGTAGCGCTGCTGCACCAGCGGGTGGCTCGCCAGGTCGGTATTGCTGACCAGCGCGCCGATGCGCAGACGGCCATCCGGCAGCGACTCGACCTGCTTCAACGCCAGATGATTGATGTCCACCAGCTGCTGCGGTTGCATCACGTCGAGCTTGACCAGATCCAGCAGTGTGGTGCCACCGGCCAGATAGAAGCGTTGCCCTTCACCAGACGCTGTGCTGAAAGCCTGCGCGGGCGAAGCGGCGCGAGCGTAGTCGAAAGTTCGCATCAGGCAGCACCTCCCATTTTCGAGCGCGCGGATTGCACGGCAGACAGAATGTTCTTGTAAGCGCCGCAACGGCAGATATTGCCGCTCATGGCTTCTCTGACGCTGGCGTCGTCGGACGGAATGTTCGGGTCCTTGAGAATCGCGACCGCGCTCATGATCTGTCCGGAGGTGCAATAACCACACTGATAGGCGTCGTGTTCCCAGAACGCCTCCTGTACCGGGTGCAGCTTGCCGTCCTCTGCCAGCCCTTCGATGGTGGTAATGCTGTCGCCCTGATGCTGAACGGCGATCGACAGACAGGAGTTGATCGCCAGGCCGTTGACCAGCAGCGTGCAGGCGCCGCACTGGCCGTGGTCACAGCCCTTCTTGGTGCCGGTCAGTTGCAGGCGGTCACGCAGCACATCGAGCAGAACGGCATTGGCCGGCACGTTCAGGGTATGAACCTGGCCATTGACCTTCAACTGGATGCGCTGCTCACCCGCTGCGGGCGCGTCACTGTCTTCGACCACGGGGGCCGCAGGTGCCAAAGGCGCCGCCTGCAGCAGGCCATCGGAGGGGATCCAGGTAGACAGCGTGGCCGCAGCAATGCCGGAGGCACCGAACTTCAGAAAGTTTCGGCGTGAGGGCTGCACGGCGCTGCTGTCGACAGCAGTTTCCTTGTGCTTCTTGGGTTCGGTCATCAGGATCACTCGGTAATAGCCGGCGCTGCTGGAAAGCGCCGGGCGTTATGGTGTGGTCAGCGGCCCGGGCGTACTCCTGCTCACTGACGTGCTGCCTTTATTTTCAGGGGGTAATCAAAGCCAAAACGCTATCACCCGTTATAAGTGTTTAACTGGTCTGCGCTTCTAAAGTTCCAACTGTTTGACGGACGTCTGTATCCGAACATTGCGACCACAGGCATGGCAGCCGTATAAGGACCCTAACAGGAGGTCGAAGCGCTGATTAGTCAGGCAGATCCACACGCCGTTATGAGCCTGGCTCATGAATGCCAACGGCCGCATGAGCGCACTTTTCGGGGAGAGTTTCAGATCGAGTGAGGGCCATGTCCGCCTGACGGCTAAAGACCCGGGCGAAAAAGCCGATACAGACAGGCAGTGGAAGGCTGTGAAGTGTCTAAATCAAGGCATTCGTGGCTAATTTGATGATGGCATCTCGCAACGGGGGTGCACATTATGCGAAAATACCGCGTCTTTGCCGGTATGCCACCGAGAGTGTGTCGCAGCACGCGTACATAAAATTGCGCGTCGAGCGTGCCTCCGTGCTCCGATGCGGCGTCTCAGACTCCGTGAACAGGCTGACCAGGTGTGTCTTCGCAAGTCGCTCAGGGGCAAGACCCTCGGGCATCGCAGCGCACCAACAGAGCAAATGTCACTCATGACGCTGAATCCAATGATGATAAGAAGTCAGCGCAGCAGGACATAAATTGAGGTCTCGAGCGGTATTATATTGGCCTTGTATGTCCACCTCTAGTCCCTGTGGGTGCGAGTGTTTGTCGCAGGCTTCAATGCATGTGACGAGCCGTTTCCCAGGAGTAGTCGGCGGATGGCGTTTATCAGATGGATGACAGAATGTTTAAAAAAGTGAACACGGCCCTCCTGGGTCTGGCCATTTCCATGGGCCTGATGCCCGTGCAGGCGGCTGAAACCAAGAAAGTCGACGTGCTGCTCGTCGGCGGCGGCATCATGAGTGCCACCCTCGCCGTCTGGCTCAACGAGCTGGAGCCGAGCTGGTCGATGGAAATGGTCGAGCGTCTCGACGGCGTCGCCGAAGAAAGCTCCAACGGCTGGAACAACGCCGGTACAGGTCACTCGGCTCTCGCCGAACTGAACTACACCCCTGAAGACAAGAACGGCAACGTCGACATCTCCAAGGCCATCGAGATCAACGAAGCGTTCCAGATCTCCCGTCAATTCTGGTCCTGGCAGGTCAAGACCGGCGTCCTGAAAGACCCGCGCTCGTTCATCAACTCCACGCCGCACATGAGCTTCGTGTGGGGCGACAACAACATCCAGTTCCTGCGCAAGCGTTACGCAGCATTGCAAGCCAGCCCGTTGTTCAGCGGCATGCAGTACTCCGAAGACCACGAGCAGATCAAGAAGTGGGTCCCGTTGATGATGGAAGGTCGTGACCCGGCGCAGAAGCTGGCCGTGACCTGGAGCCCGATCGGCACCGACGTCAACTTCGGCGAGATCACCCGCCAGTTCGTCGCCAATCTGAAAGCCAAGCAGAATTTCAATCTGCAGTTGTCGAGCGAAGTCGAAGACATCAATCACAACGACGACGGCACCTGGCGCGTCAAGTACAAGAACCTGAAAGACGGTACTGTCACCGAGACCGACACCAAGTTCCTGTTCATCGGTGCCGGCGGTGCAGCCCTGCATCTGCTGCAGGAATCCGGTATTCCTGAAGCCAAGGAATACGGCGGCTTCCCGGTCGGCGGTTCGTGGCTTGTCACTGACAACCAGACCCTGGCCATGCAGCATATGGGCAAGGCCTACGGTATCGCGTCGACTGGCGCGCCACCCATGTCGGTTCCGCACCTGGACACCCGTGTTCTGGATGGCAAGCGCGTGATCCTGTTTGGCCCATTCGCAACCTTCTCGACCAAGTTCCTGAAAAACGGTTCCTATTTCGACCTGCTGACCAGCACCACCACGCATAACGTGTGGCCAATGACTCGCGTCGGTATCGAACAGTACCCGCTGATCGAATACCTCGCTGGTCAGGTGATGATGTCTGACGACGATCGCTTCGCTGCCCTGCAGCAGTACTTCCCGAACGCCAAGAAAGAAGACTGGCGCCTGATGCAAGCCGGTCAGCGCGTACAGATCATCAAGCGTGACGAAGAGAAAGGCGGCGTCCTGAAGCTGGGTACCGAAATCGTTGCTTCCAAGGACGGCAGCATTGCCGGCCTGCTGGGTGCTTCGCCAGGTGCCTCGACTGCAGCGCCGATCATGCTGGGCGTGCTTGAGAAAGTCTTCAAGGACAAGGTAGCGACTCCGGAATGGCAGGCAAAACTGCACCAGATCGTGCCTAGCTACGGCACCAAGCTGAACAACAATCCGGACCGTGTTGCCGAGGAATGGGCTTACACATCCGAAGTTCTGCAGCTGACACCGCCACCACCGGTGAACAAGACAGGTAATACTCCAACACCTGCACCTGCTGCCCAGCCAGCGAAAAGCAATCCAGCCAGTGACATGGCGCTCTAAGGCTTTCACAGCTTGAGCAAAGCCCCGCCAGACCTTGTCTGGCGGGGCTTTTTTTTGCACGCCGTTGCGCGGGCAATCCCTGCCCACACGAAAACAGGTCGAACTCTTCGCGTCGTTCGTTCCTCCAACCAGAACGACACACACCGAGGAACTGCAATGAGCACGCATACCGACAAGCCTTCCAGCCACACGCCTGAACAGTCCGCGCCGACGACAGACCAGTCCGGCAAGCCGGTCGATGTGGTGCACAAGGACATTGCACACGAGAACCCCGCCACCGAAGGCGTGGACAAGGTCATTACCCCGACTTCCATCAAGGAAAAAGAGCAGGATGCCGAAACGCTTCGTGCTAAAAACCGTGAGCTTGAGCGCAAGCTGAATGGCCAGGGCTGATTGCCCAAGCGGGCCTATAGCAACCCAGTATTTGCCGATAACTCGCTAAAAAACGGCAGGCAGGGCCTTAAAGGCCCACACCTGCCAACTTGCAGGCATTTCCCCGCCATCGTCAGTTAAAGCTACGCGTCCAACGGGCACCTGTTATGGTGACCCACTTCCTTCCATCTCTGGCTTGTATCAGCAGAGCGCGTCATCCAGGTCTCCACGCCGCACTTTCGCGGCAACCCCGCATTTTCTTGCGCTGTCCATCCGGGCCGCTGGCCGCCCAAATTCCCGCTGCGGCCGACAGAAAACATCTGAATCGCGTTCAGCCTCGAACGACTGCACTTCGTATCAAGCAGCGGCTGGCTGTTCCCGGTTGAAAAACCCTATGGAAGGAAACAGGCGGTTGCAACCACCGTAAAAGTTGGCCTGCGCTTGATACGCCGCAACATCGAGCGAGAACTCAAAGGCCAGGCCGACATTCAGCTCGCCCTCACAGGGATCATCTGGTCAATGCTGATTCCCTGGCCAGACAAACCGGAAAGCCACTTATGAGCTCAGAATCGGAAGACCAGACCTCGCTCCCCAAAGTACTGTTGGTAGAAGACGAGACCATGCTCGCCACGTTGATGGAGATGATGCTCGATGACCTGGGTTTCGCGACCGCCTACCACGCCAGCACGCTGAACGAAGGCATTGAATATGCGCGTAACGGCGAGTACGACCTGGCCATCCTGGATATCAACATTATCGGCGGAGACTCGTTCCCGATAGCCGCAGCCATTGCCGATCGCGGCATACCCTTCATGTTTTGCTCGGGGTACGGGCGGCTGGGGATACCTGACGCGTGGCTCGACCGGCGATGCGTCGCCAAACCGTTCAGTGCCGAGCAACTGAGCCAGGCTTTGAGTGAGCTGCTTGAGACCTGACTCGCTACGTCGATCGGCGTCAGAAAGCAGGCCGGGGCGCTCCGGCCTGACCACTCCGATTATGAAGCGATGGTGGTTTCTTCCGGCCCCGGCCACTCGCTGTCCGGCACGTCCATGAGGGTGCCGTTCTTGACTCCATCGATCTCGTACTGGGTCAGGTAGTCCCTGAGGTGATCGGAAAACCGGTCGACACGGGTCTCCTGTTTGCCCTCCTCGATCATGCCGGGAATCAGCAGCGCCACAGCGCCCACCCCGGCGGCGGCCAGTCCCAGAGTGCCGGCCAGCAACGGCAAGGCGCGCACCACACTGCCCGTCAACTGCAGGACGCCTGCTGCGCCCTCTGCCGCTGATGCCAGACCGGCCATCGCGCCCAGGGACCCGGCCGTGATGCTCATACCGCCGGCGACCAGCTCGCCTCTCCTGATCGATTTCACACCGTCAAAGATGCCATAGGCCCCTGCGGCCACTCCGGCCAGGCCACCCAGCCCTTTGGCAGCGTTTTCCAGTTTCGACAGGTTGGTGGTTATTTCCTTGTAGATGTCCGGCTCGAGCATATCCTTGATGTCCTTGAACATCGTGGTGACATTCTTGACGCCGCCCTCGGTCAGCAAGGTAGCGCTTTGCACCGAACCTGTGGTGATGTCGACGATCTGCCGATCAGTCAGCGCCCCCGCGCCATTTGCCCCCTTGGCGATGGTGATGCCGGCCATGAACAGACCGCTGACACCATGCAGGACTCCGGCACCGGAAGCAGCCTTGATCGAAGAGTTGTCACTGAACAGGCCCAGTTCGGAAATGGACTTGGTGCCCTGACGCAACAGATCCCAATTCCCTCGGAATACGCCCAGAATCTGGTCGGACGTGGCCGGCTTGCCGTCGGCATTGGTCAGCAACTCGGGGTTGCTTTCACTGATCTGGTCGATCAGCGACCTGACTTTCGCTTCGTCCAGTGTATCGCCGCCATCCTTGCCAAAAGCCTTCTTCAGATCCTCGAAACTGGCGTCCTTGAAGACGTTGTTCTGGGCAATGGCGGTGTAGTTTTCAGTCAGCTTGTCGTCGTATTTCCCTGTGAACTCCGGGTTCAGCGCAGCGTTATACATCGCCACTTCCATGCTGAACTGGCTGGTTGCCACTTCGAAGCTTTCAGTCTTCAACAACTCGTTGAGTCGCTCGCCCGAGACCAGCGTTTTCTCGTAGAACGATTCGAAATCCTTATTGTGCGCCGACTTTTGCACGGCCTTTTGAATTTCACCCGGATCACTCAAACTCAGAGATTCCTGAACGCTTTGAGCCGAGCTGTAGAACCGGGCCAGAGCCGTCTGCTGATCGGTCTTGCCGTCCTTGGTGTTGGCGTCCCACAGCTTGTCGAGGGCCTTGCCGGTCTTGATGTCATTGTCGTAAGTGCCTTGCAAGGCGCTTTTCAGCGCGTCGCTGCCCTCCAGCACCTTGCTCAATTCGCTGGTCGCATTGTCGTTGCAGAACGTGACCACCTCGGGGTCCTTTTCGAGCAACGAGATATGCTCGTTGACGTCATCGAGCAGCTTTTGCGGGTCGGGATGACTGCCTACGTTGTTGGCAATCTGCACCTGAGACTTGTCGTCCTTCCACATCCCCGCACCGCTGCCCTCGACAATCAGGCTCTGGGCCGCCTTGAGTTCCTGCAGGACTGCGGCCTTCTGCTCTGCGGTGTAGTTCTGCGGATGCTCGAACACATCCTTGTCGAGCGCGTCGGTGTTGACCTTGTTGAGCAGATTGCCCTCTGCAACGGCTTCCAGCAGCGTGCCCACGGCACCGACGTCTTTTGGCGCGCTATTCTTGAGGAAAGCCTGAATGTCACCACGGCTGGCCTTGCCATCGGTGCCTTGCTCGAGCGGGCTTTTGGCATTATCGAGCAGCGCAAAGGCGCCGGGTTGCGACCAGAAATCCAGCGCTTCCCTGACTTCCTTGCCGAGCTGCGGATGCGTGTCCCGGTAGGTCGCCAGCGCCTCGGCGGTCAGGTCCGCAGAACCGGTCTTGCCCTTGATCGCGTCATGGTTCTCGTCGAGGATTGCTGCATAGCGGGCGATTTGCTTCGAGGCCTCATCAGCATCGGGGCTGGCTTTCAGAAAGTCCTTGTAACTGCTGATGTCTTCGGTCTTTTTCAGCGCCGGCAGTGCATCGAAGCTCAGTTTGCCGAAGTCCTGCAAGCGTCCAGCCTCGGTGCCATGCTTCGCTTCGGCGCCTTTGGTGAAGCCGTCGACTCGACTGTTGAACACATCGCCCCCAGACTGAATCTCACCCTTCTCGTTGTACATTGTCACCCGGTCGAGCACTTGGACCGCGCGAAAGGCAGCATTGGCGTCCTTTTCAAAATCTCCGACGCGTTCCTTGAGCATGTCCTTGACGCCGCTCTGATTGCCGAGATCCCTGAGCAACGGATTGGCGTCGATGATCTCTTGTGCCGAGCGCGTGTCGTCCTTGGGCAGCTCCCACAGAAAGCCCAGTTTTTCGGCCTGTTCGCGGGCCTGGGTGTTGTCGCCAGCCGCCGAAATATTGCTCAATTGACCCGAGAGGCTGGAGAAACCGTGCTTGCCAAAATCCTGCAGACGACCGGCTTCGGTGCCGTTACGGGCTTCGCCGCTTTTGGTGAAACCATTGATCCTGCCGTTGGCCACGTCACTGCCGACAATTCGTCCTCCACTGCTATCGAACTGTTCGATATGGGCCAGCACCTGAGTGGCTCGATAGGCTGCATCTGCGTCGGTATCGAAGTCGCCGACCTGCTCTTTGAGCATGTCCCTGACGTCACTCTGATTGCCCAGGTTTTTGAGCAAAGGGTCACCGTCGACGATACTTCTGGCGTCCCTTTCATCGCCCTTCGGCCGCTCCCACTGAATCCCGAGCTGCTCGGCCTGTTCGCGAACCGCAGGGTCATCGGCTGGCGATCTGATTTCGTGCAGTTTGCCCTTGAGGCTCGAGAAACCGTCCTTGCCGAAATCCTTCAGACGACCGGCCTCCGTGCCGTGCCGGGCATCGCTGCTGCTGGTGTAGCCGTCGATACGATTGTTACCGATGTCCTTGCCGGCCAGACGGTCACCGTTGGCGTCGAAGGTTTCAATGTGTTCGAGCAATTGCACGGCTCGAAACGCGGCACTTGAGTCCTTGGTGTAGTCACCGACCTGAGCAATCAGGTTTTCCCTGGCTTCCCTCCGGTCACCTCGCTCGCCGAGGTTTTTCAGCAGCGGGCTATCGTCGATGATCTGCTGAGCGGAGCGTTTGTCATCGGCAGGCAGTTGCCACTCGATACCCACCTCACGTGATTGCTGTACCGCCTGTTCCCAGGCTTTGGCATCGGTAGGATCGGTGGGTTTTTCAGTGCTGATCTTGCTAACAGTCGTCATTGTTATTTCCTTCCATTGGCCACCCGACATTCCATGGCGTTACAACGCCGCTAGTGCAGGCAGCGCGCGCCGCTACGGATTGGTCTGGTGAGAGACGGGCCTTTGCAGGCAGAGGCACGGAGCCTGGATAACTGTCAGGCGTCCGCTATCAATTACGATTAGAAAGACTTTGCATTAAGAAGGGATGACATCGCTGCGCAACTTGCCGTACACCAGACGACCGGATACGGCGCAGGAAAGAGGCGAACTTATCGTGCGCGGCTCAGCGTCTGAAGTAACAGGGCATCTTCGATTGCCGCACCGCTGGCCGTGTTATCGAATATGCACCATGTTTCGACGCCCTCTTCCACCGACGCCAGCGCCTGCCGGCCCAGAAACTCCAGCCGTTGAGGGCCGTAGGCACTGTGGTAAATCTTCGGTGAGCCGTGCAGCCGCCAGTAGCGGGCGCCTGGCCATCCGCCAGGAACATGGCCCGCGCTGATCGGCGAAGGATCGGCTGCGACTCGTGCAATACGCTGATCGACCAGAAGTGCCTCGGCCTGGCACCAGGATTCATGACGCGGCTCAAGAACAAGTGTGCCGCTGTAACGACTGCGCAGCACTTTAAAAAAGCGTTCTGCGACATCCGGAATATAGTCAAGAGAAGGCGGTAGTTGAATAAGCAGGCAACCCAGTTTTTCACCCAGCTCACTGCACTGGGAAAGAAACACATCCAGTAACACTTCAGTATCCTGCAACCGTTGATCATGAGTAATCAGTTTGGGGATCTTTACCGAAAAGCGAAAATCGTCAGGCACCGACTGTGCCCAGCGCCTGTAAGTCTGCGGACGGTGTGTCCTGTAGAACGAACTATTGATTTCAACGGTGTTGAAGCGTGACGAATAACGTTGCAAATGAGTTCCGGCAGCGGAAAATTCAGCACAGTGCTCGCGCCCCAGACTCCAGCCCGCACAGCCTGTACGCAATGATAACGGGGTGTTCAATACAGCACCTTGCCGGCTTCACACATGAATATCTCCACAGTCTTGGGGCCAATGCCGTTGAAGGCTGCCAGACGTTTCTCGAAGTCTGCGCGGTCTTCGCTCGCCTCGTGGAGATTGCCGATCGTGCCCGCGTAGTCAGCGTTGAGCCCGGCACACAGCGCCAGCAGTCTATCGGCCGTGGACTCGTCATAGCGCACGTAATGCGCTTCGCCGAGCATGCTGACCACCTCGCGATGGGTGCATTGGCCCAGTTTGCGTGGCGTGTCGCGCTCATGCTTTTCGATGATGACCCGGTATGCCTTACAGGCGATGGCCGACTGAATTCGCTTGCCCATCAGAAAACTTGCAATGAGCCACTTGAACAAGGCTTTTTCCCGGTCCTTGTCAAAGTCGATATGCAACTCTGCAGCATTGACGGTTCGATTCATGAGGTTCTCTGCAAGTGGACATACCGGTCGCATTAGTTCTGCAACCGTCATCTAAACGACCGTTCGGGCAAATGGCGTGTTGACAAAAAATCGTTACAAGTCGACCAACGGTAAACGGAGTGGCGGCTAACTGATGTCAATTAACGTGGGCGCGATTTGTGCATCGATCTCATAACAGTCATCTCATGTCACTAGACTTTCCGCTTTCCGGGCAGTCAACGCGTTAAATCAGGCATGCGGTCAGGCATTGGTGCACACCCGGTAACACGGAGTGTCCGCTCAGTTACAACTGATCTGCCGCAGGTAAACGGAGGCTGGCAGATAAACGGAACACTCATCACCACACGGACACAGATCGGGACCTTCATGCTCCTGCACGGTGCGGCGGCGCAGTTATTACTTCTGACACAGGTCTAAGCATGGATTTCGAAGCAAGCGGCCAGAATGAAATGGCCATTCAGGAAACAGGTGAGGCGTCGCGCAGCAACGAGGCCATTCACTTTGGCCCGTTCACCCTGCTTCCACGCGAATATTTGCTGCTCAAGGATTCACAGCCGGTGCCACTGGGCAGCCGCGCAATGGCATTGCTGGTCGCTTTTGCCACTCGGCCAGGCGAACTGCTGGAGAAAGCCGAACTGCTGGCACTGGCATGGCCCAGAGCGGTGGTCGAAGAATGCAACCTGCGTGCGCAAATCGTTGCCCTGCGCAGGGCACTGGATGCCGACGAGAATTACATTGTCACTGTGCCGGGCCGTGGCTACCGATTCGTCGCGCCGGTCAGTGTGCAGCAGGCGGTCCGCCACGAACCTGCGCCAGCGGACACACTCGCCAGCGTAAGCGTGCCGGCAATCAACCGTCAGGTGCTTGGGCGTGACGAACTGATAGAGCAACTGTCGGAACTGACACTCTCCCGGCGTCTGTTGACCCTGAGCGGTCCGGGCGGCGTCGGCAAAACGACCGTTGCGCAGGCACTGGCTGACAGTCTGGCCGCACAATCGGGCCTCAGCACCGCGTTCGTCGACCTGACGCCGGTCAACGGCACGCAACCGATATTGGGCCGAATCGCCTCCGCACTGGGGCTTAGCGCCGAAAACGAACAACCGCTGCACGACATACCGCCATCGCTGGTCGGTCGCCCGCAATTGCTGGTGCTCGATAACTGCGAGCATGTGCTCGACGAAACCGCCGCTGCCGTCGAAGCGTTGCTGGCCAATGCACCGCTATGCTGCATCGTGGTGACCAGTCGCGAACCGCTGCGTGCGCAGGGCGAATGGGTGCATGAACTCGGCCCGCTGCAAGTGCCTGATGAGCACGAAGTGCTCACTGCCGCGCAGGCCATGGGCTATTCCGGGGTGGCGCTCTTCGTGACCCGTGCCAGAGAGCAGGACCCCGAGTTTGCCTTCAATGACGGTGACGCCGGAACGGTCGCCGCCATCTGCCGCAAACTCGACGGTAATCCACTGGCCATCGAACTGGCTGCTGCACGCGCCAGGACCTTCGGTATTCATGACCTGGTCGGCCTGCTGGACGGCAGTTTTCGACTGCAGATGACCGGCCTTCGCACCGCCTTGCCACGCCAGCGCTCGCTGAGTGCCACGCTGGACTGGACCTACGGAATGCTCACCGGGCACGAGCAGGCGTTGCTGCGCCAGCTGTCGATATTCAACGGTTCATTCACCATTGACGGGGTCATGGCGATCGTCAACATCGGTTTGCCGGACGTGCGGATGACATTGCCGATGCTCGAAAGCCTGCTGGAAAAATCGCTGCTCGGCACCTTCGATCACAGCCAGGGCAAGCGCTTCAGGTTGCTGGAAACGACACGTCTCTACGCCCACGAAAAACTGGTGCAGTTCGATGATGTACCACGCCTGTGCCGCGCTCACGCTCAATGGGCACTGACGCTTCTGGAACAAGGCAAACAGGATCTCGAACAAATGCCCCAGGAGCTCTGGACCCAGCGTTACGGTATAGAGATCGACACCATTCGAGCGGCCCTCACCTGGGCGTTCTCGGCCGAGGGCGACCGCCAGCTGGGGGTCGAACTGACGCTGTGCAGTTCGCCATTGTGGCTGCGGCTGTCGCTGGTGCGCGAATATCAGGACTGGGTAAACCACGGCCTGCCCCGGCAGGTGGAAGAGGCACACATGGATCGTCGGCAGCGCATGCGTCTGCTGACCATGTCCGGCAGCATTCTGATGCTGACCTACGGTGCGGGACAGAAAATGCGCGAAGTCTGGCAGCAGGTCAGTGAAGATGCCGAAGCGCTGGACGACTCCGAATACCGCCTGCGGGCGCTGTGGGGCAAGTGGAACGACCACACCTGCAGCAACAAGCATCTGCAGGGTACGCAGGTCGCCTCGCAATTTCTGGCACTGGGCAAGGATTACCGCATTGCTGACTGCCAGTTGCTGGGCAGACGCATGCGCGCCACCAGCGCGTTCTATATGGGCGATATGAAGACGGCGCGTCAGGCCATCGAAGAAGCACTTGGCGCCCCGCGCTCGCCGTCCTCGCACATTATCGACATGCACTTCGACCAGCGTATTGCAGCGCAGTCGCTGCGGGCCCAGGTTCAGTTACTGATCGGCAATACCGGCCAGGCGATGGTCGCCCTGGAAACCAATGTGCAACAGGCTATTGCACTGAGTCATCCTGCAACCTTGTGGTACACCCTGGCGATCAGTGCGATCCCGGCGACGCTGATTGCCGGTACGCTGCACAAGACGCGGCATTTCCTCAAGCTGCTCAAACAGAGCAGCGAACGTCAGCCCCTGCATGTCTGGCGCCAGCTGACCAGTTGCTATGAAAGCATTCTGGCGATTCGCGAAGGCGATGCCGCAACGGGTGTGCCGCTATTGGGAGAAGCCCTGCAGCAGTTGCGCAACCATGTGGAAACGCCGCTGCATGCGATGCTGCACACCGAGTACGCATCAGGTCTGGCGGCACTCAGACTCGAACCTCTGGCACTGGAAATTCTCGATGAGCTTCATATCGGCGCGGTAGAAAATCATGACCGCTGGTATTTGCCGGAGATCATGCGGGTCAAGGCCCAACTGATGCTCGACCAGCCGCATGACTACTCGCTTGAGGATGTACGCATGATGCTTGCTCAGGCACTGGACACGGCACGTGAGGACGGTACGCATTTCTGGGCATGGCGCATCAACACCGACCTCAACCGTCTGAAGGTGGTGCGCGGCACACCGGCAACCCGCTACAGTCCGATGGTGCACTGAATACACGAGGCTTGCCCCGGTGGTCAGCGTTGGCCTGTAGTTTCAAGCCGGGCACAGAATGTCCAGAACATGTTCACCGAGGCGTGAGGAGCGACAGCGCTGTCACCGTGCAGCGCGCCAGACACGTGCGAGGTGGCTGACATCAGATCAGCCGCTGGGCCACCAATGCATCGGCTACCGCCTGGAAGGTGTTTTCCGGCACCGGGTCGCCCGCCACGCTTCGCTTTGCAATCGACTCGGCAAGACTTGCGTCGGGCCACAGAGCAATGCCCAGTGGCGCGGCGTCGGCCAGCAATGCGGCGGACTCGTGCTGTGCGGCGCGACAGACCACTATCGGCACTGGCGTTTCGCCGCGAACATAACGCACGCCCACCACCCAACCGCCAGCATCGCCAATCATCAATGAAGCCCGCGCCAACCCGAGCTTGGTCGCCAGGGCCTGCATTTCGCGCCGTTGGCGCTGACGTTCGCGTTTGATCATCGGGTCGCCGTCGACGTCCTTGCGTTCGCGTTTCTGCTCGCTGTGGCTCATTTTCATTTCTCGACCAAACAGCCAGCGCTGCATCAGCACATCCACTGCACCAACCAGCAGAAACGCCGCCAGCACGGTGAACACCAGCGGTTTGAGGACCAGATAAAACGTCGATTCAATGCAGCCCTCACCACAGCGCGACGACTCCATCAGCGCTTGCAGGGCCTGACGACCGACCACATAGAACGCCAGCCCCAGCAGTACCACCTTGACCAGCCCCTTGAGAAACTCAATCAGGTTGCGCATCGCAAAAATGCGTTTGAATCCCTCGGCAGGGTTGATGCGTTTGATGTCCGGCTGAATGGGCTCCACCGAAAACACCACCCCACGCATCGTCACGATGTTGGTCAGAATCACCGCCGCGACCGTTACCGCCACCACTGGCAAGGTAATGCCGATGACGATCTGCTCGGCATGATCGAGCAGCCGCGGCCAGACATCGTTGAAGGGCTCGATGTAAATCAATGCCGCGAGATCAATCAAGGCCTCGACCTGCGCACGCGCCTTGGGCAGCAGCACCGAAATACACAACGTACACAACAGAATGACCATGCCGGAGACCAGGTCCTGGCTTTTTGCGACCTGACCCTTCTTGCGGGCATCGCGCAGCTTCTTGTCCGTGGCCGGCTGGCTTTTCTCCTCGCTGGATTCGCCCATCAGCCGCCCTCGACCGCGAGCGCCTTGAGCACCTCGATGGTGCCTCGGAACTGTGCCAGTTGATCGATCATCACCGGGATCAGAAAGCCGATGTAGACCACCATCAACACCGAGAAAAACAGATTCTTGACCGGTAATGACAGGTCAAAAATATGCAGACTGGGGGCCATGCGTGACAGGTAGGCCAGCATCAGATCCGTGATCAGCATGGCGATCAGCAGCGGCGCGACCATCAACACACCGATGCGCATCACCTGATCGAGAATCGCCAGAATCGACGTCAACGCCGCGCTGCTGAACAGCGGTGTAAATTCGGTCACCGGCCAGAGTTGATAGCTGTGGTAATAGCCGTCCACCATCAGAATGAAGCCGCCGGACATGAAAAACAGCGTGATCAGCATAACGGTGAGCAAGGTCGCCATCACGCTCGCCTCCCCCTGTCCAAGCGGGTCGACCAGTTGTTCCATGGTCGACCCACGCTGCAGGTCGATCAGCTCACCTGCCACTTCGGCGGCCCAGAACGGGATGCCGAACAACAGCCCGATCAGCAACCCGATCAGCAATTCCTTGATCATCAACCCAGCCAGAAAGAATCCGCTGTGCTCGGGCATGGAGGTGAACGCGGAGAAAACGGGAAGGATCATCGGCACCGAGATGGCGACCGCCACGCAACCCCGAATCATGCCGGTCAGGCCCAAACGGTTGAATGCCGGCGTGATGATCACCACACCCATGGCCCGCGACGCAGCCAGCGATGTCGAACTGATCACCGGGTAGGCAACTTCGATGAACGCGTTGGTCAGATCAGCGCCCATGGCTGTTCAACGCGTCCACAGCGGAAAATTGTCCAGCACCTGATTACCCAGCTCGGCCACCTGCCCTGCCAGCAACGGCCCGACGAATACGATGACCAGCAGCACGCCTACCAGTTTGACCACTTGCGGCAAGGTCTGGTCCTGAATCTGGGTCAGCGCCTGCAGCAGTCCCACGCCCAACCCCACCACAATCGCCACGATCAGCGCAGGTGCGGACAGCAGCAGCACAGTCATCAGCGCCTGATTCATCAGCGACAGAAATACGTCCTGGCCCATGACTTCAGCCCCCGTAGCTTAAAATCAGCCCGTGCATCAGGCGTGACCAGCCACTGAGGGCCACGAACAGGAATATCTTCAGCGGAATTGAAATCAACGTGGGCGAAACCATCGACATACCCATGGCCATCAAGACGTTGGACACCAGCAGATCAACGACCAGAAACGGGATGTACAGTAAAAAGCCGATTTCAAAGGCCCGAGTCAGTTCGGAGCTGACGAATGCCGGGATCAGCACCACCAGATCATCATCGCGCAGGTCGGCACGTGCCTCGGGTGACCAGATGGTTTCGGTCGCCTGCACGAAAAACCCGCGCTCGCTTTCGTTGGCGAACTTCGACAGATGTGCCTGCAAGGTCGGCCGCAAGGCGCTGCCCAACTCCTCGAGCTGCTGAACGTTCTGCAGACTCAGATCGCGGCCCTGCACCTGCCGATACATGTCGCCGATCAGCGGCGTGGTGACGTAGACCGACAGGATCAGCGCGATGCCGTAAAGCACCAGGTTCGGTGGTGTCTGCTGTACGCCCAGTGCGTTGCGGATCAGGAACAGCACCACAGATATTTTCATGAAACCGGTCAGGGTCACCACGGCCAGGGGAATCAGTCCGATGGTGGCAACGACCAGAATGATCTCGATCAAATTCGGCTGGTAACCGTTCATGAGCCGCTGAAGCCAAGCAGGCGCACGCCCAGACCGTCGCCGATGGTCACCAGTTCACCACGACCGATACGGCGACCGTTGACCATCAGGTCCACTTCGTCATGCGCCTGGCTGGTAAAGGGCAGAACGCTGCCAGGGGCCATTTCGCGCAGCTGCGCAAGGGTCAGCTCCATGCTGCCCAACTGGCAGATCAGGGTCAGCGGCAAATCGTCCAGCGAGGCATCCAGATCGGCATCGGTGCTCATTTCACTCATCGGGTCATTCCTGTCAAAGGGATACGGAGAAAATGCAGGGCTGCCGGGACGCAACGCGCCTTGCCAGACCAGCGTGTCGCCCTGGCGTCTGACGACGGTCTGGCAGTGACGCCCCAGCCGCAGCAGCACCTGCGCATCGGCCAGGGTGTCGAGCATCACTACATCGCCCGGTAACAGGCTGCGCAGTTCGGCGTGAGTCAATGGCGCCTGCCCGGCTTCGATGCTCAACGCCAGACGCAAGCCTTGCAGCGGGTCACGCGTGACCGCGCAGTGCTGCTCAAGCAGCGCGCTCACCCGCTGGGCGCTGGCGGCGTCGAAATGGATTTTCAACGCCTGAACCGGCTGATCGCCGGCGCGCACCTCGACGGCGACCTGCAGGCCCTTATGCGGTTGGTCGGGCGTGCATGGCACTACGCGCAGCGGTTCGCCCAACAGCCCTTCCAGCGGCTCGATCAAGCTCAACCAGGCCTGTTCCAGCAGCAATGCGTCAGCGTCGGTTTCGATTGCTGCACCGGGCTGCCAGCCCAACCCCGAGAGCTCAAGCAGCCGCAGCGGGATATTCAGTTCGATCCGATGCCCGCCGAGCGCGATGGCCACACGCACCGGCTGCCGGCACTCGCCACTCGCGCTGGCCCAAAGCACCTGCACCGCTTGCCCGCCCAGCAGCACCGGCCAAGGCTTCAGGGCGCGGTGCAGCCGGTTGTGCAGGTCCAGTGCCTCACTGTCGAACTGCGCCAATCGCGCCTTGAGCACCTCGCGGCACGACGGATCGGCAGCAATCTGGCCGGCATACATCGTCATGGCTCGGTTCCTGATATCTGGGCAGATGTCACAGCAGTTGCAGCGGCACTGCCAGGCGCTGCTGGCTGATCGGCTTCGTCACGCTGTTCGGCCAGACGTGCATCACTTCGCACGCGCTGCTCCACCAGGCTTTGCCAGGCTTTGGTTTTCTGTTGCTGCTCCCTGTGAACGTGCCTGAGGCGCTCGCGGGCCTGCTCTTCGGTCTCAAGTGTCAGGGCCACGGCATCAGCATCGGCCTGCAACGCCACACGTTCGTCATCCAATTGCTGCAAGCGCTCCTGGGTCGCTCGCCAGGCGCTGACCGAAAGCCCCTCACTGAACCGGCCATATGCCTGCTCGGCTTCCCGAACGAGCTTTTCCCGGTGCAGACGCAAGGCTTCACGGGCCTGATCGAGCTCGCTGTTGGCCTCACGGCAGCGTTCACGTTGTGCAGCAAGACGCGCTGTGGCGCGCTGCTCACGCAGCACGCGCAGGGCCTGCAAGCTGTACAAGTCAGCCGTTTTCATAAATCTTTCCCATGGCAAATGCCGTTCGGCATCGAAAGAGAACATGCATGCGATCAGTCATCACAGCGAGATGTACAAGGGGTGAGCAATCAACGTTCGAATTCATGCCAGCACCTTGCGCATCTGCATCAAGGTCAGTTCCAGACTGTCATGCTCGGTGGCGGGCTGACGCAGAAAGGCCTCAATGTCTGCGTGCCGGGCAATCGCCTCATCGGCCAGCGGGTCGCTGCCGGCCGCGTATTCACCCACCTGAATCAACAGCTCGATCTCCTGGCGCCGGGCAATGAGCTCGCGCATCCGCGATGCCAGTTGCCGGTGTTCTGTTGTCGCGATGTGGTCCATCAGGCGGCTTCGACTGCGCAGTACGTCGATTGCCGGAAAATGATCACGCTGTGCCAGATCGGCGCTCAGCACGATGTGGCCGTCGAGAATGGAACGGGTTTCCTCAGCCACCGGGTCCATGCTCGCATCACCTTCGGTCAGCACGGTATACAGCGCCGTAATGCTGCCTGATGGTCCAGGGCCGGCGCGCTCGAGCAGACGCGGCAACGCCGAGAAAAACGACGGCGGATAACCGCGCCGGGTCGGCGGCTCACCCACCGCCAGACCGAGCTCACGCTGAGCACGGGCAAATCGGGTCAGGCTGTCCATCAGCAGCAGCACGCTGCGGCCCTGGTCACGATGATATTCAGCCTGGGTGGTCGCCACGTAGGCCGCCCTGACCCGCTCGGCGGCAGGCCGATCCGAGGTGGCAACCACGGCAACCGTGCGCGCCCGCGCCGTGGCATCCAGCTGCCCCTCCAACAGTTCACGCACTTCACGCCCGCGCTCGCCGATCAGGCCGATGACAATCACATCGACATTGCTGTTACGCACGATACTGGCCAGCAGTGAGGACTTGCCCACCCCTGGCTCGCCAAAAATACCCATGCGTTGTCCCTGCGCCAGGGTCAACAGGCTGTCGATGGCACGTACCCCAAGCGAAAGTGGCTTGACGATGCGCTGACGACTGAACGGCGCGGGCGGCTCGGCATGCAAGGGGTAACGCTGCAAACCGCTGGCAACCACCGGTGCAGGACCGTCGAGAAACTCGCCCATCGGGCTGATGACCCGGCCCAGCAAGGCGTCGCCGACCTGCACGCCCAGCGCCTGGCCGGTAGCGATGATCTGGGTACGGGTCGACAACCCTTCCATGGAGCCGATCGGCGACAGAATCGCGTCATCCTCATCGAACCCGATCACTTCGGCCGACAGCTCTCGTCCGTTTCCAGGGTCGCGCAACATGCACAGCTCGCCAATCCGTACCCCGGCCACACTGGCGCGCAACAACACGCCGCGAATGCTGCGCAAGGTGCCGCGCATCGGTCTGGGCTGGGCGAGCTGCAAGCGCCGCTGAAGACCGGGCAGCAGCCTGATCAGGGCCTCATTCAAGAAGCATCCCCTTCTGCCAACGGCAACAGCGCACGTCGCAGGTTGTCCAGTTGCGCGTCCAGCCCGAGTTCAACGGAGCCCGCCGGGCTACCCAGCCGCGCTTGACCGGCTGCCAGCTGATCGTCACCGACGACACTCAGCGACTTCAGTGCCGGCGGCGCCTCGTGGGCCAGCCGTCGACGCAACGCTTCGACGTCGGCACGCGGCACATACAGCGTCAGCGCCTGATCCTGACGAAACGCCGACAGTGCCTCTGCGGTGCAGCGCAGCAGGCGTTCGTGGTCATCCAGTTCGCCCAGCACCTGGCGGGCAATCCCCAGCGCCAGTTCAGCCAGCGAGCTTTCCAGCCCCGCCAGGTAACGCTCGACCTCGGCGCTGGTCTTTGCCAGCAACGCCGCGACCTGCTCGGCGCCGTCCTGACGGGCGCGCTCGAAACCTTCAGCGCGGGCCTGCTCCAGCCATTGCGCACTGTTTTCGCGAACCGACCGCGCCTCCTGATGAGCGGCCTCGACGAACGCGTAGCCGTCGATCCAGCGGGCCGCTTCGGCAGCGCGCACGATCCGTGAAGCGGGTCGGGTCGGCAGATCACTCATGGTCGTCGCTCCCGGTCAGCAGGCGGGCAACGGTTCGCACCACGGCCACCTGTCGTTCATCGCCTGGCTGAGGCTGATTTTGCGCAATGTCCAGACGCAGGCGCAGCCAGGCTTGCAGTTCGATGGGTTGGGCCTCGAGCCAGGCGGCCACGCAGCGCGCACCATCGCGATCGATGGCCTGGACGAGTTCGACCGGTGTGCGCAGCAGGTTGGCGGCCCCGGCCAGTTGGCGCTGAGCGAGTGCCAGTGAAAAAGCATCGTCACCCAGCAATTGACGGTACTCGCTGACCACGTCACCACGAATTTCCCGACTCAGCGTGGCGGCATGCCAGACCGCGCCACACAAGCGCGGCAAACGTGCAAAATCTTCGTCGGTCAACAACAGAACAGCCAGGTCACTCTGCGCTGGCTGTTCCAGTTGCGGCAGTGGTTGCAGCTTGAAATGCGCATTCAACAGCTGCTCGAAGCGTGTAGCAAAGCGCGACGAATCGCGCAGTGAAGCCAGCGTGGCAGGATCGACATCGCGTTGCAGGCATTCGGCCAGCCAGCGTTCGCGGACAAACGTCAAAGGCCGCTCGACGAGTGCCTGCCACTGCTCGGTCAGCGCAGCATTCATGGTGCATCGCTCAAGACATAGGTGCCCTCGACCCGGCGACGTTGCCAGAACTGACGACTCAGCAATCCGGCAAGCACCAGCGCAATCAGCAACAGGCTGCCGAACAGCCAGCGCGCCGCCGGAACATCATCCTCCAGCATCCACAGCCCGAAAAAGCTCGCCAGTTGCGGCTGCGCGCCGGCCTTGTCGGGGAGCGCTGCCTTGATGGCCGTCACCGACACACCGTCGTAGCCCAGCCCGGAAATTCCATTGGCGACCAGGGTCTTGATCTGCGGTATCAGCACGTTGATGTCGGTGCGCGGGTCGTAGCGCACCAGCACCGAGGCCGAGGACGGTGAAATCACCCGCTTGAGCAGGTCATTGTCCGGCAGCACCACATGCACCCGCGCGGACAGAATGCCGTCGATCTGCGAAACCGTGTGTGACAACTCTTCACTGAGCGCATAGACCATCTGGGCGCGCTCCTGTACTGGCGAGGACACCAGGCCATTGCCCTTGAACACCTCGCCCATGTTGGAGAAGCTCTGCCCCGGCAAGCCTGCATCGTCCAGTGCTGCCATGGCCTCGGCGAAGCGCTTTTCGTCGACCATGACCTTGAGCTGGCCGTTGTCCTGCACCTTGCGCGACGCCGGTATGCCGTCGCGCAGCAACACAGCCAGCATGGCATTGGCTTCTCGCTCGCCAAGGTTGGTGTAGAGATCGATGTCGCAGGCCTGCAACAGGCTGGCAAGCGTGGCCACGATCAGCAGGCGCAGGACACGGCAGCGTTTGGACATGATTCATTGACCTTTGAGAAGGGTGTTGGCGGAGCCGGATATCTGGGTCGCCCCGCGCACCACCATCTGGGTTTCGATGGAGTAGTCGAACATCCGCCCCAACGACTGCACGATCTGATCGACCTGCGGCCCACCGACTTTGCCGGTCGTCTGAGCAGCGCTCGCGGCAGTTGTTGGCGGCTGACTGGCCGCCTGCGGCGCGCTGCCCTGGGTCAAGGCGTCGGCACGCTGGGAGAACTGCCGAGAGCGGTCGATAAAGCCGTCCAGCCGCTCCATCAGGTTGGTGCCGATCTGATGCGGGCTGGCGCCCTGCGGCATCCCTTTGGACGTCTCGGCCATGTGTTCGAAGAGGTTCTGCGAAGCCTGCGGCCCCGCGCCTCCTCCCGGCGACGGCAAGGCAGCCGCCGCCGGTGACGCAGCTAGATTCACAGACATGGTCGTACCCTATTCGGAGTCGTCATCGGACTGGGCTTCGTTCAGCATTTCCTGAGCTCGCGGCATGATGATGAACTGCCCACCGATGGTGACGGCCTGAGTGATCAGCGCGTCGTTGAACTCACTGTCGCTGGAGGCCTGTTCGGCGTTCTCGACGGCGGCGTTGAAACGTGATTCCTGACTGGAAACATTGACGTCGACATTGCTATCTACGGAGTTGACGGACATGGGTAGTGCTCCTTTTGGGGTTACTGACGGTCGGTGGCGACTTGAGTGACGACACCGCCTCGAAACACCCGCACACCGCGTTCGCGCACCACGGGTGCGGCCTCGGCGACAGGTTGACGATCCACATGCTGCTGAATCTGCGCCAGATAAGCTGGCGGTCCGGACACGAACAGACTGTCGTTATCCGGGCTGACGCGACTGGACATCGGCTGGCCGGAGACCTGCAAGCGGGCCAGATAGTCCTGCAACTCTTGCAGCCGGGTGCCCTGCAGGTCGAAAACCCGCGTACCGACCTCATCAGCGCCCGCGATGTGCAGAACGTTACCGTCGAAGTACCAGCTCAACTGATTGGCATCGCACAGGCGGCCAAGAAACTCTCCAGCCGTTTCGCCGCGTACCGTACCGCGGGCGTTGCCGCGCACCTTGTCGGAGAACACCACGATCAGGTCGAGGTTCTGCGCGAACTCGGTGAGTGCACCGCGAATATCCTGGTCGACCAACACATAGGCATAAGGCTCGGCGAACCACTCGGGTTCGCGCTCCGACGCCGCGTTCAACGCACCGGGCAGTGAGCACAGCAGAATCACCAACAGCCGTAGCGCGATGCGCCACTCAGCCTTGAACAACGGCATGGCGCCCTCCCTGCCGGTTGCGGCGCTGCCTCGAACGCTGGCCCGCAGCGACGCGAAAAACCATGCTCAAAAAACGGTCGCAATTCAGCGCCGGGGCTATAAACTGGCGCTCGCCCGCGAAGGCCGTCGACGGCTGAATTGCCTCGCCCCGTCCCCTTTCACAAGAGCCCTGTCCATGCCACCTCGTTCCATCTCCACGTTGTTGTTGCTCGGCTGCCTGACCCTGACGGCGTGCACGACCCAGCCCAAGACCGATGCCAATTACGAGCGCTTCATGCAACTGGCCGCCGACCTGGAAAAACGCGGCGACTCGACGACGGCTGCGTCGTTCTACCAGCGCGCCACGCAACAGCCTGAAGCCGGCGTCGAATCGTGGCGTAAACTCGGTGCCGCACTGCTTGCCAGCAACGACACGCGCGGCGCGGAGCGCGCCTATCAACGTGCGCTGGAGCTCAAGGCCGATGACCCTGACGCCTTGTTGGGCCTGGGCACCGCGCAGTTGCGTCAGGGCAAGCTGCAACGCGCCGTCACCGTACTCAATCAGGCCGCGACTGCCCTGCAGCAGCCGCAGGCGTGGAACCGACTGGGCATCGCCTACATTCTCAGCGGTGAGGCCGACAAGTCCCAGAACGCCTTCAATACCAGCCTTCGTCTGGCACCGAACGATCTGGACACCCGCTGCAACCTGGCCCTTGCCTATGTGCTGGGTGACGACAATAAAAAGGCCCTGGAAACCATTGACCGCGTTAGCCAGTCGCCGCTGGCGCAACCCCGCCACCAGCGCAATCAATTGCTGGTGATGGTGCTCGCCGGTAAAGAGAAAGACCTCAAAAGCATGACCTTCGACGACATTCCCAAGGCCGAACGCAGCAAACTGATCGCCGAGGCTCGACGTATCAAGGCAATACCCGACCGTGCCGAACAGGCACGCGAATTGGGTCTGGTCGACGCTCGCTGAAATCATCGCGCCTCCCGAGTGTCGGTGTTGGCCTGCTGCTCCGCCTGACGGCGGCGCAGTTCTTCGCGGTCATAGCCATCGATGTACACCTGCGCGGCCCGCCCCACCGGGGCTGCCATCACCGAGCCAGTGCTACGGCCCTGCACCACGTCCGAGCGCTGCTCGACCATCTGCAACAGAATCAGATTGCTGGCGCAGCCCGGCGGCAGCAGCGGCTGAAAATCTTCCCCTACGCCAATGTCGTCCTGCGCAGCGGGCTGCATGCAGGCATCCGGCACCAGTTCCACGCGACCATCGGCGCGGGTCACCGCCGTGTAACCCGGCGAATAGCTGACCGGGTCAAGGTGAGTCTTGCAGCCTGCCAGCAGGCATAGCGTCATCAGAATCGGCAGGCGTGGCATGCTTGAAATGAGGTTCATGGCCGGTTCCTGTCAGTTCATGTAAAAGCCGAACGCGCCGCCACTGCGCGGTCCGGCCGCTGCGGTGCTGGCTGCGCGCTGCTTGTCCAACGGGGTGGCGGCCACACGCTCCTTGACCGGTTCGACCAGATAAGGGGTGATCAGAATCACCAGTTCGGTCTCGTTGCGCTGAAAGCGTTTGGAGCGAAACAGACTGCCAAGAATCGGCATGTCGCCAAGCATCGGTACCTTGTCCATGTCCTGACTGCTCTCGCGCTGGAACAGCCCGGCAATGGCGAATGTCTGGCCGCTGCCGACTTCCACGCGGGTGTCGGCACGTCGCACACGGAACGAAGGCACCTGGTAGCCATTGACGTCCAGCGTGGTGGTGCTCATCAGGCTGCTGACTTCAGGACGTACTTGCAGGGCAATACGGCCGTTGGGCAGCAGCGTCGGGCTGAACAATAGCGAGACGCCGTAAGGCTTGTATTCGATACCGACCACCTCACGGTTGACGGGCACCGGTACAGCCACTTCACCCCCCGCCAGAAAGCTCGCCGTCTGCCCGGTCATCGCCGTGATGTTCGGCTCTGCCAGCACCTCAAGCACGCCATTGTTTTGCAACGCCTCAAGCATCGCATCGATGTTGACGTTACCCGAGGTGAGCCCGGCGCTGATGACGTTTGACGCGCCGCTTGCGGCATCGGCAGCCAGGCTGCCACCGGTCAGCAGGCCAAACGAAAAGGTGCCGTTATTGAACAGCGCATTCCAGTTCACCCCATAGCGCAGCAGTTCGGAGCGTGAAACTTCAGCGAAACGTACACGGATGTTGACCTGTGCCGAGCCTGCGTAAGTGGCGCTGTTGACCGTCGACTGAAAGTTCTGGCCCTCGGTGCTGAGCAAGGCATTCAGGTCGGTCGCTTCACCGACATCCTGGACGGCGCCGCTGGCGATCACACGGCTGCCGCTGGCATTGATGCGCGCCTGACTCTGCGGGTGCAGCGCCTTGAGCGGGCGGCTCACCGCTGCCGTGCCGCTGCTCACGGCGAGGCTCAGGGTCGCGGTTTCCCGACCCTCGCTGTCCAGCGCGATCAGGCTGGTCTGCCCGGCTGTTTTGCCGAACACGTAAATCACACCGGGCGATACCACCTGCAGGTCGGCAATGCCTGGCTCTGCGACCATGACCGAGTCCACCGGTGCCGAGAAATGCAGAACCCGGCCTTCGCCAATCGCCAGATCAACGGTGCCCTTGGCGCCTTTGGCGATGGTTTCGGCGTTCGCACCGCCAGCGATGAGCAAGGCACTGAGCGCCAGAAACAACAGACGAATTACAGAAGCGGAACGGATCATGAGGCAGTCGCCAGAGAGGTGGCCGCGTCAGCCTTGGGGGCCGGGCGCGCAGTGATATCGGTCAGGCTGACAGTGCCGACCGCTTGAAGGTTGTATTCGCTGGCCAGCTCGCGATACGACAGCACAGGCAACTGCAGCTCGCCACGCAGGATGATGCGGCGCAGGCCGCGACGCAGCTCGGGGTGTACCAGCAATACCGTCGACTCATCTTCGGGCAGCACAGCGCACAGGCGCCGCAATTGTCCAAGCACGGTCCGTCCAATGTCATCGGGCAGCGCGTCACGATTTCTGTCCTGGCGGCCCAACGCGGTACGCAATTTTTCTTCGAGGGCAGGGGCCAGCACAAATGCGCTGATCACCCGGTTGCGATCGGCATACTGGTGGCTGACCTGACGCGCCAGCGCTGCGCGCAGATGTTCAGTCAGACGCCCGGCATCGGCTTCGCGACCGCCCCACTCCACCATCGCCTCCAGCAATCCACGGCGGTTGCGTATTGACACACCTTCGGCAACCAGCAACCGCAATACTTCGGCAATACGTTGCAGCGGCAGGATGCGTAACGCCTCCTTGACCAGTTCTGCGTACTTGCCTTCAAGCTGCTCCAGCATCACGCGGGTTTCCTGAATACCCAGGAAATCTGCAGCATAGCGACGCAAGATGCGCTCCAGCGTGGCGCGCAAGATTTCGTCGGCGAACAGAAAGCCGATGCCCGCCTCCTGCAACTGATCGGCATGCTCGCGATCTACCCAACGACCGGGACGCGAACTGATCGGCGAAGGGGCTTCGAAGGGCTCCACGGAGATAAGTTGTGCATGCAGCGGATCATCCTGTAGCAGCAGCGACGTGGCACTGAATTCACCTTCGCAGACTGGTACGCCCTCCAGCTCGACCTGAAAGCGATCTGCCGCCATTGAGCGATCCAGATAGACGTCCGGCACCGGCACCTCGACTCCCAGATCCGTGCGAATGTCGTGACACATGGCTTCGATGCGCTGGCGCAGCGGCTGCAGGGGTGCCGCCTCGGCCAACCCTGCCCCGATACTCAACAGTACCTGGGTGTCGCGGGGACGCTCGGCATCCTCCTGCACGACGACCGGCTCGGGTTCAGTCGCCGACAGTTGCTCAGGTTGCTCGAGCTGTGCAGTGGGAAGGCTGGCCCGATGCTGACGACGCCAGAGGAAAAATGCGCTGCCGCCAAGCAGTGCCGCCAGCACTACGAATACCGGCATGGGAAAGCCGGGCAGCAGCCCGACGCCAAGCAGAATCAATGCGGTCAGCCCCAGCGCCCGATGGCTGGCCCCCAATTGCCTGACGATTTCGGTGCCCAGGTCGCGCTCTTCGCCATCGCTGTTGACCCGCGTGACCACGGTGCCTGCAGCCACCGAAATCAACAACGCCGGGATCTGCGCGATCAGACCATCGCCGACGGTCAGCAGCGAATAAGTATGCGCCGCCTCGGCGAATGGCATACCCCGCTGAACCATGCCGATCATCATGCCGCCCAGCAGATTGACGAACAGGATCACGAGCCCGGCAATGGCATCGCCCTTGACGAATTTCATGGCACCGTCCATGGCCCCGAACATCTGGCTTTCCCGCTCCAGGCGCGAACGACGGCGCCTGGCTTCGGCCTGATCGATGTCACCGTTGCGCAGATCGTTGTCGATGCTCATCTGCTTTCCCGGCATTGCATCGAGGGTAAACCGTGCAGCGACTTCGGCGACCCGCTCGGCGCCTTTGGTGATGACCACGAATTGCGCCACGGTAATGATCAGAAACACCACCAGCCCGACCACGACCTGACCTGCGATCACAAAGTCGCCGAACGCCTTGACGATATGACCGGCATTGCCATCCAGCAGGATCAGACGTGTCGTGGTGATCGACAGCGAAAGACGAAACAGGGTGCTGAGCAGGATCAGCGGTGGCAATGCCGAAAACTCCACCGAATGATTGATGTAAAACGCGACGATCAGAATCAGCAGGCTGAGCGCAATGTTCAGAGCAATCAGCGCGTCCACCAGGTAGGTGGGCAGCGGTATGATCATCATTGCGATGGCCATGAGCATGAACGCTACGATGATCACATCGGTGCGTTTCGAGGCAATTTCGGCCAGTCGGTTGAGGCGGTTCATGAGGGTCATTGCGCGGCCCTCCGGGCATCCAGATAACGTCTGAAACACTGACGTGCTTCGTCCCTGCGACCGGCCTTCCATAGTGCCCGGCTACGCAACAAAAGCAGGGACGGACTTTCGCCCTGCTGCTCGACCAGACGGTCCAGTGCAGCGAGGGCCCTGTCAGCATCTCCACTGTCAGTGAATGCCAGAGCCAGACCGTGCAATAGCGCGGTGTCGGTCGGCGCCAGCTGGATGGCAATCAGCAACATCACCAGTGCCCGCTGCGGTTGACCGCTACGGCGGTACAGATTACCGAGCCCGGTCAACAACTCGACACATTCGCGGTCCTGGGCTGCACTCATGGCTGCACCTCGGCGCGCTGCTGTTCAAGCAAGAGACGCAATTCGATTTCCTCTCGAATCACCTCTTCAGCCAACTCGCGGATTTCAGGTTCTGCATCCAGCGCGGGCAGCACTTCATCAAGCACGTAGTGCAATACTTGCAGCGAGCGCGCCGGGCCAAACAATGGCGCGGCGACACCAGCGGCCTGCTCGGTCTGTTCAAGCTCGCCACGCAGTGAGCGACGGACCTTGCGCTCGCGTTGATCCAGCAGCGCTTCGAATCGCGTGCCTTGTCTGGGCTGCGTCGGCGCGACACGCTCGACAGCTGGCAAGGACTCCGGAGAAGTCGGGGTGATGGGTCGCAGGTCGACTTTCATAATGTGAAGGCAAACCGTTCCTGACCACGCACCAGACGTACCTGATCACCTTCGATACTTTCCAGCGTCCAGTCGTCCGCCAGTATCGCGCCGGGGTAGACGCGCTTGCCATGCTCGTCGATGACATATGGATTGCGTCCGAACCAGACGGCTTGCAGGCGCACACGTGGTGTCGCAACCGCCGCGCTCACCTGAACATTGGGGGTCAGGACGATGCGCTGACCAAAGCGGCTGTCGAAATCGCGCTGAACCTTTAACCAACTGCTTTTAAGATCGGCGGGATAGCTGCCTGCCACACTCAGCTGACCATCCTGCTCGTGGACGCGCAATTGACCAAGCCTGGCGTCGCGCAGTGCTTGATCCAGCCAGGTCCGGGCTTCCGCCAGCGTCGGCGCAGATACATTGGCAGGCGCTGCAGGCATACCGACGGCACCGCGATGCGACACAGCCTCTGGCGGCGCACGAAACGCAAATGCAGTGGCGCATGTCACCAGCAGCAACAGCGCGCCCAACACCGGCACCTTGAATGCGTGCAGTTTACGCGGCTCAACGGACGAGGCTTTTGCAGGTCGAGTACTGCGCAAGCGCAGACGGCTTTGTCCAAGCGTCAGTTCGACGGGCAACCCGAGTCGCTGCCCATGCCCCTCGGGGATAAGCAGACTCTTGCCGAGCGCATCCATTGCGGTTACGTCGCCGCCCCTCGCTTCAATGGCAACGAGATCTTCAGAAAACCGCAGGCGCGCATGCTGCGCAGCGATACCGGCATCGCCCAGCACAAGGTCGGCCGTGGCGGCACTGCCGATTGTATAGAGCGGCTTGTCGAGCGCCAGAGCAACGCCCTGGTGCAAGCCGTGGAGAATTTCGAGCAATGCCACGCCATTATCCTGTTCGGCAGCGTCTGGCGTTGCGCTCAATGAAATCAGGGCTGTCATGATCGAGTCACCACCGTGTGATCTACCGGAAACGGCACGTCAGAGCCGGGTAAAGCTGTCGATCGAAAGACGTGGTGCAAATCGTGCAAGAAGCGAGTGTGGGCGGCAGCGCCGCCGCCCACACCACGACATCAGTTCTGAGGACGTTGCTTGGTAGCGTCCAGCTCTGCCTTCTTGGCAGTGGAGATTTCAGTGATCTTGGCCGATTTCTCGATCGCCATGTCAAAGGTAGCGGACATCTTTTCGATTGCCGCGTCCGAATTGCCGGAGCTTACTGGTGCAGTCTCACTCATGTTGTTTCTCCTTGCTTCGAGGGGGAAGTTTCAACTGCCGAGAGGCAGAGCAATATGCCATCACCGAACAGTGAACCCGGGACTGTTACTTGATGATCCCAGCAAGCAATGCGTTCACTGTTCCGCCAGATCAATACTACGCAAGGCGAATTATCGGATGCTGTGAAAAGTTGTGAAATTGCGTTTTCACAACCCGTTAAAACAATTAACCAACAATGATATCAAAATGATATTTATTACTGTCTTATTTCTGAAGAGATTAAGTTTTCAGGTATCAGCCACGCCACAGATACTGTGCTGCGTGGCCTCCAGGCGTACGAACTGATACTCGGCAGGCGTGTGAAACGTTGTGAAAACGCAGGCATTGATCTTCCTTATCGCCCGCCAAGTGTTAGTGTCTGCTCAGTAAGTTCACTGACCGGACATTCGTAAAACGAGAACCCGTTCAAACTATAGAAGTGTGCACTCGTTTTAACCATGCCCTGTGCAATGTGTTTGAAACTTCAGGGTCGCCAACGTGTATTGCCTGACTGTCAAGGCTGCTGCGCAACACATGGCGATTTTAGCGAGCGGCTGAAGTACATCTTGTTCAACGGCCAATCGCATCTACTGTCCACACCAGGAGTTACCCGCCATGTCGACGTCAACGGTCAGCCCGACACCCGCCCCCAGCCCTGCCCCCAGCGGTAACGCGAATATCCGCTTCAATCAGGTGCTGCAATCGAGCAACCGCAGCAGCACCTATCGTCCGGCAAGCGCGACCGAGAAAGCGCCTGCGCTGGGCGATTATGCGTCCATAGAAAAGCCGGGCACTGTCGCCGCCGATACGATTCGCTATGTGACAGATAAAGGTGATCACGTACTGGTCTACCGGTCCACCAGCCCGGCGCTCTACCAGCAAGTGGTAGCGGATCAGCCCAGGCTCGCCGGCTTCAAGACCAGCGTGACGCAGGGCTACAAGCCGGCTGCGGCGGGTGCCGAGGCGCCATCGAACCTGGGTGGCTACCTGCGCATCGGGGCACCGGATGAAATGGGGCCGGGCCTGATTCGCTATGAGGCCGCCGACGGCAGCAAGATCATGGTGTCGCAACAGGACAACCCGGAACTGTTCAAGCAGGTCGCATCGGACTTCAAATCCCTTTCCGGCATAAACAGCAGCCAGCAGGAGGGCTATCGGGCGGCCGGCGCGGATGAAAAAATCCCCGCAAAACTGGGCGATTTCGCAGAAGTCGGTCCGGTCGACGAGGTCGGACCGGGGGTGATGCGCTATGTTGACCGCGATGGCAACAAAGTTGTGGTGTCCGAGCGCGATAACCCCGAACTGTATGCTGCCGCCAAGGATGCCTACAACTCGCTGACGGGGCTGAGCAAAAGCGAGTCGGAAGGTTATCGCCGCGCGGGCGACAATGAAGTCTGGCCGCCCGTGTTCGGCACCACCGTCGGCCCGCTGAACGAGGCCGGCCCTGGCACCATTCGCTATGAACACAACGGCGAAAAAGTGGTGGTCGCCCGTGATGACAATCCCGGCCTGTTCAAGTTTTTGACGGGACTGCAAAGCGTCGTTTCAGACCCCGAAAAACGCGCAGCGCTGGAAAAGGCGGTCAATGAAGGACAACTCCTCGCCGACGGCAACACGTCT
Organism: Pseudomonas sp. BS3767; assembly: GCF_900099665.1. NCBI lineage: Bacteria > Pseudomonadati > Pseudomonadota > Gammaproteobacteria > Pseudomonadales > Pseudomonadaceae > Pseudomonas > Pseudomonas sp. BS3767. The sequence goes on along the minus strand of NZ_FNCX01000001.1, from coordinate 53,219 downwards.
TTACCGGGCCTTAACGACATCACCGAATTCAACTGGATACCCGGCCAGGAAGGCAGCCAGATCAGCTACAAGAATCAGAGCGGCGAAGTGATTGTCGTGACCCAGGCACTGACACCCGATCTGTTCGACAAGGTCACCACGCTAAAGGACGCTTGGGACAAGATCAACAGCAGCCGCGAAGAAGGCTACACGTTGGCAGGCCCCAACGATTTTCTGAAAAACCAGGACATCACCATCGGTTCGCCAGACGAGCTGGGTTCCGGGCTGATCCGCTTCGAGAACGACGACGGCAAGTTCATCGTCTCCAAGGACGCCAGCCCCCAGCTGTATGACGACGTGGTGCAGAAATGGAATGAGCTGGGCACCGGCAATATCAGTGAAACCCGCAGTCGGCATAACCTGCCCGGTGCGTCCGAAGTTGACCTCATGGGTCAGAAAACCGGTGTGAAGGCTGACAAGGATGACGAAAAATCCGAAGAACTGAATGTGGGTGAGCTGGCGACCAAGGAGCTCCTCGACCAATACCGCGAAGGCGTAAAAAACGGTGATATCCCCAAGGACGATCCGCGCGCCAAGCTGGTCCGGGCCATCGAAGCGCAGGCCGCCTACGACAATGGCCGCGGCCTGACCGGCTACGAGGAGGCACAAGGTGCATTCGGCGGCACATGGCGAGAGTTCGACAGCAAGCAGACTCAGCTGAGCTCGGCGGACATGCACGACATCATTGACGGTGGCAAGCTGCAGGAGCAACTGACTACGCTGTTCTCCGACCCTACGGTGCAGCAGGACTACCAGAGCAAGCTGACCGATGCCGTGAACAAGGTGCCCAACAAGGACGAGATCAAGCAAAAACTGCTGGACCTCACCGCGAGCCCCGACTACGTACTTTACCTCAAGGACTTGCAGAAACAGGGGCTCGGCCAGGAAGCGCAAAAGGACCTGAGCGACACGTTGTCCTCACTGGCACTGGTCGATCCCGAAGCCGCCAGCAAGGCAGCGCAGTCCATCCAGGCCGACGGATTGACCAGCGACCTCAATGACCTGGTGGCCGACCCTTCGAAAATCAGTGACGAAAACAACGCCCTCGCCACCAAGGATCTGTTCGGCCTGCTCAAGGCAGAACTCAAGGGCTTTTTGGTGGACATGCCGCGCTTCCTGCAGCCGACGTTCGAGAAATTCATCGAGGAAGGCGTCGTGGGCAACGCCAAACCTGCTGATATCGCCAAGGCGCTGAAGGAAGTGGGCGATGCTTATCAGAAAAATGGCAAAGTCAGTGAGGCCGACATAAAGACTGCCCTGTCCAAGCCTTATATTCCGGTCGCCGATCGCGGCAAGCTGGGCGAGATTTTCAACACGCTGAACAGCAAGGGTGTCATGGGCTCCGTCGCGGCTGGCGTGTCTTTGTTCTCGGCCATTTATCAAATGGTCGGGAATGGCGGCAAGCTCGGCGAGACACCGCTCCAGCGCCTGGCCATCGCCAAGGACTTCCTCAGCTTTGCCGGTGGCGCCAGCCATTTTGTGCGCCTGGCCGACAAGGTGGGTGACCTGATGGGCAAAGGCGGCCTGGTTGATTTACTCGGGCTGGACAAGACCGTGCCGGAAATCTGGGGCAAGCAGGACATGAAACCGCCGAAGGTTGAAGTCAGCCCCAGCGGTCTTTCTGCGGCACGGCTCGACGAGATCCGCAACGCACTGGACATCCCTGATGACACGCGGATGGCCGTTATCGGTGACCTGACCGGTAGCGCTGAAAGCGAACGCACCGCAATGCAAGGCATCTCTCAGCGACTGGACAGCGAGACCAAGTTGAAGCCGGGGATGGCCAGCAAGATTGCCGGTTCGGTGGTCAAGGTTCTCGGCCCGGCGACAGACCTGGCCGGCGGTTTCGCCGACATCGTGCTGGGAGCTTTTACCATCAGGGACGGTGTCAAATCCGGTGACAAACTGGCTCAGGCCGCAGGCGGTCTGCAAATTGCGGGCGGCGCGTTCGGCGCTTCAGCCGGCGTGCTGGGCACCGCCGCACTGGTGGGTGCAGGAGGCGCAGCGGCCACAGCCCTGGCCGGACCTTTCTTTCTGGTCGGGGTGGTGGTTGCGGTGGTAGGCGGAGTCATCGGCTACTTCGTGGACCACAACAAAAAGCAGAAAGCCTCCGAAAAGGGAAATGACTGGTATCGCGACCTGGCGGCTGACGGCCTGTTGCAGGCTGACTGGGGTGACAAGGTCGAGTACGCCCACTATTCGATCCATCACTACAGGGAGCGCGAAGCACCGGAAGACGACAGCCTGTTTCGTTTCCAGAGTGCCGAATGGAAGCATTTCGACGAGACGCCACAAGAGGACGGTTCATCGAGCAACCGCCTGGATGGCGAGTTGCATGTAGAATACGGCGAGACGCATAAATCACCGGATCAACAGCAGCGTGAAGATTTGAGAAACGCACCCCGCTGGACTGGCCCGAAAATCTGAGTTTCCTCTGCGCAAACGACTCCAGGGCCGCCATCAGACGGCTCTGGAGTCAGGCGCTCTGCGGGACGATCAAAGCTTGCCGATCTCTCCGGTCGCCTCGCCAATGGTCGCCAGCGTGGCCTCGATATCATCGATTGCCTGTTCAAGCCCGACGAACGATTGCTGGATAGCTTCGCGGGTGTCTACCGTCTGCTGACCCCTTAAACGCTCAACACGCTCCAGTTCACTGAGCTGCAGGTTACGCACCTCCGCCCTCAACGTTTGCAGTGTCTTCCAGACCAAGCGGAATTGTTGCTGGCTGTCATGTCCCACCTTCGTATCCTCTGTCGATCGGCTCAAGTGCAAGGTTGAGACAGCCTGCAAACCGAATGCTCCACTTTATTGCGCGCTGTGGAACTGAAACCGCCGCCGGTCAGGCTTGATGTCCATCGGTTTGAATTTACCTCCGTTATCAGGATCACTTTTTCATGCCTGTAACGACTGCTGTCGCTGCCAGATCCTGAATGACGCTTGCTTGCGTACTGTAGAAAGCAGCGTCGCTGACGGTCTACGCTCGAACGAGCCAATGAACAGACCAACGCTTACCCTCTTTGGCCTTTAGCCTTGTGTAGCGTCAATGAAAAGGAATTTTCCACCATGGCCACTCCCGACACCTCATCACTGCGCCGGGCGATCACCGCGCCCATGTTGACCCTGTTCATCCTCGGCGACGTGCTGGGTGCTGGCGTCTATGCATTGGCAGGCACGATAGCCGGACGCGTCGGCGGAGCCATCTGGGCGCCCTTGCTGATTGCCCTGTGCTTTGCCTTGCTGACCGCAGCGTCCTACGCCGAACTGGTGACCAAATACCCGCGTGCGGGCGGTGCCGCGGTGTACGCCGAAAAAGCGTTCGGCAAGCCGCTGCTCTCGTTTCTGGTCGGCTTCTCCATGGTCGCGGCTGGCGTTACCAGCGCTGCCGGGCTGGCCGTGGCGTTTGCCGGCGACTACTTTCAGGCGCTGCTCGACTGGCCTGCGCAGTGGGTCTGTGTAGCATTTCTGGTCATCGTCGGCCTGCTCAACGCACGCGGTATCAAGGAATCGCTTTCAGCCAATCTGGTCATGACAGTCATCGAGCTGAGCGGCTTGCTGATGGTCATCGCTGCGGCAGTGTGGTTCGTCAGTCAAGGGCAAGGCGTGCCGCAACGCGTGTTTGAACTGGACAGCGCATCCCCCGCCACAGCGATTCTCGGTGCCTCATTGCTGGCGTTCTATTCGTTCGTAGGGTTTGAAACTTCGGCCAATCTTGCCGAAGAGATCAAGGATGTGCGCAAGGTCTATCCACGCGCCCTGTTCGGTGCACTGCTGGCTGCCGGCGCGGTGTACATGCTGGTTGGCGTGGGCGCAGCGATGGTCCTGCCGGTCGAGCAACTCAAGGATTCCCAAGCACCACTGATGGACGTAGTGAGTGCCTCGGGGCTCGGCATACCTGCGCCCTGGTTTGCGGTCATTGCGCTGATTGCGGTGGCCAACGGCGCGCTGCTGACCATGATCATGGCCAGCCGACTGACCTTCGGCATGGCCCGCGAAGGACTGTTACCTGCAGTGATGGGTTCGGTGCTGCCCAAGCGCCGCACGCCGGGGCTGGCAATTCTGGCGACCACGCTGGTGGCCATTGCCCTGTCCTTCACCAGCACCCTGACCATCCTCGCCGAAACAGTCGTGCTGTTACTGCTCTTCGTATTTCTCAGCGTGAACATCGCCGTGCTGGTACTCAAGCGCGACAAGGTCGAAGCCGGGCACTTTCAGGTCCACTGGGTTATTCCGCTGCTGGGCATTCTTTCGTGCCTGTTGCTGCTCACTCAGCAAGGTCCGGAAACCTGGCTGCGAGCAGGCATCATGCTGGCGGTCGGTGCAGCGCTTTACGGACTGACCCGGCTGGGCAGCTCGGCGCTGGCGCCGCATTCTCGCTGAAACGCGGAAAGAATGGATTCAGACCGCACGCACGGGCGGTTTGCTATTTCAACTACCGCGGTAGTTACACTTTGGGCGGTTGATGAAGCGCAGTACGGGACTGAATCCGGTATGACCGGGACGCTGATTCATGAGAACCAGCGCCCGGACAATTTAGCGACGCTTCATCCGGTCGATGATCACCGCCAGCAACAGGATCGTGCCGCGAATCACGTACTGGTAGAAGGTGTCGATGTTCTTGAGGTTCATCGCATTTTCGATAATCGCCAGAATCAGCACCCCGGCGATCACATGCCGGATCATGCCGATGCCGCCGCTCAGCGAAACCCCGCCCAGTACGCAGGCAGAAATGATCGTCAGCTCGAAGCCCTGCCCGATCATCGGCTGACCCGAGGTCATGCGCGAGGCCAGCACCACGCCTGCCAGTGCCCCCACCAGACCGTGGACGGCGAAGATGATGATCTTGGTACGGTCTACGTGTACACCCGCCAGCAGCGCAGCTTCCTGATTGCCGCCGATGGCCATGGTGTTGCGCCCGTAAGTGGTGTAATTGAGCAGCCAGCCGAAGAATATGAAGCAGGCGATGGTGATCAGAATCGGTACCGGCACGCCGTACACCTGGCCATTGCCAAAGATGAAGAAATCCTCGTTGGAAACGCCGACAGCCTTGCCGTTGGAGAAAATATACGCCAGGCCGCGCACGATCTGCATCGTTGCCAGGGTCGTGATCAGGGCGTTGATGCGCAGCTTGGCAATCACGATGCCGTTGATCAGGCCCACCACCAGTCCGAGCGCCAGAGCTGCCGAGACGCCCAGAAACACACTGTCGGTGTCGCGGATGACGATACTGGCGATCACCCCGGAACAGGCCAGCACCGAGCCGACCGAAAGGTCGAAGTGCCCGGACGCCAGGCAGAAGAGCATGGTGCAGGCAGCGATGCCCACTGTGGAAATCGCCAGGCCCAGACCCCGCATGTTGAGCGGCGACATGAAGTTGTCGATGAACACGGCACACAAAATGAAGATTCCCACGGCAGCCAGGAGCATCACCCAGTCATCGGCGAAACGACGCAGGTTCATGCCCTGACGGGGAGCCTGCAGGCTGGATTCGGTAGACATACGCACCTCTTTTTTATTGTTCATGGTCAGGGACCGATTGTCAGCCGCGCGTGCGAGGCAGAGCCAATTGCAGAAGTCGCGACTCGTCAGCCTCGTCGCGATTGAGTTCACCGGTGATTGCGCCTTCGCTCATCACCAGAATGCGGTCTGAAATGCCCATCACTTCCATCAGATCGCTGGAGACCACAATCACCGCGATACCGTCTGCGGCCAGGTTGTGGATGATCTCGTAAATCTCGGACTTGGCCCCGACGTCGATCCCGCGAGTCGGCTCGTCCAGCAGCAGGACTTTCATGGGCATCGACAGCCAGCGACCAAGAATCGCTTTCTGTTGATTGCCGCCAGAGAGGTACATGATCTGCTGCTCGGGCGATGGCGTCTTGACGTTCATCGACTTGATCTGGCTGCGTGCGTTGTCACGCTCCCAACTGCCCTGAATCAGGCAACCGAGGTTCACGTGCCGGGGGCGCGCACCGATGTTGATGTTCTCCGCGACGCTGGACAGCGGCACGATGCCTTCTTTCTTGCGGTCCTCCGGGCAGAGCAGAATTCCGGCCTCGATGGCATCACGCGGTGACTTGAGTGTCAGCGGTTTGCCGTCCAGTTGCAGGCTGCCTGCAGAGCTGCGGGTAAGCCCCGAGAGCAGCCGGAACAGCTCGGTACGCCCGGCGCCGACCAGGCCGAAAAAGCCCAATACTTCGCCCTTCTGCACGGCAAAGGTGACCGGCTCATGCAGGCCCGGCCCCAGCAGGCCGGTGACGCGCAGACTTGGCCCCTGATGCTGACGCGGACGGTAGTTGTAGATGTTCTGGATATCGCGCCCGACCATACAGGTCACCAGTCGGTCGTGATCAAGATCAGCCATCTGTTCGAAGGTTTTTACAAAACGGCCGTCCTTGAACACCGTCACCGCATCACAGACACGGAAGATTTCTTCCATGCGATGCGACACGTAAAGAATCACTCGGCCCTCGTCGCGCAGGCGCACGATGATCGCCATCAGTCGGTCGATCTCGCGCGCCGACAGGCTGCTGGTGGGCTCGTCGAAGGCAATGACGTGGGCATTGCGCGACATGGCCTTGGCGATCTCGACCAATTGCCGCTGCCCCAGCGAAAGATCGCCCAGACGTGTGCGTGGGTCTATCTCGTCAGCCAGGCCCTTGAGCAGCTCGCTGGCCCGGCGGTACATCGCACCGCGATTGATCAGACCGAAGCGATTGGGCATGTGCCCGAGCAGCAGGTTCTCGGCAACGGTCATTTCCGGCACCAGATGCAGCTCCTGGTGAATCACCGCCACGCCAGCCGCGATGCTCTCGGCGGTGGACTTGAACTGATAGCTCTGCTCGCCGATCTGCAAGGCACCGCTGTTGGGCTGATAAGAGCCGCCGAGAATTTTCAGCAGCGTGGATTTACCGGCACCGTTTTCACCCATCAATGCATGGACGCTGCCGGGGCGCGCTTCGAAACTGATGTCCGAAAGCGCCTTGACGCCGGGGAAGACCTTGCCGATGCCGTTGAAGCGCAAGGCACCGCCTGCGGCGTATTGCTCGATAGCCTGTTGCATGAACCAATCTCCTCGCACGTGTGAGGGGCCTGAACATCAGGCCCCTCGTTCAGCTCACTTCCACAGACCACGCTCGGTCAGTATTTCCTGGAAGTTGGTGCGCTTGATCAGTGTCACGTCGTCCAGAGCGGTGTACTTGGGTGGTTCGGTGCCCTTGGTGGCCCACTCGTAAACATGCAACGCGGTGTCGTAACCCTCTTTGCCAGGGTTCGGCAACATAGAGCCAAAGAAGCCGCTTTTTTTCTTCTTAAGTTCGTCGATCGCATCGGTGCCGTTGATACCGATCCCGATCACGTTATCCGCTTCAAAGCCATTGGTAGAAGTCGCACGTACCCCACCCAATACGGTGTTGTCGTTCATACCGCCGATGATCAGCCTTTTGGCATCGCCTGGAAGTTTTGGCAGCGCCGAGTTGGTGGCGTCCATGCTGCCTGGCACATCGAGGGTTTTCTGTGCGGTGAAGACAATATGGTCCTTCGGCAGGCCGGCTTCCTCAAGTGACTTCACCGAACCATCCGTGCGTTTCTTGCCGGTATCCAGCTCGTTATAAGTGTTGATGATCGCGTAGGTGCCTTTCCAGCCATCCTCGTCCCACTTGCGACTTTTCGCTTCCTTGGCCATTTCGACGCCCTGCTTCTGGCCTACTTCAAAGGCAGCCATGCCCAGGTAAGGCACGTCCTCCATGAAGTTACCCTTGGCGTCGACAAAGCGATCATCCACGGCCATGACTTTCAATCCCAGCGCTTTGGCCTTGGCCACAATCGCAGGGCCGAGCGACACGTCAGGCGGGCAGATCACGAAGCCCTTGGCACCGTTGGCGGCGAGGTTATCGATAGCGGTCAGGGTCTTTTCACCATCTGGCACGGCAATCTTGATGACGGTAAAGCCATGCTCCTTGCCAGCTTTTTCGGCACCCGCCCATTCGGCCTGGAACCACGGTTCTTCAGCCTGCTTGACCAAAAAGCCGATTTTGACTTCTTCGGCAGCGGAGGTGATGCCACTCATGCCCAGAATGGCGGTAGTGACGGCGACACAGCACAGGGAACGAATCCCGTGACGACTCAACATAGCTAGCTCCTTATTTTTATTGAATAGCTACAACGTTCAGCGAGGTGGCGGTCGAGAACGCGAATGCGTCCGAAACCGGTCAAATAGTCATACCATATAACGGGTGACCGCTATGTAACCGAATGTCACCCTTGCATCTACCATCACGCTGCCGTCAAAAAAGACGGCGGCGCGATACGCTTATCAACCCGCGAAACGCTGACACGGCGTGCCCTTGACGCCGATCTGCGCCATCAGCAGCGCGCCATCGAAACGACCCTGTGCATCGGCAGGTGCGGCACTGGTGACGTACAACGTTTCCAGGTCAGGACCGCCGAATACACAACTGGTGGGATGGCTGACCGGCAGCTCCACAACCCGGTCAACACTGCCATCCGGGGCAAAACGGATCAGGCAATTGCCACCCCAGCGCGCATTCCAGACATACCCTTCGGCATCCATCGCCGAGCCGTCGGGTGAGCCTCGATCGTGTTTTGCAGCCCATACCTTGCGTGGCCCCAAAGCACCGTCTGCGAGCACCGGATAGTGATAAATGACGTCGTCCAGCGTATCGGCGCTGTACAGCACGCTACCCTCGTCATTCCACAACAGGGTGTTGACGATGCCCTGCCCGTCCAGCAAACGGGTCACGCGAGCATCAGGTTCAACGCGGAACAACCCGCCTGAACGACGCACCAGAGGCACGTCGCCGCCCTCGGCATCGATGTTGTTCTGCATGCTGCCAAGCCAAAGGTGGCCGCGCGCATCGCACCGCGCTTCGTTGGCGCGATTGCCAGGTGTGGGGTCTGCCACGCAGAACGGCACTAAAGAAGTCTTGTCGGAGTCCAGGTCCAGGCGATAAACGCCGCTGGCCAGTGTCACCAGTGCATCACCCTGCTCGGTCGGAATAAATGCAGAAACCGGCTCCGGCATGCGCCATTGGCGGATCTGCCCGGCGACCAGCCGACACGCCAGGAACCCGGAAATGTCGACCCAGTACAAAGCCTGCTCCTCGGCATCCCAGAAGGAGCCTTCGGCCAGCTTGAAACGGTGCTCGGAAACGGGCAGCCAGTTCATGAAAAATGTCCTTTGTTATTGTTGTAAAGGCACTTTTGGATGTTTGTGTCGCTGTCTTGTCCAACCTCTGCCTGCGCTGACCCGTTGCACGGATTTCAGGCTGCATGGCAAAAAAAACGGCAGATCGGCTAAGGTGAGTCACAAGCCTTCAGCGACGATGGCACTACTAAATAGTATTACAATTTATTTTTCAAGCTTCATTTTATAGGCTATACATCCATGCATCGGCTTGAATCCGATCAAATAGTCTTACCAATAACAATAAAAGCAGGCAGATCAGATGAAAAAACATGCGCTCCTCAGCACCCTTGGACTGTCCTTGATGATCAGCACCCTGACCGCACAGGCCGCCGCACTCTCCAGCGAACACAGCGCGTTCGGCCAACTGCCCGACGGCTCTGCCGTCGAAAAATACACCCTGCGCAACAGTCACGGCGTGCAGGCCAGCATCATCACCTACGGCGCGACGCTGCAATCGCTGCTGGTACCTGACAAGGCCGGAAAGGTCGAAGACATCGTCCTGGGTTTCGACGATGCTCAGGGCTATCAGAACAACGGTACGGTTTATTTCGGCGCGACCATCGGCCGCTTCGGCAACCGCCTGGCAGGCGGCAAATTCAGTCTGGATGGCAAAACCTATCAGGTCCCGCTCAACGACAAGACCAACGCGCTGCACGGCGGCACGCAGGGTTTTGACAAGCGCTTGTGGAAGGCAGAAGAAACCAGGACCGGTGATTCGGTTGGCGTGAAGCTGACCTACCTGTCGCCGGACGGCGAGATGGGTTTTCCAGGAGCCCTGCTGACTGAAGTGACCTACAGCCTGAATGAAAAAAACGAGCTGAAGATCGACTACCGCGCTACCACCGACAAACCGACGGTGCTGAACCTGACCAACCATAGTTATTTCAATCTGGCCGGCGCGGGCAGTGGTGATGTGCTCAAACAGGTCGCCACCCTTCACGCCTCGCACTACACCCCGGTCAACGACAAGCTGATCCCGACCGGAGAACTGCCTGCTGTCGCCGGCACGCCCATGGACTTCCTCAAGCCCACCGCGTTCGGCAAACACATCAAGGATGATCATCAACAGTTGAAATACGCCGAACCCAAGCAAGGCGGGTTTGATTTCAACTGGGTGCTCGACACCAAGGGTGACGTGAAGAAACTGGCCGCCGAGGTCAGCGACCCGCAATCAGGCCGCCGACTGCAGCTGTTCACCACAGAGCCCGGCGTGCAGCTGTACACCGGTAACTTCCTGGATGGCAGCATTCACGGCAAGGCTGGCAAGGTCTACCCGCACTGGGGCGCCTTTACTCTGGAAACGCAGCATTACCCCGATGCGCCCAACCAGCCGAAATTCCCCAGCACCCGACTGGATCCTGGCAAGGCGTACACCCAGACCACTGTGTTCAAATTCCTCAACGACTGAAGCGTTGAGCTGCCCGGCGCCTGCAATCAGGGCGCCGGGCAGTTCAGGCTCACTGATTGCGCTTCATTGCCGCAGTCAGGGTATCGACGTTGTAACGGAACATCTTCGCGTAGGTTGACGCCGGGCCGTCGGCTGGCGACAGGGATTCCACGTACAGTTCACCCCCTGGTTGAGCGCCACTGGCTTCGGCTATCTGCTTGACCAGACGCGGGTCGCTGGAGTTTTCGAAGAAGTAGGCACTGACATGTTCGGTCTTGATCTGACGGATCAGTTTCGAAACATCGGCGGCCGACGCCTCAGATTCGGTAGACAAGCCCAGCGGCGACAGGAAGTTCACCCCGTAGGCATCGCCGAAGTAGCCGAACGCGTCATGAGAGGTGAGGATCTTGCGTCTGGCAGCCGGAATCGAACGGATCTGATCACGTGCATAGCTATCCAGCTGCTGCAACTCGACGATGTAGCGATCACCATTGGCCTGATACACGCTGGCCCCTTCCGGATCGGCTTTCTTCAGCGCTGCGATGATGTTGCGTACATAAATCACGCCATTGGCCGCGCTGTTCCAGGCATGCGGGTCGACAATGCGCTTGCCGTCCTCATCCATGCTGCGGGTCTTGATGCCCTCGGACAGTACCACCGGCTGCCCCTTGTAACCTGAAGCCTTGATGAGACGATCCATCCAGCCCTCAAGATGCAGGCCGCTGACAAATACAAGATCGGCATTTTTCAGCGCCTGGGCGTCACTCGGTGTGGGCTCGTAAACGTGTGGATCGCCGTTCGGACCGATCAGCGATTTGACGTGCACACGGTCACCGCCGACCGTACTGACCATGTCGGCAATGACTGTGAACGAGGCAACGGCTTCCAGCGGTTTGGCCTGGGCCAGGCTGGCGAATGCCGACAGCGCCAGTGCAGCCAGGGAACTCAACATCATCAATCGTTTCATGACGTACCTTTTTCAGTGAGCCAGGTGAGGTTTGGGGAACAGCCGACGCACGATGCCCGTGCGCCCGAACAACAGGGAGATGCCGTAGAACGCACTGGCCGTCAGCACGATGGCCGGCCCCGAGGCGACGCCAAGGTGGTAGGAAACGATCAGCCCGATCAGCCCGGACAAGGTCGCCAGCAGCGTCGAAATCACCATCAGGCCACTCAGCGAGTGGGTCCAGAAACGTGCCGCGGTTGCCGGCAGCATCATCATGCCCACGGCCATCAAGGTGCCCAGCGCCTGAAAGCCTGCGACCAGGTTGAGCACCACCAGCAGCAGAAACAGAACGTGGTACAGCGAGCCGCGCCCGCCGACCGCACGCAGAAAGCCCGGATCGAAGCACTCCAGTACCAGGGGGCGATAGATGATCGCCAGCAGAATCAGGGTGAAGGAGGCAATGCTGCCGACCATGTAAATAGCGGTGTCATCGATGGCCAGAATGGTGCCGAACAGCACATGCAGCAGATCGACGCTGGAACCGTGCAGCGAGACAATCAGCACCCCGGCGGCCAGCGAGGTCAGATAGAAGCTGGCAAAGCTGGCGTCTTCGCGTAGCGAGGTCAGTCGACTCACCAGACCGGACAGCAAAGCCACTGCCAGCCCAGCGATCAGGCCGCCGAAGCCCATTGCCGGCAACGACAGCCCGGCGACCATAAAGCCCACCGCTGCGCCCGGCAGCACCGCATGGCTCATCGCATCGCCCACCAGGCTCATGCGCCGCAACATCAACAGCACGCCGACCGGCCCCGAGCCGATGCCCAGTGCCAAACACGCCACCAGTGCACGGCGCATGAAACCGAATTCGATAAAAGGCTCGACCACCAGGCTATAGAGCATCATGCGTCGTCGTCCTCGGCATCACACAGCAAGGCATCCGGGCTCCAGTACTCGGCCATGTTGCGCGCCTTGCGCAGGTTGGCAACGCTGAGCACCTGGGCTGTCTCGCCCCAGGCGATGGCTTCGCGAGCCATCAGCAAGGTTTGCGGAAAGTGCTGACGAACCTGTTCGATATCGTGCAGTACGGCAATCACCGTACGCCCCTGCCCGTGCCAGGCGCGAACCAGCTGTAATAGATCACGCGTGGTGCGCGCGTCGATGGCGGTGAACGGTTCATCCAGGAGGATCACCGAGGCGTCCTGCAACAACAGTCGGGCGAACAGCACCCGCTGAAACTGACCCGACGACAGCGAGCCAACGCTACGCCCTTCAAACCCCTCGAGGCCGACGGTCATCAGCGCCTCGCCGGTCAGACGCGCATGATTGCGAGTCAGACTGCGAAACGGGCCGATGCTGTGCCAGGCGCCCATCGACACCGTATCGGCGACGCTCAACGGAAAGCTGCGATCGATTTCCGCAGCCTGCGGCAGATAGCCAATCGTGCGGGTTGCCAGACGCCCCCGATCGACGCGTCCCTGAGCAGGCTTCATGGTGCCGGCGATGGCTTTGATCAGCGTCGATTTACCCGCGCCGTTGGGCCCGACAATAGCCGTCAGACTACCTGCTTCGAAGCGCCCGCTGATGTGGTGCACTGCAGGGCGGCGCTCGTACGCCACGGTGAGGTTTTCCAGAGCGATGGCGGCACTCATGGAACTGCCACCGACCAGCCAATCGCCAGCCAGAGCAATATCAGTATCGCCAGGGAAAACAGGACCCGCTTCCAGGCCGACTGGGCCATCACGGAGCCTGCTATCGAAGCGCTTGCTGTCGAAGCGTCAGAAGAATTTTTCAAGTAAAAGTAACCTGCAACTATTTGTTACAGTATTACATACCAAACACGTATGTGTTATTAAATAACATTCATGCTGGCACCTTGCTTTCCACTCATGCAGATCAAAGCCTGCGTGAATCCGATCCGGCATCGCCTCGCAGAACTCCGCCGTGCGGTACTTGTGACACCGCGTGCGCCCCTATACTGTATATACAAACAGTCAAGGGACACTTCATGCAGCTTATCGACAAGCTCAGCATTCTGGCAGACGCCGCCAAGTACGATGCGTCGTGCGCCAGCAGTGGAGCACCCAAGCGCAGCTCGCAGGACAAGTCCGGGCTCGGCTCTACCAATGGCATGGGCATCTGCCACAGCTACACGCCAGATGGGCGTTGCGTGTCGCTGTTGAAAATCCTGCTGACCAACTTCTGTCTTTACGACTGCCAGTACTGCGTCAACCGCCGCTCCAGCGATGTGCCACGTGCGCGCTTCAGTCCCGAAGAAGTGGTCACCCTGACGCTGGACTTCTATCGCCGCAATTGCGTGAGCGGGCTGTTTTTGAGTTCCGGGATCATTCGCTCTGCGGACTACACCATGGAGCAACTGGTCGAAGTTGCCCGGCTGTTGCGCGAGGTACATGAGTTTCGCGGCTACATCCACCTCAAAACCATCCCTGACGCCGATCCGGCGCTGATCGAAAAGGCCGGCCGCTATGCCGACCGTCTCAGCGTCAACATCGAACTGCCGACCGACCTGAGCCTGCAGACCCTCGCCCCGGAAAAAGACGTCGCCTCGATCAAGCAAGCCATGCAGACGATCTACACCGGCGAGCAGACGGTGCGCAACGAGCCTCGCTCGCCGCGCTTTGCGCCTGCCGGGCAGAGCACGCAGATGATTGTCGGTGCCGATGCCACCGACGACAGCACCATCCTGCACAGCGCGCAGTCGCTGTACAGCAACTTCAAGCTGCGCCGGGTCTACTACTCTGCGTTCAGCCCGATACCCAACAGCCCCAACAGCGTTCCCCTGGCGGCACCGCCGCTGATGCGCGAGCATCGCCTGTATCAGGCTGATTTTCTGCTGCGCGGATATGGCTTCACTGCCGGTGAACTGCTCGACGGTCCCGGTGATCTGGCGCTGGACATTGACCCCAAACTGGCCTGGGCTCTGGGCAACCGGCAGGTTTTCCCGCTGGACCTGAACCAGGCCGACCCGGCACTGATCGCCAGGGTGCCGGGTATTGGCATTCGCACTACGCAGCGGCTGGTCGAGCTGCGCAGACAGCGTCGCATCCGCTATGAAGACCTGACCCGCATGCGCTGCATACTGGCCAAGGCCAAGCCGTTCATCATTACCAGTGATTACCATCCGCCGCATGCGGAAACCACCAGCGAGTTCCTGCATCACCAGCTGCGCGACCGGCCTCAGCCTCAGCAAATGGGGCTGTGGGGATGATCTGCCTCGACTGCGACGACCTGTTCGATACCTGGCGGCAACAGGCTCGCTGGCTGTTGAGCCATGAAATCGATCCCAGCCAGGTCAGCTGGAAGTCGCCGGATGCCGCCGACCTGTTCGGCAGCGAAGAAGAGTATCCCAGGGAGGCCGGGCCTTTTCAGGCAAGGGTTCCGCTGGAGCTGGTGCAGTTGCTGGAAAGCGCGTCGCGTTACCGGGGCGATCAGCGCTGGAGCCTGCTGTACGAAGTGCTGTGGCGCGTGACTCACGGCGACCGCACAGCGATGATGGCCGGCGACAAGCTCGGCAGTGAATTGCATCGTCGCCTGAAATCGGTAAGGCGCGAGGCCCATCATCTGCATGCGTTCCTGCGATTTGTCGCGCTGCCGTCCGTGGCTGACGACGAAGCCCTGATGCGCCCGCAGTACGTGGCCTGGCACGAACCGGCCCACGATATTCTGCTCAGTGCCAGCGAGCATTTCATCGGCCGCATGGGTCAGCACCGCTGGATGATCGCCACGCCTCAGGACGGCGTGTATTACGACGGCCAGCAATTGATTCATGAGCGACGCTGCCCGCCTGCCTGGCAGACCATGGCCAGGCAGGTGGAAGATCCGCATGGTGAACTGTGGCTGACCTACTACAGCCACATCTTCAACCCTGCGCGCCTGAACCCCAAGGTCATGGAAGGCCACTTCCCTTCGCGCTTCTGGAAAAACCTGCCGGAAGGCCCGCTGATTCCGGCCCTCATCACCCAGGCTCGCACCGGCAAGCAGCGTGACGGCCAGGCCAGCGACATCGCCGCCAGACGCGGCAAGAAAATTGCGCTGAAGGATTGAGAGCGAGAGGCAAAGGCATCCTCAGGATCGGACGCAGAGCGTCCGGAAAGCCATGCCCAAGCGGAGCACTCGGCGTAGCGGTCCGCCGCCGGGCCTTCTTCCAGAAACCAGCGATTGAACCAACCTCTGCGTCGGCGGCTCACAGCTGTGGCAGCCGCGACGCTGCCTGCACGCCAGATGATAAGGTGACCAGTCGCAAGAGCCACCCGAGGTTCAAACATGCTCGACAGCCCAACTCGACATCTGCTCGACACGCTATGCCAGGCGATGGCCGACAAACCGTTTCTGGTGGTAACCGGCGCAGGCATCAGCACCGCATCCGGCATACCGGACTACCGCGACAAGGACGGCGTGCGGCGCGGCAAGCAGCCGATGATGTATCAGGAATTTCTCGGCAACCCCGCAGCGCGCCAGCGCTACTGGGCACGCGCGATGCTCGGCTGGCCGCGGATCCGCGCGGCACAGGCCAATGCCGCGCATCGAGGTCTGGCTGCTCTGCAGGCTGAAAACGCTATCACAGGACTGATCACCCAGAATGTCGATGCACTGCACACGCAGGCCGGAAGCCGGGACGTCATCGAACTGCACGGCAGCCTGCACCGGGTGCTGTGCCTGGATTGCCAGCAGCGCAGCGACCGGGCAACCATTCAAGAGCAGATGCTGGAGCAAAACCCTTATCTGATCGGCGTCCACGCGACACAGGCGCCGGACGGCGACACCCTGCTCGACCCGGCTTTCGAGTCCAGCTTCAAGGTGCCTCTCTGCCCGCACTGTGAAGGCGACAGGCTCAAGCCGGACGTCGTGTTCTTCGGTGAAAACGTCGCCGCGCAGACCGCTGCCAAAGCAATGCAGAGTGTCGAAGAGGCTGAAGGTCTGCTGGTGGTCGGCACGTCACTGATGGCCTGGTCGGCATTCCGCCTGTGCAAGGCGATGGCCGAACAGGGCAAGCCGGTCATCGCCATCAACCATGGCAAGACCCGGGCCGATGAATTGCTTGAAATGAAAATCCAGGCGTCCTGCGAGCAGGTATTGCCGTGGCTCGCCGAGCAGCTGGTTTCGCGTTAAAACAGCCCCAACTGCCCACCGATCAGGGTGCTGAAATCGTCGTCAACGAACGGCAGGATGGCATCTGCCAGCGGTTGCAACTGACGAGTCACGTAGTGATCGTAGTCGATCGGGGCGTGGCGAATTTCCAGCGGCTCCGGCCCGGCGGTGGTCATTACGTAGCTGATCCAGCCGCCACTTTGATACTGACGCGGTCGCCCCTGCTGGTCGTTGTATTCGTCGGCCAGCCGCGCGGCGCGTACATGGGGCGGCACATTACGCTGGTAGTCATCGAGCTTGCGACGCAGGCGCTTGCGGTAGATCAACAGGTCATCCAGCTCGCCTGACAGGGTGCGCTGCACATAGTCACGCACGTAATCCTGATACGGCTGACGCTTGAAGATCCGCAGGTACAGTTCCTGCTGAAACTGCTGAGCCAGTGGCGACCAGTCGGTGCGTACGGTTTCGAGGCCCTTGTAGACCATCTCTTCGGACCCGTCAGCGCGGGTCACCAGACCGGCATAGCGCTTCTTGCTGCCCTCCTCCGCACCGCGCACGGTGGGCATCAGGAAGCGCCGAAAATGCGTTTCGTATTGCAGCTCAAGGGCGCTGTGCAAACCGTACTCGGCGTGCAAGTGCTCGCGCCACCACTGGTTGACCTGCTGCACCAGCGCCTTGCCGATGCTCGCCGCCTCTTCCTGTCCGTGAGGGCGGCCCAGCCAGACAAAGGTCGAGTCGGTATCGCCATAGATCACGGTGTAGCCCTGCGCCTGAATGAGGTCGCGGGTCTTGAGCATGATTTCATGCCCGCGCAGGGTGATCGATGAAGCCAGGCGCGGATCGAAAAAGCGGCAGCCGCTCGAACCCAACACACCGTAGAAGGCATTCATGATGATTTTCAGCGCCTGGGACAAGGGCGCGTTCTGCTCGCGCTTGGCGGCTTCCCGCCCCTGCCACACTCGCTCGACGATGGCTGGCAGGCTGTGACGTGTGCGTGAAAAGCGCGCACCGCGAAAGCCTGGCACCGACTCGCTGTCCGCCGGATGCCGCAGGCCTTCGATCAAGCCCACCGGATCAATCAGAAAGGTACGAATGATCGACGGGTAAAGGCTTTTGTAGTCCAGCACCAGCACCGACTCGTACAGCCCTGGCTGGGAATCCATGACAAAACCGCCAGGGCTGGCCTCCGGCAGGCGCTCGCCCAGGTTGGGCGCAACGAAACCCTGACGATGCATCAGCGGGATATACAAATGGCAGAAAGCGGCAACAGAACCGCCGCTGCGGTCGGCAGGCAGACCGGTGACCGTGGCGCGCTCAAGCAGAAAGGTCAGCAGTTGCGTCTTGGCAAAGATGCGCGTGACCAGTTCGCAGTCCTTGATGTTGTAACGCGCCAGCGCCGGCTTGTCCTCGGCGAACATGCGGTTGATTTCATCCATGCGCTGATAAGGCGTGTCGATGGCCTTGCCCTCGCCCAGCAGGGTCTGCGCGACGTATTCAAGACTGAATGACGGAAAACTCCAGGTCGCCGAGCGCAATGCCTCGATGCCGTCGATAATCAGCCGCCCGCTCACCTCGGCAAAAAAATGGTTGTTGCGGCTGCCATGCTCACGCCAGCCCATCGCTTCACCGCCACGTCCGAGCCTTAACGGCACTTGCAGGCGCTGGGCATGCTCATGCAGCACGCGCAAATCGAACTGGATGACGTTCCAGCCGATAATCGCGTCAGGGTCGTGCAGCGCCAGCCAGTCGTTGAGACGTTCCAGCAACTGCGCGCGGGTATCGCAATAGTCGAGCTGAAAATCCAGCGCCTCGTCGCCACCATTGGCCGGCCCCAGCATGTAGACCTGGCGTTGCCCACAGCCCTCCAGTGCAATCGAATACAGCTCGCCGCGTGCCGTGGTTTCGATATCCAGTGAGACCAGTTTCAGGTTGGGACGGTAATCGGGCGATGGCCTGATCTGCGCGTCACAAAGCACGCCATCGGCATCCAGCGTGCCGCCAAACTGCACAGGCGCAGTGATAAAGCGCTCCATCAGGTAGCGCTCGGGCGGGCGAATGTCCGCTTCGTAGACGTCCACGTTGCCTCTGCGCAGCAGCTTTTCGATGTTCATCAACTGGCGGTGCTGCTGACAATACACACCCAGCACCGGGCGATGACGGAAATCACAGAGTTCCAGCGGGCGCAGCTCTACGCCACGTTCGGTGCGCAATAACGATCGGGCGCGCTCACCCTGCTCGGCAGGAATAAAGGCGACAGAAGGCTGGCAAGGCAGACGGATATGGCGCGGACCCTGATCGGTGGCCAACCAGAAGTCGACCTCGGTCCCGGCGGGCGTGTCTTGCCAATGCCGACTCAGGATAAAGCCCTGCTGTACATCCAACGCTGTTACCTCGACCGCCCGGTGAAACAATTGATTCTACTTGGCTATGAAGCTAAAGGCGCGTCTGGCAGGCGAATTAGCGGCACATTGAGGGCGTGGATAATTGATTCCTCCTATTCCCGTGATCTTTATTTACTGCTTGCTCGATGCTGCGCGCTGGATGATTCTGTAGTGGTTCCGGCAATGCACTACAGCCAGCCAGGTCCCGATCGCGGAGAGCCCCATGAAAACTGTCGCCCAGCTACTGAAATTGAAAGACCTGCAGAACCAGCAAGTGCATACCATTGGCCCGGATCAGATGGTGCTCGACGCACTCAGGTTAATGGCTGAAAAGAACATCGGTGCGCTGCCGGTGGTCGAGGGCAACGAAGTGGTGGGCGTCATCAGTGAGCGCGACTACGCGCGCAAGGTGGTCCTCAAGGGGCGCTCGTCGGTGGGTACACCAGTGAGGGACATCATGAGCAGCAAAGTGATTACTGTCGACTCGCAGCGCAGCGTCGAGGCGTGCATGGGCATCATGACCGACAGCCATCTGCGCCACCTGCCAGTCGTTGAAGGCGGGCAGTTGCTGGGCCTGCTGTCCATCGGTGACCTGGTGAAGGAAGCCATTGCAGAACAGGCGAGTCTTATCAAGCAGCTCGAGCAGTACATTCGCGGCGAATGACCTGAGCAGCGCGTCAGGCGCAGCGCGCGATTGCCGCGCGCTACGCCGTTCACTCAGTCGTCCAGCGTCTTGCCGGGCGCCCCGCCCTTGACCGGTTTGCCCGGTTTTTCGACAGGCGCGGGCTTGGCTGGCGGCTCTGGAGCAGGCGCCACGGCTTCCTGCTCGCGCATCGGCATCTGGTCGATGGTGGCAAAGATCTCTTTGAGGTCTATGGATTCTGACTTCCCGATAGTTTTATCGATCTTTTTCTCGCCGTCCTTGCCCACCAGAATGACCTTGGTACCGACGCCTGCGCCCAGCTTCAATTCACGAATCAAGGCCATGGTCGACTGCGGGTCCATGCTTTTGCCGTCACGTTCGCCGATAGTATTCACCACCGTGAACAGCACCATATTGCGCTCCGTGAAATCTTTATGATTGGCAGGTTCCTTCAGCGCGTCCTTGAGGTGACCCAGCGCCGGATCAGCCGGGCTGGGTGCGATGATGATCAAGGGACGCGACTTGCCGCGCTCCTGTGCCAAAGGGCCGTCGCTGTCGGCAGCAAGCGCTGTACCGGCAGCGACAAGCAGGGTGGCGAGGGTCAGGGACCGGATTAACATGGTGGGCTCCTTTCAAATCCATTGGGTAGCCATCGCGTACAGACCGACACGATGCTGGTCTGTTCTACCGCATATGGGTCATCCCGGTACAGCCCGATGTAATCCTTTTCCTTAATCCGTTGCGTCAGGCAGAGCGTGCAAACGACCGATCACAGGCGCTGTCCAGGCTTGCCGTCAGGCGTTGGACAATCTGCGCCACTTCAGCGGCGTCCAGCACCAAGGGCGGCAACAGGCGAACGATTTTGCCCCGAGTGACATTGATCAGCAGGCCATGTTCCTCGGCTGCAATGCGTGTCAGTTCAGGTATGGCCTGGCGCAATTCGATACCGATCATCAAACCCTGGCCACGAACGTCCAGCACGTTCGGGTGAGCTCCTAGCGCATTGCGCAGCCCGTCCAGCAATTGCCGGCCTTGCAGTGCGGCGTTTTCCACCAGCGCCTGTTGTTCGATGATATCGATCACCGTGCAGCCGACCCGGCAGGCCAGCGGATTGCCGCCGAAGGTACTGCCGTGGCTGCCGGGCGTGAACAGTTGCGCCGCCCTGCCCCGCGCCAGGCAGGCACCGATCGGTATGCCGTTGCCGAGCCCCTTGGCCAGGGTCATGACGTCTGGAACGATGCCCTCATGCTGAAAGGCAAACCACTTGCCGGTACGGCCCATACCGGTCTGGATTTCGTCGAGCATCAACAGCCAGTCACGCCGCGTGCACCGCTCTCTCAAGGCCTTGAGATACCCGGCCGGTGCCATCTGCGCGCCGCCCTCGCCTTGAATCGGCTCGACCAGCACGGCGCAGATCCGGTGCCCATAGGTCGCGCAAATCTTGTCGAACGCCACCAGATCGCCAAATGGCACCTTGATGTAATCGCCCGGCAATGTGCTGAAACCCAGACGCACAGCCGGCCCGTCACTGGCCGACAATGTGCCGAGGGTGCGGCCGTGAAAGGCGTTTTCCATGACCACGACCAGAGGCCGTTCGATGTACTTGTGCCAGCCATGCAGGCGCGCCAGCTTGAGCGCAGTCTCGTTGGCCTCGGCACCGGAATTGTTGAAAAACACTGCGTCCAGCCCCGACAGGGCCGTCAGTTTCTGCGCCAGACGCTGCTGCCAGTCGACGGTGTACAGATTGGACGTGTGCAACAGCAGCCCCGCCTGATCACGAATCGCCTCGACCAGCAGCGGATGCGAGTGCCCCACATTGGTCACTGCCACGCCCGCCACGGCGTCGAGGTATTCGCGCCCGCTCCGGTCCCACAGACGTGTGCCCAGACCATGGGTGAAACTCAGGGCCAGAGGTTGGTAAGTGCTCATCAGGCAGGTGGCGGTCATGAGGTGAAGCTCCTTGGGTATGTTTCGGTTTTTGCAGTATGGTTAACCACCTAAAATGGATAAACAGCGAAATACTTCAATAATTTTAAAGCTGAGATTGATAATGGATTTGTTTCTGGCAATGCGGGTGTACGTGAAAGTGGTCGAAGCAGGCAGCCTGACGGCGGCTGCGCAAGCGTGTTCGATTTCCACCACCATGGTGGGCAATCACCTGCGCGCACTGGAGGAGCGCCTGGGCGTCAGCCTGTTGCAGCGCACCACACGTCGCCAGCGTCTGACAGAATTCGGTACCGCGTATTACGAGCGTTGTCTGGAAGTACTGGGGTTGGTGGCCCAGTCCGAGCAACTGGCCGAGCAGGCCCAGGGGGATCCCACGGGTACACTGCGCATCACCGCGCCGCTGACATTCGGCTCGGAGGTGCTGGCACCTGCGCTCGTCGAATTCTCGCGGCGCTTTCCCGAGGTCAAGCTCGATCTGGTGCTGACCAATCAGCGTCTGGACATGATCGACAATGGATTTGACGTCGCCATTCGCCTGGGCAACATTCCGGAATCTTCGCCACTGATCGCGCGCGCCTTGCAGGACTACACCTTGACCATCTGCGCCGCGCCGGACTATCTGGCCCGCAACGGCACGCCGATCCATCCAGCGGAACTTCGCGGGCATAACTGCCTGGCGTTCGCCTATCCGGCGGGAGACGAATGGCGCACGGCCGGTACGCAGTGGCGTATGACCGGCGCCGAAGGCGAAGTGCTGGTGGACGTGAGCGGTTCGATGGTTGCCAACACTTCCGCCGCTCTTTATCAGGCGGCTCGGGCAGGCCTGGGGGTAGTGATGCTTCCGGATGCGCTGGTGCAGCGAGACCTGCAGGAGGGCCGGCTGATTGCACTGTTCCCCGACTACCATTTGCCCAGACGACCGACGACCCTGCTGTATGTGCAGGACCGTTATCGATTGCCCAAGCTGAGAAGTTTTGTGGAGTATGCGACGGGGCTCTGGGGACGGTAAGAAGTTACCGCCGGAGGGTCACCGGGTCGACTCCGGCGCGCAGCCTTTATGGTGCGCGCCGGGGTTTACCGGGAATGAACGTCAGACCCGGAATCGACTGACCAGGCTTTGCAGATGCACTCCCAGACGAGCGAGCTCTACGCTCGATGCAGCGGTCTCTTCACTCGCAGAAGCCGTCTGCTCGGAGATGTCTCGCACATTCAGAACACTGCGATTGATCTCTTCGGCAACGGCGCTCTGCTCTTCGGCGGCTGCGGCGATCTGATGGTTCATCGTCTCGATCGTCGAGATCGCCTGAGTCATGTTATTGATGGAAACACCCGCGTTGCGCGTCAGCTCGACACTGTTTGCAGTCAGCGCCTGGCTGTTGTCGAGGATGGTTGCTACCTGCGCCGTGCGGGTATGCAGGCCGCTGATCAATGCCGCGATCTCTTCGGTCGACGTCTGCGTGCGCTGGGCCAGACTTCTCACTTCGTCAGCCACCACCGCGAAACCCCGGCCTGCTTCGCCCGCACGCGCCGCTTCGATGGCAGCGTTGAGGGCCAGCAGATTGGTCTGCTCGGCAACGGCCTTGATGACATCGAGTACGCCACCAATCTTGTTGCTTTCGTTCTTGAGCTCGTCCATCGCGGACTTGGAGTGAGTAACTTCAGTCGCGAGCTTCTCGATCTGCGCTACAGCCTTGGAAACTACGCCGTCGCCTTCGCGAGCTTCTTTCGAGGCGTTGACCGCAGCATGTGACGCCTGCTCTGCGTTGCGTGCGACTTCCTGAACGGTCGCAGACATTTCGTGCATCGCAGTGGCGACCTGATCGGTTTCGTTCTTCTGACTGTTGACGCCGGCGCTGGTCTGCTCGGTGACGGCCGACAACTGCTCGGCGGCACTGGCGATTTGTGTCACGCCATCGCGCAGGCCACCAATCAGCTCGCGCAGGTTGCCGGTCATGCGCATCATACTGCCCTGCAACTGACCCAATTCATCCTTGCGGGTGACCAGTTGGTTGTTCGTCAGATCACCGTCAGCAACACGTTCGGCCAGTTTCAGTGTTTCACGCAGCGGGCCTACGATAAGGTTGGTAATAACCCATGCTGCCAGGGCGCTCATGATCAACGCTGCAATCAGCCAGACAGAGAGCAGCATCTTGGCCTGGCTCACATCTTCCACTCTCAGGTTGACCTGATTCTCGGACAGTTTGTCAGCGCATTCAAACAGGATGCCGATGTCTTTAGTGATACCTGCCTGAGCCTGCTCAATCCTGGCCTGCGCCGCGGTGAACTGATTCAAGGTGTTCTGGTAGCTCAGCATAGAGTCCACAAGGTGCTTGATGGTCGCCGACTGACCCTCGAAACCTTGCAGATTTCTGACAAACTCGATAACCGTGTTCATCGATGTTTCCGCTGGAGCACGGTTTTCCGATTTCAGCGAATAGGTGTAGCCACGCAAGTCGAAGCGCATTTTCTGGAACAGCGTCATCGCCTGCACGATGGCATCGCGCTGCGCGGGAGTACCATCATCGGATCGGGCAATAGCGTTCAGTTTTTGCAAATCGTCAGCGCCTGCATCGGCGTACTGGCCAAATACCGAACGGGTCGCCTCACGGGCAGCGGTTGCCTGCATGAGGTTGTCGTAGTGGATGCGGTAATCCTTCAAGGCATCTGCGGCAGTATTGACCAGCGGTGTATTCAACGGCGAGTCGAACACCTGCTGCGCGTACTTCACATGATTTTCGAGACTTTCGAGTGCTTTCAGCCAGTTGCTGGCGCGCTCGGCGTCATAATTGACCGAATAGGCCAATCGGGCTATGCGGACATCTCGCGTGAGCGCCCCCAGCTTGCCGATATCGGAAATCCGCTCGCTTCGTTCACTCAGTGAAGTAATGCCTGTCCAGCCTGTCAGCGCAATCAGCACCGTCAGTACGATGACCAAAGCAAACCCGAGCACGAGCTTGGACCTTACCGAAATATTGCTCAGAGTATTTATCACAGGGAGTCGCTCTTTTGTTGGTCATCAGTGGAATGCAAGAGGCCTGTCCTTGCCATCTATCTATACAATTCACAAATGTCGGCAGCGCGGATTAAAACTTTAAAACTGGCGTCAATATTTCGCTTGAAAATAAATCCCTTGGGGCATGGTTCACCCCGATGGCATTTCCATCCGAGTCAGTTAGCATGGGCCTTTACGCACATTTGGGTATTCTGGAGAAGTGCATGAGTCTGGAATTGATCGCCTCAAAAAGCAGCTTATTGACCATCGAGGAGCGCTCTGCAATTGCCGAGATCGAGGCCACGACCAATGTGCTGCGACTTGTTACCCGCCTGACAGGCATGCGCTTCGCCGGTATTGCCAAGTTTACCGATGCCGACTGGATCGCCTGCTCTGTCTATGACCCGACAGACCTGGGTATCGACGACGGCGACGTGTTCAAACTCGAAACCACGCTCTGCAACGAGTTTTGCGTCAACCCCGAAGCGCTGTTCGTGCCGCAGATAAGCACGAACGGCCGGTACGCGAACCTGCCGGTGGTGAAACGCTACGCCATCGAGAGCTATGCCGGAGTGCCGATCTACCTTCCCGACGGACAACTATATGGCGCGTTGTGCGCGCTGGACTCCAGCCCGACGCTGTTTGACGACCCCGATCTGTCGGAAACCCTGACCCTGTTCGCCCGCTTGATCGGGTGCATTTTCTTCGCCAACATCAACGAAGGCAGTTGACCCGGGCCTGCGCACTGAAGCAGCACTGTCGACTCACGGGCTGACAGGCTGCTCTGCCAGCGCATACAGGGGCACGGACTCTAACAAGGCGCTGCTGAACTGGCCTTCGTCGAGTTGCAGGCGATATCGGGGCGGCACAGGTGTGACCGGGTGATCGCCGTCCAGCAAGGCCTCGGCAGGCAGATCAATCCCGAAATGAGGAAACGGCTCCTGAGCCACCCAACCACCTGCGGCCAGGACCAACAACAGAAAAATACCCGCAATGGGTTCTTTAGGTCTGCACATTCTCGTTTCTCCAATTCCGGCAAAACGATGTGGCTCACAATGAGCTACTCAGTATAAAAGCCAGGGCGGCGCCCTGCTCTCGCGGTCGGCGCATCAGGCGAAGGGCTCTTCGCCCTGCAATTTGGTACGGTGCATCATTCGCCCGCACTCAGGGTCATAGGCTTCCGCCCGATGCATGGTGCCGGTGTTGTCCCATATCACCAGGTCACCGACCTGCCATACATGGCTGTAACTGAACGCCTCGGACGTGGCCCATTCGCGAAGGCCGACCAGAATCCGCGCACTTTGCGCCAGGCCGACGCCAACGACCTGCTGCGCAGTGCAGCCCAGAATCAGCGACTTGCGCCCGGATCGGTGCTTCCAGACCAGCGGCAACTCCTTCTCGCCGATGGCCTGCATGGCCTCGAGCATCGCAAGGCCAGGCTCCGGATTGTAATAGAGTAACGATGCCCATGGCGCGTGAATTACTCGTAAGCTTTCGTAACGATGTTTATCAGCGCTGGATAACCCCTCGTACGCCGCGTAAGTGTTACAGAACCCCGTGTTGCCTCCCCACGTGGCGGGCACCTTGCAAGACAGCAACGATGCCAGAATGGGTGAATCACTGCTCGTACCGTCGATGTGCCAGTAGAGCGAGCCCTTTAGAAACTCCGCGCCTGCCGGGTTCTCTTTCACATCCAGGCTGATCCGGGTGATGTTCTGCCCATCGCCGGGTTCAGGACAGAACGTACCCAGCGTGCGGGTAAAGGCAATTTGCTCTGCATCGGAGAAATGAATCTGCGGGAACACCAACACCCCTCGCTGCTCCAGCAGCTCCCGGATCTCCCCAGCGAATCGACCCGACAGCAGTTCCTGCTTGCCGTTGAAAATACGCGCGCCGATACCTGGCTTGAT
This sequence comes from Pseudomonas sp. BS3767, assembly GCF_900099665.1. Classification (NCBI taxonomy): domain Bacteria; kingdom Pseudomonadati; phylum Pseudomonadota; class Gammaproteobacteria; order Pseudomonadales; family Pseudomonadaceae; genus Pseudomonas; species Pseudomonas sp. BS3767. The sequence continues at coordinate 26,663 of NZ_FNCX01000001.1, read as the reverse complement.
GGGCTCCTGTGACAGCTGAACGAGCGAAGTGGCTAACATGGTGCGACCCTCTTCATAAGTGAACACTACGGTACACTTATGAAGAAATGGAAGCAATAGCCTGTTTTCGCTCGGGACGTTTTAAAGGGGATGCAGGTAATTGCCCAAGTGATCGTGCAGGAAGAAAGCGAGCAATACTCCGATAAGCATTGCCAGCAAATCCAGCGCTCTGGCCTTGCCCCATATCGGCGTGCGCTCCCGGAGTCGAAAATACCAGGGACCTGTACAGAGAATAAGACCCTGGCCAAGGAACCAGACAAGGGCAATGAAAAGCCCAGTGCTGAGAAGGCTATCGTTTCTGACAATCAGAGAACCTGTCGACTGACTCAAGGCAGCAAAATAAAGGCCGACCACCCCGATGACCGACATCGTCAGCCCAATGGGCCAGGCTGGAAAACCGCGACGCTGTACGTGCTTTTCAAGGTTCGACCGATCCCCCTCCAACAGCTCGATGGTTCTCGGCCATCCTGCAATACGCGCAAGCGTCAGTACGTCATGGCCGTTGCTGTTGGTCGCCGCAGAATCTGCCCCCATGTACAGAAGCGTAGCGACGAAATTGCAATTACCGGCGAGGGTTTCGCGATGGATCATTTGCCAGCCCGAGTCGTCGTAGTCAGTGGCCAGACCCGGATCACCCCGAAGGCCCTCTTCCACGGCACCCTGTGCGTTCAGTCCCATCGGATGCTCAAGCCGCCCCAGCTCGTTCAAGGCACGTTTATCCGCTGCACTGTCCAGTGCGCGAGAGAAGCAGACCGGTGACTTGCCCTCTGCTGCCGGAACAAGCATAACGGTCCCCGCCTCACCAAAGTCCAACCCCCACGTCTGGTCATGCTCGATGCGCTCGGCCGCAGACATGCCGGACCGCAGGGCATCGATAGTGAAACCGCCGAATACGCGACCGCCAAACACATAGACCCAGTCATTCAAGCGCTCCAGGGAAACCGACACAGGGTCCCCGACACTGATCGAACTCACCCACACAGGCTCATTCATGAGAATGCCCGAGAGGGTCAGGCCGTCGAAATCGATATCCGTGACCCACATGTTCTCAACCGATGGGCTGTCGGGATCGGCTGAGTCAGTCGTGAAGGACACCTTTACCGCAGCCAGATCCAGCGCTTTCACAATTCGGCGACGCTCCCAGGACATCTCGCGCCAGAAGAATCTGAAGGTGCGCTGCGCACTGGCAACCGCGACACGAAAGTCCTCGCTTTCGCCTTCAACACCGTAAATTTTTTGCTCCGTCATTGGCAGGGTCATTCCTTGTTTGATGAGTGCGAACAGAATGGCGGTGTCGCTGGCACTCATTCAATTCGGCTGTTTTAAATGCATTACTTTTTGAGTCGCGGTGGCGCCGATCTCAATTTTACCCGCTTGCGGCCAGCATGATCCGCTGCCAAAGTGCTTCGAACGAACGCCTGATATGCAATTCAAGGAAAGAATCAACGTGCACGCCCCTGCCCCGCAAATCCTCATCCAGCGCATGGCCGACATTCACCTCGAAGGTGTCACTGCACTCTATAACGAGCCTGCGGTGTGCCGTCAGGTACTGCAGATGCCTTATCAGTCCATCGAAGTATGGCGCAAACGCCTGGCTGCCAGTACCGAGCGACACGTGAAACTGGTCGCGCTCCATGGCAACGAGGTGATTGGCAGCATTGGCCTGGAGCAGTATTCGCGCAGTCGGCAAAGCCATGTCGGCGCTATCGGCATGGGCGTCGCATCGGCCTGGCAGAGCAAAGGCGTCGGCTCGAAGTTGCTGGCAACCGCACTGGACATCGCAGACAACTGGATGAACCTGCACCGGGTGGAACTGACCGTGTATGTCGACAACGAAGCAGCCCAGGGTCTGTATCGAAAATTCGGTTTCGAAACAGAGGGCCGGCTGCGCAACTACGCGGTGCGCGATGGCCTGTTCGTCGATGCCTTGAGCATGGCGCGGCTCAGATAAACCGTGTCCGTCAACACCGCGACTTGAGCGATGCGTCAAAGCATGCAAGGATCAGCCATGAATCAATTTCCCCAAAGCAACCGACATCACCACCACAGCCCGCTTCAAGGTGCTGCGGTTGCTTGTGCTCATCGATTGGCCAGATATAGATCCACATTCTGACTCATCAGTGAAACCGACCAAGGCGCCCATGGCGCCTTTTTTATTGCCTGAAAAAACTGGAGATCATCCCCCATGACCATGCTACGCGGAACCCGCATCGTGACCGGAACAGAAGCCGAAACCCTGCGTGACACAGAAAACCGTTTCCGGAGCTATCTTCATCGAAGCCGGAGCTGAGGAAGCCATAGTGCCGGCCTTATGGGGCCAGGACACCTTTATCGAAAAAGCCGGCGGCAGCGAAATCATCGGCCAGATGTGGGCCTTCGAGGACAAGGCCGGGCGCGCCTGTTGCCTGATACCCGAAGCCACAGCGCTGTTTCAGGAACGCAGCGAAGCGCTGCTTGAGGGGCGACGCGAGGCACTGTTTTTCTACGTGGCACGCTGTTATCGCTACGAGCGGCCACAAGCCGGACGCTACCGCGAATTCACCCAGCTGGGGCTGGAAATCCTCAGCCCTTCACCGCAGCAGGCATTGCTGCGCAGCCAGGCCATCTGCACGGGCTTTCTGGATTCGCTGGGCCTGGACTATGAACTCAATACCGCCGTGAAACGGGGCCTGAGCTACTACCTGGAAGGCAACGGCTTCGAGGTACGGTGTTCACGCCTGGGCGCGCAGCAGCAAGTAGTTGGCGGCGGCGCCTATCGAGAGGGTGCCGGGTTTGGCATCGGGCTGGAGCGGCTGGTATTGGCGCTGGGGTGCGGCCAATAACGCGCATCCTGTAACTGGCCGTAGAAGCGCAACGCGTTACACTGCGCTTCTACCCTGCCCCAGACCCGAGGCCCCCGTATGAAAGTTGGTGTGATTTCCGACACCCACGGACTGCTCCGTCCTGAAGCCATCGCTGCGCTACAGGGCTGCGCACAGATCATCCATGCCGGTGACATCGGCAGCCAGGACATCGTCGAGCAACTGACCGCCATCGCCCCACTACACATTGTGCGCGGCAACAACGACATGGATGCAGACTGGGCAACCCCCATTGCCGATCACTTGCGCTTCGACATCGACGGCTGGCAAGTCCTGCTGGTACACGACATCGCCGACGTTCCAGCGTTATTGGATGACAGCGTGAAACTGGTCGTGACCGGCCATTCACACAAACCCCTCATAGACTGGCGCGGCGACACGCTGTATCTGAACCCTGGCAGCGCCGGACGGCGGCGTTTCAAACTGCCGGTGACGCTGGCAATACTTGAAATGAATTCAGATGGGATGGAGCCGAGTCTGGTGCAGTTGGTTGACTGACAAACAGGGCTAACGCTGAGTATTTCTTCGGCAAGAAAACGGAGTTTCGAGCAATGATTATCGTCCCCACGCTCCGCGTGGGAATGCAGTTCGTGACGCTCCGCGTCACCCTGAACGCAAGACTCATCCCCGTGCCGATAAGCGCTCCAAATACCGATACAACACAGGATCTCTAGAGATCCCGCGACATCAGATAGTGCTCCTTGCCCCACGCCTCAATACGCTCCAACATCCGCCAACCGCGCTTGCCGTAGAACCTGTGCTGATCATGGGTATGCAGATACAACGTGGTGATACCGACAGACCTTGCATGACTGCAAATACCGTCGATCAACTGTCCTGCAACGCCCCTGCCTCGCACTTCCGGTTTTACCAGAACACACGCCAGCCAAGGCCCAAGATCCGGACGCTCGGCCAGATCGTCGCTGGCCAGCGATGCACCGCCCAGCAACTCACCATCCTCCATGGCAATCAGGCACTTCCAATTACCATTTGCCTGTCCTTGAGAAAAGTCCAGTTGCCAGTCAGCGAGTGATTGCGATGCAAACTCGTAATCGAACTGCCGATGGAGCCACAGCGCCATCGTGTCGCTGTGGTGCATGTGGTTGCTGAGCCAATCCAGATTGAGCATGCGAGGTCCTTTCAATTAATCAGCGTTCAAGTCCATTCAATGGCATCACAGCTGCGCAGGCATACGAAAATCGCGTAGCGCACTCATATCAAACGGATTGGGTGCCCGCTGGCTCGACAACAGATAGTCGGCGCGCATCCCGCCCACGTCGGCCTTGAGCAGCAGAACATCGCGCCCTTTCAAAGGCTCGGTCTGCATCAGATCCAGAAGGCGGAACAGCGACCAGGGACCGTTGCTTTTCTCAATCCCCAGTGGCCTTCCAACCATCCCTTCCATCACCAGACTCGTACGCCCTTCTTCAGCATCAGCAGGCCATTTGAACAAGGTCGGCACGATGGGACCATGTCGATACTCCAGTGACTGCTCGCCTAGCCGGAACTCTGCGCGGCGAACACCTGGATCGAGCGTATAGGGTTCGAGGGTAAACTGCACCTGCGGTTCTTGGGTGCGATGGGCGAAGAAACTTTTGCGGATTCGATGCACACCCGCCATCTGATCCAGATAGGCACGGCTCATGGGCAGGCTGTAGCCGTCAATGCTGCGCAGTTTGTATCTCCCCGGATCGCCATTGACGAAGGGCTTCAGGTAATTATCAAAGAAGCGATCAGCTATCCCCTGCGAGCCGAAGAATTCGCGAAAATCATTAAGCGCCACATCACTGCTGCTGTGTGCATAAAACGGATAGCGCTTGTCGAGAGACTGCTCGTAGAAACTGTAAAGCTCGGCCTTGTAGCGCTGGTTGAGGTATTGATGAGACTGATACAGCACGAAGCTCCAGGTATCCTCCGCGAGCGTATGGAACAACCCGCCCAGAGGCTGCGCCAGGCCGGTCGCCGCGTTGCGCAGGTTGCTCAGTGCATCCCGCTGTCCGGACATTCGTCCCTTTGCCATCTCGTAGGCAGCAAGATCGGGCTGACCGGAGCGTCCCAAAGCAGCCATTTGCATCTGCAATTCATTGATCGCGCTCAATGCGGCAATCAGTTCGGGAGTCGGACCATTATCGCCGTCCAGTAAACGGTGTAAGGGATCAAAGCGGCGCTGCAACGATTTCTTTGCCGTCCCGGGCAGACTGACGGTCACCGTCTGCTGAATCTTATCGCCAATCGCGGCCACCTGAGTGAGTGGCGATGGTCGCGATACAGCCATATCAGCTTCAGCCTTCATCGCGTCAAGACTGTCTGCAAGGACGGGAAAAAGCGTGTTTTCACGTACTTCGATCAGTAATTGCAACAACGGCGAATGGGCTGCCGTCAGCCCGGCCATCTGCACCGCAGCCGCACCTGGCCCCTCGAAGGGTTGCAGCGAAACCCGTCCGATTGCCTCGGCCCAATAATCGGCATAATCCCGGAAATACAGCTTTTCCAGTTCGACCATCAGCACCCGCAGCTGTTGTGCATTGAGCTGCGCACCCTCACCCAGAACCCAATTGTCATGCATGAGTTCGGTCACCAGACCCGTGCCACGAGTGACGAAATATTGCTCATAACCGTGGCGGGTGTAGAGTCCGGGGATTCGGTACTCAGTACCCGCCAACAAACCTGCCTGAGGGCCGACATGGTGAGCCAGACTGTAGTCCGGGAGTGCGCGCGCCCTTTCACGCAGCACTCGATAAACAATGCTGGCAAAGGACTCGTTGCGAAGTACCTGTCGGGCCTGTGCCACCAGCGCGTCGTTTACCGGATAGGCGAAGGTTTGTGCAAGCAAACGCTCGAAATGCTGAGCCAATTCGTTCTGAGCCTGCTCATGACCGACATAACGGACTGACCAGTCGGTCGCTACCCACGTTTTCAGTGCAGAGGGTTCCCGGTGCTCGTCCTTGACCAGCATCAGGTAGGCACGCAAGCTGTCCAACAACTGCTCGCGATCCCCCAGGCTAGCCATTATGCGCGCCTCGATCATGTGGGCCACGCGTGGCAGCAACTGCCTCTGCAATTCGGCATGATAGGTGTGCATCAGAACGTCGTTGGCAGGTTTGCCCTGATAAAGGCCACTGCGTTCATACAGAACGACCTCATCGCCATCCGGAAATACTCGGGCTGCCAGATAAAGCGTGTTCAAGCTATCAAGGACCGTCAGCAGATCGTCCTCGGCGCCTAGCGACGATCGTTGTTGCGCCCACTGCTCGCCCAGAACCCGCAGCCTTTCCAGCCTGTCGTGATTGGCATTGAAACCGGTCGCCCACAGCACGCCGAACACAGACAGGCACAACAGCGCCGCGCAACACATACCCCGCTGGCGCCACTGAATCTTTCGGCGTGCTGTTTTATCGAGAACCGCAAGATCAGCCTCAGGGAAAATCACATGTCTTAACAGATCATGAATAAATCGCGCCTTTCCGCTATAGCAGGTCGGTGAGCCGGTATCGCTTTCCCCATCGGATGGCTGATCGTTCTGAACAACTTGCGGCGCTCGGGTCAGATAAAATCCACGAAACTGGCTGGCCCGCTGATAGCGATTCCCGGAAAATGCCAGCTCGACAAAGACGCTCAGTCGATATGCGATGCCTCCAAGCTGGTTGGGAAACTCAAGCATCTCTCCTCGGCGTCGGCTGTCCCGCTCCTGATGAATGCGGGTAATAACCTGACTGCCAAGGCGCTGCAGCAAGGCATCGAACGCCTTGCCGAGGACATCGATATTACTGCCTTGCTCGCCCTGCCGAAACGTAGTGCCCAGGACCTGTTCACTTTCTTCCCGGGAGAGTTGATCGAAAAAGGCGTCGAAGCCCGCTATCGAGTCAGCCTTGGTGAGTACCAGATAAACCGGCACATCGACATGCAACTGATGAAATACGTCGTCCAGGCGGGCACGCACGTCTTCGGCGATTTTTTCCAGGCGCTTGTCTTGCTCGTCAAACAAAGTGTCGACCGGCAGTGTCACCAGCACCCCGCTGAGTGGATGCGCGCGGTGGCGGTTTCGCAACAACTCCAATAACGTGCTCCATGCGCTGCCGTCGACCTCGGGCAGGGGCTGTTGGAGATAGCGCCCGGAAGTGTCCAGCAGAACTGCCTGCTCAGTGAAATACCAGCCACAACTGCTGGTGCTGCGCATATCGTGCGTCAGCCTGCGCCCGCGCCTGTCCAAGGGAAAATCGAGCCCGGAAAAATCCAGCAGACTGGTCTTGCCACTACCCTGCGGGCCGATCACCGCATACCACGGCAGCTCATTTCGGCCCCGAGCGCCTAATACCCCATACAGGTCCGAATCCTTGAGCACGCGCAAGGCATGCTTGAACCGGCCCACAAGCTCCAGGCGCTCTTTCTCCACAGCAACAGCCTTACGCAGAAGCTCTTGACCTTCGTGGCTGTCCTGCGCATGCCTTTTTTGCCAGCCGCTGCGCCAGTTGGAAAATACAACCCCGAGGCCCCAGATCAGCAATAACACGCTGATAGTTGCCAGACGCACAACAGGACTCTCCCAGAACCTGTTATCGGCCATCGCCAGCAGGGGACCGAACATCCAGATACAGGCGGCCAGCGTCAGTATCAACAGCAGCGACCAGAACCAGGTGCTGCCCAATAGCGTCATGAGTTTTTTAAACAAGGTTTTCACTGCATCTCTCATTTCAAGACCGCCGCTCGATGACTACCGCATCCGCTGACTGATAAGGCTTGAGTACCGCCTCACGCTGCTCGCCGAGGACCCAGGCAAATCCGCAATACAGCGCGGTCAGGCTTATAGCGGTGAACAACACAATCAGCCACGCAGGCATAATGCGCAGCCGGTCAGCAGCGCCGGAGCGTGCGCCCTGCCAGTGAGGTGAAAGCGTTCGCGAAACATCGCCTCTTACGTGTTTTATCTGCAGATAGAGGTTATGCCGGATATCTTCCAGCTCGTTGCCGTTGCGACGATGAGAGCGGTATTTCCCCTCAAAACCGAGTGCGAGGCACAGGTACATCAACTCGAGCATCGAGAGATGCCTGAAAGCGTTTGCGGAGAGTTTTTCAAGCAGTTGAAAGAATTTTTCGCCGCCGAAGGTTTCCCTATGAAAACGGCTGAGCAGACTGATCTTCGACCAGTCACTCTGGCTACCCCAAACCGTGTTCAGCACAGCCTCATCCACTACCGTACACAGCACATAGCGCGCAGCCAGCAGGTGCTCGTTTGCTATCGCGTTCCGCCGTGCCCTGGCTTCGAACAGTTTCACCTGGTCGGAAAGCTGTACGTTCAGAAGATGGATATCCCCAACGTCTTTCGCTGTACCCAGCTTCGCCACCTGAGCCAGCAATTCACCTGCTGCAGAAACCAGTGGATTGACGTGGCTACCGACCTGTCTTTCAGATACTCGCCGAGTGCTGTACAGCAACTGCTCCTGCAGACCTTCGAAAAGATCCGAATTGTGGGTGTCGGTGAAATAGCCATTCCCTGACCCGGTATTGTCCCGTTCGAAGGCAAAATGATCTTCGAGGCCGCTTTGCATATCCGCCACCCTGTTCAATTTCTGATCGCCCAGAACTGCAGTTCAAGCCCGGGAAACTCACCTGATACATGGAAAGCGAATCCTCCTGACTGATCGATCCCGGTCTGTTCCCGGTCATCGACATCGAGAATGAAATAGCTCTTGGCAGCATGAAAAGGTATTTGCCGAGGCGCCACAGGCAGTGGTCTTATGCGTAAACCTGGCAAATGCAGGCTCACCAGCTCGCGAATACGTTCTACCGAGCCGACTTTAAGATGCGAAGGCAGTCGCAGACGCAGTTCTTCGGCATCGCAATCTGCGCGGGCAGCAATGATGAATGACGCGTCCCCCAGTAGCTCACGATCCACCCGAGGCGAAACCAGAACACCATACTGCCGGGGCTGTAACTCGAACTCCTGGGCCTGCTGCTCGAGAACCATCGACAGCATCTGTCGAATCGCAGACATTACGCCTCTGAATGTGCCGCCCTGGTCACTGTGCTGATAAGTACCTTCCAGTCCAGGACGTCTGCTCTCATCGCCAAATGTCGATAACTCACCCAACAGCGATAGCAGTGCACGGTATAGCTCCTCAGGATGGACGCTTCGAATATTGAGATAGTGTTGAAAAACCAATGCATTTCGATTGACCAGTTGCAACATCATCAAATCGCTCGCCTCTGCGCCACGGGTCTGACCGCGAACACCGATACGCTCGGCAATCACGTCCCCACGGTGATTCAGCAGACCCGCCACTTCCCTCAGGCACGACATCACATAGCGGGAGCCACTGGCGCTGATGAAGGCAGGTGAAAATTCGAGGTCCAGCGAAAGCGACTTGTCAGGACTGCAGATCAGAACGTGGCAGACCTTGAGCATGCTGTAGGTATGCTCTCCCTGGGGCTCGCCCATTAACAATCGGAACTCTGGACGCGCGCACAACACAGGCGTGAAACGGTCTTCACCCGCGTTTGAATCGCGGATGCTCGCTGAATAGCTTGTAAACCGTGCTACCACATCCGGCTGTTCGTGACTGCGAGACTCAATGCAGTTGCCCGCCACGATCGGCAGTGCCAGATACACCGAGACGTTTGAAGTAGTGGGAGGAATGTCCAGCGCCAAAGGAGTTTCATGGCCCCGTATATCAAAGACACTGCCATCCGGCAGAATGCCCGAGGCCTGGGCAATGACGATTTGCCCCGCCCCCAGAAATTGCGGATCGATTTCCAAGGCTGTAAAGCCCCAGTTGTAAGCGCCTGCCAACTGAGTACGAAGCCGCAACTGATGGTCGTAGTAACGATCATGATGCTGAAAGTGCTGCGGGCGAAGCAGCATGCCTTCCTGCCAGATAACCTTGTGCTGATTCATAACGGACTTCCTGTGTCAGTTGGGCTGTCTTCCAGTTGAATACCGGAATCACTCAACATGAAAACGGCACTGTTCTGCTGGTTAGGGGCGATCTGAATCACCTGACGCCAGCGGGCTTCGGACAAGTGCCGATAAGCCGCGAGCACAGCGATATAACGACTGCTGTCATCCAGCTTCAGCTTCAACTCAATACTGTCGCCGGGACGAAGCTCAAACTCTTCGCTGGCCACCAGATCATTTCCCAACGCCTGCCCGGTACGTTTATAAAGCGAGAGAAAATCCATACTCTCAAACGTGACGGGACGTCGAAGTTCAAGCAACTTGAAAACAACCGGAGACGGTCTGCCATTCACATCGGGATTCAGTCGGTCATCGGCACTCAGTCTGATATCCAGACGTGTTTGCGTTGAGTACGGCGATAGTGCGGAGCAACCTGAGATCAAAACCAGGAGTACTATCAGTACCTTCTGGAAGCCTCGGGCAACGCAAGCGCTCACGGAGATCATTCCTGAAAATCCTGACGTAGGGCAGCAATCGAAAAGGCATGCGGCGTTGACATCTGTTTTTGAGGAATCGAATCCTGCCGTAATACATCCAGGCGGCCGGTGGGTTCTGGACTGCCCAACGCGCGGTATTGATCATCACTGAACTTGAAATGACCTTTGCACCCCCCGAGGCAAATCAGCGCAACGAATGTGATAGGCACAATGCGCCAACAATGAAAGTTCATTGGAACGTCTCCAGACAGGAAATTAACTAAATGTGATTATTGAATGGCTAGGTACGCCGTCCATGAGCAGCGCCGATCTTCAGATGTGCCAGCCGATAAAGCAGCGTGCGCCGCGACACCCCTAACGTACGCGCTGCAAGGCTCCGGTTACCGCCGCTGTCGCGCAGACTCTCAAGCAGAACGCCACGCTCGAACTGCTCGATGCGTTCACGCAGTGAAAAACCAACCGGATGGCTTGTCGAATCGGCGGCCATGGGAAAGTGTTCCGGTCGCAACTCCCCGTCTTCGCATAACAACACTGCTCGCTCGACGAACCCCTTCAGCTCTCGAACGTTTCCAGGAAAGGCATATCCCGATAACGCACTCAATGCGGTTTCCGACCACTGCACAGGCTCTCGCTGTGAGTTCTGGCAAGCCTTGTCGGAGAAATGCCGGGCCAGTATTTCGATGTCTTCCACGCGATGACGTAGCGGAGGAAGTTCGATGGGGAACTGCGCCAAACGGTAATAGAGGTCTTCTCGAAAGCGCCCTTCGGCGACCAGTGTCGGTAGATGACGATGAGTAGCAGCGATGATTCGCACATCCACGTTGCGAACTTCATTGCCGCCCAGCGGACGAATCTCGCCCTCCTGCAACACCCGCAAAAGCTTTGCTTGTAATTGCAGCGGCATATCGCCAATTTCGTCTAGTACCAGCGTGCCGCCATCAGCTTCGTCAAACAGGCCACGCCGATCACGGTCAGCGCCGGTAAACGCGCCTTTGCGATAACCAAAGAGTTCGCTTTCCAAAAGAGCTTCTGGAAAGGCAGCGCAATTCTGTACAACGAGCGCCTTGGAGCGACGAGGTCCGTGCTCGTGAATGGCACGAGACACTATCTCCTTGCCTGTCCCGGTCTCACCCGTCAGCAACACTGTGCAGGTGCTGTCGAGAATCTTGCTCAGAAGATGGGTGGTTCTTTCCAGGGCTGCGCTACGCCCCATGAGTCCAAAACGCCCTTCCGGTGAGATGCACCTGCGCGGATTAAGCTTCGCGCACACAGACCTGGGTGATGACTGCAGAACGGATAATCGGGAAATCACGAACGTTCCCAGCGCGCCTAGCGATTCTGCGTAGCATTCCAATTCTTCAGAGCGCCTGCTCGCACATATCAAGACCCCGACGGCTATCCGCTCATGATTGTGCAGCGGGACGCACAGCAGTGACGTCCACTCTTGCGCCCCTACCGGTAGGAAGCTGGTCCTGTGAAGACTGCTGCTGATTTCCGGCACGCTGACAACCCGGTTCTGAAGCAGAGAGAACTGCAGTAAAGGCTCGTCCCGGTAGTCTTTAAATGAAGTCGTTTTCTGATCAGGCTGAATGACACTGTCAACGACTTCAGCAACAAGGCAGAGGTGTTTGTGACGCGCATCGAGTAGAAACAACTGGCTTGCCTGACAGTCGCTGAGCTCCGCAGCAGAGAGTGCAAAATCATGCTGCAGCGACTGGCTATCGGCTGACCGGGAGAGAGCCGAGTACTGCGAAACCAATGTTTGGGCATAGCCTGATGGGTCGTGTAGCAAATGAAAGGACGAGGCCACCTTATTCGAACTCACAGACAACACCACCTGAGCTGTCGAGTGTTGCGTGAACCCTGACGACCCTGTCACCACGGCTCATGGCGTCGAGTAAACGGTCTGCTATCAAGGGGGTCAGACTGGACTCCAGTAACTGATCGATCAGCCGGGCGCCGCTGCCGTCTTGCGTACACTGTTCAAGCAGATGACAAACCAGATCATGCGAATAACTGAAGGTCAGACCACGGGATTCAAGTCTCTCGCCAAGACGAATCAGCTTTAGTTCGACCAGTTCACGCAGCGCAGCCCCCATGATCGGGTAATAAGGCACAACCCGCATTCTGGCCAGCAATGCCGGTTTGAAATGCGCGCTCAGTATCGGTTTCAGCCGGGTTTTCAGCTCTGTGACATCAGGTCGTCTGCCTTCGTGGCAACTTGCGTGGATCAGATCGGCACCCAGGTTGGAGGTCATCAGAATGAGTGTGTTACGGAAATCGATTTCCCGGCCCTCTCCATCGTTGGCCGTGCCTTTATCGAAAATCTGATAGAACAGATTAAGTACATCCGGATCAGCCTTCTCCACCTCATCAAGGAGAATGATCGAATAGGGTTTACATCGAACGGCATCGGTCAACATACCCCCTTCGCCATAACCGATGTAGCCCGGAGGGGCACCGATCAATCGGGAAACGGTATGCTTCTCCTGAAATTCGGACATGTTGATAGTCGTGAGAAAACGTTCGCCGCCATACAACAGATCAGCCAGAGCAATGGCTGTTTCCGTCTTGCCCACTCCGCTGGGTCCAACCAGAAGAAATACACCTGTCGGGGCGCCGGGTGCATTCAACCCCGCAGCCGATGCACGGACAGCCTTTTCAATGGTCAGCATCGCCTGCTCCTGACCACGGATGCGCATGCGCAGTTCTGAGGAAAAGCTGTTGATTGCCGGGCTGTGCTCCTGAGCAAGGCGCGATACGGGAATACCGGTCCAGCCACCCACTACTTCAGCTATCAGCCTGGGGCATACCTCAAAGCTCACGAGACGGTCGCTCATCTGAATATCGATCAGGGTCCGTCGAACCTGGGTCAACTCGGACTCAAGCGAACGTATGGACTCACTCTCACCCGCATCAGCCGACAGTGCTGTTCGTTCAGCCAGTTGCTTGCGCAGTTCCAGCAGACGCTCGACGGCTGCCCGTTGATCAGTCCATCTGAACTCCAGTGCTGCAGCCTCGCTCCGCATCAATGACAGATTGGAAGTCAGCGTATCCACTGCCTTGTCATCAACCGACATCCCGGCATTGGCATCACGCCGTATTGCCTCGAAATGCCTCTGCTGACGTGCCATCTCGCTTCGTAGATGTTCTAGACGCTCAGGTACGGCGATCAGACCGATTCGTGCGCGAGCGCAAGCTGTATCAAGCAGATCGATTGCCTTGTCCGGCAGCTGGCGCCCGGTGAGATAGCGCGCCGAAAGCCTGGCGGCCGCAACTACGGCATCATCGCGCAGATGCACACCGTGAGTACGTTCATATAGCGGAGCAAGCCCGCGCAGAATGGTGATGGCCTGCTCGACTGTCGGCTCCGGCACCCGGACCGGTTGAAAGCGACGTGCGAGCGCCGGATCCTTTTCAAAATATTGTCTGTACTCGGCCCACGTCGTCGCTGCAATGGTCCGCAATTCTCCGCGTGCCAACGCCGGCTTCAACAGATTGGCCGCGTCCGAACCACCCGCCTGCGCACCGTCGCCGATGAGTGTGTGGGCTTCATCGATGAAAAGAATAACTGGCCTGGACGAGGATTTGACCTCGTCAACCACGCCCTTCAAGCGACGCTCAAACTCGCCCTTGATACTGGCACCCGCCTGGAGCAGCCCCATATCCAGAGACAGTAATTCAACGTTTTCCAATAGATCGGGGACTTCACCGTGAACGATCTTAAGCGCCAGCCCTTCGACAACCGCAGTCTTGCCGACACCCGCCTCGCCCACCACTATGGGGTTGTTCTTGCGTCGACGAGACAGGATATCGATCATCTGACGCAGACAGTCATCACGGCACAGCACGGGATCAAGCAACCCATCCCTGGCCTGCTGCGTCAGATTATGAGTGAAGCGTTCGAGCAGCGAGTCACATTGCCTCACTGACGGTTTTGTTACGTCCGGCACTTGTTCGGCAAGGGCGTAATCACGAAAGCGCTCAATGTTGATCTTCGCCAATAATGGCTGGTATGGACGTTCGGCATAGCGCAAAGGGTTACGCAACAAGGCAAGAATCAACGCAGCCTGATCAATCAGGCTTTGGCCCAGATCCAGATTGGCAATCAACAGCGCGTCCTGAAGCCATTGAACAAGTTCGGCAGAAAATGCCGGGCTCCGGGTCGCACTGTGTTCGATTGGCGGATGAAGAAAGCCTCCAAGTTCGTCGGCCCCGACCTCAGCGTCTACGAGCGCACGGGATAGCATTCCATCAGGTCGTTCCAGCAGGGCAAGCAACAGGTCTTCGACCAGGATTTTACTACTGCCTCTCGAAACGCAGCGTTCGGCGCTTGCCTCCAGTTCTCCACGCGTAGGCGCATCGAGGGCATTGACGAGTTGCTGCAAATCTACATCGATCATGAGTCGTCCTTAATGTATCGGTCTGTTGAGCGTGACCAGACCCTGCGCATGCTCGCGCCCGAGCCAGGTGGTCCAGCCCAGGTGACAGGTGTTCGACTGGCCAATGCGCAGTTCTCTGATGTCTTCATGGCGCAGCTCAAGACAGACGTCGTAGTCCAGCGGGTCGCGTAACGTGAATCGCACAAGGGCGCCCAACGGACGGTAGCCAGAACCGACGGGTAAAAATTCGTGGAAACGTTCCCAGTCGAGCTGTTTCACATGAACGCGGAACTTGCCACTCCGGTCAGGCACCCGGCTACCCAGCACCGCAGTGCGCCCCAATCGGTGATTGGTTTTTCCAAGGCAATTAAGCTGAGAGCAGCTGATCTCGACGGTTCGCTCAACACACTGCTCGATAAACAACTGTGCGTGCTTGAAGTAATAACGAAGCACAGACTCGATCAAGGCGGCCGAATGAGCGCGCAGGCTCAAAAGTCCTAGGTAGGGCAATAGCCGTTTCCAGTTCAATTCGGGAGTTTCGCGAATACGCTGCCCGTGCAGGCCGATCAGTGCGAACAGCTGTTCGGAAAACGAATCTGTCGCGCCACGGGTAAACATGGCGTGATAGCGATACTTGCGCCATACGGGGAGCATTAACATCTGCAATCGACGATTAAAGATATCCAGAAAATCGCGAGTCACATTAGGCTTATCCCGCTCACCCAAGGCTTGTTCAGCATAAAAAGCGGGTAACGGTGAGCCGGAGCCGACCAGGCTCATCACATTGAGATCAAGTCGTACATGCAACTGACCCTGCTCGTAAAAAAGCTCCATACATTCAATATCACTGCCAGGAAATCCAAGACCCGGATTTGCCCGCAACTCGAGAAAATCATGAACGCGGCGCTCATCCGTACCTGGATGAATTTCACGTAAAGTATTGAGAATCAGTGGTATCGCCTGATAAACAGAGTACCGCCGTATGTCCTGACTCAGCCTGGCTAAAGCAGCGGTTGCATGCCCATGCGCGGTGCCCATTCGTATCCTCCACCTTGTGTGCTCTTTACATGCAGTTCGTGAAAGGAATTCAGGCTCGCATAGAGCGCAAAGAATTCGTTTAGGACGGAGGCGAACAAGAACAAACTGCCCTCTCCTGCAAAGCCGTCAGGTTCGACGGTCAACTCCGTCCTGACTCCCCTTACAGGCAGCCCGTCGTGCAGGCAGTCGATATGTTGGTGACGAATGGACTTCAACCCGCCCAAGAGATGCTTGCTGACTTTCTCTGCCTGCGAATCGTAATACCGAGGCAAATCGTACGTTTCGAGAATCACTTTCAGTGCTTCGATATTTTCGAGCGACAGGTAGTTGAGCGACATGTTGCTGATCACACGCCAGAAAAAATCTCCATCCATGGGTGGCGCAAATGTTTTTGTGGCAGGCGATATATTTCTGAAGCGCAAAAAGTCAGGGGTGCCCTCACATGGTTTACAGAGGCCTCCTGCCTTGATTTGCCACGGGAGGTCACCGTTAGTGCATGTCATCTCAATGGACATTGTCTCGTCAGTTCGCCCAGCTCGAAGACCGAAGCTTAAAAATGTATCGAGCCCTTTGTGCTGTATGGAAGTACGATGCCTCACGCTGTAGTAAGGCGAGTTACTATCCACATCGACCGCAGCGTCGTGTTCAAACGATTCAAAGGGTACGTAATTCTGATAGCCCAGCCCTCCAGGCTGCCAGCCAACAACCTTATCGACCGAGTACACACCACAACCGCCGTGTGCGTAATGCGCAGGAATGAGCAGATATTCGTCCTGCCGGGCATCCGCAAGAATGGGCAAGGCATCCTGTTTGAACAGGTTCACGACCGGCGTGCAGTAAAGCTTGATGTTTTCGAGGGTAGGGCGAAGGGGTTGCATGTCTTTCCCTTGCACATCAAAAACAAGCTGTAGCCCGCACGCGCGCTTCAGCAAATCGTCAGTCAATGAGTGAATGACATCTAAACCGAGAACATCGACAAAAAGAAACTTCTCAGGAAAAAAGAAATACTCTTGCAGGTAGCGATAGCCCCGAAAGGTATTTAGTGGGTAGGGAATCAACGACTCCTCTTCAGCGAAGCCTACAGGTTTCACGTGTTCCACAGGAATGATCAGTTCGATCGCTTTGCCTGAAGAGGTCAGTAACGGATCGCCCATCGCATCAAGAGGCAATAATGTGATGCCCTTGAGCTTCTGCATCATCGCGAAGTAAATGGCTTGGCTGATGCGACGCTCACCCGCCAGATGCAAACGCAACTGACTGAACTTTACCTCGCCTAAATGGCTGTCTCCATTGATCGCCAGACACAGCTTCAGCGTTGTCCCGCCCCCGCTTGACGAACAATAGAGGTGAGTCAGTTTCAACGGCAATACCTGAGTGGCAAAGCAGGTACGGAAATGGCACACCTGGTCATTCACTGGTTCGCTTTCTACAGGTGTTGCTCGCTCCACCACGAAACCCGGGCCGGAGCCGTCCAGAGCGTCAAACTGAAGCATGCTCACCGAGGGCAGAGGTCGAAGGTAATTGGGCCATAACAACTGCATGAGGGAGTGGGTCAGCTCAGGTAAGTCTTCATCCAGTTTTTGACGCAAACGGCCCGTCAGGAAAGCAACTCCCTCGAGTAAACGTTCTACGTCCGGGTCCTGGCCCGCCTGCCCTAAAAAAGGAGCCAACGCCGGATTACGCTCGGAAAACCGACGTCCAGACTCTCGAAGAGCCGTCAATTCTTCTTGATAATAGTGGTTAAATGACACCGTTCTTTCTACCTGGCCGGTCGTAAATCGATAATGAAAAATCTGGGTGTAAAACCGATAGATAATCGGCGCACCGCTTCGCGAGGGGAAAAACTTACTCAAACAATACTTATTTTACCGTCGCCACCGAGCAGTGCAGAAAATCGAACAGACTTCTTTACACCTGCAATGTCCAGAGCCGCACCGATCGAGAATGTTCGCCTCAGCAGACAACTTTCGTGTTTTTCCAACGTTACGTGAACATCGAATAATCGTGGTTCATATGTACGAATCATCTTTTCGATGATCATGCGAGAGTGCCTCAGCGTATCGTCAAGGCTGAGCCCCCTATTGTTCAAGTCAGGCAAACCATAATCAGGCAGCATCTTTACGCTACCGGCTCGCGTACCCAGCATCTTGGTCAGATGAGCCGATATCAACATCATTAACTGCTCTTCCCTGTCAAAAGACTGTTGTTTCAAGGTGTCACCTGCCAGGCGTTGAAAGAGGCTACCTTTTGGATTCATCATCAATCGATGATCTACTCTTTATCCATTTTGCCGACCAGCGACAGCGTAAAGTCGGCACCCATGTATTTAAAATGAGGACGAACATTTAGACTGACCCGGTACCAGCCGGGATCACCTTCAACATCACTGACAATGACCTGTGCCGCGCGCAGCGGTCGTCTGCCACGCACCTCTGAACTCGGATTCTCCTGATCGGCAACGTACTGACGTATCCATTTGTTAAGCTGACTCTCCAGGTCCGCTCGTTCTTTCCAGGAACCTATCTGCTCTCTCTGCAGCACCTTGAGGTAGTGCGCGAGGCGATTGACGATCATCATGTAGGGCAGTTGAGTGCCTAGCTTGTAATTAAGCTCGGCTATTTTCCCCTCTGGATTGTTGCCAAAAAACTTGGGCTTCTGTACTGAGCTGGCAGAAAAGAACGCCGCATTGTCACTGCCCTTGCGCATGGTCAATGCGATAAAGCCCTCTTCCGCCAGCTCGTATTCACGGCGGTCAGACACCAGTACCTCAGTCGGAATCTTGGTCTCGATTTCACCCATGCTGTGGAAGTGGTGCAAAGGCAGGTCATCAACAGCACCGCCGCTCAAAGGACCAATGATGTTGGGGCACCACCGAAATCTGGCGAAGCTGTCTGTCAGCTTGGTAGCAAATGCATAGGCCGTATTGCCCCACAGATAGTGCTCGTGGTCGTTCGAGACGTTTTCCTCATAGGCAAACGTCTTCACCGGATTTTCCTTAGGCTCGTAGGGGCTGCGTAAAAGAAAACGCGGTACTGTCAGTGCGAAATAACGGGCGTCTTCCCGCTGCCGAAAGCTTTGCCATTTGGCGAACTGCGGCCCTTCGAAGTGATCTTTCAGATCCTTTAGATCGGGCAGACCGGTGAACTGCTCAAGCCCGAAGAAATTCGGGCCTGCAGCCGCAATAAAAGGTGCATGCGCCATGCAGGCAACGCTTGAAACGTACTGCATGGTCTTCACATCGGGAGCGCTTGGCGAGAAGAAATAATTGGCAATGATCGCGCCCACGGGATTACCGCCGAACTGACCATATTCAGCGGTATACACATGTTTGTAGAGTCCCGACTGCACCACTTCAGGTGAGTCTTCAAAATCGTCCAGAAGATCTTGCTTGGAAATACTTAACAACTCGATTTTTATATTTTCGCGAAAATCGGTTCTATCAATCAGTAACTGTAGCCCGCGCCATGATGCTTCCAACGCCTGAAACTCTGCATGATGGATGATCTCGTCCATCTGGCGACTCAGCTTGACGTCAATCTCGGTAATCATTCGATCAACCAGCGCTTTCTTGACCGGCTCGTTGTTATTACGCGGTTTCAGCAGTTCTTCAATAAATGCAGCCACCCCTCGTTTGGCAATACCATAGGCGTCGTCACAAGGCTCTAATCGGGTATGCGCAATAATCTGGTCGAGAATTCCAAGGTGAAGTTCACTTGCATCGCGCTGCGGTATGGCTTTTGTGTTCATATCTTAATTCCTGACAATGGGTCCGATGTTACTGTTGCGCGGCGACATCCAGGCCAAGCTCATCCAGCACGGTCTTACGCGATGTTTCATCCGTAATGACCTGCTCGATGGCCTTACGAAAAGAAGGCATGTTCCCCAACGGCCCCTTGAGCGCCATGAGGGCGTTGCGCAGCTCCATCAACTTTTTAAGCTCAGGAATCTGTTCGACGAGACTGGCAGGGTTGAAGTCTTTCATTGAAGAGACCTTGATGCTGACAGTCAGCTCGTCAGCCCCGCTGTCAGCCTGCAAGCGGTCAGGTACATTCAGTACCAGCTCAAGCTCCTGCTTCGCCAACACATCATCGAAATTGTTCTTGTCGATACTGATTGATTTACGGTCCTCAAGCTTTCGCTCGTCCGCGCGCTGTATGAAATCGCCAAGAACCAGCAACTTAAGTGGCAGTTCTATTTCTTCCTGCGCACCACCAACAGCAGGCTTGAACGTCACGTTGATCCGCTCTTTGGGCGCTACAGAGCCTTCTCTGGCCATTCCATTTCCCCTCAATTTATTAAACTGTACGTTAGCCATCAATAAATCTTTCAAGGTCGTGATGACATAACCTCTGGTAAATCACTTCTTTGCGCGCCGCGGCCTTGTCGTTCAGCGCCATTCGCTCATAACAGCTATATAACAACCGAGACACCTCGAGGAATATCGTGGGTTCCCATGCCGGGAGGCTTGCCGATTGAAGCTCCTGATCAAGATACTCAAGTTGAACCTTCGCCAACTCGTATTTTTTTGCATCGATACAGAGACGTGCGATGTACAGCTTGCAGAAAAATCGCTCTCGCCCGCCTTCCATACCGTTCAAGTGATCATTCACTAATTGCACAGCGGCTTTAAGCCCTTTTGTCTGCAAAACCGGCAGTGCGTCGTGGTACAGCGAATTTCGTTCTGAAGTGTCATGCTGACTTTCGCTGCCAGATGCATTTCCGACATGGACCTCGGTAGGCAGGATATAAGCGGCGATCCACTGTAATGTCTCCGTGTCTGCAAACGGCACACCGTCGTGAAAGCGAAGTTCAATAAGGTCTGGAATGCGCTTTAAAAGCAGAGCAAACTGAGCTTCTACTTCGCGCATTGCCGCTTCGCCCCCCAGGGCTTTCAGACAGTTCCAGACCATTCGCTGACCATCAAACCAAAAAGGCGACCCTGCAAGACTTGCCTCAACATCTACAATAAGGTCTGCGTAAAGACCCTGTTCGAATCGCTCTTGGTAATTGCTCAATTTGTCAACGGGCAACCTCCTTAACGGGGTTATTTTTTCACTGTTTCTTTCAGGAAGACTGTCCACTGCATACCAGGTCTGCGAGCGACCCAGGCGGAACGCTCGCGGGTCTGTAGTTTTTTGCTTAAGCCACCATCTACAAAGGCTGCGTACCGAGTGCTCTTGCACACTTAACGTCCGCTGGGCGTCTTTCTCGTTGTCGATATAAGAGTCACTTGAAAATAACTGGACCGCAGCCTGCTTGACACGCTCCACCACCTTGACAGGCTCTTTCTCAACTTGCTCAGCGCGCTGAATCATACGGGCGAGCCGTCTTCTCAATGGCAGCAGCAACGGGGCATCACTTCCCAGATACAGATTAAATATCTCATCCAGGCCATCAAGCTGTCTGAGCAGTTGCTGGAATTCAAGAAGCTGGTGAGTAATGGAAATATCTTCTCCCAGCGCATTGTCGAGTTTTAGCAAGAGCCATTGCATGGCCGCTGAACGTGTTCGTAATTTTTGGGGATGAAATAGCAGCCAATGCTCTTTGCACAAACAATGAATCAATCCCAGCCCCGCAGATAATCCGCTAACAGACTCGCATTCATATAGCGCCCACGCCAGCCAGCTGGCGACGCGCAAGTCTTTAGACTGGTTTGAAAGAATATGTTCGCAGCCCTCTCTGATCCGCAGCCAGTCTACATTCACTTCCCCGAAAATGGCCTGTGCACCGCCCAACTCACGCTCCAAGGCTTCAAACGCCGTAGAAAAACGGATGTCTTCGCCTGCATAATCACCCGTTGCGACAGGATGCCGGCCCAGATCCAGATATCGAATAGAGAGTTTGTCTTTATTGGCCACTGCCCATATTCCCACACGGCGCGCATTTCATTGTTGACGATTTTTCCAACCACTCATAAAGCCAGACAGACCTTATCGCCATGAAAACCAGCAAGCAAGGCGACACTTGGAAAACATTAAACTTTCGGAAAATTCTTACAAACAAACGAAGAAAATATGTAGGAAAGCATATAATTTATGTACCAAAATATTTAACAACCTAACTACCTATTGACCAAATACGCTGTTGCGTGCCCATCAGAATCCACAGATGTATTTTGCTTAAAACTTAACCACGAGAGGCCACTAAACGGCCAGCCATCTTGCCAACAGCACTGAAAAAACCCATGACCTCCCATACAACAAGGCCAAATATAAAATATGGATATTTTTGGATAGAGTCCTGGAAAGCTGCGCAAAAAAATGAAAATAGCGCGCAAAAACTTGCACAAATTACTCGAAAAAACTCACAACGAGCAGCACCCTCATATCCGTTCAAACGGCCAAACCAGCTGACAATACTGACTTAAGAGATACCTGGCACGTAACTTGTTATAGCGATGCTTCGACCTCCAAGCCGATTTGCTTGTGAGGCGCCACCGACTGTAAGGAAGGACGTTAATGCCTACACCCGCCTATATGACTGTCATAGACGCCAATCAGAAAATACTGACAGCAGGAGCTTTCACAACAGACTCTGTCGGCAACGTCTATCAGGAAGGCCATGAAGATGAAGCAATAATCCAGGCATTCAGCCATAACATTATTACACCCTGTGATCCTCAGTCAGGGCAGCCTACTGGCCAACGCATTCATGGTCCTGCGTGTGTCACGAAAATTTTCGACAAGACCTCGCCATTGCTTCTGGAGGCTCTTTGCTCAGGCTCAACACTAAGCAAAGTCGAAATCAAGTGGTACCGGACGTCTATCGATGGCAAGCAGGAACACTATTACACCACCACCCTGGAGGATGCGGTCATCGTCAACATCAGGTCCTACATGCACAACTGCCAGGATCCGAAGAACTCGCACTTTGGACACCTGGAGGACGTTCAATTCAGCTATCGCAAAATAACCTGGGACCACGTAAAGGCCACTACTACCGGGTCTGATGACTGGAGAAGTCCTAAGTCGGCATAACTACGCGGCCCCGGCGGTTCGACAGGATCGTCGGGGTTTTCATAAACCGGCTAGGCACGGTGGTCCATATGACGCTTAACCCCACTGATCGACCTTATTTCAGCCTGATCATCGACGGCCCTGAGCATGATTTTCAAATCCTTTCATTTACCGGCCATGAAGCTATCAATCAGCCCTTCTGTTTCAAGCTTGAGCTGGTCAGCGAGCGCGCATCGCTGAATCTCGAAAGCCTGCTGAATTGCCCCGCATTTCTGCAGTACACATCAAGGGGCAACGGCATTCATGGAGTGATCGATCAGGTTTCCCAAGGCGATTCCGGCAGGCGTCTTACGCACTACTCAGTCACCTTGCGACCGAATCTGGCAAGGCTCAAGCATCGTACCAATCAGCGTATTTTTCAGAATCGAACTGTAAAGGAGATTATTGAGCAGGTATTGAAAGAACATCACCTGATGGGCGATGCCTACAGCTTCCAGCTCGGTACGACTTACCCGGAGCGCGAATACTGCGTGCAGTATGGCGAGTCCGACCTGCACTTCATCCAGCGGCTTTGTGAAGAGGAAGGCCTGCACTATCACTTCAAACACAGCCACACAGCGCATCAACTGGTATTTGGTGATGACCAGACCGTATTTCCGAAACTAAACCCGGTTATCTATAAGCCGGACAGTGGCCTGGTACCGGTTAAGTCGGTCATCAAGCGCTTCAGGTTGCGCCTGGAAATACGCACAAACAGCGTTACTCATCGCGATTATCACTTTGAAAAACCACTTCTGAAAATGGAAGGCACGGCATATGACGACGCCCGGCCGGAGCTGGAGCACTACGAATACCCGGGCGGCTTCACTCATCGGGATCGAGGAGCGCATCTGGCGAGCCGCGCACTTGAGCGCCATCGCCAGGATTACCGACTGGGCGATGGCCAAAGTGATCAACCCACCTTGGTCAGCGGCCATTTTCTACCTTTGCGCGAGCACCCCAACGAGGAATGGAACGACCTCTGGCTGTTGACCGAAGTCCGTCATGAGGGCCGCCAGCCGCAGGGGCTTGAGGAGTCTGCCCATGCATTACAGAACAAGGGGGACTTTCATCAGGGATATCGCAATACCTTTCTCGCTACACCGTGGCAAGCCTCGTATCGCCCTCCCCGGCATCATCCCAAGCCAAGAATATTCGGCAGCCAGACCGCTGTGGTCACCGGCCCTAAAGATCAGGAAATACACTGCGACCGGCACGGTCGGGTCAAAGTGCAGTTTCATTGGGATCGGGAGGGTCAGGCCAATGATCACAGCAGCTGCTGGATACGGGTTTCGTCCGGTTGGGCCGGTCATCACTACGGCAGCATGGTTATCCCGCGGATCGGTATGGAAGTACTGGTGACGTTCCTTGACGGCGACCCTGACCGTCCATTGGTCAGCGGCTGCCTGTACCACGCAGAGCACGTCCCGCCCTACGACCTGCCAGCACATCAGACGCGCAGTGTATTCAAGACCCTGAGCAGCCCCGGAGGCAATGGTTCCAACGAACTGCGTATTGAAGACCGTGCAGGCCAGGAGCAGATCTACATTCATGCCCAGCGCGACTGGGAGCAGAACATTGAGCATGAGCAGAAAATCCGGGTCGGTCATCATCGGCATGAGCGGATCGAAGGCAACAGCTACAGCGAGCTCAAGGCCGAGGAACATCAGACTGTGGATGGCGACCGGCTGACCGAGGTAAAAGCGAGCGATCACGTCACGGTTGGCGGAACCCGGCACATCAGAGTGGGTGATGGATTACTGGCCCACGCCGGACAGGAAATCCATCTCAAAGCCGGTAACAAATTGATCATCGAAGCGGGGCTGGAAATCACGCTCAATGCAGGCGGCTCCTTTATCAAGATCGATGCCAGTGGTGTGACCGCGACCGGGCCTCAGATAAAGCTCAATTCGGGGGGCAGCCCCGGAAACGGCTCTGGAGCCACCCCTCTACTTCCAGGTGATGCAGAGCGACCAGAAGCTGGCGAATCAGGTGACATGCTGATCTCCGCACAGCGACAGGCAATGATACGCAGCCCACTTTGTAGCCAATGCTCGCAAGCAACCGAAGAAACGAAAAAATGAATCAAGCCAATTATCTGTTGATTGACGGATTGCTGAGACCTGACGCCGTAAAGCAGCTATACCAGTGCGACGAGCCTATCGAGATCGCTCCGCTTTATCTCGGTACACGGTGGGCGGAGATCATGGATTTAGGCCCGGTACTTGTGCGCACGGCTCATCCCTCCGAACTCATTGCGCAGTGGCGTCGACATCCTGAACAGCGTATCGACGCCTGCATTTTTTTCAGCAATGCGCCCTTGAAAATCGTCTCTGAACATTTGCAGCGTTTCCTGAATCCCTTTGATTATCTCGGTCATTCAAGCCTGCTGCGCTTCGCAGATCCGCTGGTGATGCACTACTGGCTATCGAGCTATGACCCTGAACATTTGAACTCGACGCTAGGCCCCATCGATCAACTCTGGGTTCAGTCCCCCCTGCGCAGCTGGCAACAAAACCTCGATCCAGCGATCACGACATTTGTTAACGAACGTGCGCAAAAAGTCTCTCGGGCGCCTTTTTCTCTGGTAAGCGAACGTCAGTTGCAAGCCTTCGAAAGCTGCTATCGATGGCTCTTCGAGGAGCGCCTTTATGAATGGGTCAAAAAGCAGGATTCGCTGGCCTTTCTGGACCAGAGCGACGATCAAATCGAAATATGGCTGAAGCGTGCTGTGGACAGCGCAATTGAATGGGGGCTGGTCAGCGAGTACGCACTGGCGACATGGGCCGACATCTGCCACGACTGGGGTCTTGGCTTTACGAGCTCGCCACAGGGCCACTACCAATCCTGGTGTGCTCAATACACCGAGCAACAGCGCTTGCCCCCGGAGCTCCGCGTAACCGTACTCGATGAATACCGTCAGAAAGTTCGTATAGACAGGGATGCAACGCATGACCGACAAATCCGGCACCCATACTCAACGACGTGCTGCAACGTTCGCCAAAACTCCCGCCACGGCCACCAGCCTGTGTCCCTTCCGGGGACCTGACGTCGCCATCGTGCCAGTGCGCTATGCGCTGGATCGCTCCCGCTACGATACCGCGCCCCAGAAGCTGAAACCGCTACTCAAGGGCAGCCGCTGGGCAGCGATGCCGAAACTGAAAACACGCAGCTATACCCTTCGCCAGCTGTATGACGGCTACGTGTATGTCTATGACGAGACTGCCGAAACGTTGCATGAGTACGTGGTGTCAGCCGCCACTGGCAACCTGAGCCGTATTGTCTGGACCGATGCGCAGCTTGGCAGTGACCGGCGAAGCGGTGCCGACGATGGCAAACCCTTCCTGCTCTATCCGCGAAACAACCTGCTGCGCATCGCCTTTTCTCCGCTGCAATGGACGTGGCGAACATGCGAACACCTGCGTTCGAATCCGGCAAGCCGCTCTGCATGGATGAAAGCGCTGGATCTGAAACGCTACTGCATGACCATGGCCGAGCCGGATACCTTGCCATTGAACCGTATCGCCGAGGCGGTGGCGGACATCGATAAGGAGCATGTGGTTGACGATGGCCGCTTTGCAGACTCGGCGATTCCTATATCCAAGGCCTCCAGCGAAGAAACCCAGCCGTTGTTTTCGCCAATCGGCGCTGACGTTTTCTGGCAGGGCAGCGTTGAAGACCAGCACAGCTCACTGCTCATCGCCCTTGATGACCCGCTGGCCATTTTCAATGATCTGGGCATGCAACTGGCCGCCGATCAGGCCGCTTACCGCAACTGGCAAGCCGAGCACGAACACAGGATCCAGATCGCCCAGACGGTCACCGCACTGTGCGGCGCTGAAAGTGAACCAGAGAAATTGCCGACATCGGTGCGCGACAATGCGGCGCTCACCCATCAGTACCTGGGCGAGCTCGAAGTTTACTTCGAGCAGTGCATCCTTGAGGAAGCGCAGATCAGC